>CAXSBC010000002.1:0-521825 GCA_964236105.1 uncultured Acetobacteraceae bacterium | reverse complement strand
AATCGCTACCAGAGCTTGGGCTCAACAGGTCACTGTCTGACGCCGTTGGTATAAGTGCCGTTGAGGCTCAGGCCGAACGGGCGCCGCCCAGGGGAGCCTTCGGGTGGCCGATGCCGGGCGAGACCGCGACCGTGAGCGGTCCCAGCAGGTGGGAAGCCTGCACCTGGTCGCGCGCCGTGGCCCAGCTGACGTCGCGCGGCAGGGTCAGTTCGAACCCCTGTGCTTGCGCGAAGCCGCGGTCGCGGCCGCGACCAGCACGGCGCGGTCCGTCAGCGGCAGGAAGCCGAGCGTCAGCCTCTGCGGCGTGGGCTGGCTCACACCTTCTGTTCCTGCAGCAGGGCGTCCACGGTCACCAGCGCCCCGGCGGTATCGACGATGCGGCGGGCCTGGTTCATCGCCGTCCGACGCCACAGCGCATAGGCGTCCGGCTCGCTCAGGCCGTTCCGCTGGATCAGGATCGTCTTCGCCCTGTCCATCGTCCGGCGCTCAGCGAGTGCCGTGCGCGCCTCGTGCAGTTCGGCCTGTGGGCGCGCGACGGCATCGATCGCTTGATCGCCAGATCGAGGATCGGCTTGATCCGCTCGCGGCGCAGCCCATCCACGACAGAGGCCAAGGCTCCCGTATCAATGGCAGCCCCGATCGTGTCCTCATCGCTCTGGTCGATGACCATCGCGATCGGCCTGGCCAGCGCACGCGACATCATGAAGCTCTCCTCCAGCAGGTCGCGGCTCGGCAGCGCCAGATCCATCAGCACGACGTCCGGCGCCAGCGCCTCCAGCGCCGCCGCCAACTTGCGACGTTCGGTCAGCATCGTGATGTCGGTCAGCCCCGCCTCGCAAAGCCCTTCCTCTATCACCGCAGCCCGCGCGGCACTGACGTCGATCGTGGCAACGCGCAACGCTTCATCCCACCGCGAGCCTCTCGCGCCCGGCGTCACGTCTGGGACACGGGAGAATGCCATCAATCGCAAGCTTCTTCAGGTTGATCACGGGCACCTTGAACAAGGATAAAGCGGCCGTTCCACGCTGCGACGGCGTCCCGCCACGAATGCGCAAACTATGGCAGAAAGCGTTGGAGGCTGACGGGGTTAACATGATTTGCCGACCGACACGGGTTAAGGATTGTCTTACAGGCTTCCGGTTTCTCAAGGATGGACACGTAAGGCTATTTTCCGCAAAGGACGATGTGGTCGTGATCCGAGGCTATCCAGCCGGCGTGCCGGCTGGTCATATCGCCTTCTACACGGGCACGTAGTGGGTATCTGACTACCGTCAATCGGCTATGATCTCAGGTTCGTTCTACCGCAAAGCCGCACCTCCGATGCAGGTCTGCCGCCCTTGAAATATTGGCTCGCGTTCGCAGCATGTCTTGCAACAACCCGCGTTCTATCGGCTGTCGGTGAGGAACGCTCGGCTACTCCGGAAGCGCTTGTTGGAAACCTGTACAGAGATTACGGCAAGGAGAACCGGTCAGACCCTTTGGGACAGGCAGCCCCAAAACTGTTCACGCCTCGATTGCTCGATTTGATCCGGGCCGATGAACGGGTTCCGACCGGAGACATCGGAAGGCTTGATGAAGATCCTCTTTGCGATTGCCACGATGACGGGGGATTCCGGCTTTCCTCGATCATGATCGACAGGCTGTCAGCCGACCAAGCCACGGCAACCGTTTGCATGATTGTCGGCGTTGTTCCGACAGTCATCGTACTTGATCTTGTGCAGAGCGATAGCGGATGGCGCATTGCCGATGTTCATAGTCGAAGCATACCGAGCCCGGTCGCTTTCCTCAGCAGCACCGGCTCTTCCCGCTGATCCCGGAACCCATACGTACATCAAGGAGACCAACGTGAGGCCAATCGATAACGTTTCAGCCTCGCTGCCGTAGACGCCGCTCCAGCCCATTTTCAAGAACCTGTCGGAGGCACACCTCGCTGGACGCAACCATCCATTGCCGTCGTATCGGGGTCAGGGACAGCCTGTGAGATCGTCAAGGGTGCTGGCGCCAGGCACTTCCTGATTCGCTCCATCGTCAGCGACTTGGCGTCTCCTCGATTATGCCAGGGTGCGCTACGGCCTTCCTGTGGATCGCTTACGCACCGCCGCCCGCCCCGCCACGCTGGTCTGACCGTCTACGCCCGTTCCACTGACCCTGACGCAGTGAAGCCTGCGCTGACGTCGCATCATGGGCGCTTCCGATCCTCGTCCCTGGCATCCTCGGAAACATCCCGACAACCCGTTGCCGCCGCTTGATCCAGACGCCTCAACAAGAGCGGTCTACGTGAGGATCAAGGAGGCTGCGCCGGGCCGTGCTGAAATCCTCAGCGACGACTGATGCGCATCATGGGCGCACTTACCGCCGCGCTGGTCTGGAGCGACGTTTCCACCCGGCTCCAGGCGTTCGCGACGGAACACGGCACCCCCGGAGCAGTGTCCCGGCAACCGGCCAAGACGCCGCAGGGGAGGCCCTGCGACGTCTGGCGGTGGACCGGCCCTCCTTCCAGGCAAGCCGCACCGCCCGTCGCCACTCAATGAAATCCCCGGACGGCATCCGATCCACCTGGCGAATGTCGGTCGTGTGCAGGACGGTGTCAGCGTCGCCGCCGCGATGGCCCGCCAGAACGCCCCGAGGTAGGCCAGGGCCACCTTGTGGTGCCGCATTGTTTATCCGGTGATCATGCCGTCCGCGTCGGCCAGCCAGCGGTCCGCCAGGAGCCGAATGGGCGACATTGGCATATCGGAGCGCAGCCCGGCCGCCGCGCTACTTCTCTGTTTCTTGTGCCTGGTCTCATGTCTCGCCGTCGACGCCACCACGGTTCGATGGGACCACTTCTTGAGTCCCTTCGTCACACTCGCGGTCTTCAGGACGACGCAGGCGGTTTCGCGGTCACGAGAGCCTCCGGCAGCCACGCGGGAACGGTTGCAGGCAGGCCCGGACTATCATGCAGCGGACTCACTCCGACTGCAGCCAGGGCAGCGCTTACGGCGTCTCGCACGGCGTCCGGGGCGGCATGTCCTGCTCGGCGGTGGGGACATGTCGGTGGATCCTTACCGGGCCGGTCATGACAAGCCTCTAGACGGATCGAAAAAACGCAGCAACTTCAGGAGGTATGCCAAGTGGCTGGGGGACCTGGATTCGAACCAAGGCTTTCCGAGTCAGAGTCGGAAGTTCTACCGCTAAACTATCCCCCAAACGGCGGCTGCCGCATGGTGCGGACGCGGAGGTAGCACTCGTTCATCCGACTGGCAACCAAGGACGACATCTGCAGGAGACCGCCGAGCCGGCAGTCGCCGACCGGGCCGAGCCGGCCCGGCTGCCGCAGCTCGCCATCGGGCGTGATCGCCTTCGCCCGGCTCGGCCTGCGTGGGCTCGCGATGCCCGGGCGGCGGGGCGATGATCGGGCAGGTCCCGGCGCGGCAGGGGCTGCCCGGAATCAGCCGCACCGCCGCAGCCTCGGCCAGAACGGCGTCCGATCGCGCCACGACCACCCGGCCTGCGCGATCGTGCTGCGCCGCCGGCGGCAGCGAACCTGGTTGACCTGCTCCCGGACGGCCGTACGTCCGCATCCTTGGGCTTCTGACGGGATCGGACAGGCACGTGTGCGCTGCCTGGCTGTGTCAGCCGTCGCCCGCCGCCGACGGACATGGTCTTGATAGCGGACCATGGCGCCTGCGGTGGTATGGTCTTGCGCATGACGCGCCACTGCAGCCTGACACGATCCTGCTTCCCGTCCGGACCGTTCCCTCAGGACGTCGCCGGTTCCGGTCCAGCCGGCACGATGCCGGCCGTGAGGGTTGACCGGGAGACGCCTGCCGTGCCCCGCCCGGATGCCCGGCTGCTGTCGTCGCACCGGGAACTGCTCGTTGCACGGACGGGCCGCGACGCGGCGGTGTCCTCATGACGGGGCGGAGCAAGGGGACCGGCCCGGGCAGCGGCGCCCGCGGGGGGTCCGGCAAGGGCGGCCCACCGGTACCGGGCCGCCAGCCCGGCAAGACCGGCGACAGCACTCCGGGTGCCAAGACCAGTCAAGCCGATGCCGCGACCGCCCAGACCGGGCGCGCCAAGGCGGTGTCGCTTCGGACGGCGCGCGGACGCACCACGGCGCAGCAGCGCTGGCTGGCGCGACAGTTGAACGACCCCTACGTGGTGGCTGCCCGCAAGCAGGGCTGGCGCTCGCGCGCGGCGTTCAAGCTGATCGAGCTCGACGACAAGTACCAGCTGATCCGGCCGGGCATGCGGGTGATCGACCTGGGTGCGGCTCCTGGCGGCTGGGCGCAGGTAGCGGTCAAGCGAGGTGCCGCGCACGTGGTCGGCATCGACCTGCTGCCGGTCGATCCGGTGCGCGGGGCGGAGATCATCGAGGGCGATTTCAACGATCCCGACCTGCCCGGGCGGCTGCGCGAGCTGCTGGGCGGGCCGGCCGACCTCGTGCTGTCGGACATGGCGCCCAACACCACCGGCCACGCCGCCACCGACCATATCCGCATCATCGGCCTGGCCGAGCTGGCACTCGACTTCGCCATGGAGGTGCTGGCCGACGGCGGCAGCTTCGTCGCCAAGGTGTTCCAGGGCGGCTCGGAGAAGGACATGCTGACGCCGATGAAGCAGGCCTTCGCCACCGTCCGCCATGCCAAGCCGCCGGCAAGCCGCAAGGAGTCCAGCGAGCTCTACGTGGTCGCGACCGGCTTTCGTTCGGAGCGCGGCCAGGCCTTGCGTGCAGCCCGGCGCGAGCGCCTGGACCGGGAGCAGTAGGCGCGGCGGCATCAGGATGCGTCGTGCATGACCACGATGCGACCTGCCGACCTCCGGCTGCGCCAGGCGAAGTGCTGCCGCATGCAGAAGCCGGCCATCCCAGGCGCGACCGGCAGCGCCAGAGTTCACCTGCGGCGACCGCCACCAGGGCGGGAACGGCTCCACCTGAACCGGCGCGGGGCCGCACCCGGATGTTGCTCGGGATTGGTCAGCAGAGCGCGTTGCGGCACACGGGCTGTTCCCGACGGGGGGTGACCACCGGCGACCGATCCATGACGGCGGCGAGACATCATGATTGGCCGTACGTCGCCGCTCTGTTGCCCCTTCCTCGGCTACGGTTCTGGACGATGTCGGGGCCGCTCCGGCTGACGCCGCCGTTCACGCCACCCCGCCGTACCGGCGCCTTACCAACGCAGCAACGCGAGCCGGCTCTGGCTGTGGATCGGCGGCTGGCGTGACGAATATCTCGAACCATGCGGTCCGCAACACCGTCTCGCGGCTGCCGACCTTGAAAGCCTCCAGTGCCAATCATGGCATGTCTGCTCATCCGATGACGCCGGGATCAAGCCAGTACGCGCCGACCAGGAGCGCGTCCGAAGCCACAGACTGAGCGGAACGATCCCGAAGATAAGACACGCCGGATCGGCATTTCCGCTCGAGCACTCGCGAAAACGTGATAGTGCTTGCTCACGACGAAGGAATGTCTGGGCAAGCGATTTTCGACGTATTTGTTCTCCCGATCCGACATCAGGCGGAAGCCCGCTTCTGTATTTGATCAAGTGTCAGGTTCTGCCTGTAGAGCCGAAGCTACATTGAAATAGAAAGTCTATCTTCCAGAACATCATGATTTCTGACGGCCGCCATGTGAGCGCGCCCGGTCGGGCCGTGATCTAATTTGTTCTGTTTTCAGAACGAACGGCGCGAGAACAAAGCCGGTCCCGATGTTCCTGAACACGAAATCTGCAGAAGGATGATAATGATGGATTGGCTGAAGCATACGATAACGATCGGTGTCGTTCTGGCAGTTGCGGCATGCCAGGGGCATGTCGCGGACGCTGCGGAGACGGCTGCCGGCGCGAACGCGTCGCCGAGCTTCTCGCAGATCCTGCCTCGGCAGACCGTGTTCAGCTGGGTGAAGGATTCCTGCAGCGGCCGGCTCGCTCCCGACGGACCGCCGCGCGCCTATCGTCGCGCCGACGGCAAGCTCGTCCTGATGTCGGATGACGGCGACAACTGGGCGATGGTGGGAACCAACCCGTTCAACCTGGCAACGTCATGCGCCGCGCCGACGACGGCGAACTACAACATCGCGACACGCGGGTCCCTGATCATCGAGGGAACCTATACGGAAGATGGCACCAACCTGTTTGCCATCGCCAGCGAGGACATGTCGCGCATCGAGGCCGCCTACGGCTGTGTCGACCACGGAACCGGCAACTGCTGGCTCAACGCCTTGTCGACGGAAACGTCCGGCCTGATGGGCCAGCACTGGACGCCTCTCTCGGCCGGCAATGGCGACCTCGCGGCCATCACGGTGATGCCCGAGAACGACCAGAAATACCGGAACGGCTTCTTCACGACGTCGAACATCATCAAGCGCGCCGGCTACTACTACACCTTTGCCTACGCCCAGGACGGCTACAGCGGTGCTGGAGGAAACTGCCTGATCCGCAGCAACGACCTGAGCCGGCCTTCATCGTGGAAGGGATGGAGCGGCACCGACTTCACCGTCTCGCTGGAGCCGCGCCCGTCGAACAGGGGCATCCCCTGCGCGCTGGTCGGGGGCTGGCAGTTCGCCGATCCGGTCCGCTCGGTCAGCTTCATTCCAGGCAAGGGCGTCTACATCGCGGTCACCCAGTCGCGCTTCCAGCTCACCGGCGACGCAGCTCCGGTGCCGGGCGCCTACTACTCGACATCGTCCGACCTGTTGAACTGGTCACCGGTCAAGCGGCTGATGATGCTGCCGTCGGTCGCCAAGTACGACTCCTGGACCGAGGCCGACTCCTACCCGGTGCTGATCGATCCGTTCAGCAAGTCCCGGAACTTCGAGACCATCGATTCCGACACGCCGGTGCTGGCCTTCGTCGTGAACCATCTGGTCAATGGCGGCGGCAGCGCCAATCGCGACGTGGTGGCGATCCCGCTGCAGATGCGGTAGCGGCGACGCAGGCACGGTCCGGACGGCGGCGACCGCTCGCCGCCGGGCCGCATCGGTGCGGCCCGCCCGAACCGCGTCAGGGGCTGCGGGTGCAGATCTGGCGGCTTGTCGTGGATCGATCGGTCAGGGCGTTGGAGGCGTCGGTCGGCCCCGGCCTGAGCTGGTAGTCGGCATCCTGGTAGAGCAGCCCGCCATTCGGATCGGGGACCGGATCGAGACGGCGCGCCCCGCCGCCGGCGAGGAACAGGTCGGTCTGGTGCGTGACCGTGTCGAACTGCGTGGTGAAGCCGCGCCCGTCCGGACAGGCATAATGCGGCGAGCCGGCGATCTGACGGGGCGGCGGCAACGCTCCGCCGCCGGCGCAGCCCGAGAGCAGCAGCGCCGGGGCCAGAGACAGGGCCAGAGCCAGGACCAGAGCCAGGGGAAGGGCGGTGGCGGCGCGCGCCTGGATGGCAGGGATCATGGCACGACCGTGCCGGGTGCGGACCGGTTGCGCAATCGCTTGCGTGTGGTCGGCGCGCGTTGTAGGGGGACCCGCCAAAGGTCGGGAACCCGAGGCCAGATGCCGGGCGCTCCTGCCAGGAGCCGAGCGACATGGATGCACCGAGCCCCGTCTCCGTCGAGAGCCGCATCCGCGAGGCGCTCGCCTTCGACGACGTGCTGGTGGTGCCGGGCTATTCGCAGGTGCTTCCCAACGCCACCGACACGCGCACGCGCCTGACGCGGCGCATCAGCCTCAACATCCCGCTGATCTCGGCCGCCATGGACACCGTCACCGAGGACGCCATGTCCATCGGCATGGCGCAGCAGGGCGGACTCGGCGTCATCCACAAGAATCTCGGCATCGAGGAGCAGGCCGAGCACGTCCGGCGGGTGAAGCGGTTCGAGAGCGGCATGGTGGTCAATCCGGTGACGGTGCAGCCGCAGCAGACGCTGGCGGAAGTCCGCGCGATCATGGCGCAACACCGCATCAGCGGGCTTCCCGTGGTCGAGCCGGTGACCCAGCGCCTGGTCGGCATCCTGACCAACCGCGACGTGCGCTTCGCGACCGACCCCGGGGCGCGCGTCGAGGAGCTGATGACCCGCGACAACCTGATCACCGTCACCGACGGGGCGACGCCGGATCTGGCCCGCCACCTGCTGCACAAGAACCGCATCGAGAAGCTGCTGGTGGTGGACAGCCAGGGCCGCTGCATCGGCATCATCACCGTCAAGGACATGGAGAAGGCGGTCGCCCATCCGCTCGCCAACAAGGACGAGATGGGCCGGCTGCGCTGTGCCGCCGCGACCGGCGTCGGCGAGGACGGCTTCGCCCGCGGGCAGGCGCTGATCGAGGCCGGGGTCGACGTGCTGGTGATCGACACCGCCCACGGCCATTCCGCCGGCGTGCTGGCGGCGATCGAGCGGGTGCGCAAGCTGTCGAACGCGGTGCAGATCGTCGCCGGCAACGTCGCCACCCCGGAAGGCGCGCTGGCGCTGATCGAGGCCGGCGCGGACGCGGTCAAGATCGGCATCGGCCCCGGCAGCATCTGCACCACCCGCATCGTCGCGGGCGTCGGCGTGCCGCAGTTCAGCGCGGTGCTGGAAACCGCCGCCGCCTGCCATGAGAAGGACATCCCGGCGATCGCCGATGGCGGCATCCGCACCTCGGGCGACCTGGTCAAGGCGATCGGCGCCGGCGCCGACGTGGTGATGGTGGGCTCCCTGCTTGCCGGCACCGACGAGGCGCCGGGCGAGGTGTTCCTGTATCAGGGCCGCTCCTACAAGGCGTATCGCGGCATGGGCAGCCTGGGGGCGATGGCGCGCGGCTCGGCCGACCGCTACTTCCAGCAGGAGATCAAGGACACGCTCAAGATGGTGCCCGAAGGCATCGAGGGGCGGGTGGCGTTCAAGGGCGGCATGGCGGCCGTGGTGCACCAGCTCGTCGGCGGTCTGCGCGCCGGCATGGGCTATACCGGCAGCGCCAGCATCGCCGAGCTGCAGACCCGCACGCAGTTCCGGCGCATCACCGGCGCCGGCCTGCGCGAGAGCCATGTGCACGACGTCGCCATCACCCGGGAGGCGCCGAACTACCGGCAGGACTGAAGCTCCGCCGCAGCGAGGCGCCACGCGGCGACGGCGGGTGACGGGCTGGCCCGGCCGCTTCGGCCGCCCGGGATGCCGGGCGGCGCGTGACGTTCGCGGCGGCTTGCGCGCCGTCGCGTGGCAAGCCGCCGGCACGGCATCGACGTTTGTCAGGATGCTGACCAGCCTGCCGGCGTCCGCTCGGGCCTGGCCGCCGAGCAGGTGCCTGTCCAATCTCCCCGCGCGTCTCCACCTGCGACACGATCGGATCCTCGCCGCCGGCCGGGTCTCGCGGTCCCTGCCGGGGGGTCACGCCATTCGACCGCGGCCGGACCTCGAAGCGCGCATCCATGCCCGGATGGGTCTGGCGCCCGGCTGCGTCGTCATCGGCATTTCCGGCCGCGGCCGCCGTTCCTGGAAACGCCGTGTCGACCCGGCGTCCGGGCGATCGCCGTACGACGGCGCCCGCGGGCCTGCGGCCGGCCGGCGGCAGGCGCGGCGTCGCCGGTGTTCTGCTATAGGGCGCGCTCGTTCCGGAGCCTGCATGACCCCCATCGCCCGCCTGGCCGCCGCCATCGACCTGCTGTTTCAGATGGAGGCCACGCCGAGGCGTCCTGCCGATGCGGTGGCGAACAACTTCTTCCGCGAGCGCCGCTATATCGGCGGTGGCGACCGCCGCGAGGTGTCCACCCTGGTCTGGTCGGTGCTGCGCGCCTGGCGCCGGCTCGACTGGTGGCTGCGGCGTGCCGGCGGCGAGGCGCAGCCGCGCCTGCTGGTCGGCGCGCTGTCGGTGCTGGAAGGCCGGCCGGTGGAAAGCCTGCAGCGCGCCTTTTCCGGCGGCCGCTATGCGCCGGACGTGCTCGAGCCGTTCGAGGCCCGCGTGCTGCGGGCGCTGGAAGGCCACACGCTGGACCATCCGGAGATGCCGGACGCGGTGGCGCTCGAGGTGCCGGACTGGCTGCTGCCGCTGCTGCGGGCGCAGTTCGGAGACCAGCTGGAGGCCGAGCTTGCCGCCCTGACCGCGGCGGCACCGCTCGACCTGCGGGTCAACCTGCTGCGCAACACCCGCGAGGCCGCCGCCGCCGCCCTGGCGGAGGAGGGCATCGAGGCGGTACCGACGCCGCTCTCGTCCTGGGGCCTGCGCATCGCGTCGCGCCAGCCGGTGATGGCGACGGAGGCGTTCCAGGCCGGCCTGGTCGAGATCCAGGACGAGGGCAGCCAGCTGGTGGTGCAGGCGGTGGGTGCGGCCGCCGAGATGCGCGTGCTGGACTACTGCGCGGGTGCGGGCGGCAAGACGCTGGGCCTGGCCATGACCATGCAGAATCGCGGCCACATCGTTGCCTGCGACGTGTCGGAGCCACGGCTCGACGGCGCGGTCCGCCGGCTGCGCCGGGCGGGCGTGCACAATGTCGAGCGCCATCTGCTGGTCGCGGGCGACAAGTGGGCCAAGCGGCGGGCGGCCAGCTTCGACCGTGTGCTGGTGGACGCGCCCTGCACCGGCACCGGCACCTGGCGCCGCAACCCCGACGCCCGGCTGCGGCTGACGCGGACCGATCTCGACGAGCTCACCGTCAAGCAGGCCGCCATCCTCGATGCGGCGGCGTCCCTGGTCCGGCCGGGCGGCCGCCTCGTCTATGCCACCTGCTCGGTGCTGCGCGAGGAGAACGCGTCGCAGGTCGAGGCCTTCCTGAGCCGTCAGCCCGGCTTCGCCCTGCTCGACCTGCGTGATCCGCAGACGCTGCAGCCGCCGCTGGCGTCGGGCGCGCTGTCGCCCGACACGCCGTTCCTGCGGCTGACGCCCCGGCTGCACGGCACCGACGGCTTCTTCACCGCGATCCTGGCGCGCGCCGCCTGAACCGGCCGTTCCCGTGCGCGGGCGGCTCAGCGCGCGGCTGGCACATCTCGCGACGGTGACGGCGTCCGACGACCCTGATCCGGTCCGGGTCCGGCGTGGAAGGTCAACCCGGAACCTCGATCGCCGTCAGGCCGGCTGCCAGCACCAGCCGCAGCGCATCCGGCTGCAGGGCGATGCAGCCTCGCGTCGGCCGCGCGTCCCGGGTCGCGCAGTGCAGGAAGATCGCCGAGCCGCGGTCGCGGACCACCGGCTCGTCGTTCCAGCCGAGCACGGCCACGATGTCGTAGAGCGCGTCCTCGCGCCACAGAAGCTCGTGACGGCTCGGATGGGGCAGCCGGACCGGCCTGTTGTAGTCGGCATGCGTCGGGTCGTCGCACCAGCCGTCATCCGGGGCGATCGCCTCGCGCGCGACCGCGCACGCCGGCGCCGCCACCCGGTCCGCCCGGTAGAGCACCCGTCGCAGGCGCAGCAGCCCGGCGGGCGTGGCGTCGTCGCCCTCCTGCTTGTCCTGCCGAACACCCGCAGCACCCAGCATCGCCGGCACCCGCAGCGACGCGATCCGCAGCATCGCGCGACTTCCCTCGACCGCCTCGATCACGGCGTTCGTCATGTCCCGCTCCTTCCAATCCCCTGCCTCACGATATCCCGCGCCGTTCAGGGATCACGATAAAGTGCGTAACTTGTGCGTCGGATGACGGGTCCTGGCGGCATGTCACCGCGTTGTGATGACGACTGGCTATGAGACGGCGCCGAAACGAGTTCGGGGCTGTCACAGGAAGCCGACGCGGCCGCGGCAGCTGCACCAGCTGACGTGTCCTGCCGCTCAGGGAAGAGAATTTCAATGGCGGGCGAGCGACCCATACTGATTGTGGACGATGACCAGGCGCTGCGCGAGGCGCTCGTCGAGCAGCTTCAGCTCGATGGTGAATTCCTGGTCGAACAGGCGGAGTCGATCGAGCAAGCCGGCACCCGCATGGGCGAGCCGTCGGCGCGCTACGACGCGCTGATCCTCGACGTCTCGCTGCCCGACGGCGACGGACGGGACTTCTGTGCCGAGCAGCGGCGGCAGGGACGGCGCATGCCGATCATCATGCTGACCGGCTCGGACGACGAGGCGGACGTGGTGCGTGGTCTCGATGCCGGCGCCAACGACTATGTCGCCAAGCCCTTCCGCATCGCCGAGCTGCTCGCCCGCCTGCGTGCGCAGATGCGCATCTTCGAGAACAGCGAGGATGCGGTCTTCACCATCGGGCCCTACACGTTCCGCCCCTCGGCCAAGCTGCTGCAGGAGGTGGCCCGCAACCGCCGCATCCGGCTGACCGAGAAGGAGGCCGCGATCCTGAAATTCCTCTACCGGGCCGGCACCCGTCCGGTGCCGCGCCAGGTGCTTCTCAATGAGGTCTGGGGCTACAACGCCGCCGTCACCACCCACACGCTCGAGACCCACATCTACCGGCTCAGGCAGAAGATCGAGCCCGACCCCGCCAACGCCTGCCTGCTGGTCACCGAGGGCGGCGGCTACCGGCTCGATCCGGAAGGCGGCATCGTCGCCGCCTGATGCTCACAGCGCGAGGTCGATCGCCACCGGGACGTGATCCGAGGGCATCGGCCAGTCGCGCGCTTCCGTGTGGACCACCATGCCGCGCAGGGCAGGGACCAGGTCCGGCGTCACCCAGACATGGTCCAGCCGGCGGCCGCGATTGCTGCTGCGCCAGTCGCGATTCCGGTACGACCACCAGGTGTAGAGCTTGCGGTCGGCCGGCACGAAGTGGCGCAGCGCGTCGACGTACCCGGTGCCGAGCCAGGCCTCGAACCGCTCGATCTCCGGCGGCGTATGGCAGACGGTGTCCCTGAGTTGCCGGTGGCTCCAGACGTCGTGCTCCAGCGGTGCGATGTTGAGGTCGCCGAGCAGGACGCTGCGCTGCGGCCGGCAGCCGGCAAAGAACCGCGTCGCCTCCTCCACGAAGGCGAGCTTGTGCGCGAACTTGGGATTCTCCGCCGGATCGGGGATGTCGCCGCCCGCCGGCACGTAGAAGTCGTGCAGCTGCAGCGGACCGCCGGGTGCCTGCACGGTGGCGCAGATGTGCCGCCGGTCGTTCTTCAGGCACCAGTCCGGGGCGGTGTCGTCCACCGCGAGCGGCAGCCGCGACAGGATCGCCACGCCGTTATAGGCCTTCATCCCGCGCCGGACATGATGCGGGTAGCCGAGCCGGGCCGGCGCGTCCTCGGGAAAGAACTCGTCCGGACACTTGGTCTCCTGCAGGCAGATCACGTCCGGCGCCAGCTCCAGCGCCAGCCGCTCCAGCAGCCCGAGCCTCAGCCGCAGCGAGTTGATGTTCCAGGTCACGATGCGCATGCCGCGTCGGATCGCCCACCGGCGCCCGGCTGGCAAGAGCGGCGGCGCTTGCAAAAGCGTCGGGGCTGGCGTTGCGTCGGGCCATGAGCGACACGCCCGACCTGCACGCCTCCCTGCTGACCCTCGACAGCCATATCGACATCCCCTGGCCCGACGGCGACGACCCGTTCGTCGAGAGCCCGAACCGTCGCGTCGACCTGCCCAAGATGCGCGCGGGCGGCCTGTGGGCGGGGTGCTTCGCCGCCTACATCCCGCAGGGTCCGCTCGATCCGCCGTCGCACGCCGCCGCGCGCGAGCGTGCGTTCGCCATGCTCGACCGCATCGCCGCGATGGGCGGCGAGCGCGACGGCATGCGGTCGCGGCTCTGCACCGGCGCCGACGCGATCGAGCAGGCGCGTCGCGACGGCGCGATCGCGGTCGTGCCGGCGATCGAGAACGCCTATGCGTTCGGCACCGACCTCTCGGTGATCGCGGCCTTCCGCGCCAAGGGCGCCTGCTACGTCACCCTGACCCATAACGGCCACAACCTGCTGGCCGACAGCGCCAACCCCCGGCGCGACCTCGGCGACGCGGAGGCGCTGCATGGCGGCCTGAGCCCGCTCGGCCGCGAGGCGATCGCGGAGATGAACCGGCACGGCATGCTCGTCGACGTCTCCCACCTGTCGCGCCAGTCGATGCTGCAGGCGGTGCAGCATTCCACGACCCCCGTGGTCGCGACGCATTCCTGCGCGCGCGCGCTGTGCGACCACCGGCGCAACCTCGACGACGCCCAGCTCGACGCGCTGCGCGACTCGGGCGGCCTGATCCAGGTCACGGCGATGCCGGTCTTCCTCCGCCCGCGCGGCGAGAGTGCGGCGGGCGGACCGGCGAGCGTCGCCGACCTCGTCGATCACATCGACCACGTGGTCCGGCGGATCGGCGTCGACCATGTCGGGATCAGCTCCGACTTCGACGGCGGCGGCGCCGTCAAGGGCTGGGGCAACGCCGCCGAGAGCCGCAACGTCACCCTCGAGCTCGAGCGGCGCGGCTATGGCCGCTCCGAGATCGAGGCCTTCTGGAGCGGCAACTTCCTGCGGCTGCTGCGGCAGGCGGAGCGGAAGCCGGCGGCCTGAGCAGCAGCGCGCCGTTTACGGTCATCGCGGACGGGCAGGCGCATGCTCCGACGCAGGTCGACTTCGACGGCACGGCCACCACCTTCCGCTGCGTCCTGCCCAGGGCCGTCCGGACCGTCACGCTGGCGTCCGGCGCCGCCTCGCCCTGGTCGACGGCGCCCTGGCTCGATGATCGCTGCCGCCTCGGCATCGCCGTTTCCGCGCTGAGCGTCGTCTGCCGCGACGGCCTTGCCGGGCTGCCGCTCGCTCGCCCCGCCCTGCAGCGCGGCTGGCACGATGTCGAGGTCGCGCAGGTCGCGTATCGCTGGACCGACGGTCGGGCGGTGCTGGAGCTGCCGGACGAGGCATCGATGCTGTTCGTCTCCGTCGTCGGCGCGGCGAACCTCCGCCGGACCGCCGTCGCCGCCTGATCCGCGGTCCGTCGGTCGAGCCTGCGGCAGGCGTCCGGACACCCGGGCCGGTCGTTCCTCCGGCCGGTGATGCCCGGCTCCACCTGCAGCGCCACGCTTGTCAACTTGAACAAAACGGGAAGGCCCACGGGCATTTTTCGACACCCGCCCGGTGGAATCATCCACCTGCGTCATTGACTCGCAACATTTCCAACGACCTGCCCGATTATCCTCGGAGCGTGACGAACGCCTTGCCGGTAAAGTGTTCGTTTACAATGACTTGGGTCAGGTGCCTAGTAATTGGGCAATGCGATGGAAGTCCAGGATTGCCGCGCCCGGCGGTGGTTTGTCACCCCTTGATCCACATACTTATCCACAAGCGCGGTGGAGAAGCAGGTCGTCCTGGCGAAACCGGTGTGAATCCAACGTCGTAGGTTTTGCGGCTACGCTTTCGCCCCGTGCCGCACTAGATGAGCGCCATGACGGAGAGCCAGATCACCAGCCCGGGCAGCATGACGCCGGCTCAGGACCCGTCGGCCGAAACGCCGCCAGCCTCCGTCGCATCGGGTCCGGTGGGCGTCGCGGTCATCGAGCGGGCCCTGCTCACCATGCCGCTGTCTCCCGGCGTGTATCGCATGCTCGATGCCAGGGGCGAGGCGCTCTATGTCGGCAAGGCGCGCAGCCTGAAGAAGCGCGTCTACTCCTACACCCAGATCGGCCGCCTGCCGGAACGGCTGCGCCGCATGGTCAGCGACACGGTCTCGATGGAGATCGTCACCACCCATACCGAGGCCGAGGCGCTGCTGCTCGAGGCCAACCTGATCAAGCGGCTCAAGCCGCGCTTCAACATCCTGCTGCGCGACGACAAGACCTATCCCTGGCTGATGCTGACCGACGGGCACGCCTTTCCGCAGATCACCAAGCATCGCGGCAAGCCCGGCAAGGGTGCGAGCTACTGGGGGCCGTTCGCGTCGGCCTGGGCGGTCAACCAGACCGTCACCGCCATGCAGCGGGTGTTCCTGCTGCGCTCCTGTTCCGACAGCGTGTTCACGACCCGCACCCGGCCGTGCCTGCTGCACCAGATCAAGCGCTGCTCGGCACCCTGCGTCGACCGCATCGACAAGCCCGGCTACGACCGGCTGGTGGCGCAGGCGCGCGGCTTCCTGTCCGGCAAGGCGGGCTCGGTGCAGAAGGAGCTCTCCGTCGAGATGGAGCAGGCCTCGGAGGCGATGGAGTTCGAGCGCGCCGCCGCGATCCGCGACCGCATCCGCGGCCTGACCCACGTGCAGGGCAGCGGGGTCATCAACCCGGCCTCCATCGAGGATGCCGACATCATCGCCATCCATCAGGCGGCGGGGCAGGCCTGCGTGCAGGTGTTCTTCATCCGCGGCGGCCGCAACAACGGCAACCGCGCCTTCTTCCCGGCCAACGTGAAGGGCGAGGAGGCGGGCGAGATCCTGTCGGCCTTCATCGCCCAGTTCTACGACGACAAGCCGCCGCCGCCGCTGCTGCTGCTCAACGTGGGGGTGCAGGAGCCGGAGCTGATCCAGGAGGCGCTGAGCCTGAAGGCCGACCGCAAGGTCGAGCTGGCGGTGCCCCAGCGCGGCGAGAAGCGCGCCGTGGTGGAGCATGCGGCAACCAACGCCCGCGAGGCGCTGGAGCGCAAGCTGGCCGAGGGGGCAGGGCAGGCCAGGCTGCTGGAAGGCGTGGCGTCGCTGTTCGGCCTGGCCGGGCCGCCGGAGCGGATCGAGACCTACGACAACAGCCACATCATGGGCACCAACGCCTATGGCGTGATGGTGGTGGCGGGTCCGGAGGGCTTCACCAGGCAGGCCTACCGCAAATACTCGATCCGCGGCCCGATCACGCCCGGCGACGACTTCGCGATGATGCGCGAGGTGCTGGAGCGCCGGTTCGGCCGCTCGCTTCGCGAGCAGGCGGCCGAGCAGGAGAAGACCGGCGAGGCGCCGTCGCGCCCGGACTGGCCCGACCTGCTGCTGATCGATGGCGGGCTCGGGCAGTTCTCGGCGGTGCGCCAGGTGCTGGACGATCTCGGCGTCAACGACGTCAGGCTGGTGGCGATCGCCAAGGGTCCGGACCGCGATGCCGGGCGGGAATGGTTCCATACCGGCGACGCGGCCCCGTTCCAGCTGCCGCCGCGCGACCCGGTGCTCTACTACCTGCAGCGGCTGCGCGACGAGGCGCACCGGTTTGCCATCACCACCCATCGCGCCGGCCGCTCGAAGGCGATCGTGCAGAGCGAGCTCGACGAGATCCCCGGCATCGGGGCTGCCCGCAAGCGCGCGCTGCTGAACCATTTCGGCTCGGCCCGCGGGGTCAAGCAGGCCGGCCTGAGCGACCTGGAGAACGCGCCCGGCATCAGCCGGGAGACGGCCCGCGCGATCTACGGGCACTTCCATGCCGGCTGGCGCGACACGCAGGCCTGACCGTCATCCGGGGCGAGGTATCGGCGGCGCGCCGTCTGCTGTAGGCTTTGGTGCTGGAAACGGATCCGACAGATGTTGACCGACCTGCCGAACATCCTGACCCTGTCGCGGATCGCCGCCATTCCGGTGCTGGTGGCGCTAGTGGCGCTGCACCGGCCGCTCGGCGACGCGCTCGCCTGCCTGCTCTTCGCCGCCGCCGGCATCACCGACTACCTGGACGGCCAGATCGCCCGCTCCCGCCGGCAGTTCTCCGACCTCGGCCGCATGCTCGACCCGATCGCCGACAAGCTGCTGATCGGCGCCTCGCTGATGGTGCTGGCCGCCTTCGCGCGGCTGCCGCTATGGAGCCTGTATCCGGCGATCGTGATCCTGCTGCGCGAGATCCTGATCAGCGGCCTGCGCGAGCATCTGGCCGGCCGGCGCGTGAGCCTGCCCGTCACCCGGCTCGCCAAGTGGAAGACGACGTTCCAGATGGGCGCGCTCGGCGTGCTGCTTGCCGGCGACAGCACCGCCCGGCTGCTCGGCATCGGCTGGCTCCCGGTGGGCGTGATCGGCGCGGTGATGTTGTGGCTGGCGGCGATCCTGACCCTGATCACCGGCTGGGACTATCTGGTCACCGGCCTGCGCCATGTCGGCGGCCCCGGCAGCCGTTCGACGGCGTCCGGCCAGGCGCTGCCCTGATCGCGCCGTCCGCTTGAGGGTCGTCGGCATCGTCGGCCGCTCCGGCAGCGGCAAGACCACGCTGATCGAGGCCCTGCTGCCGCGGCTGCGGGCAGCCGGCCTCGCCGTCTCCACCGTCAAGCACACGCATCATTCGGTCGATCTCGATCCGCCCGGCAAGGACAGCCGCCGGCATCGCGAGGCCGGCGCGCAGGAGGTGCTGCTGGTGTCGGAGCGGCGCTGGGCGCTGCTGCGCGAGACGCCGGAGCGGCCGCCGCCGCTGTCGGCGCTGCTGGCCCGTCTGGCGCCGGTCGACCTCGTGCTGGTGGAGGGCTTCGGGCGCTATCCCGGGCCGCGCCTGGAGGTCGTCCGGGCCGCGCTCGCCGCCCGGCCGGACAAGCGGCCGCTGTTCCGCGACGACCCCGCCATCGCCGCCCTGGCCGCCGATGCGCCGGTGCCGGGCTGGCAGGGCACGTTGCTGGAGCTGAACGATCCGCAGGCGATCTGTGTCTGGATTGCCGCGCTGCCACAACCACCGGTGTTCACTCCCTTGAGCTAGGCGCCCGGTTGAGGGCACATTCCGTCCAGTGGCGGCAGGCGAGGCCGCGAAGGGGACTGAAATGCGGCGCTTGGCTCTGCTTGGAACGTTACTGCTTCTGGGCGGCTGCTCGGGCCTTGGCCACTTCTTCTACGACACCGAGCGCCTGCCCGGTCAGAACCCCAACGCCACCACCGGCGTCAGCGAGAACCTGCAGCGCTCGCGCGGCGTCGAGCCGGCGGTGGAGCCGATCTCGCCACAGGCGGGCAATGTCTGGCCGGGTCCGCCGCAGCCGCTGCCGACGCTCAGCGACGTTTCCCACTTCGGCGGGCAGGGCAACGGCGCGCTGCTCGGCGGCAGCGGCAGCGGCGGCGCGCTGCCGCGCGGCGGCAGCATGAGCATGGGCGAGCAGGACTCGATCCACCGCGGCGCGCCGCTGGAAGATAGCGGCTTCTCCGGCGGCGCCGGCGGAGGTGCGGGGGCGGGTGCGGCCCCGGGTGCAGGCGCGGGCGGCAGCTCGGCCGGCGGCGGCCTGTCGACCACCGTCCCGGATCCGTCGGCGAAATACCAGAACAAGGGCAAGAGCGCCGGCAGCGACACCAGCGGCAACATCGTGATCCCCAACGGCGACGGCACCAGCACCGTCATCAGCCCGGATGGCAGCGTGAAGACGGTCAAGGGCGTCCCCAAGTAGCGGTCTGCGTCCCCGGTCCGGGGACGCGCGGGAGGACCATGCCGTGGACGAGGTGCAGATCCTCTATTTCGCCTGGGCGCGCGACCGGCTCGGCCGGAGCGGCGAGCGTCTGGCGTTGCCGCCTGCGATTCGCACCGTGGGCGCGCTCGTCGGCTGGCTGCAGGCCCGCGAGCCGGCGTTCGCGGCGCTGTGCGGCGACGGGCGGACGGTGCGGGTCGCGGTCAACCAGGCCTTCGCCGACCCCGCCGATCCGGTGGCGCCCGGCGACGAGATCGCCTTTTTGCCCCCGGTGACGGGCGGCTGATGGCGACCGTCCGGGTGCAGGAGACGGCGTTCGACGTCGCCGCCGAGATGGCCGCCCTTGGCGCGGCGTGCGGCGACGCGGTCGGCGGCATCGGCTGCTTCGTCGGCGTGGTGCGCGGCGATCCCGGCGGCTCTGGCCGCCGGCTGCAGGCGCTGACGCTGGAGCATTATCCCGGTATGACCGAGCGCGCGATCGCCGGCATCGCGCTGCAGGCCGAGCAGCGCTTCACGCTGCTGGGCTGCACCGTGCTGCACCGCGTCGGGCGGCTGCCGGTGGGCGAGGGGATCGTGCTGGTGCTGGCCGCCGCCCCGCATCGGGGCGACGCGCTTGAGGCGACCGGCTTCCTGATCGACTGGCTCAAGACGAAGGCGCCGTTCTGGAAGCGCCAGGAGTATGACGACGGCAGCAGCGAGTGGGTGGAGGCGCGCGCGGCCGACGATGCGGCGGCGTCGCGCTGGGGCTAGGCGGCGAGCACGGCGCGAATCGCCCCGGTCAGCACCGAAAGCTCGGCCGGCGTCACGGTGAAGGCGGGCGTCAGATAGACGATGCTGCGGAACGGCCTGATCCACACGCCCGCCGCCGCCAGCGCCTGCTTCAGCCGGTTCATGTCGTCGATCCGGGCGAGCTCGACCACCCCGATCGCGCCCAGCACCCGCACGTCGACCACGCCGGGCAGGCCCGCGCACGGCGCCAGCCCGTGCTGCAGCTGGGCCGAGATCGCGGCCACCTGGCCCAGACGGTCCTCACGCTCGAACAGGTCGAGCGAGGCGTTGGCGGCGGCGCAGGCGAGCGCGTTGCCCATGTAGGTCGGGCCGTGCATGAGCGCGTGCGCCGGGTCGTCAGACAGGAACGCCTCGAACACGTGGCGCCGCGCCACCGCCGCCGACAGCGCCATCGTGCCGCCGGTCAGCGCCTTCGACAGGGTGACGATGTCCGGCACGATGCCGGCGGCCTCGCAGGCGAACATCGTTCCGGTACGGCCGAAGCCGGTGAAGATCTCGTCCAGGATCAGCAGCAGCCCATGCCGGTCGGCGAGCCGGCGCAGCCGGCGCAGCACCTCGGGCGGATGGAACACCATGCCGCCGGCCCCCTGCACCAGCGGCTCGACCAGGATCGCGGCGATGCCGGCGCCCTGCTCGCGGAGCAGCCTGTCGAGTGCCGCCTCGGCGGCATCGTCTCGGGGAAGATCGACCAGATGCTGCTGCGGCAGCACGCCCGCGAACAGGCTGTGCATGCCCTCCTCGGGATCGCACACCGCCATCGTCGCCAGCGTGTCGCCATGATAGCCGCCGCGGAACGCCACCAGCCTGGTGCGGCCGCGTTCGCCGCGGTTGAGCCAGTACTGGATCGCCATCTTGATCGCCACCTCGACCGCGACCGAGCCGCTCTCGGCGAAGAACACCCGCTCCAGGTCGCCCGGCAGCAGGGCCGCCAGCCGGTCCGCCAGCCGCAGCGCCGGCTCGTGCACCAGCCCGCCCAGCATGACGTGCGGCATCCGGCCGAGCTGATCCGTCACCGCCTGGCGGATATGCGGGTGGTTGTAGCCGTGGCAGGCGGTCCACCACGAGGCGATGCCGTCGATCAGCACCCGCCCGTCGGCGAGCCCGATCCGGCAGCCGTCGGTCCACTGCGCGCGCAGCGGCGGCGCTGCCGTCCGCATCTGCGTGTAGGGCAGCCAGAGCCTGCCGGCGCCGTCGGGGAGGGCTGTCGTCATGCCGGCGGTGATGCACCGGCACGCGGCGACGGTCGAGCCCGCGCGCGACCGGGACCGGGCATGCCGGCCAGTTGACCGGGGCCGCCGCCATCCGGCAGGACTGCCCGCCTGATGTCGGTTCTCGATCCCATCCTGGCGGACGCGCTGCAGGATCTCGCCCGCGGGCGGATGCGGCGCGTGCTCCGCGCCGGCAGCCGGACGGCCGGGCAGGTGACCCGTGACGGGCGGACGCTGCTCGACGTCTCGTCCAACGACTATCTCGGCCTCGCCCATCATCCGCTGCTGGCCGAGCGTGCCGGCGACTGGGGCGCGCGCTTCGGCACCGGCGCCGGCGCGTCGCGGCTGGTGACCGGCACGCTCGAGCTGCATGAGCGCGTCGAGACGCGTCTCGCGGCCTTCAAGCGGACGGAGGCGGCGCTGCTGTTCGCGTCCGGCTGGCAGGCCAACGCCGCGGTGCTGCCGGCGCTGCTGAAGGCGGCGCGGACCACGGCGCCGCCGCTGGTGTTCGCCGACCGGCTGATCCACGCCAGCCTGCATCAGGGCATCCAGGCCGCTGGGCTGCGCCAGGTCAGGTTCCGTCACAACGACCTCGACCAGCTCGACGCGCTGCTGGCCGAGCGCTCGGAGCTGCCGGGCCAGCGCTTCATCGTCACCGAGAGCGTGTTCAGCATGGATGGCGACCGTGCCGACATCGCGCGCCTGCGCCGCATCGCACGCGCCCACGGCGCCTTCCTGTATGTCGACGAGGCGCACGCCACCGGGGTGCTCGGTCCGGGGGGCGCCGGGCTGTCGGTCGAGGCGGGCGGCGTCGATCTGGTGATGGGCACCTTCAGCAAGGCGTTCGGCAGCTTCGGCGCCTACGTCGCCGGTTCCGCGGTGCTGTGCGACTACCTGGTGAACGCCTGCTCGGGCTTTATCCACACCACGGCGCTGCCGCCGCCGGTGCTGGGGGCGATCGATGCCGCCCTCGACCTGCTGCCGGGCATGGCGGCCGAGCGCCGGCATCTGCTCGCCTCCGCCGACCGCCTCCGGGCCGCGCTGCGCCTGCGGGGCATCGACACCGCCGGCTCGACCACCCAGATCGTGCCGGTCCCGGTGGGCGACGCGGCGGCGGCCCTGGAGCTGGCGCTCGCGCTGGAGCGGTGCGGCGTGCTCGGCATCGCGATCCGGCCGCCCACCGTGCCCCCCGGCACCAGCCGCATCCGCGTCGCCCTGACCGCATGCCATGACGAGGCCGCGGTCGGCCGGATCATCGCGGCGCTGCTGGCGGCGCTGAACGACGCCGATGCCGGCCGATGAGCCGAGACGCCCGCTTCCTGTTCGCGCACGGCTGGAGCTACGACGCCAGCTTCTGGAACGCGGTTCGCGACCGCCTGCCGGATGCGGACACCGGGACCGTCGAGCGCGGCTATCTCGGCGCAGCACCATGCTGGCCCGATGTCGCACCCGGCTGCATCGCCGTCGGCCATTCCGCCGGCACGCTCGACCTGCTGACGAGCCTGCCTGCCGGCTGCCGCGGCCTGGTGGCCATCAACGGCTTCACCCGCTTCACCGCCGCACCCGACTTCCCGCACGGCGTGCCGGACCGCCTGCTGATGCGGATGCTGGCCCGGCTCGCCGCCGATCCGGCCGCCGGGGTCGCCGAGTTCCGGGTCCGCTGCGGCGGGGGGCCGGATCAGGCCGGACCGCTGCGCCCGGACCGGCTGCGTGACGGGCTGCTGCGGCTGCGCGAGCAGGATGCGCGGTGCCGCCTGCGGTCCTCCGGCCTGCGCGTGCTGGCGCTGGCCGGCGGGCTCGACCGCATCGCGACGCCGGCCATGGTGCGGGACTGCTTCGATGCGGCGGCGACGCGCTGGCGTCCGGCAGGCGGTCATCTGCTGCCGCTGACCGATCCCGACTGGTGCGCGGAACAGCTGCGGGCCTTCGCCGGATGAGCCGCCTGCGCGCCATCGGCCGCAGCTTCGGCGCCGCCGCCGCGACCTATGACGAGGCGGCGTCGCTGCAGCGGCTGGTCGCGCACCGGCTCGCCGTTCGGATCGCCGCCCAGCTCGCGCATCGGCAGCAGGCGACGCCGCGCATTCTCGAGATCGGCTGCGGCACCGGGTTGCTGACCCGTGCGCTGCGCCGCCTGCTGCCGCGCGCGCGCATCGTCGCCACCGATCTCGCGCCCGAGATGGCGGCGGCCTGCCGGGACCGCCTGCCCGACGATCCGGACCTGCAGCTCCTGGTCATGGACGGGACGCGGCCCTGCCTGGCGGTCGGCGGGTTCGACATCGTCTGCTCCAGCCTGGCCCTGCAGTGGTTCGCCGATCCTGCGGCGGCGCTGGCCGGGCTGCCGGGCTGGCTGGCGCCGGGCGGCCGGCTGATGGTGGCGACGCTGGCCGCGGGCAGCCTCGCCGAATGGCGGGCGGCGCACCGGGCCGAGGGGCTCGCGGATGGCGGCGCCGACCTTCCATCCCTCGATCGGCTGCGGGCTGCCGGCGGCGGGCGGTGGGAGACGGAAACGATCGCGGTCTCCTGCCCCGACGGCCTGGCCTTCCTGCGCGGGCTGCGCGGCATCGGCGCGCACCGGCCGGCGGAGGGACATCGCCCGCTGGATGCCGGCCGGATGCGCCGCGTGCTGCGCCGGTTCGAGCGCGAGCATGCCAGCACCGCCTGCTACCAGGTCGCGTATGGCAGCATCGGGCGACCGGCCCGGCGCGGGGTGTTCGTCACCGGCACCGACACCGGCGTCGGCAAGACGGTGGTGTCGGCCGGGCTGGTCCGGGCCTGGCGGGCGGAATACTGGAAGCCGTGCCAGACCGGGCTCGACGAGGAGCCGGGCGACACCGACACGGTGGCGCGCCTGTCGGGATGCGGGCCCGGCCGCCTGCATCCGCCGGCGCTGGAGCTGGGTGCCGCCTTGTCGCCGGAAGACGCCGCCGCGGCGGCGGCGACCAGTTTCGATGCGGGGGTTCTGGCGCTGCCGCCGCCGCTGGCTCCGGACGATCCGCCGCTGGTGGTGGAGGGAGCCGGCGGCGTGCTGGTTCCGCTCGATGCCGGCACGCTCACCTCGGCGGTGATCGAGCGGCTCGGCCTGCCGGTCGTGCTGGTGGCGCGAAGCCGTCTCGGCACGATCAACCACACGCTGCTGAGCCTGGAGGCGCTGCGTGCGCGCGGCATCGCGGTGGCCGGCGTGGTGCTGAACGGGCCGGTTTCCGCCGGCAACCGCTCCGCCATCGAAAGGCATGGCCGGGTGCGCGTGCTGGCCGAGCTGCCGGTCATCGACCGGCTGGATGCGGACGCCCTGGCACGGTTCGACGGGATCTGGGGGCCGCTCGCGCAGGCGGTGGCCCCGGTTCCGGAGCAATGATCGGTTCCATGCGGCTCAAGCCACCCGCTGCAGGAAGCAGCCGGTCAGGACGATGACGACAGGACGCTCCGGCCCGACCAAGGTCCCGTCCCGAGGGCGACCGGCTACCGGCTCCGACGCAGCTGCCGCTGGGTCAGTAGCGTCGCAGCAGGCCGACCAGCCTGCCCTGCACCCGGACGCGATCGGACGGCACGATCCGGGTCTCGTAGCGCGCGTTCGCCGGCTCCAGCGCCACGGCGCTGCCACGCCGGCGCAGGCGCTTCAGCGTCACCTCGCCATCGTCGATCAGCGCCACCACGATCTGTCCGTTCTCGGCCGAGTCCTCGCGCCGGATGATGGCGGTGTCGCCGTCCAGGATGCCGGCCTCGATCATCGAGTCGCCGGCGACCTCGAGCGCGTAGTGCTCGCCGCTGCCGATCAGCGCCAGCGGCACCTCGATCTGCGCGCCGGTATCGCGCAGCGCCTCGATCGGCAGGCCGGCAGCGATGCGGCCATACAGCGGCAGCTGCACAGCGCCCGCATCCGCCGCAGCGCGCACGCCGGTCAGGCGCTGGCTGAAATCGCCCCTGATGACGTTCGGCAGGAACGGCGTCGCATCGGCGCCCGCCTCGATGCCCGGCTCGGCACTGCACAGGACCGGGGCCGCGGGCGCCGCATCAGGCAGCCGCAGCACCTCGAGCGCCCTGGCGCGATGATGCCGCCGGTTCAGGAAGCCGCGTTCCTCGAGGGCGGAGATCAGCCGGTGGATGCCGGACTTCGAGCGGAGGTTCAGCGCATCCTTCATCTCGTCGAAACTGGGCGAGAAGCCGGTCTCCTTGAGATGCCGGTCGATGAAGCTCAGCAACTCGTGCTGCTTGCGCGTGAGCATCGGTCATATCCCCATTGGCGGACGCCGGTGCTGCGACCGCCCCCACCAGTATTCCAGCCAGTCCCGGAGCCTGTCCCCGAGCCTGTCCCCGAGCCTGCCCCCAGGCCTGCCCCCAGGCCGACAGCAAGCCTGGAACAAAAAGGCAACTGAACCAACGTTCTACATTGGTTCTCCGGGACTGGTCAAGCGCGCTGCTACAGGCCGAGACGATCCAGCCTCAGGATCTCCACCGGCTCGCCGGCAGCGCAGGCAGGCGCGTGCGGCGCGCGCACGACGAGCGCCTCGCAGGCGGCGAGACGGCGCAGCATGCCGGAATCCTGCCGCGGAAAGGGGGTCGCGACGAAGCCGCCATCCGGGCCAGACACCAGCGAGGCCCGCAGATGGTCGGTGCGGCCGTCATTCTCCGCGAGATCGGCGCCGAGGATGGCGCGTTCGAGTTCCGGCGCGGCGGCGGGCTCGCCGGACAACACCAGCAGGGCCGGCATCAGGAACAGCAGCGAGCAGACCAGGGCGGAGACCGGGTTGCCCGGCAGGCCCAGCACCGGCACCCGCGTGCCGCCCATCCCGACATGGCCGTGCATCAGCGGCTTGCCGGGACGCATGGCGATCTTCCAGAAATCGACAGCAAGGCCGCGCGCCGCGAGCCCGGCCTGCACCAGATCGTAATCGCCGACGCTGGCGCCGCCGACCGTGACCAGCATGTCGATGCCGGCGAGCCCGTCGATCGCGCGGGCGATCGCGTCCGCGTCGTCGCGGACCAGCGGCAGCAGCACCGGCTCGCCGCCGCCGGCACGGATCATCGCCGCCAGCATCGGCGTGTTGGAGTTGACCACGCCGCCCGCGGGGATCGGATCGCCGGGCAGGGCGAGCTCGTCGCCGGTGGCCAGCAGGGCGATGCGCGGACGCCGGTGCACCGACACCCAGGCATGGTTGCCCGCCGCGGCGACGCCGATGTCGCGCGCCCCGAGCCGTCGCCCGGCCGCCACCACCACGTCGCCAACGGTGAAGTCCTGTCCGCGCCGCCGGATGTGGCGCCCGGCCGCCACCGGCGCGGAGACCATCACCGACCGTTCCCGGCGCACCGCATTCTCCTGGATCAGCACGCAGTCGGCGCCGTCCGGCATCACGCTGCCGGTGAACAGACGCACGCAGTCGCCGGGCTCGATCCGTCCATCGAAGGGATGGCCTGCCGGCGCCTCGCCGATCAGCCGCAGCTGGGCGTCGCGCACCGCATCGGCGCTGCGCACGGCGTAGCCGTCCATCGCCGAGATGTCGCGGGGCGGGTTGTCGAGTCTTGCATGCAGGGGTACCGCCGCCACCCGGCCCCAGGCATCCGGCAGCGGCACGATCTCCGCCGGCAGCGGGCGCAGCCCGTCGAGAACACGCCGCCTGGCTTCTTCAACGCTCAACATGCGGCCAGTCTAGCCCGTCGCCCGGCCGCCCGACAGACGGCAAGCGTGCGGCCGGCGGCGAGACGTCACTTGACCTGGATGACCGGGATGCGCATTTTCGCCCGCCTTGAGCCACTGCTGCGATCAGTGCGTCCCTCATGCCGCCTCGGGCGTCGGGGAGAGCAGCGTGACGGCGGCGGCAGGCAGAGGCTGAGGACCCCATGGCAAAGACCAACACCGTTCAGATCAAGCTCGTCTCCAGCGCGGAGACCGGGCACTTCTACGTCACCAAGAAGAATGCGCGCGCCCAGACCGGCAAGCTGTCGCTGAAGAAGTACGATCCCGTCGTGCGCAAGCACGTCGAGTATCGCGAAGCCAAGATCAAGTAGCTCGCCGTCGGGCGGCGCCCTGCCGCCCGCCGCCGGTTCGCGTCAATACAGCTTGTTGCTGCCGTAGGGCACGACCAGCTCGTTCGACTCGGCCAGGTTCAGCATCGAGCGTGAGCGCTCGTCGAGCGTGTCGGCATCGAGCCCGCTGTCGCGCAGGCCGGACACGCGCTGCATCCAGGCCGCCTGCTCGGTGATCGCCGCCGCCTGTGCCGCGTCTGCCTGGCCCAGCAGCTGCAGCTGCGCGTGATAGCTCTTCAGGCCATGGTCGCCCTGGGTCGCGTTCCAGCTGAAATAGCCGACCAGGGACAGGAACAGCAGCGGCGGCAGGGTCGCCTTGACCTTGCGCCTGATCGCCCGTGCAAAGCTCATCCCCACCGTCTCCCAGGCATCCGACGCCTCGCGTCGCCCGTGCCATGGCTACCCTAGCGCGACGGGAGCGGCACAGGCTATGTCGCAGGCCAGATCCGCACGATTTCACGGTTCTGTGACCGGCGTGCCATGCCAGCTCGTCAGCGCCGTCCCGGATGGAGCCATCGCATGACGCCGACCTTCCTGCTTGTCGAGCCGACGCATTACGAGGTGTCCTACGCGATCAACCCGTGGATGAAGCCCGGCACCTGGTCGGAGAATCCGGGCCTGCATTTGGCCGAGGCACGGGCGGCGTTCGCCTCGCTCCGCATCGCCCTGCGCGAGGCGGGCGGGCAGGTCGAGCTGGCCGACGGCGCCGCCGGGCTGCCCGACATGGTGTTCCCGGCCAACGCCGGCATCGTGTTCGACCGCACAGCCCTGGTGGCCTCGTTCCGCCATCCGCAGCGCCAGGGCGAGGAGCCGGTCTTCAGGGCGATCTTCGAGCGGCTCCGCGGACAGGGGCTGCTCGACGAGGTGGTGACCCTGCCGCAGGGGGTGTTCCAGGAGGGTGCCGGGGACTGCATCTGGGACCGTACGCGCCGGCTGGCCTGGACCGGCCATGGTCCGCGCTCCAGCGCCGCCGGTCCTGACGCGATCGCCGAGACCTTCGGCATCGACCTGGTGCGGCTCGAGCTGGCGACCGAGCAGTTCTACCATCTCGACACCTGCTTCTGCGTGCTGCCGCATGGCGAGGTGTTCTTCTATCCCCCGGCCTTCACCAAAGCCGGGCTCGGGCTGATCCGCGAGGTGGTGCCGGCCGACCTGCTGATGGAGGCCGAGCCCGACGATGCCGGCCGGTTCTG
The DNA here is from genome assembly GCA_964236105.1 of uncultured Acetobacteraceae bacterium. Lineage (GTDB taxonomy): Bacteria > Pseudomonadota > Alphaproteobacteria > Acetobacterales > Acetobacteraceae > Lichenicola. The sequence goes on along the minus strand of CAXSBC010000002.1, from coordinate 493,574 downwards.
CGTCAACGCCGTGGCCATCGACCGCACCGTGGTGATGGCGCAGGCGACGCCGCGTCTGCGGCAGCGTTTCGCCGAGCGCGGCTACCACGTGAAGGAGGTCGGGCTGGCGCCCTTCATCCTGTCCGGCGGCGGCGCCTACTGCATGACGCTGCGGCTCGACCTCACCACCCGCGGCGCCGACGACGCCTGACCGGCGCCGGGGCGCGGCGGCCGCGAGCGTCAGCTGCGCAGGATGGTCCGTCCCGCGTAGCGCGCCGCACTGTCCAGCTCCGCCTCGATGCGGATCAGCTGGTTGTACTTGGCGGTGCGGTCCGAGCGCGACAGCGAGCCGGTCTTGATCTGCCCGCAGTTGGTGGCGACGGCGAGGTCGGCGATGGTGCTGTCCTCGGTCTCGCCCGAGCGATGGCTCATCACCGCGCTGTAGCCGGCGCGGTGCGCGAGCTCGACCGCCTCCAGCGTCTCGGACAGCGTGCCGATCTGGTTCACCTTCACCAGCAGCGAGTTCGCGACCTTGGCCGCGATGCCGCGGCGCAGGCGCTCGGGGTTGGTCACAAAGACGTCGTCGCCGACGATCTGCAGCCGCCCGCCCAGCACGCTGGTCATGTGCGCCCAGCCTTCCCAGTCATCCTCGGCGCAGCCATCCTCGATCGACATGATCGGGTAGCGGCGGCTCAGCTCGTCGAGATAGGCGACCATGCCGCCGGCATCGAAGGAATGGCCCTCGCCCTCGAGCTCGTACCTGCCGTCGCGGTAGAACTCGGTGGCCGCGCAATCGAGCGCGAAGGTGATGTCGTCGCCAAGCCGGTAGCCGGCCTTCTCGACCGCCCGGCTGATGAAGCTCAGCGCCTCGTCCGCCGACTTCAGCGCCGGCGCGAAGCCGCCCTCGTCGCCGACATTGGTGTTGTGGCCGGCGTCCTTCAGCCCCTTCTTGAGCTGGGCGAAGATCTCCGAGCCCATGCGGATCGCGTCCGCGACCGTCGGCGCGCCGACCGGCTGGATCATGAATTCCTGGATGTCGATCGGGTTGTCGGCATGCTGGCCGCCATTGACGATGTTCATCATCGGCACCGGCAGCGTGCGGGCATAGACGCCGCCCACATAGCGATACAGCGGCACCTGCAGCTCCTCCGCCGACGCCTTCGCCACTGCCAGCGACACCGCCAGGATCGCGTTGGCGCCCAGGCGGCTCTTGTTGGGCGTGCCGTCCAGGTCGATCAGCGCGTTGTCGATCGCCACCTGCTCGTAGCTTTCGGCACCCGACAGCGCCTCCAGGATCTCGCCCTCGGCGAAGGCTATGGCGGCAAGCACGCCCTTGCCGCCATAGCGGCCCTTGTCGCCGTCGCGCAGTTCCGAGGCCTCGTGCGCGCCGGTGGACGCGCCGGACGGCACCGCGGCGCGTCCCTTGGCGCCGGACGACAGCTCCACGTCGACCTCGACGGTCGGGTTGCCGCGGCTGTCCAGGATCTCGCGCGCGACGATGTCGACGATGGCGCTCATGGGTCTCTCCTTCGATGACGTTCGGCCTGGCCCTTTACTACCATCTGCCGGGTTTTCCGAAAGCTCGCGCCGCACGGCCCGCATCCGATGCCGCGCTGGAACGTTCCCACGCCGGCCTGTGCCCGAAGGACCTGCCGATGACCCGCCTGCCGCTGCTTGCGATCGTCCTGGGCCTGGGTGGGCTGATCCCGTTCCTCGCCTGCGCCGTCGGCATCCTGGTCTTCCCGGCGGACGTGCCGGTGCCCCGGCTGGTGCAGGCGCTGATCAGCTATGGCGCCGTGATCCTGTCCTTCCTGGGGGCGGTGCACTGGGGCCTGGCGCTGGCGGGCGGTCCGGCCGGCACCGCGACCGCGCTGCAGGCCTATCGCAGCCGCCTGATCCTGGGCGTGCTGCCGGCACTGGTCGGCTGGGCCGCCCTGCTGATCCCGCTGGTCGCGGCACCGCTGGCCTCGCTGCTGCTGCTTCTGCTGGGCTTCGGGCTGACCGCGCTGGCGGAGATGCGGGCCGCGCAACAGGGGCTGATGCCGCCAGGCTACATGGGGCTGCGCTGGCTGCTCACCGCCGTGGTCATGCTGTGCCTGCTGGCGGTGCTGCTGGCACGGCTGCTGTAGGCGGGACGGAGGGAGGTCAGTCGATCCGGTACTGGATCGGCTTGAAGGCGTGGTTGTTGGATTGCAGCGCCGAGCAGGCGGTGAGGCCGATGATCAGGTCCTGCTCGGCCAGAAAGCTGGCGTGATCGCCGGCCCGGCTCAGCGGGGGCGCCACGGTCAGCGCGCCGGACTGGCCGTCCACCTGGACGTTCATGAACACGTTGAAGGCGACCGGGATCTGGTCGGGGCCGATGCCGTAGGGCGCGAGCGCCGCCACGAGATTGCCGAAGCAGCCACGATGCGGCTGCGCGTCGCCGTAGATGATCCGGAAGGTGTCGGCCGAGCAGGGGGTCAGCAGGAAGTCGTGCCGGCCGACCGTGTCCTCGACGATCCGGAGCAGCACCCGGCTGCGGTTGGAGTAGATCGGATCGCCGGTGGTGAGGAACAGCCGGCTCGCATAGTCGAGGGTGCGGCCGGACGAGATCACCTCCGCGGTGTCGTCGGCGCGGAACGCCAACAGGTCGGCCACCTGCTCGCCCTGCGGATCGATCACCGTGAGGCGCTGGCCGCGCGCCAGCGTGAAGGCGACGCCGGACCGTGGCGGGATCGTGATCGTCAGGCCTGCCGGATCAGACACCGGCTGTCCCGCCTGGTGCGGCAGCTCCGTGTCCCGCCGCCTCGCGCCCGCTGAACGGGCAGCGCCATTCTGTGTCGACGGCGCGGCCGCTATACTGCCTGGCCTCCGAGCTTTCGCCGAACCGCGCCAGCATCGGGTTCGACGAGCCGTTGAGCACCATGTCGCGCTGCAGGATGGTCTGCCGGAGCCGGTCGTAGAGGCTGGTCTCGCGCAGCTGCTCGAACTGGTCGTGCAGGTTGAACACCAGAGCCGGCCGCTCGAAGCGGCGTCCGAGGCGGCTCGCACCCGGATGCAGCCCGACCACGAAGAAGCCCTCGCCGCCGAAGCTCAGCGAGAAGTGCGGGTCGTCCGGGTCGGGGCTGACCCGCCGGTCGTAGCTCTGCCCGAGCCACGCGTCCTTGTCGGACAGGGATTGCACGCGCGACCAGAGATGACGCTCGAACTCGTCCTCGGTCAGCATGTCGGGGCCCTCGAACAGCACCACGAAGCTCTGGAACAGCTGGCGGTCGGCCTGATAGCTGCGCACGAAGTCGAGCAGCTCCGGCAGGATGTGCAGGTCGTCCCAGGCCGACCGGATGTCGCGCGCCACCACGATGCGCATCTGGTTCTTCGACAGCGCCGACTTGGCGCCGACGCAGGAGAAGGCCGGCTCGCGCACGAACGTCCTGAACCGTTCGGCGAGCGGATGCCGATCATCGTCGAGACAGTCGGCCATGTCACATCCTTCCGGCTCCGGTTGCGATCGTGCAGCCGGGTCATTGGCGGAACGTGCGATATGGGGTGCCGGAGACGGAGGGACGCGGGACCCAGCCTTGCGTACCGGGTGTGGAACTCCCCTCTGCGTCAGTGACCGGAGATGGCCACCAGCTCGATCCGGAAGGCCAGCGCAGTATTGGGCGGGATCGGCCCGGCGCCCTTGGCGCCGTAGGCGAGGGCGGGCGGGATGTAGAACATCCAGATGTCGCCCGGCCGCATCAGCTGCACGCCCTCGGTCCAGCCCTTGATCACGCCCGACAGCGGCAGCGTCACGATCTGGCCGTGGGAGTCGTCGAAGGTGGCGCCGTCCGACAGCTTGCCGACATAGTTCACGAGCACGCTGCTCGCCGCCGTCGGATGAGCTCCGGCCGCGTCGCCCGACTCGACGACCTTGTATTCCAGGCCCGAGGGGAGGGTGACGACGCCGGGTTCGGCCGACTTCTGCTTCAGGAAGGCCGCCGCATCCGCCAGCGCGTCGGCGCGTGCCCCGGCCGGCGCAGCCAGAGCCAGGGCCGCGAGCAGGACTGAGGCGAGACGCGCGGCGCGATCGAGCAACATGATGCCTCCTGCAGGATGGTGGATGGGCCTATAGCAGCAGATCCGCAGGGCCGGCACCCTCGGCCCGCCTGGCTGCGGGAGGCGCCTAGACCAGGCGCGCCTTTTTCAGCGACGCCCCGATGAAGCCCGAGAACAGCGGATGCGGCGCGAACGGCTTGGACAGCAGTTCGGGATGGTACTGCACGGCGATGAACCACGGATGGTCGGGATATTCGACGATCTCCGGCAGGATGCCGTCCGGGGACAGGCCGGAGAAGACGAGGCCGGCCGCCTCCAGCCGTTCGCGGTAATGGATGTTGACCTCGTAGCGATGCCGGTGCCGCTCGCGGATGGCGACGGCGCCGTAGGCCTCCGCCACCCGGGAGTGTCGGGCCAGCACGGCGTCATAGGCGCCGACCCGCATGGTGCCGCCGAGATCGCCGCCCTCGCGACGCCGGAGCAGCTCGTTGTCGCGCGCCCATTCGGTCATCAGCCCGACCACCGGGTCGAGGCTCGGCCCGAACTCGGTGGAGGAGGCGTCCGGGATGCCGGCCAGGTTGCGGGCGCATTCGATCACCGCCATCTGCATGCCAAAGCAGATGCCGAAGAACGGGATGCGGTGCTCGCGCGCGAACCGCACCGCCTCGATCTTGCCTTCCGAGCCGCGCTCGCCGAAGCCGCCGGGGACCAGGATGCCGTGCACGTCCTCGAGCCGCGCGATGGCGCCGTCGGCGCTCTCGAAGATCTGGCTGTCGACCCAGTCGAGCCTGACCCGTACCTTGTTGGCGATGCCGCCATGAATCAGCGCCTCGTTCAGCGACTTGTAGCTGTCGAGCAGGGAGGTGTACTTGCCCACCACGGCGATCCGCACCTCGCCTTCCGGGCTGCGCATGGCATGCAGCACGCGGCGCCAGGCCGACAGGTCCGGCTCGCCGTCATGGGGCAGCGCGAAATAGCGCAGCACCTCGGTGTCCATGCCCTCCGCGTGGTAGCTGATCGGGCAGGCATAGATGGTGTCGACGTCGAGGGCCGAGATCACCGCCTCGGGCCGCACGTTGCAGAAGTTGGCGATCTTGCGCCGCTCGTTGTCGGGCAGCGGACGGTCGGAGCGGCACAGCAGCATCTGCGGCTGGATGCCGACATTCTGCAGCTCCTTGACCGAATGCTGCGTGGGCTTGGTCTTGAGCTCGCCCGCAGCCGGGATCCACGGCACCAGCGTCAGATGCACGAACATGGTGCGCGCGGGCCCGAGATCGTTGCGCAGCTGGCGGATCGCCTCCAGGAACGGCAGGCTCTCGATGTCGCCCACCGTGCCGCCGATCTCGATCAGCGCGAAATCCAGATCGTCGGTGTCGTGGACCACGATGTTCTTGATCGCGTCGGTGATGTGCGGGATCACCTGCACCGTGGCGCCGAGATAGTCGCCGCGCCGCTCGCGGGCGATCACCTCGGAATAGATGCGCCCCGTGGTGGCGTTGTCGGCGCGGGTCGCATGCACGCCGGTGAAGCGCTCGTAGTGGCCGAGATCGAGGTCGGTCTCGGCGCCGTCGTCGGTGACGAAGACCTCGCCGTGCTGGTAGGGGCTCATCGTGCCCGGATCGACATTGAGATAGGGGTCGAGCTTGCGCAGGCGGACCCGGTAGCCGCGCGCCTGCAGCAGGGCCGCGAGGGCTGCCGAGGCGATGCCTTTGCCAAGCGAGGACACCACGCCGCCGGTGATGAATACGAACCGCGTCATGGGCGGTCGTCCTACACCGGAACCGGCCCCTGCGGATACCCGTCGCCACGAGATTCGATGCCGGCCCCGACGAGCGCCGGCCAGGGGCCCGGATCGCCCAGCGCCCGCAGCACCGCCTGCGCCGCCCGCTCGCCGTCGCGCATGGCGCCGCCCACGGTGCCGGCAAGCCCGTCGGTCCGGCAGGCCTCGCCGGCCAGCACGAGTCGCCCGTCCGCGAACGGCCGTCCCAGCCGGCCGCGCGCGCCGGCATGGCCCGGGCGGGCATAGGCGTAGGCGCCCAGGAACAGCGGGTCGCTGCCCCAGCGCGACACGAAGCCGCCGGGGCCGACCGCAGCCGCGGCGGCCGCACCGAACGCCGCTGCCAGCCGCGAGCGCGCCTCCTCCAGCGCCGCGTCCTCCCGGCCCGCATAGGACCAGGCGTGGCGGCCGCCGAGGAAGCCGCTGACATAGGGCGCCTCGTCCGGCCAGGCGGTGAGCAGCATCGTCGCCTCGGCGCGACGCGCCAGCCGCTGCTCGATCAGCGTCCCGGGCGCCAGACCCAGCCGCTCGCGGGCGCCGTCGCCGGCGGCAGGCAGCGCCAGCTTGCTCAGCAGCCCCATCGGCAGGCCGTCCAGTGCCAGCAGGATGTCGTCCGGCAGCGCCGGGGTGAAGACGATGCCGCCGGCGCGCAGCACGCCGGTCGACACCGTGACGATGCAGGCCTTCGTCCGCACGCGGCCGGCCTGCGTGTCGACCGCGATGTCCCCGGGCCGGCTCCAGTCGATCGCCGTCGCCGCGACGGCGCAGCGCACCGGACCGGCCAGCGGCCCGAGTCGTCGCTCGAGCAGGGCGCCGACGCCGCCCGCCGGCCACAGATCGTTCTCGCCCAGGCCGTTGCGGTGCCAGTCGAGCAGCGACAGGCTGTCGGCATCGGCCGCCGCGATGATGGCGCCCTCCCAGGCTTCCAGGTTGCCCAGCCAGGGGTTGCCCGGGTCCCAGCGGTCGCCCGCCGCCGAGAGCGGCCGGTCGGGGAGGGAGGCGAGGGCGGTGGCGGCCGCCCGCCACGCGGTCTCCGCCGCGCCGTAGGCCCGGTCCTCGGTGTCGTCCGCCTGCCGCCCGCCGAGCAGCAGTCGCCGGCCGCCCTGATGCGCCGCGTCCAGCCGGTCCCCGGCCGCGCAGGCGAGTGCGGCCAGCGGGTTGCGCCCGGCCTCGTGCAGCCAGGTGGCGCCCGCGTCGATCATGGCGCCGCCGAGCGAGACCGGATGGCAGGTTCGCGCGCGTCCGCCGATGCGCGGCCCGGCTTCGAGCACGAGCACCTCGCGCCGGGCACGGCGGAGCACCGACGCGGCCGACAGGCCGGCGGCGCCGGCGCCGATCACGACGATCTCCGGATCGCGCATCGCCCGGCGGCCCGCCTGGCGGGGCGGGACTAGCGGCCGGGGACCGGCGGCTGGCCCGGCGCGGGTGCGGCGACCGGCGGCCGCGCCGGCAGTGCCGATCCCGGCGACGGCGCGCCGGGTGCCGTGGTCGCCGGCACCGCCAGGATGTCGTGCGTGCGTCCGGAGCTGCCGCGGTTCAGCACCGCCAGCATCAGCGACAGGGCCATGAAGATCCCGGCCAGGATGGCGGTGGTGCGGGTGAGCAGGTTGGCGGTGCCGCGCCCGCTCATGAAGGAGCCCATGCCCTGGCTTGAGCCGATGCCGAGACCGCCGCCCTCGCTGCGCTGGATCAGCACGGTGCCGATCAGCGTCAGCGTGACGATCAGATGCAGGACGAGCAGGACGGCGATCATGGCGGTGCCTTCGGAAGCAGGATCAGCCGCGCTGCGCTGCGGCGGCGATGGCGAGGAAGTCGGCGGGCTTCAAGCTGGCGCCGCCGACCAGCGCGCCGCCGACCTCCGGCATCGCGAGCAGGGCGGCCGCGTTCTGGGCGTTGACCGAGCCGCCATACAGGATGCGGATGCCGCGTCCGGCCTCGCCGAACTGGCGCACGAGCTCGGCGCGGATGAAGGCGTGCATGGTGACGACGTCGTCCTCGGTCGCGGTGCGGCCGGTGCCGATCGCCCAGACCGGCTCGTAGGCGACGACGCCTTCGCCCTCCTCGAAGCCGTGCGGCAGGCTGCCCTTGAGCTGCCAGCCGACCGTGTCCTCGTGGCCGTCGGCCACGCGCTGGTCCTCGGTCTCGCCGACGCAGACCACCGGGATCAGGCCGGCGGCGGTGGCGGCGACCACCTTCTCGCGCACCGTCTCGTCCAGCTCCTTGTGGTTCTGGCGGCGCTCGGAATGGCCGAGGATGACGTGGGTGGCGCCGAGGTCGCGCAGCATAGGGGCGGAGATGTCGCCGGTATGCGCGCCCTGCGCCTGCATGTGGCAATCCTGGCCGCCGACGGCGATCGGGCCGCCGGACAGGATCCTGGCCGTGGTCGCGATCTGGGTGAAGGGCGGGCAGACCAGCAGCTCGACGCCGGCGAGCGAGGTGCCGGCGCCGTCGCGCAGGGCGCTGGCCAGGGCGTCCGCATCCGCGGTCAGCCCGTTCATCTTCCAGTTGCCGGCGATCAGTTGACGACTCATGCTGGGACCATCCCGGACCGCGAGGTTGACCGGGACCGACAGGGCGGCTCCCAGCCGCGGTGGTAGACCATGCCCGCCCCCGGCATGACAAGCACGGGCCATGACCTTATGGTGCGCCGCCCGGCCTTGGCGCCGCCATTTCCCGGATAGTTTCATGCTCGCTTTCATGCGCCGCGTCTTCATCGGCTCCTGGCTCGGTCGGGTCCTCGCCGTCCTGATCTTCCTGAGCTTCGCGGCCTGGGGCGTCGGCGACTTCTTCACCGGTCTCGCCGGAATGGGCAGCGGCAACGTCGCCCGGGTGGCCGGGCGCCCGATCAGCCTGGACGACTTCCAGCGCACCTACCGGCGCGGGCTGGCGTCCGCGGCGCAGAGCCAGTCGGTGACCGACCCCACCGCGCTGCCGTTCGGCGAACGCCGGCAGATCGCCATCCAGGCCATGCAGCAGCTGGTGTTCCAGGCGGTGATCGCCCAGGCCGGCCGCCGCATCGGCGTGGTGGTGCCCGACGAGGTGGTGCGCAGCCAGATCTTCGCCGAGAAGGCGTTCCTCGGCACCGACGGCAGGTTCGACCGCGCCCTGTTCAACCAGCGGCTGCAGGCGGCCGGCTTCACCGAGGACCAGCTGGTCCGCATCTTCCGCGAGCAGGCGGCCGCGATCGCGCTGATCGAGCCGATCCGCGTCGGCGCGCGGGCCCCTGCCGAGTTCGTCCGGCGCGCCTATGCCTATGGCGCCGAGCAGCGCGTGCTGGACGTGGCGACGCTGCCGTTCGCGCAGGTGCCGGCACCGGCAGCGCCCGACGAGGCGACGCTGCACCGCTACTACGACAACAACAAGGACCGCTTCCGGGCGCCGGAATATCGCCGGATCAAGCTGGTGCTGCTGTCGCCGCAGACCATCGGGCACATGTCCGACATCTCCGAGGCCGACGAGCGCCATGCGTACAGCGAGCTGATCACGCGCTACCAGGTGCCGGAGAAGCGCTCGGTGCAGGTGCTGATCCTGTCCGACCAGGCGCGCGCCGGGCAGGTGGCCGGGCTCTGGCGCGGCGGCGTCGCCTGGACGCAGCTGCAGGCGACCGCCAAGGACGCCACCCCGGTCTCGCTCGACGACGCGACCCAGGCCAGCATCCCGTCGCCCGACATCGGCCGGCTGGTGTTCGCAGCCCAGCCCGGCGCCGTGGCCGGCCCCGTCAAGGCCGATGCCGGATGGGTGGTCGCCCGCGTCTCGAAGGTGACGCCGGCGCAGAACCGCAGCTTCGAGCAGGTCCGGGGCGAGCTGCACGACATGATCGGCGCCCAGCGCGCCGGCGCGCTGCTGCCCGCCCGCGTGCAGAAGCTGCAGGACGCGATCGCCGGCGGCGGGCTCGACGCCATCCCGTCGGATCTCGGCGCGGTCGCGGCCGAGGGCACGCTGGACGCGCAGGGCCTGACCGCGTCCGGCATGCCGGCGCCGCTGCCGGGCTCGGACGCGGTGCGCAGGGCGATCATCGCGCAGGCCTTCGCCGCCCGGAAGGGCGACGTGCCGACCCTGGTGCAGGGACCCGAGAACAGCTGGTACGCGCTGGTCGTCGAGGACGTCACGCCCAGCCTGCCGCTCGCCTTCGTGCAGGCGGCCGACATGGTGCGCGCGGCCTGGCAGCACGATGCGGTCCGGCACGCGGACGAGCAGGCGGCGGCGTCGCTCTATGCCGACGCGCAGGCGCATCACGGTGTCGCCGCCGTCGCCGCCGGCCGCCCGGGCCTGGCCCGCGACATCGCGGTGCATCGCGGCCAGGCGAGCGGTCCGGTGCCGGCCGGCCTGGCGCAGATCGCCTTCTCGCTCGCACCCGGAACCTCGACGATGCTGGAAACGCCCGATGGCTTCGTCGTGGGCACGGTGACGGCGATCCGCCATCCCGATCCGGCCGCAGACAAGCTCGGCTACGCTCGCGCCCGCGACGGGCTCGACGCGGCGATCGCCGACGACGTGGAGAACAGCTACGTGACCGCGCTGCGCGACCGGGCGCATCCGAGCATCGACGGCAAGGCGATCGAGCAGGTGGTCGGCACGCCGTCATCGCCCGGCTCCGGCAGCAGCTCCGACAGCAGCGGCTCGTGAGCGAGCGGGCGGCGGCTGTGGACCGGCTCGCCGCCGGACAGGGCGCGGTCGCCTGGACCGTCGAGGCGGCGGACCTGCTGACCCCGGTCGCGGCCTTCCTCAAGCTGCGCCGCCAGCTTCCCGGCGCGGACCGGAACGCCTTCCTGCTGGAAAGCATCGAGGGCGGCATCGCCCGCGGCCGCTACTCGGTGATCGGGCTGATGCCGGACCTGATCTGGCGCTGCCGCGAGGGCGCGGTGGCGACGGCGCGCGACCCGGCCGCGGAGGCGTTCGCCGACGACGCGCGCCATCCGATCGCCTCGCTGCGCGCGCTGATCGCCGAGAGCCGGATCGCGCTGCCGGACGGCCTGCCGCCGATGATCGGCGGCCTGTTCGGCTATCTCGGCTACGAGATGGTGCGGCAGATGGAACGCCTGCCTGACCCGCCCGCCGACGATCTCGGCCTGCCCGAGGCGATGCTGCTGCGTCCGTCGCTGTTCGCGGTGTTCGACAACGTCCGCGACGAGCTGACGCTGGCGGTGCCGCTGCGGCCGGAGGCCGTCCGGGACGCGGACGCGCTGTGGGCGCGGGGCCAGGCGCTTCTGGCGCAGGCGCGCGAGGCGCTGTCGCTCGAGCTGCCGCTGGGCGAGGCCGCGACCGAGACGGCACCGCCTGTGCCGGTCGAGCCGCGCTCGAACTTCACCCGCGACGGGTTCCTGTCCGCGATCCGGCGCATCCAGGACTACATCGCGGCCGGCGACGCGTTCCAGGTGGTGCCGAGCCAGCGCTTCTCCGCACCCTTCGCGCTGCCGCCGTTCGCGCTCTACCGCGCGCTCCGTCGGGTCAATCCGGCGCCGTTCCTGTTCTTCCTCGACCTGGCGGGCGGGGCCGAGCGGTTCCAGCTGGTCGGCAGCAGCCCGGAGGTGCTGGTCCGGCTGCGCGACGGCATCGTCACCGTGCGGCCGCTGGCCGGCACCCGCCCGCGCGGCGCCGACCGCGAGGCGGACCGGCGGCTGGAAGCGGAGCTGCTGGCCGACCCGAAGGAGCGCGCCGAGCACCTGATGCTGGTCGATCTCGGCCGCAACGATGTCGGCCGGGTGGCGCGGCTCGGCAGCGTGCGGGTGCGCGAGAGCTTCGTGATCGAGCGCTTCAGCCACGTGATGCACATCTCGTCGACCGTCGAGGGCACGCTGCGGCCGGAGCTCGATGCGCTGGACGCCCTGATCGCGGGCTTCCCCGCCGGCACCCTGACGGGGGCGCCGAAGATCCGGGCGATGCAGATCATCGACGAGGTGGAGCCGACGCGGCGCGGCACCTATGCCGGATGCTTCGGCTATTTCGGCGCCGACGGCACCATGGATACCTGCATCGGCCTGCGCATGGCGCTGATCAAGGACGGCGTCATGCATGTCCAGGCCGGCTGCGGCGTGGTCGCCGACAGCGTGCCGGAGGCGGAATACGAGGAGACGCGGCAGAAGGCCCGCGCGCTGTTCCGCGCCGCCGAGGCGGCCATCGCCAGCCATGGGCGCGGCGCCGCGCGGCCGGGCCGAGACGCAGTTTGACCCGCCCCGGGTGGAACCCCACACTGCGGTCATGATCCTGCTGATCGACAACTACGACAGCTTCACCTTCAACTTGGTGCACTACCTGGGCGAGCTGGGGGCAGAGTGCGACGTGCGGCGCAACGACGCGCTGTCGCCGCGCGAGGCGATGGCGCTCGAGCCGGAGGCGATCGTGCTGTCGCCGGGACCGTGCTCGCCTGACCAGGCCGGCATCTGCTGCGACCTGATCCGGGAGGCCGCCGGGCGCATCCCGATCCTCGGCGTCTGCCTCGGCCACCAGGCGATCGGCCAGGTGTTCGGGGCCGAGGTGGTGCGTGCGCCCTCGCCGATGCACGGCAAGGTCAGCGCCATCCGGCACGACGCCAGCGACGTGTTCGAAGGCCTGCCGTCGCCGTTCGCCGCCACCCGCTATCACAGCCTGACGGTGCGGCCGGACACCCTGCCGGACACGCTGGTCGCCACCGCGCGCACCGAGGACGGCGTGATCATGGGGCTGCGCCACCGCGACCTGCCTGCGTACGGCGTGCAGTTCCATCCCGAGAGCATCGCCTCCGAGCACGGCCATGCGATCCTGGCCAACTTCCTCGGGCTGGCGCGCGGCCGCAACCACGCCGCACCGGCGCGGGTCCGGGCGGCCTGAGCCATGCCCGACCTCCTGCCCGGGACTGCCGGACGATCCTCGTGCGATCCGGCAGGGCCTGCGTCGCTGAAGCCCGTGCTGGCCAGGATCGCCGCCGGCGACAGGCTCGACGAGGCCGACGCGCAGGCGGCGTTCGAGGTCGTGATGTCGGGCGAGGCGTCGCCGGCCCAGATCGCGGCGCTGCTGATGGGGCTGCGGGTGCGCGGCGAGACCGTGGCGGAGCTGGTGGGTGCCGCGCGGGCGATGCGCGCGCGCATGCAGGCCGTGCCGGGCGTGGCGGACGCCGTCGATGTCTGCGGCACCGGCGGCGACGGGCACGCGACCCTGAACATCTCGACCGCGGTGGCCTTCGTGCTGGCAGCCCTCGGGGTGCCGGTCGCCAAGCACGGCAACCGCGCGATCTCGTCGCGCGCCGGCGCGTCCGACACCCTGGAAGCGCTGGGCATCGCGGCGGAAACCGATCCGCAGGTGCTGGAAGCCTCGCTGCAGCATGACCGGCTCGCCTTCCTGGCGGCCCCCCTGCACCATCCGGCGATGCGCCACGCGGCGCCGGTGCGCGTCGCGCTCGGCCTGCGGACGATCTTCAATCTGCTGGGGCCGTTGTGCAATCCGGCCGGGGTGCGCCGCCAGATGATCGGCGTGTTCGATCCTGGCTGGCAGGAACCGGTCGCGCGCGCCCTGCGGCTGCTGGGCTCGGACTGCGTCTGGGTGGTGCATGGCGAGGACGCGATCGGCGGCGCGCCGCTCGGCCTCGACGAGTTCAGCCTGGCCGGCCCCAACCGGGTGGTCGCATTGCAGGACGGCCGGCTAAGCCGGTTCAGCGTCAGCCCGGACATGCTCGGGCTGACGCCGCAGCCGATCTCGGCGATCGCCGGCGGCGACGCGGCCGGGAACGCGGCGGCGCTGGAACGGCTGCTCGGCGGCGAGACCGGCTGCTACCGCGATACCGTGCTGCTCAATGCCGCCTGCGCCTTGCAGGTGAGCGCCCGCGGGAGCATGTCCCGTCTCGGGCCGTTCGACCGTCCGGCCGACGGCCCGGATCAGGTGTGCGAGGTGCCGCCGCCGCTGGATCGGCTGCGGGACGGGTTGGCGCACGCGGCCCGCGTGCTCGATGACGGCGCGGCGCTGGCGGTGCTGCACAGCCTGCGCCATGGCTCGCGCCGCGCCGGCCGGGCCTCGACGGGAGAGAAGCTGGATTGACGACGACTTCAGCCGGGCCGCCTTCGTGACCTACGACGCGCCGCCCGGCGTGCCCGACATGCTCGGCCGGATCTGCGCGCAGACCCGCAGCGAGGTCAGCCGGCGCTGCGTCGGGCTGCCGCTCAAGGAGATCAAGCTGCGGCTGCGCGATCTCGCCGAGCCGCCGCGCGGCTTCGGGCAGGCGCTGAAGCGCAAGACCGCCGAGCGCCAGGCCGGGGTGATCGCCGAGATCAAGAAGGCCTCGCCGTCGGGGGGCCTGATACGGCGCGACTACGATCCGGCCGCGGTGGCGCGCGGCTACGAGGCGGCGGGTGCGGCCTGCCTTTCGGTGCTGACCGAGGGACCGTCCTTCGGCGGGCATGTCGCCGACCTGCAGATCGCCCGCGCCGCGGTCAGCCTGCCGGTGCTGCGCAAGGACTTCATTCTCGATCCGTGGCAGGTCTATGAGAGCCGGCTGATCGGTGCCGACTGCATCCTGCTGATCATGGCCGCCCTGACCGACACGGTCGCCGAGGAGCTGCTGGAGCTTGCCCGCTCGCTCGATCTCGATGTGCTGGTCGAGGTGCATGACGAGATCGAGCTGAACCGCGCGCTCGGGCTGAACACGTCTTTAGTCGGCATCAACAACCGCAATCTCAAGACCTTGAAGACCGATCTCGACACGACGATGGAGCTGGCGCCGCTGGTTCCGCCGGATCACATCGTCGTCGCCGAGAGCGGCATCCGCACGCGCGCGGACGTGCTGCGGCTGTCGGGGGCCGGCGCCTCGTGCTTCCTGGTCGGCGAGAGCCTGCTGCGCCAGCCCGATCCCGGCATCGCCTGCGCCGCGCTGCTCGGCCCGATCTGATGCAGACCGGGACGCCACGCCTGACCCATCTGGACGAGGCCGGGCGGGCGGTGATGGTCGACGTCTCGGCCAAGGCGGTGACCGAGCGCCAGGCGGTCGCGGGGGCCCGGGTGGTCATGCAGCCCGAGACGCTGCGCCAGATCGTTTCCGGTGAAACGAGGAAGGGCGACGTCTTCGCGGCGGCGCGGATCGCTGGCATCATGGCTGCCAAGCGCACCGCCGAGCTGATCCCGCTCTGTCATCCGCTGCCGATCAGCGCGGTGACGGTGGCACTGGCGGCCGGGGACGGGGCGGTGGAGATCGAGGCGACCGTTCGCACGACCGGACGCACCGGCGTGGAGATGGAGGCGCTGACCGCGGCCAGCGTGGCGGCGCTCACCATCTACGACATGTGCAAGGCGATCGACCGGGGCATGCGGATCGAGGCGCTGCGCGTGAAGCGGAAGTCGGGCGGGGCGTCCGGCAGCTACGAGGAGGCGCCGGCTCCGGCTACCGGAGGCTGACGCGGGACGATGACGACGGCATGGGGATGGATCCACCGCCGGACGCGACAGGGGATGAGGAAGCGGTGATGAGTGACGCGAGGAAGACGGCGGACGAGGCGTCTCGCGGCAGCAACAGCCCGTCCATGACGGCAGACGAGCTGACCCGCGCCTATCACGACATGCTGCTGATCCGGCGCTTCGAGGAACGCACCGGCCAGCTCTACGGCATGGGCCTGATCGGCGGCTTCTGCCACCTCTATATCGGCCAGGAGGCCGTGGTGGTGGGCGTGCAGATGGCGCTGAAGCCGGGCGACAAGATCGTCACCTCCTACCGCGACCACGGCCACATGCTGGCGACCGGCATGGAGGCGAAGGGCGTGATGGCAGAGCTGACCGGGCGGGCCACAGGCTATTCCCGCGGCAAGGGCGGCTCGATGCACATGTTCTCCAAGAAGGAGCACTTCTATGGCGGACACGGCATCGTCGGCGCGCAGGTGTCGATCGGCGCGGGCCTGGCGTTCGCCAACAAGTATCGCGGCACCGACGAGGTGGCGGTCGCCTACATGGGCGACGGCGCCTCGAACCAGGGGCAGGTGTACGAGAGCTTCAACATGGCCGCCCTGCAGAAGCTGCCCTGCATCTTCGTGATCGAGAACAACCAGTACGGCATGGGCACCAGTGCCGCGCGCTCGTCGGCCTCCAAGGCGCTGCACCGCAACGGCGAGCCCTGGGGCATCCCGGGCCAGCAGGTCGACGGCATGGACGTGGTGGCGGTGCGCGAGGCGGCGCGCGAGGCGGTGGCGCATTGCCGCGCCGGCAACGGCCCATACCTGCTGGAGATGCGGACCTATCGCTACCGCGGCCACTCGATGTCGGATCCGGCCAAGTATCGGACCCGCGAGGAGGTGGATGCGATGCGCCGCGAGCACGACGCGATCGAGCAGGTCCGCAAGGCGCTGCTCGCCCTCGGCATTTCGGAGCAGACGCTGAAGACGACGGACGACCAGATCAAGACGCTGATCGCCGAGGCGGCCGAGTTCGCGCAGAGCAGCCCCGAGCCGGACCCTTCCGAGCTGTGGACGGACGTGCTGGTGGAGGCCTGAGGGGCTATGTCGACACAGGTTCTGATGCCGGCGCTGTCGCCGACCATGACGGAAGGCAAGCTGGCGCGCTGGCTGAAGAAGGAAGGCGATGTGGTCGCGTCCGGCGACGTGCTGGCCGAGATCGAGACCGACAAGGCGACCATGGAGGTTGAGGCGGTCGACGAGGGCATCCTGTCCAGGATCCTGGTCGAGGAGGGCACCGAGAACGTCGCGGTGAACGCGCCGATCGCCGTGCTGCTGGCCGAGGGCGAGGATGCCGCCGCCGGACCCGCGCCCGCGCAGGCCGAGGCGCCGGCGATGCCCAAGGTCGCGGCCGCGGGCGGGCCGAAGGAGATCGCCGACAGGGCGTCGGCCGAGAAGACGCCCGACCTCGCCAGGCCGGCACCCGAGCGGGAATGGGGCGAGACGAGGTCGGTGACGGTGCGCGAGGCGCTGCGCGACGCCATGGCGGTCGAGATGCGCGCCGACGACGACGTGTTCCTGATGGGCGAGGAGGTCGCGGAGTATCAGGGCGCCTACAAGGTCAGCCAGGGCCTGCTCGAGGAGTTCGGCCCGCGCCGGATCATCGACACGCCGATCACCGAGCATGGCTTCACCGGCCTTGCCGTCGGGGCGGCGCTGACCGGGCTCAAGCCGATCGTCGAGTTCATGACCTTCAACTTCGCCATGCAGGCGATCGACCAGATCATCAATTCGGCCGCCAAGACGCTCTACATGTCGGGCGGCCAGATGGGCTGCCCGATCGTGTTCCGCGGACCCAACGGCGCCGCCTCGCGGGTCGGCGCGCAGCATTCGCAGTGCTATGCGAGCTGGTATGCGCACGTGCCCGGGCTGAAGGTGGTGGCGCCGTATTCGGCGGCCGACGCCAAGGGGCTGTTGCGGGCGGCGATCCGCGATCCCAACCCGGTGATCTTCCTCGAGAACGAGATCCTGTACGGGCAGAGCTTCGAGGTCCCCGTCGATCCGGACTTCATCCTGCCGATCGGCCAGGCCAGGATCGAGCGCGAGGGCACCCATGTCACCATCGTCGCCTTCTCGATCATGGTCGGCGTGGCGCTCAGGGCGGCGGAGATCCTGGCCGAGGCCGGCATCGAGGCTGAGGTGATCAACCTGCGCAGCCTGCGGCCGCTCGACACCGCGACCATCGTGGGCAGCGTGAAGAAGACCTCGCGGCTGGTGACGGTGGAGGAGGGCTGGCCGTTCGCCGGCATCGGCGCGGAAGTGGTGATGCAGATCGTCGAGCAGGCCTTCGACTGGCTGGACGCGCCGCCGGTGCGGGTGCACGGGCTCGACGTGCCGCTGCCCTACGCCGCCAACCTGGAGAAGCTCGCCTTGCCGCAGCCCGACTGGGTGGTCGACGCCGTGAAGAAGCTGGTCTGAGGACAGGTCGATGTCGGTGAACATCCTCATGCCGGCGCTGTCGCCGACCATGACCGAGGGCACGCTGGCCCGCTGGCTCAAGAAGGAAGGCGACACCATCGCGTCCGGCGACGTGATCGCCGAGATCGAGACCGACAAGGCGACCATGGAGGTCGAGGCGGTCGACGAGGGCGTGCTGGGGAAGATCCTGGTGGCCGACGGCACCGAGGGCGTGAAGGTGAACGCGCCGATCGGCATCATCGTCGCCGACGGCGAGGGGGTGCCCGACGCGCCGGCGGCCGGTGCGGCGCAGGAGATCCCGACGCCGGCGGCAGCCCCGGTCGATCAGGGCTCGCGGCCGCCGGCAGGCCAAGCACCCCCGCCGCCGGTCGCCGCCGCATCGGCAGCACCCGCCGGGCCCGGCGCCAGCGACAGCGCGAGCCGGGTGTTCGCCTCGCCGCTGGCACGTCGTCTGGCCGGGGCAGCCGGACTGGACGTCTCCACCCTCAAGGGCTCCGGCCCGAACGGCCGCGTCATCCGCGCCGACGTCGAGAAGGCAGGCCGGGACGATGCGGCGCCGAAGCGGCCGGCTGCCGCCGCCCCCGTCCAGGTGCTGGCACCCGCTCCGGTGCGTCCGACGCCGGTGCCGGTCACCGCGCGGCACCGGGTGGTGCCGAACTCCAACATCCGGCGCGTCATCGCCCGGCGCCTGTCGGAATCCAAGCAGTTCGTGCCGCATTTCTACGTCTCGATCGACGTCGAGATGGACGCGCTGCTGTCGCTGCGCACGCAGCTCAACGCCGCCTCGCCGGCGGAAGGTGCCGGCTCCTTCAAGCTCTCGGTCAACGACATGCTGATCAAGGCCTGCGCGGTGACGCTGACGCGGGTGCCCAAGGTGAATGCGAGCTACACCGACGAGGCGATCATCGAGTACGAGGATGTCGACATCGCCGTCGCGGTCTCGATCCCGGACGGGCTGATCACCCCGATCGTGCGCAGTGCGGAGAAGAAGTCGCTGGCGCAGATCAGCAGCGAGGCCAAGGGGCTGATCGCCCGCGCCCGCGAGGGTCGGCTGAAGCCGGACGAGTTCCAGGGCGGCGGCTTCTCGATCTCCAACATGGGCATGTTCGGCGTCAAGGAGTTCGCCGCCATCCTCAACCCGCCGCAGGCCGGCATCCTGGCGATCAGCGCCAGCGAGAAGCGGCCGGTGGTGCGCAGCAGGGACGGCGCCGACCGCATCGAGATCGCCACCGTGATGACCGTGACCCTGTCGGTCGATCACCGGGCCGTCGACGGCGCGCTCGCGGCGCAATGGGTGTCGGTGTTCAAGTCGGTGATCGAGCATCCGATGAG
Source organism: uncultured Acetobacteraceae bacterium (assembly GCA_964236105.1). Taxonomy (GTDB): domain Bacteria; phylum Pseudomonadota; class Alphaproteobacteria; order Acetobacterales; family Acetobacteraceae; genus Lichenicola. The sequence goes on along the minus strand of CAXSBC010000002.1, from coordinate 474,647 downwards.
CCTGGTGGTCTGAGATCATGGCGCAGACAGCGGACGAATTCGACATCGTCGTCATCGGCGGCGGGCCGGGCGGCTATGTCGCCGCGATCCGGGCGGCCCAGCTCAAGCTGAAGGTCTGCGTGGTCGAGAGCACCCATCTCGGCGGCATCTGCCTGAACTGGGGCTGCATTCCGACCAAGGCGCTGCTGCGCTCGTCGGAGATCAACCACCTGCTGCACAACCTCGACGAGTTCGGCTTCTCGGCCGACAATATCCGCTTCGACCTCGACCGGGTGGTCAAGCGCTCGCGCCGGATCGCCAAGCAGCTGGCCTCCGGCGTCGGCCACCTGCTGAAGAAGCACAAGATCCCGGTGTTCGACGGCCATGGCGCGCTGGCCGGCACCGTGGAGGACGGCAGGCGCCGCGTCGAGGTCACCAAGGACGGTGCCGCGGTCGCCACCCTGACCGCCCCGCACGTGATCCTGGCCACCGGCGCCCGCGCCCGCGTGCTGCCGGGACTGGAGCCGGACGGCAGGCTCGTCTGGTCCTACCGCGAGGCAATGGTGCCGGCCGAGATGCCGGCCCGGCTGCTGGTGATCGGCTCGGGCGCCATCGGCATCGAGTTCGCGAGCTTCTACCGCAACATGGGTGCGGAGGTGACCGTCGCCGAGGTGGTCGACCGCATCCTGCCTGCCGAGGATGCCGAGATCGCCGCCTTCGCGCGCAAGGCGTTCGAGAAGCAGGGCATCCGCATCCTGACGGGTGCGAGGATCGGCACGCCGCAGAAGCAGGCGAACAGCGTGCGCGTCGAGGTGGAGGCGGACGGCAGAACCGAGACCCTGGAGGTCGACCGCGTGATCGCGGCTGTCGGCATCGTCAGCAACGTCGAGACCATCGGCCTGGAGGGCACCAAGGTCGTGGTCGAGAAGACCCACGTGGTGATCGACCATTTCTGCCGCACCGGCGAGCCCGGCGTCTATGCGATCGGCGACATCGCCGGCGCGCCCTGGCTCGCGCACAAGGCCAGCCACGAGGGCGTGCTGTGCGTGGAGAAGATCGCGGGCCTCGACGTGCATCCGATCGACTGGACCAACATCCCCGGCTGCACCTACTGCCGGCCGCAGGTGGCCAGCGTCGGCTGGACCGAGGCCAAGGCGAAGGCGGAGGGCCGCGAGATCCGGGTCGGCCGCTTCCCGTTCATCGGCAACGGCAAGGCGATCGCCATGGGCGAGCCGGAGGGCATGGTGAAGACCGTGTTCGACGCGAAGTCCGGCGAGCTGCTCGGCGCGCACATGGTCGGCGCCGAGGTGACGGAGATGATCCAGGGCTACGTGATCGCCCGCACGCTGGAGACCACCGAGCAGGAGCTGATGCACAGCGTGTTCCCGCATCCGACCGTCAGCGAGACCATGCACGAGGCGGTGCTCGATGCATGGGGCCAGGCGATCCACTTCTAACGCCAGGTGCCGTGCCGGCCGTGATCCGGCGCACGTCCGGCGCGCAGCCTGCGTGACCGGTCGGGAGGCCGGCGGTCGCGCCGTCCTCCTGGTCTTGCTGGTGCTGGTGCTGCTGCCCGGCGGGGATGCCGATCCGACGCGGCGGCTGCGCCAGGACGCCTATGTCTGGCAGCGCGCCTGGACCCCGGCGCTGGACGTGACGCTGCGCCGGACGGCACCGCTGGTCGAGGGGCTCAGGGTGCTGGTCGCCGAGATTTCGGCGGATGGCGGGCTGGACCGGGCGGCGCCTGACTGGACCGCGCTGGGTGCGCTCCACCTGCCACTGATGGCCGTGATCCGGCTCGACGGCCGGACGGCGCTGCCGCCCCCGGCGCTGGTGCAGCGTGTGCTGGCGGCACTCCCGTACCCGGTCGCCGGGGTCGAGCTCGACCATGACTGCCCGACCGCACGCCTCGACGACTATCGCCGCTTCCTGCGCGCTGCGGCCGATGCTGGCGCCCGGCCTGCCGCTCGCCGTCACCGCGCTGCCCGACTGGCTGAGCTCGACCGCGTTCCGGCGGCTGAGCCGGGTGCCGGACCGGCTGGTGCTGCAGGTGCACGCGGCCGACGATCCGAGGCGCGGGCTGTTCGATCCGGCACGCGCGGTGCGCTGGGCCTGGCTGATGCAGCGGCGCAGCGCGCGGCCGTTCCTGCTGTCGCTGCCGGCCTACGGCGTGCGGGTCGTGCTCGACGGCTCCGGACGCGTGCTGTCGACCGAGGCCGAGCAGCCGGCCCTGGCCGGGTCTGGCGGCACCGAGCTCGCCGCCGCACCGGTCCTGGTCGCGGATGCCGTGCGGGCGCTGGAGCATGATCCGCCGCCGGGCCTGGTCGGGTTGGCCTGGTTCCGGGTCCCACTGCCGGGCGACCGGCGCGCCTGGAGCTGGAGCAGCTGGGAGGCGGTGCTGGCACGCAGGCCGCTGGCCGTGACTCTGGTGCTGCGGGTGACCGGGGCGCCGGGGACGCTGCACGGGTTGCGGCTGGAGAACCGGGGCGCGATCGACGCTGTCCTGCCGCGCACCATCCGCACCGGCATCGCCTGCGCGCGGGCGGACGGGGCGGGACCGTACCGGCTGCGGCCGGACGCGCCGACGCTCATGCTCGACACCGGGACCGGCATGCTGCTGCGCGCCGGCGCCGGGCTCGTGATCGGCTGGACCCGATGCGACCTGCCGGACCAGATGCTGCCGCCCGGCTGAGCGAGGGCCCGGGCTTGCGAGCCTCGTGCAGACCCGGAATGATCTCAGCCATGAATCCCGACGTCTGCCGGCGGAAACGACGTGCGATGGCGGCGCTGGCGACGGCGCTGCTGTCCGGCTCGGCCGCGACCGCCTGCGGGGTGTTCTTCCCCTGGCAGCCGCTCGGGCATCGCGACGCCGCGATGCGGGACCTGCCGGTCGACAGCTTCGATTTCGAGGCCGCGCGCCTGGTGGCGCGGCCCGACCCCCGCCTGCCGACAGACATCGGCTGGTCGGACGGCACGCCGCCGCCCTATACCGACTCGGAGGAAGCCCGCACCCTGACCGCACCGCAGCTGGCCCTGGTCAAGGCGATGCGGGCGAGCCCGGACGCGGGGTCGGCCGAGGTGGCGGGGCAGGGGCTTCCGGTCGCCGTCCGGAGCTACGTGTCCGGCGCGGTCGCCTTCGCGCATGACGACATGGCGGGCGCCATCGCCCGGTTCCGCGCGGTGCCGTCCGCACCGGCGGGCGGGCCCGACCGGTCGTCCTGGGCCCGCTACATGCTGGGCCGGGCGCTTGGCTGGACCGGCGATGCGGCCGCCGCCGCGACGGCGTTCCGCGCGCTCCGGGCGCAGGTGGCGGCCGGGACGCCCGATCCGCTCGGCCTCGCCGTGGCCAGCCTCGGCGAGGAGGCGCGGGCGCCGATGCAGGCGAGCGGCCTGCCGGTGCAGCCGGACGATCCGCCGGCGTCGCGACCGGACCCCGAGCGGCTGTCGGCGCTGCGCCGGGCGGTGCTGCTCTACGCGCAGCAGGCGAGCTACCGGTCGGAGAGCGGCGAGAACTCGCTGAAATGGATCGCCGAGGCGCTGCTCACCGATCGGCCCGACCGCGCCGCCTGGCTGGAGGCCGCGGTGCGGGACACGCTGCTTCGCCGTCTGCTGGTCGCCTACGCGCTCGCCGCCTCCGGCCCGGCGCCGATCGGCACCTGGGACAACGAGGATTCGGGCGACGCCCTGCCCTATGCGGGCCAGCTGAACGGCACCATCCCGGGAGCCCCGGCATCCGCGACGCTGCTGGCGCGGCTGACGCCGCTGCTGGAGGCTGGCGGGGTGGTGGGGGAGGATGCCGGACGTCTGGCGGCCGTCGCCTATCTGCGCGGCCGATGGGATCTGGCCGGACGCCTGGCCGCGCTGTCGACCGGGCCGCTCGGCGCCTGGGTCCACGCCAAGCTCACCCTGCAGGACTTCGACGACGCGGCGACGATCCGCGCCTATGACCTGGCGGTGCGGGCGCTGGCGGCCCATCCGGACGCGATGACTCCGGAGGCCGGGGCGCGGCTGCGCATCGAGCCGGCGGTGCTGGCGGTCGGTCGCGGCGATTTCGAGCAGGCGATGGCGATCCTTTATCCGGAGGCCACCAGCTACTGGGGCGACGTGTCCTGGCTGGCCGAGCGGGTGCTGACCACGGACGAGCTGGCGCGCTTCGTCGCCGGGCACGTGCCGGCGGTCGGGCTCCTGCCGAAGATGCCGTCGCGCGGGTACTGGGCGATCCCTCGTCGATGGAAGCGCCGCGCTTTCTGCGCGAGCTTCTGGCACGCCGGATGATGCGCGACGGGCGGACGGCGCAGGCGGCGGCCTTGTTCACGTCGGCCGATCATCGCGCCTGGGCGGAGGCCTATGCGCGGGCGGTCGACCGGTCCGGCCACGCCTTCTGCGCACCGACCGGGCGCGTACGTCCTGGGACGCGGCGGTGATCCAGCGCGCACACGGGATGGAGCTGTTCGGCACCGAGCTGCGGCCGGACATGGCCGCGATCGGCGGCGAGTTCGACAGCGGCTGGGCATCGGATGTCCCGCCGTCCGACGGCTATGTCACCATCGAGGAGCTGCGGCGCGTCGATACGAGCCGGCCGCGTCCGGACCTGCGCTTCCACTACCGCTATCTCGCCGTGGCGCGTGCCGAGCAGGCGGCTGCCGACCTGCCGCCGCGGTCGCAGGCCTATGCGGCGGTGCTGTGCCAAGCCGCGCGCTGGATGGGCGAGAGCCACGACGACCCCGAGCTGCGACGGCTCTACCGGCTCTACGTGGCGCACGGGGCGGCCGGGCCGTTCGCGTCGAGCTTCGGTGGCCGTTGTCCCGCACCGGATTTCGCGGCGGCGGCGCGGCTGCGCTGGACGGAGGAACCGCGCCACCTCCTGGCGCCGGTGCGCCGTCACGCGCGGCTGGTTGCCGGTGCGGTGCTGGCGGTGGTCCTGCTGCTCATCACGCCATGGCTGGGGCGGCGGCGGCGCGCTTGACGAAGCCGGCGCGCGCCGCCACCTGTGCTTGACCAATCCCAACGGATGCAGCGTTCTTCATGTCCACCCGCCTGCTGATCGATCACCGAAGCGGCGGTGTGCTCCCGGCTCCGCGCCATCCCGAGAAGGCGCATCGTCCGGACAATCCGGTGCTGCGCAAGCCCGACTGGATCCGTGTCCGCGCGCCGAACCATCCGGTGTATCACGAGACGCGCGAGCTGATCCGTGAGCACCGGCTGGTCACGGTTTGCGAGGAGGCGGCCTGCCCGAACATCGGCGAGTGCTGGTCGCAGCGCCACGCCACCATGATGATCATGGGCGAGATCTGCACCCGCGCGTGTGCCTTCTGCAATGTCCGCACCGGGCAGCCGGAGGTGCTGGACGCGGACGAGCCGGTTCGCGTCGCCGACGCCGTGGCTCAGCTCGGCCTGCGCCACGTGGTGATCACCTCGGTCGATCGCGACGACCTCGCCGATGGCGGCGCGCGGCATTTCGCCGCCGTCATCCATGCCCTGCGGGCGGCCTCGCCCGACACCACGATCGAGATCCTGACGCCGGACTTCCTGCGCAAGCGCGGCGCGCTGGAGATCGTGGTGGCGGCGCGGCCGGACGTGTTCAACCACAATCTGGAGACCGTGCCGCGGCTGTATCCGACGATCCGGCCGGGTGCCCGCTACTACCAGTCGCTGCGGCTGCTCGACACGGTGAAGCAGCTGGATGAGACGATCTTCACCAAGTCCGGCATGATGGTGGGACTGAGCGAGCAGCGGCTCGAGGTGCTGCAGGTGATGGACGATTTGCGCGTCGCCGACGTCGATTTCCTCACCCTGGGCCAGTATCTGCAGCCGAGCGTGAAGCATGCGGCGGTGGACCGCTTCGTGTCGCCGGACGAGTTCGGCGACTATGCCGGCATGGCGCGCTCCAAGGGCTTCCTGCAGGTGAGCGCCACGCCGCTGACCCGCTCCTCGTATCACGCCGATGCCGACTTCGCCGCGCTGCGCGCGGCCCGGACGGCCCAGACGTCGGCGCGGCCCGTCGCGGCGCCGGTGGCCGGCTGATGCCCACGCACGCCGAGCGCCGGCTGCTGCCCTACAGCGCCCAGCAGCTGTTCGACATGGTGGCCGATGTCGGGCGCTATCCGGAGTTCCTGCCCTGGTGTGCTGGCGCGCGGGTGACGAGCCACACCGAGACCGAGCTGGTCGCCGACATGACGATCGGCTTCGGCCCGTTCCGCGAGAGCTTCACCAGCCGGGTGGCGCTGGACAGTCCCCGGACGGTGAAGGTCCGCTACGAGAAGGGACCGTTCCGCTACCTGAACAATGTCTGGACCTTCACGCCCGATCCGCGCGGCTGCCAGGTCGATTTCTTCGTGGAGTTCGAGTTCCGCTCGCGCCTGCTGCAGGCGGCGATCGGGGTGGTCTTCAACGAGGCGGTGCGGCTGATGGTCGGCGCCTTCCTCAAGCGCGCCCGCGACATCTACGGCGTGCCGGAACGCCCGGTTCCGGCCATCGAGGCGGCGGTGCCGACCGGCGGCTGAGACGACCGGGCGCCTCCGGAGAATCGTTTCGCTTGACGACTTTTCGACACTGTGGCGCAACTGCCACGTGAAGCCCTCGTTCCGCATTCGTGTTCTGGCCGCGAGGCGTGTGCGGCTTCAACCAGTTGTCTCGATCACCTGTCCCATGTGGCAGAGTAAGGAAAATCTGATGAAGTCGATCCTGAGTGCGTCGGTCTACGTGGCCGCCCTGGCGTTTGCTGTCCCGGCGATGGCTGCGACGACCGACAGCCCGAAGCATATGCATCATCACCACATGAGCAAGATGGGCCCCAAGACGCACATGAAGAAGGCGGGTGATCCGACGACCGCCGAGCTCAACGAGCGCAGCCTGAACGCCGCTCGCGGCAGTGGCAGCGCGCCGGCCGCCGGCGACACCTCCGCCTCTCCGATGACCCCGCCCGCATCCTCCGGCAGCACGTCGATGTCCCCGCCCGGATCCTCGAGCAGCATGCCGATGACCCCGCCCGGATCCTCGAGCAGCACGTCGATGGCCCCGCCCGCGTCCTCGAGCAGCATGCCGATGACCCCGCCAGCGTCCTCGGGCAGCATGCCGATGACCCAGCCGGGCTCCGGCTCCACCGGGACCACGGCACCGAACAACGCGCCCAACGGCGGCTGATCAAGCCGGCACGGGTCGCAGCCGCAATCGTGGCGCCCATCCGAAAGAGTTGTCGGATGGGTGATCACGTTTCCGTTTAATCACGAAGTAATGATTCGATGGTGTAGTGCGTAGGCACCGGCGAAAGCGCCGAGGCTTTTATCTCACGCACGTCGGCGCCCTCCCGCGGGGCGGCCGACATCGCCAGGAAAGCGAATCACATGCGTCTCATGCTCAATGTCAGCACCGTGGCCCTGTGCGGAGCCTTGGCGGGCATCACCGCTCTCGCGCCGAGCGTGTCGTCCCGTGCGGCATCCGCCATCGTCGTAACGCCGGTCGTGGCGGCGCTCTCCTCCAGCAGCGATGTTCTCGTTCGCCGCAGCGGCGGCATCGAGGCGCACTTCAGTGCCGCAAACAGCACGCATGATGGTCGTCTGACCAAGGCGCAGGCCGAGCAGTCCGACTGGACGCGGGTCGCCAGGCATTTCGACGAGATCGACACCGACCACAAGGGCTGGATCAGCGTCGACCAGATCCATGCCTTCAACAAGTCGCACCGCAAGCATCGCAAGGATGCCGCCGCCGCCTGAGCCGGGAGCGCGTCAGGGGCGCAGCGACTGCCGCAGCAGGGCGATCGCCTTGCGCACCGAGGCCGCGCGAACCGAGGCGCGGTCCCCGGGCAGCATCGCCCGCTCGGTAATAACCGGTCGTCCCGGGCAGGCCACCCCGAACCAGACCAGCCCGACAGGCTTGCCCGGCGTGGCGCCGCCCGGTCCGGCGATGCCGGTGACGGAGACGGCGCGATCGGCGCCGCTGCGTGCGAGCGCCCCCTGCGCCATGCCGGCCGCGACCTCGGCGCTGACCGCGCCCACCCGGTCGAACAGCGCCATCTCGACCCCGAGCAGCCGGTGCTTCATCTGGTTCGAGTAGGTGACGAAGCCGCCGAGCATCTGCGGCGAGTGGCCCGGATGATGCGTGAGCGACGCCGCCACCAGACCGCCGGTGCAGCTTTCCGCGGTGACCACCGTGAGTCCCGCCTCCCGAAGCTGCTCCAGCAGCAACCGCGCCTCGTCCAGCGTCGCCTGGTCGATCATCGCATCCAATCCAGAATGAGCCGGCCGCCGAGCAGCAGGATCGCCCCGGCCGCCCCTGCCAGCATGTCGTCGCCCATCACGCCGATCGCGTCGTGCCGGCGATCGATCCATCCGATCGGACCGGGCTTGCCGATGTCGAGCAGCCGGAACAGCGCGAAGGCCGCGCCGATGCCGAGCAGCAGCCCGAGACCGCGCGGCGCCGCCAGGCCCGGCAGGCCGACCAGCCCGAGCAGCGTGATCCACTGCCCGGCCACCTCGTCGATGACGATCCAGCCGTGATCGGCGCCGCCCGACGCCAGGCGGATCGCGCGGATGCCGCCGATCGACACGATCGCGATGCCCACCAGCAGCAGGGGTATGGCCTGCAGCAGCGCCCAGCCGAACGGCAGCGCGACCAGCGAGCCGACCGTCCCCGGCGCCCTGGCGGCGAAGCCGCAGCCGCCGACGCTGGCGACGGCGCGCGCCCAGCGATGGCCCGCGGCGTCGGACCCGGGGCGGCGCGGATCGGATGCGGTCACGCGCGCCGGTCCGCGCTGGCCTGGTAGATGCGCAGGTTCTCCATCACCCGCTGCACGTAGTTGCGGGTCTCGGCGAACGGGATGCTCTCGATCCAGTCCACCATCCGCGCCTGGGCGTCGTCGTCGGTCGCGGAGTCCGGGGCGGCCGGGTTGCCGTTGTCGGCGAGCCAGCGATCCACGCGGTGCGGCCCGGCATTGTAGGCCGCGACCGCGTAGGGGACGACGCCCCCGAACCGGGCGAGCAGTCCCCGGAGATAGGCGCTGCCGAGCGTCTGGTTCACGTCCGGATCGAACAGCATGCCGCCACCGGCGCCGGGCGCCAGCTCCGGTCGGCCCAGGGCGTGCGCGCTGTTGCGGGCGGTGGCGGGCATGAGCTGCATGAGGCCGCGCGCGCCGGCCGGGCTGACGATCTGCGGATCGAAGCTGCTTTCCTGGCGCATGATGGCCAGCGCCAGCCCGGTCGGCAGCGCCTCGCCCGGCCGGATCTCGAACGGGCGCGGCCAGCCCGCCTGCGGCAGCACCAGGCCGCGACGCCCGGCCGAGCGGGCGATCGCCACCGCGACGTCCGGCAGCCCCAGCCGGTCGGCGAGCGATGCCGCCAGCGCATGATCGACATCGCGCGTCGCCATCTGGTCGAGCTTCAGCAGGAACGGCCGCGCGTGCCTCTGGTCGTTCCAGGACACCAGCAGCTCGGCCGCCTGCGCGAGCTCCAGGCCGGCGAAGAGGATCGCGTCGGCGCTGCTCCAGCGCGGATCGCGCAGCGACTCGAGCCGGGGGGCGAGCAGGCTGGCGGCCGGCTGCGGATCGAGCAGCGTCGCCGGGCCGGGTGCCGGCGGCTGCAGGCGGGCCGCGGCGAGCTGGCCGTAGAAGGTGGTCGGATAGGCCGCCGCCGCGGCCAGCGCCGCCTGGCCTGCCGCCTGGTCGCCCTGCGCCAGCCGGGCCCGGCCGATCCAGTAGTCGCCGCGGCTGCGGGTGATGGCGGCATCGAACGCCAGCAGCCGGGCGAAGCGCTGCTCGGCGCCGGCCGGATCATGCAGCCGGCGCAGGGCGATCCAGCCGGTCAGGAAGGCGGAGTCGATTCGGGCGGCGGGATCGGTCTGCGTCGTGTCGTCGGCCAGGATGAAGGCGTCGGCGTCGTGATGATCGCGCAGCAGGTCCCGCGCCAGCGCGTCGCGCTCGGTCCAGAACGCGGCGAGCTGCGGCGGCGCGACCTGGGCCTCCGTCGCGATGCCCCGGCTGCGCCAGAGCGCCAGCGCCTCGTCGGGCCGGTCCGCCCTGCGCAGCCAGCGCGCGAGATCGAGCAGCAGCGCCGGATCCCGCGCCGCCTGACCCTGCAGTGCGGCCGCGATGCCGTCCGCCCCGGGCGCGCCGCGACGCAGCGACAGCCGCGCGATGGCCAAAGGCTGGTCCGGCCCGGACAGCATCGGCACGGTGCGCTGGGCGGCGGCGAGGTTGCCGCTCCACTCCAGCCGGTCGAAGCGGCGCCACTGGTCGCCCGGCGTCAGGAATGTCGACCAGGAGCGCAGGAAGGCTGCCTCCTGATCCGGCTGCGTGATGCCGGCCGCCCAGGCCGCGCGCGCGGCGGCGACGATCGCGGGCGACGGCTGCGTCGGCAGATCGAGCCCCGGCGACGATCCGGTCGCCGGCAGCGGGCCGCCGGCGCAGCGCAGCAGCGCGCCGGGCGAGGCCAGGGTCGCCTGCCCGCACAGCGTGCCGAGCACGCTGCCGTCGGTCTCGTCGGCCAGCGCCTGGTCGAGCCGCTGCGTCAGCAGCGGGCGGTTGGGCCAGTCCGGGTTCTGCCGCAGGAAGCCGGCGATCTCGGTGGCCGAGCCGCCCCCCGGCATCAGCAGCCGGAGATACACGGCAAGCCGGGCCGCCACCGGATCGGCGGCGTCCGCGGCGGCGACGGCGATCACGGCGGCCGCCGGCGCCTGTGCCTTCGCCCGGGCCGGACCCGGCACGCTCGCGCATCCGTTCAGCCCGGCAATGACCGCCATGGCGGGCAGGAGGCCTTGCGCCGCCCGCGATGAGGGGCGTCCGGCACGGCGGGCGGCGGTCGCGGGCTGGTTGCAGGGGCGGCAGGTCATCGGGCGGCGGCAGCATCCGGCGATCCGCCGGCCGGGGCAAGAGCGCGCCCTGTTCCAGCGCGGTGCAAGCTGGGCTAGGATTGGACCAATCGCCTGCGGGTCGTCGTCGCCCCGCTCGACGTGGTCGACGACCGCCGGGGGCGCCTGCCGCCGCCGGCCCGCGTGACCGCTCCGATGGCGCATCGTCCGACCGGAGCTTTGGAGCACGCCTATGTTCAAGGGGTCGATCGTCGCCCTCGTCACCCCGATGCGGCCGGACGGCGCGCTGGACGAGCCGGCCTTCGAGCGCCACATCGCCTGGCAGATCGAGTCCGGCACCAGCGCCATCGTTCCGGCCGGCACCACCGGGGAAAGCCCGACGCTGACGCATGCGGAGCATCGTCGCGTGATCGACCTCGCGGTGCGGAGCGCCGGCGGCCGGGCGGGCGTGCTGGCCGGCACCGGCTCCAACAGCACCGCGGAAGCGATCTCGACCACCCGGCATGCGCGCGAGGCCGGCGCCGATGCCGCCCTCGTGGTGACGCCCTACTACAACAAGCCGACGCAGGACGGGCTGTATCGCCACTTCATGGCAATCGCGGACGCCGTCGACCTGCCGATCGTCATCTACAACATTCCCGGCCGCTGCGTCGTCGACATGGGCATCGACACCATGGCGCGGCTGGCGCGGCATCCCAACATCGTCGGCGTGAAGGATTCCACCGCGAACCTGTTGCGGCCGCTGCAGATCCGTCGCGCCGCCGGGCCCGGCTTCTGTCAGCTGTCGGGCGAGGATGGCACGGCGCTGGCGTTCAACGCCACCGGCGGCTCCGGCTGCATCAGCGTCACCGCCAACGTGGCGCCGGCGCTGTGCGCGCAGATGCAGGCGGCGTGGCAGGCGGGCGACCTCGCCGGGGCCATGGCGCTGCAGGACCGGCTGCTGCCGCTGCACGACGCGCTGTTCGTCGAGAGCAACCCGACCCCGGTGAAATATGCGCTCAGCCTGCTGGGCCGGGCCGCGGAGACCTGCCGGCTGCCGCTGGCCCCGCTGCAGGACGCCTCGCGGGCGCTCGTCCGCTCAGCCATGGAGGAGGTCGGCCTGCTCGGCTGACGCGACATCGATGGCCAAGGACACCAAGAAGAGCGGGATGATCTCGCACGGGATCGCGGCACAGAACCGCAAGGGCCGGTTCGACTACACGATCAAGGAGACGGTCGAGGCCGGCATCGTGCTGAAGGGGCCGGAGGTGAAGAGCCTGCGTCTCGGGCGCGCCACCCTGACCGAGGCCTATGCCGCCGAGCGCGACGGCGAGATCTGGATGTTCAACTGCTACATCCCGGAATATCAGGGCGGCGTGCTGTCGCGCTTCGAGCCGAAGGCGCCGCGCAAGCTGCTGCTGCATCACAAGCAGATCGACAAGATGCTCGGCGAGGTGAAGCGGGCCGGCTACACGCTGGTGCCGCTCGACATCCACTTCAACGACCGCGGCGTCGCCAAGCTGACGCTGGGCGTCGGCGAGGGGCGCAAGAATGCCGACAAGCGGCACGCCATCGCGGCACGCGACTGGCAGCGCGACAAGGCGCGGCTGATGCGCGACAAGGGCTGAGGCCGGCACGGCTGCAAGATGCCGCCAGTGTGTCGAAACCCGGCTGCCACGTGCGCCTTGTGGTGGGCACGCTGCGATCTCGCAGCGTGAGATTCAGGAGCCTGCGATGCCGCAGTTCGACGCGACCATCAAGCACATCAAGGACGGGGTGAAGAACTTCACCGTGGCCGCCGCCACCAAGAACATCGAGGGATGGGAAGCGACGCTGGAGAAGCTGGACTCGCCCGGCGTCAAGACCATCGTGCGCGATCTCGAGAACCTGAAGAAGCACCTGCACGCCAAGGAGCTCGACGGTTCGGCGATCCACAAGCTGGTCGCCAAGCTCGGCAAGGAGACCGTGTCCCTGGCCGGCAAGTCAGACAGCAAGAACGCCGAGAAGGTTCGCCTGCTCGGAGAGGCGCTCACCGCCGCCGCCGACGAGGCGGCGCCCGCCGAAGCCAAGACCGCCTGACGCGGAGGTCATCGGGTCCGGCCGGTCAGTCGTCCGGACCCGATCGCCCCGGCGCTCACACCAGCAGCAGGATCTCGTCGAGCCGGGCTGTCAGCTCGGCCGGATCGTCATACAGCCGCAGCGCACCGGCTTCCTCGAGCTCGGCGTCGGGAAAGCCGCCGCAGCGCAGCCCCACGATCCTCAGGCCGAGGCGCGTGGCCGTCCTGATCCCCCGGGGCGTGGCGCCGAAGGCCAGCGTCCGTTCCCGGTCCAGCGGCATCAGCGCGTCCATCGCGGCCTGGAACAGGTCGGGCGCAGCACCCGGCTGTCCGATATCCGGCGACGCGGCGGCATCGATCAGCGCCGCGCCCCCCAGCATGGCGCCATAGCGCTCCCGGTCGGGACCCGGCGAGGCGGAGGCGAGTGCTACCCGCACCTGGCGTTCATGCAGTGCCGCGAGCAGTGCCGGAACCTGCGGCAGGGGCTGCAGCCTGTCGAGGCAGTCGGCATGGAAGATGCGGTCGCGCGCAGCACGGACCGCCTCGCCGTCACGCGTGCTTGCGGCGTCGTCGAGGAACACCGATACCGGCGCGTCGCCGCCGCCGAGCTGGCTGCGGATCTCGCCGGCGGCGATCCTGTAGCCGTGCTCCGCGAATGCCCGCGACCAGGCGTCGGCGCGGAGGTCGAGGCTGTCGATCAGCGTCCCGTCGATGTCGAAGATCGCGTCCTTGAGCATGTGGTCTCCATCGCCGCAGGGCGCGCCCGGCAAGGGTGGGGGCGAGGTGCAACGAAGCCGTCCCAAGGGAGTTGCACCGGCTCAGGGGAGCCCGGCGCATGAGCGATCTTCAAGGTTCGAGCCATAACTACGTGCAGTTCCAGGCCGGCGTCGAGACCGTGTCCGACAGCGAGCGGGAGACGATCGACGGCATCATCGACAGCATGTGCAACGAGAGCCGGATGGTCGCCACCCGCGAAGGCCGCGCCGTGCGGGCCTCGCATGCCAAGACCAGCGGCGTCCTGAAGGGCATGCTGACCGTGCATGACGGGCTCGCCCCGGAGCTCCGGCAGGGATTGTTCGCCCGGCCCGGCCTGTATCCGGCGCTGGCGCGGCTGGCACAGGGGCCCGGCGAGCATCTGGCGGACCGGGTATCGACCCATCGCGGCCTGTCGCTGAAGCTGTTCGGCGTTGCCGGCGAGAAGCTGGATGGTCATGCCGAGGACACGCAGGACTTCGTGCTGGCGACCGGTCCGGTGTTTCCCGATCCCGACGCCGCCGGCTTCCTCAAGAGCATGAAGCTGATCGAGAAGGGGACCGATCGTCCCGAAGGCGTCAAGGCGGCGGTCTCGGCGACGGCGGGCCTGCTGAACAGGGCGGTCAAGGCGGTGACGGGCAGCGACGTGCCGCGGCTCGACTTCTTCGGCCACGCGCCGCTGCATCCGGTGGCGGAAAGCTATCACAGCCAGGCGGCGATCCGTTACGGCGAGCATGTCGCCAAGGTGGCGCTGTTCCCGGTGGGACCGGAGCAGGTCGCGCTGTCCGGGCAGACGCTCGATCCGGCCGCCGACCCGGATGTGTTCCGCAACGCGACGGTCGAGTACTTCCGCCAGCATGCGGCGATCTTCGAGTTCCGCGTGCAGCTCTGCACCGACCTGCAGGCGATGCCGGTCGAGGATGCCTCCCGGCCGTGGTCGGAGGCCGACAGCCCGTATGTGACCGTCGCCACCCTGACCCTGCCGAGGCAGGAGGCGCTGTCGCCGGCGCGGGTGAGTTTCGTCGAGGAGGTGCTGAGCTTCCGGCCGGCGCACACCCTGGCGGCGCACCGGCCGCTGGGCTCGCTGATGCGCGCGCGGCTGCAGGTGTATCGCGCGCTGTCCGCCTTCCGGCACCAGTACAACGGCGTCGTCGAGGCGGAGCCGGTCACGCTCGAGGCCGTTCCCGACTGATCGCCTATGGCGGGAGCGCCAGATCTCGGCGCCGGCCCATCAGCGCCAAGCCCTCGGCGACGGACACGAACTCGCCGCCATCGGCGATCAGCCCGGCGCCGAAGCGCTCGGCGAACAGGCGGCGCACCGCCGGCACCAGCGACGTGCCGCCGGTCAGGAACACGCGGTCGATCGCGGCGGCCCCCGTCGCCGACCGCGTCAGGGCCAGCTCGATCGTCTCCTCAAGCCGGGCGAGATCCGGCGCGATCCAGCTCTCGAACGCGTCCCGGGTGATGTCCTGCTCGATCCGGAAGTCGCCATGGGCGAAGCGCAGGGTGGTGCGCCCGGCCGACGACAGCGCCGTCTTCGCCGCACCCACCGCGCGATACAGCGCATGGCCCTGCTGGTCCTCGATCAGGCGGAGCAGGTGACGCAGTCGCTGCGGCGCCGACGCGGTTCGCGCGACGTCCTCGATGGCCCGCATCGTCTGCGGCGCCCGCATCAGCGACAGCCGGTGCCACCGCGCCAGGCTGGTGTACCACTCGACCGGCACCGGCAGCGGCTCGCCGCCCATGATCCGGAAGGTGCTGTCCCGGCCCAGCAACGGCGAGACCACCCGGTCGATGATCCGGCTGTCGAACTGATCGCCGGCGATGCCCACGCCGGCATGACCGAGCGGCACCACCGGATCGGACGCGCCGGGCTCGAACCGCAGCACCGAGAAGTCGCTGGTGCCGCCACCGAAGTCGCCGACCAGCACCGTCGCCGGCGCGTCGAGCCGCTGCATGAAGCGCCACCCCGCCGCTTCCGGCTCAAGCGCCAGCGTGACCTGGTCGAAGCCGGCGGCGACGAAGCCCGCGCGCAGCCGCGCCTCGCCGAGCGCGTCGTTGGGCGCGTCGCCGGCGAAGCGGACCGGCCGGCCCACCGTCACCGGCATGCCCGCGGGATCGAGCCCGGCCGATCGCATCAGGGCCGCCAGGAACCGCGCGATCAGCATCTCCAGCGTCATCGCCTGGCCGAGCAGCCGCGTTTCGCGGAACGAGCCCTGCGCGAGATAGCTCTTCATCGACATGATCAGCCGGCTCCCGGCGGGATCGTCGAGATAGGCCTCGATCGCCGCCTGGCCGATCGCGTCCTGCAGCGACAGCCGGCCGCGCCGGTCCTCCAGCCACAGGCAGAGCAGCGTGCGGCAGGTGTCGGCGTGAGGATCGTCAGCCAAGCCGAGGCGGAGCGCGCGGGTGCGGCCCTGCGCGTCCGCCAGCACCACGACGCTGTTGGTGGTGCCGAAATCGATGCCGAGCCTCACGCGGGGAGGCCGCCGCCGCCCATCGCGCCCTCAGACGATTGCGTCCGGCTCCACCAGCGGCTCGGCCGCGACCGGTCGGCCGTGCTGGCGAGGCCGCGGCTCCATCTGCCGCCGCGTGAACTCGGGCGCGATGTCGCCCAGCTCCAGGAACTGGTCGGCCTGCCGGCGCAGGTCGTCGCCGACCATCGGCGGCGTGGTGCGGATCGAGGACACCACCGACACCTTCACGCCCTGGCGCTGCACCGCCTCGACCAGGCGCCGGAAGTCGGCGTCGCCGCTGAACAGCACCGCATGATCCATGCGCGGCGCCAGCTCGAGCATGTCGATGGCGAGCTCGACATCCATGTTGCCCTTCACCCGCCGCCGCCCGTTCTGGTCGGTGAACTCGCGCGCCGTCTTCGTCACCAGCGTGTAGCCGTTATAGGCCAGCCAGTCGGTGAGCGGCTTGAGCGGGGAATATTCCTCGGTATCGAGCACCGCGGAGTAGTAGTAGGCGCGGACGACGTTGCACCGCGACCGGAAGAAGCCCAGCAGGTTCCGGTAGTCGACGTCGAAGCCGAGGTTGCGGGATGCGGAATAAAGGTTGGCCCCGTCGATGAAGAGACAGACGCGCTCGTCCTGCCTGAAGATCATGCTGTGTCATCCCTGGTCGTGTGTCTCCCGGCAGCGCCGTTCTGTGACGGCATCTCCGTCCCGTTCGTGGCCCCGGCGATGATCCTGATCGCCATCGGCGCCAATCTCGCCGGGCCGGAGGGCTCGACACCTTATCAGCTTTGTAACGAGGCGGTAGATGCGCTGGCGGAACTTCGTGGTCTGGCGGTGGTCGGCGTGTCGCGCTGGTACCGGTCGGCGCCGGTGCCGGCATCGGACCAGCCGGACTACGTGAACGGCATCGCCCGCCTGGAGACGCGGCCGGGCGCTGCCAGCCCCGATCCGGCGGCGCTGCTGGCGACGCTGCAGCGGATCGAGCGGAGGCACGGCCGCCAGCGGGGCGTCGCCAACGCCGCGCGCACCCTCGACCTCGACATCGTCGCCATGGGGGAGGGCGGCGGCATGATCCGCGACCGTCCCGATCCGGTGCTGCCGCACCCGCGGGCGCACCTGCGCGCCTTCGTGCTGCTGCCGCTGCGCGACGTGGCGCCGGGATGGGTGCACCCGGCCCTCCGCATGCCCGTCGCCGGCCTGATCGCGGCGCTGCCGGCATCCGGGCTTTCCGCCGACGCGATCAGCCTGCTTGCCATGACAAGCCCGGGCCGCTAGTTTGCCCGATCCCACATTCATCATACGGAGGATGGCCGCATGGCGCGCGTCACCGTCGAAGACTGCGTCGAACGCGTTCCCAACCGGTTCGAGCTCGTGCTGCTCGCCGCACAGCGGGCGCGCAACCTCAGCCGGGGCGAGGACCTGACCGTCGATCGCGACAACGACAAGAACCCCGTCGTGGCGCTGCGCGAGATCGCCGCCGAGACGGTCGAGCTCGGCCGCCTGCACCAAGATCTGGTGAAGTCGCTCGCCCGCGCTCCCGAGCCCGAGCCGGCGGACGAGGAGGTGCTCGACCTGATCCCGACCGACCAGAACATCTTCGGCCTGCAGGACGTCTCGGCCGAGGAGGAGGCGGGTGCGATGGGTGCCGAGCTGTCTCCCGAGGAGCTCGAGGCGGCGATCGAAGCCGAGCTTGGCGGCCGCTCGCGCCGATAGCGCCAGGGGATGTGGCCGGGCGCTGACGACAGGACCGGCGTTCCCGGCAGACCCGTGCCGGCGCTGCGGGCGCCGGACGGGCCGGTCATCGCGGCGAAGGCCGGGCCGCCATCCCCCGCCGCCGACCGCGTCGTCAGCTGTGCCGGTCTGATCCGCCGCGTCCGCTCCTACGATCCGGCCGCCGACACCGATGCGATCGAGCGCGCCTTCGAGATCGCCAGGGCCGCGCATGCCGAGCAGAAGCGCGACAACGGCGAGCCCTACATCACCCATCCGCTCGCGGTCGCCGGCATCCTGGCCGGCTTCCGGCTCGACGTCGCCAGCATCTGCACCGGCCTGCTGCACGACACCGTCGAGGATACCGGGCTGAAGCTGCCGCAACTGGAGGCGCAGTTCGGCGCCACGGTGGCGGGCCTCGTCGACGGCGTCACCAAGCTGACCCGGCTCGAGCTGCAGTCCGACCGCACCAAGCAGGCGGAGAACTTCCGCAAGCTGGTGCTGGCGATGAGCCGCGACATCCGCGTGCTGATCGTCAAGCTCGCCGACCGGCTGCACAACATGCGCACGCTGCACTACGTGGAGAAGCCCGAGCGCCGGCAGCGGATCGCCGCCGAGACCATGGACATCTATGCGCCGCTGGCCGGCCGCATCGGCATGGACAAGGTCAAGACCGAGCTGCAGAACCTGTCCTTCATCGAGCTCGAGCCCGAGCACAACGCCACCATCCATGCCCGCCTGAACTACCTGCGCGGCCAGGGTGCCGACGTGATCGAGCAGGTGCGGCGCGAGCTCACCCGGCTGTGCGCGGAGGCCGGCGTGCCGGCGGCCGAGGTCACCGGGCGCGAGAAGTCGCCGTTCTCCATCTGGGAGAAGATGCAGAAGCGCAACGTCGCCTTCGAGCAGCTGTCCGACATCATGGCCTTCCGCATCCTCGTCCCCAGCCGGGAGAGCTGCTACGTGGCGCTGGGTGCGGTGCATGCCGCCTATCCGGTGATCGCCGGCCGCTTCAAGGACTACATCTCCACGCCCAAGGCCAACGGCTACCAGAGCCTGCATACCGGCGTGACGCTGCGCCAGCCGCGCAACCAGAAGATCGAGGTGCAGATCCGCACCGTCGAGATGCACGACGTGGCCGAGAACGGCGTCGCCGCGCACTGGTCCTACAAGGGGCTCGCCGAAGGGCACGGCTCCGGGCCGATCAAGCGGCCGCGCTGGGTGCAGGACCTGCTGGAGATCCTGGAGAACTCGTCCGCGCCGGACGAATTCCTGGAGAACACCAAGCTCGAGCTCTACCAGGACCAGGTGTTCTGCTTCAGCCCGAAGGGCCAGCTGATCCCGCTGCCGCGCGGCGCCACCCCGGTCGACTTCGCCTATGCCGTGCACAGCCAGATCGGCGATGCCTGCGTCGGCGCCAAGGTGAACGGCCGGCTGATGCCGCTGCGCCACGAGCTTCAGAACGGCGACCAGGTCGAGATCATGACCGCGCGCGGCGGCACCCCGTCGCCGGCCTGGGAGCGGTTCGTCGTCACCGGCAAGGCGCGCGCGCGCATCCGCCGCCACGTCGCCGCCCAGCAGCGCGAGACCCATCTCGATGCCGGCCGCGCGTCGCTCGCCAAGGCGTTCCGCCAGGAGGGCGTCGACGGCTCGGAGAAGGTCCTCGAGGGCGCGCTCAAGGGGCTGAAGCACGCCAGCCTGGCCGACCTCTACGTCGCCGTCGGCAACGGCAATCTCGGTCCCAAGGAGGTGGTGCAGGCGACCTACCCGGACCTGCGCCGCACCGCCCGCGGTCCGCGCATGATCCCGAGCCTGCCGCCGCGCACGTCGCCGCGTCCGGGCAGCTCGGGGGCGGCCGGGATGTCGCTGGTCGGGCTGGGCGCCGGCGTGGTCAAGCACTTCGCCGGCTGCTGCCACCCGCTGCCCGGCGACCGCATCGTCGGCATCGTCGCCACCGGCAAGGGCATCACCGTGCATACCGCCGGCTGCCAGACGCTGGAGAGCTTCGCCGCCACCCCGGAGCGGTTTCTCGACATCGACTGGGACTACGACTCGATCAGCCGCGGCCTGAATGCGGAGACCCATGTCGGCCGCATCAGCGTGATCGCCGCCAACGAGCCGTCGGTGCTGGCGACGCTCACCAACGCGGTGTCGCGCCAGGATGGCAGCGTGGTGAACCTCAAGATCGTCAACCGGCAGCTCGACGTCATGGAGATCCTGGTCGACGTGGAGGTGCGCGACCAGCGTCACCTGTATGCGATCGTGGCGGGGCTGCGCTCGGCAGGCGGCGTGACCCAGGTCGAGCGCGCCAAGGCCTGAGGAGTGTGACCGCGTGTCGATGATGATCGGGCTCGGCTCGGACCTGTGCGACATCCGCCGGATCGAGCAGGTGATGCAGCGGCACGGCGAGCGCTTCGTCGCGCGCTGCTTCACCGCGGTGGAGCGTGCGAAGGCGGACCGGCGCACCGGGGGGCTGCGGGCCGCCACCTATGCCAAGCGCTGGGCGGCCAAGGAGGCCTGCGCCAAGGCGCTCGGCACCGGCTTCTCGCAGGGCGTGTTCCACAGCGACATGGGGGTGGTGAACCTGCCGGGCGGGCAGCCGACCCTGTGCCTGACCGGCGGCGCGCTGGCCCGCCTGCGCCGGCTGACCCCGGCAGGCCATCAGGCGAGCCTGCTGCTGACCCTCACCGACGAGCCGCCCTATGCCTTCGCCCAGGTGCTGATCCAGGCGACGCCGGAAGGCGGCCCGCACGGCTGAGGCGCTTGCGCTTGACAGGACAGACCCGTGCCGGCTTCATCCGGCTGGTTTCGGGCCCAGGCGCCGAAGATCACCTCGCCGCTCCGGCGCCTCCTCGGATACGGCCCAGACCGGACGCAGCCCCCATCATGAGCCGACACAGAAACGCCTCCCGTCGCGGCAGCGCACGCAACGCCGACAGCGCCGCCGGCGGCATCGGCGAGACGATCCGCACCATCGTCTATGCGCTGCTGATCGCGGTCGTGGTGCGGACCTTCGCCTTCGAGCCGTTCAACATCCCGTCCGGCTCGATGATCCCGACGCTGCTGGTCGGCGACTACCTGTTCGTGTCCAAGCCGTCCTACGGCTATTCCCGCTTCTCGCTGCCCTGGTCGCCGGACCTGTTCTCCGGCCGCGTCCTGTATTCGGCCCCGCACCGCGGCGACGTGGCGGTGTTCCGCTACACCCGCGACACCTCGATCGACTACATCAAGCGCATCGTCGGGCTGCCTGGCGATCATGTGCAGGTGCGCGACGGACAGCTCTACCTGAACGGCGTGCTGGTGCCGCGCACCGACGAGAGCGACTTCGTGGCCACCGACGAGCAGCGCCGCGAGCTGCAGGGTCGGCTGTTCACCGAGACCCTGCCGGGCAGCGGCGGCCACGGCGACGTCGCGCACAAGATCCTGCGCCTGACCGACGAGGGCCAGCAGAACAACACGCCCGACTACGTGGTGCCGCCCGGCTACTTCTTCGCCATGGGCGACAATCGCGATGACAGCGCCGACAGCCGCTTCATGGACGACCTCGGCTACGTGCCGATCGAGAACCTGGTCGGCCGGGCGGAAGTGATCTTCTTCTCGTTCGATGCCAGCCATCCGGTGTGGCAGTTCTGGGAATGGCCGGCCGAGATACGCTGGAGCCGCCTGCTGCGGTGGGTGCGGTGAGCCATATGGGCAGTATCTCCGACCCGGCCCCGTCCGCCGCCGCGACGCGTGCGGACGGCATGGCGAGCGTGGAGGCGACCGTCGGCTGGCGCTTCCGCAAGCCTGCCCTGCTGCGCGAGGCGCTGACGCACCGCTCGGCGGCGCACGAGGCGCAGACCGACGCCGCCGTCGCCGCCGGCGGCCGCAGGGGCAGGCGGCCGGCGCACAAGGGCGTCGGCTCCAACGAGCGGCTGGAGTTCATCGGCGACCGCGTGCTGGGGCTGCTGATGGCGGAGTGGCTGATCACCCGCTTCCCCGACGAGCAGGAGGGCAAGCTCGGCCCCCGCCTGGCGCAGCTGGTGTCGCGGCCGGTGCTGGCGCAGATCGCCGTCGAGCTCGGCTTCCGCGACGCGCTCGACGTGGCGCCGCACGAGGAGCGCGCCGGCATCCGCGACGCGGCCAACGTGCTGGCCGATTCCGTCGAGGCGGTTCTGGGCGCGGTCTATCTCGATGGCGGCCTGGAGCCGGCGCGCCGCTTCGTGCAGGCGGCCTGGAACGGCGTCATGGCCGGCCAGGCGCTGCCGCCCAAGGACGCGAAGACCGCGCTGCAGGAATGGCTGCTGGGGCGCGGCCTGGCCCTGCCGGAGTACGTGGTGGAGTCGGCCGACGGTCCGTCGCACGCGCCGCGCTTCGTCATCCGCGTCGCGGCCGCGGGCCGGTCGGCCACCGGCGAGGCTGGCGCCAAGCGCGCGGCCGAGAGCCTCGCCGCCGGCGCGCTGCTCAGGCAGCTGTCGTGAGCGGCGGGCCGGGGGGCGGCAGTGCCGCCCAGCGGTGCGGCTTCGTCGCCATCGTCGGCGCGCCGAACGCCGGCAAGTCGACGCTGCTGAACAAGCTCACCGGCGCCAAGCTGTCGATCGTCAGCCCCAAGGCGCAGACCACCCGCTTCCGCGTGCTCGGCATCCTGATGCGCCGGATCGCCGGGGTCAGCGCGCAGATCCTGCTGGTCGACACGCCCGGCATCTTCAAGCCGCGTCGCAAGCTCGACCGCGCCATGGTCGCCGCCGCCTGGACCGGTGCCGAGGATGCCGACATCACCCTGCTGCTGGTCGACAGCCAGAAGGGCCTGACCGACGGGGTGCGCGCCATCGCCGACCGGCTGCGCACCACCCGCCGGCGCACCTGGCTGGTGCTGAACAAGACCGACGCGGTGGAGCGCGGCCAGCTGCTGCCGCTGACGCAGGCCATGGCCGGGCTGGTGGAGTTCGAGCACGTCTACATGGTCAGCGCCCGCAAGGGCGAGGGGCTCGACGACCTGCTGGACGCGCTGGCGATGGCGCTGCCAGACAGCCCGTTCCTGTATCCGGAGGACGACCTCACCGACCTGCCGGACCGTCTGCTGGCGGCCGAGCTGGTGCGCGAGCAGATCTTCCTGCAGACCCAGGAGGAGATCCCGTACGCCTGCACCGCCGAGACCGAGAGCTTCCAGGAGAAGCCGGACGGCTCGGTCAGGATCGAGGTCACGATCTATGTCTCGCGTGCCGGCCACAAGGCGATCCTGATCGGCGAGAAGGGCAGCCGCATCCGCGAGATCGGCGAGAAGGCCCGCCATGGGCTGGCGTCGCTGCTGGAGCGGCCCTGCCACCTGTTCCTCAACGTCAAGGAACGCGCCGGCTGGGACGAGGAGGGGGCCCGGCTGCGCGCGATCGGGCTGGACAACCTGGACTGATCGGCCGCTGCGCCTGGACCATCGGCGCTTGTAGGCGGAACGACCGCGGATTATGAGGAGCGCGCCGTTCGCGACGGTGCAGCGCCAGCCCGTGAGGACCGATGACCGGACCGTCCGCAGACCCCCAGCCTGAGACCCAGGCGCCGCCGCTCTACCGCCGCGTGCTGCTCAAGGTGTCCGGCGAGGCGCTGATGGGCAAGGGCAGCTTCGGACTGGATCCCGAGACCGTCGCCGCCATCGCCGCCGACGTCGCCAGCGTCCATGCCATGGGCGTCGAGGTCGGGCTGGTGATCGGCGGCGGCAACATCTTCCGCGGCATCGCCGCCGCCGCCCGCGGCATGGAGCGCGCCCAGGGCGACTATGCCGGCATGCTGGCGACCGTCATCAACGCGCTGATGATGCAGAACGCGCTGGAGAACTGCGATGTCGACACCCGGGTGATGTCGGCGATCCAGATGTCCTCCATCGCCGAGCCCTACATACGCAGGCGGGCGGTGCGCCACATGGAGAAGGGCCGCGTGGTGATCTTCGCCGCAGGCACCGGCAACCCGTTCTTCACCACCGACACCGCAGCTGCCCTGCGCGCGGCCGAGATGGACTGCAACGCGCTGTTCAAGGGCACCCAGGTGGACGGGGTGTATTCGGCCGATCCGCGCAAGGACCCGAACGCCACCCGCTATGACGAGCTGTCCTACCTGGACGTGCTGTCGCAGGACCTGAACGTGATGGACGCGTCCGCGATCAGCCTGTCGCGCGAGAACAACATGCCGATCATCGTCTTCAACATCCATGCGCCCGGCGCCTTCGCGCGGGTGCTGCGCGGCGAGGGCCGCTTCACGCGGATCGTCGATCCGTCCTGACCGGAGCCCGTGCCGGCCGTCCCCGGGGCGGGGCGCCTGACACACGACACGATCGCGGCCGCGACCCGGCTGCCGAGGGAGACGTCACCGTGGCCGAGCTGAACACCCTGAAAGAGGATCTCACGCGTCGCATGGACAGCGCGCTCGAGACCCTGCGCCGCGACTTCGCCGGCCTGCGCAGCGGCCGCGCCAGCCCGGCGCTGCTGGAGCCGGTGCGCGTCGAGGCCTATGGCGGCGAGGTGCCGATCACCCAGGTCGCCACCATCGCGGTGCCGGAGGCGCGGATGATCACGGTGCAGGTCTGGGACCGCACGCTGGTCGGCGCCGTCGAGCGCGCGGTGCGCGATGCCGGCCTCGGCCTGAACCCGGCCGCCGACGGCCAGATCGTGCGGGTGCCGATCCCGCTGCTGACGGCAGAGCGCCGCGTCGAGCTGGCCAAGGCCGCCGGGCGCTATGCGGAGAACGCCAAGATCTCGATCCGCGGCGTGCGTCGCGACGGCATGGACCAGACCAAGGGCTTCGAGAAGAAGGGCGACATCAGCGAGGACGACGTCAAGGACTGGTCCGACGTGGTGCAGAAGCTGACGGATTCCTATGTCAGGCGGATCGACGAGAACCTCGCGGAGAAGGACCGCGAGATCAAGCAGGTCTGAGCGGACGTTGGCCGATCCCGGAGCTGCCCTGCCCGATCCCGAGCTGCCGGCGGCGCCGCGCGCCGTCGCGCCGGTCGCCGCCCAGCCCGGGCCGCGCCATCCCGAGCACGTGGCGGTCATCATGGACGGCAACGGCCGCTGGGCGGCGGCCCGCCGGCTGCCGCGCGTCGCCGGCCATCGCGCCGGCGCGCAGGCGGTGCGCCGCTGCATCAAGGCGGCGATGCAGAACAAGGTCCGCTGGCTGACGCTGTATGCGTTCTCCAGCGAGAACTGGCGCCGTCCTGCCGACGAGGTCACCGACCTCACCGGGCTGCTGCGCCACTACCTGCGCAGCGAGATCGCCGAGCTGCATCGCGAGGGCGTCTGCGTCCGCGTCATCGGCGAGCGCGAGCGCTTCGGCCTGGAGGTGCGCGCCGAGCTGGATGCGGCCGAGCGCCTGACCGCCGGCAACAGCCGCCTGACGCTGGTGGTCGCCCTGTCCTATGGCGCGCGGGCCGAGATCCTGCAGGCGGCGGTGCGGATCGCCGAGGCGGCGAAGGCCGGCACGCTGGATCCGGCGACCCTCGGCGAGGCCGGCTTCGCGCGCTTCCTGTCCACCGCCGACATCCCCGACCCCGACCTGGTGATCCGCACCAGCGGCGAATGCCGCCTGTCGAACTTCCTGCTGTGGCAGTCGGCCTACGCCGAGCTCGTCTTCCTCGACGTGCTGTGGCCGGATTTCGACAGCCGGCACTTCGCCGACGCCCTGGCGGCCTTCAACCAACGCGAGCGCCGCTTCGGGGCGCGCCCTGGCTGAAGCGACGCCCGCCGGGGCCGCTTCCGGCTCCCCCACCGCTGCGGCCGGCGCCGCGAGCTGGCGCGACCTCCGGCTGCGCCTGCTGTCGGCATGCCTGCTGGCGCCGATCGGCCTGTTCTGCATCTGGCTGGGCGGCTGGCTGTTCCTGGTCCTGGTGGCGGCCGGGCTGGTCGGGCTGGGTGCCGAATGGGCGGCGCTGCTGCGCCACCCGGCGGGCAGCCTGCGCGGGGTGGTGCTGCTGGCCTGGCCGGTGATCGCCTGCGCGGCCGCCCTGCTGACCGGCCGCTGGAACGAGGCGATCCTGATGCTGCTGGCGCCGCTGGCGCTGGGGCCGGCGGTGGCGGCAGGCACGGTGTCGATCGGGCTCGCGGGCCTGGCCCTGCTCTGGCTGCGCTTCGTCGCCGGAAGCGGCTGGGACGGGGTGCTGTTCGTGATCCTGGTGGTGTGGTCGAGCGACAGCCTCGCCTACCTCGCCGGGCGGGCGATCGGCGGGCGCAAGCTGGCGCCGCGCATCTCGCCCGGCAAGACCTGGTCCGGCTCGATCGGCGGCCTGCTCGGCGCCATGCTGGTCGGCGCGGCGCTGGCGCTGCTGCTGGCGGTACCGGCCGGCACCCCGCTCGCCGTGTCGGCCGTGCGCGGGCTCGGCGCCGGCCTGCTGCTGGGGCTCGCGTCGCAGGCCGGCGACCTGGCGGAAAGCGCCTTCAAGCGACGCAGCGGCGTCAAGGATTCCGGCCGGCTGATCCCGGGCCATGGCGGGCTGCTCGACCGGTTCGACGGGCTGCTCGCCGCCGCCCCGCTGGCAGCGCTGCTGTCGCTGGGCGCACCCGCCGGCGCCGGCTTCTGGCACGTGTCGCGCCTGCCCGCCTACGCCGACCTGACGGTCGGCCCGTCGCTGCCCGGATTCGCAGACCCCTCCATCCAAGGGATGAGCCGTCGATGAAGAGCGTGACCATCCTCGGCAGCACCGGCAGCATCGGCGCCAGCACCGTCGACCTGCTGCTGCAGGCGCCCGAGCGATACCGGGTCGCGGTGCTCGTCGGCGGCCGCAACGCCGCCCGGCTCGCCGAGCAGGCGCTGGCGCTGCGGGCCGGGCATGCGGTCATCGCCGACGAGGCGGGCCATGCCGAGCTGCGCGCGCGCCTGGCCGGCAGCGGCGTGCGCGTGTCGGCCGGGCGGCAGGCGGTCTGCGACGCGGCGGCGGAGCCGGTCGACTGGACGATGGCGGCCATCACCGGTGCGGCCGGGCTGGCACCGACGCTGGAGGCCATCAAGGGCGGCCGGGCGGTGGCGCTGGCCAACAAGGAGGCGCTGGTCTGCGCCGGCGACGTGATGCTGCGCGCGGTGCGCCATGCCGGCGCCATGCTGCTGCCGGTCGATTCCGAGCACAACGCCATCTTCCAGGCGATGGCAGACAAGCAGGCCGACCAGGTCGAGAAGATCGTGCTGACCGCGTCAGGCGGCCCGTTCCGCACCGCGTCGCTGGAGGAGATGGAGCGCGCGCCCCCGGAGGCGGCGCTGCGCCATCCGGTCTGGTCGATGGGGGCCAAGATCACCATCGACTCCGCCAGCCTGTTCAACAAGGGTCTCGAGGTGATCGAGGCCGCCCGGATCTTCGACCTGCCGGGCGAGCGCATCGAGGTGCTGGTGCATCCGCAGTCGGTGGTGCACGGCATGGTGCAGTATGCCGACGGCAGCCTGCTGGCGCAGCTCGGCTGCCCGGACATGCGGATCCCGATCGCGCACACGCTCGCCTGGCCGGCGCGCATGGCGACCAATAGCCCGCGGCTCGATCTGGCGGAGACCGCGCAGCTCAGCTTCGAGGCGCCCGATCCGGTGCGCTTCCCCGCCCTGCGGCTGGCGCGCGCGGCGCTGGCGGCAGGCGGCGCGGCGCCGGCGATCCTGTCGGCTGCCAACGAGATCGCCGTGCAGGCCTTCCTCGATCGCCGGATCGGCTTCCTCGACATCGCCCGCCTGGTCGAGGCGGTGCTGGACCGGATCGGGACGCAGGACGCCGACAGCCTCGAAGCCGTGCTATATTGGGATCTTGAGGCCCGCCGGCAGGCCGCCCTGCACGCCGCATCCCGCGCCGCCTGAGCCCAGACCGGAGACTGCCTCCACCATGCTTCCAGACTTTCTGCGGACGATCCTTGCGGCTGCCCTGGTGCTGGGCGTGCTGGTCTTCGTGCACGAGCTCGGCCACTACCTCGCGGCGCGCTGGCGCGGCGTGCATGTGGAGGTGTTCTCGATCGGCTTCGGCAAGCCGCTCGCGCGCTGGCGGGACAAGGTCGGCACCGAGTGGCGGCTGTCGATCCTGCCGATCGGCGGCTACGTCCTGATGCACGGCATCGAGGGGGAGGATGCGACCCCGGAAGCCAAGGCGGCGTGGAAGCGCGGCCAGACGTTCCACGACAAGACCGTGCTGTCGCGGGCGATCGTGATCGCGGCCGGGCCGGTCTTCAACTTCCTGCTGGCCATCCTGCTGTTCGCGGCCGTGTTCGCGACCGCCGGCAAGCCCGCCGATCCGGCCGATCTTGCGGCCGTGCGTCCGGTGGTCGGCGGGATCATCGAAGCGAGCCCGGCGCAGCGCGCCGGCCTGAAGCCCGGCGACCGCATCGAGGCGGTGGACGGCGTGGCGATTCCCAACTTCGCCAACCTGCAGCGGCTGGTGGGGGCCAGCCCCGGGCGTCACGTGCAGCTGACGGTCGAGCGCGACGGCAAGCCGGTGGAGCTTCCGGTCACCCTGGGCTCGGTCGTGGCGGGCGGGCTGACCACAGGCCAGCTCGGCGTCATGGCGCAGCTGCCGCCGCCGACGCGCGTCGATCCGGTGCATGCGCTCACCGCCGCGGTGCATACCACGGCGATCGTCATGGTGAGCTGGGTCGCCGGCCTGTGGCAGATGATCACCGGCCACGTCGCCGCCTCGCAGCTCGGCGGCACGCTCAGGATCGCGCAGATGTCGGGGCAGTTCGCCGCCGCCGGACCCGCCAGCCTGGTGACCTTCATGGCCATCCTGTCGATCAATCTCGGGCTGGTGAACCTGCTGCCGGTGCCGATCCTGGATGGCGGCCGGCTGGTGTTCTACGCGATCGAGGCGCTGCGCGGCCGGCCGGTCTCGCGCGGGGTGCAGGAATACGGCTTCCGGGCCGGGTTCGCGCTGATCGCCGGGATCTTCCTGTTCGCCACCATCAACGACCTGAGCCAGTTCGGCCTGTTCGACTGGCTGCGCCACGTGATCGGCTGACGGGCAGCGGCCTGAGAGGGCGGCGCCGGCTTGCGCTGCCGCCTGATATTCGGGTAGCTCGGCGGCAGCGGGCGCTGCCTCCCGATCTCGTGTGCCGGCGGCGCCGCCGGCAGGCAGGCGGGTGCGATGCAAGCGAGCGGCAATCCCCGCGGGGGGGAAACCGGTTCTGGGGGATGGGTCGTCTTGTCCGGTAAACGTTCTGCTCTGCTCGCTTCGGCCTGCCTGCTTCCCTTCGCCACCGACGCCCGCGCCCAGGTCGTCGAGTCCGCACCCCCCCACGATGCGCACCGTCCGGCAGCGCACGGGCGTCACCGTCCGCCCGCGCGTCGCGGCGTGCAGACCGTCGCCACCGGCGGCACGATCCAGTCGATCAGGGTGCAGGGCAACGCCCGCATCGAGACCGGCACCATCCTGTCCTATCTGGTGGTGCGGGCGGGCGAGCCGTTCAACCAGGAAGAGCTCGATCGCAGCCTGAAGACGCTCTATGCGACCGGGCTGTTCCGCGACGTCACCCTGCACCGCGACGGCAACACGCTGCTGGTGACGGTGGCCGAGAACCCGATCGTCAACCGCATCTCCTTCGAGGGCAACAACGCCGCCAAGGACGACGACCTGCGCAAGGAGATCGAGCTGCGGGCGCGCGCGGTCTACACCTCGGAGATGGCGAGCCGCGACCGGCAGAAGATCCTCGATCTGTATGCCCAGAAAGGCCGCTACGCCGTCACGGTGACGCCGCAGATCATCCGCCTGTCGCACAACCGCGTCGACGTGATCTTCCAGATCACCGAAGGCGAGCTGACGCTGATCCGCAAGATCAGCTTCGTCGGCAACAAGGCGTTCGGCGAGGCGCGGCTGGCGCAGGTGATCACCTCGAAGGAGACCGCCTGGTATCGGTTCTTCTCGTCGTCGGACGAATACAATCCCGACCGCGTCAAGTACGACAGCGAGCTGCTGCGTCGCTTCTATCTGCGCAACGGCTATGTCGACTTCACCGTGACCGACGCCACCGCCGAGCTGTCGCCCGACCGCAAGGCGTTCCTGATCACCTTCACCATCGACGAGGGCCCGCGCTACCGCATCGGCCATATCGAGGTGAAGTCCACCCTGCGCCACGTGAGCTCGGAGAGCCTGCGTCCGCAGATCAAGCTCTACGAGCACCAGTGGTACGACGGCGACGACATCCAGCATGTGGCCGAAGGGCTGCAGGCCGAGCTGCAGTCGAGCGGCAATCCGTTCGCCTCGGTGAAGCCCGAGATCGCCCGCAACACCGACAACCATACCGTCGACCTGCTGTTCGACGTCAGCGACGGGCCGCGGGTCTATGTCGACCGCATCGACATCAACGGCAACACCATCACCCAGGACCGGGTGATCCGCAGGCAGTTCGACTTCGCCGAGGGCGATCCGTTCACGCCCACGCAACAGCGCCGCACCAAGCAGAGCCTGCAGGATCTCGGCTTCTTCAACACCGTCAACGTCGAGACCGCACCCGGCTCGGCGCCCGACCGCGTCAACGTCAACGCCGCCATCACCGAGAAGCCGACCGGCCAGATCACGCTGGGCGGCGGCTATTCGACCGATGCCGGCGTGCTGGCCAATGCCGGTCTGCGGCAGTCGAACCTGGTCGGCACCGGCATCGATGCCAGCCTGACCGGCACCATCGCCCAGTACGAGAACCAGGTGGACCTCTCGGTCACCGACCCGTATTTCCTCGGCCGCAACATGGTCGCCGGCATCGACCTGTTCAACATCCAGACCGAGGGCAACAGCTCGAGCGTCCAGAACTACTACGAGACCCGCCTCGGCGGCACGGCGCGCATCGGCTACGCCTTCAACCGCTATCTGTCGCAGTCCTGGAACTACTCGATCATCCATCGCCGGGTGACCGACGTCTATACCGGTGCCAGCCTCTACGTGCAGTCCGAGCATGGCAGCTCGCTGCTGTCGCAGGTCGGCACCACGCTCGCCTATGACCGCCGCGACAGCCGCGTGGCGCCGCACTCGGGCTATGTCGTCACCATCGGCGTCGATGTGTCAGGCCTTGGCGGCAACGAGAAGTACGTCCGCAGCAAGATCGACGGCTCCTACTACATCCCGCTGGACTACTTCACCGGCAACCACGACTGGACGATCTCGCTGCGGGCCGGCACCGGCTATCTGGTCGACTACGACAACGGACGGCGGGACATCGTCGACAACTTCTACCTGGGCGGCGACAACCTGCGCGGCTTCTACGATGGCGGCGTCGGTCCGTACTCGAAGCCGACCAACGCCTTTCCGGCGGCCGACGCGCTCGGCGGCCGCTTCATCTACACGCAGTCGAGCCAGCTCAACTTCCCGCTGCCGCTTTCGCCCGATCTGGGGCTGTCCGGCCGCTACTTCGTCGATGTGGGCGGCCTGTCCGGCTCGCGCGTGCTCACGACCGCGTTCCCGGCCGGATCCAGCCAGCAGATTCTCGGCAACAACCTGCGGCCACGCGTCGGCACCGGCGTCGGCGTATCCTGGAAGAGCCCGTTCGGCCTGATCAACGTCGACCTGGGCATCCCGGTGGTGAAGCAGCCCAGCGACAAGCAGCAGGTCTTCCGCTTCGGCTTCGGCTCCCAATTCTGAGGTGATGATGTCTCGTTCCACCGGCGTCCTGCTGCTTGCGGGCGTCCTTCTCGCGCCAGCGCCCTTCGCCCTGGTCTCCGCCGCCCACGCGCAGCAGGGCTGGTTCGTGCCCAAGGGCGCCCAGCCTGCCGACGCCCCCGCGAGCACCCGGCATCGTGCCGCGGCAGCGCAGCCCCAGCCCCGTCCGGTGCCGATCGCGGCACCGCCCATGGACGACCAGCCCGAGCAGCAGCAGCCGCAGGGACCCCAGGTCCAGCCGGTGCTGCCGCTGCCGCCGATCCCGGCGCTGTCCGAGCTGCCCAAAGGTCTGGCGCCGCCGCCTGCGATCTACGGCATCATCAGCGTGCCGGACGTGATGCGGCAATCCTCGGCAGCCCAGCAGGTCGAGAAGATACTGGGCGCGCGCCGCGACAAGCTGAACCAGGAGGCGCAGAAGGAGCAGGCGAGCTGGCGCGAGATCCAGCAGCAGATCCAGGCCGGCGCCAAGACCATGAGCCAGGAGCAGGTGCAGGCTAAGGTCCGCGCCCTGCAGACCCGCGTGCAGACCGCGCAGAAGGATTTCCGCAACCGCAACCGCGTGATCCAGGAAGCGGCCCAGGTGGCGATCGGCCAGATCGAGCGCGAGCTGGTCCAGGTGATCAAGCAGGTGTCCGCCTCGCACAACATGAACTTCGTGCTGCACCGCGAGCAGGTGGCGCTGAACATGCCCGAGTTCGACATCACGCCGCAGGTGGTGAACCAGCTCAACTCGACGCTGCCGTCGGTGTTCGTCCCGGCCGACGGCGTCGATCCCGAGGTGCTGGCCAGGAGCGGCACCTATCCGACCACCGCCAATCCCGGCCCGGAGCCGGCGCCGCCGCCGGTCGCCACACCGGTCGCCACCGCGGCCGCTCCGAAGAAGTGACGTGGCGGCGACGTCGCCCGGGGCGATGCCGGATCGGGTGACCGGTCCGGGCGACGGCCGCTTCTTCGCCCGCACCGGCCCGCACTCCCTGTCGCAGCTGGCCGGACGGATCGGCATCGCTTCTCCGTCGGGCTCCGCGGATGCCGCGTTCGTCGGCGTGGCTCCGCTGCAGGCGGCGTCGGAGAACCAGGTCAGCTTCCTCGACAACCGCCGCTACCTGAAGCAGCTCGCGGCGACCCGGGCCGGTGCGGTGATCGTCTCGCCGGCTTTCGCCGACAAGGTGCCGGCCGGCAGCACGGCCCTGGTCACGCCCGATCCCTATCTCGCCTGGGCCGCGGTCGCCGCGCTGTTCCATCCGGCCGAGCCGGCGGTGCCCGGCATCCATCCGGCTGCCGTGGTGGAGCCCGGTGCGGCGATCGATCCGACCGCCGAGATCGGGCCGTTCGCCTGGGTGGGTGCCGGCAGCAGCGTCGGCGCCCGGACCCGGATCGCCAGCCACGCGTCGGTGGGCGCCGGAGTCGTGGTCGGCTGCGACTGCCGGATCGCCAGCCATGTCAGCCTGAGCCATGCCATCCTGGGCGACCGGGTGACGGTGTTCCCGGGGGCGCGGATCGGCCAGGAGGGCTTCGGCTTCGCCGTCGGGCCGGGCGGCTTCGTCACGGTGCCGCAGCTGGGCCGCGTGCTGATCGGCGACGACGTCGAGATCGGCGCCAACGCCGCGATCGATCGCGGCTCGGCGCAGGACACGGTGATTGGCGCCGGCTCCCGGCTCGACAACCTGGTGCAGATCGGGCACAACGTGCGCCTTGGCCGGTGCTGCATCGTGGTATCGCAGGCGGGGATCTCCGGATCGACGGAACTCGAGGATTTTGTGACGATTGCGGCTCAGGCCGGCCTGATCGGCCATATCCGGATCGGACGGAAGGCCAGGGTCGGCGCGCAGTGCGGCGTGATGTCGGATGTGGATGCGGGCGCCGACGTGATCGGCAGCCCGGCCATGCCGTTTCGGGAGTTCTTCCGCAACGTGGCGGCACTCAGGCGGCTGGCGAAGCGGCCCGCCCCGGTCGCCGGCGATGAAGCAACGGGTTGAGGGAAGAAGGGTTCAACCCTGATGGACGGAACGACACCCAACGAGTCACCGGCAGCCCATGACGCGGACGCGTCCGGTGCTGGCGTCGTGCAGGCGATGCACAGCGACGGCGTCGGCCGCACCGTCGACATCCTGCAGATCATGGCGGCGATCCCGCATCGCTACCCCTTCCTGATGATCGATCGCATGGTCGAGGTGGTGACCGGCTCGTCCGCCATCGGCATCAAGAACGTGACGGTCAACGAGCCGTTCTTCCAGGGCCACTTCCCGGCCAAGCCCGTGATGCCGGGCGTGCTGATCATCGAGGCGATGGCGCAGACGGCGGCGGCTCTGGTGGTGCTGACGCTCGGCGACGGCTTCGAGGGCAAGCTGGTCTATTTCATGACCATCGAGAACGCCAAGTTCCGGCGTCCGGTGGTGCCGGGCGACCAGCTCCGCATCCACGTCGTCAAGGAGCGGCAGCGCGGCAACGTCTACAAGTTCCGCGGCATCGCCCGGGTGGACGGCGTGTCGGTGGCCGAGGCCACCTACAGCGCGATGATCATGGGCTGACCGCCGGCACCGGCGCTGCCGGTGCGACAAGGCGGGTAACATGTCGTGTGTTGGTCGCTGCCCGGGCGCGGCCTAGCGTCCAGATGCCGGGCTCCGTGCCCTGGCGTTGGACAAGTCGGAGTGTCGAAATCCATGGCGTCTGACCTCGCCGGGCTGAAGCAGGCCGGGCGCACGCAGGATTCCCCCGCATCCGGTTCCCTCGCGATCCATCCGAACGCGCTGGTGGCGCCCGGGGCCACGATCGGCCAGGGCGTCCGGATCGGCCCGTGGTGCAGCGTCGGGCCGGACGTGGTGCTGGAGGATCAGGTGCAGCTGATCTCGCACGTCGTCGTCGACGGCCACACGCGGATCGGCGCCGGCTGCCAGCTCTATCCTTTCTGCACTGTCGGGCTCGCGCCGCAGGATCTCAAATATCGCGGCGAGCCCACCCGGTGCGTCGTGGGCGCGCGCACGGTGATCCGGGAGAACGTCACCATCCATCGCGGCACCGCCGCCGGCGGCGGCCTGACCCGGATCGGCGCCGACTGCCTGATCATGGCCAATGCCCACGTGGCGCACGACTGTTCTCTCGGCGACCGCGTCATCATCGTTAACAACGTGGTCATGGGCGGTCATGTCGAGATCGCCGACGATGCGCGGATCATGGGGTCGGCTGCCCTGCACCAGTTCGTCCGGATCGGGCGTGCCGCCATGGTCGGCGGGGTGTGCGGCGTGGAGAGCGACGTGATCCCCTATGGCAGCGTGCTCGGCAATCGCGCCCGGCTGGTCGGGCTGCACTGGATCTGGCTGCGCCGTCACGGGGTGACGCATGCCGACATGCACCGCCTGCGCCGCGCCTTCCGGCTGCTGTACCCGATCGACCCCGCCGGCCTGCCGGTGTTCGAGCAGCGCCTGGCGCAGGTGCGCGCCGAGCATGGCGACGATCCTCGCGTCGCCGAGATCCTCGCCTTTGTCGATGCCCCGAGCCGGCGCGGCATGGTCCGGGTCGCCGCCCGCGGGGCTGGCGAGGAGACGGACGGCGTGTGACCGCGCCGCTGTCTCCACAGGTCGGGCGCACGGGCACGCTCGGCATCCTGGCCGGTGGCGGACCGCTTCCCGGCCAGGTCGCGGCCAATGCGGCGCGAGCCGGCCGGGCCGTCTTCATGGTGGCGTTCCAGGACTTCGCCGAACCCGCCATCGTGTCGCCGTGGCCGCACGAGTTCGTCAGGCTGGCGGCGGCCGGCCGCATCCTGGCGTCGCTGCGCGAGCATGGCTGCACCGAGCTGGTGCTGATCGGGCCGGTGCGTCGGCCGTCGCTGCGCGACCTGCGGCCGGATGGCGAGGGCACCCGCATCCTGGCCCGGATCGGCCGCGGCCTGTTTGCCGGCGATGACGGGCTGCTGGCCGCCCTGGTCCGGGTGCTCGGCGAGGAGGGGTTCGCCATTCGCGGCGCGCACGAGTTCCTGCCGGGCCAGGTCGGCCGGCCGGGCCGCCTCGGGCAGCATGCCCCCGACGCGGACGCCGAGGCCGACATCCGCCACGGCGTGATGGTGGCGCAGGCGCTGGGCCGCCTCGATGTCGGCCAGGGCTGCGTGGTGCAGAACGGCCTGGTGCTGGCGGTCGAGGCGCTCGAAGGCACCGACCGGATGCTGGAGCGCGCCGGCAGCCTGCGGCAGCCGGGCCCGGGCGGCGTGCTGGTCAAGCTGGTCAAGCCGGGCCAGGACCGGCGAGCCGACCTGCCGACCATCGGGCCCGGCACGGTGGCCGCCGCCGTCGCCGCCGGGCTGCGCGGCATTGCGTTCGAGGCCGGCGGTACCCTTCTGACCAGTCCGGACCGGCTGCGCGACGCCGCCGATCGGGACGGCATCTTCCTGCTCGGGCTCGATCCCGGTCAGCTTGCAACTGGAGACACGTGAATGGCGAGCTATCTGCACACCATGGTCCGGGTGAAGAACCTGGATCAGAGCCTGGCCTTCTACCGCCTGCTGGGCCTGCGCGAGCTGCGCCGCAGCGAGGTGCCGGCCGGCAAATATACCCTGGTCTTCGTCGGCTACGACGACAATGCCCATGGTCAGGCGGAGATCGAGCTGACCTACAACTGGGGCGAGGATGCCGGCTACGAGGTCGGCACCGGCTTCGGCCACTTCGCGGTGGGCGTGCCCGACGTGGCGGCGACGGTCGAGCAGGTGAGGGAAGGTGGCGGCAAGGTGACGCGCGAGGCGGGTCCGGTGAAGTTCGGCACCACCTTCATCGCCTTCGTCGAGGATCCTGACGGCTACAAGATCGAATTGATCCAGCGACCGGGCTGAGCCTGGCGGCGTGCCATGCCCGGCCGGCTCCGCGAGAGCCGGCCGGGCATATCCGATGCCTGTGCTTGCACGCGTTTTCAGGCAGTCAGATCCGCAGGTTGGTGTGCCATCCTTGCTGCGAAAGCTTAAGGATGAGTGAACACCCTTGTTGCGTCGCGAAACGTCGTGACGATAAACCTGAAACAACTTATGCGTGCGTCGCGGCGAAAGGCAAGGGCCGGAACGGCGATTCCCGCCATGTTGATCAGTCGGCGCGAAGTCGCTGCTCGGCCCGCTCGACGGTCATGATCATCGCCTCTCCGGCGCGTCGCGACGCCGGGTCCTGGCTCATCGCCAGCCTGTCTGCGGTCAGCAGTGCGGGCGACAGGATGCCGCGCAGATCGTGACGCAACTGCGCCGCCGCCCTGGCCAGTGTCTCGCTGCGCGCCTCGGCGGCAGCGGCACGCGCGGCGACGACCGCCAGCGCCCGCCCGGCAGCGGCCCCCGTCGTCCGGAACAAGAGGATGCCGACCCCGAACGCCACCAGGCCCGGCAGCAGCGTGCGAGCACGCGATGGTGCCATCGGCGATGCCGAGGCCGACGTCAGCAGGACGCTGCCGGCGAGAAGGCAGGAGGAGAGAATCGGGCGTGAGGGCGGTGTCATCTCGCCCGGACTGTCCGACGAACGGCAGTCGAGCTCAAGTCTTGCTTGGCCCGGCAGCCGCCGGCGGTGGACATCGGTCCTGACGTCGGAGCGGCCCGGAGCGGGCCGGTTCCGGTTGACGGTTCCACGCCGGCACGCCTATAAGCCGGCCCTCCGGAGACGGCCGCTCCCTGCGGTCCTGTCTTCGCATGTCCGTGTCTTCGACCGGTCCGCCGTCTCGCGCGGTGGACCATGTCCGATCAGGAGAGTGCAGCCGTGAAGCGCACCTATCAACCGTCCAAGCTGGTGCGCAAGCGGCGCCATGGCTTCCGTACCCGCATGGCGACCGTCGGTGGCCGCAACGTGCTCTCCAGCCGTCGTGCCAAGGGCCGCAAGCGCCTGTCCGCCTAGGGATGTTTCGGCCGGTCCTGTGACCGGCCGCAGGAGCGATGCCGCCATGGCGTCTTCCGAGATCCGGCTGAAGCGCCGTGCGGAGTTCCTCCGCATCGCCGCCAAGGGCAGCAAGGCGCCGATGCCCGGACTTGTGCTGCAGGCGCTCAGGCGCGACGACGACGCCCCGGCCCGGCTCGGCTTCACCGTCACCAAGAAGGTCGGCAATGCCGTCGTGCGCAATCGGACCAAGCGTCGGCTGCGCGAGGCGGCACGGCTGTTCCTGAGCGCGCAGGCGCAGGCAGGCGCTGCCCTGACCGGTGTCGATCTGGTGCTGATCGGGCGGGACGGGACGCGCCGCCGCCCGTTCCTGGCGCTGCAGGACGATCTGCGGCGCGCCCTGCGCCGGACCGGCGCGATCGCGGCCGAGCGGCCGGTCGGATGACGGCGCTGCGTCCGCATGGCGGAGGCCGTCCTGCCGCTCTGGCTCTGCAAGGCTCGATCCGGTTCTACCAGTTCTGCGTGCGGCCGCTGCTCGCGCCGAGCTGCCGCTTCGTGCCGAGCTGCAGCGAGTACGCACTGCAGGCGATCGCCGTTCACGGCGCCGGCCGCGGCTCGCTGCTGGCGGCCGCGCGCATCCTGCGCTGCAGCCCGTTGCATGCGGGCGGCCATGATCCGGTGCCGGCCGGGCGCTGCGCCTGTTCCCACTCCTCACCATGATCGAGATCGGCCCGTCCGCTGATGGATAACAGACGCCTTTTTCTCGCGGTCCTGATCTCGGTCGCGATCCTGGTCGGCTTCGAGTGGCTGATGCCCAAGCCGAGCCACCAGGCGCTGCGCACGCAGGGCGTCCAGAGCACACAGTCGACGCCGGCGGGCGACGCGCCGAGGCCGGTGACGGAGCTGGCGCCGCCCGGCACCCAGCCCGCCACGATCGCACCGCCGACCCACGACCAGCGCCTGACCATCGACGGCCCGCGCGTCCAGGGCAGCATCGACCTCGTCGGCGCCCGGCTCGACGACCTGCTGCTGCGCGACTACCGCGTGACGTTGCGGCCGGGCAGTCCGCAGGTGCGCGTCCTGGAGCCGCAGGACCAGAAGCAGCCGAACATCGTCCAGCTCGGCTGGAGTGCCGCGACACCCGGCCTCAAGGTTCCGGATGGCGGCACGCTCTGGACCTCGGACGTGCCGAAGCTGACGCTCGCCACCCCGGCGACGCTGTCGTGGAACAACGGCGCCGGCCTGACCTTCCAGATCGTGCTGTCGATCGACCGCGACTACATGTTCACCGCCGAGCAGCGGGTGCGCAACGCGACCGGCCAGGCGGTGCTGCTCTATCCGTGGTCGCGCGTCAGCCGCAGCTACACGCCTGAGGTGACCGGCGGCTACCTCGTGCATGAGGGCCCGGTCGCGGTGCTCGGCGGCAGGCTCGAGGAGATGTCCTACAGCAGCCTCAAGAGCAAGGCGGCCGAGGGGGGCGGCACCGGCTGGTCGGCAGCACAGGCGCCCGGTCCCGACGGTGGCTGGGCCGGCATCACCGACAAGTACTGGCTGACCGCCATCATCCCCGGCCACGACCAGGCGGTAACCGGCAGCTACCGCTACGATGCCAATGCCGGTGCCGGCACCTATCAGGTGGATTTCGTCAGCAGCGCGCCGCTGAGCGTGCCGGCCGGCGGCGCCGTCAGCACCGGCAGTCACGTGTTTGCCGGCGCCAAGGAGGTGCATCTGCTGGAGGCCTACCAGTCGGACCTGCACGTCACCGACTTCTGGAAGGCGGTTGATTTCGGCTGGTTCGCTTTCCTGACCCGGCCGATCTTCTACGTGCTGGACTGGCTGAACACCGCACTCGGCAATTTCGGCCTGGCGCTGCTGGCCTTCACCCTGATCGTCAAGACGCTGTTCTTCCCGCTGGCGATCAAGCAGTTCCGCTCCATGGGCAAGATGAAGCTGCTGGCGCCGAAGATGCAGGCCGTCCGGGAGCGCCACAAGGGCGACCCGATGGCGACCAACCAGGAGATGATGGCGCTCTACAAGCAGGAGGGCGTCAACCCGGCAAGCGGCTGCCTGCCGATGCTGGTGCAGGTGCCGGTGTTCTGGTGCCTGTACAAGGATCTCGTGGTCACCATCGAGATGCGCCACGCGCCGTTCTTCGGCTGGATCCGCGACCTGTCGGAGCCCGATCCGACCAACGTCTTCAACCTGTTCGGGCTGATCCCGTTCGATCCGGCGGTGCTGACGCCGTTCCTGCATTTGGGGATCTGGCCGGTCGTGCTCGGCGGCACCATGCTGCTGATGCAGAAGCTGAACCCGCCGCCGCCGGACCCGGCGCAGGCGCGGCTGTTCCAGCTCATGCCGCTGATCTTCATGTTCGTGCTGGCCCGCCAGCCGGCCGGGCTGGTGATCTACTACTGCTGGAACAACCTGCTGACCGTCTCCCAGCAGTGGCTGATCCAGCGCCGCACCCGGCTCGGCGGGACGCGACAGGTCAGCGTGGTGTCGCGCTGACCGACCCTGATTTCACGCCGGCCCCGCCGGACGCCGAGGAGCAGGCCCGGTCGATCGAGGCCGGCCGTCTGCTGTTTGCCGGCGAGGCGCGGTTCTTCTATGCCGCCCAGCGCATCGACCAGCTCCCGGACCCCGATCTGCCCGAGATCGCGTTTGCCGGCCGCTCCAATGTCGGCAAGTCCAGTCTGATCAACGCGCTGACCGGACACCGGGCGCTGGCGCGCGCCTCGTCGGAGCCCGGCCGGACCAAGCAGCTCAACTTCTTCGCGCTCGCCGACCGCATGACGCTGGTCGACATGCCGGGCTATGGCTACGCCAAGGCCAACCGGCAGGTGAAGGAGGACTGGCAGGGCCTGATGTTCGATTTCCTGCGCGGCCGTCCGACCCTGCGCCGCGTGGTGCTGCTGCTGGATTCGCGGATCGAGCTCAAGGAGAGCGACCGGGAGGCGATGAAGCTGCTGAACCGGGCGGCGGTGATCTTCCAGCTGGTGCTCACCAAATGCGACGTGCCGAAGCCTGCGGCGCTGGCGGCGAAGCTGGACGAGGTTCAGGCGCTGGCGAAGGGCTTTGCCGCCGCCTATCCCATGGTCCTGCCGACCAGCAGCGGAACCGGAGCCGGCATCCCCGAGCTGCGTGCGGCACTCGCCGAGCTCGCGTTGTAGCGGAAAGGAACACTGTCCATGACGAGCGACGAGGCCCTCAAGAGTGCGCGC
The DNA here is from genome assembly GCA_964236105.1 of uncultured Acetobacteraceae bacterium. Classification (GTDB taxonomy): domain Bacteria; phylum Pseudomonadota; class Alphaproteobacteria; order Acetobacterales; family Acetobacteraceae; genus Lichenicola. The sequence continues at coordinate 434,294 of CAXSBC010000002.1, read as the reverse complement.
GAGCAGGCCGCCGTGCTGGCCAGCGCCCTGCCGTTCCTGCGTCGCTATGCGGGCGACACCATCGTCGTGAAGTTCGGCGGCCATGCCATGGGCGATCCGGCCCTGGCGGAAGCCTTCGGCCACGACATCGCCCTGCTCAAGCTGGTCGGCGTCAACCCGGTGGTGGTGCATGGCGGCGGGCCGCAGATCAACGCCATGCTGGAACGGCTGAACATCAAGTCCAGCTTCGTCGACGGCTTGCGCATCACCGACGCCGCGATGATCGACGTGATCGAGATGGTCCTGTCCGGCTCGGTCAACAAGCAGGTCGCCGAGCTGGTCAACCGGGCAGGGGCGCTGGCGATCGGCATCTCCGGCAAGGATGGCGGCATGATCCGCGCCCGCAAGCTGGTCCGGACGGTGCGCGACCCCGGCAGCCTGATCGAGCGGGTGCTGGATCTCGGCTTCGTCGGCGAGCCCGAGCATGTCGATACCCGCGTGCTCTACGCCCTGTCCGGTTCGGGCGTGATCCCGGTGATCGCCCCGGTCGGCATCGGCGCCGACGGCCAGACCTACAACATCAACTCAGACACCGCCGCCGGCGCGGTGGCCGGCGCCATGAACGCCACCCGGCTGCTGATGCTGACCGACGTGCCCGGGGTGCTGGACGAGAACAAGCAGCTGATCCCCGAGCTCAACGCCGAGCAGGCGCACCGGGGCATCGCCAGCGGCATGATCACCGGCGGCATGATCCCCAAGGTCGAGACCTGCCTCGCCGCGGTGCAGGCCGGCGCGCGCGCGGCGGTCATCCTGGACGGACGGGTGCCGCATGCCTGCCTGCTGGAGCTGTTCACCTCTGCCGGCCCCGGAACGCTGATCCGCGCGTCCTGAGGCCGGACGCCCGATGCAGGGCCGCCGGGCTCAGCTCAGCTTGCGGGCCAGGAAGCCGATCTGCCAGAGCATCTCGCTGCGGCCGATCGGACAGCTGCCATCCTCGGTCGCCACCAGCACCGTGTCCGGCGGGATGCCGGCAAGCTGGCTCTGCAGCAGGGTCGCCGCGCGCATGGAATAGCCGGCCTTCCAGGCCAGGCTGACCAGTCCGCGGCGGGTGCGCAGCAGGATCGCCGTTTCCACCGACTCCACCGGGACCAGCGCGGCGGCGGCCAGCAGCCCGATCGCGCTCCTGTGGTCGCCGCAACGCACACGGTCGAGGAAGGCCGCCTCGTCCGCATCCTGATGCTGCGGCGCCGGCGGCGCGGCCGCGTCGGTTGTCGGAGAGACCGGACGCGGCCGATGGTCCTCGCCGTCCGTCCGACCGGGCCTGTCGCCGAGCCCGGCGGCACAGAGGTTCTGGCAGAGACGATCGAAGCGCTGCAGCACGTCACCGCAGAACAGCGCGTCCAGCGCCGCCTCCTGCAGCCCGGCGGACTGGTGCCTCAGCAGCGACAGCGCCAGCGGCCTGGTGTCGCTGCCGGTCGCTTCCGGGCCCGGACCGGCAAGCAGCGCCAGCGCCGTGGCGCCGTCGAGTTCCATCGCCAGGCGCCCGAGAAGCGCGCCCGCATCGGGTTCGCCGCTTTCGGGAGTCGGTCCCGGCGCTGGATCATCCTGATCGGGTTGGGTGCGGACGAGCTGGCGTCGGCAGTCGGCGATCCGGCTCGCGATCCGGTCGGTCAACAGCCGGACGAGCTGCAGGCGCCCGGCCTCGTCGAAGGCGCCGAGGCCATCGACGACGAGGCCGATCCGGTCGGTCACGCTGGCCGGCTCCAGGCCGGGCAGCACGGGACCGGCAGCGCGCGCGTCCTGTCGCACGACCCCGCCGGGCCGATGCGGCGTCGGCTGGCCCGGCCTGTCGCTGCCGGTCTTTGCGGGTCTCGCCTGGGTCGATCCCGGCTGGAACAGGCTCACGTCCCAACTCCCTCGTTGTAGAAGTGCCAGCGTCCGCCACCGGCGAGCTTGATCGCGCCAAGCGCTGCGTGCGCCTGTTCCAGCAGGCTGTCGATGGTCTCGTAGGAGCGGCTGGGCCGAGTCGACAGCCCCACCGACACGCGAAGCTGCAGCGCCTCGTCGAGCATCACCGGCACGCCCCGCTGGCACATGGCTTCCGCGCGTTCCGCCGCCGCGAACTGGTCCGCGCCGTCGAGCCAGAGCGCGAACACGTCGCTGCCGAGACGTGCCACCAGATCGGTCGGACGCACCGTGTCGCGCAGGATGTGCGACGCCTGGCGCAGCACCTCGTCGCCGGTCTCGTGCCCGCGCGACTCGTTGATCTCGCGGAACCGGTCCAGCCCGACCACCATCAGCGTCGCCGCCAGCCCCTCCGCATCGAGCCTGTCCAGCCGGCGCTCGATCTCCAGCGCGAAGCTGTCCCGGTTCAGCAGCCCGGTCAGCGTATCGGCGCCCGAGCGGCGGGCAAGCTCGCGCTGCACCTGGTCGTGCTCCAGCACGCCGCCCAGCGTCGCCAGCACGGCGGCTGCGAGCTCGGCATCCCCGGCGAGCCAGTCGCGCTGGTCGTCGCGCCACAGCATCAGCACCACCGGATCGCAGAAATGCGTGGCGCTGGCGGTCATGATCAGCCGGCAGCCGAACTGCTGCGTGGTCAGCGTCCAGGGCGCCGGCATGGCCGCCGCCGCGCGGACGACATGCGCCGTCAGCTCGGCATCGGCGGCGGGCGGCGCACCGCCCGCGCGCTGCAGGATCCTGGGCGACGACCGTGGAGGCTCGCCCCGAGCCGGCGTTGCGGACGCGTCCCCGGTCACCAGGATCGCGCCGGTGGCGCCGGTCGCGTCCAGCAGCTGCTCCAGACCGATCTTGACGACCATGTCCGGCAGCACCGCACGCCGCATGCGCCGGTCGATCTCCTTGACGGTCTGCCGTCGCAGCAGCGTCTCCGCCAGATGCTCGTCGCGCGTCTCCTGCTCGCCGATGTCCTGCACCGCGCCGCGGGCGCCGACCAGCCGGCCCTCGCGATCCCGCAGCGGGCTCGAGGAGACCAGCACGTTGACGGCACTCCCGTCCGCGCGGCGGAACCAGCTGCGGTGACGCCTGACCGGTGCCTGCGGCAGGAAGGGGTTGAAGCCGGCAGCGCCGGCCGGCTGGACCAGCAGCGTCTCCGCCGGCTGTCCGAGCAGATGCCGGGTCGGCCAGCCGAACGCCTCTCCCGGCCCGAGCAGCACGAAGCGGCCCTCGCCGTCGGTCTCGAAGGTGAGATCGAAGGCGGTTCGCGCGAGGTCGCGCCAGCGCTCCCTGCTGTCGATCAGGGCGGCGATCGTCGCGGCGTCGTCCGATGTCGGCGCCGGGGTCGGGTCTGCAGGCATTGATCCGCTCATGGGGAAGTCTTCGTCCATCGCTTCCCAGAAGTCTCGTCCCAAAATCTGAAGAAACCGTAAAGCCCCGCCTCGCCGCCGCGGCGGGGCGGCCGGGTTCGCGTTGACAGGAACCGACCGGCTGAGCATGGTCCGCGCCGCGCCGTCCCGGCCTCGCGAAGGGATCATGCCAGCAGCCGGGAAGATCATGACGCACGATCATCTTCGCCATCGGATCGAGACCCTGTGGGACCGCCGTGCGGAGCTGTCCGCGGCGACCGACGGGGCCGACCGCGCCGATGTCGAGCAGGTTCTCGACGATCTCGACTCCGGCGTCCTGCGCGTCGCCACGCCCGTGGACGAGGCCGGCGCCGGCGGCTGGATCGTCCATGACTGGCTGAAGAAGGCGGTGCTGCTGTCGTTCCGGCTCAATGACAGCGTCCCGATGCCCGGGGCCGGCGGCGGACCGGTCTATGACAAGGTGCCGGTCAAGTTCGCCGGCTGGGACCAGGCGCGCTTCGCCGAGGCGGGATTCCGCGCGGTGCCGGGTGCGGTGGTGCGCCGGTCGGCCTATGTGGCGCCCGGCGTGGTGCTGATGCCCTGCTTCGTCAATGTCGGCGCCTGGGTCGGCGCCGGCACCATGGTGGATACCTGGGCGACCATCGGCAGCTGCGCCCAGATCGGACGCAACTGCCACATCAGCGGCGGCACCGGGATCGGCGGCGTGCTGGAGCCGCTGCAGGCGGCCCCGGTGATCATCGAGGATGACTGCTTCATCGGCGCCCGCTCGGAGGTGGCCGAGGGCGTGATCGTCGAGCGCGGCAGCGTGCTGTCGATGGGGGTGTTCCTCGGCGCCTCCACCCGCATCGTCGACCGGACGAGCGGCGAGATCTTCATCGGGCGCGTGCCGGCCTATTCGGTGGTGGTGCCGGGCACGCTGCCGCCGCGGCAGCCGGCAGGCGACCGCCCGCTGCCCTCGCTCGCCTGCGCCGTGATCGTCAAGCGGGTCGATGCGCGCACCCGCGCCAAGACCTCGATCAACGAGCTGCTGCGCGATTGATCGAGCCCCATGCCGCCGTCGAACCGCTGCCGCTCGCCCGCGCGCTGATCCGCTGCCGGTCGGTGACGCCCGCCGATGGCGGCGCGCAGGCGGTGCTGGCCGACGCGCTGCGGCGGATCGGCTTCACCGTCACCCCGCTGCCGTTCGGCGAGGGTGCCGCGCCCACCCCGAACCTGTTCGCGCGCGTCGGCACCGCCCGTCCGCATCTCTGCTTCGCGGGCCATACCGACGTCGTGCCCCCGGGCGACGCGGCATGGCGGGAGGAGCCGTTCGCGGCCACCCTGCGCGACGGCATCGTCCATGGTCGCGGCGCCTGCGACATGAAGGGCGCGATCGCCGCCTTCGTCGCGGCCGCGGCATCGCATCTGTCGCGTGCGGGTGCTGCCGGTCCCGCCGGCTCCATCAGCCTGCTGATCACCGGCGACGAGGAGGGTCCGGCCACCAACGGCACCGTGCGGGTGCTGGACTGGATGGCAGCGCACGGGCAGATCCCCGACTTCTGCCTGGTGGGCGAGCCGACCAATCCCGCCGCGGTCGGCGAGACGATCAAGATCGGCCGTCGCGGCACCCTGAACGCGCGCATCGTCGTGCAGGGGGTGCAGGGCCATGTCGCCTATCCGCACCGCGCCGACAATCCGGTGCACCGGCTGCTGGCGCTGCTGTCGGAGCTGACCGCGAGCCGGCTGGATGACGGCACGGCGCGGTTCGAGCCGTCCGGCCTGCAGGTCACCAGCGTCGACGTGGGCAATTCGGCCAGCAACGTGATCCCGGCGCGGGCCGAGGCGCGGCTGAACATCCGCTTCAACGACCGCCATACCGGCGCGTCGCTCACCACGATGCTGCGCGACGCCTGCGCCCGCCATGCGCCCGGTGCAGCACTCGACATCCAGGTGGGCGGCGAGGCATTCCTGTGCGAGGCGGGCCCGGAGCTCGACGCCCTGCGCGACGCGATCACCGCGCGCACCGGCCGCGTGCCGGCGCTCGATACCGGCGGCGGTACCTCCGACGCGCGCTTCATCGCCCGGCACTGCGCCGTGGCGGAGTTCGGGCTGGTCGGCGCCAGCATGCACAAGGCGGACGAGAACGTGCCGGTAAGCGACCTGGACCTGCTGTCCTCGATCTATCTGGAGCTGCTCGACCGCGTGCTGGCGCCGGGCGGGGCGGCGTCGTGAGCGGCTCCGGCCGCCTGCCGGTGCGCAAGCCGCCGACCGGCCGCGGCCGCGCCGTCATCCGCGGCCTGCTGCTGCTGGGCACCGGGCGCGCGCAGGGCTTCGAGTGCTTCGATGCCGGCCGCGACGCGTTCCTGGCCGGACTGGCGCCGCAGATCGGCTTCCTGCTGGTGCTGGCGGCCCTGCTGCTGGCGCAGCATCCGACGGTCCCGGCGCTGTGCCTGGTGCTGCTGCTGTTCTGCGCGGTGCTGCTGCCGCCGGTGATCTCGCAGGCCATGGCCCGGCTATGGGGGCGCGGCGAGCGCTGGCAGCGCTACGCGACCGCCTCGGTCTGGAGCATCTGGCTGATCCTGCCCGCCTACCTGCCGGCGATGCTGCTGGCCTCGATCCTGCTGCAGATGGGGGCGAGCCACGCCGTCGCGAGCCAAGCGGTCGTGCTGCTGCTGGGCGGCTACCTGCTCTGGCTGCAGTGGTTCATGGCCTGGAAGGGCCTGGCGATCAGCCGGCTGAAGGCCGCTGCCACCGTGCTGGCGCTGATGGTCGGCTCGTCGCTGCTGGGTGCCGCCCTGGAGCCGCTGCTCATGCAGGTGATGACGCCGCCGGCGGACCCTTCGCACTGAGCCGGCCGAACGGGTCGTCCGGGTAGCCGACCTCCATCAGGCAGAGCCCGTCCGGCGGCGCGGTCGGCCCGGCCGCGGCGCGGTCGCGCGCGGCCAGCGCCGCGTCGATCTGCGCCGGCAACCAGCGCCGGTCGCCGACCAGCTTCAGCGTGCCGACCATGTTGCGGACCTGATGGTGCAGGAAACTGCGCGCCTCGGCATGGATCTCGATCAGCGACCCGTCCGCCACGACGTCGAGCCGGTCGAGCGTGCGCACCGGGCTTTTCGCCTGGCAGGAGCTGGCGCGGAAGCTGGTGAAGTCGTGCCGGCCGACCAGCCGGTCGGCAGCCGCCTGCATCAGCGCCGGATCGAGCGGCTGGCGCACATGCCAGACGCGGTCGCTGTCGAGGGCCGCGCGCGCCGGGCGGTTGAGGATCCGGTAGCGGTAGCGCCGCCGGTCGGCGGAGAAGCGCGCGCTCCAGTCGTCGCGCACGCACGCCGCCTGCAGCACCGCCACCGGATGCGGCTTCATGTGGAAGTTGAGCGCGTCCCGCAGCCGGCCCGGGGTCATCCGGCCGGCCGGGTCGGCCAGATCCAGATGCACGACCTGGCCCTGCGCGTGCACCCCCGCATCGGTGCGGCCCGCCGCGATGCTGGCGACGCGGGTGCCTGCCGCCAGATGCGCCGCCGCCGTCTCCAGCACCGCCTGCACCGACAGCTGCGCCGTCTGCCGCTGCCAGCCCACGAAGGGGGTGCCGTCATATTCGAGCAGCAGCGCCCAGCGCGTCACCGGCGGCTCACCCCAGCATCGTCCCGGCGACGACCGGGCGACCGCGCAGGAACGCGTCGGTCAACAGCATGCTGCGGCCGGGCCATTGCAGCCGGTCGATCCTGAGGGCGCCGCTGCCGCACGCCACCACCAGCCCGTCGTCCAGCACGGTACCGGGCGGGGCGGCATGGGCATGGCCTGCCAGCGGGGTCGCGGCCGCGATCTTCAGCACCGTGCCGTCGAGCAGGGTGAAGGCGCCGGGCCACGGGGTCATGGCCCGCACCCGGCGGTCGAGTGCCGCGGCATCGGCGCGCCAGTCCAGGCGCCCGTCCTCGCGCGTCAGACGCGGCGCGTAGCAGGCGTCGGCATCGTCCTGCGGCACGGCCGGCGGGGCAGCCGCCAGGGTCTCGACGATCATCCTGGCACCCAGCGCCGCCAGCGCGTCGTGCAGGGTCGCGGCATTCGTGTCCGCGCCGATCCGCACCGGAACGCGGGCGAGCATCGGCCCGGTATCGAGGCCTTCCTCCATCTGCATGATGGTGATGCCGCTCTCGGCGTCGCCGGCCAGGATCGCCGCCTGGTAGGGTGCCGCACCGCGCCAGCGCGGCAGCAGGCTGGCATGGATGTTGAGGCAGCCGCGGTTCGGCGCCTGCAGCATCGCAGCCGGCAGGATCAGGCCGTAGGCCGCCACCACCGCCACGTCCAGCCGCAGGGCCGCGAACGCCGCGTGCTCGGCCGCGTCGCGCTTCAGCCGTGCGGGCGTGCGCACCGGCAGTCCCAGCCGTTCGGCCGCCTGCTGCACCGGTGCCGCGCGCAACCCCTGGCCCCGGCCGGCGGGCTTGGGCGGCTGGCTGTAGACCGCGACGATCTCGTGGCCGGCCGCCTGCAGCGCCTCCAGCGCCGGCACCGCGAAATCCGGCGTGCCCATGAAGGCGAGCCGCATCCTCAGTCTCCGGCCTGGCCCGGCCTGGCTTTCTGCTCCTTGGCAAGACGGCGCAGGATCATGTTGCGCTTGAGGCTCGACAGGTGGTCGACGAACAGCACCCCGTCCAGGTGGTCGATCTCGTGCTGCAGGCAGGTGGCGAGCAGGCCGTCCGCGTCGAGCTCGTGCCGCCTGCCGTCCAGGTCCTGGAACCGCACGCGCACCGCCTCGGACCGCACCACCTCGGCATACTGGCCGGGCAGGGACAGGCAGCCCTCCTCGCGCGCCGCGAGCTGCTCGCTGCTGCGGACGATCTCCGGGTTGATCAGCGTGATGGGGGCGCGGACGTCGTCCTGCATCAGGTCGATGACGGCGACGCGCAGGTCGATCGCCACCTGCGGCGCCGCCAGCCCGATCCCGGGTGCGCGATACATCGTCTCGTACAGGCGCGGCAGCAGGTCGCGCAGCATCGCCGCGTCGTCCGGGCGCACGAGCCTGGTCTTGCGACGCAGCAGCGGGTGCGGCGCGATCAGGATCGCGATCGGCTCCCCCAGGGCTGCGGGCGTGTCGGCGGGGGCAGGCAGGGGCTCGCTCATGCGCGCGATGTAGCGAGCGCGCCTGCGCTGCGCCAGGGTCGCGTCGGCGGGATCAGCCCGGCACTGCTTGCAGATCCGGCCGCCGGTCGCCATATCCGACCGGTCGGGGCGCTTCGGGTCCCGCGACGTTCGTCTCGCTCCAAGGAGGAGGCTCCCCGCATGTCCGGACGACTATTCGCCTCGCCGATGTTCCTCGGCTTCGATCACCTCGAGCAGATGCTCGAGCGCGCCGCCAAGACGTCTTCGGACGGCTATCCCCCCTACAACATCGAGCAGACCGGGCCGTCGGGCCTGCGCATCTCGCTCGCCGTGGCCGGTTTCTCGATGGACGACCTGCAGATCACGCAGGAGGACAACCAGCTCGTCATACGCGGCAGGCAGACCGACGACACGCAGGGACGGGTGTTCCTGCACCGGGGCATCGCCGCCCGGCAGTTCCAGCGCGCCTTCGTCCTGGCCGAGGGCATCGACATCACCGGCGCCTGGCTGGATAGCGGGCTGCTGCATATCGATCTGGCCCGCCCGCAGCCGGAGGTCCGGGTCAAGCGGATCGAGATCTCGAAAGGTCCCGATCGCGCTCGCGAGGCGGGGCGCTCGGCGGAGGTCGTGCAGGCCCGGGTGGTCCGGAGCGTTCCGGCCGACGAGTAAGCCCGGCCTTAACACCTTCCCGTCACAGTCGCGGAGGCGGCGGCGTTGCCGGTCCGGAACGTCGCCCCTGCCAGAGGATATCGAGCCATGCCCTACACCGTGCAGCCCAAGCAGATCGTCGACACCATGCGCGACATCCGCCACCTGACCTCGGCCGAGCTGGCGGCACTCGGCGTCAGCCAGCTCGCCTACATCAAGTCGGTGGTGGTGGACGGCGCCGAGGCCTTCGCGATCCACGCCGCCGACGGCACGCCGATGGCGCTGACCGGCGATCGCGACGTGGCGCTGGCCGCGATCCGCCAGCACGAGATGGTGCCGGCCCTGGTGCACTGACCGGCCGGAGCCGGCGCAGCCCGCGCCCTCAGCGCTGCGGCGCGTCCGGGTCGAGCCAGCCGACGAGCCCGTCCGGCCGGCGATACACCACGTTGATGCCGCCGCTGGCATGGTTGCGGAACATCAGCACGCTGCGGTCGGCGAGATCGAGCTGCATCACCGCCTCGCCGACGGTCAGCAAGGCGATCTCGGTGTCCTGCTGCGCAACGATCGTCGCGTAGATGACCGGCGGCGCGGCGCCATCCGTCGTGCGATGGTCGCTGTCGTCGTTCTGGCGCAGGACATATTCGCGGCCGACGTCCGGGCTGCGTCGACGCACCAGGTCGCACGCATGGCCGCTCATCTCGCGCCGGTAGCGCCTGAGCCGCTTGGCGATGTGCTCGGCCGCGTCGTCGAAGGCGGCGGGCGCGTCGGCGGCCTCGCCCTCCCCGTGCACCAGCAGCCCGCGCCCGGCATAGACGTTGATGTCGCAGGTGAAGAAGCTGCGCGCCTGGCCGAAGGTGACGCTGCCTTCGAGCGCATCGTCGAAGTAGGTCGCGGCGATGGTGTCGAGATGCGTGGCGATCCGCGTCCTGAACACGTCCGAGAGATGCATCCGCTCGCCGGCGACACTGATCTGCATGCGCGTTCCGCTCCGGTTGCAGGAGGGAGATCCGTTGCCCGCCACGCCGATCTCGGCCGGGGGACAGTCGGACCGTCAGGCCGACAAGGATTTCTCTCGCTTGCGCTGCACTGAGCTCGGGATGCGCAGCGCGTCTCGATATTTGGCCACGGTCCGTCGGGCGATGTCTACGCCTTCGCGTCGCAGCGCTGCCACAATCGCGTCATCGGACAGCACGGTCTGCATGGTCTCGGCGGCCACCATGCCGCGGATGCGGTGGCGCACCGCCTCGGCGCTGTGGCTCTCGCCGCCGCCGGTGCCGGCGATGGCGGTGGTGAAGAAGTATTTCAGCTCGAACAGGCCGCGCGGGGTGGCGATGTACTTGTTGGCGGTGACGCGGCTGACGGTGCTCTCGTGCATCTCCACCGCCTCGGCGATGTCGCGCAGGATCAGCGGACGCAGGTGGCCGGCGCCGCGCCTGAGGAACGCCTCCTGCTGGCGCATCACCTCGCTCGACACCTTCAGGATCGTCTGCGCGCGCTGGTGCAGCGACTTCACCAGCCAGTTGGCGTTGGCGAGCCGCTCGGACAGGAAGGCGCGGTCCTCGCGCGGCGCCCGCAGCAGCACGCGGGCGTGGAACGCCTCCGACACCAGCAGCCGCGGCATCGTGTCGGGGTTGAGCTCCAGCAGCCAGTCGCCGCCCGGGGCTGCCCGCATCAGCACGTCGGGCACGATCGGCAGCGGCTGCGCGACGTCGAACCGGGCGGCCGGCTTCGGATCGAGCGCCTTGATCTCGGCGATCATGTCGGCGAGGTCCTCGGCATCGACGCCGCAGATCGCCTGCAGCCGCCTCAGCTCGCGCCTGCCGAGCAGCTCGAGGTTGTCGAGCAGGATCGCCATCGCCGGATCGAGCCGGTCGCGCTCGGCGAGCTGGGCCGCAAGACAGCTGCGCAGGTCGCAGGCGAACAGGCCGACCGGATCGAAGCGCATCATCCGGGCGCGCACGGCCGCGACCGCCCGCTCCTCGACGCCGAGTGCCCGGCCCAGTGTCGCATCGTCGATCAGCACCCGCCCGGCGCCGTCCAGCAGCGCGATCAGGTGCGCGCCGATCAGCCGCTCGACCGGCCGATCGATGCTGAGCCGCAGCTGCTCGCCCAGATGCTCGCGCAGCGTGCGCTCGTGCGCCACCAGGCGCGACTCGCCGTCGAACGCCTCGGCGCCGCCGCCAGCGCCGCGGCCGGTGCTCCAGTCCTGGGGTGCTGCGGCGCCGTCGGCGAAGCCGCCATCATAGGGGCCGTTGTCGAACGGCTCGACGGCGTCGGTGTCGAGCGGCGCCTGGTTGCGGTCCGGCAGGGTCTCGCAGCCGACCAGCCGGTCGGCTGGGAGGGGCTCGCCGCGGTCGCCGGCGCGTTCGTCGACGCGCTGGTCGAGGGCCGGCCGTTCAGGTGGGATGTCGATGCGCTCGTCGCGCTCGAGCAGGGGATTGCGCTCGAGCTCCTCCTCGATGAAGGCGGCGACCTCGATGTTGGAGAACTGCAGCAGCTTGATCGCCTGACGCAGCTGCGGCGTCATGACGAGGTTCTGAGTCTGCCTGAGCTCCAGCCGCGGTCCGATCCCCATGACCGGAGGCTACAACGAAAATCTTTCCCCGAGATATACGCGGCGCACGTCCTCGTGGGCGACCACCTCCTGCGGCGCGCCCTCCATCAGCACCTGGCCGTCATGCATGATGTAGGCGCGGTCGATGATCTCGAGAGTTTCGCGCACGTTATGATCGGTGATCAGCACGCCGATCTGCCGATGCTTCAGGTGCGACACCAGGTCGCGTATCTCGCCCACCGCGATCGGGTCGATGCCGGCCAGCGGCTCGTCGAGCAGGATGTAGTTCGGCTGGCTGGCAAGCGCCCTGGCGATCTCGAGCCGGCGTCGCTCGCCGCCGGACAAGGCCAGCGACGGGGCGCGGCGCAGGTGGCCGATGCCGAACTCGGCCAGCAGCCCGTCCAGCATCGTCTCGCGGCGGTCGGCATCCGGCTCGACCACCTCCAGGGCGGCCATGATGTTCTGCTCGACGTTCAGGCCGCGGAAGATGCTCGCCTCCTGCGGCAGGTAGCCGATGCCGAGCCGGGCCCGCCTGTACATGGGCAGCTGGGTGATGTCGGCGCCGTCGAGGCTGATCGATCCGGTGTCTGGCTGCACCAGCCCCACGATCATGTAGAAGGTGGTGGTCTTGCCAGCACCGTTCGGCCCGAGCAGGCCGACGGCCTCGCCGCGACGCACGTTGACCGAGACGTTCTGCACCACCTCGCGCTTCTTGTAGGTCTTGCCGACCGCGTGCGCGTGCAGGCCTTCGAGCGTCTGCGCTCCGGTCCCGGGTGCGAAGCCGCGCCGCTTGATCTCGTTCATGGCTGCGCCCTGGGCGGCGTCTTGGCCGGAGTGCTGCCGGTGACGCCCTGCGTCTCGTTCGGCACGATCAGGCCCTGGACCCGGGCGCCCGGGTCCTCGCTCATGGTCGCCAGCCCGGTATGCATGTTGATGATCGCCGCCGCTCCGTTCAGCTGGTTCTGGCCCCTGGTGATGTGGACGTTGCCGACCACGCGCGCAATGCCCGTGTCGGGCACGTAGACGCCCCGGTCGCCGCGCACGGTCTCGGTCTGCGTCCGCACGATCACGTTGCCGAACGCGTTGACCTTCTCCAGCTTGCCGCTGCTGCCGATCGGGTCCTGGCCGCTCGCTGTCGGCGGACTGCCCGCCGCCACGGGCTTCGGACCGGCCTGCGGGGCGGGCGGGGCGCTGTAGCCGACCAGCACGTCGGCGCGTATGCGCCTGCCGTCGTTGGTGGTGACCGTGGCGTCGCCGCGTCCGATCGAGATGCGGGTCTGCGAGAAATACTCCATCTGGTCGCGGGCCCGCAGCAGGTCGGTCGGCGTGATCAGATGCAGGTCGTGCCCGGTGAGCACCATCACCGCCTGGTCGATGTCGTAGATGCCGTGATCGCCGAAGGCCTGCTGGGTGGCGGTGAAGATGTGCACATGGCCGATCGCCTCGAGCCGGTAGATCTCGTTGGCCGAGGTGTCGGAGCCGGGCAGCATCGAGTTGTCGCCGGCCGTTGGCGCCCCGGTCGGATTGACCGGAGTCGGATCGTTGCCGGGCGGGCTCGCGGCCGGCGCCAGGACCGTGGCCGCGGCGGGCGCCGGCGCCGCCGTCTTCGGAGCGCCCGGCTTCTTGCGGTAGTAGGCGATCAGCCGGTCTGCGGTCACCGTCACGCCGCCGCGCACCGCCTGCGCGCTGGTGTAGGCGGTGACGGTCTGCGCGTTCTGGTTCCAGTCGAAGCCGCCGAGCGCCGTGACGGTCACCTGGCCGCCATGCGACAGGTCGATCTGCTGCGCCTGGGACGTCTGCGGCGCCGCAAGCAGGCCGAGGCCCAGCGCGGCCGCGCCGGCGCCGAGCCCGACGCCGTGCCGGAACCGGGCGAGGCGGCGCCGGATCACCGGGCCGCTCCCGCCTGCGCGGCCGGCGCGGTCGCGGGGGGGCGGGCGATCTTGTCGTCGTTCAGCACCAGCCGGCCGGGGCCGCGGAACTGCGCCAGCCCGTCGCGCTGCGACAGCAGATAGGCCTGCGCGTCCAGCACGCCGAACGGACCCTCCGCATGCACCCACTGGTTCGAGGCGATGATGCCGCGCTTCAGGTCGATGTCCGCCGCCGGGCTGGTCATCATGATCCCGTCGTCCCGATAAAGCGTCACGTCGCGGGTGACGTCGAGAAGCTGGCTGTGCTGCATGTAGACCCCATCCTGGGCGCTGATCCGGACCCAGCTGCCACCCTGGCCCAGCGTGTCCGCGATCGGCCTGGTCAAGTTGATGCGGTCGCCGCCGCTGCTGCCGGCCTGCGTGGCGCTCGCCTGCTCGGCCTCGTCGGCGGTGATCATGTAGGGGCGGTCGTGCCCGTCGAGGCCACGGTAGCGGGCGCTCAGCATGCGTCCGGAGTCGATCTTGACCTGCGCCGCCTGCTTCAGTCCGAGCCGCGCCGCATTCATCGAGCGCTGGATTTCCGGCCAGGCGGCGATGGATGCGAGCAGCAGCAGGGCGCCTGCCGGCAGGATCCACTTGGTCCAGCGCAGCAGCCGGCGCCGGCGCGCGATCTCGCCTGCGTTCGGCAGGCGGCGGAAGCCGCTGCGGCCCTGCTCGATGCTCATCCGCCGGCGGGCGACAGCGGCACTCGGCTCCTCGGCCGGCAGCGTCCGGGCGCCGCCGCCGGCGTCGCGCGACCCGGACGGGCTGGAGTCCGCCAGCGGCTGGAGCGGACCTGCGCGAAGCTGGCCGTGCGCCGGAGCCGGCGGCGGCTCGCCGGAGGGGCGGCCGGGCGGAAGGCTCGGCAGCCGGTTCATCTGCGATGCGCCCGCGTGTCCGTGCCGTGCCGTGCCGCTCCGAGATCATCGGCACGCCGTATCGGGTCGGGCCGCATCGTGATGTTCAAGGCGTTCAGCTCCGCAGGCCGCAGGCCGTGGGCTCGGGCGGGTGGTATGGGCACCCGGCTGCGGGGCGTCAACCGAACCGGACGCTCAGTGCGCGAAGATGTCCGGTTCGTCATAGCCCAGAAAGTCGAGCCTGGCGCGGGCCGGCAGGAAGGCGAAGCACGCCTCAGCCAGCGCCAGCCGCTCCTCGCGCACCAGCAGCGCCTCCAGCCGCGCCCAGAGCGGATGCAGATGCAGCACGTCGGAGGCCGCGTAGGCGAGCTGCTCGGCCGTCAGTTCGGAGGCGCCCCAGTCCGAGGTCTGCTGCTGCTTGCTCAGATCGATGCCGAGCAGCTCGCGCAGCAGCTGCGCCAGCCCGTGCCGGTCGGTGAAGGTGCGCACCAGCCTGGCCGCGATCTTGGTGCACTTCACCGGCGACACGGTGATGTCCAGCGCGTGCTGCAGGATGCCGACGTCGAAGCGGGCGAAATGCATCAGCTTGACCACGCCGGGATCGCCGAGCAGCCGCTTCAGGTTGGGACAGTGCGAGCCGGTGCCGCCCAGGCGCTCGGGCACGATCTGCACCAGGTGGGCGACGCCGTCGCCGGCGCAGAGTTGCACCAGGCAGAGCCGGTCGCGATGATGGTTCAGCCCCATCGTCTCGGTGTCGACCGCGACCAGGCTCCCGAGATCGAGTCCGTCCGGCAGGTCGCCGTGATGCAGATGAATGGTCGCGTTTGGCATGAACTGGGTGACGCTCACGGCAGGTGGTCCGGTGGAGCGCGGACCGGCCCGGCCGAGAATGGCCGGGCCTGGTCTGCCCTTATGGTGCCCAGGAGAAGACTCGAACTTCCACGACCTTGCGGCCACAGATACCTGAAACCTGCGCGTCTACCAATTCCGCCACCTGGGCCAAGGGGCAACCGCGGCGGAAGGTGCCGCGGGTGGTGGAGGCGATGTAGAGGGGCGGCGATGGGCCGTCAACTGGTCGCGTGAGGCAGCCGGCCGGGAACCGCATGAGGCAGGGCCATGCGTCCCGCAGCCTCCGCCCGCGTTGGAGCGGTTTCGCAGCCCACGGCGTCCCGTCGTGTCGGCGCATCTGAGGACAGAGAACGAATGGCAACGCGCAGCGTGGCGACGGTGTTCGGCGGCTCCGGCTTCCTGGGGCGCTACATCGTGCGCCGGCTGGCGGCGGAGGGGCATGTGGTGCGGATCGCCGTGCGCCATCCCGCCAACGCCAACGCGCTGCGGGTGATGGGCCGCGTCGCCCAGATCGTGCCGCTCTATGCCTCGCTCACCGACGAGGCCACCGTCGCGCGGGCGGTCGAGGGCTCGAGCATCGTCGTCAACCTGGTCGGCATCCTGGCGGAAGCGAAGTCGGGCGACTTCACCCGGCTGCACGAGCAGGGCGCCGGACGGATCGCCCGGCTGGCTGCCAATGCGGGTGTCGCGCGGCTGGTGCAGATGTCGGCGATCGGCGCCGATCCGGACAGTCCGGCCGCCTATGGCCGCAGCAAGGCGGCCGGCGAGGCAGCGGTGCGCGAGGCGTTCCCCGATGCCACGATCCTGCGCCCGTCGCTGGTGTTCGGGCCGGAGGACGCCTTCTTCAACCGCTTCGGCGCGATGGCCCGGCTGTCGCCGGTGATCCCGGTGTTCAGCGGCGCCACCCGGATGCAGCCGGTCTATGCGGGCGACGTGGCCGATGCGGTGCGCGCCGTGGTCGCCGAGCATGCGCCGGCCGGCGGCCTGTACGAGCTGGGCGGACCGAAGGTCTGGAGCTTCCGCGAGCTGCTGGTCTGGATGATGGCCGAGATGCGGCGCACGCGCCTGCTGGTCGCCGTGCCGCCGGGGATCGCGCGCATCCAGGCGGCACTGCTGGAGCATGTGCCGGGCAAGCCGCTGACCCGCGACCAGCTGGCCATGCTGTCGCGCGACAACGTGGTCTCCGAGGGGGCGGCGGGGCTGGACAGGCTGGGCATCGTCCCGACGCCGATCGAGCTGGTGGTGCCGTCCTATCTGGACCGCTACCGTCCTGGCGGCGGACGCAAGACCAACCCAAGCTGACGGATATGGCCGGATCGGCCCGGCTTTCCGGCCGTTTCGTTCGTCGGCCCGTCAAATACGGCAAGAAAATGTCTTAAATGGCAGCAACCCTGTCTTTTATTGGATCGGCGGCTCTCGTAGGTCTCGGAGGCGCCTGCAGGACGGGCGGGAGCACGGTCACGAGGGACAGGCGATGGCTGAGCGCATGCTGCAATTCGTCTCGGTGCATCAGCATCAGCCGGACAAGCGGGTCGCCGCCGAGCGGCGGCTGGATTTCGACGAGATCTACCGCGATTTCGACCTCTCCCGCGCCGAGCTGCAGTCCAGCCGCTGCTCGCAGTGCGGGGTGCCGTTCTGCTCGGTGCACTGCCCGCTCTCGAACCACGTCCCGGACTGGCTGAAGCTGACCGCGGAAGGGCGTCTGGAGGAGGCGTACGAGGTCAGCTCGGCCACCAACAACTTCCCCGAGATCTGCGGCCGCATCTGCCCGCAGGACCGGCTCTGCGAGGGCAACTGCGTCATCGAGAAGGGCTTCGAGAGCGTCACCATTGGCGCGGTGGAGCGCTTCATCACCGACAATGCCTGGAACCAGGGCTGGGTGAAGCCGATCCGGCCCGTGGCCGAGCGCGCCGCCTCGGTGGGCATCATCGGTGCAGGACCCGGCGGCCTCGCCGCGGCCGAGCAGCTGCGCAAGCGCGGCTACCAGGTGCACGTGTATGACCGCCACGACCGCGTCGGCGGGCTGATGATCTACGGCATACCCGGCTTCAAGCTGGAAAAGGAGATCGTGCTGCGCCGCCATGCGCTGCTCGAGGAGGGTGCCATCCGCTTCCATCTCGGCCGCGGCATCGGCCAGGCCGACAGCGACGCCGAGATCGCCTTCTCGACGCTGCGGGAGCGGCACGACGCCATCCTGATCGCGACCGGCGTCTACAAGGCGCGCGAGCTCGGCGGCCCGGGCTCGGGCCTGCCCGGCATCGTCAAGGCGCTGGACTACCTGATCGTCTCGAACCGCCGGTCGCTCGGCGACGCCGTGCCCGAGTTCGACAGCGGCGCGCTGGATGCCGCCGGCAAGAGCGTGGTGGTGGTCGGCGGCGGCGACACGGCGATGGACTGCGTGCGCACCGCCGTGCGGCAGGGGGCGAAGTCGGTGAAGTGCCTGTACAGGCGCGACCGGGCCAACATGCCGGGCAGCTTGCGCGAGGTGAAGAACGCCGAGGAGGAGGGGGTCGAGTTCGTCTGGCTCGCCGCCCCGGAGGCCTTCCTCGGCGACGACCGGGTCACCGGCGTGCGGGCGGTGCGGATGCGGCTGGGGCTGCCCGACGCGTCCGGCCGGCAGTCGGTCGACCCGGTCGAGGGCAGCGCCTTCACGCTTGAGGCCGACATCGTCATCAAGGCGCTGGGCTTCGATCCGGAGGAGCTGCCGCGCCTTTGGGGCGAGCCCGCGCTGGACGTGTCGCGCTGGGGCACGCTCAAGGTCGGGCAGACGAGCTTCATGACCAGCCTGCCGGGCGTGTTCGGCGCCGGCGACATCGTGCGCGGCGCCAGCCTGGTGGTGTGGGCGATCCGCGACGGCCGCGACGCGGCGGTGCAGATGCACCGCTGGATCGAGCAGCAGGCCGCGGGCCAGGCCCTGCAGGCAGCCGAGTGAGGATGCGGGCATGACCGACACGACCCTGCCTGCCGAGGACGGCGTCGCGTTCGTCGCCGCCTGGGATGCCAACGCGGCCGCCCTGGCCGGCACCTACGATCCGGCGATGGAGCACGATGCGTGCGGCGTCGGGCTGGTCGCGGCCCTGGACGGCCGCAAGCGGCGCGACATCGTCGAGGCCGGGATCGCGGCCCTGCGCGCGGTCTGGCACCGCGGCGCGGTCGATGCCGACGGCAAGACCGGCGACGGGGCCGGCATCCACGTCGAGATCCCGCAGGACTTCTTCGCCGACGCCATCGAGCGCACCGGCAACAAGCCGAAGGGCGGGCTGATCGCCGTGGGCCAGGTGTTCCTGCCCAAGACCGACCTCGGCGCGCAGGAGCGCTGCCGGCAGATCGTCGAGACCGAGATCCTGGCCTTCGGCTACGGCATCTATGGCTGGCGCCAGGTGCCGATCGATACCGCCTGCATCGGCGAGAAGGCCAACGCCACCCGGCCCGAGATCGAGCAGATCATGATCCGCAACACCCGCGGCTCGGCCGAGGGCGATCTCGAGCGCGACCTGTACGTGATCCGCAGGCGAATCGAGAAGCAGGTGATCGAGGCGCAGATCGGCGAGTTCTACATCTGCTCGCTGTCCTGCCGCTCGCTGATCTACAAGGGCATGTTCCTGGCCGAGAACCTGACCGACTTCTATCCCGATCTGCTCGACGAGCGCTTCGTCAGCCGGTTCGCGATCTATCACCAGCGCTACTCGACCAACACCTTCCCGACCTGGAAGCTGGCGCAGCCGTTCCGCAAGCTCGCGCATA
Organism: uncultured Acetobacteraceae bacterium; assembly: GCA_964236105.1. Classification (GTDB taxonomy): domain Bacteria; phylum Pseudomonadota; class Alphaproteobacteria; order Acetobacterales; family Acetobacteraceae; genus Lichenicola. The sequence goes on along the minus strand of CAXSBC010000002.1, from coordinate 415,360 downwards.
ACGGCGAGATCAACACGGTGTCTGGCAACACCAACTGGATGAAGAGCCACGAGACCCGGCTCGCCGATCCGGTGCTCGATCCGTACATGGACGACATCAAGCCGGTGATCCAGGCGGGCGGCTCCGACACCGCGACGCTCGACAACGTGTTCGAGCTGCTGACCTTCGCCGGCCGCGACGCGCCGATGGCCAAGGCGCTGCTGGTGCCGGCCGCCGTCGGCACTGGCGCGCAGATGAAGCCGGCGCATGGCGCCATGTTCCAGTACTGCAACGCGGTGATGGAGCCCTGGGACGGGCCGGCGGCGATCTGCGGCACCGACGGGCGCTGGGTGATCGCGGGCCTCGACCGCAGCGGCCTGCGCCCGCTGCGCTACACGGTGACGGCCAGCCAGATGCTGGTGGTCGGCTCCGAGACCGGCATGGTCAAGATCACCGAGGCCGATATCGTCAGCCGCGGCCGCCTCGGGCCGGGGCAGACCATAGCGCTCGATCTCGACGAGAAGCGCCTTTACGGCGACGCCGAGCTGCTCGACCTGCTGTCCGGCCGCCAGGATTTCGAGGGCTGGGTCGGCCGCATCCACCGGATCGACCGCATCGTGCGCAGCGACAACGCCGAGCCGACCTTCTGGAGCGGCGAGGAGCTGCGTCGTCGCCAGTCGGCTGTCGGCACCACGCTGGAGGAGCTCGAGATCATCCTGCATCCGATGGTGTCGGAGGGCTCGGAAGCCATCGGCAGCATGGGCGACGACACGCCGCTCGCGGTGCTGTCGGAGCATTATCGCGGCCTGTCGCACTATTTCCGGCAGGCCTTCAGCCAGGTCACCAACCCGCCGATCGACAGCCTGCGCGAGACCCGGGTGATGAGCCTGACCACGCGGCTCGGCAACCTTGGCAACGTGCTGGACGAGGATGGCAGCCAGTGCGAGCTGCTGCAGCTCGACAGCCCGGTGCTGACCAGCGGCGAATACCAGGCGCTGCTGGAGTTCCTGGGCACCAGCGCCTGCGTGGTCGACTGCACCTTTGCCGTCGCGGACGGCGAGAACGGCCTGCGCGGGGCGCTCAACCGGATCCGGCGCGAGGCGGAGGAGCGGGTGCGCGAGGGCCGCACGCACGTGTTCCTGACCGACGAGCATCAGGGCCCGGAACGCGCCTACATCCCGATGATCCTGGCCACCGCAGCCGTGCACACGCACCTGGTGCGCAACTCGCTGCGCACCTTCACCAGCCTGAACGTGCGCACCGCCGAGAGCCTCGATGTGCATGCGATCGCGGTGATGATCGGCGCCGGCGCCACCACGGTGAACGCTTACCTGGCGCAGGAGAGCATCGCCGACCGGCAGCGCCGCGGCCTGTTCGGCGACATCTCGCTGCGCACCGCCGTCGAGCGCTACCGCAAGGCCATCGACAAGGGGCTGCTCAAGGTGATGTCCAAGATGGGCATCTCGGTCGTCGCCTCCTATCGCGGCGGCTACAATTTCGAGGCGATCGGCCTGTCGCGCGCCCTGGTCGCGGAGTTCTTTCCGGGCATGCAGTCGCGCATCTCCGGCATCGGCCTGTCGGGGCTGGCGCGCAACGTGCTGGGCTTCCACGAGCGCGCCTGGAACGAGGGCGCGGTCACGCTGCCTGTGGGCGGGCTCTACAAGCTTCGCCGCAAGAGCGAGGTGCACGCCTTCGATGGCGGGCTGATCCACACGCTGCAGAGCGCGTGTGCCAGCGACAGCTTCACCACCTATCGCCGCTATGCCGACGCCGTCCGCCGGCAGCCGCCGGTGGCGCTGCGCGACCTGCTCGATTTCCGCGAGGGCCGCATCGCCATCCCGGTGGAGGATGTCGAGAGCATCACCGAGATCAGGAAGCGGCTGCTGGCACCCGGCATCTCGCTCGGCGCGCTGTCGCCCGAGGCGCACGAGACGCTGTCGATCGCGATGAACCGCATCGGCGCCAAGTCGGACTCCGGCGAGGGCGGCGAGGATGCCGAGCGCTCCAGGCCGCGCCCGAACGGCGACAACGCCTCGTCGGCGATCAAGCAGGTCGGCTCGGGACGCTTCGGCGTCACCGCGCAGTACCTGAACAACTGCCGCGAGATCGAGATCAAGATGGCGCAGGGCGCCAAGCCGGGCGAGGGCGGACAGCTGCCGGGCTTCAAGGTGACCGGGCTGATCGCCAAGCTCCGTCATTCCACGCCTGGCGTCACGCTGATCTCGCCGCCGCCGCACCACGACATCTACTCGATCGAGGATCTGGCGCAGCTCATCTACGACCTCAAGCAAATCAACCCCGAGGCCACCGTCACGGTGAAGCTGGTGGCGCGCTCTGGCATCGGCACCATCGCCGCCGGCGTCGCCAAGGCCAAGGCCGACTGCATCCTGATCTCGGGACACTCGGGCGGCACCGGCGCCAGTCCGCAGACCTCGGTGAAGTATGCCGGCCTGCCGTGGGAGATGGGGCTGGCGGAAGCGCATCAGGTGCTGATGCTGAACCGGCTGCGGCATCGGGTGAAGCTGCGCACCGATGGCGGCCTCAAGACCGGCCGCGACGTGGTGATCGCGGCGATGCTGGGTGCGGAGGAGTTCGGCATCGGCACCGCGAGCCTGGTCGCGATGGGCTGCATCATGGTCCGGCAGTGCCATTCCAACACCTGCCCGGTCGGCGTCTGCACCCAGGACGAGACGCTGCGGGAGAAGTTCGAGGGCACCCCAGAGAAGGTGATCAACCTGTTCTCCTTCATCGCCGAGGACGTGCGCAACATCCTGGCCTCGCTCGGCGTGCGCACGCTGAACGAGATCATCGGCCGCACCGACATGCTGCACCAGGTCAGCCGCGGCGCCGACTATCTCGACGATCTCGACCTCAACCCGCTGCTGGCGCAGGCCGATCCGGGACCGCATGCGCGCTACTGCACGCGGGAAGGCCGCAACGAGGTGCCGGAGACGCTGGACGCGCAGATGATCGCCGACGCGCGGCCGCTGTTCGAACACGGCGAGAAGATGCAGCTGCACTACAACGTGCAGAACACGCACCGCGCCATCGGCACCAAGATCTCCAGCCGCATCGTGCGCCGCTTCGGCCAGGAGAGCCTGGCGCACGGACACCTGACCGTGCGGCTGCGCGGCTCGGCCGGACAGTCGCTCGGCGCGTTCGCGGTGAAGGGGCTGAAACTCGAGGTGATCGGCGATGCCAACGACTATGTCGGCAAGGGGCTGTCGGGTGCGACCATCGTGGTGCGCCAGCCGCCCTCGTCGCAGCTGGTCAGCAACCACAACGCGATCATCGGCAACACCGTGCTGTATGGCGCCACGGCCGGCGCGCTGTATGCGGCGGGGCAGGCGGGCGAGCGGTTCGCGGTGCGCAACTCCGGGGCTGTCGCGGTCGTGGAAGGCTGCGGCTCCAACGGCTGCGAATACATGACCGGCGGCACGGTGGTGGTGCTGGGTCCCGTCGGCGACAATTTCGGCGCGGGCTTCACCGGCGGCATGGCGTTCGTCTACGACAGCGACGATGACTTCGAGGTGCGCGCCAACCCCGACACCCTGACCTGGAGCCGCGTCACCGAGGCGCGCTGGCATGACGAGCTGCTGCGCCTGGTGGAGACGCACGCGCGCGAGACCAGCAGCCGGTTCGCGGCCCTGCTGCTGCATGAATGGACCAAGGCGCTGCCGCGGTTCTGGCATGTGGTGCCCAAGGAGTATGCCAAGTATCTGGCCCTGCCCGAGGAGAGGGTGCCGGCGACGATGGCGGGTTGAGGCGCGTCGTCCGGCGCGTGCCAGGACGTCCGGGAGCCGCCCGTGACCGGCAGATCCGTGCCGGCCGCCGCTCCCGCTGCCGGCCATGGGGCCGGTCGTCACGCGGGCAGGTCGCGATCAAGCCCTCCTGTCGCTGAGGTCGCCGGCATCGATCCGGCAGCCGGAGCGCAATCTTCATCCAACGGTCACACGATCCCGGGCGGCGCGATGGGCCGGTCGCGCTAGAACACGCTCAATCCTGAGAAAGCGTCTCCATGTCCGATGCTGCCCTGAAGACCACCAGCCCGTTCCAAACGTCCCGTCAGACGGACCGCCGGCAGCGGGGCAACAACCTGCCGACGGTCATCCTGTTCGTGCTGCTGCTGACGGGCGGCCTCGGCTACGCGATCTACGGCCTGGTGTCCGACATGCATCAGACCCACACTGCGCCGCTGGCGATCGGCACTCTGGTGCTGCTGGGCCTGGCGCTGCTGATCGCGCTCGGCTTCGAGTTCGTGAACGGCTTCCACGACACCGCCAACGCCGTCGCCACCGTGATCTACACCCGCAGCCTGGCGCCATCGGCGGCGGTGATCTGGTCGGGCCTGTTCAACTTCCTCGGCGTGCTGACCTCGACCGGGGCGGTGGCCTATTCGATCATCACCCTGCTGCCGATCGACCTGATCCTGAACTCCGGCAGCACCAGCGGCTACCCGATGATCTTCGCGCTGCTGCTGGCGGCGATCATCTGGAACCTGGCGACCTGGGCGGTGGGCATCCCGAACTCCTCCTCGCACGCGCTGATCGGCTCGATCCTGGGCGTCGGGCTCGCCAACCAGCTGATGACCCCGCGCGGCCAGGCCAGCTCCGGCGTGCAGTGGGACCAGGCGTACAAGGTGCTGGAGGCGCTGCTGTTCAGCCCGGTGATCGGCTTCGTCGCGGCCGGCGGGCTGCTGCTGCTGGGCAAGGCGCTGATCCGCCGGCCCGAGCTCTGGAAGGCGCCGGACGGCGACCAGCCGCCGCCGCTCTGGATCCGCGGCCTGCTGATCCTGACCTGCACCGGCGTGTCCTTCAGCCACGGCGGCAATGACGGGCAGAAGGGCATGGGGCTGATCATGCTGATCCTGATCGGCGCCGCCCCCACCGCCTTCGCGCTCAACCGTGCCATTCCGGAAAGCGCCACGCCCGCCTTCGTGCAGGCCAGCCAGCAGGCGGCGACGATCTTCACTGCCCACGCGCAGGGCGCGCCGACCATCGATCCGGCCCGGTCCCGCAGCGTCGTCGCGACCGCGCTGAAGACCAGGCAGCTCGACACGCCGCCGGTCTATGCGGCACTCGCCTCGCTCTCGACCGACATCGGCAGCCAGATCGGCAACTATGGCGCGATCAGCCATGTGCCGGCCGAGGCGGTGTCCAACGTCCGCAACGACATGTACCTCGCCGCCGAGGCCGTGCGCACGCTGCCCAAGGCCGGCGCGCACTTCACCGCCGCCGAGACCGCGACGCTCAAGACCTATGCGGGCGACCTCAATCACGGCACCCGCTTCATCCCGATCTGGGTGAAGGTCTCGGTCGCGGTGGCGCTCGGGCTCGGCACCATGGTCGGCTGGAAGCGCATCGTGGTGACGGTCGGCGAGAAGATCGGCAAGACCCACATGACCTACGGCCAGGGCGCCTCGGCCGAGATCGTGGCTGCGGCCACCATCGGGCTGGCGGAGTTCTACGGCCTGCCGGTCTCCACCACCCACATCCTGTCGAGCGGCGTCGCCGGCGCGATGGCTGCCAACGGCTCCGGGCTGCAGGGCAGGACCCTGCGCAACCTGGCGCTGGCCTGGGTGCTGACGCTGCCTGTCGCCATCCTCCTGGCCGGCAGCCTGTATTGGGTTCTGCATCTGGTGTTCTGAAGCCGGGTGCGGCCGGGCCGGACGGGGCGGGGACGCCTCCGGTTCGGCCGGACCGCCTCGGCAGCGTGCCCGCACCCGCAAGCAGCGCCTCTCGCATCGCGCGGAGTTCTGCGGGACACTCGGACGGGCCTCCTGTCCGGAACCATCGATGACTGTCGTCGCGCCTCCTGTTCGCCGGCTTGCAGCGTCTGGGGCATCCGGCAGGGAGCCGTTCCCGGTCGCCCGGGTCGCTGCAGGGGTGCGGACGGAGGCCCCGGCCGGCGCCGCGATGCCGCGGGTCTGGCTGCCATGATGGATCAGGGTTCCGGCGTTCGCCGCCGTGCGGCAGGGCATGATCCTGCCCGGCGGCGGTGGCTGGATGGCGGTCCGGGACCTCGGCACGGGGTGCCGGCCGCCGGCGTCGGTCGGTGTCCCGCGGAGGAGTGCGGCTGCGGCTGTCATGGTGTCGACCGGTCAGCCGGTGGCGGGGCCGGGATCGAACCCGACCGGCATCCCGTCGCGCGTCGGCGGGGTCGCCCTGCCGCCGGCGGTGCGCCGGTCGCTCGCGGCGATCCCGGGGCTGCCGAGCCTCATCCCCCGTGTCGGCGTCCGGGCCGGCCGGGTGGCGCTGTCGGCCGGCTTGCTTCCGGCGCTGCGGGCGGCGGCGGCGATGACCGCTGCCGACGCCCCGTTCGATCCGCCCGGCGTCGTATCCGGTATCCTTCCCGTTGCTGCCGGACCGGTGGTCGCGCGGGTGCAGGGGAGCGGCCGGGCCCGGAGGCGGCATCCTGACGGCCGGCCGCTTCCGGCTCCTGGTCGCCGGCCTGGTCGCCGGCCTGGTTCTGGCGGCAGCGCTGCCGACGCAGCCGGCTGCCGCCGCCGCAGCACCGGCGCACGACGAGCCGTCGCACCGCTTCGGCGACTGGCTCGCCGCCTGCGACAACCAGCTCGACTGCATCGCGGACGGCTTCGGCGCCGGCGACACCCCGGCCGCCCTGCTCCTGTCCCGGCCGCGGGGCGCGCCGTTCACGGTGACGCTGGTGCTCCGGCCCGACGGGTCGCCGCGGCCCGACAGCCTCCGCCTGCAGGCGGCCCGGCGCGGACCGGCGGTGAGCGTCCGGCTGCACCCGGCCGAGGACGGCACGTCGCGTGGCGGGCTGACGGCGGGCGAGGTGACGGCGCTGCTGCCGTCCCTGCGCAGCGGCGGACGCCTGACCCTGACGCAGCTGGCGTCGCATCCGGGCGCGCGCGGGGCCGTCTTCGGCAGCATCGGCCTGGCCGACGCCGGTGCCGCGCTCGACTGGATCGAGGAGCGACAGCGCCGCCTGCCCGAGCCGTTGCCGGCGATACCGGCCGTGCCGCCCGGCGACGGCGCGCCGATCGACCGGCACCGGGTTCCGCTCGCGGTGGCGGCGTTGCCGAGCGTCCGCGCCTGCCGCCGGCAGGATGCCGACGACCCGGCGACCGACACCGGCGCGTGGCGCCTGTCGCGCACCGTGAGCCTCTGGCAGATCCCCTGCGGCAGCGGCAACTTCGACCGCTCCACCCTGTTCGTGCTGGCCGGGCCCGGTGGCGAACGCGCCAGCCCGGCGGGCTTCACGACGCTGTCGCAGATGGCGCTGCATCCGCCCGGCATCCTGGTGAATGCCGAGACGGGCGCGGACGGCAACAAGATCACGGCCATCGAGCCGAGCCGGGGGCTTGGCGACTGCGGCGATCTGCGCAGCTATCGGTGGGACGGAACCCGCTTCCGCCTGGCCCTGGCCCGGCTGATGACCGCCTGCCGTGGCCTCGGACCCGAGGACTGGCCGGTCATCTACCGCACCCGCCCCTGAGCGGCCGGCTCGTCGGTCGGCGCCGCGGCTGCTAGGCTTGCGGCGGCAGGTCGGTACCGGAGCGGCGATGAGCGATCATGAGGCGGCAGGCGCCGTGTCGGGGCAGGCACGTCCTGCCGACATCCCCCGGTCCCGGGCCGGGTATGTCCACGGCCAGCACCGGATCCTCGTCGCGATGCGTCCGATGCCGCGCACGTCGCCGCCGCGGGGTCGGCGCCGCCCGGCATCGGCCGGCCGGGCCTGCTGATGGCGGTGTCGTGCAGGCCTGGGGCGAGGAACGCCCTGATCCGGGCATCCCTGCGCTCGCGCTCGGACGCCGGTTCCCGCTTCGGGCTCGAGGGCGGCACGCCCACGCCCGACGCACCGCCGCCGGCGCGGACGACGATCAGGATGCGGGTCGCGCGGCGCGGCGGCCGTTGCACGCCGATCGCGACCGCAGCCTCGTGACGCCGCCGCCCGCGACGCCGCCGACGCGACCGGTCGGCTGCGCGGCACGCCGTGACATCTGCCGGGCGCAGCCGCGGCCGGATCGGGACGCGCGCGGTTGAGCCGCACCCTGGCGATCGCCTGGAGCAGCCTCGTCGTCAGCGTGATCGTGCTTGCGATGAAGGCGGGGGCCTATCGGCTCACCGGCAGCGTGGCGCTGTATTCCGACGCGCTCGAGACGGTGATCAACGTGGCGACCGCGCTCGCCGCCCTGTTCGCGCTCTGGTACAGCGCCCGGCCGGCCGACTCCAACCACCGCTACGGCCACTACAAGGCGGAGTATCTGAGCGCCATCGTCGAGGGCGGCCTCGTGCTGGCCACCGCCTTCATGATCGCCGGCGCCGCCTGGCAGGCCCTGGACCATCCGGCGCCGGTGCGCGCGCCGCTGCTCGGCATCGCCGTGAACGCCACTGCCGGGCTGGTCAACCTGATCTGGGCGCTGGTGCTGCTGCGCGAGGGCAGGCGGTCCCGGTCGCCCGCCCTGACCGCCGGCGGCCGGCACGTGATGACCGATGTCTGGACCACCGTGGCGGTGCTGGCGGGCTTCGGGCTGGTGCCGCTGACCGGCTGGCTGTGGCTGGATCCGGCGGTGGCGGGCGTGGTGGCACTCAACATCCTGCGCGCCGGCTATGGCGTGCTGCGCGACTCCGTCGGCGGGCTGATGGACGAGGTGCAGGATCTGGGCGAGGTCGACATCGTGCGCGGCGCCATCGCACGCGGCGGCAAGGGCGCCATCCAGGCGCACGACGTCAGGCTGCGGATCGCAGGCCGCATGACCTTCGTGGATTTCCATCTCGTGGTGCCGAGCGAGATGACGGTGGATGCCGCCCATGCGATCTGCGATCACATCGAGCGCGCGATCCGCGAGACCGTCGGCGAGGCGGTGATCAGCATCCATGTCGAGCCCGGCTACAAGGCCAAGCCGCACCATCCGCGCCAGGACGTGCTGATGCTGTGAGCCGGGGGGGACGACGTGACCGGGATGCTCCTGACGGCTCGTGTCGACAACGCGGGGGGCCACCTCGTGCGCCTGCCGGACCGGGCCTGCCCGACATGCCGGGCCGCGACGCGATCCGGAGCCGATGCCGGCAGTCGGGGCGGTCGGCGAGGGCCCTCTGCCGCGGCCATCGGCGATCACAACGACCGGCACGGCGAGCAGGCAGCCCGTCAGGCGGCCATGCGATGCCGGTCGCGCCTCGATTACCGGACCGGACGTCAGAACCCGGCCAGAATTGTCGGCGCGCAGGACGGCATGGCTGTAAGGCACGGTCCCAGCGCCGGCGGCGTCCGGACGGCGACGGTCGAGGCATGATCGCCGACCGGCGGATGCCGACGGGGTTCCGTCGAGGCGGGCACCGGCCGCCGCCGCGGTGCCGGCAGAACCGACCGGCCGCGGGCGGCGCGCCCTTTGATGTGCAGCCGAGCGACCACAGATGACATGCCGACCAGATCGAACAGGATGAAGCCGCTCATGCCTTTCCTCACCAGGTCCGCCGACAGCCTGTCCTTGCCGCGGGACCGCGAGGTCGCGGGCGCCTCTGCAGCCTCCAGGACGCCGTCCGCGCACGCCGACCTGCCGAGCTGGGATCTGTCGGACCTGTATCCGGGCCAGGACAGCCAGGAGCTGAAGCGTGATCTGGATGAGGCGGAGGCCGCCGCGCAGGCCTTCGCCGCGCACTATGCCGGACGGCTGCCGGCATTGGGCGGCGCCGCGGTGGCCGGACTGATCGAGGAGTACGAGCGCATCGACGCGCTGCTCGGCCGCGCCGCGTCCTATGCCGGGCTGCTGTTCGCGGGCGACTCCGACGACCCGGCGATCGGTCGCTTCTACCAGGGCATCAACGAGCGGGTGACGCAGATCTCGTCGCACCTGATCTTCTTCACCCTCGAGCTCAACCAGCTCGACGACGACCGCATCGAGCGGCTGCTGGAGCACGAGGATCTGGCGCGCTGGGCGCCGTTCCTGCGCGACCTGCGCGTGTTCCGGCCGCACCAGCTGAGCGAGGAGGTCGAGCGCGTCCTGCACGAGAAGTCGGTGACCGGCGCCAGCGCCTGGAGCCGGCTGTTCGACGAGACCATGGCGCAGCTCCGGGTCGAGCTGGACGGCGCCTCGCTCACCGTCGGCGACGCGCTCAACAAGCTGTCCGATCGCGACCGCGCGGTGCGCGAGCGGGCCGCGCGCGCGATCGGCGACACCTTCACCCGCAACGTCCGGCTGTTCTCGCTGATCACCAACACGCTCGCCAAGGACAAGGAGATCGGCGACGGTTTGCGCCATTATCCGCGCCCCGGCAGTGCCCGCAACCGCGGCAACATGGTCGAGGACGAGGTGGTGGACGCGCTCGTCACTGCCGTCACCTCCGACTACGCACGCCTGTCGCACCGCTACTACGCGATGAAGGCGCGCTGGCTCGGGCTCGAGAAACTGCAGCACTGGGACCGCAACGCGCCGCTGCCGTCGGACGAGGACAGCGTCGTCGGCTGGGACGAGGCGCGCACCCGCGTGCTCCGGGCCTACACGGGCTTCGAGCCGTCGCTGGGCGAGGTTGCGGAGCGCTTCTTCGAGCGGTCCTGGATCGATGCGGCGCCACGTCCGGGCAAGGCGGGCGGCGCGTTCGCGCATCCGACCGTGCCGGCGGCGCACCCCTACATCCTGATGAACTTCCACGGCCGCACCCGCGACGTGATGACGCTGGCGCACGAGCTCGGCCATGGCGTCCATCAGGTGCTGGCAGCCGAGCAGGGCTACCTGATGAGCTCGACTCCGCTGACGCTGGCCGAGACCGCCAGCGTGTTCGGCGAGATGCTGACCTTCCGCGCCCTGCTCGATGCCGAGACCGATCCCGCGCGCCGCCGGCGGATGCTGGCCGGCAAGGTCGAGGACATGCTGAACACGGTGGTACGCCAGGTCGCGTTCTACCGCTTCGAGACGCTGCTGCATGACGAGCGTCGCGGCGGCGAGCTGCTGCCCGAGCGGATCGGCGAGCTCTGGCGCCAGGTGCAGACCGAGAGCCTGGGCCCGGCCTTCAGCTTCACGCCGGACTACGACGTGTTCTGGGCCTACGTGCCGCACTTCGTGCACTCGCCGTTCTACGTCTATGCCTATGCGTTCGGCGACTGCCTGGTGAACGCGCTCTACGGCGTGTTCGCGAGCGGCCATCCCGGGTTCGAACAGAAATACGTCGAGATGCTGCGCGCCGGCGGCACCAGGCGGCACCGGGAGCTGCTGGCGCCGTTCGGCCTCGATGCTACCGATCCCGCGTTCTGGCGCAAGGGCCTCGACGTGATCTCGGGCTTCATCGACGAGCTCGAGGCGGACGAACCAAGCCCGGCCGGGCGCGAGGCGGCCTAGCATCATGGCAAGTGATCGGGATCTGGACCGCGGCAGCAGCGTCTTTGGCGAGATCCGTCGTCTCGCCCGCACCTCGGGCGCGGTCGGCGGCATCGCCGCGCGCATGGCCGGCTCGCGCATCGGCATACGCACCGACAAGACCGCGCATGCGGAGGACCTGCGCGCGATCCTCGGCGGGCTGAAGGGCCCGCTGATGAAGGTGGCGCAGCTGCTCTCGACGATTCCGGACGCGCTGCCGCCGGAATATGCCGACGAGCTCGCGCATCTGCAGGCCAACGCACCGCCGATGGGCTGGTCGTTCATCCGCCGGCGCATGGCCTCCGAGCTCGGTCCGAACTGGGAGCAGCGGTTCGCCTCCTTCGAGCGCGATGCCGCCGCGGCCGCGAGTCTCGGCCAGGTGCATCGCGCGAGCCTGCATGACGGAACGCCGGTGGCCTGCAAGCTGCAGTATCCCGACATGATCTCCACCGTCGAGGCCGACCTGCGCCAGCTCCGTCTCGGCATGGCGCTGTATCACCGCGTGGACAACGCGATCCAGTCGGGCGAGATCTACAAGGAGCTGGCCGAGCGGGTGCGCGAGGAGCTCGACTACACGCGCGAGGCCGCCCATCTGCGGCTCTACCGGCTGATGCTGGCGGGCCACGACGACGTCACCATCCCCAGGCCGATCGAGGAGCTGTCGAGCGGGCGGCTGCTGACCATGAGCTGGCTCGACGGCGTGTCGCTGCAGTCCTACCTGGACACCAATCCCAGCATGGAGTCGCGCGAAAGGACGGCGCGCGCGCTGTTCAGCGCCTGGTATCTGCCGTTCTACCGCTACGGCGTGATCCACGGCGATCCGCATCTCGGCAACTTCCAGGTCAGGCCCGACAACGGCCTCAACCTGCTCGACTTCGGCGCCATCCGCATCTTCCGGCCGCAGTTCGTGCAGGGCGTGATCGACCTGCAGCAGGCGATCGAGCGCAACGACGACGATCAGGCCTATCATGCCTACGAGAGCTGGGGATTCGTCGGCCTGAGCCGCGAGACGATGGAGGTGCTCAACGAATGGGCGCGCTTCATCTACGAGCCGCTGCTGCAGGACCGCGTGCGGCCGATCCAGGAAAGCGACGATCCCGCCTTCGGCCGCACCATCGCCGAGAGGGTGCATGCGGGCCTGAAGCGGACCGGCGGCGTGCAGCCGCCGCGCGAGTTCGTGCTGCTCGACCGCTCGGCAGTAGGCCTGGGCAGCGTGTTCCTGCGCCTGAAGGTGTCGATGAACTGGCACCGGCTCTACCACGAGACGGTCGAGGGCTTCAGCAAGGAGAGGCTCGCCGGGCAGCAGGCGGCCGCCCTGGCGGAAGCCAAGGTGCCGCCGCCGCTCGGCGTCGCCTGACACCGGCGCCGGCGCTTGCAGGATGCCGGGGAAGCCGTACCTTGCGTGGGAGACCCGGTCGCGGCGTGACAGCGGCATCGTGGTCGATGCGGAGACGCCGTGATGCCGACGCTGCTGGTCGCCTATGTCGCCTGGTCCGTGCTGTGGCACGGCGTCGAGTTCCTGCTGCAGCGCCGTCAGGCGGAGGCGATCCGCCTCCATCGCGACGCCGTGCCGGCGGCCTTCGCAGCCACGGTGCCGCTCGCCGACCATCGCCGAGCGGCGGCCTACGGGCTGGCCCGGCTGCGCTTCGGCGCGGTGGCGGGCGGGGTCGACCTGGTCGTCGGCATCGTCGGCCTGGTCTGGCTGCTCGACCTCGTCTCGGGGCTGGTGTCGGCGCGGATGGCGCCGTCGATCCTGCGCAGCCTGGTGATCCTCGCCGTGCTGTGGCTGGCCTCCGCCCTGGTCGCACTGCCCCTGTCCGCGTGGCGCGACCTGGTGCTGGAGCAGCGCTTCGGCTTCAACCGCAAGACGCCGGGCCTGTTCGCGCGCGACACCCTGGTCGCGCTGCTGCTGACGGCGGCGATCGGCGGCCCGCTCGCCGCCGGCACCCTGTGGGCGATGCAGGCGCTGCCGAGCCTGTGGGGGGTGCCCTGGTGGCTCGCCGTCTGGGTGGTGCTGACGGCCGCGATGCTGATAGCGCCCACCCTCTACGTCCGGCTGGTCGCACCGCTGTTCAACCGCTTCACCCCGCTGCGCCGTGAGGTGGCGGTCCCGGTGGAGGCGCTGCTGGCGCGCTGCGGCTTTCGCAGCGGCGGGCTGTTCGAGATGGACGCCTCGCGCCGCTCCAGCCGCGGCAACGCCTATTTCATCGGCTTCGGCCCGACCAAGCGCATCGTGCTGTTCGACACGCTGCTCGACGCGCACAGCACCGACGAGATCGAGGCGGTGATCGCCCACGAGCTCGGCCACTTCCGCCATCGCCACACGCTGTTCGGCATGCTGCGCGGCATCGCCGCCCTGTTCGCGATGCTGGCGGCGATCGGCTGGCTGTCGCACCAGCCGGGCCTGCTGCCGGGCTTCGGCATCCGCCACGCCGATCCGGCCATCGGGCTGCTGCTGGCAGGCCTCGTGGTGTCGGTGGCGTCGCCGCTGCTCAACCTGGCCGGCAACGCGATCTCGCGCCGGCACGAGTTCCAGGCGGACGAGTTCGCGCGCCAGACGGTCGGTGCCGCACCCATGGTGTCCGCGCTCACCCGGCTGGCGCGCGACAACGCCAGCACGCTCACGCCGGACCGGCTGTTCTCACTGGTGCACGATACCCATCCGCCGGTGCCGGTCCGGGTGGCGCAGCTGCTTGCCGCAGGCGGACCGGCGGCGGCCTGATGGCGTCGGCCGCAACCTGGCGCGGCCGGTTGCGCTGACAGAATCGCAACGAAAGTCCGATCCGCATGGCGCAGGCCGACCGCCCGAATCCGATCCTCCTGGCGGCCCTCGCCATCGCCGGCCTGCTGCTGCCGCGCCGCGATGCCGCCCTGGCCGGCGCGTCGGCCGGGCCCGCTCCGGAGCCTGCTGCCGACGGCGGCCCGAAGCATTCGCCGAAGGCCGGCCGGAAGGACCAGGTCGAGAGCGGCCCCGGCGGGAAGCAGGCAGGTGCCGAGGCCGACAGCCCGGGCGAGATCCCACCGAAGGGCTGGTGGAACGTCCTGAAGCGGATGGCCGCCGGCTTCTCGGCGGACCGGGTGATGGCGGAAGCGGCCAGCGTCACCTTCTACGGCCTGCTGGCGCTGTTTCCCGCCATCGCCAGCCTGATCTCGCTGTATGGGCTGTTCACCGATCCGGCCAGCCTGAACGACCAGCTGAAGGCGCTCGGCGGCATCGTGCCCGGCGGCGGCCTCGACATCATCAAGGGCCAGATCGCGGCACTCACCGCCAGCGGCCACAAGGCGCTCGGCTTCGGCGCCGTCGTCGGTCTGGCCACGTCGCTCTGGAGCGCCAACGCCGGCATGAAGTCGTTGTTCGACGCGCTGAACGTGGTCTATCACGAGCGCGAGCAGCGATCCTTCGTCCGGCTGACGCTGATCTCGCTCAGCTTCACGCTGGGCGCGGTCGTGTTCCTGATCGCGGCACTGCTGGCCGTCGTGGCGCTGCCGGTCGCGCTGAACTACATCGGCTTCGGCAGCGTCACCGACACGCTGCTGAACCTGGCGCGCTGGCCGGTCATGCTGCTGGTGCTGACCGGGGCGCTGGCGCTGGTCTATCGCTACGGCCCGAGCCGGACCAGGGCGCGCTGGCAGTGGGTGAGCTGGGGCGGCGGGGCGGCGGCGATCGGCTGGGTTCTCGTCTCCGCCGGCTTCTCCTACTACGTCTCCAACTTCGGCAACTACAACAAGACCTACGGCTCGCTCGGCGCGGTCATCGGCTTCATGACCTGGATCTGGATCTCGTCGATGGTGGTACTGATGGGGGCCGAGCTGAATGCGGAGCTCGAGCAGCAGACCGACCGCGACTCCACCGTCGGCCCGGAGCGGCCGAAAGGCAGCCGCGGCGCGTTCAAGGCCGACACCAAGAGCTGACCGGCATCGTGCCGTCAGCGCCGTCCTCCGGAGCATCCCATGGCAGACGACTTCATCACCATGCCGAACGGCATCCGCTATCGCGACGAGGTGGCAGGGACCGGCGCTGAGCCGGCGCCAGGCCGGCCGGTGGTGGTGCACTATACCGGCTGGCTCGACGAGGGCGGCAAGGAGGGTGCCAAGTTCGACAGCTCGCGCGACCGCGGCAGCCCGTTCCGCTTCACGCTCGGCGTCGGCGAGGTGATCTCCGGATGGGACGAGGGTGTCGCCACGATGCGCGTCGGCGGCCGGCGCATCCTGGTGCTGCCGCCCGAGCACGGCTATGGCAGCCGCGGCGCCGGCCGGGCGATCCCGCCGAACGCCACCCTGATCTTCGACGTCGAGCTGCTCGCGCTCGGTTGAGCGGACCGGCGAGCCCGGGCGAGGCGGCGGCGCCCTCGATCGTCCGCGAGACGCCGGGCGGCCCCGGCTGGCGCGAGATGGTGGCGCTGCGGACCCGGGTGCTGCGGGCGCCGCTCGCCCTGTCCTACAGCGGCGCCCAGCTTGCCTCGGAGGCGGAGCAGCTGCATCTGGCGCTCTGGCTCGGCCCGCTGCTCGCCGGCACGCTGCTGGTGGTTGCGCCGGACGTCGCCGGCGACGGCAAGCTCAGGCAGATGGCGATCAGGCCCGGCCTGCAGCGCGGTGGCCTCGGCACCCTGCTGGTGCGCCGCGGCGAGGACGAGCTCCGGCGCCTGCGGGCCTCCGGGGTAAGGCTGTCGGCGCGCGCCACCGCGATCGGCTTCTACCAGCGGCTCGGCTACGTCGCCGAGGGCGAGCCGTTCCTCGAGGTGACGCTGCCGCACCGGCTGATGCGCCGGCGCCTCGACGGCTGATCCGGGCGGCCGTCAGGCCGCGGGCCCGGCCGGGTCCGGTCGCTGCCAGCCGCCGCCGCCGGGCGTGCAGATCGCGAACACGTCGCCCGCCCGCATCGCGGCCTGGGCGACCCCGTCCAGCGTCTCGCGCGTGCCGTCGCGGCGCTCGACCCATTGCAGCCCGGCAGCACCGTCGCCGCCGCCCTCAAGGCCGAACGGCGGCACCGTCCGTCGCGACGAGACCAGCATCGCCGTCATCGGCTCCAGGAAGCGCAGCCGGCGGATCAGCCCGTCGCCGCCGCGATGCCGGCCGACGCCGCCCGAGCCGCGACGGACCTCGAACGCCTCGACCCGGACGGGAAAGCGCATTTCCAGCACCTCCGGGTCGGTCATCCGCGTGTTGGTCATGTGGCTCTGCACGCCGTCCGCGCCGTCGAACCCCGGCCCGGCCCCGGTGCCGCCGCCGATGGTCTCGTAGTACTGCCGCGTCTCGTCGCCGAAGATGAAGTTGTTCATCGTCGCCTGTGCCGACGCGCAGGCGCCGAGCGCGCCCAGCAGCGCGTTCGCCACCGCCTGCGACAGCTCGGTGTTCCCCGACACCACCGCGGCACCCGGGCGGGGGTTCAGGAAGCTGCCGTCGGGCACGATGATCTCGATCGGACGCAGGCAGCCGTCATTCAGCGGCACCTGGTCGTCGACCAGGCAGCGCAGCACGTACAGGATCGAGGCGCGCACCACCGCCCGGGGCGCGTTGAAGTTGCCGGGCCGCTGCGCATCGGTGCCGGTGAAGTCGATGCGGGCGGTGCGCGCCACCCGGTCGATCCGCACCGAGACGCGCAGCATCGCGCCGTCGTCGAGCCGGTAGGCGCGCTCGCCGTCGGGCAGCCGGTCCAGCAGCCGCCGCACCGCGCGCTCGGCGTTATCCATGACGTGGCCGGCCTGGTCGCACACCGCGTCCCAGCCGTAGCGGTCCGCCACCCGCCGCAGGGCCGCGACGCCGGCGGCATTGGCGGCGACCTGCGCGGTGATGTCGGCGACGTTCATGTCGGGATTGCGGGCAGGGTAGGGGGAGTCGGCCAGCCGCGCGCGGAACGCCTCCTCCCGGAAGGTGCCCGCCTGCATCAGCAGCACGTCGTCGAGCACCACGCCCTCCTGCTCCAGCCGCGTGGAGAAGGGCGGCACCGAGCCCGGCGTGATGCCGCCGATATCGGCGTGATGCCCGCGGCTGCCGACAAAGAACCGCAGCGTGCCCTCGGCGTCGAACACCGGCGTCACCAGCGTGATGTCCGGCAGATGCGTGCCGCCGGCGAACGGATCGTTCAGCGCCACCGCGTCTCCGGGCCGCAGCGTGCCGCCGCGTGTCCGGATCACGTGACGCACGCTCTCGCCCATCGCGCCCAGATGCACCGGCACGTGCGGCGCGTTGGCGATCAGCCAGCCCGAGGCGTCGAACAGCGCGCAGGAGAAGTCCAGCCGCTCGCGGATGTTCACGCTGAGCGCGGTGTTCTGCAGCACCGCCCCCATCTGCTCGGCGACGCTCATGAAGATGGCGTTGAACAAGGCGAGCCGGATCGGATCGGCCCCCATGGCGGCAGCCGGCGCCTCGCGCGCCAGCGGTCGCAGCCGATGCAGCACCAGGGCGCCGCGGACGTCGAGCAGGCCGTCCCAGCCCGCCTCGATCATCGTCGTCGCGTTGGCTTCCGCGATCAGCGCCGGGCCCGCGATGCGGTCGCCGGCACGCAGCGCGTCGCGCTCGAACACCGGCGTCGGCCGCATCGCCCCGCCGTCCCAGATCGGCGCCTGGTCCGCAGGCGCCGGGCCGCCCTGCGCGCGTCCGCCCAGCATCGGCTCGTCCACCGGCTCGCCCGGCGCGATCGCCTCCACCTGCACCGCCTGCACCAGCAGCGGCCGCGCCGGCATCGCGAAGCCGAAGCGCTGCCGGTGCAGCTCGGAGAAGCCGTCCTGCATGGCCTGGAGCGGACCGAGCGGCAGCGCCAGCCAGCTTTCGCTGCCGTCGTAGCGCAGCTGCACGGTGCGCTCGCAGCGGATCGCGGCGGGGTCGGCGCCGTCCTCGGTCAGCGCCTGGCGCGCGTCGGCCTCGAGCCCGGCCGCCATCGCGTGCAGCGCCGGGACCCGCCCGGCGGTCAGCACCGCCTCCACGGCGCGGCTGCGCAGGATGGTCTGGTCGGCGAGGCCCATGCCGTAGGCCGACAGCAGCCCGGAGCGCGGATGGATGAAGATCCGCTCCAGCCCGAGTTCGTCTGCGACCAGGCAGGCATGCTGGCCGCCGGCGCCGCCGAAGCACACCAGGGTGAAGCCCGCCAGGTCGCGTCCGCGCGCCACGCCGATCCGGCGGATCGCCTCGGCCATCTGCTGCACCGCGATGCGCACGGCACCCGCCGCCACCCCTTCCGGCGACAGCGGGCTGCCGGCGGCGGCGAAGGCCTCCGCAAGCCCGGCGAATCCGGCCCGCACCACCGCGACATCGAGCGGCTGGTCGCCCGCCAGCCCGAACAGGCGGGGGAACCGCTCCGGCCGCACCCGGCCCAGCAGGATGTTGGCGTCGGTCACCGTCAGCGGGCCGCCGCGCCGGTAGGCGGCGGGTCCCGGATCGGCGCCGGCGCTGCCCGGTCCGACGCGCAGCCGCTCGCCGTCGAAGCGCAGGATCGAGCCGCCGCCCGCCGCCACCGTCTCGATCGCCATCATCGGCGCGCGGATCGCCAGCCCGTCGATCGTCGCCTCCTCCATGCGCTCGAAGCCGCCGTCATGCAGCGAGACGTCGGTGGAGGTGCCGCCCATGTCGAAGCCGACGATGCGCGAGATCCCGGCCGCCTGCGCGGTGCGCGCAGCCCCCACGACGCCGCCCGCCGGCCCGGACAGGATCGCGTCGCGGGCGGCGAACCGCTCGGCCTGCACCAGCCCGCCATGCGACTGCATGAAATGCAGCCGGACGCCGGGCAGCGCCTGGCGCAGCCGGTCGACGTGGCGGGTCAGCACCGGCGACAGATAGGCGTCGACCACCGTGGTCTGCGCCCGCGGCACCAGCCGCAGCCTCGGGTCGGTCACATGGCTGAGCGAGACATGCGCAAAGCCCGCCGCTTCCGCCAGCAGCCCGAGCCGCCGCTCATGCTGCGGGTGGGCCCATCCGTGCAGGAGGGCGATGGCGCAGCTCTCGAAGCCGTCCGCCCGGGCCGCCGCCAGGGCTGCGCGCGCGGCATCCTCGTCCAGCGGCTCGATCTCGCCGCCGTCCGGACCGAGGCGGCCGCCGATCGCCGCCACGCGCTGCTGCAGCGGCAGGGCCCGCCGGATGTCGAGCGCGAACAGGTCCGGCCGGGTCTGGTTGCCGATCAGCAGCAGGTCGGCGAAGCCGTGCGTCACCAGCAGCAGCGTGCGGGCACCGCGTCGCTCCAGCAGGGCGTTGGTGGCGACGGTGGTGCCCATGCGGACGATCGAGATCGCGTCCGCCGGCAGCGGCTGGTCCGGGCCGAGACCCAGCATCGTCCGGATGCCGACCACGGCTGCGTCCCGGCTGTCGCCCGGCGTCTCGCTCAGCAGCTTGAGGTCGCACAGGGCTCCGGACGGGCTGCGGCCGACGATGTCGGTGAAGGTGCCGCCGCGATCGATCCAGAACTGCCAGCCGGGCGTCCGCCCACCCGCCTGAGGCAGCGGTCCGGCCGGGACGTGCGGCAAGGCGTCGCTGCGGCTAGTCGTTGCCGACGAGCCGCAGTGACGGCCGGTGCTGGGCGGCGAGCTGGCGATAGATGCCCAGATAGTCGTTGGCCATCCGGCGGGCGGTGAAGCGGGTCTCGAACCGCTTGCGGATCAGGGCCGGCTTCAGCGTGTCGAGACGGGCGATGGCGCCGATCGCGCTGGTCTCGTCCTCGACGATCAGGCCGGTCAGCCCGTCCTCGATCACCTCGGGCACCGAGCCGCGGTTGAAGGCGATCACCGGCGTGCCGCAGGCGATCGCCTCGATCATCACCAGCCCGAACGGCTCCGGCCAGTCGATCGGCATCAGCAGGCCGCGGGCTCCGGACAGGAAGCCGGCCTTCTGGCCGTCATTGATCTCGCCGATCAGCTCCACGCTGCCTTTCGGCCCCTCGGCCAGCATCGGCTTGATCACCTGCTCGAAATACTCGACGTCGACCTTGTCGACCTTGGCCGCGATCCTGAGCGGGATGCCGACGGCGCGCGCGATGCGGATCGCCTTGTCGACGCCCTTCTCCGGGCAGATCCGCCCCAGGAAGGCGAGGTAGGTGCGGTCGCTGCCGTCCGGATTGCCCTGCGGCGTCAGCAGCTTCTCCGGCAGCCCATGATGCACGGTGCGGACGAAGTTGGCCTGCGGCAGCGGACGGCGCTGGCTGTCGGAGATCGAGACCACCGGCGCCTTGTTGAAGCAGTCGAACACCGGCTGCAGCTCCGGCAGATCGAGGCGCCCGTGCATGGTGGTCACGAACGGGGTCGGCTGGCGGCTGAAATGGGTGAACGGCCAGTAGTCCATGTGGAAGTGCAGCACGTCGAACTGGTCCAGCCGTCGCGCCACCTGCTCCATCATCAGCATGTGCGGCGCGATCGGGTCGCGGATCGCCGGATCGAGCCGCAGGGCGCGCGGCCAGCACGCATGCAGCTCGGCCGAGGTGAGGCTGTCGCCGCTCGCGAACAGCGTCACGTCATGGCCGAGGGCGACCAGCTCCTCGGTGAGGAACGACACCACGCGCTCCGTGCCGCCATACAGCTTCGGGGGCACGGCCTCATGAAGGGGGGCAATCTGTGCTATTCGCATGAAGAGCTCCATGGTGGCTTCAGATCGGCTTCAACGCGATAAACGCGGCAATTTGTTGGCAACCGGAGCACGCCCGGGCATTCGGCACCAGGGCGTCGCGCGGAGACCAGCGCCACGGGTCATCGGGTCGCGGTGATTTCGTAAACACACCGCAACGTCCGGAGTTCCATCCGGCGGCCGGCGGGCTATGACAGGTCTCCGAAGGAAAGGGCGCGCGCATTGAAGCTGGACCTGGAACACGCACGCGCCGCACGCCGCCCCAGGCCCGGCCGCGACGAGGCCGTCACGATCAACGACGCCGACCTGATCCGGCTGGCGCCGCGGCCGCTGGCGTTCATGTTCCGCTACGTGATGCACCACAAGCTGCGGCACGCGCTGATCCTGGCCTCGGTGGTGGTCGCCGTCGCCGCCGTGGTCGGCTCCTCCTACGCGGTGCACTACCTCGTCGACACGCTGACCGGCTACCGCGGCGGCTCGATGCGGCCGGTCTGGGGGGCGGTGGCGCTGCTCGGCATCCTGATCACCGTCGACAACCTGGCCTGGCGGGTCGGCGGCTGGATCTCCACCCATGCCTTCGTCGAGGTCACCGGCGACCTCAGGCGCGACCTGTTCCGCCACCTGACCGGACATGCGCCGTCCTACTTCGCCGACCGCATGCCGGGCACGCTGGCCGGCCGCATCACCGCCACCTCGAACGCGATGTTCATGCTGGAGAACCTCGCCACCTGGAACGTGCTGCCGCCCTGCCTGAACGTGGCGTTCTCGATCCTGCTGATGCTGACCGTCAGCCCGGCCATGGCCGGCGTGCTGGTGGTGCTGGCGGCGGTCATCTCGTGGCTGATGTTCCGCCTCGCCGCCGGCGGCCGGCCGCTGCACCACCGCTACGCCTCCGATGCCGCGCGCGTCGACGGCGAGCTGCTCGACATCATCAACAACATGCCGCTGGTCCGCGCCTTCGGCGCCACCCGGCGCGAGCGGGTCCGGTTCAGCCAGCGCATGCAGGGCGAGATGCACTCGCGCGGCACCTCGCTGCGCTACCTGGAGAAGCTGCGGCTGATCCACGCGGTGCTGACCGCCCTGCTCACCGCCGGCCTGCTGATCTGGTCGGTGATGCTGTGGCATCGCCACACCGCGAGCATCGGCGACGTGGTCATGGTGGTGACGCTGGGCTTCATGATCCTGCACGGCACCCGCGACCTCGCGGTGGCGCTCGTCGAGACCATCCAGCACGTGGCCCGGCTGGCGGAGGCGCTGTCGACGCTGCTGCTGCCGCACGACATGCCGGACGCCGCCGACGCCGGCGGCTTCCACGCCCAGCCGCGTGGCGAGGTGGCGTTCGAGCACGTCACCTACGCCTACCCGGGCGGCGGAGCCGTGCTGGCCGACTTCAGCCTGCGCATCGAGGCCGGCACGCGGATCGGGCTGATCGGCCGCTCGGGCTCGGGCAAGAGCACCGCGCTCGCCCTGCTGCAGCGCATGCGCTACGTCCAGGCCGGGCAGATCCTGATCGACGGCAACAACCTGCTGTCGCTGACCGAGGAGGCGCTGCGGTCGGTGATCTCGGTGGTGCCGCAGGACGTCTCGCTGTTCCACCGCTCGGTGCTCGAGAACATCCGCTACGGCAGGCCCGAGGCGTCCGACGAGGAGGTGCGCGCCGCAGCCGACGCCGCCGGCTGCAGCGAGTTCATCCAGGCGATGACGGACGGCTTTGCCACCGAGGTCGGCGATCGCGGCGTCAAGCTGTCGGGCGGCCAGCGCCAGCGCCTGGCGATCGCGCGCGCCTTCCTGCGTAACGCGCCGATCCTGCTGCTCGACGAGGCCACCAGCGCGCTCGACAGCGAGAGCGAGCAGAAGGTGCAGCAGGCGCTCGACCGGCTGATGGTCGGCCGCACCGTGATCGCCGTCGCCCACCGCCTGTCCACGCTGCGCGACTTCGACCGCATCGTGCTGATGCAGTCCGGCCGCATCCTCCAGGACGGCGCCCCGTCGGAGCTGGAGCGCAGCGAGGGCCCGTATCGCGATCTGCTGTCGCGTCAGGCCATGAGCCTGGAGGACGTGACCTGACCGCGCGGCCGGCAGCGCCCGCAGCAGGGGTCTGACACGCGAACTTGCCGCTTCCAAACGCGCCCGAACGCCAGCAGATAAGCGCAGACATGGTTGAATCGTCGTTTCGTTCTCGGCAGGTGACGCCCGCCCGTGGCCGGCACGACCAGCGAATGGCGCCCCCCCGCGTGATGGATAGTCTCTCCTGCCTGCCGTCGCTCGCCGTATCGCCGGCACCCGCCCTGCCGCAGCCCGACCCGAAACGGCTGGTGCCGCCGAACGCCAGCTTCGACCGGGGCGGCAGCCGGGAAAGCCTGAGCCAGCGCGCCTACAACCAGATCTGCCGGTCGCTCACCTCCAGCGCGCTCGGGCCCGGGCACCGGCTGATCCTGCGGCCGCTCGCGACGTCGCTGAACCTCAGCCCGACCCCGGTGCGCGAGGCGCTGCTGCGTCTGGTCTCCGAGCAGGCGCTGGCGCTCGACGAGCGCGGTTCGGCCATCGTGCCGGTGATGACGCAGGCCGCCCTGCGCGAGCTCACCGACATGCGCGGCGATCTCGAGGCGCGCGTCGCGGAGCGGGCGGTCGAGTTCGCGACCGACGCGCAGATCGACGAGATCGAGCACGCCGACTCGGCCTGCATGGCGGCCTACGCCCGCCACGAGCATGCGGCGATGTTCGAGGCGAACGTGATGGTGCACCGCGCCGTCTGCCGGGCCGGGCAGGCGCCGATCATCCTGCGCGCGCTGGAAGGGCTGTGGATGCGGATCGGTCCGATCTACGCGCTCGGCCTGGATCGGCCGCTGCCGCAGCTGGCCCCGGGGTGCCATCCGCACCGCCAGCTGATCGAGGCGCTGCGCCGGCGCGACCCGGCCGCCGCCCGGGCGGCGGCGCTGCTGGATGTCTGCGAGAGCAGCAAGCTGCTGGAGCCGCGGCTGGCCGCGTCCTGAGCCCTGGGCCCGGGTCCGCGGATCAGGGCCCGGTCGGCAGCGTCCTGGTGCCGCTGGCCGGGTCGATCTTGGGGTCGGCACCGGGCTTCCTTGTCTCGACCGGCGGCAGCCGCGCCTTCAGTCCCGGCACCTCGATGTCGATCTCCAGCGTCGAGACGGCGACGCCGCGATCGAGCTTGATCTGCACCTTGTCGCGGTCGATCGGCACGTGCCGGGCGATCACCTCGAGGATCTCCTCGCGCAGCTTGGCGATCAGCTCCGACTGGCCCTCGCCGCTGGAGCGCTCGTGCGCCAGCAGGATCTGCAGCCGGTCGCGCGCGACCGGGGCCGACCCGCGCTTGGCGAAGAGGCCTGCCAGGAAGCTCATGCCACCCTCCGCCCGAACAGCTTGGCCAGCAGCCCCTTGCGGTCGCTCGGGATCTGCATCTCCAGCGTCTCGCCCTTGAGGCGGCGCGCCGCGTCGAAATAGGCCCGCGCCGGCGCGCTCTCGGGGGTGCTCAGCGTCACCGGCGAGCCGAGGTTCGACGCCCGCAGCACCTCCTCGCTCTCGGGGATGATGCCGAGCAGCGGGATCGACAGGATCTCCAGCACGTCCTCGGTGCGCAGCATCTCGCCGCGTGCCGCGCGCACCGGGTCGTAGCGGGTCAGCAGCAGGTGCTTGGGCAGCTTCTCGCCCAGCTTGGCCTTGGCGGTGGTGCTGTCCAGCATGCCGATGATGCGGTCGCTGTCGCGCACCGACGACACCTCCGGATTGGTCACCACCACCGCCTCGTCGGCGTGATACATCGCCAGCTGCGCGCCCTTCTCGATGCCGGCCGGGCTGTCGCACACCACCCAGTCGAACTTCTCGCGCAGCTCGTCGATCACCCGCTTGACGCCGTCCGGCGTCAACGCGTCCTTGTCGCGCGTTTGGCTGGCGGGGAGGATCGACAGCGTGTCGACCCGCTTGTCGCGGATCAGCGCCTGGGCGAGCTTGGCGTCGCCCTGCACCACGTTGATCAGGTCGAACACCACCCGCCGCTCGGCGCCCATCACTAGGTCGAGGTTGCGCAGGCCCACGTCGAAATCCACCACCACGACGGTCTGCCCGCCCTGGGCGAGCGCCGCGCCGAGCGCTGCGGTCGACGTCGTCTTGCCGACGCCGCCCTTGCCTGACGTGACGACCAGCACCTTGGCCATTGCGCAACCCTCCCTGGCACAGCCATCCGGACCCGCCCGCCGGCGGCTGCGGGAGGATTCGGATCGTTTCGACTGCTCTACATCAATCGAGGGCCGACAGCACCAGCGTCTCGCCATCGAGGCGCGCCTGCGTCGGCTGGCCGAGACGCTGCGCGGGCATGTCGTCGGCCACCCGGTAGAACCCGTCGATCGCCAGCAGCTCGGCCTGCATGCGCAGGCTTAGGATGCGCGCCGACCGGTTGCCGCCGACGCCGGCCAGCGCCCGGCCGCGCAGGGCGCCATAGACATGGATCGAGCCGCCCGCCGACACTTCCGCCCCCGACGCCACCGAGCCCAGGATCACCACGTCGCCGTCCGGGAACGACACCGACTGCCCCGACCGCACCGGCTCGTCGAGCACCAGCGAGGCGCGCGCCGGATCGGGCGGGGGAGGCGGCGCCTCCTCGGGGATCTCGATCGTGCCGATCGCCCGGCCGCCGGAGAAGCCCTGCGGCCAGGCCCAGTCCGCCGTCGCCGGCCAGGCCGGGTCGGCGCCCTCGATCTCGATCAGCCGGATGCCGCGTTCCTGCAGGGCAGGCACCAGCCCGGGCAGGCCCGCCTCGTCCTGCGTGAGCAGCCCGCAATCGAGCACCACCGGCTTGGCTGCGAAGAACTCGGCCGACTTGGCCACCTGCGCGTCCAGCGCCGCCAGCCAGTCGGCCAGCGGCGGCTCCGGCGACAGCACCAGGGCCATGAACGAGCGTCCCCGCGCGCGGATCTGCGGCAGCGGCCGTGGGGCTTCGGGCAGGTCGGTGTCTGGCACGGGCGGGGAGCCTCGGGAAGGGGGCGCCGCGGACCGGCGGCGTGGCGCAGCATGCACGGGCTGTGGTCCGTCATCAAACCGTTACCGGATGGCACCCGGATCGAGCGTGGCAGGATGGCGGTCTCTGGCATGGAGCGGATGGATGAAATAAGGAACGGCCATGCGAATCCTGCACCACATCCCGCTGTCGCCCTACTCGCGCAAGGTCCGCCTGGTGCTGTCGGAGAAGCGGCTGCCGTTCGAGCTGAAGGTCGAGAAGGTGTGGGAGCGGCGGCCGGAGTTCCTCGACCTCAACCCGGCCGGCACGGTGCCGATGCTGGTCGAGGAGAACGGGCTGTCGATCCCGGACTCCACCGTGATCTGCGAGTATCTCGAGGAGGCCTATCCCGACACCCCGCTGCTCGGCCGCACGCTGGCCGAGCGCGTCGAAGTGCGCAGGCTGGCCGCCTGGTTCGACGGCAAGTTCCACCAGGAGGTGACGCGCAACCTGCTCGGCGAGAAATACATGAAGCGCCTGGTCGGACGCGGCAATCCGGACGCGACCGCGCTGCGTGCGGGCTACGCCAACATCCGCTACCACCTGGACTATATCGGCTGGCTTGCCGAGACGCGGAAGTGGCTCGCCGGCCCCTCGCTGTCGCTGGCCGACTTCGCCGCCGCCGCACAGCTCTCCTCGCTCGACTATATCGGCGACCTGGACTGGACACTGAGCCCGCCGACCAAGGACTGGTATGCGCGCGTCAAGTCGCGCCCCTGCTTCCGGGCGCTGCTGAACGACCGCGTCACCGGCATCAACCCGCCCGACCATTACGGGGACCTCGACTTCTGAGGCCGCCGTCATGACCGCGCCTGCCCCCTTCGACGTGATCATCGCCGGCGCCGGCGCGGCCGGGCTGATGGCGGCCATCGCCGCAGGCCAGCGCGGCCGTCGGGTGCTGCTGCTCGAGCACGCAGCCGAGCCCGGCGCCAAGATCGTCATCTCCGGCGGCGGGCGCTGCAACTTCACCAACCGCGACTGCCGGCCGGACCGCTTCGTGTCGCAGAACCGCAGCTTCTGCCGCTCGGCACTCGCCCGCTACACCGCCATGGACTTCCTGGCGCTGGTCGAGAAGCACGGCATCGTCTGGCACGAGAAGACGCTCGGCCAGCTGTTCTGCGAGGGCTCGGCCCGCCAGATCGTCGCCATGCTGCTGGCCGAATGCGCGGCCGCCGGCGTGGTGCTGCAGCTCGGCCGCCGCATCACCGCGATCGACCGCGCCGAGCGCTACCGGGTCGCCACCGACGGCGGCAGCTTCGAGGCCGCCAGCCTGATCCTGGCCACCGGCGGGCTGTCGATCCCCAAGATCGGCGCCACCGGCTTCGCCCATGACGTCGCCCGCCGCTTCGGCGTGCCGCTGACGCCACTGGCGCCGGCGCTGGTGCCGTTCACCTTCGAGGGCGACGCGCAGGCCTCGATGCGCGCGCTGGCCGGCGTGTCGCTCGGCGCGGTGGCGCGCTGCGGCACGGCGGCGTTCCCGGAGGCCATGCTGTTCACCCATCGCGGCCTGTCCGGCCCGGCGCTGCTGCAGATCTCCTCGTACTGGCAGGCGGGCGAGCCGATCCGCCTCGATCTGGCGCCAGGCCAGGATGTGCCGGGCTTCCTCAGGCAGCGGCGCCAGACGCGCGGCAGGGCCGAGCTCGGCACCATCCTGTCCGAGATCCTGCCGCAGCGCCTCGCCCAGGCCGTCGCCCAGGAGCATGGCGCGTCCGGCCCGATCGGCGGCCTGCCGGGCAGCGTGCTGAAGGCGGTGGCCGGGCGGCTCGGCGACTGGCGCCTGATCCCGTCGGGCACCGAGGGCTATGCCAAGGCCGAGGTCACCCGCGGCGGCATCGACACCACCGCTTTGTCGTCGAAGACGATGGAGGTCGCGTCGGTGCCCGGCCTGTTCTTCGTGGGCGAGGCGGTCGACGTGACCGGCTGGCTCGGCGGCTACAACTTCCAGTGGGCCTGGTCGAGCGGCTGGGCGGCGGGCAGCGCCGCCTGAGCAGGCGCGCCAGCGGGCGTGCCAGCGGGCGTGTTAGCGGGCGTCTGGGCCGGCATCGAGCAGCGCCAGATCCTGCTGCGCCAGGTCCGCCTCGTGGGTGTCGGGCGACAGCGACAGGATGCGGCTCCAGTCGTCGCGGGCGCCGTCGAGATCGCCCGACCGCTCGCGCAGGATGCCGCGCTCCAGCAGCGCGTCCGGCTCGTCGGGCAGCCTGGCGCACGCCGCCTCGATGTCGGCGCGCGCCTCCGCGATCCGGTTCAGCGTGCGGTAGGCGGTGGCGCGCACCACCAGCGCGTCGCCGCGGTCCGGATGGGCCGCCAGCACCGGGGCCAGGCCGCTCACCGCCTCTCCCGGCTGCCCGGCCGCGACCGCGGCGCGCGCGCCATCCACCACCAGCTCCGGATCGTCCGGATCGAGTGCCGAGGCGGCGCGGGCGGATCGCAGCGCCTGGTCCGGCCTGAGGGCCAGCAGCCAGGACTGCGCCGCCTGGTCCGCCAGCAGCGCCCGGCGCCGGGCCGGCAGGCTCGCCTGCCGCGACAGATCGTCGAGCGACCCAGCGCCGGCGACCGGATCGCCGAGCGCCACGTCCGCCAGCGCCGCGCACTGCGCCGCCGCGTCGCCGCCGCCGTGCCGCGCCCAGTCGCGCGCATAGTCGGCGGCGCCGGCGGGATTGTCCGACAGCAGGGCGAGGCAGCCATTGTCGCCGGCCCCGTCGGCGGCGGCCCGCGCTCCCATCGTCCGCGCGGCGCCGGGGCGGGACGGCCGGGCGGGCGGAGCCTCCAGCTTCGCCAGGCGTTGCAGCCGGGCGGGGTGACCCGACATGTCGGCCGCCATCGCCGGCCGGACGGCGCAGGCGGCGGCCAGCAACAGGGGGACGGCAATGCGGGATCGGGGCTGCAGGGGGATCATGGCGATGCGGCCACTGTGCCGCGCGGGGACCGCCTCACGTCAAGCGGAACGATTCCGCCTGTCGCGTCCGTGACCGGAGATCGGGCGTGAGCGGTGCTGTGCGGGTTCCGCATCTGCTGATCTTCGGGCTCGGCTATTCGGCCAGCGCCGTGGCCGAACGCGCGCTCGACGCCGGCTACCGCGTCTCCGGCACCAGCCGCCGCGCCGACGACGCCGTTCCGGCAGGCGTGCGCCTGCTGCATCCCGACGCGGCGGGGCCGCTGCTCGACGAGGCCACGCACTGGCTGGCGGGGGCGCCGCCGCAGGAGGCGGGCGATCCGATCCTGACGCTGCTGGGCCGGCGGATGCGCGACAGCCGGCCCGACTGGATCGGCTATCTCTCCACCACCGGCGTCTATGGCGACCGCCAGGGCGGCTGGGTCGACGAGACCACCGAGCCCTCGCCGACCGGACCGCGCGGCACCAGGCGGCTGGCGGCGGAGCGGGACTGGCAGGCACTGGCGGAGGCGACCGGCAGCCGGCTCGACCTGCTGCGCATCGCCGGCATCTACGGTCCGGGCCGCAGCGTGTTCGACGACCTGCGCGAGGGCCGCAGCCGGCGCGTCGTCGCCCCCGGGCACGCGTTCGGCCGCATCCACCGCGACGACATCGCCGGCGCCACGCTGGCGGCGATGCAGGCGGGGCCGCGGCGACGGGTGCTCAACCTCAGCGACGACCTGCCGGCCGAGAGCGCCGTGGTGATCGCCGAGGCGGCCCGGCTGCTCGGCCTGCCGGCCCCGCCCGAGGTGCCGCTCGCCGAGGCGCTGGCGGCGATGAGCGCCATGGGCCGCAGCTTCTGGGCGGAGAACCGCAAGGTGGCGAGCCGCGTGACGCAGCAGGCGCTGCGGCGGCCATGGCGCTATCCGAGCTATCGCGAGGGACTGCCGGCCATCCTCGCGGCCGGCGGCTGAGCGCCGTCGCGGCACAGCTGCTCCAACGCCGCCTGCAGCAGCGCCAGATCGCCCGGCCGCGACAGCCGGTGGTCGCCATCCTTGACCAGCGTGACCTGGCAGTCGTCGGTCGTGACGTGTTCGGCGATCCGGAGCGCGGTCTGCCAGGGCACCACCGTGTCGCGCTGGCCGTGCAGCAGCCGGACCGGACAGGCGACGGGGATCGGTCCGTCCAGCAGGCTGCAGGCCTCGCCATCCTCGATCGCCAGCCTGGTCAGCGGCAGCGGTTCCGGCGCTGCCTGCAGCAGCACGCGGCCGTCACGGTCGAGCGCCATGCGCTGGGACGGGGTCAGCGCCGTCAGCAGGGTGCGGGTGAAGTCCGGCGCCGCCGCGACGCCGACGAAGCCGCGCGCCCGGCCGCCGAGGGCGACTGCGACCATCAGGCCGATCCAGCCGCCCATCGACGACCCGACCAGCACCACCGGCCCGGGCGCCAGCCGGTCGATGACCGCGACTGCGTCGTCGCGCCAGACCGCGACGCTGCCATCCTCGAACCGGCCGTCGCTGGCGCCGTGGCCGGAATAGTCCAGCCGCAGCGAGGCCTGTCCGCGGCTGCGGGCGAAGCCGGCCAGGGCGGTGGCCTTGTCGCCGCCCATGTCGCTGCGCAGTCCCGGCAGGAACACGATGGTGGGCGCGCGCCCGGGCTGGTGGCGGGCCGCCAGCCGGACCCCATCCGCGCGGGCGAGGTGGTGCAGGGTCTCGTGATTCATGCCGCACCCTACCGCGGCGTCGCGCGGTCGCCGAATTGCCGCGACCCGGCCTCGGCCACGGCGCCGCCCGGCCTCAGGACAGGGCCGCGACCAGCTCGTCCTTCTTCATCCGCGAGCGGCCCTTGATGCCCTTCGCGGTCGCCTGGTGCATCAGCTGCTGCCTGGTCATGCCGTCCGGCCCGGCATCGGCGGGTGCTGCGGCCTTGCCGGTGTCGCGATGCGTCGCGGTCTTGGCCGCCACGTCCGCCGGCTGGCTGGAGAACTGGCGGCCCTTCCGGGTGTCGGCCCGCTTCTTCGCGGTGGTGCGCGCATACTCGTCGGCGCTGAGCGAGTCGCGCGCCTCCTTGGGCAGGTAGCGCTCGCCGGTCTCGCCCGACTTCTCGCCCGACTTCGTGTCCCACTCCTCCCGGGTCCACTGGCTCAGATGGTTGTCCGCGGTCTTGGCCCCCGCATAGCCGCCGCCCTGCTTCTTGTATTCCGCCGTCGCCAGCTGCGCCTTGCGCGCCGACCACTGGCCCGGCTTGCCGCCCTTGTCGCCGTCGGTGACCGCGGTCTTCACCGCCTCCCACAGCTTGAGGTCGGTCTTCTTCGCCGTCCCGGCCATCCTCCAGCACTCCCGTATCCCTGTCGGAGCCGCAACGACGCCGGCGTCGCGCTGTTGCCTGCCGGGCTGCCTGAACTTCCTGTGCGGTGGCTGATGCGGCCGCAACCGGCCCATGCTATGGCCGCCGCCATGTCGCCCTCCGCTCCGCCGCCCACGGTCCTGCAGGTGCTGCCGGCCCTCCAGGCGGGCGGCGTGGAGCGCGGCACCATCGAGATGGCGCGCGCGATCGTCGAGGCCGGCGGCGTCGCCCTGGTCGCCAGCGCCGGCGGCCGGCTGCTGCCGCAGCTGGAGCGGGTTGGCGCCACCCACGTGACACTCGACCTGCTGACCAGGGACCCGCTGTCGATCTGGCTTAACGCCGGACGGCTGGCCCGGCTGATCCGCCGGCATCGCGTCGATCTGGTGCATGCCCGCTCGCGCGCCCCGGCCTGGTCGGCGCGCTGGGCGACACGCCGTACCGGCACGCCGTTCGTGACCACCTGGCACGGGGTCTACAGCGAGAGCTTTCCGCTCAAGCGCCGCTACAACGCCGTCATGGCGTCGGGCGACCGCGTCATCGCCATCAGCCGGTTCGTCGCCGACCGCGTCGCCGACCGCTACGGCGTCGGCCCCGACCGGCTGCGCACGATCCCGCGCGGCGCCGACACGGCGAGCTTCGACCCGGCCGCGGTGCGCGGCGACCGGATGCATGCGCTCGCCCGCCAGTGGGCCCTGCCGGACGGGGCTGCGGTGGTCATGCTTCCGGGCCGCGTCACCGCGTGGAAGGGCCATGCGCTGCTGCTCGACGCGCTGGCGCTGCTGTCGGCGCAGGACCCGGCGCTGCCCTGGGTCTGCGTGCTGGTGGGCCCGTCGCGGGACGGGCGACGCGGCTTCGGCGAGGCGCTGCTGCGGCAGGCAGATCGGCTCGGCCTGCGGCAGCGCCTCCGCTTCGCCGGCAACTGCACCGACATGCCGGCGGCGCTGGCGCTGGCCGATGTGGTGGCGATCCCGTCGCTGAAGCCCGAGCCGTTCGGCCGCACGGTGGTGGAGGCGCAGGCGATGGGGCGCCTGGTGGTGGCGGCCGGCCACGGCGCCGCGCTGGAAACCGTCGAGGACGGCGTCACCGGCTTCCTGTTCCCGCCAGGCGACGCATCCGCGCTGGCCGGGCTGCTGCGACACGCGCTGTCGCTCGACGGGGACGCGCGCCGCCGGCTCGGCCTGCAGGCGCGGGACCGGGTCCTGGCCCATTATACGACGCAGGCGATGCAGCAGGCCACGCTGTCGGTCTACGAGGAGCTGCTCGGCCGGCCGTTTCCGGCGCACCCGGCGCGGCCCGGAACGAGGGATCCGTCCCGGCAGACCGCCTAGCATGGTCGCCGGCGCCCTGCCTTCCCCGCCGCCGGGGTCGCGGCCGGTCCGCGCTGCCGCAGGACCGTGCTGCGATCGTACAGGCGCGCCGGCCGGTGGCGCGCGGTGAGGCGGATCCTCGTCATCAAGCTGGGCGCGCTCGGCGACGTCGTGCAGGCCTTCGCGCCGTTCGCCGCCATCCGCGCGCATCACCCGGACGATCACGTCGCGCTGCTGACCACCAGCCCGTTCGCCGGTCTCGCCAGGGCCAGCCCGTGGTTCGACGCGGTGGCGGCGGATGCCCGGCCGGCCTGGTGGGACCTGTCCGGCCTGCAGCGCCTGCGCCGGACCCTGGCCGGATACGACTTCGTCTACGACCTGCAGACCTCCGGACGCTCGTCGCGCTACTTCCGGCTCGCCGGCCGTCCCGGCTGGTCCGGCATCGCGCGCGGCGCCTCGCATCCCGACGCCGATCCGGACCGCGACCGGCTGCATACGCGCATCCGGCAGGCGGGACAGCTCGCGCAGGCCGGGATCGCCGCGGTGCCGGCGCCCGACCTGGCATGGCTGGCCGGCGGCGGTCCGGTCCTGGCGCCGCCGACGGTCCTGCTGGTCCCGGGTGCGGCACCACACCGGCCGGCCAAGCGCTGGCCCGCCGAGCGGTTCGGCGCGCTGGCCGCCCTGCTGGCGCAGCGCGGCCTGCATCCGGTGGTGGTGGGCGGGCAGGCGGACGCGCCGCTCGCCGCCGCCATCCGCGCCTGCTGCCCGGACGCGCTCGATCTCACCGGCCGCACCAGCCTGATCGAGCTCGGCGGCCTGATGGCGCGCGCTCGCCTGGCGGTCGGCAACGACACCGGCCCGATGCATCTCGCGGCCGCGATGGGCTGCCCGGCGCTGGTGCTGTTCTCCGCCGACAGCGATCCCGCCCTGACCGCGCCGGTCGGACGCCGTCCGGACCAGGTCGCGATCCTGCGCGTCGCGGACCTGACCGATCTGGCGGTGGCGCCGGTCGCGGCCAGGGTTGCGGCCCTGCCTGGCTGACGCCATACGAGGCGCCTGCCCTGTGCCCGGAGCTGGTCCCATGCCTGCCATCACCCTGCCCGACGGAACCGTTCGCCGCTTCGACGGCCCGGTGACCGGCACGGCGGTGGCGGCCGCGATCGGTCCGGGCCTGGCCAAGGCGGCGCTGGCCATGGAGCTCGACGGGCAGCTCGTCGACCTGACCCGCACCATCGAGGCCGATGCTGCGGTGCGCTTCGTCACCCGCCGCGACGAGGCGGCCCTGGGGATGATCCGGCACGACACCGCGCACGTGCTGGCCGAGGCGGTGCAGGGGCTCTATCCCGGCACCCAGGTCACCATCGGTCCGTCGATCGAGAACGGCTTCTATTACGACTTCGCCCGCAACCAGCCCTTCACGCCTGACGATTTCGCCGCCATCGAGGCGAGGATGCGCGAGATCGTCGCCGCGAACGCCGCCTTCGTGCGCGAGGAATGGCCGCGCGAGCAGGCGATCGCCTTCTTCGAGGCCCGCGGCGAGCGCTTCAAGGCCGAGCTGATCCGCGACCTGCCCGAGAGCGAGACCATCTCGATCTACCGGCAGGGCGCGTGGCTCGATCTGTGCCGCGGCCCGCACATGCGCGGCACCGGCGACGTCGGCACCGCCTTCAAGCTGATGAAGGTGGCGGGCGCCTACTGGCGCGGCGACCATCGCAAGCCGATGCTGACCCGCATCTACGGCACCGCCTGGCGCGACCAGAAGGAGCTCGACGCGCACCTGCTGCAGCTGGAGGAGGCCGAGCGACGCGACCACCGGCGCATCGGCCGCGAGATGGACCTGTTCCACATCCAGGAGGAGGCGACCGGGCAGGTGTTCTGGCACCCGAAGGGCTGGCGCCTGTACTCGACGCTGCAGGACTACATGCGCCGCGTGCAGAACCGCAGCGGCTACCAGGAGGTGCGCACCCCGCAGCTGGTCGACCGCTCGCTGTGGGAGGCGTCCGGCCACTGGGAGAAGTATCGCGAGCACATGTTCGTGGCCACCGTGGAGGACGAGGAGAAGACGCTGGCGCTGAAGCCGATGAACTGCCCGTGCCACGTGCAGATCTTCCGCCACGGCCTGCGCTCCTATCGCGAGCTGCCGCTGCGCATGGCCGAGTTCGGCGCCTGTCACCGCTACGAGCCGTCCGGCGCGCTGCACGGCATCATGCGCGTGCGCGCCTTCGTGCAGGACGACGCGCATGTGTTCTGCACCGAGGAGCAGGTGGCGCCGGAGACCGCGCGCTTCGTCGCCATGCTGGCCGGGGTCTATGCCGATCTCGGCTTCGACGGCTTCCGGGTGAAGTTCGCCGATCGTCCCGACAACCGCGCCGGCGACGACGCGTCGTGGGACAAGGCCGAGGCGGCGCTGATCGAGGCCTGCGCGCTGGCCGGCGTCGCCTACGAGCTCAATCCGGGGGAGGGCGCGTTCTACGGCCCCAAGCTGGAGTTCGTGCTGCGCGACGCGATCGGCCGCGACTGGCAGTGCGGCACGCTGCAGGTGGACTACGTGCTGCCCGACCGGCTCGACGCCTCCTATATCGGCGAGGACAGCGCCCGCCATCGCCCGGTGATGCTGCACCGCGCGATCCTGGGCTCCTTCGAGCGCTTCCTCGGCATCCTGATCGAGCAGTTCGCCGGCCGGTTCCCGCTCTGGCTGGCGCCGGTGCAGGCGGTGGTGGCCTCGATCGTCAGCGACGCCGAGCCCTACGCGCTTGAGGTGGCGGACGCGCTGCGCCACGCCGGGCTGTCGGTGCAGGCGGACGTCGCCAACGAGAAGATCAACGCCAAGATCCGCACCCACAGCCTGGCCCGCGTGCCGGTGATCCTGGTTGTGGGCCGCAAGGAGGCGGAGGCGCGCACCGTGGCGATGCGCCGGCTCGGGGGTGCCACCCAGGAGATCCTGGCGCTGGACGCGGCGGTGCAGGCCCTTGCGCTCGAAGCGACGGCTCCCGACCTGCTGCGTCAGGGCCCCGCGGGAGCGGCGCCGGCCAGCCCGTCCGCCTGAGTGCCGTGCTTTGGCCACGCAGCTGTGTTGCGTGCAGGCCGGGGTGTCGCGGCGTTTTGCGTGGTAATCATGGGCGTTGCGGTTGCACCATCCGTGCGCGCAACGTAACGACCCGTTCAACAGCGACAGGAGCAGTCAGATAGCCAGACCCCCGATGCAGGCAGCGCCGACCCGCGAGGGCCCCCGCGTCAACGAAGAGATCCGCGTCCCCAGCGTCCGCCTGATCGATGAGGAAGGCGAGATGCAGGGTGTGATGACGACGCGCGACGCGATGCAGCGCGCCTTTTCCGTGGGCCTCGACCTTCTGGAGATCAGCCCGAACGCCGAACCGCCGGTCGTCAAGATCCTCGACTACGGCAAGTTCAAGTACGAGCAGCAGAAGAAGAAGAACGAGGCGCGGAAGAAGCAGAAGGTCATTGAGATCAAGGAGGTCAAGGTTCGTCCGAACATCGACGAGAATGACTACCAGGTTAAGATGCGCGCGATGAAGTCCTTCATCGAGGAGGGCGACAAGGTCAAGGTGACGCTGCGTTTCCGTGGCCGCGAGATGGCGCATCAGGATCTCGGCGTGAAGGTGCTCGAGCGCATCCGCGGCGACATGGACGAGCGCGCCAAGGTCGAGCAGATGCCCCGCATGGAGAACCGCCAGATGATCATGGTGCTCTCGCCGCGCTGAGCGGCATCCGTCGACATCGACCGGATGGCCCGGCCGCCTCGCGCGGCCGGGCCGCCGTCGGCTTGACGATACCGGCAGGTGCCGTGGCACATCGTCGGCGTCCCGGACTCCGGCCGCGACCGGCACCCATCAACCGCGATGCCGACGAACCGCGGCCATCGCCTGATGGCGCGGCTGGCGTGGAACGGCCTCGATGATCTTCTTCAAGCTCCTGACGATCTGGCTTGCGTCCGGCGTGGAAGCGGCGGCGGCGATCGTCATCGGCCTCGCGGCCATCGAGGCCACCCTCCGCTCCCTGATGCTGTTCGTGCCGGCACGGTCACCCGGTGCCGGTGTTGCCGGTCGCGGGCAGCAGGATGCGAAGGAGGCGGTTCGCCTGCGTCTGGGCCGCTGGCTCGCCGTGGCGCTGGAGTTCGAGCTGGCCGCCGACATCCTGCGCACCGCGGTGGCGCCCACCTGGAACGAGATCGGCCAGCTCGCCGCGATCGTCGTGCTGCGGACCGTCCTGAACTACTTCCTGCAGCAGGAGATCGACAAGGCGGAAGCAAGACGTCCGGCGCCGGCCGATGCGGGCTGACGCGTCGTCGCTGCTCATCGCGCTGATCGAGCTTGCGGGCGCGCTGCTCATCGTCGGCTACTGCATCGCGGCACTGGCCGAGCTGGCGAGGACGCGGGATCCGGTGCGGGTCCGTCTGCTGGTGATCGAAGGCGCGCTGTGGGGGCTCAGCCTGAAGACCGCGGCGTCGCTGCTCAAGACCATCGAGATCCACAGCTGGTCGCAGATCGGGATCTTCCTGGCGATCCTCACCCTGCGGACCATCGTGCGCCGCGTCATGAGCTGGGAGCAGCATCAGCTCCTGCGATCGATGCAAGCAGGGGCCGCGCCGACCGCCACCGTCTGACGGACGCCGGACCGCCCGCCGGGCGGCGGGTCAGCGCAGATTGCGCACCGCCACCTCTTCCAGCCGGAGCTGCATCACCCGGCCGCTCTGCCAGGCATTGGCGCCCGGCACCGGGACGGGCTCGGCGATGTCGCCGCGGTCGCGGCGCAGGGTCGCCGTCGAGACGCCGAACCGCCGGTCGCGATCGGCGAGCTTGGCCTGGTCCACCTGTCCGTCCTTCACGAAGCCCATCATCAGCTGCGGGATTCCCATCGGGAAGTGCGGCGAGGCGTCGATCTGCCAGGTGTGCCAGGTCTTGCCGTACGTCCCGACCAGATCCCGCATCACCGCATGCCCGGCGGCTTCCGGCACGTCAGGCGCGATCAGCTCGCCCGAGCGCACCTCGTAGTCGTGGCTGTGCCAGAGCCGGCGCTCCGCGTCGGGCAGCGTGCGGAAGATCCGCGCGCTGACGATGTACTCGATGCCGATCAGCTTCGCGTCCGACCGGTTGGAGTCGTAGATCACGCACTGATGGAAATCCTCCGTCAGGTGCGTGCAGAAGTGGTTCGCCTCCACCTGCCGGCCCATGTCGTCGGCATAGAAGTGAAAGCCGTTCAGGAACGCGCTCATCGCGTCGATCGGCCGCTTCAACTGCAGCGCGTCGGCGGCGCTGTCCAGGATATGGCTGTGCATCGTGACCGGCGCGCCCGGCACCGGCGCGGTGTCGCTGGCCACTGCCTGGCGGACGGCAAGGGCGGCGAACGGGACCGCCGCCGCCGCCTTCAGGGCCGAGCGGCCGAGGCAACGTCGGCAGGTGAGGGTGTGCAGCAGGCTCATGCGGGCGGTCTCCGGGTGCGCGACATCGAACGTGCCCGGCATCCGGATCGTTCGAACACTTCCTGGGTCCCGCCTTCCCCGATATCGTTGCGGGCATGAGCCGACACTCCCTGCTTCGATCGACCGCGCTCGGTGTTGCGTTGCTGCTGATGGGCTGCCAGTCGGCCGAGGCTGCCAGTCTGGCCGACCTCGCCGCCGCGCATTATCGCGCCGACTGGGCGGCGGCCCCGGTCGCTGCGACCCAGCTCGGCCTGCATGCCGGCGACGGCAGGCTCGACGACGTGTCCCTCGCCGCCATCGACGCGCAGAGCCGGCGCCTGCACGTCGAGCAGGACGAGGTCGCGCGGCTGCCCACCGCGGGCCTGGCCCCGCGCCAGCGCGACGAGCGCGACGTGCTGGCGGCCGCGATCGGCCGCGGGCTGCTGCAGAACGAGCGCATCCGGCCGTACCGGCACGATCCCGACAGCTACGTCTCGCTGGCGACGAACGCCGTCTATGGGCTGATCGACCGCGACTACGCGCCGCTCCCCGAGCGCATGCGTGCGGCGATCGCGCGCGAGCGGGCGATCCCGGCGATGCTGGCGCTGGCGCCGGCACAGCTCGCCGACGTGCCGCAGGTGTTCCTCGACATCGCGCGCGAGGATCTGGACGGCTCGTTCGACTTCATCGGCAAGGACGTGCCGCTGGCGTTTGCCGGCGTGCGCGACACCGGCCTGCAGGACCAGCTCGCGGCATCGACCCGGGCGACGCTGGACGCGCTGACGCGCTACAGGGCGGCCCTTGCCGGGCTGAAGGCCACCGGCAGCTTCGTGCTCGGGCCCGAGGTCATGCGCGGCCTGCTCGCGGCCGACCTGGTCGACGTGCCGATCGAGACCGTGCTCGCCGCCGGCCGCGCGCAGCTGGCCCGGGACAAGGCCGCCTTTCTCGACATCGAGCGCCGCCTCGACAAGGACCATCCGGCCGACAGCCTGGTGCTGGTGCGTCACGACCATCCGCCTGCCGACCAGCTCGTCGCCACCGCGACCGAGCAGCTCAAGGGGCTGCAGGACTTCGTGGTCTCGCACCGGATCGTCACCCTGCCGGCGATGACGCTGCCGACGGTGATCCCGACTCCCGCGTTCCAGCGCGCGCTGATCACCGCGGCGATGGACTGGCCGGGCGCGTTCGAGACCAGCGCCCACGGGCTGACCTCGTTCTACGACATCACCCCGCCATCGGGCAGCTTCACGCCCGAGCAGGTCGAGCAGGTGCTGGGCGACTTCAACCGGCCGGAGCTCGAGATCACCACCGCGCACGAGGCGATGCCCGGCCACTTCGTGCAGGGCCTGACGCTGCGCGCGCATCCCGAGTGGTCGCTGATCCGCAAGGCGGCGGCGTCCTACGCCACCACCGAGGGCTGGGCGCATTATTCCGAGCAGATGATGGTCGATCAGGGCTTTGGCGGCGGCGACCCGAAGATACGGCTGATGCAGCTGCAGGACGCGCTGCTGCGCGATTGCCGTCTGGTCGACGCCTTCGGCCTGCATGCGGGCGGCATGAGCCTGGCCGAGGCCACCAGGCTGATGCAGACCGAGTGCTTCCAGTCGCCGGTCTCGGCCTACAAGGAGGCGCGACGCGGCACCGAGGATCCCGGCTATTACTCCTACACGCTCGGCAAGCTGATGATCCTGCATCTGCGGGCCGACCTGCAGCAGAGCCAGGGTGCGGCGTTCTCGCTGACCCGCTTCCATGACGGGCTGCTCGGCGCCGGGCTGGTGCCGATGAAGATCATCCGCCGCGAGCTGACCGGCCGCGACGCGCCACTGCTCTAGCGCCGCCGGATCGCCGCCGGCCGGCACGTCATTCCGGCGTTGCCGGCGCGGTGCCGGTTGCACCGGCCCGTGCGACATACGATGTCTCGGCATCGGGGAGGCTGGCCGCCATCGGCGCGCCGCCCGGCTTGAGGACGGATGATCGGATGACGGACGCCTTCCTCAACCGGATCGGCACCAGCGTGCCGGCCCACGACGTGCACGGCATGTTCGTCTCGTTCGCCTCCATGCTGCTGCCGAACGACCGCCTGCGACGCGTGTTCGGCCGGATGGCCGAGCGCAGTGGCATCGCCCACCGCTATTCCACCCTCCGGCCGGCGATCGAGCCGGCCGGGCAGACGTTCGATGGCGACGGCTTCTACCGGCTGGGCGGGTTCCCCGGCTCCGCCGCGCGCATGGCCCGCTACGAGGCGGCGGCGCTGCCGCTGGCGCTGACGGCGGTCGACCGGCTCGGCGCCGATGCCCGCCTGCGCGACGTGACCCATCTCGTGGTCACCTCCTGCACCGGCTTCTACGCGCCCGGGCTCGACCTGCAGCTGACCCGCGCACTCGGCCTGAAGCCGTCGGTCGAGCGCACCCTGGTCGGCTTCATGGGCTGCTACGCCGCGTTCAACGCGCTCAAGCTCGCCCGCCACATCGTCCGCTCCGAGCCCGGCTCGCGCGTGCTGCTGGTCAACCTGGAACTCTGCACGCTGCATCTGCAGGAAACGCCCGATCTGGAGCAGGTGCTGTCCTTCCTGGTGTTCGCCGACGGCTGTGCGGCGTCCCTGGTGACCGCGGAGCCGTTCGGGCTGGCGCTCGAGCGCTTCCATGCCGAGCTGCTGCCCGACACCGCGCCGCTGATCACCTGGCGGATCGGCGATGCCGGCTTCGACATGGTGCTGTCGGGACAGGTGCCGGGGGCGATCAGCGCCGGGCTGGCCCGGTCCGCGCCGCGCATCCTCGCCGGCGCCGACGCCGAGCGGCCGGAACTCTGGGCGGTGCATCCGGGCGGCCGCTCGGTGCTGGATGCGGTGCAGACGGCGCTCGGTCTCACTCCCGAGGCGCTGGCCGATTCGCGCGCCGTGCTGCGGGACTTCGGCAACATGTCCTCGGCCACCATCCTGTTCGTGCTCGACCGGATCATGCGCACCGCGCGCCGCGGCGCCAGCGGCATCGCCATGGGGTTCGGTCCCGGCCTGGTGGCGGAAACCCTGCGCTTCCGGATCGCCTGAGCCGGTGCCCCGCCTGCCCGAGCGGGTCATGCTGCCCGAGCTCATGGACGACCCGGCCTGCAGCGCGGACGAGTTCCGCGCCTGCCTGCTGGAGCTGTCGCGGGTCAACCGGCTGACGCTGGCCTACCGTCCGACGCTCCGCTTCCTGGCGCAGGCCCGCCATCGCCTGCCGCGGGACCGCCCGCTGCGCATCCTCGATGTCGGCGGCGGCTACGGCGACGCGCTGCGCCGCATCGACCGCTGGGCGGCGGCCCGCGGCATCGCGCTCGAGATGACCAGCGTCGACCTGTCGCCCTGGGCGCGGCTGGCCGGCGAGGCGGCGCCCGCCACCCGCCAGCCGATCCGCTGGGTCACCGCCGACATCTTCGACCACCGGCCCGATCGGCCGCCGGACGTCGTCATCTCCTCGCTGTTCACCCATCATCTCGACGATGCCTCGGTGGTCCGCTTCCTGCGCTGGATGGAGGCGCAGGCGACGCTCGGCTGGTTCGTCAACGACCTGCAGCGCCACCGGCTCGCCCATGCCGGCTTCCGGATCTGGTCGCGCGCGGCAGGCTGGCACCGCTTCGTGCAGCATGACGGCCCGGTCTCGATCGCGCGCGCCTTCGTGCGGTCCGACTGGCGCCGGCTGCTGTCGCAGGCGGGCCTGGCCGAAACCGACGCGCAGATCCGCTGGCGGGTGCCGTTCCGCCTGTGCGTGACCCGCCTGCGGGCATGACCCCCGACATCGCGGTGATCGGCGGCGGCCTGGCGGGAGCGGCGCTCGCCACGCGCACCGCCCTGCAGGGCCGGCGCGTGGTGCTGATCGAGCGCGAGGCCCAAGCGCACGACAAGGTCTGCGGCGAGTTCCTGTCGCGCGAGGCGGTGCTGCATCTGCGGGCGCTCGACATCGATCCGTCGGCCCTGGGCGGACACGCGATCGGTCGCGTCCGCCTGTGCGCCGGCGGCGCCGTCGCCGAGGCCGCGCTGCCGTTCCAGGGGATCGGCCTGTCCCGCCGGCTGCTGGACGAGGCGCTGCTCGGCAAGGCGGCGGAAGCCGGCGCCAGCCTGCTGCGCGGCCGCCGCGTGCAGGCGCTGGAGCCGCACGCGGGCGGACACCGGCTGCGTCTGGAGGATGGCCGGCTGATCGACGCGCCGCACGCGGTCCTCGCCACCGGCAAGCACGATCTGCGCGGCTGGAAGCGCGGCCCGGGCCGGCAGGACGATCTGGTCGGCTTCAAGCTGCATCTGCGCCTGGCGCCGGAGCAGCGCCGCGCCCTCGAGGGCCATGTCGAGCTGATGCTGTTCGGCGGCGGCTATGCCGGGCTGCAGCTGGTCGAGCAGGCGCAGGCCACCCTGTGCCTGCTGATCCGGCGCTCCCGCCTGCAACGGCTTGGCGGCACCTGGCCGGACGTGCTGCGCGCGGCCTGCGACGATTCGCCCCTGCTCGGGCGTCGGCTCATCGGTGCCGAGCCGGTGCAGTCGCGGCCGCTGAGCATCGCCGGCATCCCCTACGGCTTCATGGCCGGCGCGGAGGACGAGCCGGGCCGCGCCGTCTGGCGTCTCGGCGACCAGTCCGCGGTGATCCCGTCCTTCACCGGCGACGGCATGTCGATCGCCCTGCACGGCGCGGCACTGGCGGCGACGCTGCTCGGGCAGGGCGCCCCGCCATCGGCGCTGCAGGCCGCGATCAGGCGCGACGTCGGCGCCCGGGTCGCCGGCGCGGCCGCGCTGTCGCTCTGCGCGGTGCGGCGTCCGCTGCAGCCGGTGGCGGTGGCGGCCATGCGGCGGTGGCCGTCGCTGGCGGCCCTGGTCGCCGCCGCCACCCGCGTGCCGGACGCGGCCTTGCGACGGAGCGGCGTGCTGCCGGTCGGTGCCGCGGGAGCCTAGCCCTCGATCTGGGCGAAGTCGGCGATCCGCGTCATCGTCGCCCGCGTCTGCGACAGCAGCCTGAGCCGGTTGCGACGCAGGCCCGCATCCTCGGCATTCACCGTCACCGCATCGAAGAACAGGTCGAGCGGCGTGCGCAGCCCGGCCATCGCGGCCATGGCGCGCTCGTACTCTTCCGCAGCCAGCGCCGCGTCGATCGCCGGCCGCACCTCGCCGAGCGCTGCCGCCAGCCGGCGCTCCTCCTCCTGCACCAGCAAAGCAGGGTCGGGCGCCGCGTCGTGCGGCCCGTCCTTCTTCTCCTCGATGCGCAGGATGTTGGCAGCGCGCCTGGCCGCCACCAGCAGGTTGCGCCCGTCCTCGGTGCCGAGCAGGGCGGCTACCGCATCGGTCCGGGCCAGCAGGCGGGTGAGGTCCGGGTCCGACCCGGCCGCAGACACCGCCGCCAGCACGTCGTGCCGCGCGCCCTCGGCCCGCAGCTGCACGCGCAGCCGCTCGCCGATGAAGCCCGGCAGCAGCGCCAGCTCGGCGCTGCCCGACAGCGGCGCCGGATACAGGCTCGCCGCGGCGGCGAACAGCGCGTCGAGATCGAGCCGCAGCCGGTTCTCCCGCACGATCCGGATCACGCCGAGTGCCGCACGGCGCAGCGCGTAGGGGTCGCCCGACCCGCCCGGCTTCTCCCCGGCGGCGAAGAAGCCCGCCAGCGTGTCGATCTTGTCGGCCAGCGCGACCGCCACCGACACCGGCGCGTCCGGGACCGCGTCGCCCGGGCCGCGCGGCTGGTAGTGCTCGGCGATGGCCTGCGCCACCGCGTCCGACTCGCCGTCGTGGCGGGCGTAGTAGCCGCCCATCACCCCCTGCAGCTCGGGAAACTCGCCGACCATGCCGGTGGCGAGGTCCGCCTTGGCCAGCAGTCCGGCGCGCGCCGCCAGGCCGGCATCGGCGGCGACGGCCGGCGCGATCAGGGAGGCGAGCCGCTCCAGCCGCCGCGCCCGCTCGCCCTGGGTGCCGAGCCTGGCGTGGAACGTCACCCCGTCGAGCGCTGCGATCCGGTCGCCGAGCGCCGTCCTGCGGTCGAGGTCCCAGAAGTGCCGCGCATCGGCGAAGCGCGCGCGCAGCACGCGCTCGTTGCCGGCGACGATCGCGGCGCCGCCGTCGGCGGGAACCGTGTTCGCGACGAACGCGAAGCTGGGTGCCGTGCTGCCGTCGATGCGGCGCAGCGCGAAATAGCGCTGGTTCACCCGCATCGAGACCTGCATCACCTCGCGCGGCAGGTCCATGAAGGCGTCGCCGATGCGGCCGATCAGCGGCACCGGCCACTCGACCAGCCCGGCCACCTCGTCCAGCAGCCCCTCGTCCGGCACCACCAGCAGCCCCTCGGCAGCCGCCGCCTGGGCGATGCCCTCCGCGATCAGCCCGCGCCGCTCGGCCGCGTCCACCACCACGTGGGCGGCGGCGAGGTTCCGGCGCCAGTCGGCGGCGCAGCCGATCGCGATCGGCCCCGGGGAC
The DNA here is from genome assembly GCA_964236105.1 of uncultured Acetobacteraceae bacterium. GTDB lineage: Bacteria > Pseudomonadota > Alphaproteobacteria > Acetobacterales > Acetobacteraceae > Lichenicola. The sequence continues at coordinate 371,145 of CAXSBC010000002.1, read as the reverse complement.
AGGAACCGGTGGCCCTCGGTGAGGTCGGCGGCGACCAGCCCGTGCCCGTCATCCTCGCCGTCGACAAGCCTGAACGGCACCACCGTCCCGTCCAGCAGGCACGCGATCCGGCGCAGCGGACGCACCCAGGTGAAGGCGCTGGTCGCACCCCAGCGCATCGATTTCGGCCAGGGGAACCGGCGCAGCAGGGCAGGCAGCGCGGTCGTCACCAGGGCCCCCGCCTCGATCGCCGGCGTTCGTCGCGACAGCACCCAGAAGCCGTTCTGCAGGCTGAGCGCGTCGCGGTCGGCGCCATGCTTGCGCAGGAAGCCGGCCAGCGCCTGCTCCGGCGCCCCCTCGCGCGGGCCGCGCTCGCTGGCGGCACTGGCCGCCACGCCTGCCGACACCGTCAGGCTGAGCGCGATCCGGCGCGGCCCGGACCAGGACTGCGCGCCTGCCGGCGCGAGCGGCGCCAGCGCCTCGCAGGCCAGCCGGGCCAGGTCGTCGGCGGCGCGCGCCTGCATGCGCGCCGGGATCTCCTCGCAGAACAGCTCGAGAAACAGTTCGGGCATCGGCTCAGGCCTCGCCCCGCAGCCATTCCTCGGCACAGCCCCGCGCCAGCGTGCGCACCCGCCCGATGAAGGCGGCGCGCTCGGCCACCGAGATCACCCCGCGCGCATCGAGCAGGTTGAACAGGTGGCTCGCCTTCAGGCACTGGTCGTAGGCCGGCTGCGCCACGCCGTGCCGCACCAGGGCGGCACTCTCCTTCTCCGCATCGGCGAAGTGGCGCAGCAGCATCCCGGTGTCGGCCAGCTCGAAGTTGTGCCTGGAGTAGTCGCGCTCGGCGCGCAGGAACACGTCGCCGTAGCTCAGTCCCTGGCCGTTGAAGTCGAGCTCGTAGACGTTCTCCACGTCCTGCACGTACATCGCCAGCCGCTCCAGCCCGTAGGTGAGTTCGGTCGACGGCAGCACGGTGGCGATGCCGCCGACCTGCTGGAAGTAGGTGAACTGCGTCACCTCCATGCCGTCGCACCAGACCTCCCAGCCGAGCCCCCAGGCGCCGATGGTCGGGTTCTCCCAGTCATCCTCGACGAAGCGGATATCGTGCTCGAGCGGGTCGATGCCGATGGCGCGGTAGCTGTCGAGCAGCAGCGCCTGGCTGTCCTCGGGACCGGGCTTCAGCAGCACCTGGTACTGGTAGTAGTGCTGCAGCCGGTTCGGGTTCTCGCCGTAGCGCCCGTCCGAGGGCCGCCGGCAGGGCTGCACGTAGGCGGTGCGCCACGGGCGCGGGCCCAGCGCCCGCAGGCTGGTGGCCGGATGCAGCGTGCCGGCGCCGACCTCGCTGTCGTAGGGCTGCAGGATCGCGCAGCCGCGCTCGGCCCAGAACCGGTGCAGCGTCAGGATCAGCTCCTGGAACGACAGGCCGCGCCGCCGCCGATCCGGGACCGGTCCGGCGCCGCGCGAGGGTGCAGGCGATGCGGGGGCAGGGGCTGGGGCCGTCGCCATGCCGTGTGGATCTCCCAGAACCCCGGCGAAGGCCCGGGGGCCGCACCATAGGGTTGCCCTGTTTTGCCAGCAAGGAACCGGCGGCGTCCGGGCGCCGGCCGGCCCCGCCTTGACGGAAACATCGCAGATCACGACCTTCCAGCAACGCATCCATCGGATCAGCCAACATGACCAACGAAGAACGCGACCTCATCGAGCGCTTCGTCGCCCGCGTCGGCGGCAGCCCGCAATCCTCCGGCGGCTTCGGCAGCGTGCCGGCGACGCAGTCGAACCTACCGGCACTCGATCCCGACGCCGACCGCACCATCCGCGACAGCTTCCAGCGCTATCCCGAGGCGCCGTATCGCATCACCCAGATGGCGGTGGTGCAGGAAGCGGCACTGGCGGAGTCGCAGAACCGCATCAAGCGGCTGGAATGGGAGCTGCAGCAGGCGCAGCAGCAGCAGCAGAGCCCGCAGCAGCAGCCGCAGCAAAGAAGCGGAGGCTTCTTCGGCAGCCTGTTCGGCGGCGGCCAGCAGCAGAACCAGGCGCCGCCGCCGCGCTGGGGCGGGCAGCCGGCCCAGGGCTATCCGCAGCAGGGCGGCTACCAGGGCGCGCCGCCGCCGCAGCCGAGCTATCCGCCCGGCTACCAGCCGGGAATGTTCCAGCGCCAGGGTTCCGGCTTCCTGGGCTCGGCACTCAGCACCGCCGCCGGCGTCGCCGGCGGCGTGGTCGCCGGCAACGTGCTGATGGACATGTTCAGCGGCCACGGCATGGGCGGCGGCATGGGGGGTGGCATGGGCGGCGGCTTCGGCGGTGGCGGCGAGACCATCGTCAACAACAACTACGGCGACGCGGCTGACGGCGGCTTCGGCGGCGGCGGCGCCGGCGGCGATCCGTTCGGCAATGCCGGCGGCGACATCGACCCGGACTTCAACAACGGCGGCGATGGCGGATTTGGCGGCGGCGGCGGCGATGGTGGCGGCTTCGACGGCGGCGGCGACAACAGCTTCTGACGAGCGCGGGCGGTGCGGCCGCGTCAGGCCGGGCCGCCCGCCGCCTGCGGCAGCCGGAACCGCACCGAGACCGGGCAATGGTCGGACAGCCGTTCCTTCATCTCCGGATCGGTCTCGCGATACACCATCACCCGCAACGTGTCCGGCTGCATCCAGGACCTGGCCGGACCGCCGGCCAGGATCTGGTCGATGAAGTCCTCCCCGCCCCAGCACGGGCTGGCATGGCCGGCGGTGGCCACGGCCAGCGGTGCCGTGCCGTCGAGCTGCTCCAGCATCGCGTCGCCGGCCTTCAGCCGGCGGTTGAAGTCGCCCAGCACCAGGAACGGCACGCCTTCCGCGCGCCTAGCCGCGATCCAGGCCTGCAGCACCGGCAGCTGCGCCGACAGCCCGACGCAGGCGCTCTTGCTCGAGGCCTGCAGCGGCCCGTCCCAGCAGCCGCTCTTCAGGTGCACCGCCAGCAGCCGGATCGTGGTGCCGCCGGCGGTGATGGTCGCATCGAGCCCGCTGCGCAGGTGGCGCTGTCCGGCGGCGCTGACGTCCAGCGCCACCAGGTCCGGATTGCGCACCACCGCGACGTCGCGCCGCACCACCAGCGCCACCCGCTGCACCACATGGTCGCCGGTGATCAGGATGCGGTAGCGGTCGGGCGGAAAGATCCGCGCCACCAGCTCCGGGCTGTCCACCTCCTCGAGCGCCACCACCGCGGCCTGCAGGCGCGCGGCATAGCCGGCGAGGATGGCGACGTCCTGGTCGCGCTTCGGACCGGCATCGTCGGGAAGCGCGGGGTCGCCCGCCTTGCGGCTGGTCAGCCATTCCATGTTCCAGGTGGCGATCTTGAGGCCGTCGGCCACGGCAGCGGCGCCGTTCGGGCCGGCCGCGCCAAGCAGGCCGCCGACGCACAGCGCCCGCCACCAGCGCAGCCGGCGACGGCGCGTCATGGTCAAGCGGCGGCTCCGCCGCGCAGCGCCTCGATCGCCTCGTCCAGCGTGAGGGGGCGGCGCGAACGCCCGTCGAACACCTGGATGGTGCCGGTGGCGATGTCGTAGAGCCAGCCCTGCAGCAGCAGCCGCCCTTCCGCCACCCGTGCCGCGACCGTTGGATGGGTGCGCAGATGATCGAGCTGCAGCAGCACGTTCTGCTCGGCGAGCCGCGTCACCGCCTCGGCGCCGCAGGCATGCGGGAACAGCGCCGCCGCCGTCGCGCGCGCCGCCTCCGCGTTGCGCAGCCAGCTCGACACCATCGGCATCGCGTCCAGCCGGTGCACGCCGGGGTCCAGCAGGGCCTTCATCGCCCCGCAGTCGGAATGGCCGCAGACGATGATGTGCTTCACCCGCAGTGCCACCACCGCATACTCGATCGCCGCCGGCACGCCGTCGAGCATCTCGCCATAGGTCGGCACGATGTTGCCGATGTTGCGCAGCACGAACATCTCGCCGGGCGGCTGCTGCGTGATCATGCTCGGGCTGACCCGGCTGTCGGCGCAGGCGATGAACAGCGTGTGCGGCGCCTGGCCTTCCGCGAGGTCGGTGAACAGCGCCCGCTTGTCCGGGAACACCGAAACGTTGAAATCCTTCGCCCCCTGCAGCAGCGCGATGATCGACTGGTGGTGTCCGCCCGTGTCCGCCATGCCGGTTCCTCGTGCTGTAGGCTGTTCCCCGTCGCGCGGGACGGCTAGGGTTCTCTGCCTGTTCACCGTTCGGGTTCAGCCGGAGGCCACCTGCATCATGCGTGAAGATCCTGCCGCCGCGAAAGCCCGCGCTTGAACGTCTCGCTCGCGGTCGTGGCGGCCGAGAGCCTGTGCGATCGCCAGCCCGTGCACATCCCCGGCACCATCCAGTCGCACGGGCTGCTGCTGGTGCTGCCGCCTGGCGACGCGGACGACACCACGGGCCTCGCGGCCGCGAGCGCCAACCTGGAGCTGCCGCCGGACGGGGTGCCGCCACGGCTCGGAGCGGTGCTGGCGCAGCCGTCCGTGCGCGCCGTCGCCTCGGCGCTGCGGGCGCCGGAGCTGATCGAGGATCCGGTGCTGGAAGGGCTGGTGTCGCATGACGGCCGGCGCTGGACCGGGCTGCTGCGACGCGGCGACGCGGCGACGCTGATCGAGCTCGAACCGGAACCGGCACGCGATCCGGCGGCGGCCCGGCATATCCTGCTCGATCTCAACCGGGCGATCGCCGCCCTGCGCCATCAGGCCGATGCGGCGTCGGCCTGTCGCGTCGCCTGCGCGCAGCTGCGTGCCGTCACCGGCTTCGACCGCGTCATGGCCTACCGCTTCATGGCCGACTGGAGTGGCGAGGTGGTGGCCGAGGCGCTGGCCCCGGAGGACGGGATCGATTCGTTTCGCGGGCTGGTGTTTCCCGCCTCCGACATCCCGGCGCCGGCCCGGGCGCTCTATGCCAGCAACCGGCTTCGCCTGATCCCCGACGTCGCCGCCGCGCCGGTGCCCCTGCTGGCGCTGGGCGACGCCGCCGACGATCCGCCCCCGGTCGATCTGGGTCGCGCGGTGCTGCGCGGCGTGGCGCCGGTGCATCTGCAGTATCTGGCCAACATGGGGGTGGCGGCCTCGATGTCGGTGGCCATCGCCACGCCGGCGCAGCCGCTCTGGGGCCTGATCGCCTGCCATCACCAGCAGGGGCCGCTGTTCGTCGACCATCTGCGTCGGCAGGCGGCGGAGACCATCGCCCACGCGCTGTCCTGGCGCCTGGCCGAGCTTGCGGACGCGGAGGCGACCCGGCGCCTGGCCGTGCTGCGGATCGCGCAGGCGCCGTTCCTCGCCATCGGCGACGACGGGCAGGCCGACCCGCCGCCGCCCGACGAGGCGGCCGGCCGGGCGCTGCTGGCGGCGTGCGACGTCGAGGGGCTCGTCGTCATCGGCACCGAGGCCTGCGGCGGGTCGGCGCCGGAGCTTCGGCTCGGGCTGCTGCCCCCGGAGCCCGCCCTGCGCGCGCTCGTCGGCTGGCTCGAGCTGTCGCAGGCGCGCCGGCCGCTGCTGACCGACCGGCTGGGCACCCTGCTGCCGTCCGAGGTGGCGGCAGGGCTCGGCCCCGACATGCCCTGCGGCCTGCTGGCGGTGCCGCTCGACGGGCACGACGCCGCGGGCGGCTGGGTGCTGTGGTTCCGTTCGGAGCTGCGCCGTCAGGTGAGCTGGGCCGGCCACAAGCCGGACCATCCCGATCCGACGCGGCCGCTGACGCCGCGCGCCTCGTTCGCCGCGTGGCGCGAGGAGGTGGCCGGCAGGTCCGCCGCCTGGCCCGACTGGAGCCTCGCCGCCGCCGCCGGCTTCCGCGACGCGGTGCTGGCGCTGCTCGCCCGGCGCAGCGCCAGCGTCGCCCGCAGCAACGCCGAGCTGCGCCGCCGCAACGACGAGATCCGGTTCTTCGCCGACGCCGCCACGCACGACCTGAAGGAGCCGCTCTGGCAGGTGCAGGTGCTGTGCGGCCTGATCCGCGACGGTCTCGACGAGCTGTTCGGGCCGGCGGAGGCGGCGGGTCCGGCGCGCGATCCGGCGCACGAGGCGGTGGCGCGCGAGGTGGCGGATCTCGAGCTCAACACCATGGCCGCGCTGATCGTCACCTCCGCCGGCCGCATGCGCGCCATGATCGACGACCTGGCGCAGTTCGCCGTCGCCGGCCGCAGCCCGGATCGGGTGGAGGCGGTCTCGCTGCGCCGGCTGGCGGAGGAGGCGATCGAGGATCTCGGCGCCGCGCTGCGCGCGGTTCCGGCGGCCTCGATCTCGCTGCACGGGCTTGGCGACGTGGTCGGCCGCGGCGATGCCGTCCAGCTCCGGCGGCTGTTCCAGAACCTGCTGTCGAACGCGGTGAAGTATCGCGATCCGGCGCGGCCGCTGGCGGTGTCGGTCGCGGCGCGGCGCGCCGGGCCGCGGGTATGGGTGACGGTCGCCGACAATGGCCGCGGCTTCGATGCCGCCGACAGGCACGCCCTGTTCGAGCCCTTCCGCCGCTTCAGGCGCGCCGACGAGGGCGCGACGGACGGGCTCGGGCTCGGGCTCGCCATCTGCAGGCGGATCGCCGAGGCGCATGGCGGCACGATCGAGGCCACGCCGCTGTCGCCCGGCGCGCGCTTCGAGATCGCGCTCGTCGACATGGAGCCGGACGACGCGCCCGGGCCGGCCGCTCCCGAGGAGGCGCGCCTTGACTGAACCCGCAGACGAGGTCGGCGGTGCCGCGGACGGGCCGTCTCGCGGCAGGCATCCCGTCATCCTGGTCGCCGAGAACGAGCCGCATCATCGCTTCGTGCTGCGCCGGGTGTTCCGCACCGTGGCCCTGGACGTCGAGCTGCGCTTCGTCAGTGACGGGATCGAGCTGCTGGATTATCTGGAACGTGCCGGCGAGTTCGCTCGGCCGGCCGCGGCGCCGTGGCCGGACCTGGTGCTGATGGACCTGCATATGCCACGCCTCGACGGGATCGGCGCCCTGCAGACGATGCGGGCGCGCCGCCGCCTGCGCACGATCCCGACGATCATGTTCTCCTCCTCGAATCAGCCGCATCACATCGACGATGCCTATGCGTCGGGCGCCAACGCCTATCTGGTCAAGGTCGGCGACTTCCAGGAGCTGGTGGTCCATCTTCGCGGCATGATCGCGTTCTGGCTCAAGGCCGCGCGTCTGCCGCGGCCCCCGAGGCGGCAGCCGGACGAACCACCGGCGACGGCAGTCGAGCCATGAGCGTGGAGCTGGCGGCGCGCCCGATGCTGCGGCTGCTGATGATCGACGACAGCGTCGAGGCCTTCATGACCCTGCGCGCCATGCTCGCGTCGCGACGCCAGGGTCCGCGTCAGTACGAGCTGTCCCATACCAACGATGTCGCCAGCGGTCTCGCCGACATGATCGCGGGCACGCACGACTGCTACCTGGTCGACTACCGGCTGCGGGCCGAGAGCGGCCTGGAGCTGGTCAGCACCGCGCGTGCCGCCGGGGTCACGCTGCCGATCGTCATGCTGACCGCGTCCGGGATGGTCGACGACGAGGCGGCCAAGGCCGGCGCCAGCGACTTCCTGGTCAAGGGCGATTTCGACCGCGCGGCCTTCGAGCGCACGATCCGCTACGCCATCGGCAATGCCGACAACATCCGTCGCCTGGCCGAGCTCAACGCTTCGCTCGAGGCGCTGGTCGAGGAGCGCACGCGCCAGTACGCCGAGACCAACGAGCGACTCGAGGACCAGATCAGGGCCCGGGAGCTGGCCGAGACCGCGCTGGTGCGCGCCGAGCGGCTGCAGGCGCTCGGCCGCATGACCGGAAGCGTCGCCCACGACTTCAACAACATCCTCACCGCGCTGTTCGGCAGCCTGGAGCTGCTGAAGCAACGGCTTGGCATCGACATCGAGCCGCGCCTGTCCCGCCTGCTCGACAACGCCATCGAGGCGGCCCGCGTCGGCGAGCGCATGGTCGAGGGCCTGCTCGCCTTCGCCCGACGCCGGCCGCTGGCGCCGAGGCTGCTGCACGTCAACGACGTGATCCGCGAGACCGGGCCGCTGCTGCGGCTGACCGTCGGCGACGGCGTCCAGCTGGAGCTCGACCTCGCCGAGACCCTGGCTCCGGTGATGGCCGATCGCGAGCAGCTCGAGCGCGCGCTGCTCAACCTCGCCTCCAACGCCCGCGATGCGATGGCCGGCCGGGCGGATGCCTGTCTCAGCCTGACCACCCGGGCCGAGGGAGCCGACCGGATCGCGCTGGTGGTCGGCGACAACGGTCCGGGCATGTCGCAGGAGACGCTCGATCATGCCTTCGAGCCGTTCTTCACCACCAAGGAGATGGGGCAGGGCACCGGGCTCGGCCTGGCGCAGGTCTATGGCTTTGCTCAGCAGTCCGGCGGTGTCGCCTCCATCGAGAGCCAGCCGGGCCTGGGCGTGCGCATCAGGCTGGTGATCCCCGTGGCGCCCCCGTCGCTTGCCGACGGGGCGCCAGCCGGATCGGCATGAGCCGGGCGTCGGGTCTCGCCATCCTTCCGGCGCCGGTCTCCGGCGACGGCGGCTTCCAGGCCGACCTGATCGCCGTGCTGGTGGCGGTCCGGGACGGGGCGCCGCAGGTGCTGACCCTGGACGAGACCGGAGCGCTGCCGTCCGGGCCGCTGGAGCCGGAACATCGATCGCTGCAGTCGGGCATGCGCTCCTGGGTCGAGCGGACCACGCGCCATCCGCTCGGCCATGTCGAGCAGCTCTACACCTTCGCCGACCGCGACCGCGCCGAGGGCACGATGCGGTCGATCTCGATCAGCTACCTCGCTCTGACCCGGCTGATCCCGGACGAGACCGGCTGGCAGAGCTGGTATCGCTACTTCCCGTGGGAGGACCAGCGCAGCGAGAGCGGCCGGCGCGTCACCCAGCGCCTGATCGAGCAGCTCGACGACTGGTCGATGCGGCTGCCGTCGCCCGGCTCGGCCGAGCGCCGCCAGCGGCTGCGCATCAATTTCGGCCTGGATGGCTGGGACGACGAGCTGGTGCTGCAGCGCTACGAGCTGCTCTACGAGGCCGGGCTGGTGGCAGAGGCCGGCGCCGGCGCGGCGCCCGGCCGCGGCCAGCCGATGCCGCGCGACCACCGACGCATCCTGGCCACCGGCATCGCCCGGCTGCGGGCCAAGATCAAGTACCGGCCGGTGTTCTTCGAGCTGATGCCCGACAGCTTCACGATGCTGCAGCTCCAGCTGACCGTCGAGTCGCTGTCCGGGCTTCGTCTGCACAAGCCCAACTTCCGACGCCTGATCGAGCAGCAGGCGCTGGTCGAGGAGACCGGCGCGATGAGCACGACGAGCCCCGGCCGGCCGGCCAAGCTGTTCCGCTTCCGCGGCGAGATCATGCGGGCCCGTCAGGCCGCAGGCTCCAAGCTGCCGCTGACGCAGGCGGTCTGAGCCGACGGCCGGGGAGGGTCGGGCAGCGCCGCCGACCGGGTTGGCTAGCCGCCCGCCGCGATGCGCGCGAAGGCCGCAAGACCGGCCGCACAGACCTGCACGTCCTCGTCGGGCTGGCCGCCGGAGCAGCCGATCGCGCCGACGACCTGCGCCTCGTGCAGAATAGGGACGCCGCCGGTCACCGGCATGCGGTCAGGAAACGACAGCTGCGCCGGGTTCGACCGCACCTGATCCTGCAGCGCCGCGGTCGCGGTGCGGAAGATCGCCGCCGTGCGCGCCTTCATCCAGGCGGCCTGGGGCGTGTGCAGCCGCGCCCGATCCAGCCGTTCCAGCGCCAGCAGCACGCCGCCCTGGTCGACGATGGCGATGCTGACCTCGAGGCCCGCGCGTTCCGCCTCGCCGCGCGCAGCCAGCAGGATCGCCCGCGCGTCCGCCGCGTCGAGCCTCGTCTCGGTGCGCATCGGCTAGCCCACCTTGTCCGGGCCGATCGGCCTGTGGGCGAGCCGGTTGCCGGCAGCTGCCACCGCGTCACCCACCCCGACCCTGCCGAAGCCGTCCGCGCGCCGTCCGTTCACCTTGTCGCCGGCAGCGCCGGTGAGGCTGGCGAGGCCGAGACGCCACGTGGTCATGCCGGTCATGTTGGAGAAGCTCTGCATTTGTTGAACCATGTCTCCATCGCGGGCCGGCCGGACGCGCTCGCGCGACTGGCGCGCTGCCGAGCGGCACCATGCTGCCGCAGACGACGACGCCCTAGCTGCTTGTCCCGGTCAGCAGCGCCGCGTCGGGGCCGGTGCCGTGATCGCATGCAGCCAGTACGCGGCAGCGCGATAGTCGAGGTTGCGCGCGATCCGCCACTCTCCTCAGCCATGACACGCACCGCTCGCCAGCCGACGCCAGACTGTCAGCGGCCAACCGGTTTCGATCCGTCCGGTTCGGTGCCGCAGGCGGCCTCGACGATCACGTTTCGGTATGAAACCGTCCGGCCATCGCCTTGCCGCGCTCTGGCGTCCGACGTCTGCGTCCGCCGTCTCCGGCCACCCCGCACGGCGGCGTGAACGAGGTCTTGACGGACCGGGGTTCGTCACCAGCATAATAGGCCAGGGCGCCCATCGGCGCCTTTTCTTCAGGCCGGATTATACTCCGACTGAGCATAATGGATGGCAAGCTGATGCAGGACGTTCTGACGCGCACGGCCCCGCTCTACGACCGTGTCCGACGCGTGGTTCCGCCTGCCGAGTGGGCCACCTTCGCCGACGACATCGAGGCGATCCTGACGCTCAAGCGCGAGCGCAACGCGGTGATCCTGGCCCACAACTACCAGACCCCCGAGATCTTCCACTGCGTGGCCGACATCGTGGGCGACAGCCTGTTGCTGGCCCGCGAGGCGCAGCACGTCGAGGCCGACGTGATCGTCATGGCCGGCGTGCACTTCATGGCCGAGACCGCGAAGCTGATGAACCCGACCAAGCGGGTGCTGATGCCCGACATGCGGGCAGGCTGCTCGCTGGCAGACTCGATCACCGCCGCCGACGTGCGGCTGCTGCGGCAGCGCTATCCCGGCATCCCGGTGGTGACCTACGTCAACACGTCGGCCGCGGTGAAGGCGGAGAGCGACGTCTGCTGCACCTCGGGCAACGCCAGGCGCATCGTCGAGCGGCTCGCGGCCGACGGCGCCGACAGCATCATCATGATCCCGGACGAATACCTGGCGCAGAACATCGCCAACGAGACCGGCATCCGCATGATCACCTGGGCCGGCCACTGCGAGGTGCATGAGCGCTTCACGCCCGAGGAGATCCGGCGCCTGCGCGCCGAGCATCCCGGCATCGTCGTGCTGGCCCACCCGGAATGTCCGCCCGACGTGGTCGCCGAGGCCGACTTCTCCGGATCGACCGCGCATATGTCGGACTTCGTCGCCACCGGCAAGGCCGCGCGCGTGGTGCTCATCACCGAGTGCTCGATGAGCGACAACCTCGCGGTGCAGCACCCGGGCGTCGAGTTCATCCGGCCCTGCAACCTGTGCCCGCACATGAAGCGGATCACCCTGCCGGCGCTGCGCCGCAGCCTGGAGACTCTGAGCACCGAGGTGGTGATCGAGGAGCATCTCGCAGTGCGGGCCCGCCAGGCGGTCGAAAGGATGTTGGCACTATGACCGATCTCGCGTTCCTGGCCGGCCAGCCGGTCATTGTCGGTTCCGGCCTGGCAGGGCTGCTGACGGCGCTGGAACTGGCGCCGCGTCCCTGCGTGCTGCTGACCCGGGCCCCGCTCGGCGCCCAGGCCTCGAGCGGCTGGGCGCAGGGCGGCCTCGCCGCCGCGGTGGCGCCCGACGACAGCCCGGCGCTGCATCTGGCCGACACGCTGGCGGCTGGCGACGGGCTGTGCGACGCGGACGTGGCCGGCCGCATCACCGGCGCCGGTCCGGAAGTGGTCGCCAGACTGGCCCGTCACGGCGTGCGCTTCGACCGCGCGGCCGACGGCTCGCTGGCGGTCGGGCTGGAGGCCGCCCACTGCCGCCGTCGCATCGTGCATGCCGACGGCGACGCGACCGGCGCCGAGATCGTGCGCGCCCTCGCCGACGCGGTGCGCCGGACGCCGTCCATCACCGTGCTCGAGCACACGCTGCTCCTGTCGATCTCGACCAGCGGCGGCGTCGGCGGTCCCGTGTGCGGCGTCGTCCTGCAGCGCGGCGGCGTCCGGCTGCGGCTGCGCACCGGCCAGGTCGTGCTGGCGACCGGCGGCATCGGCGGGCTGTTCGGGGACACCACCAACCCGCTCGGCGCCACCGGCACCGGCCTCGCCGCCGCCGCCCGCGCCGGCGCCAGGCTCGGCGACCTCGAGTTCGTGCAGTTCCATCCGACGGCGCTCGCGGTCGGCGGCGGCCTGGCCGAGGCGCCGATGAAGCTGGTCAGCGAGGCGGTGCGCGGCGAGGGCGCCGTGCTGATCGACGAGACCGGCCTCCGCTTCATGGAGAACGAGCTGGCGCCGCGCGACGTCGTGTCCCGCGCGGTCTGGCATCATCTCGCCGCCGGCCATCAGGTGTTCCTGGACGCGCGCACCGCCCTCGGGCCGCGGTTCGAGACCCGGTTTCCCGGCATCACCGGCGCCTGCCGTGCGAGCGGCATCGATCCGGTGACGATGCCGATCCCGGTTCGGCCGGCGGCGCACTACCACATGGGCGGCGTGCTCGTCGATGCGGGCGGACGCACCTCGGTGCCGGGCCTCCATGCCTGCGGCGAGGTCGCCTGCACCGGACTGCATGGCGCCAACCGCCTGGCCAGCAACTCGCTGCTTGAGGCGGCGGCCGGCGCGATCGCGGTTGCCGCCTCGCTGGCGGGCGACGGCGTCGCGCTGCCCGGCACGATGCCGGACCCGCGCGCCGGGGCGCGTCCCGCCGACGGGCTTGGCGTCGTGCGCCAGACGATGAGCCGCCATGCGGGCGTGCTGCGCGACCGGACCGGGCTGGAGGCCGCGGTCGCCACCCTGGCGCCGCTCGCCGGACGCGACGACGCGGCCCTGGTCGGGCTGATGGTGTGCCTCGCAGCGCTCGACCGCTGCGAAAGCCGTGGCGGCCATTTCCGCACCGACCATCCCGGCCGCGCGGCCACGCCCGTCCGCACGGCCCTCACCGCGGCCGGGGCGCTGGCGCGCGCCGGATCGACGTCCGATCGCAGGCTCGCCTCGTGACCCCGCTGCCGGACGTCATGCTGGAGCCGATGGTGCGGGCGGCCCTGCTGGAGGATCTCGGCCGGGCGGGCGACATCACCACCGATGCCATCGTGCCGGACGGGCTGCGCACCCGCTGCGTGCTGCAGGCGCGCGAGCCCGGCATCGTCGCCGGCCTCGATCTCGCCCGCCTGGCCTTCGCGCTGGTCGATCCCCGGCTGGAGTTCTCGGTGCAGGCGCCGGACGGGACGGCGATCGGGCCCGGCGACCGCATCGCCACCATCTCGGGCCCGGCGCGCGGCGTGCTGATGGGCGAGCGGGTGGCGCTGAACTACCTGTCGCACCTGAGCGGCATCGCGTCCGCGACCGGCCGCGTGGTGCGGGCGATCGAGGGCAGCCGGGCGCGAGTCTGCTGCACCCGCAAGACCATTCCCGGCCTGCGGAGCCTGCAGAAGTACGCGGTGCGCGTCGGCGGCGGCGCCAACCACCGCTTCGGTCTCGACGACGCGGTGCTGATCAAGGACAACCACATCGCCATCGCCGGCGGGGTCCGCGTCGCCATCGAGCGGGCACGGCGGGCGGTCGGCCACCTGGTCAAGATCGAGGTCGAGGTCGACACGCTGGCGCAGCTCGAGGAGGCGCTGTCGGTCGGCATGGATGCGGTGCTGCTCGACAACATGGGCCCGGACCTGCTGCGCGAGGCGGTTCGGCTGATCGACGGCCGCGCGATCAGCGAGGCCTCCGGACGGGTGACGCCCGAGACCGCGCCGGCGCTGGCCGCGACCGGCGTCGACCTGATCTCGATCGGCTGGCTGACCCATTCGGTGTCGGTGCTGGATATCGGCCTCGACTACGCGGCCTGAAGGTCCGGACGCCGTCAGGCCGCCATGGCGTGCGAGATGGCCGCGCGCAGGGCGGCGAAGGCCTCCTCGGCGCGCCCGGCCTCCGGCCCGCCGGCCTGGGCCAGCTCCCGCCTGCCGCCGCCGCCCTTGCCGCCCATCGCCGCACTCGCCTCGCGCACCAGCGCCACCGCGTCGAGCCGGGACACCAGATCCGGCGACACCCAGACGACCACGCTGGCCTTGCCGTCGGCCGTCGAGATCAGCGCCGTCACGCCCGACCCCATCTGCCGGCCGACCTCCTCCGCCAGTCCCTTCAGGTCGCGCGGCGATACCTCGCCCAGGTTGCGCGCCGAGAAGGCGATCCCGTCGATCTGCTCGATGGCGGCGCCGCTGCCGCCGGTCGCCAGCCTGCGCTGCAGCTCAGACACCTGCCGCTCGAGCCCCCGGCGCTCCTCCAGCACCACCGCCAGCCGGTCCGCCGCCTCGGCCGCCGGCACCCGCAGCAGAGCCGCGACCTGGTTCAGCCTTTCCTCGACCAGCAGCGCCGCCTGCTCGGCCGCCCGTCCGGTCACCGCCTCGATTCGCCGCACGCCGGCGGAGACGCCGCTCTCGGACGTGATCCGGAACAGGCCGATATCGCCGGTGCGCCGCACATGGGTGCCGCCGCAGAGCTCGACCGAATAGGCCGGACGGCCCTCATCCATGGCCTCGCCCATCGAGACGACGCGCACCTCCTCGCCGTACTTCTCGCCGAACAGCGCCATGGCGCCGTCCGCCACCGCCTGCTCCGGGGTCATCAGCCGCGTGGTGACCGGGGCGTTCTCGCGGATCTTCTCGTTGACCTCGGTCTCGACCAGCGCCAGCTCGTCGGGCGTCACCGGACGCGGCTGGCTGACGTCGAAGCGCAGCCGGTCGGGAGCGTTCAGGCTGCCCTTCTGCGCCACGTGGGTGCCGAGCCGGCGTCGCAGCGCCTCGTGCAGCAGATGGGTGGCGGAATGGTGGGCGCGTATGGCGCCGCGCCGGGCATGGTCGACGCGCGCGGTGACGGCGGCGCCGACGCGCGCGGTGCCGGATGCGACCCGGCCGACATGCGCGAACAGCTCGCCCAGCTTCTTCTGGGTATCGGTGACGACGATCTCGAAGTCCGGGCCGGAGATGGTGCCGGCATCGCCGACCTGGCCGCCGCTTTCGGCATAGAACGGCGTCTGGTTCAGCAGCACCAGCACCTCGGCCCCCTCGGCGGCCTCGGTCACCGGGGCGCCGTCCAGCACCAGCGCCACGATCTCGGCATCGGACCGCTCCGTGGCGTAGCCGAGGAACTCGGTGGCACCCGCCCGGTCGCGCAGCTCGAACCAGGCCTGTCCGGTCGCCTCGTCGCCGGAGCCGGCCCAGGCGGCGCGGGCGCGGGTGCGCTGCGCCTGCATCGCGCTCTCGAAACCGGCCAGATCGACGCTCCGCCCCTGCTCGCGCAGCGCGTCCTGGGTCAGGTCGAGCGGGAAGCCGAAGGTGTCGTACAGCTTGAACGCCACGTCGCCCGACAGCGCCTGGCCGTCGCCGAGGCGGCCGGTCTCGTCGCCGAGCAGGCCGAGGCCGCGTTCCAGCAGCGCCTTGAACCGGTCCTCCTCGAGCCGCATCGTCTCGCGGATCAGCGCCTCCGACTGTCCCAGCTCCGGGTAGGCCGCACCCATCTGACGCACCAGCGCCGGGACCAGCTTGTGGAACACGGGCTCGGTGGTGCCCATCATGTGCAGGTGGCGCATCGCGCGGCGCATGATCCGGCGCAGCACATAGCCGCGCCCCTCCCTCGCCGGCAGCACCCCGTCGGCGATCAGGAACGAGGACGAGCGCAGGTGATCGGCCACCACCCGGTGGCTGGTCCTGAACGGACCGTCCGGGTCCTGGCCCGTCGCCTCGGCCGAGGCCAGGATCAGGGCGCGCAGCGTGTCGGTGTCGTAGTTGTCGCGCTTGCCCTGCAGGATGGCCGCGAAGCGCTCCAGCCCGAGCCCGGTATCGATCGACGGGCGCGGCAGCGGCGCGCGGGTGCCCGGCGGGTCCTCGAAATACTGCATGAAGACGAGGTTCCAGATCTCGACGAACCGGTCGCCATCCTCGCCCGGCGAGCCCGGCGGCCCGCCCGGAACGGTGTCGCCATGGTCGAAGAAGATCTCCGAGCAGGGTCCGCAGGGTCCGGTGTCGCCCATGCGCCAGAAATTGTCGGCGGTCGGGATGCGGATGATCCGGCGGTCGGACAGGCCGGCGATCCGCTTCCACAACGCGGCCGCCTCGTCGTCCTCGGAATAGACCGTGACCAGCAGCCGGTCGGGGCGCAGCCCGAACTCCCGGGTCACCAGGGTCCAGGCGAATTCGATGGCGAGCGGCTTGAAGTAGTCGCCGAACGAGAAATTGCCCAGCATCTCGAAGAAGGTGTGGTGCCGGGCGGTATAGCCGACATTGTCCAGATCGTTGTGCTTGCCGCCCGCCCGCACCACCTTCTGCGCCGTGGCCGCGCGGTTGTACGGACGCGTTTCCTGCCCGGTGAACACGTTCTTGAACTGCACCATGCCGGCGTTGGTGAACAGCAGCGTCGGGTCGTTGCGCGGGACCAGCGGGCTGCTCGGCACCACCCGGTGCTCATGGCGGGCGAAATAGTCGAGGAAGGCGGCGCGGATATCGTTGCTGGAGGCCATGGCGAGCGGAAGACGTCCTGGACGTGACACCGTGACCTAGCGCAGCCGCCGCCCCGGCGAAAGTCGTGCCGCGGCGACGAGGGCGGCATAACCCGCCCGTCACGATCAAGGAACCCGACGATGCAGTTCGCCTATTGGATGATCCTGGTGGCAGCCATCCTGCCCTACGTGCTGACGGGTGCCGCCAAGAGCGGCGGTGGGATCGACAACGCCCGGCCGCGGGTGGGACAGGAGGCGCTGCAAGGCTGGCGGCAGCGTGCCGACTGGGCGCACCGCAACCAGTTCGAGGCATTTCCGGCCTTTGCCGCCGCGGTGATCGTGGCCGGGCTTGCCCATGCCGGGCAGGGCAGGATCGACTGGCTCTCCGGCCTCTTCATCCTGTTCCGTCTCGCCTACGGCGCCGCCTACCTCGCCGACCGCGCCGCCCTGCGCTCGGCCTGCTGGTTTGGCGGCATCGCCTGCGTGATCGCCCTGTTCTGCATCGGCGCCTGACGGCGAACCGGCCGGATCGATCCCGCCGCCGCCGTTGTTGAATCGTCGGCAACCTCTGCCTGTCAGGGTCCGTCCGCCGGAGGCCCGCAGTCCCACGCGTGGCTGCCGGCGGCGGCAGGAGGCGTGCGGATGGATGTTTTGGTTACCAGCCGCGAGGCTGCCCAGGATACCCCCCGGGACCACGGGCTACCGCATCTGCTGGCCGTGCTGGAGGGCATCGGCACCGGGATCGCCACGGTGGACCGCACGATGGCCGTGCTGTTCGCCAACGCCCGCATCGGCGCGGTGCTGGACATCCCGTCCCGGACGGTGACGCGGGCGATGTCGCTGCTCGATCTGCTCGACGGCAGCGCCCTGCTAAGCGAGGACATGGTGCAGCAGGTCCACGAGACCTGCATCACGACGATCAACGGCGCAGCCGAGCATCAAGGTGCCGTGGACATCGGCACGCGCGACGGCAGCCGCGTGTTCACGCTCCGCGTCCTGGCACTTGGCGACGAAAGCTGGCTCCTTTGCTTCGAGGAAACCACCGACCGGCGTGCCGCGGAAGCCGACGCGCTCGACCAGGCGACGCGCGATCCGCTCACCGGGCTGCTGACCCGCGGGCGCTTCCGCAGCCGGGTCGTGGCGAGCCTCGCCGCCGGCGCGCAGCCGCAGCCGCAGCCGGACCTGCTGGCCTCTGAGGCGGTCGATAGCGCGGTTCTGCTGGTCGATCTCGACCGCTTCAAGAGCGTGAACGACGCGCTCGGCCATCTTGTCGGAGGCGGGCTGCTGAAACTGGTGTCGAAGCGTCTGCACGCGATGCTGCGGCGGGACGACCTGCTGGCCCGCCTGGGCGGCGACGAGTTCGCGGTGCTGGTCTCGAACATGCCGAACCGGACGGCGCTGGGCGATCTGGCGGCGCGCATCGTCGACGTGCTCGGCCGCCCCTATCTGGTCGATGGGCATCTGGTGAATATCGGCGCCAGCATCGGCGTGGCGCTCGCGTTGCCGGACGACGATGACTACCAGACGCTCCTGCGCAGCGCCGATCTTGCCCTGTACGACGCCAGGAAATCCGGCCGCAGCAGCTTCCGCTTCTTCACCCGGGAGATGGACAGCCGCGCCTCGGCGCGAAGGTCGCTGGAGATCGACCTTCGCAAGGCGCTGGCGCTGCAGGAGTTCGAGCTGAACTATCAGCCGCAGATCGACCTCGACACCAACGCGATCGCCGGATTCGAGGCGCTGCTGCGCTGGCGCCATCCCGAACGCGGCCTCGTCTCGCCGGCGGACTTCATCCCGCTGGCCGAGGAGATCGGGTTGATCGTGCCGCTTGGCGAGTGGGTCATGCGCGAGGCCTGTCGCGAGGCGGCGCGGTGGCCGGACGGGGTGACGGTCGCCGTCAACGTGTCGCCGAACCAGTTCGAGGATCTTCCCAGGCTGATCGACTGCGTCGAGCGCACGCTCCGGCTGACCGGCCTGCCGGGACGACGGCTGGAGATCGAGATCACCGAAAGCTCGCTGCTCGCCAACGAGCGGGCGGTGCTGACGGCGCTGCGCCAGCTCAAGGCCATAGACGATTTCGGCACCGGCTATTCCTCGCTGAGCCAGCTGCAGAGCTTTGCTTTCGACAAGCTCAAGATCGACCGGTCGTTCGTGACGGGCGACGGCGACCTGTCCAGCCAGAATGCCATCATCCGGGCCATCAGCGCGCTCGGCATCAGCCTCGGGATGGTGACCATCGCGGAGGGCGTCGAGACCATCGAGCAGCTGGCGCGCATCCGCGCCCAGGGCTGCAGTTCGGTTCAGGGCTTCCTGTTCAGCCGGCCGGTCGCAGCCGGGCAGATCGACCGTCTGCTGAGCGAGTTCCCGGCCGCGACACCGGGCGCCATCAACCGAGCAGAGGCAGACCGCCATGCACACGCTTTACCGCCTCCTCTACTGCAGCCGCACGCAGATGCCGGACGGGCTGCAGGCGGCGGATGAGGAAATCCACCGCATCCTGACGGCATCGCGCCGGAACGCCCGGGCCGGCATCACCGGCGGCTGCTGTTCAGCCACGGATGCTTCGCCCAGGTGCTGGAAGGGCCGATCGATACGGTCAGCGAGACGTTCGAGCGCATCCAGTGCGATCACCGGCATCGCGACGTCGCCGTGCTGCAGGCCGAACATATCGAGGATCGCGGCTTCCCGGCCTGGTCGATGGGTTTTGCCGGCACCACCGCGTCGCGGAACCCGCTTGCCGGCATCGACCTCGCGGCCTCCCCGACCGGCGGCGAAGGGCATCACGAGCGCATGCTCGACCTGCTCGGGGCGGTGATCGTTCACGAGGATGACCGGCACCAGCACGGCTGACCGCTGGCATCGGGATTTGGCTCGCGCGCCGCAGACGCTACAACCGTCTCTCGGCGCGCCGGTCGCAGCAGATGCGGGTCTGCAGCGGCCGCGAGGAAGGAGACCGGTCATGGCGGAGGCAGGCGACGCGCTGGCGGCGATCGGGATGCTGCCCGACGTGGAGATCGATCCGGCGCCGGCCGCCCTGCAGCTCGCGCGGCTCGATGCGGCGGCGGCGGACTGGGAGGCGGCGTCCGAGCATCTGTCGGTGCTGGCGCGCGACGCCGCCCTGGTCGGCGCCGTGATGTCGGGCCGATCGCAGGAGGCGCGGATCGGCGCGCTGGCCGGGTTGATCCATGCCCGGCACGGCTATCGTGGCGATGTCGAGCGCTACGACGATCTCGACAACGCCAACCTGATCCGGGTCGTCGAGCGTCGTCGCGGCCTGCCGGTGGCGCTGGGCGTCATCTGGCTGCACTGCATCCGGGCCGCCGGATGGGACGGGCACGGCATCGACTTCCCGGGTCACTTCCTGTTGTCCCTGCAGGCCCCCTCCGACCGTGGCATGGCGGCCGGCGAGGCGGGCCGGTCGAGGCAGCCGCGGCGCATGCTGATCGATCCGTTCGGCGAAGGCGCCACCCTCGGCAGCGTGCAGCTGCTGTCGCTGCTGCAGCGGGTCGGCGGCAGCGGGGTGGCGCTGCAGGCCGGCATGACCCGGCCGATGTCGACTCGCGACGTGCTGCTCCGGCTGCAGCGCAACCTCGTGCAGCGTCGCCTGCTGGCAGGGGAGGTCGAGGCGGCACTCGGGTCGCTCGAGGGCATGCTGCTGATCGCGCCCGACGTGATGGCCAACTGGCTTGATGCGGCCGAGCTCAATCACGGTCTCGGGCGCGCGCTTCAGGCGACCCGCTGCCTGCAGCGCGTGCTGACGGCCGCCGCCGGGAGCGAGGCTGCGCGAATCGCCCAGGCTCGGCTCGACGACTGGAGCAGAACCGCCGGCTGAGCGATCGGACACCTTGTTCCATGCCGATCGCGCCCGACATGAACGGCATGGTCACAGACCGACATTGGATCCCCAAGCGCGTTCTGGTGACGCCGGCAGCGCTCGGATTCGCCCACGGCGCCGCCATGGTCGACCGGGCGGCGGCGGCTGGTTCCGAGATCGTGCGCCTGCCGGCGGATCGGCTGTCCGGGCTGCCGGACAGCTACCGCGACGCCAAGACCACCCTGGCCGTGGTGGTGGCGTCGCCGAGCCGACGACGTCCGGATCCGATCCCGCCCAGCGCCGACTGGCGCTTCGACCTCGCCGAGGGCTGCCCGGCGCACTGCCAGTACTGCTATCTCGCCGGCTCGCTCAGCGGTCCGCCGATCGTCCGCGCCTATGCCAACCTGCCCGAGATCCTGGCCGAGCTGGCGCCGGTGCTGGGACAGGGTCAGGTCACGTCACGGTCGGAAGCCCGGGCAAGCGAGGGCACGACGTTCGAGTGCTCCTGCTATACCGATCCGCTCGGCATCGAGCACCTGACCGGAAGCCTGGAGGCCTGCATCCGCCATTTCGGCGCGTGGGACGCCCCGGTGCAGCTGCGCTTCACCACGAAGTTCGATGCGGTCGAGCCGCTGCTGTCGCTGCCGCATGGCGGCCGCACCCGCGTCCGGTTCTCGCTGAACTCGAAGGGCGGCGAGCGTTACGAGGGCGGGGCGCCGCGTATGGTGCGTCGGCTGGCGGCGTTGCGGGCGATGGCGCAGGCCGGCTATCCGGTCGGTCTCACGATCGCGCCGATCCTGCCGCTGCCGAACTGGCGGACCGAGTATGACCGGCTGCTTGCCGACGTGGCCGAGGCCCTCGACGGGATTGCCCTGCCGGACCTGACGGTGGAGCTGATCACCCATCGTTTCACCGACAAGTCGAAGGCCGTGCTGACCGGCTGGTATCCAGGCAGCTCGCTGGACCTGGACGAGGCGAGCCGGACGCGGAAGCTGACCAAGTTCGGCACCGGCAAATGGGTGCTGCCGCGCGCCGAGATGACGGCGATGCGCGGCGTGATCACCGCGTCCCTGGCCCAGCACCTGCCGGCTGCGCGAACGCTTTACTGGACCTGAGGCGGGATCGGCCTAACGCCGCACCGCACCGTGGCCGCCTCAGCGGAACACCAGCCTGCGCGACAGGGTGAAGTTCGCGGACATGCCGGTCAGCGAGCCGACGGCGAGTGCGACCACCGGATGGGTGAGGCAGAACGGGCTCGTCCAGGCCAGCGCGAAGACCGCGCTGCGGTTCAGCACGAATCCCAGCCCGTTGGCGCCCAGGAAGTTCAGCCATTGCCGCAGCAGGCTGTCGCGGCTGCCATGGCCGCGGAAGGTCCAGAGCCGGTTCAGGGTCCAGTTCATGGTCGCTGCGATGAAGTAGGCGGCGAGGGTGGCGACGGTGAAGCCGACCACCGGCCGCAGCAGATAGACCGTCGAGGTGTCCCACAGGAAGCCGAGGCCGCCGACGGTGCCGAACTTGAGCATCTGCGACGCCAGCGACAGGAGGCGGGACTGCCCGGCGCTGGCCGCCGCGACCACCGGGTCGACGGCCGAGGCGTCGGCGGATGGCAGCGAACGCTCGACCGCCATCACCGAGTCGAACGGGATGTCGCCTGGGCCGATCGGGCGGTGGGGATCGAGGATGCTGTCGCTCACGATGTGCTCGGTAACGCCGATGCCGGTCGCGAGACAAGCGCTTTGCGAACCGGTGAGCGGCTGAACGAGAAAGGGGCGCCGAATGGCGCCCCCTCCCGTCTGTCGTCGAGGCGACAGAGATCAGTGCAGGATGATCTCGACGCGACGGTTCTGCGGCTCGCGAACGTTCGGGCCGGTGGCGACGAGCGGGTGGGTCTCGCCGTAGCCGTGGATGTCGATCGCGCTGCCCGGCACGCCGTCGCGGATCAGCTCGGCCTTGACCGTCTGGGCGCGGCGGACCGAGAGGCCCTGGTTGTAGCGAGCGCCACGCGCGCCGCCATGGATCGAGGAGGTGTCGGCATAGCCGTTGACCTCGATGCGGGTGGTCTGCACGTGGGTCGAGGCCTGCGCCGCCTGGGCAACGATCTCGCGGGCACGCGAGGTCAGCTCAGAGCGATCCCAGTCGAAGAACACCAGGTAGGTCCGTGCCTCGGCCGGGGGTGCTGCCGGAACGACCGGAGCGGGCGGCGGCGGCGGCGGCGGCGCCGTGTTGAAGGCGTAGCGCAGTCCCAGCATGAAGCTGTGGTTGAACTGGTCGTTGAAGTCGGCATTGCCCTTGTGGACGCCGGTCGGCGTGAAGGACGTCGACTCGTAGGCCTCCTGGTCGAGCTGGCCAAGGAAACGATACTCGGCGGTAAGCGCCAGGCCCGGGACCGGAGCGATGTTGTAGGCCGCGCCGACGATGCCCTGGTAGGCGAACGAGCCGTTGGTGCCGCCGGTACGGTCGATGTTGCCGTCCGAATACTGGGTGGTGAAGGGCGACAGGTGGTTCCACAGGTAGCCGGCGCCGACGCCGACATACGGGGTCACCGGCAGAACGAGGCCGAACTGCGCCAAGTCGAGGTCATACAGGACGTTGACCAGCGCGCCGTAGCTCTCGGCATGGCCGGAGGTGACGCCGGTGACCGGCGTGCCCGAGCGATGGTTCACGTTGTTGTAGTAGTAGGCGCCCTGGATCTCGGTGCGGAGACCGTTGCCGAAGCCCCAACCAATGGAGCCTTCGCCGTTGAAGCCGTCGCCGAAGCGGAAGGTCGACTTGCTGCCGGCAGCGCCGATCGCATCGGTGCCGTTGTAACCCTGGGCAACAGAGTTCGGGCTGTAATGGGCGCCCTGGCTCTGGCGCAGGTTGTAGCCGCCGCCGAGGCTGACATAGGGGCCGACCACCGGCTGGGCGATCGCCGCGGCAGAGCTTGCCGCCAGCAAAGTTGTTGCGAGTAGTGCCGTGCGCAGACGCATTGTCTCGTCCTTCTAGGGTCCGTTCGTCCGGCCACCAACCATCGGCGACACAGCCTCATCGGGATGCGTAACCACCGTATAGTTCGTTCGGTTGCCGATTGAGAGAGCCAGACCGCGGCACCGCACCATTCGATCCGGTCACTGTGCTGGAGAAGCCACAGTTTAATGCGATATCCTAATGAACTGGCCAAGAATGGCGGATTTCCGCGGCTTAAGCCTCGTTACAATCTGGTTCTCCATCTGCAACAACACGAACGCGTGAGGCGCATTGTGGCGAACGGGTTACAGATCCTTTAGGCTGTCGCACCGGGCCGGTGGGCGTCGCAGCCTTGCTGGTGAAGCAGGGCCAGGACGTCGTCGGTCTCGACATCGCGGGTGGTGAAGGCCTGCCCGATGCCGCGCATCAGCACGAAGGCGAGCCGGCCGTCGCGCATCTTCTTGTCGTGCCGCATATGCGCGACCAGCGCTGGCGCCGCGAGCGGGCGGCCGCATTCGGCGATCATGGTCTTCATGCCGACATCGCGCAGATGCCGCGCCACCCGTTCGGCCGCCGCGGGCGCGCACAGGCCGAGCCTGACCGAGAGGCGCATGGCGAGCAGCATGCCGATGCCGACCGCCTCGCCATGCAGCAGGCTGCCGTCGAAGCCCATCTCCGCCTCGAGCGCGTGCCCGAAGGTGTGTCCGAGATTGAGCAGCGCGCGGCCGCCGTCCGACGCCTGCTCGCGTTCGTCGCCGCTGACCACCTGGGCCTTGAAGGCGCAGGCCCGCCGCACGGCCTCGGCCCGCAGCGCGGCGTCGCCTGCGAGCATCGCGGCGCCATTGGCCTCGCACCAGGCATACAGCGAGGCATCCCCGATCAGCCCGGCCTTGACGATCTCGGCATAGCCCGCGCGCAGCTCGCGCAGCGGCAGGCTCGCCAGCATGTCGCTGTCGGCCAGAACCGCGATCGGCTGATGGAACGCTCCCAGCAGGTTCTTGCCGGCCCGGGTGTTGATCCCGGTCTTGCCGCCGACGCTCGAATCGACCTGCGCCAGCAGCGTCGTCGGGATCTGCACGAACGGCATGCCGCGCAGCACCGAGGCGGCGGCGAATCCCGCCAGGTCGCCGATCACGCCGCCGCCGAGCGCGATCACCGCCGTGCGGCGTTCCACCCCGAGCGCCAGGATCGAGTCGGTGAGCTGACCATAGACGGCCAGGCTCTTGGACGACTCGCCCGGCGGCACCACGATCGGCATCGCCTCGATTCCGGTCTCGGCCAGGCTGGCGACGAGCGCCGGCAGATGCAGGGCGGCCACGGTCTCGTCGGTGACGACGACCGCGCGCTTCTGCGGCAGCACCGGAGCCAGCAGCGCGCCCGCCCGCGCCACCAGGCCGCGACCGATCACCACCTCGTAGCGGTGGTCGGAGAGCGCCACCTCGAGCCGGTGCGGCGCCACATGCTGCGCCAGCGCGCCCAGAACCAGCCCGGCCGTGTGGTCCACGCCCTCGTCGTTGCAGTCCACGATCAGCTCGGCCTCGGCATAGATCGGATGACGGCGCTCGATCAGCGCGCCGAGGATGTCGCGCGGCCGCCCGCCGGCGAGCAGCGGACGATGGCCGCGGCCGCCGACCCGTCGCACCAGCACGTCGAGCGGGCAGCGCAGCCAGACCGACACTGCGCGCTTGCGGATCGTCGCGCGCGTGCCCGGGTCCATGAAGGCGCCGCCGCCGGTGGCCAGCACGATCGGCTCGCCGGACAGCAGCCGGCGGATCACGCCCTGCTCGCCGCGCCGGAACTCGGCCTCGCCGTAGCGGGCGAACAGCTCCGAGACGGTGATGCCCGCGGCCCGCTCGACCTCCAGGTCGGCATCGCGGAACGGGATGCCCAGCCGTGCCGCGAGCCGGCGACCGACCGTGGTCTTGCCGGCTCCCATCAACCCGACCAGCACCACGGACCGGCCCGGAACGGCACCCCGCCCAGGCGCCGGGGCGCGTGCGGACGCCTCGGCATGCTGCAGCGCGTCGACGGAGCGTGACATGATGCTCACGCTACCATAGAGCCAGGGGGGCGGCCATTGCCGCTGCCCGGCCGCTGCCCGCGGCGGGCCTGGAGTGGAGCGGGTCATGCGCCGGGTGTTTGCCATCGTGCTGGGTGTCGGCGTCGTCGTGCTGGCAGGCGGGTTCCTGTCCCTGGGCGCGTTTCCGCCGCGGCCGGCGATGCATCCCGTGCATCAGCTGGTGCCGGTCGCCAAGCTCGCCGCGTCGCCGTCCTAGCGCGGTCGAAGGCCGGTGGCCGATTCGCGGCACCAGGAGGCATTCCTGGAAATGCTCGCCGCCGAACGCGGCGCTGCGCCGAACACGCTCAAGGCCTACGCGGCGGACCTGGCGGACTTCACCGCGTTCGCAAACGCCGGCGGGGCCGCGGCGTCGGTCTCGGCCGAGATGCTGGCCGGCTACATGACGCGGCTGGCGCAGACCGGCCTGTCTGCCCGGACCGCCGCGCGCCGGCTGTCCTGCCTGCGCCAGTTCCATCGTTTCCTGGCGCGCGAGGGCATCAGGCCCGACGATCCGACGTCGCGGCTCGAGGCGCCGCGCGCCGGCCGCACGCTGCCCCGCTTCCTGAGCGAGAGCGAGGTCGCGGCTCTGCTGCAGGCGGCGGCACCCGGCGGCGGGCTGCCCGCGAGGCGGCAGGTGGTGGCGCTGGCCGCACTCGAGATCCTGTATGCCACCGGCCTGCGCATCTCCGAGATGCTGGGGCTGCGCCGCGCGGCACTGTCTGGCGACGGCATGGTGCTGCTGGTGCGCGGCAAGGGCGGACGCGAGCGGCTGGTGCCGCTGTCCGATGCCGCCCGCGACGCCGCCCGGGCGCTGGTGTCGGCCGAGCTGCAACGCGCGCCCGATCGACCGGCCAGCCCGTTCCTGTTCGCCGGCCGCGATCCGCGCCGGGCGATGACGCGCCAGGGCTTCGACCGCATCCTGCACGAGACGGCCCTGAAGGCGGGTCTCGACCCGGACCGGCTGTCGCCGCACGTGCTGCGGCACTCGTTCGCCAGCCACATGCTGGCGCACGGCGCCGACCTGCGCAGCCTGCAGCGGCTGCTCGGCCATGCCGACATCGCCACCACCCAGATCTACACCCATGTGCTGGCCGAACGGCTGCAGCGGCTGGTGGAAGCGCACCATCCGCTGGCGGCGGCGGCTGCCGGGAGCGGGGTCTTCGCGGCTGACGGAACTGTGCTAAAGCCCGCGGGCCATGCGTCAGTTCCTTGATTTTGAAAAGCCGATCGCCGAACTCGAGAGCAAGATCGACGAGCTCCGGCGGATGTCGGAACCCTCCACCCTGCCGGACCATCCCAACGACGCGACCCCCGGCCTGCCGATCGCAGAGGAGGTGGCGCGGCTCGAGGACAAGGCGGAGAAGCAGCTTCGCGCGACCTATGCCAAGCTCACGCCCTGGCAGAAGGTGCAGGTGGCCCGCCATGCGCAGCGGCCGCATGCGCTCGACTATATCGGCGCGCTGATCACCGACTACATGCCGCTCGCCGGCGACCGCTCCCATTCCGAGGACGAGGCGGTGGTCGGCGGGCTCGGCCGGTTCGACGGCCGGTCGGTGGTGGTGATCGGCACCGAGCGCGGCTCGGATCTCGACACCAGGCTGCGGCACAATTTCGGCATGGCCCGGCCCGAGGGCTACCGCAAGGCGGTGCGGCTGATCGAACTCGCCGGCCGGTTCGGCCTGCCGATCCTGACCTTCGTCGACACGCCGGGCGCGTTCCCGGGCATCGATGCCGAGGCGCGCGGCCAGGCGGAGGCGATCGCCCGGTCGCTCGACGCCTGCCTGACCTCGCCGGTGCCGATCCTGGCCACCGTGATCGGCGAGGGCGGCTCCGGCGGCGCGATCGCGCTGGCGGCCGGCGACCGCGTGTTCATGCTGGAGCATGCGATCTACTCGGTGATCACGCCGGAAGCCTGCTCCTCGATCCTCTGGCGCGACACCACCCAGGCGACGGCGGCGGCGGAGGCGCTGCGGCTGACCGCGCAGGACCTGAAGCAGTTCAAGCTGATCGACGAGATCGTGCCCGAGCCGCTCGGCGGCGCGCAGCGCGACCCGGAGGCCGCCATGCAGTCGGTGCGCCGGGTGCTGGCGGCGGCACTGCCCGGGCTCTGCCTGCTGGACCCGGCCGCCCTGAAGGCGCAGCGGCGGGAGAAGTATCTGGCGATGGGTCGCCTGGGATCGATCTGACCGCGGCGTCCGGTCGGCAACAGCCGGGACGCGTTAAGCCTTTGTCAGCCTGTCCGGCGCATGCTTCGCCAGGACGGCCCGCCAGCATGGTGGCGGGCACGCTGGATGAGGCAGATGACGATGGGACGGCCTGCCAGACTTCGTGCCGCGACCGCCTTGCCACCCTCCGGGGCTGGCCGCCGCTGCGGACGCGCCGGCGCATGAAGGTGCTCGAAGCCGTGCGGCTGATACGGGCCGACTATCTCGGCCTGCAGACGCTGTGGACGATCACCACCCAGCCCGAGCGGGTGCAGATCGCGCTCATCCTGGGATGTCCGTCCGAGCTGCCGCAGCGCGCCGCCACCCCGGAGCTCGCCTGGCAGGCGATGAACCTCCGGCAGCGGCGCCTGGTGCTGGCCCATGCGCCGCTTGCCGTCCGGGCCCGGCTTCCGGACGATCCGGGCGTCCGCCGATGCACCACGCGCCGGCCGCCGGATGCCGCGTCGCGCGTTCCCCGGCCGGTGCCGGCGCTGATCGGGAGCCGCTGCGGCGCCGCGCCTGGCGACGTGCGCCCGACCCTGGGCTGATCCGTGCAGGCCGCGGCTCAGGGCGGCGGCTCGCCCTCGACCGGCGTGCGCTCCATCGCGGTGATCAGGGCGACGATCGCGTCGTGCGCCGCGGCGAGCGCTGCCTCGTCGATGCCCTTGGCGACCAGGGCCACCCCGCGACGACCGTCCGGGCGCTCGTAGGGATAGGATCCGACATCGAGCTGCGGATGCGCGTCCTGGATGCGCTCCAGGCCATCGGCGAGCGCGCCCTCCGACAGGCGTTCGGCATGAACCGCGGTCGACCGGACCGGGCTCGCCCGACCGAGGCGCGGCTCCAGCGCGTCGAACATGGCGCGCATGATTCGCGGCACGCCGGCCATGACATGGACGTTGCCGATCGAGAAGCCCGGCGCCACCGACACGCTGTTCTCGATCGGGATCGCGCCCTGCGGCAGCGTCGCCATGCGCTGGCGGGCCGCATTGAAGCCGCCTTCGGGAAACAGCGCAGCCATGGCCTGCATCGAGGCCGCATGCGGCTCCCATGGCACGCCGAACGCCTCGGCGATGCAGGGGCTGGTGATGTCGTCGTGGGTGGGGCCGATGCCGCCGGTGGTGAACACATGATCGAACCGGGCCCGCATCTCGTTGACCGTGTCGATGATGGTCTGGCGGATGTCGGGAATCACCCGCACCTCGCGCAGCCCGATGCCCAGCGCGCCGAGCCGGGTGGCCAGGAACTGCACGTTGGCATCCTGGGTGCGGCCGGACAGGATCTCGTTGCCGATGACGACGACGCAGGCGGTGGGATTGGTCATGGGTGATGAAACTCCGGCTCGGCGTCCGCCGCGATGGGCTGCAGCGCCCGAGCGTGCAACAGGTGAGACATGAACGCGTTTCCGAACCCGAGTGCATCTGGGACCTGAAGGCGGAGCTCGGCGAGGGCCCGATCTGGTCGGAGGCCGAGGCGGCGCTGTATTTCGTCGACATCCTCGGTCGACGCGTCCACCGGCTGGTGCCCGGGACCGGCGAGCGGTCGAGCTGGCCGGCGCCGGCCCGACCCACCTTCATCGTGCCGGTCGAGGGCGGCGGATATCCGTGCGGGCTCGAGGACGGGCTGCGCCGCTTCGATCCGGCCGACGGCCGGTTCGGCCCGCTGCACCGCATCGAGCCGATGCTCGACCGCAACCGGCTGAATGACGGCTGTGTCGACGCGGCCGGGCGGCTGTGGTTCGGCACCATGCACGATCCTGAGCAGGAGGCGACCGGATCGCTGTATCGGCTGACCGGGCTCGGCCCCGATCCGGTGCCGGAGCCGATGGATGGCGGCGATACCGTCAGCAACGGGCCGGCGATCGATCCGGTGCGCGGCGGGCTCTACCACAACGACACCGCGACCGGCTGCATCTACGTCTTCGACCTGACGCCGGCCGGCACGGTCGCGAACAGGCGGATCTTCGCCCGGCTGGAGCAGGACCATCCGGACGGGCTGGCGCTCGATGCGGAGGGCATCCTCTGGGTGGCGCTGTTCGCAGGCGGTGCGATCCGGCGCTTCCGGCCCGACGGCACCCCGGATGGCGAGGTGGCGCTGGGCTGCCGGCGTGTCACCAAGATCGCCTTCGGGGATCACGATCGCCGCACGGCCTGCGTCACCACATCCCGCAAGGGCCTGGCCGCCGACATGCTCGAGCGGCAGCCCCTGGGCCGGGGGGCTGTTCCGCTTCCGGGTCGAGGTGCCGGGCATGCCGCAGAGCCTGTTCCGCGCCGGCAGCTGACGGCCGCCGCCGGACCGGTGCGATCGGCCGGCATCGATTCCGCCCGTCAGCCGTTGGGCGTCGCGTGACATCGAGGCAGACTGACGATGGCGATCCCGACCCGGCTGCATGGACTGATCGACTACGGCGTTGCCGCAGGGCTTGCCGGGCTGGCGGCAGGCGGACGGCTGCCGAGGCCGATCGGACGCGTCCTCGGCGCCGCCGGCGCGGCCCATGCGGGCTACGCGCTGCTGACCGACTACGAGGCGGGCCTCCGCGCCGTGCTGACGATGCGACGCCATCTGGCACTCGACGCCGCCGGCGGGGCTGCCCTCTGCGCTGCGGGGCTGCTGCTGCGCGGGCAGCCGACCGGCTGGCGTCTGCTTCTGGCCGCCATCGGCCTGACGGAGCTGGCGGTGGTGTCGCTGAGCGACGACAGCCCGGCGAGCGGACCGGGGCAGGGGTCGGGCCCGGTCGGGCGGCTGATCGGCGGCGAGGCGCGGTCGGCCGAGATCGCCGGCTACGCGCCGCTCGACGTGCTCAAGCCGGTGGCCGAGAACGTCTTCATCGTCGACAGCCTGCTGTCCGGTCCGCTCGGGCTGATGCTGCCGGTGCGGATGACGGTCGTGCGCCTGCCGGGCGGCGAGGTGCTGCTGCATTCCCCGACCCGGTTCAGCCACGCGCTGCGGCGCGAGCTGGAGGCGCTGGGGCCGGTCCGTCATCTGGTGGCGCCCAACGTCGCGCACTGGATGTTCCTCAAGGACTGGCAGACGGCCTGCCCGGAGGCGACGAGCTGGGCCGTTCCCGGCTTGCGGCAGCGCCGTCAGGTTCGCCGCAGCGGCGTGCGGCTGAACCGCGACCTCGGCACGGCCGCGCCCGCCGAGTGGGGCGATGCGGTCACGCTCCTGCCGGTGCCGGGAGGCCTCGGGTTCCTGGAGCTGGCGCTGTTCCACGCGCCGAGCCGGACGCTGATGCTGACCGACCTGGTGCTGAACCTGGAGCCGTCGAAGCTGCCGGCGATGCTGCGTCCGCTGGCCCGGCTGTTCGGGGTCACGGCGCCGGATGGCATGCCGCCGCCCTATCTGCGGGCGGTGATCAGGCTGCGCCGGCAGGCAGCAACACAGGCGGCATCGCGGCTGCTGGCCCTGCGGCCCGAGCGTGTCGTGTTCGCGCATGGACAATGGTTCGAGCGCGATGCAACGGCCGCCCTGCGTCGGTCGCTGCGCTGGCTCATCGATTGATCGAGGAGCGCCGTCGCCGGGCCGGCGCCGAGTGCTGTACATGACGTTGCCGCCGGGATGATCCCGGCGGCGAACGAAAGCTCAGACTGCGGCCGGAAGACGCGCTTCCGGTCGCGATCCCGGCGCGGCGGCTAGATGCCGGCGAGCGGCTTGCCGGTCGGCTTGGTCATGCCGCTGGCGCCGGTGGTCGTCCCGGTCGTGGTGGTGGTGGCCCCGGTCGTCGTCGGCCCGGCGATCTCGACCTCTTCGCGGCGCAGCGTGTCGTGGATGGTCTCGACGCGCTCCTCGACCGCCTTCTGCACCACGACTTCCTCGACCACGTGCGCCGACTTGGCGACCACGGCCTCCTCGTCGGTCTCCTTCATGGTGATCACGCGGTCGGTGAACGCATCGGTGCCGACCGCGGCGCCGGCGGTGACCGGACGGCGGAACACCGAGACGGTCTCGTTGCGCAGGCGGATCTGCTCCTCGATCGGACGCTCGACGACATAGCGGCGAACGCGGGTGGTGCCGCGATCGACCGCGCGCTTGCCGACCTGCAGGGACTCCTCCGACAGCGCCAGCACCTCCTCGTTACCCGTGGCCGTCGCGCCGACGGCCGGGGCTGCCATGGTGCCCGTGGTGGCACCGGTCGCCATGCCGGTCATGGCTCCCGCGGTCGCGCCATAGGCGCCGCTCGCGGCGTAAGTGGAATGACGCTCGTCCAGGTCGACCGGGTTGTGGGTCTCGAGCACGCTGTAGATCTTGTCGACGTTGACGCCGTCGCTGATCACGGTGACGACGGTGCTGCCGGACTGGATGCTCTGGTCATACAGATCATTGTGCTGCGCGGTGGTCTCGCCTTCGCCGGTCAGCCAGGCCCAGAGACCCTTGTGCTGGGTGGTCGGCACATCGGCACCGGTCGTGGTCGCGCCGACCGACTGGTTCGTCTGCGCGTAGTGCTCGATGGAGGTCGACGGCACGCCATGCGCGACCAGGTCGGCGATGGCGGCTTCCGCATGGGCTGCGGTGTCGAAGACGGCGACAATCGTTTCACTGGCCATGATCTGTGCTTCCGATGGTTGCAGGGTGTTGGGCGAAGTTCGGTTCGGACGACGTGGTGTCCTGGCCGCTGCGGGTGACGACCGCCTCCTCGGTGCGAAGGACCACGGTCTCCTGATGGCGACGTGTTGAGGTCACGCGGGTGATGCGCACCTCCTCCCGGAGGAACAGGCGCGTAACCACGATCTCCTCGACCACCGGGATGATCGTCGTGTCGCCTTCCTGGCGAACCGGCGGCATCTCGTCGACGATCCGGCCGATCGGAACATGCTCGACCGCGGCCGTGACGGTGGACAGCGTCTCGTCGACGATCTGGTCGCGCGCGTGGGTGACAACGGCGATCTTGACCGTGCCGGTATCGAGCGAGCGCCGGTCGACCTGCACGCGTTCGGCGTGCAGCCTGAGCACCTGCTCCTCCTGCGTGGGGGTGGACAGCAGGTCTGTCACGGCGAACCGTTGATGCATCGTGCCGAGTTTCGCATGCGGCTTGCAGCGCCCGGATACGGGCACAGTTGCGCAGCAGCCTGTGAGGCCTTCAAATAAATCGCCATTGACCAGCAATCCGGTGCGCAAGGCGACGGATTGCGTCGCGCGGCCGTCCGTCGGGAACCGGCATCGGCCATGACCGCGCCTGCCGGCCCGGGCAGCCGCACCGGCTACAGAAGATCGCGCAGCAGCGGCACCAGCGGCTTGTCGGCGTCGGGCATGGGGTAGCCGCCCAGCGCGTCCGGCGCGACCCAGGCCAGGGTCTGGCCTTCGCGCGCCGCCGGAACGCCGGTCCAGCGCCGGCACAGATAGAGCGGCATCAGCAGGTGGAAGTCGCTGTAGGCGTGGCTCGCGAACGCGAACGGCGCCAGGCAGGCTTCCGACACGTCGATGCCGAGCTCCTCGCGCAGCTCCCGAATCAGCGCCTGTTCCGGCGTCTCGTCCGGCTCGAGCTTGCCGCCGGGAAACTCCCAGAGCCCGGCCATGCGCCTGCCCTCCGGACGCCTGGCCAGCAGCACGCGGCCGTCGCCGTCGATCAGCGCGCAGGCGGCAACCAGCAGGGTGCGGCGCGGGCCGGAGGCAGCGGCAACCGGGGCGCCCTCCGGGACGCGCGGCCCGGCGACGGCCGACAGATCGTCGTGTCGCGCCTCGAACAGGAGCACCGGGTGTTCGCCGCCGCGGGCGAGGAACGGCTGCCGTCCGCTGCCGACCTCGCGGAAGCCGATCCGGCGCAGCACCGCCGAGGAGGCCGGATTGTCGGTGGCGACCTGCGCGGTCAGGCGGTCGATCGGTAGGTTGGCCAGCGCCCAGTGCGACAGGCGTCCCGCCGCCTCGCCGGCGACGCCCTTGTTCCAGAAGCTGCGGCCGATCCAGTAGCCGAGATCGCCGCTTCGCGTGCCGGCATCGATGCGGATGCCGAGGCAGCCGAGCAGGCACGCGGGCGTCGTCGCCTGGTCGATGATGGCGAAGTGCCAGGCGCGGCCGTCCTGCATCTGCAGCGCGGTGGAGGCGATCCACTCGTCGGTCAGGTTGCGCGGATAGGGGAAGGGCAGGCGGCTGAGCATACGCACCACGCCCCAGTCATTGACCAGCCGATGGATCGTCCCGGCATCGTCGGCCCGCAGCGGACGCAGCGTGTAGCGGGCGGTGGTGAGCTGCAGGGCCGGACCATGCCCGGCGGCCGGCTCCGGCGCGCCGGCCGGCGACATCGCCGCAGCGATGTCGGCGGTCATGCGCTCAAGCGGCGGTCGCGGTGCTGTCGATTCCGCAGGACACCAGCAGCGAGCGCAGCGACCGAATCACCGGGAACACCTCCTGGTTCCAGTCCCGCCCCTGCGCGTCGTGGGCGGCCTGCTCCATCTCGACGATCTCGCGGTCCTCGCCGAAGATCCGCTCGGTGAACAGCACCAGCAGCGGCCAGGCGACATTCAGGATGCCGGGGATCTTCGGCTTGCGGACCGACAGCAGCCCGAACACGCGGTTGGTCCTCTGCTCGCGGTCGAGCGGCACGTAGACGATCCACAGATCCATCACCGGATCCTCGTCCCCGGTCTGGATGCGCAGCGTCTGGTAGGGATATTCCGTGCGTATGGTCATGATGTCGCGCTCGGCGGTGTTCTTCTCGCCCGAGCGGCGCTCGCCGAAGATCACCGCCTCGCCGAGCGGCTGCTTGCCCCCGGTGCGCTTGAAGCTGTACTTCACCTCGCACCAGTCCTCGCCGCGGCTCTGGCCGAGCACGCGGGGCTTCATCTGGCCCATCTGCTTGGAGTGCATGAACTGATGGTTCATGTCCATCAGGTTCTCGTGCATGAAGCTGTAGTGGCAGCCGACGGTGCGGCCGAAGCGGCGGGTCTTGTATTTCGGGTTGGCGATCGAGCCGAGGCCGGGCAGCGGCACGCTGTCGGCCAGCGACGCCTCGCCCGGGAACACCAGGATCAGCCCGTCGCGCTCGCGGCACGGATAGGACTTCACGCCGTTCGGCAGCTTGTCCTTGCCCAGATACGGCACGTCGACGCACTGGCCGGACGCCGCGTAGGCCCAGCCATGGTAGCAGCAGCGCACGGCACAGCCATCCACCGTGCCCTTGCTCAGCGGCACCTGGCGATGCGCGCAGCGATCCTCCAGCGCGAACACCGGCCCGGTCTTTGGCCGCACCAGCACGATCGGGTCGCCGGCGAACGACACGGCGAGCGTGCCGCCGGTCTTGAGCTCGCGTGACCAGGCGAGCGGATACCAGTGATCGGGATGGGCGCCGACCCGACGCAGATCCGGCGAGGATGGCGCCGACGGATCCGGGCGCAGGCTGTCCGGCATGACGGTCTGGTTCATCGTTCCTCAGGTGTGACGGTGCGTCGCGGCCGCCCGGCGGCACCGGACGCGACACACCGCATAAGACGCTTCCTGCACCGGCCCGCGCAATACTCGAACCGTTACCGACGGGCTCAACCCGGTGGGGCCTGCGGCGGCTGGAAGCCGAACACCGTGTCGGCCGGTCGCAGGCGCATGACCAGCGTGTCGGCCATGATGTCGTGCAGCCCCTGCTTGCGGCGGGTCCAGCCGACCATCAGGAAGCCGATGCCCAGGATGAAGGCCGACACGAACTTGCCCAGGTAGCGGCCGAGTGCGCGCAGGATGCCGATGCGCAGCCCGGCCTCGTCGGTGACGCGCAGCCGGCAGACGCGCTTGCCGAGCGTCGCCTGCCAGCGCGACGATTCGAGGGCGACGAAGTAGGCGATCGTCAGCACCAGCCCGACGACCGAGAGGCCGCCGCCGTGCCAGTGCCAGTGACCCAGGACGGGGGCGCCGAACTGCACCGTGTCGGCGATGTCGGAGATCTGGCGGACGTCGTGATCCTCGACCGTGCCGAGGCCCAGCTGGCTGAGGCCGGTGACGAGGCCGATCACGTATTCGGCCGCCCCGATGACGCAGGAATCGATGAACCAGGCCAGCACGCGCCACCAGAAGCCGGCATAGGCCAGCACCATCGGCGTCGGCATCATCGCGGGCGGCGGGGTGGGCAGGATCGGCTGCGGCGTCTGGACGGGATACGCCATGCTCAGCTCCGGTAGCTGCCGTTGATGTCGATGTAGCCGTGGGTGAGGTCGCAGGTCCAGGCGCGTCCGCAGCCGTCGCCGAGCCCGAGATCGATGGCGATGGCGAGCTCCGAGCCCCGCATGTGCGCCACCACGGGCGCCTCGTCGTAGCCCGGGACCACGGTGCCGGCGCGCGCCATCCAGGTGCCGCCGACCCCGATCGACAGGGTGTCGCGGCAGGCCGGCTCGCCGCTCTTGCCGACCGCCATGACGATGCGGCCCCAGTTGGCGTCCTCGCCGGCGATCGCGGTCTTCACCAGCGGCGAGTTGGCCACCGCCATCGCCACCCGACCGGCGGACGCGTCGTCGACAGCCCCGGACACGTCGATGCGCACGAGCTTGCGGGCCCCTTCGCCGTCGCGGACCACAAGCAGGGCGAGCTCGAGCAGCAGCGAGTCCAGCGCGCTCGCGAACCCCGCCAGGGCCGGGTCGCCCGCATCGCCGACCGCCGGGCAGGCGGCCTGCCCGGTCGCGAACAGCAGCACGGTGTCGCTGGTCGAGGTGTCGGAATCGACCGTGGTGCGGTTGAAGCTGCGGCCGACGGCGGCCGCCAGCAGGGTCTGCAGCACGGCCGGCGGCAGGGCGGCGTCGGTGGCCACGAAGCACAGCATGGTCGCCATGTCCGGCGCGATCATGCCGCTGCCCTTGGCGATGCCCTGCAGGGTGACGGGGATCCCGCCGAGGCTCGTCCGGCGGCGCGCACCCTTGGGAAAAGTGTCGGTGGTCATGATGCCGCGGGCGGCTTCCTCCCAGCCGACGTCGGCGAGCCGGTCCCGCAGGGCGGGCAGGGCTGCGGTGATCCGCTCATGCGGCAGCACCTCGCCGATCACGCCGGTCGAGGACAGGAACACCTCGCCCGGATCGCAGCCGAGCAGGGAGGCCGCCGCAGCGGCCGTGGCCACGCAGGCCTCGCGCCCGGCGCGGCCGGTGAACACGTTGGCGTTGCCGGCATTCACCACCAGGCCCCGCGCGACGCCGCCCGCCAGCGCCTGCCGGCACCAGTCGATCGGAGCGCCCGGGCACCTGTTGCGGGTGAACACGCCGGCGACCGTGGTGCCCGGCGCGAACTCGGCCAGCACCAGGTCGGTGCGGTTCTGGTAGCGGATCCCCGCCGCACCGGCCGACAGCCGGATGCCGGCAAGCGGTTCCAGCGCCGGGAACGGCACCGCCAGCGGCGAGACGGAGGTCGGCGTGGCCATCGGCACGGTCCTGGCAGCGGTCGGATCGGAAGCGGGCGTCCGGCGCCGGGCCGGACGCCGCCGGTCAGTTGCCGCCGGGCGGCGTGGCGCCGGGGGTCGGCGGGGTGCCCTGGGCCGGAACCGGCGCGGCACCCGCGGCCGCGTTGGCTGCCGCCGGCGCCGGCTTGTCGGTGACCGGCGAGCCGTCGGGGTTGAAGCGGACCACCTTCACCTTGGCGACCGCGGCGTCGACGGAGGTGCGCACGGCGGCCTGGATCATCTTCTGGCGGATCTGGTCGCGCACGGTGTCGAAGGCGGGCGGCGTCGAGGTGCGGGTGTCGAGCACCTGGATCACGTGCCAGCCGTAGCGGGTGTGGATCGGCTTGTCGGAGATCTGGCCCTTGCTCATCGAGAAGGCGGCGGCCGAGAACTCCGGCAGCATGTCGCCCTGCTTGAACCAGCCGAGGTCGCCGCCGCCGGTGCCGGCCGAGCCCTTGTCGGTCGAATCCGCCTTGGCCAGCGTGGCGAAGTCGGCGCCGCCCTTGAGCTGCTTGATGATGTCGTTGGCCGTCTTCTCGTCGGCGACCAGGATGTGGCGCGCATGCACCTCCTTCTGGCCCGGCTTGCCGGCATAGTCCTGCGCGTAGCGCGCCTTGACGGCGTCGTCGGTGATCTGCGGCCCGACGGTGCGCTGCAGATAGACGTTCTGCAGCGCCTGATCCGATGCCGCCTGCATGGCGCGCTGCGCCTCGGGGTCCTTGGCCAGACCGCCCCTCTGCGCCTCGATGAGCAGCGCCTTCTGGTCGACGAGCTGGTTCACGATCATCGGGAACAGCATCTGCGGCGGCATGCCGCGCATCTCGTCGGGAAGCGACTGGGCGGCGGCGCGCACGCGGTCGAGCCGGATCGGGTCGCCGTTGACCGATGCCACCACCGGGTTGTCCGACCTGGGCGCGGTCGCGGGCGCGGCCGCTCCGGCCGCCTCCGTCTTGTGCGGGGCGGCGAGTGCATGGACCGGGCTGAGGGTGGTGGCCGAAAGAAACAGGGCCGCTGCCGTGAAGGCAGCGGCCGGGGCGGAATGCCGCATGGGAAGAAAACCTCGAATGACGCGTGGACCGGACAATGGCAAAACCCGGCTCGCGTCACAAGCAAGCGGCGGCGCCCGCGCCGGTTCCGGCAGATCGGTTGACCGGTGACGGCCCCGGTCCTATCTGGAAACCGCGTGACGCCCCGGCCCCGATCGCCGAACGCCCCAAGAACGGCCCAGAGACCCTCCCGGAGTGCGCGTCGACCGGCGCGCTGGTCCGGCCCGGGCCCGGGCCGGAGAGCGCCATCCGGAAGGCCTTCATGTTCGCATCACTCGCCCGCTCCCTGTTCGGCTCAGCCAACGACCGCTCGCTCAAGGCGCATCAGCGCCGGGTGCCGGAGATCAATGTCCTGGAGCCGGCGATCCAGGCGCTCGACGACGCGGCACTCGCCGGCCGGACGCAGGAGTTCCGCGCCCGGATCGCCGCCGGCGCCAGCCTGGACGAGCTGCTGCCCGAGGCGTTCGCGGTGGTGCGGGAAGCGTCGCGTCGCGTGCTGGGGATGCGCCACTTCGACGTGCAGCTGGTGGGCGGCATGGTGCTGCATTCCGGTCGCATCGCCGAGATGCGCACCGGCGAGGGCAAGACCCTGGTCGGCACGCTGCCGGTCTACCTGAACGCGCTCTCGGGCAAGGGCGTGCACGTGGTGACCGTCAACGACTACCTCGCACGGCGCGATTCCGAGGAGATGGGCCGGCTCTACGCGTTCCTGGGCCTGTCCACCGGCGTGATCGTGCCCAACATCCCAGACGAGGAGCGGCGCGCGGCGTATGCCGCCGACGTCACCTACGGCACCAACAACGAGTTCGGCTTCGACTACCTGCGCGACAACATGAAGTACCGGCTGGAGGACATGGTCCAGCGGCCGTTCAACTACGCCATCGTCGACGAGGTGGATTCCATCCTGATCGACGAGGCGCGCACGCCGCTGATCATCTCAGGACCCGCCGAGGACAGCTCCGACCTGTACCGGCGCGTCGACGTGGTCGTCGCCGAACTGGCCAAGGACGCCGCCACCTACGACAAGGACGAGAAGTTCCGCACCGTCATCCTGACCGAGCACGGCACCGAGACCGTCGAGGAGATGCTGCGCCAGGCCGGCATCATCGCCGATGGCGGCCTTTATGACGTGCACAACGTCTCGGTGGTGCATCACGTGCAGCAGTCGCTTCGCGCACACACGCTGTTCTCGCGCGACGTCGACTACATCGTGCGCGCGGGCAAGGTGGTGATCATCGACGAGTTCACCGGCCGCATGATGGAAGGCAGGCGCTACGGCGACGGGCTGCACCAGGCGCTGGAGGCCAAGGAGCATCAGGAGATCCAGCAGGAGAACCAGACGCTGGCCTCGATCACCTTCCAGAACTATTTCCGCCTCTACCCCAAGCTGTCTGGCATGACCGGCACCGCCATGACCGAGGCGGACGAGTTCATGGAGATCTACAAGCTCGACGCGGTCGAGATCCCGACCAACGTGCCGGTGATCCGCGCGGACGGCGACGACGAGGTGTATCTGAACGAGGCCGACAAGTTCAGCTCGGTGACCAACCTGATCGAGGAGATCACCAAGACCGGGCAGCCGATCCTGGTCGGCACCACCTCGATCGAGAAGAGCGAGCAGCTGTCGAGCCTGCTCGCCGCGCGCCAGATCCCGCACAGCGTGCTGAACGCGCGCTTCCACGAGATGGAGGCGACGATCATCGCCCAGGCCGGCGCGCCCGGCGCCATCACGATTGCCACCAACATGGCCGGGCGCGGCACCGACATCAAGCTCGGCGGCAATGTCGAGATGCGCGTGCGACAGGAGCTGCACACGCTCGCCGAGCCGGACCGCACGGTGCAGGAGACGGCGCTGCGCGAGCAGGTGTCGGAATGGCACGGGGTGGTCAAGCAGGCGGGCGGGCTGTTCGTGATCGGCACCGAGCGGCACGAGAGCCGGCGCATCGACAACCAGCTGCGCGGCCGCTCCGGGCGCCAGGGCGATCCGGGTGCCTCGCGGTTCTTCCTGAGCCTGCAGGACGACCTGATGCGCATCTTCGGCTCCGACCGGATGTCGGGGATGCTGCAGAAGATGGGGCTGAAGGCCGGCGAGGCGATCATCCATCCCTGGATCAACCGCGCGCTGGAGAAGGCGCAGAAGAAGGTCGAGGCGCGCAACTTCGACACCCGCAAGAACCTGCTGAAATACGACGACGTCAACAACAGCCAGCGCAAGGAGGTTTACGCCCAGCGCAAGGAGTTCATGTCGTCGCAGGACGTGTCGGAGATCGTCGCCACCCTGCGCACCGAGCTGATCGAGCAGATGGTGCGCGCCCGGATCCCCGAGCGCGCCTTCGCCGAGCAGTGGCAGAGCGCCGAGCTCGCCGCCGACCTGGACCGGGTGCTGGCCTTGTCGTTGCCGGTCGAGGCATGGGCGAAGGAGGACGGCATCGGGCTGGCCGAGGTGCTGGAGCGCGTCGAGCAGGCCGCCGCCCAGGCGGCGGCGGCGAAGGCCGCAAATTTCGGGCCCCCGGTGATGCGCTACATCGAGAAGCAGCTGCTGCTGAGCACGCTCGACACCGTATGGAAGGAGCATCTGCTGCTGCTCGACCAGCTGCGCCAGGGCATATCCTTGCGCGCCTATGGGCAGAAGGACCCG
Organism: uncultured Acetobacteraceae bacterium; assembly: GCA_964236105.1. Classification (GTDB taxonomy): domain Bacteria; phylum Pseudomonadota; class Alphaproteobacteria; order Acetobacterales; family Acetobacteraceae; genus Lichenicola. Next base: position 330,589 of record CAXSBC010000002.1, on the reverse strand, counting down.
CTCAACGAATACAAGAACGAGGCGTTCGCGCTGTTCAACGTCATGCTCGACGAGTTGCGCGAGCGGGTGACCGCCGTGCTGTCGCGGGTCGCGGTGATGCCGCCCGAGGAGGACCCGTTCCCGGGCGAGACGATGGCGATGCACCCGGCACCCGCCGGGATCGAGGCGATGGCGGACGGCGCGCCCGCCTTCCCGCAGGGCGGCATGGCGTCGTCAGCCAGCCTGCAGGAGACGCTGGAGCCGCCGCCGGAGGCGGTGCACCTGGCGCCGCGCCACCCGACCCTGACCACGGACCCGGCGAGCTGGGTCGATACCAGCCGCAACGCGCCGTGCCCGTGCGGGTCGGGGAACAAGTACAAGCATTGCCACGGACGCGCCGTATAGAAGGCCCAAGGGCGCTGCCCTTGGCACCCGCTCAAGGCGGCGCCTTTGAGAATCCAGTACTATTTGGGGCCGCAGACAGGAAGCCAGCATGGCGGGTCATTCCCAGTTCAAGAACATCATGCATCGCAAGGGCGCGCAGGATGCGCGGCGCGCCCGGCAGTTCGCCAAGGCGATCCGCGAGATCACGGTGGCGGCGCGCTCGGGCCTGCCCGAGCCCGGCTCGAACCCGCGCCTGCGCGCGGCGATCTCGGCGGCGCAGAAGGTGAACATGCCCAAGGACACCGTCGAGCGGGCGATCAGGAAGGCGTCGGGCGCCGGCGGCGGTGCGGACTATGTCGAGGTGCGCTACGAGGGCTACGGGCCGGCCGGGGTGGCGGTGATCGTCGAGGCGCTGACCGACAACCGCAACCGCACCGCGTCGGACGTGCGCGCGGCCTTCTCCAAGCATGGCGGCAGCCTGGGCGAGACCAACTCGGTGTCGTTCCTGTTCACCCGCCTCGGCGTGGTCGGCTATCCCGCCTCGGCGGCATCCGAGGACGCCATGCTGGAGGCGGCGATCGAGGCCGGCGCCGACAATGTCGAGAGCTCGAGCGAGGGCCATGAGGTCACCTGCGCCACCGAGGCGTTCTTCGGCGTCCGCGACGCGCTCGAGGCCCGCTTCGGCGCGCCGGAGAGCGCCAAGCTCGACTGGCGGCCCGGCATGGTGGTGACGCTCGACGAGGAGAAGGGCCTGACGCTGCTCAAGCTGATCGACGCGCTCGACGACAATGACGACGTGCAGTCGGTGTTCGCCAATTTCGACCTGCCCGACGCCGTGGCCGAACGCCTGTCGGCATGAGCGGGGCAGCATGACCCGCCTGCTCGGCATCGATCCCGGCCTGCGCTTCATGGGCTGGGGCCTGATCGAGGTCGACGGCAACCGGCTGCGCCACATCGCCGACGGGGTGATCGCCACCGACGGCACCGACAGCGTCCCCGACCGGCTGAAGACCCTGCATGCCGGGCTGAACGCGCTGTTCGAGGCCTACGCGCCCAGGGAGGCGGCGGTCGAGGAGACCTACGTCAACCGCAGCGGCTCCTCGACGCTGAAGCTCGGCTACGCGCGCGGCGTGGCCCTGCTGGCGCCGGCGCTGGCCGGGATCGCGGTGTCGGAATATGGCGCGATGGAGGTCAAGCGCGCCGTGGTCGGCACCGGGGCCGCGACCAAGGACCAGGTGGAGATGATGGTGCGCAGGCTGCTGCCGGGAGCCACGATCCGGCGGGCGGACGCGGCCGACGCGCTGGCGGTGGCGATCTGTCACGCCCACCACCGGGCGAGCCGGCTGCGGGTGGCAGCCGGCACGCGGATGGCCTGACGCGAACGGCCCTAGGGCGCGTCCGACCCGTTGGAGCCGAGATAGCCGAGCGTCGGCTTGTCGGCACTTTGCGGCGGCGCGACCCCGGTCTGGCAGCCGGCCAACGTCAGGGTCACTGCCGTCAGCAACGCGATCAGCACTCTGTTGGGCATGCGAGCTCTCCGTCCGGACCCTGAACGGGTCCGGTCGCCGGGCGGTTGCGCGCAACATCCGGCGAGCCGCGAGGCGGCCGCCGGCATTGCCCGACGATGCGCCCGGACTACGCTGGCATCACCACCGGCCGGTTCCGCGGGAACTTGGCGATCGCCGACGAGTCGATGTTCAGGTGCTGGGCGACCATCTCGGCGGGGGTGTGGGTCAGCCAGTCGGAAAGCCCGACCTCCACGAAGCGGTCGGTCTTGAAGATCTCCAGGAACTGCAGCTGGGTGCTGCCGGTGTTCTGGATGTAGTGCCCGAGGCTCTTCTTCACGTAGCCGACGTCGCCCGCACGGAAGTCGGCGGTCTGCGCCTTCGGGCCGGTGTTGAACACCGTCATCCGCGCCTCGCCCTTGATGTAGTACTGCCACTCGTCGGCGTTGGGATGCCAGTGCATCTCGCGCAGTCCGCCGGGCTCGACCGTCACCAGGGCTGCCGCGACCGTCTTGGAGATCGGGAAGTTGGTGCTGTCGGCGATCTGCACGTGCCCGCCCCTGGTCTGCTTGTTCGGCGCCATCGAGGCCAGGTGGAAGATGACCGGCTCGCCGCCGCTGGCGGCGCGCGTGGCCTGCTGGTCGGCCGTCAGCGCCCCCGGCTCCTTGCCCTGGAAGATCCACAGGTTGCTCAGCGGGATGTTCTTGAAGGTGTCCGCCGGCACGCCGAAATTCGCGGCCAGCACGTCCGGCGGCGTGTGCGCCATCCAGTCGGTCAGCAGCAGCGTGTTGAACTCCGACGAGTGGCCGTTGTCGAAGGCGAGCAGGAACTCGGCGCCGTCCGGGCCGAGCCCCTGCAGCGAATGCGGCAGGCCCGCCGGGAAGTACCAGAGGTCGCCGGCCGACACGTCCTCGACGCTGGACCGGCCCTGGGCGTCGATCATGGTGACGCGGCACTTGCCGGTCAGCATGATCGCCCACTCGGCCTGCTGGTGCCAGTGCAGCTCGCGTATGCCGCCGGCGGTCAGGCGCATGTTCACGCCGGAGATGTCCTCCGAGATCGCGAAGTCGGCCTGCGTCAGCTCGCGCGCCCAGCCGCCATCCTGGATGCGACGGTGCGCGTTGTTGAACGATCCCCAGAACAGCGGCATGCCGTCGATGTCGGTCGCCGGCGGGTCCTGGAACGACGGGAATTGCCCCGCCAGCGTCGGGTTCTGCGGGCCGGGATTGGTCAGGCTCTGCGGGTTGTGGGCGTTGACGCGGCCTTGCGGCGGCATGTCCGGATTGCCGAAGCTGGCGGCATGCGCAGCGGTGGCGGCGCCGATCGCGCCGGCTGCGGCGAACAGGCCACGACGGGGTAGGGGCTTCATCGGCAGGCTCCTGGTATCGCATTGACAGGCGTTGACTGCGTTTCTTGTCGCACGGATCATTCGACATGGCGATCAAAGAAAACTAACTTATTTGTATGATCGATGAACAGGCGTTCGATCCGGCTCTGCTGCGATCCTTCCTGGCCGTGGCCGACACGCTGCATTTCACCGCTGCCGCACGCAGGCGCGGCGTGAGCCAGTCGACGATAAGCCAGCATCTGACCCGACTGGAGCGGGCGGTCGGACGGCCGCTGCTCCAGCGCAGCACCAAGGCGGCGGAGCTCACGGCGGACGGCGCCGCGATGGTGGAGCTGGCGCGCGACATCCTCGCGGCCCACGACCGGGCGCTCGGCTATTTCGACGGCGCCACGCTGCGCGGACGGCTGCGGTTCGGCGTCTCGGAGGATCTGGCGCTGTCGCGGCTGCCGGACATCCTGCGCGCCTTCCGCGCCTCGCATCCGCTGGTCGACCTGGAGCTGGAAGTCGGGCTGAGCAGCCAGCTGTCCGACAAGCTCGCCGCCGGCCGGCTCGACCTGGTGTTCGCCAAGCGGCTGGCGGGCGATCTCCGCGGGCACACGGTGTGGCGCGAACGGCTGCAATGGCTGGGCAGCCGGGACTGGCAGACACCGCCCGACCAGCCGGTGCCGCTGGTGCTGTTCGACGGCGCCAGCATCACCCGCAAGGCCGCGATCGATGCCATGAACCGCCACCAGCGGGCCTGGCACGTCGCGGTCAGCAGCTCCAGCCTGAGCGCGCTGTCGGCGGCGGTGCGGGCGGGCTTCGGCGTCACCGCGCAATCCTCGCTGCTGGCGTCGAGCGAGCTGGTGGTGCTGCCCGGGCGCCAGGCGCTGCCGCCGCTGCCGGAGATCGAGTTCATCGTGCTCAGCCGGCACGATCCGGCAGCCGGCCCGGCGCTGGCGCTGCTAGGAGCGATCCGCGACCGCGCCGACCTGCTCCGGGGCGGCCTGGCGCCGCCGGCCGCGGCTGGCGGCGGGGACGCGGCGTGACGCGCCACGGCGCCGGTCCGGGGGCGGCAATCGTGCGGGCCGGCCTGCCGCGCTGAGCGGTCCGTCCGGCGGGCCGGGCGCGGCGCGGGCGTGATCCATGACAGCGTCACGACGTCGACCGCGATCGCGCGGTGGTCGCGCGCCCGCCGTTCGCGCGCAGCCTGTCGGATCCGCAGACCAGCACCGGGCAGCTGTTCCCGGCGGTCCTGCCGTCGCGGCTGGTGGGGCCGCGTCTATCGCAGTCGCGCCGAGGCCGGAGCGCATCGCCCGGTCGGGCGGCGGACGGCCTCGTGCTAGGCTTGCCCATGATCCCGACCCTGCCGGAACCAGCCGCGTGACCATGATCGATTCGCCGTCCCCGACGCGTCGCCCCGAGCCGGGACGCGCCGCGTGATCGCCCAGCTCACCGGGCTGGTCGCCCAGATCGAGGCCGATCGCTGCATCCTGGACGTGCACGGGGTCGGCTACCTGGTGCAGGCCTCGACGCGGACCCTGTCGGCGCTGCCGCATGCGCCGGAGGTGGCGCGCCTGCTGGTCGAGACGGTGGTGCGCGAGGACGCGATCCTGCTCTATGGCTTCGCCGACGCGGCCGAGCGCGACTGGTTCCGGCTGCTCACCACCGTGCAGGGGGTGGGGGCCAAGGTGGCGCTCGGCGTGCTGTCGGCGCTATCGCCCCGCGACCTGATCGCGGTGATCGCGGCGGGCGACCGGTCCAGCCTGACGCGGGCGCCCGGCGTCGGCGCCAGGCTGGCCGAGCGCATCCTGAGCGAGCTCAAGGACAAGGCCGGCGGCATGCCGAGCAGCGCCGGCACCGGTCCCGGCGCAGGGCCGGCGGCCGCCGGCGGCGTGGAGGCGGACGCGCTGGGCGCGCTGGCGGGGCTTGGCTTCCGGCGGGTGGAGGCGCATCCGGTGGTGATGCGGGTGGTCGAGCGGCTGGGGGCCGGCGCGCGGCTGGATGCGATCATCCGCGACAGCCTCAAGGAGCTGGCGAAATGAGCGCGCGTCGGGCGGACAACAAGGGCGGGCGCGCGTCGGGCGAGGGACCCGGGCCTGCCGCCGACGATGGCCGGACCATCGATCCCAGGCGCGCGGACGAAGATGCCGGCGAGGCCTCGCTGCGGCCGCAGGTGCTGGACGAGTTCGTCGGCCAGAAGGCCAGCCGGGAAAACCTGTCGATCTTCATCCAGGCGGCGCGCGGTCGCGGCGAGGCGCTCGACCACGTGCTGCTGCACGGCCCGCCGGGCCTGGGCAAGACCACGCTGGCGCAGATCGTCGCGCGCGAGCTCGGCGTCGGCTTCCGCGCCACCTCCGGCCCGGTGATCCAGCGCGCGGGCGACCTCGCCGCGATCCTGACCAACCTGCAGCCGCGCGACGTGCTGTTCATCGACGAAATCCACCGGCTGCAGCCCGCCATCGAGGAGGTGCTGTATCCGGCGATGGAGGACTTCCAGCTCGACCTGATCATCGGCGAGGGCCCGGCCGCGCGCTCGGTGCGCATCGACCTGTCGCCCTTCACCCTGGTCGCGGCGACGACGCGCGCCGGGCTGCTGGCGACCCCGCTGCGCGACCGTTTCGGCATTCCGCTCAGGCTGGTGTTCTACACGCCCGAGGAGCTGCGACTGATCGTCTCGCGCGGTGCCGAGAAGCTGCGGTTCGCGCTCACCGGCGACGGTGCGGAGGAGATCGCCAAGCGTTCCCGCGGCACCCCGCGCGTGGCCGGGCGGCTGCTGCGTCGGGTGCGCGACTTCGCCTCGGTGGGACGCACCTCGACTGCGCCGGTCGATCGGGCGCTGGCCGATGCGGCGCTGTCGCGGCTGGAGGTCGATGCCAGGGGCCTGGACGCGATGGACCGGCGCTACCTCAGCCGCATCGCCGAGCATCATGGCGGCGGCCCGGTCGGCGTCGAGACGCTGGCGGCGGCGCTGGCGGAAGCCCGCGACACGCTCGAGGACGTGGTGGAGCCGTTCCTGATCCAGGAAGGGCTGGTGCTGCGGACCAGCCGCGGCCGGGTGCTCGCCGATCGCGGCTGGAAGCATCTGGGGCTGAAGCCGCCGCCGGTCGACCGGCTCGCCCAGCTCGACCTGCTCGCCGAGGACTAGGGTCGTGCCGCAGCACCAGGCGAGCTTCCGCGTCTATTACGAGGACACCGACGCCGGCGGGGTGATGTATCACGCGCGCTACCTGGCGTTCGCCGAGCGGGCGCGCTCCGAGGCGCTGCGCGAGGCGGGGGCGACGGCGGCGTCGCTGGCCGAGCGGCTGGGCATCGTGTTCGCGGTGCGCCGGCTGTCGGCGGAGTACCTGCGGCCGCTCCGGCTCGACGACCTGGTGGTGGTGACGACCGAGCCGCTGGAGCTGCGCGCGGCCAGCGCGCGGCTGCGCCAGACGCTGGCCGCCGACGGAGTCGTGGCGGCGACGCTGGAGCTGACGCTGGCGGCGATCCGGATGCAGGATCTGCGTCCGGTGCGCATCCCCGAGCCGTGGGCCACGGTGCTGCGGCCGCCGCCGGGCTGAACGGCAACATTCGTCCGGGTTAAAAACCGGCCATCTGCAACAGGCTACGGCTGAAAGCTTCTGCTCCGGCTCAAAACCCGTTAGGGGGAGTGCCGCAAGGCGGACTCCGTCCGGGCTCCGGGAGCCGGGCGCCGCGTCAGGAGGCGTGTTTGGATCGGGCGGTTGATGCGGCGAATCTGGCTGCGGCTTCGGGCGGGGATCTCTCGCTCTGGGGGCTGTTCGTGCAGGCCTCCTTCGTCGTCAAGCTGGTGATGCTGGGGCTGATCGCCGCCAGCGTCTGGGTGTGGGCGATCATCTTCGAGAAGACGATCTCGGTGCGTCGCGCCAACCGGCAGGCCAACGGCTTCGAGGACCGCTTCTGGTCCGGCGGCAGCCTGGACGACCTCTACGAGACCGAGGGCGCCAAGCCCGCGCATCCGATGGCCGCCGTGTTCGGCGCCGCGATGGGCGAATGGCGTCGCAGCGCCCGGGTGGCCGGCGCCGACCTGTCGCGCGGCAGCGTGCGCGAGCGCGTCGACCGGGCGATGGCGATCACCGTGACCCGCGAGCTCGAGCGCATGGAGCGCTGGATGATCTTCCTGGCCACCGTCGGCTCCACGGCACCCTTCATCGGGCTGTTCGGCACCGTGTGGGGCATCATGCACTCCTTCTCCGCGATCGCGGCGATGCACAACACCAACCTGAGCGTGGTGGCGCCGGGCATCGCGGAGGCGCTGTTCGCCACCGCCATCGGCCTGGTTGCGGCGATCCCGGCGGTCATCGCCTATAACAAGATCAACCAGGACCTGTCGCGGTTCGCAGCCCGGATGGAGGCGTTCGGCACCGAGTTCGGCGCGATCCTGTCCCGGCAGTCCGAGGAAAGGGCCTGAGCCATGGCCATTCAGCTGGGCGGCGGCGGACGGGGCGGCATCGGCGGACGGCGCCGGCATCAGCCGATGTCGGACATCAACGTGACGCCGCTGGTCGACGTCATGCTGGTGCTGCTGATCATCTTCATGGTCACGGCCCCGCTGATGACCAGCGGCGTCAACGTGGACCTGCCCAAGACCAACGCGGCACCGGTGAACGCCGACGTCAAGCCGATCACCCTGACGATCAAGTCGGACGGCTCGCTGTTCCTGGGCGACGAGACGGTCAGCACCGACCAGCTGGTGGCCAAGCTGCAGGCGGCGTCGCAGAACGACCCCACGCACCGCATCTTCGTGCGCGGCGACCAGCATATCGACTATGGCCGGGTGATGCAGGTGATGGGCACCATCACCTCGGGCGGCTTCACCCATGTCGCACTGCTGGCCGAGCAGCCGTCCGGAGCCGCGGGCGGCGGTGGCGCGGCAGCGCCCGCGCAGCACCGCTGAGCGTCGGCTTGCCGGAGCCCGCCCGTGGTTCGGTCGCGACGCGACGATAACCAGCGGCTGAAGCGGGCCGCCCTGGTCTCGGGCGGGCTGCATCTGCTGCTGCTGCTGTCGTTCATCATCATCCTGCCGCCGATCGCCAAGCCGCCGGAGCCGCCGGACGCGCCGTCGGTGGAGATGGACTTCACCGGACCGCCCTCGACGGCGCGCAAGGGCGACCGGCCGACCACGAAGCCGGTGCCGGCGCCGTCGGCGGTGGAGAAGCTCGCCCCGGTGTCGCCGACGCCGCCGGAGCCGGTGCCGGTCGAGGAGCCGCCACCGCCACCGCCACCGCCCACCCCGGTGCCGCCGCCGCCGGAAGCGGCAGCCACGCCGGTGCCGCCGCTCGACATCCCGCCCAGGATCCAGGCGCCGTCGCCGGACGTCGCGCGTCCGCCGCCGCCGCCGAAACCCGCTCCGCCGGCGCCGAGCCACGCCGCGTCGCCGCCGGTGCCGCATCCGCAGCCGGCGCCGCCGACGCCGCCGGTGGCCTCGCACATGACGCAGCCGAACCGGACGCGCAACGTGCAGCCCGACACCCATTCGCTGATGGCGACGCTGGAGAAGTTCCGCGCCGACCAGCCGCAGACGCATCCGCCTCGCAGCCGCGCCAACCCCGACCAGGGCGGCTCGCCGTCGCGGGCGGGCGACGTGACCGGCCAGCTCAGCGCCGGCGCGCAGAAGGCGATCGGCGGGTCGGTGCGCCGCTGCTACTCGGAGGATACCGAGGCCAGGAACTACGCCTCCTTCACCGCCCACCTGCTGGTGACGGTGGATGCGTCCGGCGAGGCGCGGCTGGTCGACTTCAAGCCGGACACGGCGGCACGCATGGCGGCCGATCCGGGCTACCGGGCGCTGGCCGAGCGGGCGCGGGACGCGGTGCTGAACCCGACCTGCTCGAAGCTGCCGATCCCGGCCAACCTGCTGGGCCATACCCAGCAGCTCAGTTTCGTCTTCCGCCCGTGACGGGCGAGCTCAGGGAGTACGCGATGTCGTCGATCATCAGGGACGGTGCGCACACGCTGACCCGGCGCGGGCTGATCGGCACGGGCGTGGCCGGCGCCGTGCTCGCGGCCCCGCTCGCGGCCCTGGCGCAGGCGGCGGCGGGCGGCAGCGGCCCGGGCGGGGCGGAGATCACCGTCGACCAGGCGCGCACCGCGCCGATCCCGATCGCGATCCCGTCCTTCGGGCCCGGGATCGGCGAGCAGATGACGCAGGTGATCAGCGACGACCTGGCCGGCTGCGGCCTGTTCCGGCCACTGGGGGCGGCGGCGGCGGGCGGGCCGGGCGGGCCGAACTTCGACATGCTCAAGAGCATGGGCGCGCAGGCCTTCGCGCAGGGCACCACCTCGGGCAGCGGCTCCGGCGTGCGCGTCGAGTTCCGGCTGTTCAACGTGCTGACCGGCCAGCAGCTGCAGGGCACCGCCTACACCACCTCGGGCGGCAACTGGCGCCGCATCGCCCACATCATCGCCGACGTGATCTACGAGCGGATGCTGGGCGACAAGGGCTATTTCGACACCCGCATCTGCTACGTGGCGAGCTCCGGGCCGCGCTCGCACGTCACCACGCGGCTGGCGATCATGGACCAGGACGGCGCCAACAGCCGCACCCTCACCGGCGGCGAATGGCTGGTGAAGACGCCGCGCTTCCATCCCTCGCGCGACCAGATCGCCTTCATGAGCTACGCCAACGACCGGCCGCGGGTGTATCTGTTCGATCTCGGCAGCGGCCGACAGCAGCTCCTGGGCGAGTTCCAGGGCATCAGCTTCGCCCCGCGCTTCTCGCCCGACGGCAACTCGGTGGTGATGTCGGCGACCCGCGGCGGCGGCTCGGACATCTATACGGTCGCGCTCGGCGGCGGCAGTCCGCGACGGCTGACCAACTCGGGCGCGATCGACACCAGCCCCTGCTACAGCCCCGATGGCGGCCAGATCGTGTTCAACTCCGATCGCGGCGGCAGCCCGCAGCTCTACGTCATGGGTGCCGGCGGCGGCGGGGCGCGGCGGATCAGCTACGGCTCCGGCCAGTACGGCTCGCCGGTCTGGAGCCCGCGCGGCGACCTGATCGCCTTCACCCGCATCGGCGGCGGCGGCTTCTCCATCGGCGTGATGGCGCCCGACGGCACCGGCGAGCGCATCCTGACCCGCGGCTTCACGGTGGAAAGCCCGACCTTCTGTCCGAACGGCCGCGTGCTGGCCTTCTGCCGGCAGAGCGCCGCCGGCGCGGGCGGCGCCGGATTCTCCACCGGACTCGCGCAGATCGACATCGCCGGTTTCAACGAGCGCGTGATGCACACCCCCGGCGGAGCGTCGGCGCCGGCCTGGTCGCCCCTGAAGGGGTAGAATCGATGCAGGTTTGCATCGAGTCCGGTAAACTTTCAGCTTGCAGCGCATCGCACGGCCCCGGGGGCGCGTTGTCGGCTTGACCGGTTGCGAAACGAGGCAGTAATCGGCGAACGGCTTTCACCGTCCGGCGAGCGTCGTCCGGACAGCGTCTTCTCCCGAAGGTCGGCCTGTCCGTCGCGCCGCCTTCCATCCGAACCGTGTCCAGGAACGAACGTCATGAAATTGAAGCTTCTCGGAGCGCTCGCCATCGTCGCGGCACTTGCAGCCTGCTCGGACGACAAGGCCGCGAACACCGGCTCCGCGTCCGGCCTCGGCGCGACCTCCGCTCCGACCGGCGCCGCCGCTCCGGGCAGCGAGGCCGACCTGGTCGCCAATGTCGGCGACCGCGTCTATTTCGAACTGGCCCAGAACACGCTGTCGAGCGAGGCTCAGGCCACGCTGGACCGTCAGGCCGCCTGGATGCAGCGCTATCCGCAGGTCACCGTGCAGGTCGCCGGCAACTGCGACGATCGCGGCACCGACGAATACAACATCGCGCTCGGCAACCGCCGCGCCAACGCGGCCCGCGACTACCTGGTCGCCAAGGGCGTGTCGGCCGATCGCCTGACCACCATCAGCTACGGCAAGGACCGCCCGACCGCCACCGGCGACGACGAGCAGTCCTGGTCGCAAAACCGCAACGCCATCACCGCGGTTCGCTGATCGGCGACGGCCGCGGCTCCGGCCCGGCCCGATCCTGTGCCCCGGGGAGCCCGTCTCCCCGGGGTTTTTCTTGTCCGACCGCTGCGACCACGATGCCGCCGGCGGCGGCGATGTCGCTCCGGGCCGATCTGTCCTAGCGTTCGCGTGCCGGCAGCCGAGGCCGGCTCCTGCCGCCAGAGGATTCATTCATGCGTGCTGCCTCGTCCGTTTCGCGTTGCGCGGCCCTGCTGCTCGGCATCGGCGCGGTCGTCGCCGCGGGTGGCCCGGCGCATGCCCAGCTGAACAGCCGGGAGGCGATCTCGCTGCAGAACCAGATCCTGGAGCTGCGTCACGAGGTCGAGCAGGGCCAGGGCGGCGGCGGCGGCGGCGGCAATGGCGGCTATGCCCCGGTCGCGCCGCCGCTCGGCGGCGGGTCGCAGAGCCAGGGCGGCGGCGACGCGGCCGGGCTGGCGCCGCAGCTGCTGGACCGCGTGCAGACGCTGGAGCAGCAGGTACGCGACATGCGCGGCGCGCTCGACCAGCTCAGCAACCAGGTGCAGCAGCAGAACGCGGCCCTGGCCAAGCAGATCGCCGACATGAACTTCGCGCTGCAGCAGGGCCATGGCGGCGCGCCCGGCGCACCGGCAGCGGGTGCGCCACCCGGTCCGTCCGCGCCGCCGATCGCCGCACCCGCGCCCTCGCCCGCGCGGCGGACGCCCGAGACGTCGCTCGCCGCCGGCAACGCCGCGCTGGCGCGACATGACTATGTCGGCGCGCAGACGGCCGCGCGGGACGTGCTGGGCGGTCCGCGCAGCCCGCGCCAGATCGACGCGCAGTTCCTGCTGGGCCAGTCGCTGGCCGGGCAGCATCAGTATCAGCAGGCGGCGGTGGCCTATTACGACGCCTATAACCGGTCGCCGCGATCCGGCCGCGCGCCGGACGCGCTGCTGGGCGTCAGCGCGTCGCTGATCGCGCTCGGCGACAAGCCCTCCGCCTGCCAGGCGCTGGCCAAGCTGCGGGCCGAGTTCCCGTCGCCGGCGCCGCGCGTGCGCAGCGCCACCGCGGCCCTGCGCGGCAGGGCCGCCTGCCGCTGAGCGCGAGGCCGGACGGCGCGGAGCCGCTCGACGACGACGAGTTCGCCGCGCTGATGGCGCCGCTGGGCCCCTGGCCGCCGGGGGGCAGCGCCACGCCGGTGGCGGTTGCGGTGTCCGGCGGCGCCGACAGCACCGCGCTCGCCGTGCTGGCCGGCCGCTGGGCGGCGCGGCGCGGTCTCCGCGTGCTCGGCCTCGTGGTCGATCACGCGCTGCGGCCTGCTTCGGCTCTCGAAGCGGCCGAGACCGTCGGCCGCCTGTCGGGCATCGGCATCGCCGCCCGGCTGCTGACGCTGCGCGGCCTCGGCCCCGGTCGCGGCCTGGCGCAGCGGGCGCGGACGGCCCGCTATGCGGCGCTGACCGCCGCGTGCCGAGAGGCCGGCGCCGTCGACCTGCTGCTCGGACATCATGCCGGCGACCAGGCGGAAACGGTGCTGATGCGCCGGCGCGCCGGCAGCGGTCCGGACGGGCTCGCCGGCATGGCAGCACTGGTGGAGACCGACGACCTGCGGCTGCTGCGGCCGCTGCTGCGCCTTCCGCCGTCGCGGCTGCGCGCGACGCTGGCGCGCCATGGCGTCGGCTGGGTGGAGGACCCGTCGAACCATGACCGCGCGGCGCAGCGCACGCGCCTCAGGCAGGAGCTCGCCGCCGCCGGCGACCAGTGGCCGCAGGCTGTCGCCCGGTGTGGCGCGCTGCGCATGGCGCGCGAGCGGGAGGAGGCGCAGCGGCTTGCGGGATCGGCGTGCCTGCGTCCGGAAGGCTACGCGCTGCTGCCGCCGGCGCTGCTGCCGGGTGCGGCACTCGCGGCGGTGATCCGCAGCGTCGGCGGCAGGCCCTATCGTCCGGCAGCCGACGCGGTCTCGGCCCTGCTGGCGCGACCGCGCGCCGCCACCCTGGCCGGAACCCGGCTGATCCCGGCGGGCAGGCTCGGGCCGGGCTGGCTGCTGCTGCGCGAGGCCGCCGCCATGGCGCCGGACTGCGTCGCCGCCCCCGGCATGGTCTGGGACGGACGCTTCAGGCTGGAGGCGGGGCAGGGGGCCTCGGACGATCTGGCCGGCGTGCGGGTCGGTGCGCTCGGACCGGGAGCCAGCCCCAGCGACCGGCGACCGGCTCTGCCGGCTGCCATCCTGGCGACGCTGCCAGCACTGCGCCGCGACGCCGTCCTGCTAGCGGTGCCGCATCTCGGCTGGGCCATCGACCGGCGCCTGTCGGACGTGCGCTTCCGGTTCCAGCCGAGCCTGCCCGCATCGGCGTCGGCGCTGTTCTTCGATCATTGATCGCCAGCGGCGGCATCGGCGGCATCCGCCACTTATCCACGCTCCCGGTCGTCCCAATCTAGCTGGCAGAGAGTGTAGCTTCGGCGGCACAGTTGGCTATGATCGTCTGTCCGCGCCATGCGGCAAGCGGCAACGGCTGAACGTCGAGCATGGAACTGTAAGGCAAGATGAGCAATTTCGGCCGGAACCTGGCCCTCTGGGTCATCATCGCCCTGCTGCTGGTGCTGTTGTTCAGCGTCTTCCAGCCGGGCGGCAACCAGCGGGCGGCACAGCAGCTCGCCTACTCGGACTTCGTCGGCGACGTGAACACGGGCCATGTGCGCTCCGTCGTCATCCAGGATCACAACGTGTCCGGCGTGCTGACCGACGGCACCTCCTTCGAGACCTACACGCCTGACGATCCCAGCCTGGTCGCGCGCCTGACCGAGAAGGGCGTGCAGGTGGTGGCCAAGGCCGAGGACAGCGACGTCAATCCGCTGTTCCGCTACCTGCTGCAGTGGGCGCCGCTGCTGCTGATCATCGGCGCCTGGTTCTTCGTGATGCGCCAGATGCAGTCGGGCGGCGGACGCGCCATGGGCTTCGGCAAGTCGCGCGCCAAGCTGCTGACCGAGAAGCAGGGCCGCATCACCTTCGAGGACGTGGCCGGCATCGACGAGGCCAAGGCCGAGCTCGAGGAGATCGTGCAGTTCCTCAAGGACCCGCAGAAGTTCCAGCGCCTGGGCGGCAAGATCCCCAAGGGCGTGCTGCTGGTGGGCCCGCCCGGCACCGGCAAGACGCTGCTGGCGCGCGCCATCGCCGGCGAGGCCAACGTGCCGTTCTTCACCATCTCGGGCTCCGATTTCGTCGAGATGTTCGTGGGCGTCGGCGCGTCTCGCGTGCGCGACATGTTCGAGCAGGGCAAGAAGAGCGCGCCCTGCATCATCTTCATCGACGAGATCGACGCGGTGGGTCGCCATCGCGGCGCCGGTCTTGGTGGCGGCAACGACGAGCGCGAGCAGACGCTGAACCAGATGCTCGTCGAGATGGACGGCTTCGAGGCCAACGAGGGCGTGATCCTGATCGCCGCCACCAACCGTCCCGACGTGCTGGACCCGGCGCTGCTGCGTCCCGGCCGGTTCGACCGGCAGGTGGTGGTGCCCAACCCCGACGTGAACGGGCGGGAGAAGATCCTGCGCGTGCACATGAAGAAGGTGCCGCTGGCCTCCGACGTCGAGCCGAAGACCATTGCCCGCGGCACGCCCGGCTTCTCCGGTGCCGATCTCGCCAACCTGGTCAACGAGGCCGCCCTGCTCGCCGCCCGCCTGGGCAAGCGGACGGTGGCGATGCTCGAGTTCGAGAACGCCAAGGACAAGGTGCTGATGGGTGCCGAGCGCCGCTCGCTGGTGATGAGCGACGCCGAGAAGAAGATGACCGCCTATCACGAGGGCGGCCATGCGCTCTGCGCGATCAGCACGCCAGGCTGCGATCCGGTGCACAAGGCGACCATCATCCCGCGCGGCCGCGCGCTCGGGCTGGTGATGAGCCTGCCGGAAGGCGACCGCTACTCCAAGAGCAAGTCCAAGCTGCTGGCCGAGCTGACCATGGCGATGGGCGGACGGGCTGCCGAGGAGATCATCTTCGGCGCCGAGAACGTCTCCAACGGTGCCTCGGGCGACATCAAGATGGCCACCGACCAGGCCCGCCGCATGGTCAGCGAGTGGGGCATGAGCGACAAGCTCGGCATGATCTCGTTCGGCGACAACGGCCAGGAGGTGTTCCTCGGCCACTCGGTGACGCAGAACAAGAACGTGTCGGAGCAGACGATCCGGGAGATCGACAGCGAGATCAAGGCGATCATCGACCAGGCCTACATCAACGCCAAGACGCTGCTGACCGACAAGATCGACGACCTGCACCGGATCGCCAACGGCCTGCTGGAATACGAGACGCTGTCTGGCGACGAGATCCGCCAGGTGCTGCGCGACGAGCCGGTCGACCGCAAGGTGATCGACGAGCCGATGCAGGACAACCGCCGCGCCTCGGTGCCGAGCACGCGCCGGCCGGAGCCGATCCCGCCCGCCGGCGGCGGCAGCCTCGATCCGGCGCCGCAGCCGGGCTGAGTGGCAGGCAGCAGGGTTTCGGACGGGCCTCGCGAAAGCGGGGCCCGATGTCGTTCCGGGACGCGGACGGAGCCAGGGCGTGACGGGAAGCGACATCTCCACCGACGACGATCTGATCGAGCCGCTCGGCCTGCTGCATGGCGAGGCCGCCTGGGCGGCGTGCACGACCGGTCTGGCGCTGCCGCTTGCCGGCGGACCTGCCGCCTTCAGCCTCTGCGCCCTGATCGGCCGGCAGGGCCGGCGCATCGTTCCGGTCTCGGCCGTTCCCGACCACTGGGCGCCGCACCTCGCGCGCGTCACGCGGGCGCCGCCGGCGGCGGGTCTGCCGCGCGGCGTGCTGGTGATGGGCATCCTCAACGCGACGCCGGACAGCTTCAGCGACGGCGGACGCTTCGCGGCACCGGACGCCGCGATCGAGGCCGGACGGCGCATGCGCGCGGACGGGGCGGCGCTGATCGACATCGGCGGCGAAAGCACCAGTCCGGGGTCCGGGCCGGTCTCCGCCTGCGTGGAACAGGCGCGCATCCTGCCGGTCGTGCGCGGGCTGGCCGGGGACGGGACCATGCTGTCGGTCGACACCAGGCACGCCGCGACGATGCGCGCCGCGCTGGAGGCGGGGGCCGCGATCGTCAACGACGTGTCGGCGCTGGCGCACGATCCGGAATCCGCCCGGGTGGTGGCCGACGCCGCCTGTCCGGTCGTGCTGATGCACATGCGCGGCACGCCCGCGACCATGAGCGGGCTGACCGACTACGGCGATGTCGCGGTCGAGGTCGTGCGCGAGCTCATGCAGCGGATCCGGCAGGCGGAGCAGGCGGGCATCGATCGCGCGCGGATCATCGTCGATCCCGGGATCGGCTTCGCCAAGACCGTCGCCCAGAACCTCGAGCTGCTGCGTCGCCTGCCGATCCTGGCCAATCTCGGCTGCCGGGTGCTGCTGGGCGTGTCGCGCAAGAGCTTCATCGGCCGGGTGGGGGAGGTCGCGGATGCCGGCGCGCGCCTGCCCGGCTCGCTCGCGTCGGCACTGCCGGGCCTCGTGCTGGCCGACACCATCCTGCGCGTGCACGACGTGGCGCAGACCGTGCAGGCGGTGCGTCTCTGGCAGGCGATCCATCGCTGAGCTAGAGCAGCAGGCCGTACTGCAGCACCGGAAGAGCGCGCGATGACTGTCACCAGGAAGCTGTTCGGCACCGACGGGATCAGGGGCACGGCCAATACCGAGCCGATGACCGTCGAGATCGCCCAGCGCCTCGGCCAGGCGGCGGGCCTGCGCTTCCGCCGCGGCTCGCACCGGCCGCGCGTGGTGCTGGGCAAGGATACCCGCCTGTCGGGCTACATGATCGAGTGCGCGCTGGTCTCGGGGTTCCTGGCGGCGGGCATCGACGTGACGCTGGTGGGACCGCTGCCGACGCCGGCGATCGCGCTGCTGACCCGCAGCCTGCGGGCCGATCTCGGGGTGATGATCTCGGCCTCGCACAACGCGTTCGAGGATAACGGCATCAAGCTGTTCGGCCCGGACGGCTTCAAGCTGTCGGACGAGGTCGAGGCCGAGATCGAGGCGCTGATCGGCTCGGACCTGTCGAGCCGCTTAGCGGCGCCGGACATGATCGGACGCGCCTCGCGGCTGACCGACGCGGCAGGGCGCTACGTCGAGAGCGCCAAGGCGAGCTTCCCGCGCGGACGGCGGCTGGACGGCCTGCGGATCGTGGTCGACTGCGCCAACGGTGCCGCCTACCGGGTGGCGCCGACGGCGCTGTGGGAGCTCGGCGCCGAGGTGGTGCGGATCGGCTGCCTGCCGGACGGGCTCAACATCAACCGCCAGTGCGGCTCGACCCATCCGCGCACGCTGTCGGCAGCCGTGCTGGAGCACCGGGCGGATCTCGGCATCGCGCTCGACGGCGACGCCGACCGGCTGCTGGTCTGCGACGAGCGCGGGCAGACGATCGACGGCGACCAGATCCTGGCGCTGATCGCCCGCTCGTGGAACGCGAGCGGGCGGCTGTCCGGCGGCGGGGTCGCCGCGACGGTGATGTCCAACATGGGGCTGGAGCGGCTGCTGGCCGAGGACGGCCTCAGACTCGAACGCACCGCGGTGGGCGACCGCTACGTGGTCGAGCGGATGCGCGAGCTCGGCATGAATGTCGGCGGCGAGCAGTCCGGGCATATGGTGCTGTCGGACTTCGCCACCACCGGCGACGGACTGATCGCGGCCCTGCAGGTGCTGTCGGTGCTGGTGGAGCGCGGTCGGCCGGCGAGCGAGTGCCTGCGCATGTTCACGCCCTTCCCGCAGCTGCTGAAGAACGAGCGCTTCGCCGGCGCCTCGCCGCTGCTGAGCCCGGCGGTGGCCGAGGCCAAGCGCTGGGCCGAGGGCGAGCTGGGCCCGACCGGACGGCTGCTGCTGCGCGAGAGCGGCACCGAGCCGCTGGTGCGGGTCATGGCGGAGGCCGAGGACGAGGCGCTGGTGGCGCGCGTGGTGGCCGGCGTGTGCGAGGCGATCCGGCGCGTGTCGGTCGCGGCCTGATCGCATGAAGGCGCGCGTGCTGATCGTCGCCGGCAGCGACTCCGGCGGCGGGGCGGGGATCCAGGCGGACATCAAGACGGTGACCGTGCTGGGCGGCTACGCCATGACCGCCGTCACCGCGCTGACGGCGCAGAACACGCTCGGCGTGCACGGCGTGCTGCCGGTGCCGCCGGAGTTCCTGCGGCTGCAGATCGAGTGCGTGCTGCAGGATCTCGGCGCCGATGCCGTCAAGACCGGCATGCTGGACAACGCCGCGATCATCGAGACCACGGCCGACTGCCTGAGCCGCTATCCGGATCTGCCGCTGGTGCTCGACCCGGTGATGGTGGCCAAGGGTGGCCAGAAGCTGCTGGCCGACGCGGCGCTGGCCAGCCTGAAGCGGGCGCTGCTGCCGCGGGCGAGCCTGCTGACGCCGAACCTGCCGGAGGCGGAAGCGCTGGCGGGCCTGGACATCGGCAGCGTCGACGACATGCGGCGCGCGGCCGAGGCGCTGCTGACGCTGGGGGTGCCGGCGGTGCTGCTGAAGGGCGGGCATCTGCCGGGCCCCGAGGTGGTGGATCTGCTGGCGACGGCGGATGGCTGCGAAAGCTTCTCCGCGCCGCGCATCGACACCCGCCACACCCACGGCACCGGCTGCACGCTGGCCAGCGCGGTCGCGACCGGGCTGGCGCAGGGCATGGCGCTGCGCGACGCGGTCCTGCGGGCCCGGCGCTATGTGCGGCTGGCCATCGGTGCGGCACCCGGCTTCGGTCAGGGGGCCGGCCCGCTCGACCACGGCGTGGGGCTGTCGTGGCATGGCTGACGTGGGATGCGGCCGTCGTGGCTTGCTGCGGCTCCCGCTGCTGCTGCTCGCGTTGCTGGCCGGTTGCGCTGTCCCGGAGGGCCCGACCGGCTGCGTGATGCGGCAGGTGGCCGACCTGCCGGTGCTGAATGATCGCGGGGTGCCGATCGTGCGCGCCGCCATCAACGACGTGCCGGTCGCCTTCATCGTCGATACCGGCGCCCGCGCGTCGGCGATCGGTCAGCGCGAGGCCGAGCGGCTGCAGCTGCCCGTCAGCCTGGACAACCACTACCTGGTGACCGGGATCGGCGGCAGCACCTTCGCCGGCGACGTGCAGGTCAGGCGGCTGTCGCTGGGCAACACGGTCGCCCGCGA
Organism: uncultured Acetobacteraceae bacterium; assembly: GCA_964236105.1. Classification (GTDB taxonomy): domain Bacteria; phylum Pseudomonadota; class Alphaproteobacteria; order Acetobacterales; family Acetobacteraceae; genus Lichenicola. The sequence goes on along the minus strand of CAXSBC010000002.1, from coordinate 311,270 downwards.
CATCAGCTTCATGGCGGTCGGCCGCTTCGGCGGCAGCGTCGACGGGCTGCCGGTGGTCGGGCTGTTCGGCGCCGACTTCCTGGTCAACTACAATGTCGAGTTCGACCTGCCGTCGCACCGGCTGGCTTTGTATACCGAGCAGCATTGCGGCGACCACATCCGACCCTGGGCCGGGTCGTTCTTCGAGCAGCCGTTCCGGTTGACCAACGAGACCGAGATCCGCTTCGACATCACCGTCAACGGCAGGCCGATCGATGCCCAGCTCGACAGCGGCGCCGGCGCCACGGTGCTCGACAGCGACGACGGTGTGGCCGCCGGCGCCACGACGGCGACCACCGCCTCCGATCGCCGGACCGTCTCGCGCGGGGTGGACGGCACGCCGGTGGTCGGCCACCTGCACCGGTTCGACTCGATCGCGATCGGACCGGAGCATTTCGGCCCGGCAGTCCTGAACGTCGCCGATACCGGCGGGCACACGCTGCTCGGCGCCGACTTCCTGCGCCACCACCGCGTCTGGGTCTCGTATCCGCACGAGATGATCTATGCCGTTGCGGTGAGGCGCCTGCCGGTCGCCGGGATGGTGCCGGACATGGCCACGCCAAAGCCGGGTCTCTCGTCACCGGAGCCGGTCGCGGCCGCTCCGGCGGGCGCGCCGGTCCCGGGTCGGTAGGCTCAGGCAGCCAGGCTCAGGCAGCCTCGGCCGTCGTCGCCAGGGTGGCAAGCGCGTCCTCGCCCTCGATCGCCGCGGCGACGGCATGCACTACGGATGCGACCCGCACCGCCGCCTGCACCTGCTCGGTGGTCAGGCCATGGCTCCGCACGGTCTTCTCGTGGCTCTCGATGCACATCCCGCAGCCGTTGATCGCCGACACCGCCAGCGACCACAGCTCGAAATCGACCTTGTCGACGCCGGGCTTGGCGATGACGTTCATGCGCAGGCGCGCCGGCAGGTTGGCGTAGTCGCCGCCGGCCAGGTGCACGAAGCGGTAATAGACGTTGTTCATGCCCATGATCGCGGCGGCCGACTTGGCTGCGGTCAGCGCTTCCGGGCTCAGCCTGGGCCCGAACTCGGCGGTGATCGACGCGATCACCAGCGCGTTGCGCGAGGCGAGTGCCGAGGCGATGAAGGTGCCGGCGAGCTGCTGCGGGCTCAGCAGCGTCTCGTTGGCGAGCGAGCCGAGATTGAGCTTCAGATCCTTGGCATAGTCTGGAATGCGCTGCTTGAGCGTGTCGATCGACATCTGGACATCCTGGAAACACGGGTCGACGCGGAAGGGGCCGGCCATCTCGAACGATGGCCGGCGATCTGGATCAGGCGGCGTTGAGGACCTCGTCGCCCTTATTCCAGTTGCAGGGGCACAGCTCGTCGCTCTGCAGCGCGTCGAGCACCCGCATCACCTCCTGCGGGTTGCGGCCGACCGACAGGTCGTTCACGGCGGCATAGCGGATGATGCCGTCCGGATCGACCAGGAAGGTCGCGCGCAGGGCGACACCCTCGTCGCGGGCCAGCACGCCGGTGCTTTCGGCCAGCTCGCGCTTGATGTCGGCCAGCATCGGGATCTCGAGGGTCCGGAGATCGTCGTGATGGATGCGCCAGTTCATGTGCACGAACTCGCTGTCGGTGGAAACGCCGTAGACCACCGTGTCGCGGTCGGCGAAATCGTCCGCGAGCTTGCCGAAGGCGACGATCTCGGTCGGGCAGACGAAGGTGAAGTCCTTCGGCCAGAAGAAGACGAGCTTCCACTTGCCTTCGTCGGTCTTGTCGGTGATCTCGGTGAAGGCGCTCTTCATGTCGAGGCCCTTCGGACCACCCTTCACGGCAGTGAGCTTGAATGACGGAAACCTGTCGCCGACGGTCAGCATGAAATTCTCCAGATCAGCAAGGATCATAACGCGCGGACCGGCCCGCACTGCGAGCCGGCCCGGCAACAGAGACCATATGGTGCAGCGCGGCATTATGTTCCACCGATTAATCATCGGAGGCTTGACGTCGACCGCTCCGCCTGACGGCCGGCTGTCTCCGCCGGCCGCCGCAGCCGATCAGGCGGAGAAAGCCGGCACGGGCCCCTCTAGCGCCGGCGCCGGCGCGGCGTCGAAGGCGAGCGCGTTCTGGACGGCGATGAAGCGCCGGACCGCGTCGGCGTTGCAGGGACGGCTGTAGAAGAAGCCCTGGAACTGCGTGCAGCCGCTGGCGCGCAGGCGGGCGGCCTGGTCCGCCGTCTCCACTCCCTCGGCGGTGATGGTGATGCCAAGCCCGTTGGCCATCCCGGTGATCGCCTGGACGATCATGTCGGCTTCGAGGTCGCTGCCCAGGTCGCGGACGAAGGAGCGGTCGATCTTGAGGGTGTCGACGGGGAAGTTGCGCAGGTAGCTCAGCGAGGAGAATCCGGTGCCGAAATCGTCCAGCGCGATCCGGACGCCGCGCTGCTTCAGCCGTTCCAGCGTCTCGCGCACCGTCGGGTTCGGGTCCAGCAGCAGAGACTCGGTGATCTCGAGCTCGAGCCGCTCCGGCGGCAGGCCGCTTTCCCTCAGCGCGTCATCGACGGTGCCGCAGAGCGACGGGTCGCGCAGCTGGATCGGCGACAGGTTTACCGATACGCCGATCCCGTCCTCCCAGCGAGCCGCCTCGCGGCAGGCACGATCGAGCACCCACGCCCCGAGCTTGCCGATCAGGCCGCAATCCTCCGCGATCGGGATGAAGTCGGCCGGCGGGATCAGGCCGCGAACCGGATGCATCCAGCGCACCAGCGCCTCGGCGGCGATCACCCGTCCGGTCATTCCATCCATGATCGGCTGGAAGTGCAGCAGAAGCTGGTCGCGGCTGATCGCGTGGCGCAGGTCGGCGCGCAGCATCAGCCGCTGCTCCACGTTGTCGTGCATGGAGGCGTCGAACACGCGGATCGTGCCGCGTCCGTCCTGCTTGGCGCGATACATGGCCAGATCGGCGCCCTTCAGCAGCTCGCGCGCCTCGGTCACCCGGATCTCCGCGCTCTCGTCCGGCGACAGCATGATGCCGATGCTGACGCCGATGCCGACCGACAGGCCGTCGATCTCGTAGGGCTCGGCGATCCGGTCCATGAGCCTGCGCGCTAGCGTCTCCGCACCGGGACGATCGGTGTCATGCAGCAGAAGGGCGAATTCGTCGCCGCCGAGCCGGCCGATCAGGTCCCGGCCGCGGATGCAGCTGCGCAGCCGGTCTGCGACCTGCGCCAGCAGCGTGTCGCCGGCGAGATGGCCCAGCGTGTCGTTGACCGCCTTGAAGCCGTCGAGATCCAGACAGAGCAGGGCCAGCGACTGGCCGGTCCTGACCTGCCCCCCGCAGGCCTGCTCCAGCGCTTCGTGGAAATGGGCGCGATTGGGCAGGCGGGTGAGGCTGTCGTGGCGCCCCAGCCAGGCGACCCGCTGCTCGGACCGGCGGGCGGCGGTGATGTCCGAGCCGACGCCGCGATAGCCGCGAAACGAGCCGTCCGGGTTGAACACCGGCTTGCCGGTCAGCAGCAGCCAGCGTTCCTGGTCGCCGGCGCCGATCGGGATGCGTACCCCGCGGAACGGCAGCCGGGCCTCGATGCAGTCATTCAGGGTGGCGAAGCCGTCGCGGCTCGCGCCCGCGAGCCGGAGGCGCGCGCCGATCCAGCGGTGCAGCGACAGGTTGACGAGGGCTGTGCGCGTACAGGCGAGAATGTCGAGCAGCCGCTCGGACGGCGCTCGCAGATGCAGATCCGCATCGGTCTCCCACAGCCAGTCCGAGCCCTGCTCCTCGAAATCGTGCAGCAGGATGCCGATGATCTCGCTCTTCTCCTCCAGGTCCATCTCGTTCTGGACCCGGCGCACGAACTCCGCGTTCTGCCAGACGATCATCGCCGCGGCGGTCAGGCCGTAGATGGCGGCCAGCACCTGGAACCTGTGGTCCGAGCCGGGCAGGCTCGGCATCCAGACGATGTCGCCGATCGTCACCACCAGCGTGTAGAGCAGCGCGCCGGCCCGGCAGGGCGCGATCAGCAGCCCGCCATAGATCAGGATCGGCACCAGGAAACCCTGCAGCGGCCGGTCGGTGATGATGAGCGTCAGGGCGATCCAGAGCAGGCCGAACATCCCCGATCCCGCCACCGACGCCATGTAGGCGAGCCGAAGCCGGGACGGCGACAGGATCTCGTGGCGCAGGACGCGCAGGCCGATCCAGGCGAAGCAGGCATGCAGCACGACGAGCGCCAGGAAGGCCGTCTGCGTGCGGAAATCGGCGCGTTCCCACACCAGATCGATCATCAGCGGGATCATGACCGCAAACGGGCAGATCACCGACCGTGAGCGCGTCAGTGCCAGCAGGGCGCGCTGGCGGACCTGGTCGCGCCGTCGGATCCAGGTCGGACTGCGGTGTCGGTTGAGGAATGGCATCTCGGTCCCGCTGGCTGCGTGACCAGAAGCATGACAGCGCCTTCCTACCGCGAGGTTAACCCGCCCGGACGCGCCGCTGGCCACGTCATTGACACCTGGCGGACGCGGCTCTATTCGGCGCGTCTTTGCGGTAACCAGCCGCTGGCGAAGGTCAGACCATGAAGATCAGAAACAGCCTGAAGTCCGCCAAGGTGCGCGACAAGGATTGTCGCGTCGTTCGCCGCCACGGCAAGGTCTATGTCATCAACAAGAAGAACCCGCGCATGAAGGCCCGTCAGGGCTGAGTTTGACGGTCCGGGCATCCGTGCAGGTGCGCCCGGGCCTTCATGACCGGATCACGGCGCGGCCGCTCGCGGCGCTGATGCTGCTGAGCCTGCTTGGCATGCCGGTCCCGGCGGTCGCCCGGTCGGGCCCGGCAGCCGACCCGGGGCCGGCGGCCGACCAGACGATCGCGGCACTCGACGCGCTGCTGCTGCGCGCGTCCGATGCCGATCACGCCCGGCTCATCGCGATGCGGCTGGAGGCGCGGCGCATGGCGCGTCTGTCGCCCACGACGCGGCTGATGCTCAGCCGCGGGCAGCGGGAGCTCGCCGGCGGCCAGCGGCGGGAGGCGGTCGAGGACATGAGCGACGCGATCGAGCTGCAGCCGGATCAGGGGCCGCTCTGGCGCGAGCGGGCGGCAGCCCAGGCGATGCAGGGCGACCTGGACGCCGCGGTCACCGACCTCGGCGGCGCGCTGAGCCGCGATCCCACCGACATCCTGTCCTGGACCGCGCTGAGCGAGATCGAGGAGCATCGCAGCCAGCCCAGGCAGGCCTACGAGGCCTGGGAGCGCGTGCTGCAGCTCGATCCGATGATCGCAGGCGGCGCCGCTCGCCTGGTGCATCTGCATCGCGCGATGCTGGGCGAGCCGACCTGAGGCGGCGGCTCAGCGGTCGGTCAGACGGAGCTCGATGCGGCGGTTGCGGGCGAACGCGTCCGGCGTCGCGGCCTGGTCCAGCGGCTGGAACTGCGAGAAGGCGGTGGCGGCGAGGTTCTGCGGCCTCACCCCCTCGGCGATCAGCAGCTTGACCACGGTGATCGCGCGCGCGGCCGACAGCTCCCAGTTGGTGGGAAAGGCGCTGTTGGCGATCGGCTGGCGGTCGGCATGCCCGTCGACGCGCAGCACCCACGACACGTCGGGCGGGATCTCGCCCGCGATCTGCTTCAGCGTGCGGGCCAGCGTGCGCATCTGGTCGCGGCCGGCGGGCGACATGTCGGCGCTGCCGGGCGGGAACAGCACCTCGCTCTGGAACACGAACCGGTCGCCGACCACCCGGATGCCGGGACGGTTCGCCAGCAGCGCGGACAGGCGGCCGAAGAACTCGCTGCGATAGCGCTTCAGCTCCTCGACCTTGTCGGCGAGCGCCAGGTTCAGCTTGTTGCCGAGGTCGGTGATCTTGGTGTCGCGATCCTTGAGGCTCGCCTGCGACACGTCGAGCGCCTGGGCGATGGCGGCAAGCTGCTTCTGCAGCTCGGCCAGCTGCTGGTTCAGCAGTGCCACCTGCGCCTGGTTGGCGGCGGACAGTTTGTCGTCGGTCGCGAGCTTCGCGGTGTCGACCGTGAGGGCTGCGGACAGCGCCCCGGCCGCCGCGACATCGGTGGTGTGCTGCGCCTTGAGGGTGGCGAGCGACAGCTCCAGCCCGTGGCTCTTGCCCTTCTCCAGCGACAGCAGCTGGGTGAGCTGGCTCATCTCCCGGTTGAGCCGCTCCAGCGCGCTCTGCCGGCCGTTCAGCGCCACCGACAGGAACGCCTGCGCCAGCACGAACACCAGCAGCACGAAGATGATGACCATCAGCAGCGTGGACAGCGCGTCCACGTAGCCGGGCCAGGCATCCAGCCCGTTGCTGCGGACGCCGCGACGCCTCATCGCGAATAGCGTCCCGGCGCGTCGACCGACGGGGTGCCGGACGGGGTGCCCGCCGGCGTGAAGGTGGGTCCGGACTGGCCGTTGCCGGCGGAAGCCGCCACCGTCCGGGTCAGCACGCGCAGCTCGTTGCGCAGCTCGCTGGTGGTCTGGTTGCGGCCCTGCTCGGTCTCCGACAGCAGGCGCTGCAGCAGGCGCTCGATGCTGCGCAGCTCCTGTCCGCCGGCCGCCTCCGTTCCGGCCGGATCGGCGATGCGCTTGAGCGCCGGCGCCAGCACCGCCTGGCTTTCCGCGACCTTGAGCATCAGCTGCTGGTTGGCGCGCAGCAGCTCGGTCAGGGTGCCGAGCCGGTCGGCCAGCGTCGCCATGGTCTGGTTGTATGCGCCCCGGCCTTCCTCGCCGCGGGCGAGCACTGTCTGCAGCCCGTCCAGGTTCTCCGCCGTCTGCTCCAGCAGCGCCTGCACGTAGGCCGGGATCGGCGCCTCGCCCTCGGCGCTGGCATAGCCGGACGAGAAGCGGGTGATGCCGGCGAGCCACTCCTCGAGCTCGTTGAAGAAGCGGTTCTGCGCCTGGCCGGCGGTCAGGTCGAGGAAGCCCAGCACCAGCGAGCCGGCAAGGCCGAACATCGAGGCGGAGAACGCCGTGCCCATGCCCTGCAGCGGTCCGGCGAGGCCGCCCTTGAGCTGGTCGAACATCTGGGTGACGTCGCCCGATCCCACCGACATGTTGGAGATCACGCCGCCGATCGAATGCACCGTGCGCAGCAGGCCCCAGAAGGTGCCGAGCAGGCCCAGGAAGATCAGCAGCCCGGTCATGTAGCGCGACAGCTCGCGGCTCTCGTCGAGGCGCGACGACAGGCTGTCCAGCAGCGAGCGGGTGGCGGGCGTGGAGAGCACCAGCCGGTCGGCGCGGTTGCGGGTGGCCAGCATCGAGGCCATCGGCGCCAGCAGGCGCGGCGGCGAGGGCGGTGCGAGGCCGGCGCGCGGCTGGCGCAGCGTCTCGATCCAGCGCACCTCGGGCGACAGCCGCAGCACCATCACTAGGTTCCAGACGATGCCGAGCAGCAGCACCGCCAGGATCAGCCCGTCCAGCACCGGGTTGGCCTGGAACGCCGCCAGCAGGGTCGGGAACAGCACGACCACCACCGCGGCCACCACGGCCAGGAACAGCAGCATGCGCAGGAAGTAGGTCGTGGGGCGGGTCATGGGCTGGAGGCTCCCGGGGCGGGTGCAGGTGCAGCAGCGGTCTCGGCGCCGGGGGCCTGCGCCAGGCGCAGGTCGACGCGGTCCGGCGGTGCGGCGGCGTCGGTGCCGGAATCTCCCGGCGCCGCCTGTCCCAGCACCCGCACATAGATCCGGGTCGACGGGATGCCGTCATTGATCAGCACCGCGCGGGCGGCGAGCCCGCGCGACAGCGCGTTGCGGCGCGGTGTCGACGGATCGTCCGAGGTTCCGCTGCTGCTGGCGTCGATTTCCGAGCGCGCCGCCGGGTCCGCCTTCAGCCGGGCGGAGAAGTCGTGCAGCGCCTGCATCATCGCCGGATTGAGATCGGTGCTGCCGGCGCCGAAGCCGATGCGGACGCCGTCTGGGATCGGCGTGGCGGTGCCGGTCGCGGTCTGCACCACCGGAACCGGCGGCGGCGGCGGCGGCGGATGCAGCGGCACGTTGATCACCGGGGCGCGGAACACCGGCGGCGGTGGCGGGGCGGGCGGAATCGTCGCCGCCGGCGGGTGCGGATTTGCCGCGCGTGCGGGGCGTGCGGCCACCCTCGCTCCATGCGGCGACCCATGCACCGCGCGGGGTGCGGCGCGGCGATGCGGGGCGCCATGCGCCGCCGGGGCGTGGCCTGCCGATCCCAGCGCCTCGAGCGCATGCTGATTGGTGGTGACCTGTGCGGGCGCTGGAACCGGCAGGCCGGCTGCCCCCACGACGGCAAGCACACGCAGCAGCAGCGGCACGCCGGGAGCACTGGAAGGACGTTGCATCGTGCCGGACCCTAGACGAGCCCTGGCCGGCGCTCAACAGCGCGCGTGCCGTCCCTCCGGGTCATGGGACGCGCCGACGGCTCAGGCGGTCGGGGCGCTGGTCGGCGAGGCGGACAGGCCGGCCAGCACGATCTCGCGCAGCTTGGGGTGCATGTAGGTGTTGGCGGCGACGATGTTGCACTCGGCCTCCATCGCCTGCGCCTCGACGTTGAGCGGATCGGTGACGTAGCCGCCGGCCTCGCGCACGATCAGGATGCCGGCCGCACAGTCCCACGGCTTCAGGCCCACCTCCCAGAAGCCGTCATAGCGGCCGGCCGCCACCCAGCACAGGTCGAGCGCCGCCGAGCCGAAGCGCCGGATCCCCGCGACCTGCGGCATCAGCGCACCTAGCGTGCGCGCGAACGGCAGACGGCGCTGGGCCGGGACGCTGGCGAACGGGATGCCGGTCGCAAACAGCGAATCGAGCATCTCGCGCCGGGCCGAGACCCGCAGGCGGCGCTCGTTCAGGTAGGCGCCGACACCCTTCTCGGCCCAGAACATCTCGTTGCCGGCGGGGCTGTAGACCATGGCGGCGGCGAGCTCGGCACTGCCGTCGGGCAGGCGCTTCTGCAGGCCGATGCTGATCGCCCAGTGCGGGATGCCGTGCAGGAAGTTGGTGGTGCCGTCGAGCGGATCGACCACCCAGCGCCAGGACCAGTTCTCCGAACCGGATTCGCCGCTCTCCTCCATCAGGAAGGCATAGCCGGGCCGGGCGCGGGCCAGCTCCTCGCGGATCGTGCTCTCGGCGCGCAGATCGGCCTGGCTGACGAAATCGCCCGGCCCCTTGATGCTGACCTGGAGCTGCTCGACCTCGTTGAAGTCGCGGAGCAGGCGCTTGGCGGCCTTGCTCGCCGCGTTCTGCATCACCGTCATGACAGGGGAAAGACGCAGCGCCACGATAAGCCTCCTCGAAAGGCCAGGGGCGCCGCCCCTGGACCCCGCCCAAGGCGGCGCCTTGGGAATCCAAATGAAAGAGGGCTTAGCCTTTGGCGCGCTCGACGTAGCTTGCGTCGTCGGTGCGCACCACGATCCGCTCGCCGGCCTCGATGAAGGGCGGCACCATGGTCTTGACGCCGTTCGACAGCTTGGCTGGCTTGTAGGACGACGACGCGGTCTGGCCCTTCACCACCGGATCGGCCTCGACGATCTCCAGCGTGACGTGCGGCGGCAGCTCCATGCCGACCGGATCGCCTTCCACCAGCTTCACGTTGACGGTCATGTTGTCCTGCAGGAACGCCGTGCCGTCGCCCAGGATCGCCGTCGGGATCATCGCCTGCTCGAAGGTCTCCGGGTCCATCAGCACCAGGTTGCCGCCGTCGGTGTAGGAGTAGGTGTACTCCTTGTCCTCGGTCATCAGCCGCTCGACGGTGTCGGCGGTGCGCCAACGCTCGTTGGTCTTGTTGCCGGTCTTGAGGTCGCGCATCTCGACCTGGATGAAGGCGCCGCCCTTGCCGGGCGTGATGATCTGCTGCTTCAGCACCGTCCAGCGGCGGCCGTCATGCTCGATCACCTGGCCGGCGCGGATCAGGTTGGCCTGCTGCTTCATCGTCGAGCCCTGCTGGATCTGGGAAGTGCGGGCTTCTAGACCTCCCGCGCCCCGGTCGCAAGAACGTGCGCGTGGCCGCCCGGATCGCACACGACCGATGCGTCGGCGGCGATGTAGTCCGGTCCGATCGGAACCTTGCCGTGACCGCCCGGGATGTCGAGCACGTAGGTGGGCCAGGCGAGGCCGGTGACCCGTCCGCGCAGGGCGGCGAGCAGGCGGCGGCCCTCGGCGATCGGCACGTGGAACCGCGCGGTGCCGGGTGCCGGATCGAGCTGGTGCAGGTAGTAGGGCTTCACCCGTGCCGCGACCATGGCGCGCAGCAGCGCCTCAAGCGCCGCCTCGCTGTCGTTGACCCCGCGCAGCAGCACCGACTGGCCGAGCACCGGAACCCCGCACGACTGGACGCGCCGCAGCGCGGCACGCGCCTCGGCGGTGAGCTCGGCGGCATGGTTGACATGCACCACCAGCCACATCGACTTCTCGGTCTCCAGCGTGCCGGCGAGCGCCTCGGTCAGGCGGGCGGGGTCGGCCACGGGAAGCCGGCTGTGGATGCGGATGGTCTGCAGATGCGCCATCGCATCCAGCGCCGAGACGATGCGCGCCAGCCGGCGCGGCGACAGCATCAGCGGATCGCCGCCGGTGAGGATCACCTCGGTGACGGCCGGATGGGCGCGCAGCCAGTCGAGCGCCCGCTCCAGCGCGGCCTCGTCGAGCAGGCCGCCATCCGGGCCGACATGCTCGCGGCGGAAGCAGAACCGGCAATAGAGCGGACAGACCAGCAGCGGCTTGAGCAGCGCGCGGTCGGCATAGCGATGCACGATGCCCGGCACCGGCGACAGCGCCTCGTCGCCGATCGGGTCGCTATGCTCGTGCGGGTCCGCCAGCAGCTCGTCCGGGTGCGGCACCACCTGGCGGCCGATCGGATCGTCCGCCTTGCCGATCAGCGCGCGGAAGGCGGGCGGGATCAGGGTCGCGTAGCGCGCCTCGACCGCATCGAGCGCGGCGCGATCGGCCGGCGAGGCGAGCCCGGCCGCGATCAGCCCGGCCGTGCCGCGGATCGGCGCATCTGGCTGCGGCGTCTGGTTGATCGCATCCATCGTCGGGCTGTACTGCCGCTCGCACGCCTGAGCAACCGGACCGACGCCGATGACCGACATCCTCCGCCAAGCCAGCCTCGCCGACCGGATGCCGCTGCTGCGTCGTCGCGGGCTGATGCTCCGGGCGACGCGCGCCTTCTTCGAGGCGCGCGGCTATCTGGAGGCCGAGACCCCGTACCTGGTGCCGACGCCGGGCGAGGAGGTGCATCTGCGGCCGTTCCGGAGCCGGCTGGACACCGCCGATGGCGAGGGGCGCGACCTGTGGCTGCATACCAGCCCGGAATTCGCGATGAAGCGCATCGTCGCCGGCACCGGGCTGCCGATCTTCCAGCTGGCGCGGGTGTGGCGCAACGGCGAGGCGGGTCCGCTGCACGCGCCCGAGTTCACCATGCTGGAATGGTATCGGCCGGGTGCGGACCTCGCCTCGCTGATCGACGAGACCGAGCGGCTCGTGCAGCGGCTGCTGCCGCCGTCGGTGAGCTGGAGCGGCGTCCGGGTGCGGATCGACGCGCCGTTCGAGCGGCTGACGATGGCGGACGCGTTTGCGCGTCATGTCGGCGCCGACGTGCTGGGTACCCAAGGCGATGCGCCGGCGCTGGCGGCGCAGGCCGGGGCGGCGCTGCGGGCGGGGGAGGGCTGGGACGACCTGTTCTTCCGTCTGCTGCTCGAGCGGGTTGAGCCGCGGATCGGCCGCGACCGGCCGACATTCCTGACACACTGGCCGTACCTGCAGGCAGCGCTCGCCCGGCGCGATCCGGACGATCCGCGGGCGGCGCTGCGGTTCGAGCTCTACGCCGCCGGGCTGGAGCTTGCCAACGCGTTCGACGAGCTGACCGATCCGGTCGAGCAGCGCGCGCGCTTCGAGAGCGATCGGGCCCAACGGCGCGCCCTGCGCGGCCATGACCCGGACGCGGGCTGGCCAATGGACGAGGCGCTGCTCGAGGCGCTGCAGCGGCTGCCGGCCTGTGCGGGCGCAGCACTGGGCTTCGACCGGCTGGTGATGCTGGCGACCGGGGCCGCGCGGATCGGCGACGTGCTGTGGCAAGCCTGAAGCCGTGCGCCATGCAACAAAAGATTTGTAACGTCTCGTCATGGGCCATCGTCTCGAACGGATCGAGCGTTACATCGTTGTCTCCACTTCAATGCCTGTATCCGGTAACCCATCCATGAGACTTCACAGACTGGCGCCGCTCGCCCTGCTCACGGCCCTCGCCGCCTGCGTGGGCCCGACGGCTGCCCAACGCAAGCTGCTCGATTCGACGATCGGCCGCTCGGAAACCGACCTGCTGCGCACGTTCGGCGTGCCGACCCGCGACTTCACCAGCCAGGGCCACACCTTCCTCGCCTACATCGACAACGAGACCAACTATTCGCCAGGCTCGGGCGGCTTCGGCTGGGGCGGCTACGGCGGCTATGGCGGCGGCTTCGGCGGGTTCGGCGGCGGATTTGGCGGGTTCGGCGGCTATGGCGGCGGGTTCGGCTACGGCGGCGGCTTCGGCGGCGGCTTCCCGCCCAGCTACTATTCGAGCACCTGCACCACCACCTTCGAGATCACCGGCGGCCGGGTCGCCTCCTGGAACGTGCGCGGCGACGGCTGCTGAGCCGGATGCTTGCACGGCTCGTTGCGACCCGATATCGACAGTCAGCCTGATCTCGCGCGCGGGACCGGTGGGCAGCGGCGGAGGGATCGGATGATGCGTCGGAACCGTGCAGGCTGGGCGATGCTGCTGGCAGCCCTCTCGCCGCTGGCGCTGGGCGGCTGCGAAAGCACCGCGCGGCAGGACCCGCTGTTCGTGCGCAACAGCACCGATGCCCTGGTGTTCCGCGACACCGCCCTGTTCCGCGACCGGCCGATCAACGAGAGCCTGCTCAGCTCCCTGGAGCTGACCGACTACAGCGCCGCCCTGACGGCGACCGGGCTGCTGACCGAACTGCAGCGGCCCGGACCCTATACCGTCTTCGCGATCCCCAATCCGCCGCTCGAGGCGGCGCAGACGGCGCAGGGCGGCCACCTGATGGACCCGTCCACGCGCCCGGCGCTTCGTCGCCTGATGGCCTACACCATCGTTCCCGGACTCTACACCGATGCCACGCTGCGCCGCATGATCGGCCTGCGGAACGGCGCCATCGGTCTGCGGACGATCGACGGCGACGTGCTGAGCGTGTCGCTGGAGCCGGCCACCAACCAGCTGCTGCTCGGCGACGTCCGCGGGCAGACCAACCGGATCTGGCTGTCGAACATGCCGCAATCCAACGGTGTGCTGTATGCGACCCAGTCGATGCTGACGCCGGGCGCGCCGGCAGTGGCCGCGACTCGCTGAGCGGCCACAGGGCAGGCGTCAGTCGGGACGATCCGCCGCTGCGGCCGCGATGGCCGCGTTCATCGCCCGCACGCCGGCGCCAGGACCGTCGGCATGGCTCCAGACGGCGCTGACGACGGCCAGGAAGTCCGCCCCGGCCGCGACCAGCGGGCCGCAGTTGGCCGCGTCGATGCCGCCGATCGCGACCACCGGAAGCTCCATCGTCTCCGACCACCAGCGCAGCAGCGCCGGATCGGCGCGCACCGTCGTCTCCTTGGTGGGGGACGGGAAGAAGGCGCCGTAGGCCACGTAGTCGGCGCCGAGCTCGCCCGCCACCATCGCCGCGTCGCGGCTGTCGTAGCAGGACACGCCGAGCTGGAGGTCGCCGAGCAGCATCCGGGCGCGGGCGACGTCCATGTCGCCCGCGCCGATATGCGCGCCGTCGCAGCCGGAGCGGATGGCGAGATCCGGCCGGTCGTTCAGGATGAAGGCGACGTCCCTGGTCTGGGCGACCGGGCGCAGCACGTCGACGGCGCGCAGGATCTCGTCGTCGCTGGCCTGCTTGAGCCGGAGCTGGACGGCATCGACGCCGCCGGCATCGAGCGCCGCGGCCAGGTCGGCGGCGAACGCCGTCGGATCGAGGGCGGCCGGCGTCAGCAGGTACAGGCGGCAGGTCTGGGTCATGGCCGCCGCCCTGGCCGGCTCGGGCGGCGTCGCCGCCGGGCGGCCCAATCATCGGCCTGACGAGGCGGGCCTGCTCCAGCGTCCGGGTGATCGGTCTTCGGGCGGTCGGGCATCATGTCGGCGGATCGATCGATGGGTGCGCCGACATAGCCGACCAGCTGGCGGATGTCATGGCGACAGGCGGGCTGTCCGACGGCGTCAGCCAGGAGTCGAGCTGGCGGCCTGCGTCCCTGCCGCCGAGGTCGAGCGCCGCCGGCCGCTCGGCTCGCAGCGAGGCGCCGAGCGACATGGCGCGTTCCAGCACGGCGGCACGCTGCGGGCAGGACAGGGACAGGATCAGGTGGCGCTGCCCGGCCCGCAGCGCCTCGAGCGCCCGGCCGGCGGCGGCGTCGCAGTCGAGCAGGTCGGTGATGACGATCAGCGGATGCTCCGACGCCGCCATGCCGATCAGCGCGCGCCACCAGGCCGCACCCATGAAGCAGCCGGCGGCCGGTGCCGACAGCAGAACGGCGCTCCGGCCGTCCAGCCGCCGGACGGCCGCCAGCGCCTGCCGGGCATCGGCCAGGCTGTGGATCACGACGGCTGGGCCGGACTCGGTGTTCATGCTTGACGTTCAAGTCGTTGCGGGCGAACAGTTCAAGTGCGATGTGAGCGGGGACAAGGGTGCCGGTGGCGCAGCAGGACCAGTGGCAGCACGACCTGTCGGATCAGACGGACGATGGATCGATCGGTCGGCTCGAGACCGCGTTGATGCGAATCGCGGCAGCGGCCGGCCGGCGCCAGGACGAGCTCCGGAGTGCGGAGCTGACCGCGCGCACCGCCCATCACGAGGCCGAGCTGCTGGCCCGCGCCGAGACGCAGCGACTCCGCGACGAGGCCGCCAGGGGTGCTGCGGCCGATGCCGCCGCCGCGGCGACACGGCGCGACGAGCTGCAGATGCTGGCGTTGCGGATCGAGGGGCTGATCGAGACGCTGCAGGCCGCGGTCGGGCATGCGGCTGCGGAGCCGGTTCCGGCGGCGCCGTCGCCCGTGCCGTCATCGGGCGAGGACTGAGGCCATGGCGCAGGTCACCGTCAGGATCAACGGCTACGCCTATGCGGTCGGCTGTGCCGACGGGCAGGAGCCGCATCTGCAGTCGATGGCGCAGCAGGTCGAACGCCGGATCGAGCGGATCAAGGCGATCGGCGGGCAGAGCGGCGAGGCGAGGCTGCTGGCGCTGGCGGCGCTGCTGATGGCCGACGAGCTGCACGACCTGGCGGCTGAGAAGCTGCCGTCGGGCACCGCCAGCGCGCTGGTGGAAGGCGAGCAGGCCCGATCGCTGAACCTGCGGCGCGGTCAGCTGGTCGCCAGCCTCGCGGAACGCGCCGAGGCCATTGCAGCCGCCCTGGAGCGTGACTAGGTTGAGCGTGCGGGGCTACCCGGTTCGTGAGGCAATTCATCCCCTGAGCCGATAAGCACTCTCTCGGTGACTGGCGCTGTCGCGATCCTGGTCGCGTTACCTGGTTGCCACCTGCACTAGCGGGTTCTGGGAGGCTGACAGTCCAACGGCCATGGTGGCTCCGCACTTCTCCTGTCCGTGTCGTTGATCGAGCCCGCCGACGCCAAGCGGGCGCTGCGGGCGCTGATGCGCGACCGGATGACGCCGACCGACGCGGATCTCGCAGCACTGGCGGCACGGCTCTGCGACCTGGCGCTGCCTGCCGATCTGGTGTTGGCCGGCGTCTGGCCGCTTCCCGGCGAGCCGGACCTGGTGCCGGCCTGGGAGATCCTGCACGCGCGCGGCCATCCCATCGTGCTGCCCGAGACGACCGCGCGCGGCGAGCGGCTGCTGTTCCGGGACTGGCAGCCGGGTGCCGCGCTGCGGGCGGGGCGCTTTGGCACCCGTCATCCGGACGCCCCCGCGCGGTCGCCCGACATCGTGTTCGTGCCGCTGCTGGCCTGGGACCGGGAGCTGCACCGGCTCGGCCATGGCGGCGGCTATTACGACCGCACGCTCGCCGCGTTGCCGGACGCGGTGGCGGTCGGGTTCGGGTTCTCGAGCCAGCACGTCGTCAGGATGCCGGCCGGGCCGTATGACGTGGCGCTCGATGCACTGGTCACTGAGCGCTGCCTGGTGACGGCGGCAGGGAGAGATTTTGCGGATATTGTTTCTGGGCGACATCGTCGGGCGCAGCGGGCGTGACGCGGTCGAGGCGGCGCTGCCCGGGCTTCGCCGGCAGCTCTCGGTCGATCTGGCGGTGGTCAATGCCGAGAATGCCAGCCACGGCTTCGGGCTGGCCCCGGCGATGGCCGACAGCCTGTTCGCGGCAGGCTGCGACGTGCTCACCCTCGGCAACCATGCCTGGGACCGCAAGGAGCTGATCGGCCATATCGGCACGGCACCCCGCATCATCCGGCCGCTGAACTTTCCCGCCGGCACCCCCGGCCAGGGCAGCGTGCTGGTGACGCTCGGCGACGGGCGGAAGGCGCTGGTGGTCAACGCGATGGGCCGGTTGTTCATGGACGCGCTCGACGATCCGTTCCGCACCACCACCGAGCTGCTGTCCCGCTACCGGCTCGGCGGCACGGTGTCGGCGATCGTGGTGGATTTCCATGCCGAGGCGACCAGCGAGAAGGTGGCGCTGGCCCATCATCTCGATGGCCGGGTCTCGCTGGTGGTCGGCACCCACACCCATACGCCGACGTCGGACCATCGCATCCTGAGGGGCGGCACCGCCTTCCAGGCCGATGCCGGCATGTGCGGCGACTACGACAGCGTGATCGGCATGGGCAAGGAGGCCGCCGTGGCCCGCTTCGTGCGCAAGATGCCGGGCGAGCGGCTGTCGCCCGCGGACGGCGAGGCGACGATCTGCGGGCTGCTGGTGGAGACCGACGACCGCACCGGGCTGGCACGCAGCGTCTCGCCGCTGCGGGTCGGCGGCGCGCTGTCGCACGCGATGCCGGCGCCGGCCGGTGCCTGAGCCGGGCTGCGACGAGCTGTCCGCGCGCCGGCTACCGGTCGGTCTGCAGCTCGAGCGACCGGATGAACAGGACCGCGCCGCGATCGTAGGGCAGCAGGTGGAACCGGCCAGGCAGGCGCAGGGCCGGCTGCAGCAGCGCGATGCTCACCGCAGCACCCGGCCGGGTCAGGCCGGCCGGCAGCCGGACCACCTGGTCGGTCGGAGTCGCCCCGACCTGGAGCCTGCCGATCGCCTGGCCGTTGGCCAGCACGGTGACGTCGTCGGTGGCGGCGGGATCGGGCAGGCGGGCGAACAGAGTCAGGTGCAGCGCGAGGGCGCCGTCCTCCGCTCCGGCCGGCAGCAGGAAGCGCAGCACCGAGCGCCTGAGCGTCGTCCAGTGGTCCGGCGCGCCGCCGAAGTTCCAGCCGGTCAGGGTGTAGAGGCTCCAGTGCGGCGCCGCCTCCGCCAGTTCGACCCGCACGCCGAGCGGCAGCACCGGCGCCGGAAGCTCCGGCCGGACTGACCAGACGCCGGTGGTGAGGTCGAGGCGGCATGGCGGCGGCGACAGATCATGCGCGGACACGTACTTGCCGACGCGGTCGGCATAGTCAGGCGCCTCGACCTTGGCGAAGTCCCAGTCCGGCGGCGTGAAGGTCGAGAAGCCGTTGATGGTCGGCACGCCGGTGAGGGCGGCGACCAGCATCGCATCGACGTTCTGGCGGTAGATCGCCTCGATCGGCGACAGCGGCGCCGTGTCCGACAGGCCGGGCACCGGCGCGCGTCCGGTCACGTAGAAGGATCGGCAGGCCGCCGGCACCGGACCCACGTGCCGCATGAGCCGGGCCGCCCTGTCCGCATCGAGCATGACCGGAACGCCGCTGGCCCACTCCTCCACGAGCAGCAGCGGCACCAGGATCGCGAGCAGCGGCAGCCGCGCCCGTGGCAGCCGCGCCAGCAGCCCCTCCAGCCCGTAGAGCGCCAGCAGGGTCGCCGGCAGCATCAGCACGAGCAGGAAGCGGCCGATGTCGCGCAGCGCCCGGGCGCCCGGCACCGCGACATAGACCAGCCGCCAGGCCGGCATCCACATGACCAGCAGCAGCGACAGGAGGCTCGCCAAGGCGAGGCTCTGCCAGAGGATGCGCGTCATTACCGGCCCGTCGCGTGCGGTCAGCGCGCGCACGCAGCCGGTGAGGGCTGCCAGCAGCAGCAGCGGCGCGAAGCCGGTCGGACGGGCATTCGCCCGCACCAGCGACCGCGCCAGCGGCCCGACCAGCGGCAGGTGCTGCCAGCCCTGGACGATGCCGCCGGCGAGCCGGGTGTCGAGGAGGCTCAGGCGAGGCGGGGCATAGCTGACCACGTCGGCGAAGCTGTGCATCCCGCTCTCGGCCGCCTTGGGCAGATAGGCGGCGAGGAACGGCACCGCGGCGATCAGGCCGACGACGAGGGCGGCCAGCGCCGGCGGCAGCAGGGCGCGCAACGGGGCGGGGCGGATCGCGCTCCGTCCCGCCCGGGTCCCGGCCAGGAGCGAGGCGGCGGCGAGCCCGAACAGCAGCAGGAAGAACGCGCTGAACCAGGCGGTGTAGAAGGCGGTAAGCAGCCACGCCCCGAACAGCAGCCCGGCGCCCGCCGCCCAGCCGGTTCCGGCCAGATGCGAGCCTCCCGCCGCCCGATCGATCGCGGCGACGGCGGCCCGCCAGAGCAGCAGCGCCAGCAGCGGCAGCAGCAGCACGGTGAAGAGCTGCGCGTGGTTGCCCTGCACCGAAGCGGTGCCCGAGATGGTCACGAGCGCTGCGCCGAGCAGGCCGAGGCCGAAGCCGAACAGGCGGCGGGCGAGCAGGAAGCAGAAGACGAAGCCGGCCCCCCGCATGACCATGCTCGCGATCTCGGCCGAGAGCAGCGGATCCACCCCCAGCGCGCGGGGTGCTGCATAGACCAGCCCCAGCAGGAACATGCCGTCATTGTAGCCGAGCACGTCCGGGTAGGGATGGAAGTAGGCGCCGCCGTTCCAGCTCTGGGTGCCGGCGAGGACCGCGCGCCAGTGGTCGAGCAGCACGACGCCGATGACCGCGTCGTCGGCATCGCCGAACAGCCGGCTGAAGCCGTTCGCGAGCTGGACGTGGAAGAACCAGGCGACCGACAGCAGGGCGGCGGCAGCGGCGACGACCGCGCGCGATGATCGGGAAAGCGTCATCCGGCGGTTCCGTCCTGTTGCACGTCTCGCGGCCCGGGGCCTGCTCCGACCCTACAGGACCCGGTCGTCCGCGGCACGACCCCGCCGGCCCGGCGCCTGGTTCCTAGCGGAACGGCGGCTCGTCGAAGCCGCGCAGCTTGCGCGAATGCAGCCGGTCGACGCCCTGCTCGCGGAGCGAGCGCATCGTCTCGATGCCGACCCCGAGATGCTGGCTGATCCGTTCGCGATAGAAGTGGCTGGCCATGCCGCGCAGCTTGAGTTCGCCGTGCAGCGGCTTGTCGGACACGCACAGCAGCGTGCCGTAAGGCACCCGGAAGCGGAAGCCGTTGGCGGCGATGGTGGCACTTTCCATGTCGACCGCGATCGAGCGGCTCATGTTGATCTGGCCGAACAGCGCATGATGGCGCAGCTCCCAGTTGCGGTTGTCGGTGGTCATCACCGTGCCGGTGCGCAGCCGGGTCTTGAGCTCGGTGCCGGTCAGGCCGGTGATGCGGCTGGTCGCCTCCTGCAGCGCCACCTGCACCTCCGCGATCGGCGGCACCGGCACCCAGGGCGGCAGGTCGTCGTCGAGCACGTGGTCGGCGCGCACGTAGCCATGCGCCAGCACGTAGTCGCCGAGCCGCTGGGTGCGGCGCAGGCCGGCGCAGTGGCCCACCATCAGCCAGCAGTGCGGGCGCAGCACCGCGACATGGTCGGTGATGGTCTTCGCGTTCGAGGGCCCGACGCCGATATTGATCAGCGTGATGCCGTCGCCGTCGGGACGCACCAGGTGGTAGGCCGGCATCTGCGGCAGGCCGCCGGCCGGCGCAGCACCGGGCCGGTCCCTGGCATGGACGATGTCGCCCGGCTCGACGAAGGCGCTGTACTCGTCGCCCTCCTGCACGCGGGCACGGCCATGCTCGCGAAACTCGTCGACATAGCGCTGGTAGTTGGTGAGCAGCACGAAACGCTGGAAGTGCGCCGGGCTGGTGCCGGTGTAGTGGTGCAGGCGCGCCAGCGCGTAGTCGACCCGCTCGGCGGTGAACAGCGAGAGCGGCCGCGGCTGGCCGGGCGCCGGGCGTACTTGGCAGTTGGCGATCAGGTCGTCGGTGGCGGCGAGGTCGGGCAGGGCGAAACGCTCGCCGAGCCGCCGCACCTCGTCCTCGGTGATGTCGGTGACGCTGTCCTCGATCACGTAGGGCAGCGGGATCGGCCGCCGCGACCGTCCCACCAGCACCGGCCGGCCGTAGTGGCGCAGCAGCAGGCCGATCTGCTCGCGCAGGTAGTCGGCGAACAGCGCCGGGCGGGTGAGGGTGGTGCCGTAGAAGCCGGGCTCGAGCAGCACGCCGTAGGGATAGCGGCCGTCGGCAAGCAGGGAGCCGCTGTCGATCTCGATGGCGAGGTAGGGATAGACCGCGTGCGACGTGTCGAGCCCGCCCCGGCCGCCGAAGGCCCGCCGCAGCAGGGCAGCGCTCTCGTCATAGAGGGCGATCAGCCGGGCGACCGCCGCGTCGGCCTCGGTGAAGGCCGCGAAGTCGCGGCCGGCCTGCTCGCGCGGCGAGGGGTTGGCTGCGGCGCGGGACTGGCTCATGCGATGTCGCTCCGTGACCAAGGCCCGAGTTTGCCATCGGGCGGCCGAGTTGACACCTTCGGCCGCCGTTCCGGGAGTTCCTGCGTGCACGTCGCGACCACCATCCTGCTGCTGCTGTTCGTCACCGCCTTCAGCCTGATGCTGTCGCGGGTGGTGCGTCTGCCGCTGCCGCTGCTGCAGATCGCGCTCGGGGTCGCGGCCAGCCTGCTCGGCGTGCAGGTGCATTTCGAGCCGGACGTGTTCCTGCTGCTGTTCATCCCGCCGCTGCTGTTCGCCGACGCCTACCTGATGCCGACTCGCGAGTTCCGCTCGGTCGGCCGGGTGGTGCTGATGCTGGCGCTCGGGCTGGTGCTGTTCACCACCATCGGCGGCGGCTACGTCGTGCACTGGCTGGTGCCGCCGGTGCCGCTGGCGGCCTGCTTCGCGCTGGCGGCGGTGCTGGCGCCGACCGACGCGGTGGCGGTCGGCGGCATGATCGAGGGCCGGCCGGTGCCGCACCGCTTCATGCACATCCTGTCTGGCGAGGCGCTGCTGAACGACGCCTCGGGCCTGGTGTGCTTCAAGTTCGCCGCCGCGGCGGCGATGACGGGCTCGTTCTCCGCCGGAGCGGCGGCGGGCGCGTTCCTGCTGGTGTCGTGCGCCGGGTTTGCGGTCGGCGCCGTGCTCGCGGGCGCCGTGGGGCTCGTGGAGACGCTGCTGATCCGGCGCGGCTTCGACGAGTCGGTCGCCTTCGTGACGATCTCGGCGCTGCTGCCGTTCGCGTCCTATCTGGCTGCCGAGCATGTGGGCGCGTCGGGCATCCTGGCGGCGGTGGCGGCGGGCCTGACCCTGAAGCAGATGCGCGTGTTCGACAGCGGCCGCAGCGACATCAGGCTGCGCGCCACCGCCGTCTGGGGCGTGCTGACCTTCAGCTTCAACGGGCTGATCTTCCTGCTGCTGGGCCTGCAGCTCCCGGCCCTGCTGCGCGACGGGATCGCCTCGGCCCGGGCCGCCGGCGCGTCGGCCTGGCGGCTGCTGCTGACGGTCATGCTGATCACGCTGACGCTGGTGCTGCTGCGTCTGGTCTGGATCGCGGCCTCGCTGCTGCTGCAGCGGACCGTGCACCGCCTGCGCGCGACAGCGCCGCCGACGCGGCCCGCCGGGCGGCTGGTGCTGGCGCTCGCGGTGGCGGGCGTCAAGGGCGCCATCACGCTCGCGGCGGTGCTGTCGCTGGCGCCGGACTTTCCCGAGCGCGACGTGCTGGTGACGCTGGCCGCCGGGGTCATCGTCGCCTCGCTGCTGCTCGCGGCCGTGGCGCTGCCGCCGCTGCTGCACAGGCTGGAGCTGCCGGCGATCGACCCGATGGAGCTGGAGGCGGTGCGGGCGCGGCTCGCCATCGCGCAGGTGGCGGTTGAGGCGACCGAGCGCGAGCTGTCGCTGCCCGACGAGGACCCGCAGAACCGAGAGCATCGCGAGGCCATGCTGGCGCAGATGCTGGTCGCCTTCCAGGACCGGGAGCGCAGGCTGAGTGCCGCGCTGCAGGTGCACGGCTCGCCGGACGCCTCGCCGGAGCTGGATCGCGACCGGCTGGAGACCGCCTTCCGGCTCAGGATCCTGCGCATCGAGCGCGAGGCCCTGACGCGGATGAGCCGGGCGTCGGAGATCAACGACCAGACCGAGCGGCTGCTGGCGCGCGAGCTCGACCATCAGGAGGAGGTGCTGTCGGCGGTGGCGCGGTCGCTGCCGTGGCAGACCGGACCTGGTGCGGGGCATCCGGCATGACCGGCGCCGGCACCCGGCCGACCGCGACCGTCCACGGCGAGCCGGTGTCGGCGCGCGACTGGCTGATGCTGGGCGGATTGTCGTTCCTGTGGGGCGGATCGTTCCTCTTCTACAAGCTGCTGGCGCCGGTGCTGCCGCCGCTGACGCTGGTGCTGGACCGGGTGACGATCGCCTCGCTGGCGCTGCTGCTGGTGCTGGCGCTGCGTCGCGAGCGGCTTCCGCTCGGCGGCGGGCTGGCCGGCTGGTTCCTGCTGCTGGGCGCGCTCAGCTCGGCGCTGCCCTTCTGCCTGTTCGCCTGGAGCGAGCACCGGCTGTCGGCCGGGCTGACGGCGCTGCTGAACGCGCCGACCCCGATCGCGACCGCGCTGGTGGCGCACGTGGCGACGCGCGACGAGAAGCTGACGCGGCGCGCGGCGGTCGGCGCGCTGTGCGGCTTCGGCGGCGTCGTGGTGCTGATCGGGCCGGACCTGCTGCGCGGCCTGGGCTCGGCCGACCTGCCGGCGGAGCTCGCCTGCCTGCTGGCGACGCTGGCCTATGCCGTCGGCGGGGTGCTGGCGCGGCGGGTGCGCGGCGTGACGCCGCTGCAGTTCGCGGCCGGGCAGATGAGCGGTGCGGCGGTGGTGATGCTGCCGGTCGCTGCGGCCGTCGACCGGTTCTGGACGCTGCCGCCGCTGCCGGCGACGGGCTGGGCGTCGCTGCTCGGGATCGGGCTGCTGAGCACGGCCCTCGCCTACCTGCTGTATTTCCACATCCTGGCCTCGTCCGGCGCCACGCGCGCCGCCCTGGTGACGTTCCTGGTGCCGGTCAGCGCGCTGCTGCTCGGCCTGGTGTTCCTGGGCGAGGCGATCGCGCCGCGCGACCTGCCCGGCGTGCTGCTGATCGGCGCCGGTCTGGCGGTGATCGACGGACGGGTGCTGCGCGCGCTTCGCCGGACGCGCTGAGCGAGCGGCGTGGCGCGCTAGTCGAAGAACTCGACGACGCCGTCATCGAGGTCGTAGCGGGCGCCGACGATCCTGAGCCGGCCTTGGCGCTGCGGCTCCAGCAGCATCTGCTCGGTGGTCTGCAGCCGCTGCACGATGCGGCGGACGTTCGCCCGCACCGCGCGGTCGAGCAGGTCGTCGCCCGCCTCGCGCGTCGCATGCAGCACCGCCGGGATGATCGGCTCGATCATCTGGCCGATGCTGCCGGGGTAGAGGGTATCGTTCTGCACCACGTCGACCGCCGCCTGCACGGCGCCGCAGCGCTCGTGCCCCAGCACCACCACCAGCGGCGCGCCCAGCACGGCGACGCCATACTCGATGCTGCCCATGGCGGCGAGGTCGACGACGTTGCCGGCGTTGCGGACGATGAACAGCTCGCCCAGGCCGCGGCCGAACAGCAGCTCCGGCGACACCCGGCTGTCGGAGCAGCCGACCAGCACGCAGAACGGCCGCTGCCCCAGCGCCAGCGCGCTGCGTCGCTCCGGCGCGGTCAGATGCGGGCGCACGGGCTGCCCGCTGATGAAGCGGGCATTGCCGTCCTTGAGCAGGTTCAGCGCCTCGTCCGGGGACATCTGCGGCGGCGGCGGCGTCAGACTGACCATGGAGGACCTCTCGGGTGGAAGCATGGCGGAAGCGGGCGACGAGACGCGGAGCCGGAACCGTTCCGCGCGACCGGTCAGCGCATCAGGATATAGTCGACCGTCAGATCAATGTCGAAGTGGTCGCCCTGCATGTCCGGCGGCACCGGCGGCAGCTTGGCGTTGCGGAACATGCCCTCGGTGGAGTCGTCGAGCGCGAACGAGCCCGCGGAGTCGACCAGCCGGACGCTCTTCACGTGGCCTTCGCGATCGATCACCACATGCACGTGCGAGTCGCCGTCCTCGCCGCGCTGCGCCGCCTCGGGCGGGTAGTACAGGTGGCGGCGGATCCAGCTGTCGATCTCGGCGCCGTAGTCGTCGCTGACCCCCTTGATGCCCACGGTCGCGAACGGGGTGTTCAGGTGGCCGTTCTTCACCAGCGGCCCGAGCGACAGGTCCACCGGCGCATGCGAGCCGCCCGGGCGGCCGGTGCGGGCGCGCGCCGGACCGGGCGTCGACTGCGAGAAGGACAGATCCATCGGGTTGGAGAAGGGCGAGCTGCGCGCCGTGTGGCTGGGGGCGGGTCGCGCGGTGTTCAGCGGGATGCGCATCGGCTCGGTGCGCTGCGACGGGCGTTGCGTCTCGACGGGCGGCGGCGGCGGCACCGGCGGCAGCGGCTCGAGATCGGGGATCGGCACCGGCGGCAATGCCGGCGGGAGCTCGGGATTGACCGTCATCTCCTGCTGCGGCGGCGGCTCGGGCTGCGGCACCGGGACCGGCGTCGGCGGCGCCGGCGGCGGGCGCTGGATCGCGGGCGGGGTGCCGCCGCCGAAATCGGGCGAGGTCTGGTCGCCGACCATGCCGCTCTGGCCGAACACCATCTGCACCGGCGGCTCGTCCTGCGGCGGCGGCAGGCGGCTCTGGCGCGCATACAGGATCGCCAGCAGCACCAGCATGACGGCATGCAGCAGCGCCGAGCTGCCCAGCATGCGCTCCAGCCGGCTGCGCTGGGTGCGGATGCGCCGCGACAGCGGCAGGCCGGCAAGCCCGACTCCGGCGCGCTGGATCCGGTCGACGGCGCCGCCGGAGGGTTGCGCGCTCACGCCGGGTGCGGCCCCGCGCGGCTCCAGCGGCAGCGGCGCGTGCGCCAGCCGACGCGCCATGGCTCCGGACGTCGCGGCCGCCGCGGGAAGCGGACGACGCGGCAGGACCGGCCTCGGGTCCGTGGGGGCAGCGCGTTCAGCCATGGGGTGGTCGGGTGTCTCCGCCTGATCGCCCGCGGCGACGTTCCTGCGCCGGCGCGGTCTGCTGCGCCTCTGGTCGGTCCCGGATCGCGGCGTCATTCTGGCATCTGACCCATGGCTTCGCCACCACCTGTTCGATCGGATGGACGACGTGTCATCTCCACACCCCCCGGACCCGGCGCTGCCGGAGGTCCCGATGCTGGCGGCGGACGCGCCGCTGCTGCCAGCGCCTGCGGCCGGCCGGAACGCCGCCCGGCGTCACCTGATGGCGGCGGATCCGGATCTGGCGGCGCTGATCCGCCGCGTCGGGCGCTGCGGGCTGCGGGCGGACACCGCGCGCGAGCCGTTCGAGAGCCTGATCCGGGCGGTGGCGCATCAGCAGCTGCACGGGCGGGCGGCGGAGGCGATCCTCGGCCGGCTGGTGGCGCTGTCGCCGGGTCCGTTCCCGAGCCCGGAGGCGATGCTGTCGCATTCCGACGCCGCGCTGCGGGCCTGCGGCTTCTCCGGCGCCAAGACGGCGGCGATGCGGGCGGTCTGCGAAGCGAGGCTCGCCGGCCTGGTGCCGACCCGGCGGCAGGCGACCCGGCTGTCGGACGAGGCGCTGATCGAGCGGCTGGTCAGCCTGCGCGGCATCGGGCGCTGGACCGTGGAGATGCTGCTGATCTTCAGCCTCGGGCGCAAGGACGTGATGCCGGTCGACGACTTCGCGGTCCGGGAAGGCTACCGGCTGATCAAGCGGCTGGAGCGGCAGCCGAAGCCGCGCGCGCTCGCCGAGATCGCGCAGAACTGGAGCCCGCACCGCTCGACCGCCGCCTGGTATCTGTGGCGTGCCGCCGATGCCGCCAAGCCGGCG
Source organism: uncultured Acetobacteraceae bacterium (assembly GCA_964236105.1). Taxonomy (GTDB): domain Bacteria; phylum Pseudomonadota; class Alphaproteobacteria; order Acetobacterales; family Acetobacteraceae; genus Lichenicola. Next base: position 285,206 of record CAXSBC010000002.1, on the reverse strand, counting down.
GCGGCGGCCAGCGCGATGACCGCGACCGGCTGAAGCTTCCGCCCGCGTCAGCCGGCCGTGCCGGTGAAGTCCTGCAGCAGCTGCAGGAACCGGCCCGGATTCTCCACATGCAGCCAGTGCCCGGCCTGCTCGATGACCTCGAAGCGATGCTGCGGGAACAGCCGGCGCATCACCGCATGGTCCTCGGGGCGGATGTAGGGCGAGGTCTCGCCGGCCAGGAACAGCGTCGGGCCGTCATAGCGATGGCCTTCCGGAATATAGGGCCAGCCCTCGATGTTGGTCATCGAGGCGACGATCTCCTCGAGCCCGATCACCCAGCCGGGATGCTCGCCGAGCCGCAGGTTCTGCAGCATCAGGTTGCGCACGTCGGCGTTGGGGATCGCCTCCAGCAGCAGCGCGTCGGCGCCGGCGCGGTTGAGGTAGGGCGGGAACGCGATCCGCAGCATCTGCTCGCCGAGCCCGAAACTGCCATGCCCGGTGACGGCTGGCGGAATGTCGGCGACCAGCAGGCTCGCGACCGACTCCGGACGGGTCAGCGCCAGGGTCATCGCCGCCTTGCCGCCCATCGAGTGCCCGACCAGGGTCGCCGGCAGCGCATCGTGCTCGGCCAGCGTCTCCAGCAGGTCGAACGCCATGCTGGTATAGTCCATCTGGCCGTGCGGACTGTCGCCGTGGTTGCGCAGGTCGACGGCGAGCGTGCGGCGCGTGGCCGCCAGCCGGCGCTGGAAGTAGCCGAGGTTGCGCGCCCGTCCGAACAGGCCGTGCAGCAGGACGATGGCGGGCCCGGTGCCGGCGCCGGCGGTCTCGGGGCCGCGGTCCACGACGTTCAGCTTCAAGGCGCTCTCTGCGTGTCGGTGTGGAGAAGTGCCGGGGCAGAGCCCCGGATCAGGTCACGCGGCCCCGTCGGCGAGCGTGAGGACGATCTTGCCGGCATGGCTGCCGGATTCCATCAGCTTATGGGCTTGCACCACCTGCGTGAAGGGCAGCACCGCATGCATCAGCGGCGCGACGCTGCCGGTGTCGAGCAGCGGCCACACGTCCTGGCGCAGCGCTTCGGCGATCTCGCTTTTGAAGCGCGCGCTCCGCGGCCGCATCGTCGTGCCGGTCAGCGTCAGGCGGCCAGTCATGATCCGGGTCAGGCTGACCCCGTCGGCGCTGCCGCCCCCCTGCAGCGACACGAACACCAGCCGGCCCAGATCGGCCAGGCACGCCAGGTTCCGGTCCAGGTAGGACGCGCCCATGATGTCGAGCACGATGTCGACGCCGCGTCCGGCGGTCAGCGACATCACCTGGTCGACGAACTTCTCCTCGCGGTAGTTGATCGCCGCCTCCGCGCCGAGGCGGCGGGCGATGTCGCACTTCGCCGCGTTGCCGGCGGTGGCGATCACGCGGGCGCCGAAGCAGCGCGCGAGCTGGATCGCGGTCGAGCCGATGCCGCTGCTGCCGCCATGCACGAGCAGCGTCTCGCCCGCCGCCAGACGGCCGGTGCGGAACAGGTTCGACCAGACGGTGAAGAAGGTTTCCGGCAGGGCGGCGGCGCGCGGCGCGTCGTAGCCGGTCGGCCAGGGCAGGCACTGCGCGGCGGGGGCCACGCAGTACTCCGCATAGCCGCCGCCATTGACCAGGGCGCAGACGCGGTCGCCGACGGCGAAGGCCGCCGCATCCGCGCCGGACGGGCCGATGGCGGCGACGATCCCCGCGACCTCCAGGCCGAGCACCGGGCTCGCGTCCCGGGGCGGCGGATACGATCCCTGGCGTTGCATCACGTCGGGCCGGTTGATGCCGGCTGCCATCACCCGGATCAGCAGCTCGCCCGCGCCGGGCGCCGGCAGCGCTCCCCTCTCGATCCGGAGCGTGTCCGGCCCGCCGCCGGCACCGTCATGGGCGACGTAGCGCATCGAGTCGGGCAGGGTCATCGTCGGTTCGCCTCGCGACCGGCAGGGTAGGGCGGGGCGCCGCCTTCCGGTCGTGGGAACTGCAACTGTTTTCCGGCGGTTCGGTTGTCGACGTCATCTGGCGGCGCCTGCCTGCGACGCGCCGCCATCTTCGACGTTCGATCGTCAAGGGAGCATTCTCGCCATGAGCTACAGGCCGTCGAAGCCGGTCCCGGCCGGTCGCGGGCGTCGTGCCGCCTTCCTCCGCGTCAGCGGCCAGGAATCGCCGCCGCCATCGCCGCCCGACCTCGACGAGGACGATCCGGACGCGCCGCCGCCGATGGGCGAGCCGCCCGGCCCGATCCCGATCCCGCCGTCGCCTGGGCCGCCGCCGATGCAGGTCGGGGCCCGCCCCGCCTGAGCTGCGGATGCGGCGTGGCGCTGCGCTGACAGGCGTTGCGCTCCGCCATCGCAGGCGTCAGAACACCAGGCGGACGGCCGCGATGACGCGCGGTGCCACAAGGCTGCCTGCGTGTTCGGTTCGCTCCTCCCCATCCGCTTCCGCGAGAGCGCCCCCCGGCCACGGCCGGTGATGCCGGCGGGCGAGCCCGTCACGGCCGACGGCGCGCTGCCGCCGCCCCCCGGACGGCCGGCGGCGCTGCGGGCCGGGATCGCCTCGCGCGGCCATCAGGTGCGCGGCTGGGTGCTGCAGGCGCCGCTGGCGCTGCGGGCGCTGGTGCGCGCCGACGAGGTCTGGCTCGCCGTGCTGGCGTCCTGCATCGGCGTGGCGGTCGGGCTGCTGGTGGTGGGGATCAACGCCACCACCCTGGTGATGCACCGCGTGCTGTTCGCGCTGGACAATGACGGCCGGCTGTCCGGGCTGCTGCATCTCGATCCCTGGCGCGCGGTGCTGGTGCCGAGCCTCGGCGGGCTGGCGCTCGGGCTGCTCGGACTCGTCGCCGCCCGCTATGCCTCGGTGCGTCCGGTCGATCCGATCGAGGCCAACGCGCTCTATGGCGGCCGCATGTCGCTGCGCGATAGCCTGGTGGTGGCGGTGCAGACCGTGCTGTCGAACGGCGTCGGCGCCTCGATCGGGCTCGAGGCCGGCTACACCCAGATCGGCTCGGCACTCGCCTCCAAGCTCGGCCGCGCCTTCCGGGTGCGGCGCCAGGACATGCGGGTGCTGGTCGGCTGCGGCGCCGCCAGCGCCATCGGCGCCGCCTTCGACGCGCCGATCGCCGGCGCCTTCTATGCGTTCGAGCTGGTGATCGGCACCTACGCGCTGGTCAACCTGGCGCCGGTCACGCTGTCCTCGATCTGCGCGATCCTGGTCACCCACGTGCTGGGCTCGACGGCGCCGTCGCTGGCGATCGAGATCCCGGCCGGCATCGGCGGGTTCGACTACGTGCCGATCCTGGCGCTCGGCGTGATCTGCGCCCTGATCGGCATCGCCATCATGCGCGCGGTGACGCTGTCGGAGAGCCTGTTCCGGCGCTCGGGGCTGCCGGTGTGGCTCCGCCCGGCGGTGGGCGGCCTGATCGTCGGGCTGATGGCGCTGATCACGCCGACGGTGATGTCGTCGGGCCATACCGCGATGCGGCTGGCGCTCGATGCGCAGTTCGGGCTGCAGCAGGTGGCGATGATCCTGGTGCTCAAGGCGGTGGCGTCGGCGGTGTCGATCGGGTCGGGCTTTCGCGGCGGGCTGTTCTTCGCCTCGCTGTTCCTCGGCGTGCTGGCAGGCACGCTGTTCGGCGACCTGCTGTCGCTGGTGACGACGAACGGGCTGTCGCCGGTGGTGTGCGCGCTGATCGGCATGAGCGCGCTCGCCGTCACCATTGTCGGCGGGCCGCTGACGATGGTGTTCCTGGCACTGGAATCGACCGGCAGCCTGCCGCTGACCAGCGCCGTGCTGGCGGCCTCGGTGGTGTCGTCGCTGACGGTGCGCCGCACCTTCGGCTACTCGTTCGCGACCTGGCGCTTCCACCTGCGCGGCGAGAGCATACGCAGCGCGGTCGATGTCGGCTGGATGCGCAACCTGACCGTCGAGCGGATGATGCGGCGCGAGGTGCGCACGATGGAGATCGAGACGCCGCTGGAAGCGGTGCGGCGCGACTATCCGCTGGGGTCTGCGCACCGCATCATCGTGGTCGACCGGGAGGGCGCCTATTGCGGAGTGGTGATGGTGCCGGAGCTGCACGGCTCGGACCAGGAGATCACCCGGCTGGACGAGCTGCTGCACTACGACGAGGTAATGCTGCGTCCGGAAATGACCGTCCGCGAGGCGGTCACCCTGTTCGAGATCGGCGAGGCGGACGCGCTGGTGGTGGTGGACGGCGTCGAGCGGCGGCAGGTGCTGGGCGAGCTGACCGAGCAGTATGCGCTGCGACGCTACAGCGAGGAGCTCGACCGCAGCCGCCGCGAGCTGTCCGGCGAGCGCTGAGCCGCTAGAGCCGGATGCCAAGCCTGGGCGCCATCCAGCCGATCGCCAGATACAGCAGCACCGTCAGCGTGCAGCCGGCCAGAAGCGAGAGATAGAACCCCAGGCCCGCGCGCAGCAGTGCCGGGATCAGCAGGAACATCGGCAGCGACGGCAGCACGTACCAGAAGGTGGCGCCGACATGCGCCTGCATCCGCGCGCGGTCGTGGGTGTCGTGCCAGAGCCAGATCATGCCGAGCACCGAGATCAGCGGCAGCGACGCCACCACCGCGCCGGCGGCAGGGCTGCGCCGGGCGATCGTCGACACCGCGGCGATCAGCAGGCCGGACAGAACGGCCTTGAGGATGAAATACATCATCCCGGCCGCCGCGACCGCCAGTCCGCCCGATCGAGGATCAGCTCGTACTCGTGGCTGGTGTGGCCGTCGAAGAAGTCGGCATCATCGAGGCGTCCGGCGACCCGGAAGCCGAGCCCGCAGAACAGCGCGAGCGACGCGGCGTTGCGCGTGTCGACCAGCGCGTCCGCGGCGTGGCAGCCATAGTCGTCGAACAGGCAGTCGAGCATGGCGGCAAGCGCCTCGCGGCCGACCCCCTGCCGCCAGAAGGCCGGGAAGATCATGATGCCGACGAGCCCGCGCCCGGCATGATCCCCGGCCCCGGCGATCGTCAGCTGCACCGTGCCGAGGCAGCGCCTGTCGGCGTCGCGACGGACGATCCAGGTGCACCACCGGTCCGGACCGGCCGGGCCGGCGATCATGCGTCCGTGGCGCTGCGCGATCTCGTCCACGCCGGCCGGCGGCCGGTCGGGCAGGTAGCGGTAGAGGGCGGGATCCGACAGGCCCTCCAGCATCGCGCCCGCGTGGCCTACGCAGAGCGGCTCCAGCGTCAGCCGTGCGGTGCGCAGACGCGGCGTCCGGTCGGGGATCATGCGGGCGGGACCTGGGAGGCAGGCGCCGCTCCGCCCCCGACCGGCGGCGTCGGAACGCCGACCTCCGGCCGGGGGGTGGAGCGTCGTGCCGGCGGCGAGGCCCCGGCCCGGCGGACCCCAATCAGACCGAGTAGTACATCTCGAACTCGACCGGATGCGGCGTCTGCTCGAAGCGGTAGACCTCCTGCCACTTGATCTCGCAGTAGCTCTCGATCTGGTCGCGGCTGAACACGTTGCCGGCGAGCAGGAACTCGTGGTCGGCCTCGATGGCCAGCAGCGCCTCGCGCAGCGAGCCGCACACCGTCGGGATCTCCTTCAGCTCGTCCGGCGGCAGGTCGTACAGGTCCTTGTCCATGGCCTCGCCCGGATGGATCTTGTTGCGGATGCCGTCGAGGCCGGCCATCAGCATCGCCGCGAAGGCGAGATACGGATTGGCGGTGGGATCGGGGAAGCGCACCTCGATGCGCTTGGCCTTCGGGCTGGTCGCATAGGGGATGCGACACGAGGCCGAGCGGTTGCGCGCGGAATAGGCGAGCAGCACGGGCGCCTCGAAGCCCGGCACCAGGCGCTTGTAGCTGTTGGTGGACGGGTTGGTGAAGGCGTTCAGCGCCTTGGCGTGCTTGATGATGCCGCCGATGTAATACAGCGCCACGTCCGACAGGTCGGCATAGCCGTTGCCGGCCATGGTGGGCTTGCCGTCCTTCCAGATCGACTGGTGCACGTGCATGCCCGAGCCGTTGTCGCCATAGACGGGCTTGGGCATGAAGGTCGCGGTCTTGCCGTAGGAGTGCGCCACGTTGTGCACGCAGTACTTGTAGATCTGCATGAAGTCGGCAGCCTTCACCAGCGTGGTGAACTTGGTGCCGAGCTCGTGCTGCGACTGCGCCACCTCGTGATGGTGCTTCTCGATCGGCAGGCCCATCTCGCCCATCGTCGACAGCATCTCGGCGCGCAGGTCGGCTTCGCTGTCGACGGGGGCGACCGGAAAGTAGCCGCCCTTCACCACCGGGCGGTGGCCCATGTTGCCTTCCGGATAATCCTTCAGCGACGCGCCGGGGCCCTCGATGCTGTCGAGCTGCACGGTCGAGAAGTTCGGGCCGGTGCCGAACTTGACGCTGTCGAACACGAAGAACTCGGCCTCGGGGCCGAAGAACGCGGTGTCGCCGATGCCGGTCGACTTCAGGTACGCCTCGGCCAGCTTGGCGGTGCCGCGCGGGTCGCGGTTGTAGAGCTGGCCGGTGGACGGCTCGACGATGTCGCAGAACAGGATCATCTGCGGCTTGGCCGAGAACGGGTCCATCACCGCGCTGTCTGGATCGGGCATCAGGATCATGTCGCTCTCGTTGATCGCCTTCCAGCCGGCGATCGAGGAGCCGTCGAACATGATGCCGTCGCGGAACACGTCCTCGTCGATGGTCGAGACGTGCTGCGTGGTGTGATGCCACTTGCCCCGGGGATCGGTGAAGCGAAGGTCGACATAATCGACCGAGTGCTCCTGCAGCAGCTCCATCACCTTGGCCACGTTGCCCGAGACGGGCTGCGGGACAGGCTCGGCTGCTGGGGCGGGAGCTGACACTTTCTTGGCCATCCGGGACTACCTGCTGTTGGGACCGCCGCACCGCGCGGCAGGCTCCGTGCTTCGATGCTCATCAGTTATGATCGTCGGCGTCACCGAGAGCAATGCGAGCGATGATCGTGCCATGAGACGCGACCGCCATTCCTGGGACGTGCGCCGGATGCGTCGTTCCGGTCGGCTCGCCGGCGTCCTCGCCCGCGCCGCCTCGGCGGAACCCGCCAGAGGCTCAGATCGCGTCCTCGCCGCGCTCGCCGGTGCGGATGCGGACCACCTCCTCCAGGTTCGAGACGAAGATCTTGCCGTCGCCGATCCGTCCGGTGCGGGCGGCATCGATGATCGCCTCCACCGCGCGCTCGACAACGGCGTCGTCGCACACCACCTCGATCTTCACCTTGGGCAGGAAGTCGACGACGTATTCGGCGCCCCGGTAGAGTTCGGTATGCCCCTTCTGACGGCCAAACCCCTTCGCCTCGATGACGGTGATGCCCTGCAGCCCGATCTCGTGCAGGGCCTCCTTCACCTCGTCGAGCTTGAAGGGCTTGATGATGGCCTCGATCTTCTTCATCGCCGGACCTCTTCTGTCGTCGTGCGGGACCGCTCCGGGACGCCGACGGCAGGCGGTCGCGGCAGGCTCGGCGGGCGGTCGCGATCGGTCCGATCCGGGCCAAGGTTCGCACGCGGCGCGGATGCGGGCAATCGCGGCCGGCTGCCGGCCGGTCGGCGGCGGTGCCAGGCTGCAGGCCCGCCCGATGCCGAAGGGGTCCAGAGATGAAGCCGCTCAACCCGCTGCTGTCTTCCGCGCCCACGACCATCTTCACCGTCATGTCCGCGCTGGCGACGCGCTGCGGCGCGATCAATCTCGGCCAGGGCTTTCCCGACACCGAGGGACCTGCCGACATCGTGCAGGCGGCCGCCGACGCGCTGCTCGATGGGCGCAACCAGTATCCGCCGCTCACCGGCGTGCCGGAGCTGCGCGAGGCGGTGGCGCGTGCGAACGCCCGCTTCCACGGCCTCGACATCGATCCGGCGACCGAGGTGGTGGTGACGTCGGGCGCCACCGAGGCGCTCGCCGCCTCGTTCGCGGCCTTGATCGAGCCGGGCGACGAGATCGTGCTGATCGAGCCGCTCTACGACACCTACCTGCCGATGCTGCGTCTGCTCGGCGCCGTCCCCCGGCTGGTCCGGCTGTCGCCGCCGGACTGGCGGCTGCCGCGCGCCGCGCTGGAGGCGGCGTTCGGGCCGAGAACCAAGGCGCTGCTGCTCAACAGCCCGATGAACCCGTCGGGCAAGGTGTTCGAGCCGGAGGAGCTGGGGTTCCTGGCCGGGCTGCTGCAGCGCCACGACGCCTACGCGATCTGCGACGAGGTGTACGAGCACCTGACCTTCGACGGCGCGCGCCACGTGCCGCTGATGACGCTGCCGGGCATGCGCGAGCGCTGCATCCGCATCGGCAGCGCCGGCAAGAGCTTCTCGCTCACCGGCTGGAAGGTCGGCTACGCCACCGCGTCCGCCCCGCTCGCCGCCGTGGTGGCCAAGGCGCACCAGAACCTCACCTTCACCACGCCGCCCAACCTGCAGCGCGCGGTCGCCCTCGGGCTGGACAAGGACGCGGACTATTTCACCGAGCTCGCCCGCGAGCTGCAGGCCAAGCGCGACCTGCTGTCGCAGGGCCTGGGCGACATCGGCTTCGCGGTGCTGCCGAGCCGGGGCACCTATTTCGTGACCGCCGACATCCGGCCGCTGGGCTTTGCCGGCGACGACGTGGCGTTCTGCCGCCACATCACCGAGGCGGCCGGCGTGGCGGCGATCCCGGTCTCCGCCTTCTATGACGGGCCAGACGCGCCGGACCATTATGTCCGGTTCGCCTTCTGCAAGCGCGAGTCGGTGCTGCGCGAGGCGGTGCAGCGGCTGCGCCGCCTCGCGCCGGCACGGCCGCTCGCAGAGGCTGGCGATTGACGCCGGGCGGCGGCTCTTCTAAACCCGGCGCCGCTGTGGCGGACGTAGCTCAGTTGGTAGAGCGCCAGGTTGTGGTCTTGGATGTCGCGGGTTCGAGACCCGTCGTTCGCCCCAGCGGTTTCCTTGCATGACCGGCCGGCCTGCGGGCGGCACCGTCGCCGTGATCCTCGCGGGCGGCGAGGCGCGACGGCTGGGCGGCGTCGACAAGACGCTGATCCCGATCGGCGGCATCCCGATCCTGTCCCGCATCCTCGACTGCCTGCGGGCGCAGGTGCGGCTGGTGGCGCTCAGCGCCAACGGCGATCCGGCCCGCTTCGCCGCCTTTGGGCTGCCGGTGCTGACCGACGGTCAGGCCGGCATCGGGCCGCTGGCCGGGCTGCTGTGCGGGCTCGACTGGGCGGCGGAGCAGGGCGCGCAGGCGCTGCTGACGGTGCCGGGCGACACCCCCTTCATTCCCCGCGACCTGCTGCCGGCGCTGACGCCGGCGCCGTCGGTCGCGCTGTCGGACAGGCGGCATCATCTGGTGGCGCTCTGGCCCGTGCAATGCCGGTCCGCGCTTGCCGTCCATCTCGCCGGCATGGCTCCGGACGCTCCGCGCCGGGCCTATGGCGTGCGGGCCTTCGCAGACGGGCTCGGCATGCGCGAGGTGGGCTTCGCGGGCGGGGCGGAGGACCCGTTCTTCAACGTCAACACGCCGGCCGACCAGGCGGAGGCCGGCATGCGGTGGGCGCGGCGCGAGCCGCGGGAGACCACGGGATGATGGAGCTGCCGCTACAGGTCACCACCGACGACGTGCGTGCCCACGCCCGCCATACCGGGCATCGCCGCCCGCCGCCGGAGCGCTCGCCGACCGCTTCGGCCAGGCGCTCGGGGAGGTCGGCTTCCGCGGCTGCCACTGCTCGGTGTTCGACGAAGGCTGGCTGTCCAAGCCGGTGGACCTGCACGCCAGGCGGGTGAAGGCCCGGCCGGTTTCCGACCGGCCGTTCAACCGCAGTCCCATCAACTGCTAGCCGTCGCCGTCATGCCAGCAGTTCGGCCCGGCGCCGGGCGAGCTCGCGCAGGTGGTCGATCGCCTGACAGAGTTCGTCCGGTGCCAGCCTCGACGGCGCTGTTGGGACGAGAAGCTCCAGCAGGAACGCGCCGTGCGCCAGGATCGCCTCCTCCGCCTCAGCAAGCCGGGCCGGCGCGTCCGCGCCGAGGCGCGCGACCAGTCTCCCGGAATCGGCGCGGGGAAGCGAGCGGATCTGACCGCCGATCAGGTCCAGCTCGCGGCCGGCGGCCTCGATTGTCCGCGCGCCGTGGATCGCGTCCGCATCGGCTCGCGGCCTGTCGCGCGACAAGGGCGGCAGGTGACGCCGTCGCCAGTCGGCCTCCGCCTGCCCGACGAGACCGCGCAGGGTGCCCACCAGCTCGGCGATGCGGTGCGCCTGCGTCATCGGCAGGCCGTCAGCCGGGTCCCGCCGCGTCCGGGACGCTGCCGCACGGCGCCGGGTGTGCCGTCCAGGGCGATGCCAGGTCGCGATACGGCGCGCCGCCGACCTGGAAGGGTGCGCCGATCGCCGCGTTCGGCGCCGAGACCAGGCCACGTTCGGCCATCTGCAGCGCCAGATAGTAGCGCACCGCCTCGATCGGGCTCAGGCCGATCGCCTGCAGCGCGATCAGCTCGCGCATGCGCTGGTCGCGCGGCAGCACGAGTATCTTGAGGTCGTTCAGCAGGATGCCGTAGACCTTCAGGAACTCGGTCAGGTGCGACTTCACGCTCTCGCGCAGCTCGTGGATGCGCTCGTTGATGTGCTCGAGCCGGGTGATCTGGATCACCTGGTTGATGGCCTGCTCGATCGCAGGCCCCGCATAGTCGCTGATCTCCTGGGTGTCGATCACCCGGCCGGTGAACGGCATGTGGGTGATCAGGTCCAGCGCCGCCTCCCGGCTGTCGATATGGATGTAGTAGTCCGCCTGGTAGGACACCTCCGCCATCTCGGCGCTGGTGGCCGTGCCATTGCTGCGGATCAGCAGCTTGGCGCGGTTGACGTAGATCACCTCGTAGACCCAGGGCGAGGCGCCGCCGAAGAAGCCCTGCACGATCGAGCCGACCAGCGGCTTGTCCGGGGTCACCAGCGTGTACTGCCCGGTCTCGTAGACCTGCAGCACGGCGCCGCGCGACTTCAGGATGCAGAAATGGTTGCTCTCCACCGTCAGCAGCGAGCCCGACACGATGCTCTCGTCGACGATCTTGATCGCCACGTTGCGGGTGCCGAGCATGTCGGTGCCGTCGCGGTTCAGCGCGGTGATCACCTGCCTGACGATGGCCATGGAGAGCTCCTCGACGGTTCGATCGGCCGACGCCCGCCCGGGCGGGCGGACCGGTTCCGGAAGCTAGGATCTCACCGCGGCTGGCGGAAGGTCAGGGCGAGGCCCGCCTGCAGCGGCATCGGCTGCAGGCCCAGCTCGGCGCGCATCGGCGCGATGTCGAACGCCTTGTCCTCCAGCAGGCGGCGGATCTCGGTCGGGCCGATCGCGGGCAGGCGCGGGACCGGTCGCGCCAGCACGACGCCCGCCATCAGCAGCCAGGCGGGGATCGGCACGATCGGGCGGCGGCGCAGGCCGGCAGCCTGGAGGATCGCCGCCACGAAGGCGCGATAGGCCATCGGTTCGGGGCCCGCCAGCACCAGCCCGCACGGCCCGTCCCAGTCGCGCGCCAGGGCTGCCAGGATCGCCCGCGTCACGTCGGACTGGTGGATCGGCTGCACCAGCGCGCGGCCGCCGCCCGGCAGGGGCACGACCGGCAGGCGCTTCAGCAGGGCGGCCAGGCGCTGCACGTTGTCCTCGCCCTCCGCCCCGTAGATCATGGTCGGGTGCAGCATGACGCCGCGCCGGCCGGAGGCCAGGAACGCCCGCTCGCCGTCCAGCACGCCGCCGCCATGCGCGTCGGGCCAGCGGGTGAACTTGCGCGTGCTGCCCAGGAACACGTGGGTCGCCGCCGCCGGCGCCGCGGCCAGGATCGCGCCGGCATGGCGGGCATGGGCGGTGTTGACGATCCGGCTCGCGTCGCCGAGTGCTGCCGTCAGCGCCTGCCGGTCGCGCAGGTCGGCGAGCCGGGGCGGGAGCGCGATGCCGGTCGCCTGCCAGCGGGCCGCGTCGCGCACCACCGGCACCACCGCGACGCCTGCCGCCAGCAGGGCGCGGACCAGCGCCTGGCCGGAGCGGCCGCCGGCGCCGATGACGTGAACGGGGGAGCGTGATGGATCGGATGCCGGCATGGCCGCAGCATGCCCTGTCCGGGCCGGCGGCGCACGAGGCCGCCATAACCCCGTCGGACGCTCGGTATCATGATACCGCAGCAGAGTTTACAGTCGCAGTCACGATCGGCAGGAAGCGCTTGACCCGGACCGATGCGGCGCGGATAAGGCCGCCACCTGCGCGTATGCCGCGCGACCGCGCGCCTTGAGGACCTGACAGCATGCTGATGAAGACCACCGCCTCGCTGAAGCCAGCGGAGGTGACTAAGAACTGGATCCTGATCGACGCCAACAACCTCGTTCTCGGCCGGGTCGCCTCGATCATCGCCCAGCGTCTGCGCGGCAAGCACAAGCCGCAATTCACCCCGCACGTCGATTGCGGCGACAACGTCGTCGTCATCAACGCCGAGAAGGTCCGCCTGACCGGCAACAAGGCCGGGCAGAAGCTGTTCCACTACCACACCGGCTTTGCCGGCGGGATCAAGCAGCGCACGGTGACGCAGCGCCTGGAAGGCAAGAACCCCGGCCACGTGATCACCAAGGCCGTGGAGCGGATGATCACCCGCGGGCCGCTGCAGCGCGCGCAGATGAAGCACCTCTACGTCTATGCCGGCACCGCCCATCCGCATGACGGCCAGCAGCCGCAGGCGCTCGACGTCGCGGCGATGAACCGCAAGAACTCCGTGACCAACAAGCGCGTGGTGGCCTGATCATGTCCGAGACCCAGATCCGCACCGGCTCGCTCGCCGACCTCAAGGAGATGGCGGTGTCGGCCGGCGTCGCCGTCACGCCGGACGACGCGCCGGTCCGCGAGGCCAAGCGCGACGCGCAGGGCCGCTCCTACGCCACCGGACGCCGCAAGAACGCCATCGCGCGCGTCTGGATCATGCCCGGCAAGGGCGAGATCTCGGTGAACGGCCGCAAGGTCGGCACCTATTTCGCCCGCCCGGTGCTGCGCATGCTGATCACCCAGCCGTTCCTGGTGGCCGATCGCTACAACCAGTTCGACGTCTATTGCACGGTCAATGGCGGCGGGCTCTCGGGACAGGCCGGCGCGCTGCGGCACGGCATCAGCCGGGCCCTGACCTACTACGAGCCGAGCCTGCGCGGCATCCTGAAGGTCGCGGGCTTCCTGACCCGCGACAGCCGCGTGGTCGAGCGCAAGAAGTACGGCAAGGCCAAGGCCCGCCGGTCGTTCCAGTTCAGCAAGCGCTGACCCAGCCGACGCCGGCCGGCAGGGCGGAGGGCCTGGGCTCCCCGCTCCGTCGGCCGGAACGACCGATGCTCGTGGCAGGACGGCGAGCCGCCCTGCGGTCGGGCGCCGGCCGGACGCGACAGTCCTAGCGCGGGCCGCCCGGGGTCGTGGTGCCGGTGCCGCTGCCCGCGCCGGGAACGCCGGTGACCGGCTGGCTGGTGCCGGTTCCAGGCGCCATCGACCCGCCCATGGCGCCAGGCGCGCTCATGCCTGTCCCGGTAGCGCCAGGCGCGCTCATGCCCATGCTGCCGGCGCCCGGGGCGGACATGCCGCCAGCGCCCATCGCGCTCCCGGCGCCGGGAGCGCTCATGCCGGTGCCGCTGGCACCCGCGCCGCCGGTTCCCATGCCGCCGGCCGCCGTGCCGGCTCCGCCGCCCATGGCTCCGCCTGCGCCACCGCCCGCAGCGCCGCCGCCCGCAGCGCCGCCACCAGCCGCCTGCGCCAGCGCGGGTGCCGCGGCGGCGAGCGTGATCATCCCGGCGAGATAAAGCGTCGTCATCGTTCTGGTCATTGTTTTGTCCCTTCCAGCACCTGGACAGCGTCCGGGCCTGTGCAGCCAGAAGAGCCGGAGCCCGGTCGGAGTTCGCCGATCCGGCCTTCACGGTTCCGTCCGATCCGCGGCACCCCGGGCGGCCGACGCGGCAGCCCCTGGTTCCGCCGGTGCCGTTTTCCGGGCATCGTGCGGCGGAACCCAACAGCAGGAGCGGATGCGTGACCGCAGCGACCGTGTTCATCGACGGCGAGGCCGGCACCACCGGGCTCGGCATCCGGCGCCGCCTGGAGGGCCTGCAGATCCCGGTGCGCTCGATCGAGGCCGGGCAGCGCAAGGACGCAGGCGCGCGCCGGGCGCTGATGGAGGAGGTCGAGCTGGTCGTGCTCTGCCTGCCGGACGCGGCATCGCGGGAGTCGGCGGACCTCGCCGGCAGCCTGTCGAGGCCGCCGAAGCTGCTCGACGCCAGCACGGCCTTCCGCACCGATCCGGACTGGACCTACGGTTTTCCGGAGATGACCCACGGGCAGGCCGATGCGATCGCCGGTGCCGCGCGCGTTTCCAACCCGGGCTGCTACCCCACCGGCGCCATCGCCCTGCTGCGGCCGCTGATCGAGGCGGGACTGCTGCCGGGGGATCATCCGGTGGCGATCAACGCCATCAGCGGCTATTCCGGCGGCGGCCGCAGCATGATCGAGGCGCACGAGCGCGAGCACGGACCCGCCTTCGAGCTCTACGGCCTGTCGCTCGAGCACAAGCACGTCCCGGAGATACGCGCCCAGGCCGGGCTGGCGCTGCGGCCGATCTTCGTGCCGTCGGTCGGGCATTTCGCGCAGGGCATGCTGGTATCGATCCCGCTGCATCTGGACCGGCTGCCGGGCCGCGTGACCGGAGCCGACCTGCAGGCGGCGCTGGCGGCCTGGTATCGCGGCAGCCGCCGCATCCGCGTGGGCGAGGCGACCGACCCCGCGTCGCTGTCCGCCGACGGGCTGGCGGGCAGCGACGACATGGAGCTGCGGGTGCATGTCAACGAGCGCTACCGGCACGCGCTGCTGACCGCGCGGCTCGACAATCTGGGCAAGGGCGCGTCCGGCGCCGCGGTCCAGAACATCGCGCTGATGCTGGGGCTGGATCTGCCGGCGGCCGCATGAGCAGGCGGGCGCTGCAGATCGTGGTGGCGGTGCTGGGGCTGGTCCCGGTGCTCAGCGGGCTCGCCGGGATGGTGCTCGGCCCCTCGATGGCCGGGCTGTCTCCATCCGCGACGCCGGTCGCGCTCGACAGCCACGTCCGGTATCTGTCCGGGCTGCTGCTGGCGATCGGGCTCGGCTTCTGGAGCACGATCCCGCGCATCGAGCGCCAGGCGGCGCGGTTCCGGCTGCTGACCGGGCTGGTGGTGATCGGCGGCCTCGGGCGTCTGCTCGGGCTGGTGCTGGCCGGCCGGCCGCCGGCGCCGATGCTGTTCGGGCTCGGCATGGAGCTGGTGGTGACGCCGTCGCTGTGCTGGTGGCAGTCCCGGGTCGCCGCCCGCGGCTGAGCGCACCGGCGCGGCTTTCGCGCAGGGCCGCGAGGCGGTAGACAGCAGCCCGGTCCGACAGCCAGGGACCAGACCAGGTGCCCGGAGTTCGGCGATGCGGACCACGCTGCGAGACATCCGCGCCATGAAGCAGGCGGGCGAGCGCATCGTCATGCTCACCGCCTACGATCATCCCTCCGCCGCCCTGGCCGAGCGCGCCGGGATCCGCCTGCTGCTGGTCGGCGATTCGCTCGGCATGGTGGTGCAGGGGCACGACACCACGCTGCCGGTCACGCTCGACGCGATGGTCCATCACGCGGCGTCCGTCGTGCGCGGCGCGCCCGGCGCGCTGGTGGTGGGCGACCTGCCGTTCCTGACCTATGCGACGCCGGCCGATGCGGTCGCCTCGGCACGGCGGCTGATGCAGGAGGCCCAGGTGCAGGCGGTCAAGCTCGAAGGCGGCCTGCCGGTGGCGGCCACCGTCCGCCATCTGACCGGGCTCGGGGTGCCGGTGATGGGCCATCTCGGCTTCACGCCGCAGGCGCAGCACCAGCTCGGCGTGCGGGTGCAGGCCAAGCAGGCGGCGGAAGCGCGCCGGCTGCTGGCGGACGCGCTGGCGCTCGAGGCGGCCGGCGCGTTTGCGGTGGTGCTGGAGCTGGTGCCGGCGGCGCTGGCGGCGGCGGTGACGCAGCGGCTCGGCATTGCCACCATCGGCATCGGCGCCGGTGCCGGCTGCGACGGCCAGGTGCAGGTCTGGCACGACGTGCTCGGCCTGACCGCCGGGAAGTCGCCGCGACATGCCAAACGCTATGCCGAGACCGGGGCCGTCATCGAGGCGGCGCTGCGGGACTACGTCGCCGAGGTGCAGGCGGGCGCGTTCCCCACGGAGGCGAACAGTGCCCGCATGGACGAGGCCGAGCTCGCGCGTGCGCTGGAGCCGGCGCCCTCGGGCGAGGCATGAAGCTCGTCCATACCGTGGCGGCCCTGCGCGCCGAGCGCGGCCGCTGGTCCGCGCTCGGCCTGGTGCCGACCATGGGCTTCCTGCATGCCGGACATCTCAGCCTGGTCGAGCGCGCGCGTGCGGAATGCGGTGCTGCGGCGGTCAGCATCTTCGTCAACCCGACGCAGTTCGCCGCCGGCGAGGACCTGGCCCGCTATCCGCGCGACCTGTCGCGCGATCTGGCGCTGCTGGAGCGGGCGGGGACGGCGCTCGCCTTCGTGCCGGAGCCGGCGGAGATCTATCCGCCCGGCTTCTCCAGCCGGATCGAGGTGGGCGCCGTCGCCGCCCCGCTTGAGGGTGCCATCCGGCCGCAGCATTTCTCCGGCGTCGCCACCGTCGTGGCCAAGCTGCTCAACATGGTGCAGCCGACCCGTGCGTATTTCGGCCAGAAGGACGCGCAGCAATGCGCGGTGATCCGTCGCATGGCGGCCGACCTGAACCTGCCGGTCGAGATCGTGGTGGGCGACACCGTGCGCGAGCCCGACGGCCTGGCGATGTCCAGCCGCAACAGCTACCTGACCGCGGAGCAGCGGATGCAGGCGCCGCTGCTGCATCGGGCGCTGCAGGCGGGCCTGTCGTCGTTCGCGGCCGGCGAGCGCGACGCGCACGCGCTGTGCCGCACGGTGCGCGAGGTGCTGACGCTCGAGCCGGACTATGTCAGCGTCGCCGATCGCGACACGCTGGAGGAGCTGCCGCGGGTCGAGCGGCCGGCGCTGCTGTCGCTGGCGGTGCGGCTCGGACGCACCCGGCTGATCGACAACGTCCTGCTTGAGCCGGGATGAAGCCGGGCTCTGCCCGGACCCGCCAAAGGCGGCGCCTCTGGAAACCGTCCTGAAGAATCGGATTCTCAAGGCTCAGCCTTGAGCGGGTCCAGGGCGGCGCCCTGGCCTTCGCCACCATGCCGCCAGCAGGATGAACCCGCAGCACAGCATGACCAGCTTGCCCGCCAGCAGCGAGGGCCGATAGGCGAAGGTGATCTCGCGCGCTCCTGCCGGCAGGGTGACGGCAGCGAAGATCTCCTCGCGGCCGCTCGCGACCGGGCGCCCGTCCACCAGCGCCACCCAGCCGGGGTAGGCGGGCTGCGCGAACACCAGCCGGGTCCCGGCCGGCAGCGGCGCGATCTCGAAGCTGACCTGGTTCGGCCGCCAGCGCGCCCGCTCGACCGGCGCCGCGCGGCGGTCGTCTCCGGCACCCTTGATCCACAGCACCGACAGGGCGTGCGGCCGCTCGTAGATCCGGAAGCCCGGCCCCTGCGCGCGCAGCGCCAGGCCGTCGATCGCGTGGTCGGCAATCACCCAGCGCACGCCGAGCCGGTCAAGCTGCGTCGAGGAGGCGGGGTCCCAGCCTGGCGAGACGTAGTCGAACAGCGAGGTCAGCATGGTCGCGCGCTGCCCGGTCACGTTCAGCACCGGCACGATGTCGCCGGCGTTGGGCGGCACGATCTCCCGCGGCAGCCCGTAGATCCGGCTGACCAGCGGCCCCCGGTTCGACAGCGCGGTCGCCGCCAGCAGCGCCGGGTTGCGGCCGTAATAGGTCGGCGGGAACTCGGGGCTGGTCCGCGAGCGGCCGACGCCGGCGTCGAACGCGCCGACCGGCCTCACGACGAGACCCACCAGTGCCGCCGCCGCCAGACGGGCGAGGGTCGGCCGGCGCCGTCGCAGCCGGTCCAGGATGGCGTCGGCGCCGATGGCGGCGAGCAGGCTGGCCGCGAAGCTGAACAGATACAGCGCCCGCACCGGCGTGCGCAGCTGCGGCAGCAGCGGCAGATGGAAGAACAGATGCACCAGCGGCCCGGCATGGCCGCCGAGCGCCAGCGCGATCGCGAACGCGGCCAGGGCCCACATCGTGGCCGCGAGCGGCCGCCGGCCCGCCAGGCTGGCGACGCAGAGCAGCGCGCCGGTCGTGGTGAGATACAGGCTGCCATCGATCGTCTGCAGCGTGCTGCGCTGGAGGAGGCCTGCGAAATCGGACCAGGCGAGGGCGGCCCCGCTCGCATAGGCGGCGGGCGGCACCGCATGCGGCCAGCGGCTCATCCCGGTCGCATACCAGCGGAACACCAGGTGCAGATACTGGTTGGCGAGCTCAAGCGGCACCGCGGCGAAGCCGACCGCCATCACCTGCCCCAGCAGCGCCAGCAGCACCGGCCGGACCGCCTGGCCGGGCGAGGTGCGGCTGGCGGCCCGGCGCAGCGTCTCGCCGACACCGCAGATGACCACCGCGTAGGAGCTGTGCACGAAGGGCTGCATGTGTCCGGCGGCGATCTGCATCCCTCCCGCGAGCCCGGCCAGGCCCGCGAACAGCACGCCGCCGCTCCAGCCCGGAGCATCGAACCCCCGCAGGGCCAGCAGCACGACCAGAGGCAGCCAGCACAGCGAGGCGAAGATGTTGGGCTGGGCGCTGGCCTGGAACGGCAGGTAGCCGCAGAAGGCGAACAGCAGCGCCGCCACCAGGGCGGCCGGATGCGACAGGCCCCTGTCACGGGCCAGCAGGTGCATGCCGGTCGCGGCCAGAGCGAAATGCAGCAGCACGAAGCTGTTGCACAGAGCCAGCCCGTCGAGCCCGAGCAGGCCGAGCAGCCAGGTGACGGGATAGAACGGCGCCGGCTGCAGCTCGCCGGCGAAGCTGGTGCCGGCCTGCGAGCCGAAATCCCACAGCACGAGCCCGCCGTGTCGCGCCGCCCGGGCCACGGCGATCAGCCAGGGGTAGCTCTGCAGGGAGGAGTCGCCGAAATAGAAGAACGTCCTGTCGCCGACGACAGCCTGCCGGAACAGCACGGTCGCCGCCGCCGCATAGGCGGCGAACAGCAGGCAGACGAGCAGCGCGGTCGCCAGGGGTCGATGGCCGCGGCCGGTCAGGCGCATAGGCGGCTCACCGGGCGAGGCGGCACAGGCGCAGCCCGTCCGCTTCCAGGTTCGTGCGCACCGGCACGCAGGGCGGCAGGCGGTGCAGGCCGAAGGAGGCCAGCAGCGCTGCCGCCGGATCGGGCGCCGACGGGATCTCGAGCCCCCAGATCGGGCCGGTCTGGGTTCGCACCGCCTGCTGCACGCGGCCGGCGAGCGCGCTGTGCGGCCCGTAACGGAGCAGGTTGTTGCTGACGCCCACGAAGCGGACGCGCGGATCGGCGAAGGCCGCGACATAGGCCATCGGATCGTCGGTCAGCAGCAGCACCATCGCGCCGGGCGCCATCGCCGGCAGCGTCACCGAGGCGGCGCGGTCTGCCGGCTGCGCCCGGCCCCAGTCCGGATAGACCGTCAGCCGGACGCAGACCAGCAGCAGCCCGCCGAGCAGGGCCGCCTGCAGGCCCGGGTGCCGGCGCCGCAGCGGCATCGTGGCGAGCAGCAGGATCAGGCCCGACAGCAGCTCGATCGGCGCCAGGTAGCGCAGGATCGACGACTGCCGCTGCCAGAGGATCGCGGCCGCGATGCAGAAGACGAGCAGGAACGCCTGGCCCCGCTCTGCCGCCAGCCGTCGCCACCGGGTCAGGCAGAGCAGGATGGCGAGCCAGGCCAGCGCCAGCCGCGGGTCGCAGACCTCCAGCTCGCTCACGCGGTGGCTCGGCCGGATGCTCCAGAAGAACGGCTGGAACAGGCTCTGCAGGATGCCGTGCGGCTTGAAGCGGTTGTCGTCGAGCGGCACCGGCGGGAACAGCGCCGAGCGGAACAGCTGGTTCATGTACGGAAACACCGGGCTGCCGGTCAGCCGGAACAGATGCAGCCACCAGGCCCCGGCGATCGCCAGCGCCCCGGCGGTGCTGGCCAGGCAGAACAGCAGCGCCAGCGTCAGCCGGCGTATGGGCCGGCCCGGCGCGCAGAACACCAGCGCCACGGCCGCCGCAGGCACGAAGATCGCCTGGGTCAGCTTGAGGCCGAGTGCCGCGCCGAACAGCGCGCCGGCCACCGTGAGCGCGACCGCTCGCCGCTGCTGCTCCAGGCAACACAGCATGATCAGCAGGCCGGCCAGCATGAAGCAGCCGGCCGGCATCTCGCTCATGCTGGTGCCGGTGGTGGGCAGGCCGGCCGCACCGGTGGCGCCGATCAGCAGGGCGAACAGCAGCGACGCCTGCGCCCAGATGCCGTCGCCGCGCTGGATGGTGCGCCCGATGGCCCAGGCGACGACCGCGGCGACGGCGCTCGGCAGCGCCAGCAGCGCGTCGAGCAGGCGGGGCCGGTCGTTCAGCCGGACGCGGAGCCAGTAGGACGGCAGGTCCGCCATCGGCGCGTTGAAGGTCTGCCGCTGCGCCGGCACGAGGTCGAGCCAGTCCGGCTTCCGCAGCAGCGCGTAGGCATCGTAGAGGTGGTAGTTGCGCAGGTCCCAGCTCGCATCGGGCCCGAGCCACACCGACACCAGCAACATGCCGCCGGCCAGCGTGACGGGAACCCAGAGCCGACCGATGCAGCGACTCCATGCGCCGGCGCGCGCCGGGAGGATCATCGATCCGGCCCGCCCCGCCCGCACTTCCGCTCGGGGATCATGTCACGGCCGGACGCCGTGCCGGGTGCGGGCTGCCGCGGGCCGACCGGGAGACGCGCCGGGGCGACGCCGAACGGGCGTGCGTCCCGGCCTCGGCGCGTCCACCGGCAGGCGGCCTCAGAGTTCGGTGATGGAGCTCACCACCTTGGTGACGAGGCCGTAGGCGATCGCCTCCTCGGCGCTCATCCAGTAGTTGCGGTCGGTGTCCTTGGTGACCTTCTCGAAGCTCTGGCCGGTCTCGCGGGCGAACAGGCGGTTGAGGCGCTCGCGCATCTTGATGATCTCGCGCGCCTCGATGTCGATGTCGGTGGCGGGACCCCGCACGCCGCCCATCGGCTGGTGCAGCAGGAACCGCGTCGCCGGCAGGCAGAAGCGGCGATCCTTGGCGCCGGCGGCGAAGATCAGCGCCCCGGCGCTCGCCACCCAGCCGGTGCCGATCATGCGGATCGGCGCCACCGCGTCGACGAAGCGGATCATGTCGTGGATGGTGTCGCCGCTCTCGACATGGCCGCCGGGCGAGTTGACGTACACGTCGATCGGCTTGTCCGACGCGCCGGCCAGCGCCAGCAGCCGGCCGGTGACGTCGCGCGCCACCTTGTCGTTGATCGCGCCGAAGATCAGCACCTTGCGCTGGTCGAACAGCCGCTTCTCGAGCTCGTTGACCGGCGAGGAGAGGGTCTTGTTGTCGTCGGGCTCGGACTTCTCCGGGCCGTTCGGCTCCGGAACGTCGGGCGAGGAGGGGTCGGGCTCGTCCTCGTCATCCATCCGGATACGGTCGTTCGGCTGCATGCCGGTCATCGGTCTCTCCCTCGATCCCAAAGTCGCGGATCAGTGCGCCCATCCTGCCTTCCGCCCGGCGCGAAGCCAAGCGGGCGGGCCATGCGCCTCAATGTAGGGCGCAAGGCGCCGAGCGAAAGGCCGGGCCCGCCGTCGCCGCCGCTCCGGCATCGGGTCATGTCCGTCCGGGGCGTTGCGGGTATAGTCGCGCGGCGCGGACGGGTGGTGTCAGGTCCGCCGGGAGAAGCCGCACATGCATATCCTCATCCTCGGCGCCGCCGGCATGCTTGGCCGCAAGCTCGCCGAACGGCTGGCGCACGACACGACACTCGCCGGCCGGCCGGTCGACCGCCTGACGCTCGCCGACGTGGTGGCGCCGTCGGTTCCGGCGGGCTTCGCGGGCGCCAGCGAGTGCCTGGCGGTCGATCTGTCCGCCGATGGCGCCGCTCCCGGCCTGGTCGGACGCCGGCCCGACCTGATCTACCACCTGGCGGCGATCGTGTCGGGCGAGGCGGAGGCGGACCTCGAGAAGGGCTACCGGGTCAATCTCGACGGCACCCGCGCGCTGCTCGACGCCATCCGGCTGGAGGGCGCGGCCGGGTCCGGCTGGCGGCCCCGCGTGGTGTTCTCCTCCTCCAACGCGGTGTTCGGCGGCGACCTGCCGGACGTGATCGACGACGACTACATCGTCACCCCGCAGACCAGCTACGGCACCCAGAAGGCGATCGGCGAGCTGCTGCTGGCCGACTACAGCCGGCGCGGCATCCTGGACGGCATCGGCCTGCGGCTGCCGACGATCTGCGTGCGTCCGGGCAAGCCCAACCGCGCGGCCTCGAGCTTCTTCTCCGGCATCATCCGCGAGCCGCTGGCAGGACAGCCGGCGGTGCTGCCGGTGCCGGGCAGCACCCGGCACTGGATGACCAGCCCGCGCTCGGCGATCGGCTTCCTGGTGCATGCCGGCAGCCTCGATCTCAGCCGCGTCGGCAACCGGCCCAACCTGACCATGCCGGGCCTGTCGGTGACGGTGGCCGAGCAGATCGAGGCGCTGCGGATGGTGGCGGGCGACAGGATCGCCGACCTGATCCGGCCGGAACCGGATGCCACCATCGAGCGGATCGTCGGCGGCTGGGCCCGCGCCTTCGACGCCACGCGCGCGACGCAGCTCGGCTTCACCACGGAGACCCGCTTCGAGGACATCATCCGCGCCCATATCGACGACGAGCTGGGTGGCCGGATCGGCTGAACGTTGCCACCATCGCCGCAGTCCGGGTGAACCGGCAGCACCTGACGCACAAGGCAGGCAGCAGGGGAGGAGACAGCATGGCGGATGCTCTCGGCGCGGCGACCGCGTCCGGTCCGGAGGTGCCGCCCACGGAGGCGGGCCTGGCGCTCGGCCGGGCCGTCGGCAAGGCGCGGCTGCGGCTGATGCCGTTCCTGATCCTGATGTACATGCTGGCCTTCCTCGACCGCGCCAATGTCGGCGTCGCCAAGCAGGCGCTGCACGCCCAGGTCGGCATCTCGGACGCGATGTTCGCGCTGGGGGCCGGCATCTTCTTCGTCGGCTACGCGCTGTTCGAGGTTCCCAGCAACCTGATCCTGCACCGGGTGGGCGCGCGGGTCTGGCTCGCGCGGATCATGATCACCTGGGGGCTGGTCGCCGCCTGCACGATGTTCGTCGTCGGCGGGCGCTCGTTCGTCGCCCTGCGGCTGCTGCTCGGACTCGCCGAGGCCGGGTTCTTTCCCGGCGTGATCCTTTATCTGACCTACTGGTTCCCGCCCGAGTATCGCGGCCGGGTGCTGGGGATGTTCTATTTCGGCTATCCGCTGGCTCTCACCGTCGGCACGCCGCTGTCCGGCCTGCTGCTCGGCCTGGACGGGTTCGGCGGCCTCGCCGGCTGGCAGTGGATGTTCCTCATCGAGGGCGTGCTGGCCTCGTTGGTCGGCGTGCTGACCCTGTTCGTGCTGCCCGACCGGCCGGCCGACGTCGCCTGGCTGGCCGCCGACGAGAAGCGCGCGCTGTCGGTGGTGCTCGACCGCGAGATCCACGAGAAGTCGGCGGAAGGCTCGCGCACCTTCGCCAACGCGCTGCGCGACATCCGGCTGCTGCAGTTCGTGCTGATCTACTTCCTCATGCAGATCGGCAGCTACGGGGTGGTGTTCTACCTGCCCGACCAGGTCAGCCGCCTGCTCGGCATGAAGATCGGCCTGCTGGTCAGCCTGGTCTCCGCGATCCCGTGGCTCTGCGCCATCCTGTTCACCGCGGTCTGGCCGGTGCTGGCGGCGCGCGCCAACCGGCCGAGGCTATTCTTCCTGGCCTGCCTGCTGTTCGTGTTCGGCGGCATCCTGATCTCGGCCCATGCGGCGCCGTCGGGTGCCATCGTGGCGCTCTGCGTGGCGGCGTCCGGGATCGTCGCGGCGCAGGCGATCTTCTGGACGTTCCCGACCGATCACTTCGGCGGCACGGCGGCAGCGGGCGGGATCGCCGTGATCAACGCGGTCGGCAATCTCGGCGGCTTCGTGGCACCCACCCTCCGGGCCCAGGCCGACATCCTGTTCCAGAGCCAGACGGCAGGGCTGCACGCGCTCAGCATCTCGGCGCTGCTGTCGGCGATGGCGGCGCTGCTGCTGCCGGCGCGCGGCCGCCGGGTGATCGCAGCGGCATTGCAGTCCGGTGCCGCCTCGGCCAGGACGCCGCTCGCCTGACCGGCCGGGCACGCCCATGGCTTTTCCCGGTCGCGCGCTCCGGGTAACAGTGACCGGACGCGGGCAGCCGAGGCACCGACCGGTGCCGGTCCGGCTGGAAACGGGAGACCGGATGGACAAGGCAGGGGGCGGAGCGGCACGGATCCGGAGCCTGGCAGGCGGGCTGCCGCTGCTCGCCCTGCTGGCCGGGTGCGGCCACCGCGACGTGGTCGACACGCCGGTCGCCTGGTGGCACGGGCTCGAGGGCGGCGTCATCGGTCAGCAGCGTCCGCCGCCGCCGGGGGTGAACGACCCCTATCCGAAGGTCGGCACCACGCCCGCCGCCGCGCCGCAGGTCGCCTCGCTCGATCTGCGTCGCTCGGTGACGGCGCAGCTGGTCGAGCAGCGCAACCTGTCCGCCCGGCTGAACGCGCACGATCCGCTGCCGCCTCCCGCCGTGGTTCCGGCCAAGGGCGCCGCCCCGCCGCCTGCCGCCGCCATGCCTGCCGCGCCAGCCGCGGCGCAGTCCTCCGCGACGCTGGATGCGGCCGAGGCGCCGCCCGCGCCACGTCCGGTCGTGGCGACGCCCGCACCGGCGCCGCCGCGCGGCCACGCCGTCGCCGCCGCCGCGCCGGACGAGCCGGCGCTCGCCCTGCCCGACGTGGTTCCGGCAGCCGCCGGCGCCGATGCCGGCGCGGTGGCGCTGCCGCCGATCCCGTCCGCTCCGCCGCCCGCACCCGGCCTGCCCGGGATCGCGATGCCGCCGCCGCCCTCCTACGCGCCGCCGCCACGGCCGCAATACGAGCTGGCGCAGCGGCCCGGCGATCCGCTGCGCTTCGCGGCCGGCTCGGACACGCTCGATCCCGGCCAGTCCGGCACGCTGCATGCCCTGGCACTCAGGCGGGGAGCCGGCAGCGTGTTCGTGCACGGCTACGGCGACTCCGCCTCCGACGCGCCGCAGGACCAGGCGCAGGCGCTGACGCTGGCGGCACTGCGCGCCCGCAGCGTGGCGGATGCGCTGGAGCGGGAAGGGGTGCCGGCCGACGCGATCCGGATCCGGGCCGACGCATTCGGTCGCGGCGCGACGGCGGGTCTGATAGACTGAGCAGCCAGTCCATTCCGCCCAAGCATCGCGAAGAGCCTGCCATGACAGAAGAGTTCCACCGCATCCGCCGTCTGCCGCCCTACGTGTTCGCGGAGGTCAACAAGGCGAAGGCGGCGGCACGGAGCGACGGCGCCGACATCATCGATCTCGGCATGGGCAACCCGGACAGCCCGACGCCGCCGCACATCGTGCAGAAGCTGGTCGAGACCGTGGCCGATCCGCGCTCGCACCGCTATTCGGTCAGCAAGGGCATTCCCGGCCTGCGCCGGGCGCTCGCCGGCTACTACGAGCGCCGCTTCGGCGTGGCGGTCGACCCCGAGACCGAGGTGGTGGCGACGCTCGGCTCCAAGGAGGGGCTGGCCAACCTGTCGGCCGCGATCACCAGCCCGGGCGACACCATCCTGGTGCCGAACCCGTCCTATCCGATCCACCAGTTCGGCTTCATCATCGCCGGCGCCTCGGTGCGCTCGATCCCGGCGAGACCGGACGAGGACATGCTGCGCGCGCTGGAGCGTGCGGTGCGGCATTCGGTCCCGAAGCCGACGGCGCTGATCGTGAATTTTCCTTCAAATCCAACCGCTTACGTCGCGGACCTCGATTTCTACAAGGATCTGGTGGCGTTTGCGCGGCGCGAGGAGATCTGGATCCTGTCGGATCTGGCCTACGGCGAGATCTATTTCGGCGATCTGGCGCCGCCCTCGATCCTGCAGGTGCCGGGCGCCAAGGAGGTCGCCGTCGAGTTCACCTCGCTGTCCAAGACCTACTCGATGGCCGGCTGGCGCATGGGGTTCGCCGCCGGCAACCCGCGCCTGATCAACGCCCTGACCCGGATCAAGTCCTATCTCGACTACGGCGCCTTCACCCCGATCCAGGTGGCGTCGGTGGCTGCCCTGAACGGACCGCAGGACTGCGTCGCCGAGATGCGGGCGATGTACAAGGAGCGCCGCGACGTGCTGATCCGCGGCCTGTCCGCGGCAGGCTGGGAGGTGCCGTCGCCGCAGGGCTCGATGTTCGCCTGGGCGCCGATCCCCGAGCCGTTCGCGCATCTGGGCAGCGTCGGCTTCTCCAAGCTGCTGCTGCAGAAGGCCGGCGTCGCGGTGGCGCCCGGCCTCGGTTTCGGCGAGCATGGCGAGGGCTATGTGCGCATCGGGCTGGTGGAGAACACCCAGCGCCTGCGCCAGGCGACCCGCAACATCCGCAGCTTCCTGTCTTCGCACAATGCCGGTCCGGCGCTGCTCGATCGCGACCTGGCGGATGCCGTGCAGCTGGAAAGGGCGTGATGGCGGCAGCGCCGCTCCGGATCGGCATCGCCGGCCTCGGCACCGTCGGCGCCGGCACGGTCCGGCTGCTGCAGGTCAATGCCGAGCTGATCGCGGCCCGCGCGGGACGCGAGCTGGTGGTCGTGGCGGTGGCGGCACGCGATCGCGGCCGGGCGCGCGGCATCGACGTGTCGGCGCTGTCCTGGCATCACGACGCGCTGGCGCTCGCCGCCGATGCGGACGTCGACGTGGTCGTCGAGCTGATCGGCGGCGCCGAGGGCATGGCGCGCGCGCTGGTCGAGACCAGCCTCGCGCGCGGCCGTCCGGTGGTGACGGCAAACAAGGCGCTGATCGCGATCCATGGCGCGGCGCTGGCGGCGGCGGCCGAGCGGGCCGGCGTGGCTCTGGCCTTCGAGGCGGCGGTGGCGGGCGGGATCCCGGTGATCAAGGCGCTGCGCGAGGGGCTGGCGGCCGACCGGCTGATCCGCATCGGCGGCATCCTGAACGGCACCTGCAACTACATCCTGACCCAGATGCGCGAGACCGGACGCGAGTTCGCGGCTGTGCTTGCCGAGGCGCAGGCGCTCGGCTACGCGGAGGCCGACCCGTCCACCGACATCGACGGCATCGATGCCGCCCACAAGCTGGCGATCCTGGCAGCGCTCGCCTTCGGCCGGCCGGTCGACTTCGACTCCGTCCATGTCGAGGGCATCCGCCGGATCGGGGCGGTCGATATCGGGTTCGCCACCGAGCTCGGCTACCGCATCAAGCTGCTCGGCATCGCGCGGCGCGGCGAGGCCGGCGTCGAGACGCGGGTGCATCCCTGCCTGGTGCCGCAGGCGGCACCGATCGCGCAGGTCGACGGCGTGTTCAACGCGGTGGTGGCTGAGGGCGAATTCGTCGGCCGGCTGATGCTGGAGGGCCGCGGCGCCGGTGCTGGCCCGACCGCGACGGCGGTGGTGGCCGACCTGATCGACATCGCGCGCGGCAGCCTGGTGCCGGCCTGGGGGGCAAGCTCCGGCGCGCTCTCGACGCTGACCTCGGTGCCGATGTCGGCCTGTCGCGGCCACTACTACCTGCGGCTGACCGTGCGCGACCGGCCGGGCGTGATCGCCGAGATCACCGCCGTGCTGCGCGACTGCGGCGTGTCGCTCAAGAGCATGCTGCAGCATGGCCAGGCCGCCAGCGCCAGCCCCGACGAGGCGGTGCCGATCGTGCTGGTCACGCACGAGACCTCGGAACTGGCGATGCGCGACGTGCTGGCGCGGATCGCCGAGCTCGAGGTCGTCATGGAGCCGCCGGCGATGATCCGGATCGAGGCAGGCTGAGCCTCGGCACCGTTCGCATTGTTTCCACCGCTTCACCCGAAAGCTTCAACCATGGTCTCAACACTCGGCGCTCGCTACCAGACCGATCGCAACCTGGCGCTCGAACTCGTCCGGGTGACGGAGGCGGCGGCGGTGGCGGCGTCTTACTGGAGCGGACGAGGGCAGAAGAACGAGGCCGACGGCGCTGCGGTGCAGGCGATGCGCAACGCCTTCGACACGGTCGCCATCGACGGCACCGTGGTGATCGGCGAGGGCGAGATGGACGAGGCGCCGATGCTCTATATCGGCGAGAAGGTGGGCGCCGGCGGCCCGGCGATGGACATCGCGGTCGATCCGCTCGAAGGCACCGTGCTGACCGCCAAGAACGCGCCGAACGCGCTGACGGTGGTGGCGATGGCCGAGCGCGGCAACTTCCTGCACGCGCCCGACATCTACATGGACAAGATCGCGGTCGGGCCGGGGCTGCCGGACGGGGTGGTGGATATCGATGCCTCGATCGCCGAGAACCTGCGCAACCTGTCGCTGGCCAAGAACTGCGACATCAGCGACCTGACGCTGTGCACGCTCGATCGCGACCGACACGAGGAGCTGATCGCGCTGACCCGCGAGGCCGGCGCCCGCGTGATGCTGATCTCCGACGGCGACGTGGCCGGCGTGATCGCCGCCTGTATGCCCGATAGCGGGGTGCACATCTTCGTCGGCTCCGGCGGCGCCCCGGAAGGCGTGCTTGCCGCCGCCGCCATGCGCTGCACCGGCGGCCAGATGCAGGCGCGGCTTTTGTTCGAGGACGAGGCGCAGGTGAGGCGGGCGCAGGAGATGGATCCGGGCGATCCGCGTCGTCGCCTGACGCTCACCGACATGGCCAAGGGCGACGTGCTGTTCTCGGCCACCGGCGTCACCACCGGCGCGCTGCTGCGCGGCGTGCAGCGCAGCGGGGATCAGGCGACGACGCACTCGATCGTCATGCGCAGCAAGTCCGGCACCGTCCGCTTCATCGAGACCCACCACAACTTCGCCACCAAGACCTGGGGCGGCAACCGCTAGTCCGCGATGCCCGACGGATCCGCCATTCCGGTCGCGCCGCTGCCGCCGCAGGCGGCGCCGGTGCTGGGTGTCGAGGCGAGCCTGTCCGGCCGCCGCTGGATCTGGCGCGCGGCTCCGGCGGTCCCCGGGCTCGGGGACGCGCAGGAGCGGTTGGGGCTGGCGATGGCGCAGCGGCTGGCGCTGCCGGAGCTGGTCGGCCGGCTGCTCGCGATTCGCGGCATCGATCCCGACACGGCGCCGCATTATCTCGAGCCGACGCTGCGCGCGCTGCTGCCCGACCCGTCCTGCCTCGCCGACATGGACGTCGCGGCGGCCCGTCTGGCCGCAGCCGTGGTGCGCGGCGAGACGGTAGGCGTGTTCGGCGACTATGACGTCGACGGCGCCTGTGCCGCGGCTCTGCTCACCAGCCTGCTGCGCGGGCTCGGCTGCGTGGTGCACACCCACATCCCCGACCGCATGCGCGAGGGCTACGGCCCGAACGCCGCCGCGCTGTCGGGCCTGGCGGATCGCGGCGCATCGCTGCTGGTCTGCGTGGATTGCGGCACCGCCGCCGCCGAACCGCTGTCGCAGATGCGGGGCCGGGCCGACGTCGTGGTGCTGGACCACCACAAGGCCGACGGGCCGGTGCCGCCGATCCTGGCCACCGTCAATCCCAACCGCCTGGATTGCGGCTCCGGCCTGAACACCCTGTGCGCGACGGCGATCGCCTTCCTGACCGGTGTCGCGCTGCTGCGGCATCTGCGTCGCGACGGCTCCCTCGGCACCCGGCCGGCGCCGGACCTGATGGGACTGCTCGACCTGGTGGCGCTGGCGACCATCTGCGACGTGATGCCGCTGACCGGGCTGAACCGGGCGCTGGTGACGCAAGGGTTGAAGGTGATGGCGCGGCGGGCGAGAGCCGGCATCCACGCCCTGCTGGAGGTCGCCGCCGTCAAGGACGCGCCGAACGCGTTCACCTGCGGCTTCGCGCTCGGGCCGCGCATCAATGCCGGCGGACGCATCAGCGAGGCCGATCTCGGGCTGCGCCTGCTGCTGTGCGAGGATGCCGCCGAGGCCGGGTCGCTTGCCGAGCGGCTCGACGCGGTGAACCGCCAGCGCCGCACGGTGGAGAGCGGCATCCTCGACCGGGCGATGCAGATGGCGGAGGTCCAGCTCGCGGCCGGCCACGCGGTGCTGCTGCTGGCCGGCGCCGACTGGCATCCGGGCGTCGTCGGCATTGTCGCGGGACGGGTCAAGGAGCGCTTCAACCGGCCGGCCCTGGTGGCGTCCACCCTCGAGGACGGCACCGTGAAGGGCTCGGGCCGGTCGATCGAGGGGCTGGATATCGGCGGGGCGATCATCGCGGCCCGGCAGTCTGGGCTGCTGCTCACCGGCGGCGGCCATGCCATGGCGGGCGGCTTCTCGCTGCAGGCCGCCGATCTGGACGCGTTCCACGCCTTTCTCGACGAGCGGCTGGCCGGCGCGCGGCTGCGTCCGGCGGCACAGGACCTCGTGGTCGAAGGCATGCTGACGGTACCGGCGGCGACCGCGGCGCTTGCCGCCGAGATCCACCGGCTGGCGCCGTTCGGGATGGGCAACGCGGAGCCGATGTTCGTGCTGCCGCGGGTGCGCGTGCTGCGCGCCGAGCGGATCGGGCGCGAGGGCAACACGCTGCGCCTGATGATCGGGGGCGAGGGTGGCGGACCCCGGCTCAAGGCGCTGCTGTTCCGCGCTCAGGAGAGCCCGTTGACGGACGCGCTCGAGCGTCGCGACGGACCGCCGCTGCATCTGGCCGGCTGGCTGCGCGCCGAAAGCTGGAACAACACTGTGAGCGCCGGGTTCTTCATCCACGACGCGGCGGTTGCTTGACCCTCTCCGAACCCTCGGCTACGCAGGCGCCGACGGCCGCGCTCGCGCGCCTGCTCCGGCCTCGTCCTGTTCGTCTAGTGGCCTAGGACACCGCCCTTTCACGGCGGTAACACGGGTTCGAACCCCGTACGGGACGCCACGCTTGGCGGCAAGTCTTTCGGTGTCGGATGGCTGGTCCCCAAGGTGTTGCGGATCACCTTGAGGGTGGTCTCGCGCCCGTCCGACCGGGGGCGTGACGTGGCATCAGGCCGCGCGCCCATGTGCCGGCATCATAACCGACCCTGCCAACCGACCTGATCAACACGGCATCTCCGGACCGTCGTACGCGTTCCTCCTCAAAACCGGAGCGTGTCATGACCACGAAGCTTGCAACGATCATGGCCCTGCTGCTCGGGCTCGCCGCCTGCGACGTCACCGGCACGGCGCCGCCAATGAAGGCCGATACGAGCGGCTTGACGCCTCTCGGCACCGCGCACGGACCATGACGGACCTGGCCTCGATCGGCATCCGCGCATCCGGCGGATAGGAAAACCTATGGCCAGGACAGTCATCGTGACGGCGGCGTTGCTGGGGTTGCTGGCAACCACCGCCTGCACCAGCACCGGCACCGCGCCGCCATCGGGCAGCTATGCCAACCAACCCGGGATCCAGCTCGGGGCACCAGGCAGCGGAGCGCCCTGACGGAACAATACCGCATCCATTCGATGAAGGCCGAGGTGTAAAGACAGCGCATTGTTCGATAAGTCAGCTTACGGGATGACGATCGAGCAGACGTTGTTGCACGGAGCGACCGGTAAGCCATCTGGTTCATCAATACGTATGTGCAGTTCACTGACTGCTATCGCAACAGCCAGGACCGCGTTGGAACTGTTGGTCTTTTCTGACGGTCCCGTGGAACGTCTGGCCTGCGGTCCAGGCCGACGGGCAGAGACCAGCATCGGCAGCGCATAGTGCATTGCAAGGAAACATTCATGATCAAACGCTTGATGACGGTTCTTGCGGTTCTCGGGACGTTATCGATGACGGGATGCTATTGGCGGCATCACGGCGGCTACGGTGGCGGCTATGGCGGAGGCGGTCCACGCGGACCTTATGGCGGTGGTGGAGGCGGCTACGTCGGGCACTGAGCCGGTTGCCGGCGGTCGTCGGGTGGAAGACGTCTGGCAGTATCCGCGGCCGCCGGTGATGCTGCCGGTCGATCGCTTTGTTCGCATTCTGTTTGCCGGCCGCGCCGTCGCCGTTACGCAGGCTGCCTGGCGCGTGCTGGAGACCTCGCATCCGCCGGTCTACTACCTGCCGCCGGACGCCTTCGCCGACGGCGTCCTGGAGCCGGCGGCGGGCAGCAGTGTCTGCGAGTGGAAGGGGCGGGCCCGCTACTGGAACATCCGGTCTGGCACCCAGGTCGCCGAACGGGCCGCCTGGAGCTATCCGGAACCGACCGAGGCCTTCCGGTCGCTGCGCGATCATCTGGCGGTGCATGCCGGGGCGATGCAGGCCTGCTTCGTCGGCGACGAGCAGGTGACGCCCCAGCCGGGCGGCTTCTATGGCGGCTGGATCACGCGTGATCTGAAGGGTCCGTTCAAGGGCGGGCCCGGCACGATGGGCTGGTAGCACCGGCGCGGTGCGCAGCTTCATCCAGGACGGGACGGCAGTGGTCGTGGGCGCGTCCGGCGGTCTCGGCGCAGCGCTAGTGGCGGCGCTGCTCGACAGGCCGGAGTTCGCGACGGTGGCGGCACTTTCGCGAGGGATCGTCGACGACGACGTTGGCACGGGTCGGCTGCGGCGCGGCCGGATCGACGTCGGCGACGAGGCCAGCATCGCCCGCGCGGCCGGCGCGTTGCCCGGACCGGTGCGCCTGGTCGTTGTCGCCACCGGCTTGCTGCACGACGAGTCGGTGCAGCCGGAAAAGAGCTATCGGGCGCTCGATGCCGACGCGCTGATGCGCAGCTACCGGATCAATGCGGTCGGCCCGGCCCTGGTCGCCAAGCACATGCTGCCGCTGATGGCCCGGCCGGGCCGCAGCGTGTTCGCAGCATTGTCGGCGCGGGTGGGCAGTATCGGCGACAATCGTTCGGGCGGCTGGCATGGCTACCGGGCGTCCAAGGCGGCGCTGAACATGATCCTGCGCAACCTGGCGATCGAGACGCAGCGGCGGTCGCCCGAGACGCTGTGCGTCGGGCTGCATCCCGGCACGGTGGACACGGCGCTGAGCCGGCCGTTCCAGCGCGGCGTCGCCGACGGACGGCTGTTCACTCCGGCCTGGTCGGCTGGCCGGCTGCTTGCGGTGATCGACGGGCTGGACGGCGCGCAGAGCGGCTGCGTGCTGGACTGGGACGGCAAGATCGTGCCGCCCTGAGTGGCGGCGTGCGGTCAGCCGGCCAGGGATGCCGCGATGTTCACGCCGAGCGCGATGATCGCGGTGTTGAACAGGTAGGCGACCAGCGAATGCGCCAGCACCAGTTTTCGCATCGAGGCGGATTCGGTGGCGACGTCGCTGACCTGGCTCGCGACCGCGATGCAGAACGAGAAATACAGGAACTCGCTGTAGTTCGGCTTGTCGTTGCCCGGAAAGGCGAGGCCGCCGCTGCGCCAGAATTCGTGCGCGTAGTGCGTCGTGAAGATCGTGTGCACGAAGATCCACGACAGCAGCACGGTGAGGCCGGCCAGCCCGTCGAGCCAGCCTGCATGGGGCTTGCCGTGCATATGCGCGAGTTCGGCGACGATGGCGCCGAGCGAGGCGATCGCGGCGATGATCGTCGTCAGCAGCATCGTCCACCGACCTTCGTCGAGCAGGGCCGCGACATGCTTCAGGCGGGCGGTGGTGGTACGGCTGGCCACGATCAGGAACGTCGCGGCATAGGCGAGGACGCCGGCATCCCACCCGATCAGCAAGGCCGTCGGCAGACGCAGCATCGTCAGCCCGATCGCCCAGACCGGCAGGGCGATGAGCAGGCCGATCGACAGAGACGGGCGATAGCGCAGGTGGCGGAACACGGATCGGGGCCTCGCGGTCGTGACGGATCGCATGATCGTGCGCCGCGATCGTCGCCACAATGGCCGACCCGGGGCTGCCGCCGAGATCGTGTGTTGTGTTTCTGACGATTAAGCCTATGTTTTATGCATCGGCTGTCTTTTCGGCCGGGAAGATACGATCCTACGTAGTAACGCACGTCGACTCCTAATTCTCCCAAACGAAAAGTGAAGCCATCCGCATCCGGTGGTTGGCAGGCCTAACGAGGAGACTTGCGATGTCGACAGGTACAGTGAAGTGGTTCAACAGCCAGAAGGGCTATGGTTTCATCCAGCCCGATGACGGTTCGAAGGACATTTTCGTACATATCTCCGCCGTGGAGCGTGCAGGCCTGACGGGTCTGAACGAGGGCCAGAAGATCAGCTACGAGCTCGAGCGTGGCCAGCAGGGCAAGGTCTCTGCCGGAAACCTCCAGGCGAGCTGATCTCGTCAGGCAGGACGGCCCCGCTCCGGCGGGGCCGTCGAAAGGACACGTCATGTCATTGCCGAAGTTCGGCGTCGGCGACCGGGTCTCGTTCGTCCCCGGAAAATACGACAACAACATCACCCGAGGCGTCTATACCATCGTGCGCGCCCTGCCGGTGACCAATCAGGGCTACCAGTATCGGGTCAAGAGCCTGCGCGACAGCCATGAGCGGGTGATCGACGAAGTCCAGCTCGCAACGGCCTCCTAGCCGGTCCAGCACTTCCGGACGAGGTGCCTGACAAGGGTCCTCTTGGTCCGGCCTCACGCGCCGAGCCAGTCCTGAGCCTTACCCACGAATTTCCTGCATACCGGGCCGATGAGGTTGCCGCGGACCGGCTGGTCCACGTGACTGGCCTGCTCCTGGCGACAACCGGGCTGGCCTGGATGCTTTGGCGGAGCCTGCCGCAGGCTGCCTGGCCCGCCCGCCTCGCTCTGCTGGTCTATGCGTCCGGCATGCTGTGCATGCTTGGGGCATCGGCTGCCTATAATTTGTGCCCGGCGGGGCTGCTGAAAGCGCGGCTGCGCGTTCTGGATCACGCAGCGATCTTCGTGATGATCGCCGGCAGCTATACGCCCTATGCCGCCCGGGCGCTGCCGCCGCGCCTCGGCATGCCGCTCGTCGTCGCGATCTGGTTGATCGCGGTCGTGGGCGTGGCGCTGACGGTGCTGCGGCTCGCCTGGTTCGGCCGCATGGCGCTTCTGCTCTATCTGGCGATGGGATGGCTGGTGCTGCTGGTTGTCCGTTCGCTGGTCATGACGCTGCCGACGACGGTGCTGTGCCTGCTGCTGGGCGGCGGGCTCGTCTACTCCCTCGGCACGCTGCTGCATGCGAGCGCGCGGCTGCGGTTCCACAATGCGCTCTGGCACCTGACGGTGCTGAGCGCGGCGCTGCTTCACCTGGCGGCCATCACCCTGCTGTTCGCGCCGGTCTGAGCGCGATGCGGGCGGCCTTGGCGCCGGGGATCACTGCAGCGGCTCGACCGGAAGCGACCACATCAGGCCGCCATCGGCGACCAGGGCGCTGCGGCCACGCGGGAGCCGCAGCGGCGAACCCGATCCGACATCCCGGTCGTAGATTTCCCGGGCATTGCCGACGGCGCTGATCGCATGGGCGAAGGCGTCATCCGGCACGCCGAGCGAGCGTGCGATCCATGGGGTGGCACCGGCCAGGCGCCGTGCCACCGGATCGGCGCTCCCGCGCAGGCTCGCGACGTCGGCCTGCGTGACCCCATGCGCTTCGGCCTGCAGCAGGGCCCAGACCGTCCAGTCGACCAGGGCCGCGAACTGCGGGTCGCCGGTCCGGTAGGCGGGCGAGAACGGGTCGATCGACAGCGTGTCGGCGAGGACGGACAGGTCGCGCGCTCGTGCCCGGAGGCCGGCGCGGATGTTGGCCATCCAGGAGATGTCGCCGGTGATCGCGTCGCAGTGGCCGGCGACGAAGGCGTCGACCATCTCGCCGCGTTCGCTGAAGGGGAAATGCACCGACGGCGTCTTCAGGCGGGGGTCGAGCGCGTCATACAGCAGCTGCTCGGGCGGCGATGCGTTGATGAAGCAGACGTGACGGCCGGCAAGATCGGCCAGAGTCCTGATGCCGCTCCGGCCCGACACCAGGAAGCCCTGGCCGTCGAAGAAGATCGGCGGCCCGTAGGCCACCCGGTAGACGCTGCCGATCGCTGGATTGGGCGTGGCGCCGAACAGCACGTCGACCTTGCCGTCGCGCAGTGCCGCAAGACCGTCCGGCTCGTCGCGCAGCGTCAGGAAGCGGGCGCGGCCGGCATCGGCGAACACCTCCGCCGCGAGCGCCCGGCAGTAGTCGGCGCCGAGCCGGCTGAGATCGCCGTGCCGGTCGGCTTCGGAATAGTCCTCCTCGTCGCTGACCACGCCGCAGCTCAAGGTGCCGGCTGCCCGGATCTTGTCCAGCATCCCGCCCGCATGGGCCGCCGGCACGGCGCGGACGAGCAGAAGGGCCGCCGCCGCGAACAGCGGCAGCAGGAAGAGGCGTCGCACCAGATGAGCTCCGTCGAACAGAAAGGGGGAGCCGGATGCGACCGGCTCCCCCGACAGGCGGATCGTCCCGAAGGATCAGGGCGTCCAGGTGCCCGAGGTCGGGATGCCAGGTGTGACCGACGGGCGCGGGTTGAAGTCGGCCGGCGCCGGATCGATCAGCTTGTTGCCGACATAGTCGGTGGGCACGATGTTGAGCGTGTAGCAGCCGCCGCCGGCATAGTGCGGCAGGCTCGGCGCCACGCCCGGCTGGATCTCGGCGTAGGAGGCCGGGAGCGGTGCGGTGGTGCCCAGCAGGCGGTTGTTGTCGAAGGCGGCCAGCATGTTGCCGATGCCGGGCACGACATCGTCGGCCGGGCCCACGTAGTTCTGGCCGAACTCGGTCTTGCCGAGCCTGAAGCCCTTCTTCTCGTCCGGCAGATCGGCGAGCGGCGTCAGGTCGAACAGCTTGTCGATGAACTTGATGATCGAGCTGTGCTCGGAGTTCTCGCTGATGATCGCGTGCGCCTTGCCGTAGGGCGAGATGACGATCGTGGGGACCCGTGAGGACGGCTCGAGCGGATTGCCCTCCGGGTCGCTGACGCGCGAGGTGACCGCGCCGTGGTCGTAGAGTCCGTCGGTCTCGTCGTAGGTGATGATGATCGCGCTGTCCTTCCAGTACGGGCTGGCGGCGATCGCGTTCACCTCGTCGGCGAGGAGCTGCTCGCTGATCTGGGCGTCGGAATAGCCGGGATGGTCGTCGCTGCCCGGGAAAGCGGCGCGCACGGCGGCGTTCGGATCGACCGGCACCAGCCCGTCATTGTTGTCGTAGCCGCCGCGCACGTAGGCGACGCCGCCCGCGGCCGGCAGCAGCCGGCTGTTCACGGCGGTGAAGAAGTCCTGCAGCCCGAACAGGTGGTTCTGCGCCACGGTCGGGTTGTCGCCGACATAACCGAAATATTGCGGGCCGTTGTGATGCAGGACGTAGGCGCTGTGCGCGGGGACGGCGGCCGAGTCTGTCGGCTCGCTGTCGAAGCCTTCCTGGAACCAGCCCCAGTTGGTGGGCTGCTTGCCGTTGCCGGCGATGGTCTGCAGGTCGTGCTGGACGTCGACCAGGTCGATCGCCGGGTTCTGGTCGCTGCCGATCGTGGTGGCGATGTCCTTGCCCATGAAGGACAGCGGCAGGCTGGCATAGGTCTGGTTCAGCGCCGGCTTGTTCGGATTCTCGTCCGCCGGATTATAGACCGGCTTCACCGGCGAGGTGTCGAGGTTGGAGCCGGGGAACGGGCCGGCGTCGCTGACCACCGGGACGCCGCCGCTGCTGGCGACGGTCGGGCTGGCGGTGTTGCTGCTGGCCTCGCCCGGATGCAGGGCCCACTGGGTCAGGCCGGACTGGCCGGAGATCAGGGCAAGCGCGTTCGGCGTCGAGGCCGAGGTGACGGTCATGTGGAAGTTGTCGAACAGCGCGAAGCGGTCGGCGAACTGCCACAGATAGGGTGCGGTGTCGCAGTCGACGTGGCTCATCGCCACCTCGCCCATCTGCTTCTGGATCAGGGTCGGATTCGAGGTCGCGGGCAGGCCGGTGGTCTTGCTGACGATGGCGCCCTGCGCGTTTGTGGTGAGCCCTTCCTCGTCCAGCGCGAAACGGTCGTTCTTCGAGACGCCGCCGACGAAGTCCTGGCTGACCAGGATACCGGCATGGGAATGATCGACCGAGGCGGTGTCGGCCGGGTAGAGCGGCACGGTGGCGCCGGCGGCGGTCTTGACCGTCTGCGGGATCAGGAACGGGGAGATCGTGCCGACGCTGCCGTCGGTGTTGACGATGGGCTGGACGAAGCCGGGCGTCGTGCCGGCCGACTGGCTGTAGAGCCCGTGCGCGCCCGGGAAGGTGCCGAAATAGAAGTCGAACGCCCGGTTCTCCTGGAACAGGACGAACACGTACTTCACCTTCGTCCGGAGCAGCGCCACCTTCTGCGCGGTGGTCAGCGCCGGCTGCGCTGCGAGGTTGGTGGCGTATTTCGCGACAAGCCTGCTGCTCGGCGGAGCGATGGAGACGTCGC
Organism: uncultured Acetobacteraceae bacterium; assembly: GCA_964236105.1. Lineage (GTDB taxonomy): Bacteria > Pseudomonadota > Alphaproteobacteria > Acetobacterales > Acetobacteraceae > Lichenicola. Next base: position 246,886 of record CAXSBC010000002.1, on the reverse strand, counting down.
CTGGGGCCTCCTGAGCGAACACCATGGTCGGCTGCGTCAGCGCCGTTGAAAGCACCAGGGCGCAGGACGTCCTGCGCCAGTTCCTGAATGTCATCTTGGAGCTACCACCGAAGGTTTCGGATCAGGCCCGTTCGCCGTCACCGTTCGGTGGTTCTTGAAGCAAGTTGTCGATCGGGACGCCAACGACAGTTTGATGAACATGTCTCACGCCGCGAGAACCATCCCTGCCTGACAGCAGCGAAACGACGATCGCCTCCCCCGCATGGCGGGGAAGGCGACCGGTCGTCTCGTTTCGGGACGCGAGCCGAGGCCGCGTCGAGGTGGTGTTCAGGCGAGGCTGATCGCCGCAGCCTCCGGACCCTTCTGGCCCTGCACGACCTGCACGCGGGTGGCCTGGCCCTCGTTCAGGCTGGACAGCCCGGACCGCTCCAGGGCCGACGCATGCACGAAGATGTCCTTGCCGCCGGTGTCGGGGGTGATGAAGCCGAAGCCCTTGGTGGCGTTGTACCACTTGACGATGCCGCGGATCTCCTCGGCCGACGACAGGTCCGGCGCGGCACGGCCGCTGCGGAAGCCGCCGGCGCCGCCGGGACCACCCGTGCGCGGGGCGCCGAAGCCGCCCGGCGCCGAGCGGGGACGCTCCGGCTGCGCGGTGCTCTCGTCGACGGAGATGACCTCGGCGACCTGCCGGCCCTTGGGGCCCTGACCGATCTTCACGCCGAGCGTGGCACCCGGGCTCACCGAGTCGTGGCCGGACTGCGACAGGGCGTTGGCGTGCAGGAAAACGTCGCCCGAGCCGTCCGACAGCTCGACGAAGCCGAAGCCCTTCTCGCTGTTGAACCACTTCACGCTGGCGCTGATTTCCGGTCCGGAGGCGATCACCTGGGAGCCGCCGCCGCCCATCGGCCGGCGCGGGGCACCGCCGCCACCGCCGCCGAAGCTGGTCCGCTCGCCGAAGGAGGGTGAGGGCGTTGGCGTGAAATCGTCATCGAAGCCGCCGCGGCGCGGGGAACGGGGGCTGCGGTCGGTTCTGTTACTTCTCAACGGTCGTAATCCCGAGGTCTAGAAGGTTGCGCCTGGTTCCAGGCGCACCGGGTGGCGAAATCGGCTAGGCGGACGCCTCTCAGAGTGCTCCGGCAAGCCGGAGGCGAAGCTCTGATGCGCCAAACCATGGCATAGCATGGTTAGCCCTGCACGGACCACCGGCGATGCTCACCGGATCGTGTAGTTTTTGTGTCTATGCTCACAGGACCGGCACGGATGCCGTCCGGCAGGCGACGCGCGGCGAACGATGTCGCCCCGGCCGGGCGGTCCGGCTTTGGGGTTCCTTCACGGCGGCGAACTTCGTAGAAGAACCCGGCGAAGCAACGATGCGGTGAAGCATGACGACATCCAGCCCGACCAGTCACCGCCACGCCTTCGCCCCGACCCTGGGCCTCTCGCTCGGCCTGTCGGCGATGGGCATGGCCGGCGCGCAGGCGGCTCCGCTGCAGGATCCGTACGGCACCTGGACCGCCCAGGTCGAGAACGATGCGGTGTCGACGCTGAAGGGCACGTCCGACCAGTATTATACGAGTGGCCTCAGGCTCGGCTGGACGTCGGGCACCGACAACCAGCCGCCCGCGATCTCGAACCTGAACCGCCTGATCTGGGGCGAGGGCGTGCAGCGCATCGCGATCGGCATCCAGCAATCGATCTTCACGCCGCGCTACACCCAGGTGAACCCGCCGCTTGCCGGCGACCGGCCCTATGCCGGGGCGCTGCTGGCCACCGTCAATCTGATCAGCGACACCGACATGACCCGGTCGGTCGCCGGCATCCAGGCCGGCGTGGTCGGCTCCTATGCCGGCGGCTACCAGGTGCAGAACGGCTTCCACAGCCTGATCGGCGACACTCCCAACCGCGGCTGGTCGCACCAGCTGCCCAACCAGCCGATCCTGCAGATCCAGGCCGAGCGCATCTGGCGCCTGCCGCTGATCACCCGCTACGGCATCTCCGCCGACGTGCTGCCGGAGCTGTCCGGCGCTGCCGGCGACGACCGCACCTACGCCCAGGTCGGCGGCACGGTACGAATCGGCCAGGGACTGGGCAGCGACTTCGGCACGCCGCGTATTTCGCCGGGTCTCGACGGCACCGACGCCTACAAGAACACCCGGCCGATCGCCTGGTACTTCTTCGCCGGCGCGGACGGGCAGGCGGTGGGCTACGACGTGACCCTGAACGGCAGCACCTTTCGCTCCAACGAGCCGCACGTCTCGAAGATCTGGGACGTGGGCGAGTTCGAGGGCGGTGCTGCGGCGCTCTGGCACGGGCTGCGGCTGAGCTACACCCAGACCTGGCAGACCCAGGAGTTCCAGCACGCGAAGTCCGGCCTGTTCAATTTCGGCTCCGTCGCGCTGTCGGCGAAGTTCTGACCATGCCCCGGCCGACGCCGGGCCAGGCCGTGTCCTGATCACCGGGCGCGACCGCAGGCCCCGACCATCGTCGTCGGGCGGATCGCTGAGGCGGTCGCGGGCCAGGCTGGTCGTCAGCCGGGTGTTCATCGCCCTCACCGCGGGCTGCCTGGTCGTCGCCTTCGCGATCGCGGCGCTCGCCCCGATGGGCCTGACCCTCGCCGGCGGCCTGCAGCGTCTCGATGACGGGGCCGGCGGCGCGCTGCAGCGGCACGTGCCGGCGGCGGTCTGGCAGGGACTGCTGGTGCCGTTCCTGATCCGCCCGGCCTGGGTGCTGCCGATCATGGTCGGTCTGGTCAGCGCGGGCCTGGCGGTCTCGATCCGGCGCCCGACCGGGATCGGCCTGCGTCGTCGCTAGGCCTGCGGCCAGGACACCCCAGGCAGGGCGGGTTTGGCGCGGCCGGTCGCCCATGCGACACAGGGCGATGACTGCAGCAGTGACTCTGGTTCTGGGCGGCGCAGGATCCGGCAAGAGCCGTCATGCCGAGGCGCTGACCCAGGAGGCGCCTGCTCCCTGGACGTACCTCGCCACCGGACAGGCCTGGGACGAGGAGATGCGCGCCAAGATCGCCGTGCACGCGGCGCGTCGCGGCGCCGGCTGGCGCACGGTCGAGGTGCCGCTCGCACTGGCCGGCGCGCTCGACGAGGCCGGCGATCATCCGGTCCTGGTCGATTGCCTCACCTTGTGGCTCAGCAACCTGCTGCTGGGCGGCCACGACATCGAGCAGGCGGCGTCGGCGGCGGTCGCGGCGCTGGCGCGGCGGCGCTCGCCGACGGTGCTGGTGGGCAGCGAGGTCGGGCTCGGCATCGTGCCGGAGAACGCGCTCGCCCGCCGCTTCCGCGACGAGGCCGGCCGGCTGCACCAGCGGGTCGCGGCCGTCGCGGACCGGGTGGTGCTGGTCGTGGCCGGCCTGCCGCTGGTGGTGAAGCCGCAGGCCACGCGATGAGCGAGAGCACCGATCCCGACCGTCACCGCATGAAGATGGAGCGACGCAAGGCGGTGCAGGACGAAGAGGTCGCCGCCAAGTCGATCGAGAAGGGCCTGCTGATCGTCCATACCGGCGCCGGCAAGGGCAAGTCGACCGCGGCCTTCGGGCTGGTGCTGCGCATGGTCGGGCGCGGCCGCAGGACCGCCGTGGTGCAGTTCATCAAGGGCGCCTGGAGCACCGGCGAGCGGTCGGTGCTGGAGGGCTTCGGCGACCTGGTGGAGTGGCACACCATGGGCGAGGGCTTCACCTGGGAGACCCAGGACCGCGCGCGCGACGTCGCCGCCTGCCGTCGCGCCTGGAGCGTGACGCTCGGCCTGCTGGCGCGGCCCGACCTGTCGCTGCTGGTGCTGGACGAGCTCAGCATCGCGCTGCGCTACGACTACCTGTCGCTGGACGAGGTGCTGGCGGCGTTCGCGGCGCGTCCGGCGATGCTGCATGTCGTGGTCACCGGCCGCAACGCCAAGCCCGCGCTGATCGAGGCGGCCGACCTGGTCACCGAGATGACGGCGGTGAAGCATCACTTCGCGGCCGGGGTGAAGGCGCAGGAAGGCATCGAGTTCTGAGCGCGCTCATGCTGCAGGGCACCGGCTCGTCGGTCGGCAAGTCGGTGCTGGTGGCGGGTCTCGCCCGCGCGCTCACTCGGCGCGGCCTGCGGGTGCGGCCGTTCAAGCCGCAGAACATGTCGAACAATGCCGCCGTCACCGCGGACGGCGGCGAGATCGGCCGGGCGCAGGCGCTGCAGGCGCGCGCCTGCGGGGTCGCGCCGTCGGTGCACATGAACCCGGTGCTGCTGAAGCCGCAGAGCGAGACCGGCTCGCAGATCGTGCTGCAGGGCAGGCGCGTCGGCACCGCGCGCGCCCGGGAGTATCAGGCGCTCAAGCCGACGCTGCTGCCGCACGTGCTGGACAGCTTCTCGCGGCTGCGGGCGGAGGCCGACATCGTGCTGGTCGAGGGTGCCGGCTCGGCATCGGAGATCAACCTGCGCCGCAACGACATCGCCAACATGGGCTTTGCCGCCGCCACCGGCACCCCGGTCGTGCTGGTCGGCGACATCGACCGCGGCGGCGTGATCGCCGCCCTGGTCGGCACGCACGCCGTGCTGGATCCGCAGGACGCGGCCCGGATCGCCGGCTTCATCGTCAACCGCATGCGCGGCGACCCGTCGCTGTTCGCAGACGGCATGATCGCGATCGCCGCCCGCACCGGCTGGGCGCCGATCGGCCTGGTGCCGCACCTGGACGCGGTGCGCCGCCTGCCGGCGGAGGATGCGGCCGACCTGCGCGAGATCGCCCGGTCCGCGCGTCGCGGCGGCCGCGTGCGCATCGCGGTGCCGCTGCTGCCGATGATCAGCAACTTCGACGATCTCGACCCGCTGCTGGCCGAGCCGCAGGTCGAGTGCCTGCTGCTGCAGCCGGGCCTGCCGCTGCCGGGCGACTGCGACCTGGTGATCCTGCCCGGCTCCAAGGCCACGCTCGCCGATCTCGACGCGCTGCGGCGCGAGGGCTGGGACGTCGACCTGCTGGCGCACCGGCGTCGCGGTGGCCGGGTGCTGGGCCTGTGCGGCGGCTACCAGATGCTGGGCCGGACGATCGACGATCCGGACGGGGTCGAGGGCCCGCCGGGTGCCGCGGCCGGGCTGGGGCTGCTGGATGTCGCGACGGTGCTGGGCGGCGCCAAGCGGCTGAGCCTGGCGACCGGAACGCTGCTGCCGGACGAGGTGGCATGCAGCGGCTACGAGATGCACATGGGCCGCACGCAGGGACCCGACCGGTCGAACCCGTTCCTGCGTCGCGCGGACGGCAGCGGCGAGGGGGCGGTGTCCGCCGATGGCCGGGTCGCCGGCACCTACCTGCACGGGCTGCTCGCCGGCGATGCGGCGCGGACGGCGCTGCTGCGCCGGCTCGGGCTGCATCCCGAGCCGCGGGATCACGAAGCCGGGATCGACGACGCGCTGGATGCGTGGGCTGCCCATCTGGAACTGCATCTCGACATCGACCGGCTGCTGGCGATTGCCGCCGGCGCAACCGGTCCCGTACGGAGGCCCACCCCATGAAAGCCACCTGGAACGACGAGGTCGTGGCCGAGAGCGACGACATCGTCACCGTCGACGGCAACGCCTACTTTCCGGCTGCCTCGGTGAAGCCCGGCGTGCTGACGCCCAGCAGCCATACCAGCGTCTGCCCGTGGAAGGGCACGGCGCACTACCACTCGCTGGCGATCGGCGGAGCCGTCAACGAGAACGCGCTCTGGTACTACCCCGAGCCCAAGCCGGCGGCGGCGGAGATCAGGGACCGGGTGGCGTTCTGGAAGGGCGTGAAGGTCGGCGCCTGATCCCTACGGCGCCGGTGGCGGCCGGGGCAGGTCGCCGACGTGGATGAAGCGGCGTCCGGCGATCCGGTAGAGATGCACCCCGTCGTCGCCGGGCACCTCGTCGCGCAGGCCGGTCAGCACGACCAGACGGCTGCCGCGATGGAACGCCACCGGCTCGGCGACATCGCCCCGCCCGCGGAACCAGCAGCAGATCGTGCCGGGCAGCCACACGACGGCGCCGGTGTCGCGATCGATCGCGGCGCCCATGAGGCATTCCGCGCCGCGGCCGCACAGCGCCAGCACGTAGTGGCCGGCGAAGCTGGCGGGTTGTCCGGCCGCCTCGCGCAGCCGGGTGCGCCAGTGGATGTCGTCGCCGCGCAGGACGAGCCGGTCGGGGCCGGTCGCGACCGGGCCGGCCGGCCCGGATGGATAGTCGGTGAAGGCGGGGACCTGTGCCGCGGCGGCGCTGCCGAAGAGCAGGCAGGCGATCGCCGGGACCGACGCGAGGCGCCTCAGCGCACGCTGCCGCGCGCCAGGAGGCTCGTGACCAGCAGCAGCGTCACCGCCTCGATGAGGCCGGCGCGGCGGCAGATCGCCAGCGCCCGGCGCAGATCCGACGGCACCGCCATGCTCCGCCCGTCACCCATCCAGGCGTCGTCCACGAGCGTGCCGGCATAGCGTCGCGGCCCGGCGAGCCGCAGGCCGAGCGCGCCCGCCATCGCTGCTTCCGGCCAGCCGGCGTTGGGCGACCGGTGGCGCCTGGCGTCGCGCCGGACGGCTGCCATGGCGTGGCCGGCGCCGCGGCTGCCGGCTGCCAGCGCGATCCACAGCGCGGCCAGCCGCGAGGCGGGCAGGTTCACCAGATCGTCGAGTCGCGCCGACGCCCAGCCGAAGGCGGCATGGCGGGCGGTGAGATGGCCGATCATGCTGTCGGCGGTGTTGACCGCCTTGTAGAACACTATGCCGGGCAGGCCGAAGACGGCGCACCACAGCAGCGGCGCCACCACCCCGTCGGAGAAGTTCTCGGCCAGGCTCTCGATCGCCGCCCGCACCACGCCGGCCTCGTCCAGGCTGAGCGGATCGCGCCCGACGATCCGCGACACCGCCGCCCGGCCGGCATCGAGCCCGCCCGCCTGCAGCCCGAGCAGCACCGCGCGCACATGCTGCAGCAGCGACCGCTGTGCCGGCAGCGTGCCGGCCACGAGCCCGAGCACCGCCAGCGCCGGAAGACGCGGCAGCGCGGCGAAGCAGGCGCGCTGCAGGCTCCACGCCGCCAGCGTCGGCAGGCCGGTCAGCAGCAGCAGCGCCAGCACGCCGTTGGAACGGCGGCGCCGCTCGGGCAGGATGTCCCGGTTCAGCCGGCGGTCGAGCCCGGCGATCAGGCGGCCGATCCAGCTCACCGGGTGGCCGATCAGGCGGAACAGCCGGTCGGGGTAGCCGAACAGCGCGTCGCTCAGCAAAGCGAGCGAGGCGACGATGAGGGTGTCCGCGATGGCGATGTTCCCGGCTGCAGTGTCGCGCGGCTCTAGCATGGCTCCGCATCCGGCAGCAGCACCCGGCGCGGCGCTCCCGCATGGCGGGCGGCTGCAGGCGGCGCGGCTGATGTTTCCGCACGCGCCTGCGCCGTTCCTGGACCTGTCGACCGGGATCAACCCGCATTCCTATCCGCTGCGACCCGTCTCGCAGGCGGCATGCGCGCGACTACCGGAGCCGGAGGACGAGGCGGCGCTGCGGCAGCTCGCGGCGGCCCGCTTCGGCGCGTCCGATCAGGACGGCGTCGTCCTGGCGCCCGGCTCGCAGATGCTGATCTCGCTGCTGCCGATCGCGCTGCCCTGCAGGCGGGCGGTGGTGCTGTCGCCCACCTACGGCGAGCATGCGGCCGCCTGGGCGGCATCCGGTGCCGCGGTGACGGAGGTGGCGGATGCGCGGGCCCTGTTTGCGGAGGCGGCGCCGGGCACCGCGCTGGTGCTGTGCAACCCGAACAACCCGGACGGAAGTCGCCTGACGCTGGCGGCGCTGGCGGCGCTCGCCGCCCGGTGCGCGGCCGAGGGCTGCGTGCTGGTGGTGGACGAGGCTTTCGCCGATCTCGAACCGGATGTGCCGGATGCCGCGGCCCTGCTGCCGAGCCCCGGGCTGGTGGTGCTGCGCTCGTTCGGCAAGTGCCATGGGCTGGCGGGACTGCGGCTCGGCTTCATGCTGTCGGACCCGGGCAGTGCCGCCCGCATGCGGTCGCTGCTGGGACCCTGGGCGGTCGGCGGCCCGGCGATCGAGGCCGGGCTGCAGGCGCTGGCCGATACCGGCTGGCGGGCGGGTGCCGCCGCGCGGCTGGCGGGCGAGGCGGCGCGTCTGGACCGGCTGCTGCGTCGCGCCGGGCTTGTCGTCGTCGGGGGCACCCGGCTGTTCCGTCTGGCCGAGGGGCGGGATGCCGGCCTGCTGTTCGCGCGACTGGGCGAGGCCGGCATCCTGGTGCGTCGCTTCGAGGCCCGTCCGGCCTGGCTGCGCTTCGGCCTGCCGCCCGACGAGGCGGCGTGGATGCGCCTGGAGGCGGCACTCGGCGACGCGGGGGCCTGAGACGGGCAGGGCGTTGCGCGCGAAATCAGGCCGAACGTCGGGCTCCGCCCGGCTGCAGCAGGCGTTCGGCCGCGGCGCCGAAGCCGAGACCGAGGCTGGACCAGAGCACCGCCTGCATGCCGAGTGCGGCGATCCGGAACCGCCACAGCACCACCGCCGGGAACTGCGCCGGGATCTCGCTGACCTCCGGCATGACCAGCAGGGCGACGGCCACGACGAGCAGGAAGGTGATGGTTCCGGCCAGGACCGCGTTCCAGAGGCCGAGCCGCGCCATGAGCCGCCGGCCGGCGAGCACGCCCAGCACGACCGCGCCGACCGACACCAGCATCAGCTCGAAATACAGCGCCGTGCGCAGCCCGATGGTCTCGGGCGCGCCGATCGAGGGCGGGTTGGGCGGATATTTGAGCATCGGCACCAGCGCGATGGCGATGAAGCCGGCGAGCGCCAGCCAGGCCGACAGCGGCCGTGGCGACAGCCGGCCGATGCGCTGGAACAACGACGCGAAGACCAGCGCGAACAGCCCGCCGAAGGCCGCGCCATACATCAGTCCTGCCGTCAGCAGCCCGACGCCGCGCTGCACGGCGCGGCTGACCAGTTCCGGCTCGGCCGCCAGTCCGGCCGCGCGGTGCATCGCCTGCTCGAACGCGATGGCGCGCGCCACCTGCGGCTCGCCGAACAGCTCGGCGACGGCGATCATCAGGCAGGCGGAGACGATGCCCAGCAGCATGCCGCGGGCGAGCAGGCGTCCGGCCATGTCGGCACCCCCGTCAGTGGCAGGGAAAGCCGAGCAGGTGCCGCCCGTCATGCACGAACTCGTGCACCGCATGGCCGGCGATCAAGGAGGTGGCGCCCTGCTCGGCGCCGACGAAGTAGATCAGCAGCGACGCCAGGACCGCGCCGAAGACTGCCCAGGGCGCCAGCGTGCGCAGCGGGACCGGTGCCGGAACGGGATCTGCGCGGGAGGCAATGCGTGCGGTCATGAACGATCTCCGCGGGAATGGCGCGTCCCGGCGATGGTGCAACGGCGTGGATGAAGGTCTGACTCCCGCAGGCTTCCCTGGCGGTTACAGTGGCGCGACCGTGCCGGGCTTGCACCGGCTTCCTCATCCACGAGGGGCTGGAAGCCTAGTGTCGGGGCCTCGGGGCGGTCAACCGAGCCTGGATGCGACAGGAGCGCCCGCATGGCGATGCGTCTGACCTGCCTGTGTCCTCCGGCGACGCCGTCGATGCGGCAGGGGCGGTTCCCGCTCGACGAGGAGATGCCGGATGCGGACGCGCACGACGCGCTGCGCCGGCTGGCGCAGGACGTGCTGGCGGATGCGGATTTGATTGTGACGAGCCCGTTGCGGCGCGTGAGCGAGGTCGTCGCGCGGCTCGGGCTCGGCGCGGTGGCCGATCCCGCGCTGCGCGACCTGTCGAGCGGCGCCTGGGCGGGGTGCGGGCTGGCAGAGCTGCCGCCGGACCAGCTCGCCGCCTGGCTGGACGATCCGCACCGGGCGCCGCCGGGCGGGGAAAGCCTCGCCGCACTCCGGAGCCGCGCCGCCGCCTGGCTTGGCACCGTGCCGGGGATGGGACGGCACGTGGTGGCGATCACGCATCCGGCGGTGGTGCGGGCCCTGCTGTCGGCGGCGATCGGCACGCCGCCGCAGTCGGATCATGCCATCGACGTGGCGCCGCTCACCCGGGCGCGGCTGTCCTGGACCGGGCGCTGGCGGGTGCAGGGCTTCGGGCTGCCGCCGTAGGGGCTCAGCCGTGCGGCTTCGGCGTGTCCTGGCCGGGCGAGACGTTGGTTCCGGGCCGCACCGGCGCATCCGGGATCGGCGCCACCTGCTCCTTCGACTGCGTCGAACCGCTCGACAGGCGCTCCGACGGCGGCACCTTCTGCGCCGTGGCCGGTGCCGGCTGCTCCGGGCTGGTCTTGGAGTAGGTCGACTTGTGCGTGCGCGTGGTCCCGGTCACCCTCTGTCCGCTGCTGACCTCGGAGTCAGGCGCGGAGTCGGGAGCCGATGCCTGGGCCCGCGCCGTGGCCACAAAGCCCGAGATCGGCAGCGACAAGGCGAGCAGGCCGGCTGCGAGTGCTGCATGATGACGCGGTGTCCGGGACATGGCGGTTCCTTCTGGGATCGGCCTCGGCGGTGCGGGACCGCGTCGGCGCGAGCGTGGCGCGCCGTCAGCGCCTGCGCCCGATGATGGTTCGCCGGGAGTGTTGGCCGGGTATGCGGCGGGAGCAAGGCGGTCGTGGCTGAGATCGGGTTCTATCATCTCACCCGCTCGACGGCCGCGGACGCCCTGCCGCCGCTGCTGGCCCGGACCCTGTCGGCGTCCCGCCGGGCGGTGGTGCGCTGCGGCGACGCCGCCCGCGTCGAGGCGCTCGATGCGGCGCTGTGGCGGGCGCCCGAGCCGGTCTGGCTGCCGCACGGCACGGCGCGGATGGGGCATGCGGTGCTGCAGCCGATCTGGATCAGCGAGGATGCCGAGGTTCCGAACGGCGCCAGCTTCCTGTTCCTGCTCGACGGGGTGGCGGCGGCGGACGCCTCGCGGTTCGAGCGCGTGTTCGACCTGTTCGACGGCACCGATCCCGACGCGGTGGCGGCGGCCAGGCAGCGATGGACCGACGCCAGGGCGGCCGGGCACACGCTGGCCTACTGGCGGCAGGAGCCCAAGGGCTGGGCGCGCGCCCGCTGATTGTCCGGCCGTAGCGGACGCAGAAGCAGGCCAGCGTCGCAACCGGATGCGCCGGACGGGCTTTGGGTGATCAGCAGGAAGGAGGGCCCGCGATGGCCACGACCGAACAGAAACATCCGGAGGATGCCGCCAAGGGGCCGCCGCCCCAGTCGGACGAGCACATGAACACGCCGGGAGTCACCAACGGCGTTCCGGACGAGATGGGTCAGGGTACGGCGATCGGCGCTCCCGACACCAGCCGCCACGACAGCGAGACCGCTGGCGGCGACACGGGTGGCTGAGGCTCAGGCCGCGCTGCGCACGGTCCGGCTTCCGGACGGATCGCAGGTGCCCGGCCTCGGCCAGGGCACCTGGCGGATGGGCGAGGATCGGGCGCGGCGCAAGGCGGAGCTCGCCAGCCTCCGCCTCGGCATGGAGCTCGGCCTGACCCTGATCGACACCGCCGAGATGTATGGCGACGGCGCGTCGGAGGAGCTGGTCGGCGAGGCGATCGCAGGCAGGCGGGACCAGGTCTATCTGGTCACCAAGGTGCTGCCCTCGAATGCGACGCGCGAGGGCATTCCGGCTGCCTGCCGGCGCAGCCTAAAGCGGCTCCGCGTCGAGCGGATCGATCTGTATCTGCTGCACTGGCGCGGCGGCACCTCGCTTGCCGAGACCATCGAGGGGTTCGAGGCGATGCGGGCGCAGGGGCTGGTCCGCGACTGGGGCGTCTCGAACTTCGATGTCGAGGACATGGGCGAGTTCGCCGGCCTGGCGCGCCCCGGCGGCTGCGTTGCCGACCAGGTGCTCTACAACCTCGAATATCGCGGCATCGAGCATGACCTGATGCCGTACTCGGTGGAGCAGGGCATTCCGCTGATGGCGTACTCGCCGGTCGGCCAGGGCGGGGATCTGCTGCGTGCGCCGGCGCTCGCCGCGGTGGCCGCACGGCACGAGGCGACGCCGGCGCAGGTGGCGCTGGCCTGGACCCTGCTGCAGCCCAACGTCATCAGCATTCCCAAGGCCGGCACCGCCGCGCATGTGCGAGAAAACGCCGCCGCCGCCGCGATGACGCTGACGCCCGAAGACCTGGCCGACCTCGACCGCGCCTTCCCCCGGCCGGACGCCAAGGTCCCGCTCGCAATGCTCTAAACCCCGGTTTCCAAAGGCGTCGCCTTTGGCGGGGTCCAGGGGCGGCGCCCCTGGCTCTTCCCCCGTCACCCGAATAGCATGGCCTCAGTGTCGCGCCGCATGAGGTCTCGTTGAGTCTCCTGATCCTCATCGGCCTTGTCTTGCTGATGCTGATCCTTGCCGCGTCAGGCATCACGGCCCTGCTGCGACGCCCCAAGCCGGCGACCCCGCCTCATCCCCCGACCCTGGCGCTGCCGGCCGCCGGCGCGCTGCTGACGCTGGCCGCCCTGCTCGATGGCGGCATCCTGGCCGCGCTGCCGGTGCCGCTCGGCCCCGTCGGCGGCAGCGGCGGCATCCAGCTCGATGCGCTGACCGGCCTGTTCCTCCTGCTGGGCTTCCTGGTCACGGGTTTCGCCGAAGCCTCGGCCGCCACAGGAACACGCGAGCGGGCGTTCCGGCAGCTCTGCCTGGCGACCTCAAGCCTGACGATGCTGTCGGGCGACGTGTTCCTGCTGGCGATCGGGGGTGCCGCGACGATCCTGCTGCTTGGGCCCGGTGCGGCCGACTCGCGGTTCGGCCGGATCTCGCTGCTGGCGGCAGCCTGCCTCGCCGGGGCCTGCGCGCTGCTGGCGAGCCTGGCGATGCGGTCGGGCGCGCTGCTGCCGGACACCGGCTTCTCGCTGCTGCGCGCCGGGCTCGCCGGCAGCCATGCCGGGTTCGGCGGCACGGTCCTGCTGCCGGTGCTGGCGGCCGCCGCCGTGGTGCCGCTGCTCGGCCTGTGGCCCTGCGCCGGCTGGCATCGCCGCCTGTGCGCCACATCGCCTGCCTGGACGCCGCTCCTGGCGTCGGCGCTCGGCCTGTTCCTGCTGCTGCGGCTGCTGCTCGATCTGGCCGGCAGCGGGCCGCCGGCAGCGTGGGGCTACGGGCTGATCGCGCTGGGTCTGCTGTCGGCGCTGCTGGCGGGGGTCGCCGCCCTGAACGGCGAGCGGGTGCGCCTCGTTGTCGGCAGCCTGCTCGGGCTGCAGAACGCGCTGTCGGTGACGGCGGTCGGGATCTGCCTGCTGGCCAAGGCGGACGACCTGCCGCTGCTGGCGGCCTCGGCGCTGGATGCGGCGCTGCTGCTGGTGTCGGTGCAGCTGCCGGCCGGGCTGGCAGCGCTCCGTCTGGCGCAGGCGATGGAGGAGGAGGCAGGCGCCGCCCTGCTCGGACGGCTCGGCGGGCTGGTGCAGTCGATGCCGTATGCGACGCTGTTCATCGCCATCGCCGCCGCCATGCTGGCGTTCGTGCCGCCGGCCGGCGGCTTCGGCGGCCTGTGGCTGCTGCTGCAGGCGGCGCTGTCGGTCTCGCGGCTGCTGGGACCCGGTCTGTCGGCGCTGAGCGCGCTGGTCGTCGCTTGCATCGTCGTTGCGGCCGGCCTGTCGATGCTGGCCTGGCTGCGGCTGGCGGCGGTGGCAGCACTCGGCCGCCCGCGCACGCCGCGCGGCGCCGCGGCGCAGGAGATCCCGCGCAGGCTCGGTCGCGCGGTCGCCGGCCTGCTGGCCCTGCCGCTGCTGATCGGACTGCTGCCGGGCGTGTGGCTGCGGCTGGCGTCGCCGATCGGCCTGACGCTGGGGGTCAGGTCGGACGCGGACCCGGCGCCGCTGCTGCGGCTGGTGTCCACCGGCGGCGCGTCCAGCCTGTCGCCGCTGCCGCTCGGCGTGCTGCTGGCGCTGTGCATCGGGACATGCCTGTGGGCATCGAGGCGCCTGGCGGTGCGGCCGGAGCGGCGCGAGCCGGGGTGGGAGGGCGGCATGGCGCCGCCGCCGCCGTGGCTGCCGTTCGGCGATCCGCTCACCCAGGTCGGGCCGCACACCCTGACCCGTGCGCTGTGGTCGGCGCTGGACCCCGTGCGCCTCCGCCTCGGTCGAGGTCCGGGGCCTGCGAGCTGGCGCCCTGCGCGCCGGCACGCCGTGCGGGTCTGGCTGCGCGACGGCAGCGCCGGGCTGTCGCGGCTGCTGCAGGCGCGCGGCGGCGTGCTCGCGCTGGCGCTGCTGGGCCTGCTGCTCGGCGTGTTCGGCTGGTGGCGGACCGCATGACGCTGCTGCCGGTCGTGATCCTGGGCGCGGCCGCCCTGCTGCTGCATCTGGCGCTGCTGCTGGCCGTGGCACCGCTGCTGGACGGACTGGCCGACGCGGCGGCGGCGCTGGCCGCGGGCGGACCGCGTGCCCGGCGTCCGGCGGCGGCTGCACGCGCCTCGATCGCGATCGTCGCGATGCGGCCGTGGCGGCAACTGGCGCTGCTGGCGTCCAAGCAGCCGGTCCGGGCCCGCAACGCCTCGCCGGTCTCGGTCCTGGCGCCGCCGGTGGCGCTCGCCGCCACGCTGCTGGCGGCCGCGCTGGTGCCGTCCTTCGGCATCGGCATGCTCACCGGGAGGCTCGCGGATCTGCCGGCGGTGCTGGCGATGCTGGCCCTGGCACGGCTCGCCTCGCTGCTCGGCGGCTTCGATGCCGGCCTGCCGGCGAGCGGGCTGGCGGCGGTGTCGGGGGCGGTGCGGCTGCTGCTCGCGGTGCCGGGATGTGCGCTGGCGCTGTATGGGCTGTCGGTCGATGCCGGCACGACCAGTCTGGAGGCGATGCTGGCCGGGCTGCGAGACGGCGCCGGCCCGTCCGCGGCCGGGCTGCTGGCGGCGGCCGGGCTCGCGCTGGCCGCCCTGGCCGCCGGCGGCGAGGAGGACACGCTGCCGGCGGAGATGTCGGGCGCCGATCTTGCGCTGTTCCGGCTGCAGGCGGCCCTGCAGCGGCTGGTGTGGATCGACCTCGTCACCGCGCTGCTGCTGCCGGGCTCCCTGGCGGTGGCCCAGTCCGGTCCGCTGCACTGGCTGCTGGGACTGCTGTTCTGGGCGGTCCGGGTCGGCGCGGCCTGCCTGCTGCTGGGCGGCCTGCGCGGACTGGCGGGCGCGCTGGCGCCGGCATCGCGCCGCGGGCTCGCCGGGCTGTCGGTGCTTCTGGGCCTGCTCGGACCGTTGCTGCTGCTGGTCGGGCGCGGCGTCGAATGAGCCTGCTTGCCGCCGATCTGCTGCTGGTGCTGTCGCTGCTGTTCGTGCGTCCGGTGGCTGATCACGCCTGGCCGCCGCGCCTGACGCTGCACGCGCTGGTGCTTGCCGGCTGCCTCGCCGCCGCCGCGCTGCCGGGCGGGCGGCCGATGGCGCCGTGCCTGGCCGGATCGCTCGCCGCCGTGCTGCAGGCCGCGTTGCACTGGTGGTGCGGCCGCCGCGGCAGGCTCATCGCGGCGGGGCGCGCGCGTCCCGATGGCGGGCCGGGCATCGCCTGGCTGCTGGCCGGCCTGCTCGCGGCGGCGCTGGCGGCGCGGCTGATCCCCGAGCCGGCGCTGCCGGCGGCCTCGCGCGGGCTGCTGACGGTCTCGACCGGCATCCTGCTGACCGGCCTGTGCGGCGCGGTCGCGGCCGGCTCCGCCACCGGCCGGGCGGCGGCGCTGCTGCTGGCCGCGGACGGGATGCTGCTGGCGGCCTGCACGTTGCCCGGCACCGGCTGGCTGTCCCTGGCCGCCATCCTGCAGCTGCAGTGCGGCCTGTTCTGGATGCTGCTGCGGCCGGCCGGACCGGTCGCATCCGGCCGGGATGTCGAGCCGTGACCCTGGTGCCGCCCAGCATCGTGGTCCCGCTCGCCGGCGCCCTGCTGCTGGCGCTGCTTCCCGCCGGGATCGGCCGCCGGGGCGCGGTGGCCACCGGACTGGTCGTCGGGCTCGTCACGCTGGCGCTCTCGGCGATCGCGCCGTTCCGTCCGCCCGCCGCGACCGGCCTGTGGCTGTCGGACCGGCTCGCGGTGTCGCTGCCGGTGCTGGCGGCGATCCCGGCGGTGCTGGTCGGCGCCTGGCAGGTGTCGTTGCCGCCATCGGCGTCCCGGCAGGGCGCGGGCGGACGTCTGCGCCGGTCGTCGGCCGCGGTGCCGCTGCTGGTGGGCGGAGCGATCCTCGCCTGCCGGGCAGCGCCGCTGTTCCTGATGCTGATCGGGGTCGCGATCCTGGCGCTGGCCGCCTGCCTGCTGCTGTCGCGGCGCCCGCATGTGCCGGCCCTGTTCGCCTCGATGCTGCTGACCTCCTGGCTCGGCGCGGCCATCCTGTCGACGGGGCTGGGCGGCCCGGCGGGATGGATCTCGCTGCCGGCGGGCTACGTGGCCCTCCATCCCGCGTTGCGGCTCTGCGGCCTGCTGTTCCTGCTGCTGCCGATGCTGCTGCTGGCCTGGCCGGTCGCCTGGGCCGTCGGCGGCCGGGAGGCGGCGACGCCGGACGAGCGCTGCGCGCAGGCGCTGCTGCCGGTGCTGCTGGCGATCCCCGGCTTCGACATGGCGGTGCGGCTGCGGGCGCTGCCGGAACCAGATCCCGGCCTGCTCCGCCTCGACATCGTCGTCATCGTCGGAGCCGGCCTGCTCGGCATGCTGCTGGCGGTGGCATTGCTGCCCGGTCGCAGGCGGCTGGCCGATCGCCTGGTGCTGACGGCTTCCGTGCAGCTCGGGGCGGCGCTGGTCGGGATCGGGGTGAACGGCACCGGCGGCATCGCCGCTGCGCTGACGATCCTGTTCTTCCTGGCCCTCGCGGCACCGGTCGCCCTGCTGCCGGCGGGTCCGCCGGTGGGCGCGGGCATGCGCCGGCTGGCGGCCCTGGTCCTGGCGGGGCTGCCGCCGTTCGGCCCGTTCGCCGCCGCCTTCGCCCTGCTGCTGCGGCTTTCGGCCGGCACGCCGGTGCTGGCGCTGCTGTTACTGGCAAGCCTGGTCGCGGCGGGGCTGTCGCTGCTGCGGCCGCTGCACCAGCTCGAGCTCGACCCGGCGCCGGCACCGCGCGGCGTGCCGGCGCTGCTGCCCGGCCTGGTGGCGCTGGGCGTGCTGGCGTGGCTGGGGCTGGCGATGCCGGTCGCGTTGTCGGACTGGCTGCTCGGCCTGTCGGAGGCAGCGGCCGGCGCTGCCTGGCCGGCTGCCGGACCCCCGCGTTGAGCATGGTTCCGCGTGCCCGCCCTGCCGCCGCCGCCCTGATCCGTGCCGGCGAGGCGGCGCCGATGTCGCCCTGGCCCCGCCACCTGCTGACGCCGGACGGCTGGGCCGAGCTCGCCGACCGCCTGCTGACCGACCCGCTGCCGCTGGTCACGCTCTGGAGCGACGGCGAGGCGGTGCACGCGCTGTTCCTGGAGTCGGCCGAGTCGCCGCTGGTCGCCTCGGTCGCGGTCGAGGTGCGGCGCTACCTCGCGCTGTCGCCGGCCCGGCCGGCGATCACGCCCTGCGAGCGCATCGTCCGCGACCTGTGGGGCATCGAGGCGATGGGCACCCTGGATTCGCGGCCCTGGCTGGATCATGGCAGCTGGGGCCTGACCGCGCCGCTGGCGGCCCGGCCGGGGCCGGCCGCCTGGCCGCCGGAACCGCCCGAGTTCCTGTTCAACGCTTCCGACGCGGCGGTGGGCGCCTTCCAGCTCGGCATCGGACCGGTGCAGGCCCTGCTGCCGGGGCCGGCGCATCTGCGGCTGACGCTGGACGGTGAGCGCATCCGGCGGCTGGAGCTGCTGCTCGGCTATGCCCATCGCGGCATCGTCCGGCTGATGCGCGGCCGTCCGCTTGCGGACGCGGCCCGGATGGCCGCGCGGATCGATGCCGAGAGCACGGTGGCGCACCAGGCCGCGTTTGCCCGTGCCGTGGAGGCCGCCTGCGGGTGGCGCGTCCCGGCGCGCGCGGTGGAGTTGCGCAAGGCGATGGCGGAGCTGGAGCGGGTCGCGATGCATCTGCACCATCTCGGCCGCCTGGCCCGCGCGGCCGGGCTGGAGCATCTGCTGGCGCCGCTGGCCCGGCTGCGGGAGGCGGTGCTGGTCGCCTGCGCCCGGGCCTTCGGTGATCGGCTGATGATGGGCAGCATCGTGCCGGGCGGGCTGGCGCGCGCTCCGGTGGAAGCCGGGCTGATCGCGCTGCCGCCGAGCCTCGACCGGCTGGAGGCGGCGCTGCCCGGCCTGCGGCAGGCGCTGCTCGGCCCCGGCGCGGTGCGACGCCTGTCCGGACGGGCGCTGCTGCCGGAGGCGGTGGCGCGCCGCTGCCTGGTCGGCGGCGTTGCGGGCCTCGCCTCCGGGCAGGCGCTGGCACCGGCGGCGGAGGCGGACCCCGGCTGCGACGCGCTCGCCCGCTGCCGCGTCAGGCTGGCCGAGATCGCCGCGGCGCTCGCCGTCATCCGGCGGGTGCTGGCGGCCGATCCCGCCGGGCCGGTGCTGGGCGACCCGCCGGCGGGCCGGGCCGGGCCGGCGGGCGAGGGGCTCGGGGTCGCGGAGTCCGCGCACGGGCTGGTCTGGCACTGGGTCAGGCTGCAGGACGGCGTGCTGCAGGCGCTGCACGTGCACGACCCGTGCCTGCCGGTCTGGCTGGCGCTGGAGCAGGCCGCGGTCGGCCTGGAACGCGATGGGCTGGGGCTGCTCTGCGCCTCGCTCGGGCTGTCGATGGCGGGGGTGGATCAGTGAGCAGGCAGGATTCGCGTGGGCCGGCCTGGCCGGAGCTGTCGGTGCTGCATCTGCAGGCCGGCGGCTGCGGCGGCTGCGGCCTGGAGTTCGAGGCGATGCGCGCCGCCGGCGCGGCCGCGCTGGCCGAGGCCGGGCTGCGCCTGGTCGAGCTGCCGCGCCATGCCGACCTGCTGCTGGTCAGCGGCACCGTCGGCCGCGCCATGCTGCCGGCGGTGGAGGCGGCCTGGGCGGCGATGGGGGAACCGCGGTGGCTGCTGTCGGTCGGCGCGTGCGCCTTCGATGGCGGTCCGTTCCGCGACGGCTACGCGGTCTCGGGCGGCGTCGGCGAGCGGTTGCCGGTGGCCTTTGCGATCCCGGGCTGCCCGCCCACGCCCGACGCGATCCTCGACGGGCTGCGGCAGTTCCTGGACGCGCTGCGCGGCGCCGCCGGCGCCGTCAGCCCGGGCGCTGTGTCGGCGCCCAGCCCGGCTGCGTTACCGGGGGAAACGCCGCCGCCGCAGGCTCCTCGGGCACTTCTTCCTGCAGCGCCTCGGCATCCGCTCGCAGGCGGCGATAGCTCCGCAGGCTGAACGGCATCATCGCCACGTAGATCAGCCCGGCCGCCGCCAGCGCCGCCCAGGGGTCGGCGACCAGAACGGCCACGAACGCCCCCACGCCCAGCAGCAGCGGCAGCACCAGCTGGGCCGGCACCTTGAAGTTCTTGAAGCTCCACAGCGGCAGGGTCGAGACGCTCAGAAAGGCGACGGCGATCAGGATCGGGGCTGCCAGCAGCGGCTGGCGCGCCAGATCGTACAGCCATGGCAGGTCGAGCTTGCGCGCCTCGAGCCCGACGAACAGCGGAAACAGCGCCAGCCCGGCGCCGGCGGGCGCCGGCACGCCGGTGAAGAAGTTGTAGGCATAGGCATGCGCGATCGGCTTCGGCGTGTCGCCGGCGATGCTGGCGTTGAAGCGCGCCAGCCTGAGCGCCATGCAGACGGTGAACATGATGCAGGGCAGGAAGCCGTAGCGGCCGCCAGCGTGCAGCGCCCACAGATACAGGATGAAGGCCGGCGCCACGCCGAAGCACAGGAAATCCGACAGGCTGTCGAACTCGGCGCCGAAACGGCTGGTGGCGCGCAGCAGCCGGGCGATCCGTCCGTCCAGCCCGTCGATGAAGCCGGCGATCACCAGGGCCGCACCGGCCTGGCCGAAATGCCCTTCCAGCGCCGCCCGCATGCCGGTGAGCCCGGCGCACAGGCCGATCAGGGTCAGGATGTTGGGGATCAGGCGATTGAAGGACTGCCCGCGGAAGCGTGGCCGGGCGCGCCTGCCGAACCGCCGCAGGCGACGGGACGGGCGCGCCTGCCTCGGGATCGGCCCGCCCGCCGGCCTGTCAGAGGCGGGCAAGCACGGTCTCGCCGCCGACCGTCGTCTGTCCGACACGGACCAGCGGCTCGACGCCGGGCGGAAGGTAGAGATCGGTGCGGCTGCCGAAGCGGATGATGCCGAACCGCTCGCCCAGCGTGAAGGCACGACCGACGGTCGCATGGCACAGGATGCGGCGCGCGATCAGCCCGGCGATCTGCACCACCGCCATCGTGCGGCCATCGGCCAGACGCAGCGCCAGCGCGTTGCGCTCGTTCTGGTCGCTGGCCTTGTCCAGGCTGGCATTGACGAACTGGCCCTTGTGATAGGCGATGCGGGTGACCTCGGCCGCGACCGGCATCCGGTTCACGTGCACGTTCAGCACCGACAGGAAGATCGCCACCCGCCAGCGCGGCTCGGTGCCGAGCCCGAGCTCGGCCGGCGGCGCCACCTGGCTCACCAGCACGATCTTGCCGTCGGCCGGCGCCACCACGGCACCGGGCAGCAGCGGCTGCACGCGCTCGGGGTCGCGAAAGAAGTAGAGGCAGAACAGCAGGAACACCACGGCCAGGACACCGATCGTGCGCGCCGCCGCGTAGGGCAGCGCCAGCCCCGCCACGGCGACGACCGCGGAGACGATCAGGAAGGGTCTGGCTGCCGGATGCGGCGGGGCCAGCACGAGCTTCATCGAGTGGGTGAAGGAGGACATCGGCGGCAACTCATCGATGGTTCGCCAGATGCGGTCAAGCAGCAAGGCCGCCGATCGCGGCTAGCAGCGTCTGCCGCCGCTTCGGCCCGTCCGGGCGGCACCCAGGGGCACCGCCACCTGCCGTGCGCGCACCGCGGCGCCGGCGTGCGCGAGCGGGATCGCCGCATAGGCATCCTTGACCGCCTCGACCACCAGCACGCCGGCGAGCCTGGGGGTGAGGAAGCGGGCCGCAGCCGTCTCCAGAGCCGGGCCCGCGCGCAGCAGCGGCCGCAGACCGGACGGCGGGCAATACAGCGCGCCCCGCAGGCGCTCGATGCGGAACAGGCTGCGGTTCAGCAGGCGCTGGATGCGGCCGGTCGAGCAGGGCGCGCCGTCGGCGAACGGCGTGCTCTCGACATGCGCCCACAGGCCGGTGCGGTTCGGCACCACGATCAGCAGCCGCCCGTCGTCGCGCAGCAGCCGCCAGACCGCGCGCAGCAGCCGTGGGGCATGGGCGGCATTCTCCAGCGCGTGCGCCATGACCACACGGTCGACGCTGAGGTCCTCGAACGGCAGCGCGTCGTCCTGCACCGCGCAGTCGGCGCCGGCCAGGCCGCCGCCGCTGCCGGTAGCGGCATCGATGCAGCGGCGCGTCTGCCCTCGCCAGAGCGACAGATAGGGCGTGGTGTGGCCGAGGCCGAGCACGGTCTGGCCGGACAAATCGGGCCACAGCGCCTGCATCTGCCGGCGCAGCAGCCTGGAGGCGACCTGGCCGGGCGCGGTCGCATAGAAATTCGCCACGGCCTGGACGTCGTCGAGCATCGTGCGGATATAGCACAGGCCGGGCGGGCCGCCGCTGCCGGGTCAGTCAGGAGTTGACGCCATGCCGCCTCGCCGGATCACCGCGACGCCGATCCCGATCCTGTCCGACAACTATGCCTGGCGGGTCTGCGACGAGACCAGCGGGGCGGTCGCGGTGGTCGATCCGGCCGACGCCGATGCCGTCATCGCCCGGCTCGACCAGCAGGGCGGACGGCTCGACCTGGTGCTGCTGACGCATCATCACGACGACCACATCGCCGGCGCGGAGGCGGTGGCACGGCACTACGCCGCGCGCATCGTCGGCGCCGCACAGGATCGTCGTCGGCTGCCAGCACTCGACCTGGCGCTGTCCGACGGCGACAGCGTGACGCTGGGCGGCGCCACCGCGCAGGTGATCGACACGCCCGGCCACACGCGCGGCCACATCTCCTACTATTTCGCCGACGGTCCGGTGCTGTTCTGCGGCGACACGCTGTTCAGCCTGGGCTGCGGACGGCTGCTGGAAGGCACGCCTGCCGAGATGTTCGCGAGCCTGCGTCGGCTGCAGGCGCTGCCCGACGACACGCTGATCTGCTGTGGCCACGAATACACCGAGAGCAATGCCCGCTTCGCCCTGTCGGTGGAACCGGACAACGTGGCGCTCCGGGCGCGGGCACAGGAGGTCGCGGCCCTGCGCCGCGCGGGAACTCCGACCCTGCCGACCCGTCTCGGAGTCGAGCGGGACACCAATCCATTCCTCCGCGCGCCCGACCTTTCGGTCTTCGCCGATTATCGTTCCAGGAAGGACGCATTCCGATGAAGCTGCTGTATTCGAAGGCGAGCCCGTTCGCCCGCAAGGTGCGTGCCTGCGCCGCCGCCCTGCGCATCGACGGACAGATCGAGCTGATCGAGGTGGACGTCGCCAACCCGCCGGCCAGCCTGACCGACGCGAACCCGCTGGCCAAGATCCCGACCCTGATCACCGAGGACGGCTTCGCGATCTTCGACAGCCCGGTGATCTGCGAGTACCTGAACGGCACCAGCGACGCGATCCCGATCATTCCGGCCTCCGGCGCGCCGCGCTGGCTGTGCCTGCGGCTGGAGGCGCTGGGCGACGGGCTGATGGATGCGGCAGTCGGCCGGCGCCAGCTCCTGGGGACCGGGCGCCTGTCGGCCGACCACGAGCTGCCGGAGCGCCGGCGCGCGGCGATCCTGCGCACGCTGGACAGTCTGGAGCGCGAGAAGCTGAGCCTGCATATCGATGTCGGCGTGCTGTCGATCGCCTGCGCGCTCGGCTATCTCGACCTGCGTTTCGCCAGCGAGGACTGGCGCCCGGGCCGGCCCAGGCTGACCCAGTGGTTCGCCTCGATCTCGGAGCACGAGTGCCTGAGCTCGACCAGGCCGGACGCTTCCTAGCGCCCGGCCTGCTGCCGTCCACGCCATGACGCGGCATGGACGTGGACGGGACGGATGGGCGGGGCCTCAGGCGGCCGGCAGGCTCGCCATGTCGATCACGAAGCGGTACTTCACGTCGCTCGCCAGCACCCGGTCGTAGGCGGTGTTGATCTGGTCGATGGGGATGATCTCGATGTCGGAGACGATGTCGTGCTCGGCGCAGAAATCCAGCATCTCCTGGGTCTCGGCGATGCCGCCGATCAGCGAGCCCGCGAAGTTGCGCCGGCTGAAGATCAGCCTGAAGGCCTCGATCGGCAGCGGTTCCGGCGGTGCGCCGACCTGGACCAGCGTGCCGTCGCGCTTCAGCAGCGCCAGATACGCGTTCATGTCGTGCTGGGCCGAGACGCAGTCGAGGATGAAGTCGAACTTCGAGGCCTCGGCCGCCATCGCGTCGGGGTCCTTGGACACGACCACCCGGTTCGCGCCGAGGCGCATGGCGTCCTGCGCCTTGTTCGGGCTGGTGGTGAACAGCGTCACCTCGGCGCCCATCGCGTGCGCGATCTTCAGTCCCATGTGGCCGAGGCCGCCGAGACCGACGATGCCGACCTTCTGGCCGGGCCCGACCTTCCAGTGCCGCAGCGGCGAATAGGTGGTGATGCCGGCACACAGCAGCGGGGCCACGGCAGCGGGGTCAAGCTTCTCCGGCACGCGCAGCACGAAGGCCTGATCCACGACGATCGACTTCGAGTAGCCGCCGAAGGTGTGCAGCCCAGGCGTCCTGCTGTCCTCGCTGTTGTAGGTGCCGGTGAAGGCGACTTCGCAATACTGCTCGAGCCCCTCCTGGCAGCTCGGGCAGGTGCGGCATGAGTCGACGAGGCAGCCGACGCCGGCGAGGTCGCCCGCCTTGAACGCCTTCACCTCGGCGCCAACGGCTGCGACGCGGCCGACGATCTCGTGGCCGGGGACCACCGGATACAGCGACGGGCCCCATTCGCTGCGCGCGGTGTGGATGTCGGAGTGGCAGACGCCGCAATACAGGATGTCGATCCGGACGTCCGTGGGGCCGGGATCGCGGCGCTCGAAGGAGAAGGGCGCCAGCGGCGCCTCGGCCGTCTGGGCCGCATAACCGTTGCATGCAAACATGGGGGCTCCTGACGCGGTCGGTGCATCGGACGGCCGGTGCCTGGTCCGCCCGGCTGCCGCAGGCCCGGGAATGGACCCCTTGTCAGGAATCGGCAAGGGTTGCCGCTCGCCCGCGACCGGCCGTGGCGGTGATTTGCGCACGCATCCGGTCGTCATGCTATCCTGGCGCATGTCTGGACCGGGATGGAGGGCACATTGCCGGAAACCGATCGCCCGGTCACACCGGTCGTCATCAAGAAATACGCCAACCGCCGTCTCTACGACACCGAAAGTTCGATCTACATCACGCTGGACACGCTCGCGGGGATGGTCCGGCAGTCCCGCGACTTCGTGGTCTTCGATGCCAAGACCGGCGACGACATCACCCGCAGCGTCCTGACCCAGATCATCGTCGAGGAGGAGACCAAGGGGCGCAATATGCTGCCGACGGTGTTCCTGCGCCAGCTCATCGGCTTCTACGGCGACAGCATGCAGGGTCTGGTGCCGGGCTATCTCGAGCAGATCATGGACCAGTTCGCCGCCCAGCAGCGTGCGGCGGCACAGCCGCAGAAGCCGGGCAAGCCGGCCCAGGCAGCCGCCGACCCGGCCCGGGCCGGAGTCCCGATCATCGAGCGCGCCAAGACCCTGCTCACCCCGTTCTATCGTCCCGGCAGCGGCAAGGACGGCGAGGCCGTGCAGGCGGCGGCCTCCGGGACCACGGAGGACGCCCACCTGGCGGAGATCCGCAGCCTGCATGCCGAGATCGAACGGCTGACCCGGGAGCTGGCCGCGTCCAAGGCGGCTCCGGGTCCGGCTGGCGACGAGCCGCCGGATCGCGGCCTCGGCCGCGTCACCCGGGGATGAGCGGCCTCGGGCCGCAGAGGGCGGCGGCGGACGCCCTGGGCCAGCGACGGAACCAGGCCCGGTGACGACGCGCCTCCCGGCCGACCCTGCCGCGGACCACCCGTAAGCGGGGAGTCGGGACGGGCCGGGATCGTGGGATCGGCACGTCGGGCCGCAGCGGCAGCAACGACTGGCTGTTCAACGGCGGCACGGTCTGCCGGACGTCCGCGCCAGGCGCCACGATCCACGGCCGGCGACCAGCTGGCACCGAATTCGCAGCGCATGACGACGCCGGTCGGAACGAGCCTCACCCGGCAGCGGAGGAGGTCGAGGCCACAGCCGTGCGAGCACCGCAGGGCCGATCGGCAAGGCGGCCGTGAACCCGCACCGCCTGCGGGCCGCGGTCGGCGAGGGTTCGTCACCGCGCGTCCGCTGCCGGCGGCAGCAGCGTTCCGGTCCGCAGCAGCGGGATCTCGCCGAGACGCAGCGTGCCGTCGCGGAGCTGCAGCGGCAGATGCACGCGCGGACCGTCCTGTCCGGCGGCGATCAGGCCGATCACGGCACCTGCGGCCAGCATGGTCGCGGGATCGATCAGACCGGCGTCGCGCAGCTGCCGCAGGATCTCGTCCGCGTCGGTCACGGTCAGGTCGAAGCGGCCATTCGCCGTGCCGTCCGCCCCCAGCGCCGCCTCGCCTCCCGCCGCAGCCGCCGCACGGCCCCAGTCGACGCTCGCCTCCTCGATCCGCAGGCGGCCGCCCGATTGCCGCCACTGGTCGAGCGCATCGATGAGCGGCATCGCCTGTTGGGGGATGCGGCCGACCAGCCGGGCCTCCAGCCGCGCCTTCTGCAGCACGCGGTCTCCCCCCGCGCCGAGCCGGGCGGGCAGGGCGACGTCGCGCAGCAGCAGCGACAGCGCCGCCGTATCCGGCGCCACGCCCGCCGCGCCGGGTGCCGTCTGCCAGCGCAGCCGTGCCGTCAGGCCCGCGACCAGGGCGATGTCGTCGGGCCCGGCGCCGGGTGCCGCCACATGCAGCGCGTCCGCGTCCAGGCGCAGGGCCCCCGACGCCGGAGCCTGCCGGTCGGCCGGCAGCTGCAGCGCGATCCGCGACCCCCAGAAGCGCAGCAGCAGCCGCATCCGCGACTCGCCGGCGATCGACAGGCTCTGGGTGCCCTGCGCCAGCACGGTCGCGTGCCCGGGATGCAGCGGCGACAGATCGAGCGTCACCGCGTCGCCGGACCAGGCGATGTCGCCCGGGAGCGGCGACCCGGTGCCGCGCAGCGACGGCCGCAGCAGCGTCAGGCTGGCGGCCAGGGGCCAGCCGCCACGCTCGCCGGCCTGGGCGCTGAACCGCCAGCCGGCCGCGCGCGCGGCGAGGGCGAATCGGTCCAGCCGTCGGTCGAGACTCCGCTCGAGCCGGAACCAGGCCAGCGTGTCGAGCCCGACCAGCAGTGTCGCGAGCACCAGGGCGGCGGCGACGCCCGCTCGCAGCCGGGCCGATCGCGCACCATCGCGGCGACGAGGGAACGGTAGCATGCCACGCTTCATAGATCATCTCGCCTGCACGGGCGAAGCCCTTGAAGATGCGGCCCTCCGCCCATCGGATTCACCCTATCCCGGCACCCGTCAGGATGATTATCCACAGGCCGGCTCGTCACCTGGCCGCACCGGCCCGCGCCCTTCCGCCGGCTGGCCCGCGGTCGCACCGGCAGGCGGGGGAGAATCGGGAACTGGCGGTTCTTGCAGTGCGCAACGCCGTCTTTGCGAAGGTCCTCGCCGGGGCCGGTTGCGGACCGGTGGATGCGGGCGTTCGCGGCTCCGGCAGCGGCCCCGAAACCGACCGCTCTCAGCGCCGTCCGTCCCCGGATGCGAAAAAATGTCCCACAAGATTATCCACAGGCTTATCCGCCGCACTTCGTATGCCGGCCGTGTCCCATCCGGCACGGATCGCGGCCAGCAGCGGGGCGCGGCGGAGGCCCGCAGGCACCGGTGCGGCGATGTCGACATGGATGGTCCCGGGCCGCTTGATGAAGCCGCGTCGCGACCAGCAGCGTCCGGAGTCGGTGGCCACCGGCAGCACCGGCAGCCCGGCATGGCCGGCGAGCGCCGCCACCCCGGGCTGCAGCGGCAGGATCCGCCCGGCCTCGACGCGGGTGCCCTCGGGGAAGATGACGATCTGCCGCCCATCGGCGACCGCGCGGTCGGTCTGCCGCATCAGCTGCCGGAGTGCCGCGGCGGCACCCCCACGCTCCAGCGGGATCATGCCGGCGAGCAGCAGCATCGGACCGACCAGCGGGATCCGGGTCAGCTCGCGCTTCATCACGTAGGCGGGGCGGGGGACCAGATTCATCCAGACCAGCGCGTCGAACGCCGACTGGTGCTGCGAGGCGATCAGCATCGGGCCCGGTCGCGCCAGGTGCTCGCGGCCGCTGACCTCGATGCGGACCCCGCAGATGACGCGCAGGCCGGCCAGGGTCAGCCCGGCCCAGCGTTTCGCGTAGCCGAGCGCCAGCCGCGGCATCACCAGCCTGACCCAGAAGGCGCCCACGCCCATCAGCACCGTCAGCAGCAGGAAGTACAGGGCGAACAGCGCCGAGCGGAGCACCGTGAGGCTCGATGTCATGGCGTCAGGCGATCTCCTGCAGGTGGGCCGATCCGGTGAGGCCGAACAGCACAGCCAGCCACTTGCTGTATTCCGAGGCCAGCAGGCGCAGCGTGCCGAAGCCGAAACGCGTCAGCGCCGGCGGCTGCACCGGGTCCGGATGCAGCGGCATGTCGGGCAGCGCGGTGCCGATCTCGGCGAGTGCCCGCCGCATGTGGTAGCCGGCGGTGACCACGATCAGCGAATGCAGGCCGTTGGCCCTGGCCCAGGCTGCGGTCTCCATCGCGTTGCCGACCGTCGACGTCGCGCTGTGGCCGAGAGCGATCCGCTCGGCCAGGCCTGCGGGAACCGTCAGCCCCGCCGCGCGCGTCACCTGATCGAGCTCCAGATGTTCCGACACGCCCGAGATCAGCATCAGCCGAGCCCGGTTGCGCGCCAGCAGCGCCATGGCCGCCTCGATCCGGCCGGCGCCGCCGGTCAGCACGACGATCCCGTCGGCTGCCGGCACCTCCGATGCCGGCCAGGTCGCGGTGTAGGCGAACCAGGCGAAGCCGCCGCACCAGGCCAGCACCAGGGCGGAGAGCAGCAGCCCGACGGCTGCCAGCAGGCGGCGGCGCGGCACGCGCCCGACGCCTGGCCGCGGTGCCGGGCGCGGCCCCGGCCGTGGCGGCGCCGTCATGGCAGCTGCCGCAGCCAGGTGCGCACGGTCGCCTGCGCGGTGCCCCAGCCGATCAGGGCCGCGACCATCGGCAGCAGCGGCAGGCCGATCCAGAGCGGCAGCGGCAGCCGGGCGAGCAGGCTGGCCAGCGTCCAGGGCGGCAGCGCACCCCCGGACGGAACCGGGGCGGCCGATCCGGCCTGGGCTGCGAAGGGTGCCGCCAGCTGACAGAGGGCGAGCAGCAGCGGCACCGACAGCACGGTGCCGGCGACCCCGCCCAGCACCGCCAGCCGGGTCGCGCGACCGGCGAAGCGGCCGGCGATGTAGCTGTCGGTGGCGCCCAGCCCGTGCACGATCTCGATCGCCTGCCGCCGCGCGCTCAGCCCGGCGCGGGTCGCGACCGCGACCACCGCCACCGCGACGCCGGCCACGACCAGCAGGGCGAGTCCGGCGCAGGCCTGCAGGCTGTCGGTCAGGGCCACGAGCCGGTCGTTCCAGGCGCCGTTGCGCTCCAGCAGCGTGCCGGGTGCGGCGGTGTCGAGCCTGGCGCCGAGGTCCGCCGGCCCGACGGCTCCCGCGCGCAGCTGCAGCTGCACGACCGCCGGCAGCGGCAGCGCGATGCTGTCGACATCGCCGAGCCAGGGGGAGAGCAGGCGGCCGAGGGCCTGCCGGTCCAGGTGGTGGACCGCGGCGACCGACGGCTCCGCCGCGAGCAGGCGCATCACCGCATCGATCCGCGTCGGCGCACCCGGCCCGGCCGCCGCGGTCGCGGCCGCGTCGTCGCCGTGCGGCACCTGCACGGTCAGGATCGCCGCCGCCCCCGCGCTCCAGCGCTCGGCCAGCAGCGACGCCGCCACCGCGCCGGCGAGCGCCAGGGCGGCCAGGAACGTCATCGCCGCGACCAGCGCCGGCAGCAGCCGGTCCGACATCGCCCGACGCAGGCCGAGCCCGTCGGACCGGCGCCGGCCGGCGCGGCTAGCCATGATCCACCAGCCTGCCGCGTTCCAGCCTGAGGGCGGCGGCGGGAAAGCGCCGGACCAGCATCTCGTTGTGGGTCGCGACCAGCACCGTCGAGCCCATCTGGTTGAGCTCGAGGAACAGCTGCATCAGCCGCACCGCCTGCGGCTCGTCGAGCGCGCCGGTCGGCTCGTCGGCCAGCAGCAAAGGCGGGCGGTGCACCACGGCACGGGCGACCGCGACCCGCTGCTGCTCGCCGCCGGACAGCTGCGACGGCCGGGCCTGCAGCTTCCGGCCGAGCCCGACCCAGCGCAGCATCTCGGTGACCTCGGCCTCGACGCGGTCCTCGGCCAGCCCGTCCAGGCGCAGCCGCAGCGCCACGTTGTCGTAGACGTTGAGCTCGGGCAGCAGGCGGAGGTCC
This sequence comes from uncultured Acetobacteraceae bacterium, assembly GCA_964236105.1. Classification (GTDB taxonomy): domain Bacteria; phylum Pseudomonadota; class Alphaproteobacteria; order Acetobacterales; family Acetobacteraceae; genus Lichenicola. The sequence goes on along the minus strand of CAXSBC010000002.1, from coordinate 217,458 downwards.
TGGAACACGCTGCCGGTGCGCCGCCGCAGCCGTGCCAGCGCGCTGCGACGCGCGCGCACGACGGAAACGCCGAACAGCTCCAGGCGGCCCTCGCTGGGCCGGGCGCTCAGGTTCAGCAGCCGCAGCAGGCTGGACTTGCCGGCACCCGATGCGCCCAGGACCCAGCGGAACGCGCCGGACGGGATCTCGGCGCTGATCGCCTGCAGCACCGCGATGCCGGCATCGCCGCGCTCGTAGCGCAGACCCACCTCGCGCAGCTGGATCATGCCGCCCCGCCCGTCACCCGGCCATCGCCCGGCATTGACGAAAGCTGAAGGAATTGCTGGCAGTCTGTGTCATCGAACCGGAGTCGCAGCGTCCGACCATGCACGTCCTGTGTCCGTCCTGCGCAGCCCAGTACCAGATCCCGGAGCTGCAGCGGCCGCGCAAGCTGCGTTGCGCCCGCTGCTCGGCGGAGTGGCGGGTGGTGCCGGCCGCCGATCCGGAACCGCCGGCGGACACCGATGCCCAGGCCGGTGCCGATGCCGATTTCGACGCACCGGCGCCGGCCGATGCGGCCGATGTCGCGTCGCCGACACCCCGGGACGCGCCCGCCATCAGCCTGTCGCCGCTGGGGTCGTTGCAGGCGGAGGCGCGGATCTCCGGACCCGGCCTGCGCCGGCCTGTCCCCCGCGCCGACATTGTCTGGCTGGTGCTGTGGGGGCTGAGCGGCCTGCTGATCGGCGTCGCGGCGTTCGCCTTCTGGCACTGGCGCGGGGCGATCGGGCATGGCTGGCCGCCGAGCCTGAGGCTGTATCGCCTGCTGCCCGGCGGCCCGTAGGCCGCGGCCGCCTGCTCACATGCTGCGGGCGGCAAGTGCCGACAGCGTGGCGCCGATCGCAGCGATCGCCATCAGCAGCAGGCCGTCCAGGATCAGGCCGCCTGGCGTGATCCAGTGGCCGGCCAGACGAACTCCGGCCGGAATCGTGGCGGAGATGGTGTTCAAGAGGTCGCGCGCCTGCGGATCCGCGTTGCTGGCTCCCACGGTGATCGCGGCGACGATCTTCGGCAGCGCCCACCAGCCGATGCCGGCGACCAGCAGCAGAGGTGCGAGCAGCTCGGCCAGCTGCTGCAGAAAATAGAACGCGAAGTGCAGCACGCTCCATAGTCCGAGCCGCAGCAGCAGCAGCGGGGTTCGCGGCCGGTCCGGATCGGCTCCGTTTCGTGTGCGGCCGGGCCATCGCGCGGTCCGGGTGCTGCCGATCATCCGATCTCTCCCAAGTGCCGGCGGTGCCGGCCGCCTTCCGGCAGGATGCACCTAAACCCAGCTGCGCCGCGGCGGCAACATCGGGAGGTCCGTCGGCTCGTGCCGATCGGCCTCGCCGCGCGAAGACGCCGGCGTTCGGGCCCCCTCGCGGTCGGGCCTCGGCACCGCGGCTGGCAGGTCCGCGATGCCGGGCGCATCGGGCGCGACGCGACGGTGGCCGGGATGAGATCGGGCGACGCGGACCGGCGGCGCAGGCGGCGTCGGAGCAGGCCGTGCACAGCAGGGCGAGCGTGGCCGCCGGCGACCCAGGACGGCCCCCGGGGAAGGTCAGTCGGGATCGGGCTGCATCGCCGCGAGCTCGTTGCCGTTCGGATCGCGAAACTGGAAGCGGCGGCCGCCCGGAAAGGCGAAGATCGGCCGCACGATACGCCCGCCGGCATCGACCACCGCCTGCAGCGTGGCGTCGAGGTCATCGACCTGGATCACCGGCAGAGGCGCCTGCGTCACCTCGTCCGGGTCCGCCTGCAGCCCGACATCGACGTCGCCGGTCAAGGTGCAGGCGTAGCTCGGGCCGTAGCCGTTCAGCTTCCAGCCGAACGCGGCCGCATAGAAGGTCCGGGCCGGATCGATGTCCCGCGACGGCAGCTCGATGAAGTTCGGACGCGCGATCATGGCCGCTCCGGCAGTCTGTGTTCTCTAAATGTTCTCATTTTAACGATAAACGCGTCAAGTGAATTGCGCCGGCTGGCAAGGATGCCGATCACGGATGCCCGCCAGACGATGTCGCGCCGAGCAGACGGAGCGGGTATAGCGTCAAGGCGGCAACCGGACGCTCCGGGATGCTTTCAGCCTGCTGAACCTCCTGCCCGGAGCGGCCTCGCCATGTGTGATCTGCTTGTCCTCGACGACGATCCGCTGGTCCGGATGACGCTGGTCGAGGCACTGCGCGAGGAAGGGCTGGAGGTGATCGGCGCCGGCAGCGAGAGCGAGGCGCTGGCGGCGTTGCGCGAGGAGCGGACGCCGCGGGTGGTGGTCGCCGACCTCGACCTCGGCACCCGCCGCAACGGCTTCGTGTTCGCGGCGATCGCCCGGATGCTGTGCCCGGACGTGGCGATCATCTACATCACCGGCCGGCCGGAAGCGGCGGAGGGCCATGCGATGGGCGAGCGCGAGGTGCTGCTGCGAAAGCCGTTCCGGCCGAACGAGCTGGTCGCGATCGCCAAGCAGATGCTGGACGGCCAGCCCCCGCGCTAGGACCGGCACTCCGGTCGGGATGCTTGCGCAGCCGGCGGCGCGTTCTATCTCCTCTGGTCATGCAAACGACTCAATCGACCAGTCACGACCCGATCGGCTGGCACGGCACCACCATCCTGTGCGTGCGACGCGGGGCCCAGGTGGCGATGGCGGGCGACGGCCAGGTGACGCTCGGCCAGACCGTGATCAAGGGCAACGCCCGCAAGGTGCGCCGGATCGGCCCGAACAGCACGATCCTGTCGGGCTTTGCCGGCGCCACCGCCGATGCCTTCACCCTGCTGGAGCGGCTCGAGGCCAAGCTGGAGCGCTACCCGAACCAGCTCGAGCGCGCCTGCGTCGAGCTCGCCAAGGACTGGCGCACCGATCGCTATCTGCGCCGGCTCGAGGCGATGATGGCGGTGGCCGACGAGACCCGCTCCTTTACCCTGACTGGCAACGGCGACGTGCTGGAGCCCGAGGACGGCGTGATCGCGATCGGCTCGGGCGGCAACTACGCGCTTGCCGCCGCACGCGCGCTGATGACCATCGACGGGCTGGATGCCGAGGAGGTCGCGCGCCGGGCGATGCGCATCGCCGGCGACATCTGCGTCTACACCAACCATTCGGTGATCGTGGAGACGCTGGGCGCGGTCGTGAAGCCTGATGCAGAGACGGGGGATGTGCGCTGATGGACGTGCCCACCTATTCGCCGCGCGAGATCGTGTCCGAGCTCGACCGGTATATCGTCGGCCAGACCGACGCCAAGCGCGCGGTGGCCATCGCGCTGCGCAACCGCTGGCGCCGCGCGCAGCTTCCGGAGGGCATTCGCGACGAGGTGGTGCCGAAGAACATCCTGATGATCGGCCCGACCGGCTGCGGCAAGACCGAGATCGCCCGTCGTCTGGCCAAGCTGGCGCAGGCGCCGTTCCTGAAGGTCGAGGCGACCAAGTTCACCGAGGTGGGCTATGTCGGGCGCGACGTCGATAGCATCGTGCGCGACCTGGTCGAGGTCAGCCTGAACATGTTGCGCGACCTGAAGCGGCGCGACGTGCAGGCCAACGCCGAGAAGGCGGCCGAGGAGCGTCTCGTCGATGCGCTGGTCGGCGCCTCCGCGTCCGCCGACACCAAGAACAAGTTCCGGCGCATGCTGCGCGACGGCGAGCTGGAGCAGAAGGAGGTCGAGGTGGCGATCGCCGACGCGCCCGGGGCGGGGGCCGGCATGGACATCCCGGGCATGCCACAGGGCAGCGTCATCAATCTCGGCGACATGATGAAGGGGATGTTCGGCAAGAACGCGCAGGCCCGACGCATGACCGTCGAGGCGGCCCGCATCGGGCTGGTGCGCGAGGAAAGCGACCGGCTGCTCGACAGCGACGGGCTGACCCGCGAGGCGGTGGCGCACGCGCAGGATCACGGCATCGTCTTCCTCGACGAGATCGACAAGGTCTGCGCGCGCTCGTCGGAGGGCGGCTTTCGCGGCGGCGACGTCAGCCGCGAGGGCGTGCAGCGCGACCTGCTGCCGCTGATCGAGGGCACCACGGTCTCGACCAAGTATGGGCCGGTGAAGACCGACCACATGCTGTTCATCGCCTCGGGCGCGTTCCACCTGGCCAAGCCCGCCGACCTGCTGCCGGAGCTGCAGGGCCGGCTGCCGATCCGCGTCGAGCTGGCGCCGCTGTCGCGCGACGACCTGCGTCGCATTCTGACCGAGCCGGAGCATTCGCTGCTCAAGCAGTACAGCGCGCTGATGGGCACCGAGAAGGTGGCGCTGGAATTCGGCGAGGATGCGATCGACGCGCTGGCCGATCTGGCGGCCGACATCAACGACCGCGTCGAGAATATCGGCGCCCGCCGGCTGGCGACGGTGCTGGAGCGGCTGCTGGAGGAGGTCTCCTTCACGGCGTCCGACCGGCCCGGCGACAGCGTGCGGGTCGACGCCGCCTACGTGCAGGAGAAGGTGGCGCCGCTGGCACAGAAGGGCGACCTGTCGCGCTTCATTCTCTGAGGATACCGGCGCGAAAGGTCCGCAACCGTCGCCTCGCGGCGTAAACCGGGCCTTTCGCGGCAGCCCCAGGCCGCGGCTGGAGCTCAGGCGGTGACGATGCTTCCCGTGGCCTCCTGGGCCGCGCGCTGCACCGCCCTGGCCATCGAGGCGATCCCGTTGCCGCGATTGGTCGACAGCGCTTCCAGCAGCCCGAGATCCTTCAGGAACACCGGGTCCGTGCTGACGATCTCCTGCGGGCTGCGGCCGGAATAGACGCGCAGCAGAAGTGCGACCAAGCCGGACACGATCGCCGCGTCCGATGCGCCGGCGAAGCGGATCACGCCGTCCGACAGGCTCGACTCCATCCAGACCTGGCTCTGGCAGCCTGGCACCCGATGCGCGTCGTTCGCCCACTCGCCCGGGAAGGGCGGCAGCTTGCGGCCGAGCTCGATGATGTACTGGTAGCGCTCCATCCAGTCGTCGAACACGTCGAGCTCGTCTGCGATCGCCGCGACAGCCTCGGCGGCGGTGGCTTCGTCCGGAACGACATAGGGGTCCGACGTCATGGTCTGCATGCACAGGATGTGCGTGGCGGGCTTGGGACAGTCAAGCTGGCATTCGAGCAATCAACGCATGGCGCCGCTTGAAGCGGCTGCCAGATGGCAGCATATTAAGCGCCAGGAGGCATAATGTACGCCATTCAGGACAATCGGCCGACCATCGTCCCGGCCTCGACCAGCAGCCTCAACCTGTCCGACCCGGCCACGCGGCTCCGCCTGACGCCGTCGGCGATCGACGGCATGGTCCGGCTCGCCGGCCTGTGGCAGCTGACCGCCGAGGAGACCTGCCTGCTGCTCGGCGACATGTCGGAGCGCAGCTGGTTCCGCCTGAAGAAGCAGGACAGCCTGCGGCCGGACCGGACGCTTCGTTTGTCGCAGGACATGCTGACCCGGATCAGCGTCATGGTCGGCGTCTTCAAGGGATTGCGGCTGCTGTTCTCCGCGCCGCTGGCCGATGACTGGATCCGCCTGCCGAACCGCGGTCCGCTGTTCGGCGGGCGCTCGCCGCTGGCGGTGGCGATCGAGCGCGGCATTCCCGGCATGCTGGACATACGCGGCCACGTCGACGCGCTGCGCGGAGGCCTCTAGCGCCATGGACTGCTCGGGAGCCTTCAACGGGCCCGCCCTCGACCAGGAGCCAGATCTGCCGCCGGTGATCGACATCGCCCAGCGCAACACGGTCCGGCTGATCCCGAGCGGCAGGCTGAAGCCGCCGGTCCTGGCGCCGCTCGCCGCCACCGATCGGGCGCTGGACGATCTGGCGGCGCTGGAGAGCGTCACCAACGCCCGCATCCAGGCCTCGGGCAGCGGGCTGCCGAACCTCGACCCGCGCGAGCTGGTGTTCGGCCGGCCGAACGACAGCTTCGTCAACGCCGCCTTCACCCACATCCGGCCCGGCGGCAACCGCTTCAACGATACGCTGCGCGGCGCCTGGTACTGCAGCTGGAACGCGCAGACCTCGCTGGGCGAGGTGGCCTATCACCTGACGCGCGAACTCGACGCCATCGGCCGCTACGACACCCATGTCGACTATGCCGAGCTGATCGCCGACTTCATCGGACCGTTCCACGACCTGCGCGGCAGCGCCGCCGCCGCAGGGCAGGACGGCGTGCTGGACGGCGATACCGCGACCGCCTATCCCGCCGGCCAGGCCCTGGCGCGTCGCCTGCAGGCGGTAAGCAGCGACGGCGTGATCTATCCCTCGGTGCGTCATGCGGGCGGCACCTGCCTCGCCGCATTCCGGCCGGCCCTGGTGCAGAACCTGCGTCAGGGCGGCCTGTGGCGGCTGTCCTGGACCGGCAGCCGCGAGCCGGAGATCAGCTCACCCTGACGCGGGCCCCGCGCCCTGGGTGCCGCGACCGGGCCGGCGTCGTCCGGCTCCGTCAGACCAGCTGCCCCTGCGGCGCCGTGCCCATGGTGGCGTGCAGCTGCTGTCCGGTCGGGCAGAGGGCGAGCAGCGGACAGCGTCCGCAGGCGGGCTTGCGATGGAAGCAGCAGCGCTGGCCGTGCAGCATCAGGATCTCGTGGTTGTCGTAGATCTGCTGCGCGTCCCAGTCCGGCGGCAGCTGCGCTGCCAGCACGCGATGCGATGGCCCCACCGCCAGGCTGGCCGGGATCAGGCCGGTGCGGACGGCGACCCGATGGTGGTGGCTGTCGACCGGCAGTGCCGCCCGGCGCAGCACGCTGAAGCTGAGCACGGCAGCGCTGGTCTTCGGGCCGATGCCGGGCAGGCGCTCCAGCCAGGCGCGGGCCTCCTCGACCGAAAGCTCGGCCAGGAAGCCCAGATCCAGCGCGCCGCGCTCGGCCTGGATCGCGCGCAGGATCGCCTGGATGCGGGGCGCCTTCTGTTCCGGCCAGGTGACGCCCCGGATCGCCTGCTCGACCGCGGCGGTCGGCGCCGCGGCCAGCTCGGCCCAGTCCGGGTAGAGCGCACGCAGCGCCTTGAAGGCAGCGCCGCTGTCGGCGTTGCGGGTGCGGTGCGACAGCAGCGAGCTGACCAGCTCGCTGAGCGGATCGAGCCCGTGGAAATAGGCGATCGGGCAGTGATAGGTCTGGCAGAGCAGGTGGTGGATCTCCAGAACCTTCTGCTGCAGATCCAAGGCGGTCTCCCGGTCCGGCGCCGACGATCGCTGCAGCCGCAGACCCCTGAGCGCCCGCCTGCGGCCTCGGTTCCCCCCGGCCGCCGCCTTGTCGTCGCGAGGCGGCGGCGGGCGGGTCGATGACGGGGCGGGGCGCCCCTCGACCCGTATCGGCACCGGACGGATGCCAGGACCCGTTGGGTCGCCCGAGGCCGCAAATTCGCTTGCTCCGGGCAGGCGGGATCGCCACCTTCGTCGCATGTCAGCGACCCTCCAGAAGACCGCATCCCGCAAGCCCGCGCGCGACGCCCGCCCGGCGATCCCGGCCGCCGAAAGCTTCGTGCCGGACCGGCAGGCGGCCAAGCCGAAGACGCGGCAGATGAAGGTGGTGTCGCCCTACGAGCCGGCCGGCGACCAGCCGACGGCGATCGGCGAGCTGGTGGCGGGCGTGCTGTCGGGCGAGCGCGACCAGGTGCTGCTGGGCGTCACCGGCTCGGGCAAGACCTTCACCATGGCCAAGGTGATCGAGGCGGTGCAGAAGCCGACGCTGATCCTGGCGCCGAACAAGACTCTGGCGGCCCAGCTCTACGGCGAGATGAAGCAGTTCTTTCCCGACAACGCGGTGGAGTATTTCGTCAGCTACTACGACTACTACCAGCCGGAAGCCTACGTGCCGCGCTCGGACACCTATATCGAGAAGGACAGCGCGATCAACGAGCAGATCGACCGCATGCGCCATGCGGCGACGCAGGCGTTGCTGGAGCGAAACGACGTCATCATCGTGGCGTCGGTGTCCTGCATCTACGGCATCGGCTCGGTCGAGACCTATGCGCGCATGGTGGTCAAGATGCAGCGCGGCGGCGAGATCGCGCGCGACACGCTGATCAAGGCGCTGGTCGAGCAGCAGTACCGGCGCAACGACGCGGGCTTCGCGCGCGGCACCTTCCGCGTGCGCGGCGAGACGGTCGACGTGTTCCCGGTGCAGAACGAGGACCGCGCCTGGCGCATCAGCCTGTTCGGCGACGAGATCGACAGCATCATCGAGTTCGATCCGCTCACCGGCGAGAAGACCGGCGATCTCGACGAGATCCATGTGTATGCCAACAGCCACTACGTGACGCCGCGCCCGACGCTCAACCAGGCGACGATCCTGATCAAGCAGGAGCTGAAGCAGCGGCTCGACGAGTTCACCGCCGGCGGCAAGCTGCTGGAGGCCGAGCGGCTGCAGCAGCGCTGCACCTTCGATCTGGAGATGATCGAGACCACCGGCGCCTGCAAGGGAATCGAGAACTACTCGCGCTACCTGTCCGGCCGCAAGCAGGGCGATCCGCCGCCGACGCTGTTCGAGTATCTGCCCGAGGACGCGCTGCTGATCGTCGACGAGAGCCACGTCACCGTGCCGCAGATCGGCGGCATGGAGCGGGGCGACCATGCGCGCAAGTCGATCCTGTCGGAGTTCGGCTTCCGGCTGCCGTCCTGCCTCGACAACCGGCCGCTGAAGTTCGAGGAGTGGGAGCGCTTCCGGCCGCAGACCATCCATGTCAGCGCGACGCCCGGCCCGTGGGAGATGGACCGCGTGCAGGGCGTGTTCGCCGAGCAGGTGATCCGTCCGACCGGGCTGATCGATCCCGTCACCGAGATCCGGCCGGTGGAGCGCCAGGTCGACGACCTGCTGGCCGAGTGCCGCATCGTGATCGGGCGCGGCGGCCGCATCCTGGTCACGACGCTGACCAAGCGCATGGCCGAGGACCTCACCGAGTACATGACGGAGTCCGGGATCAAGGTGCGCTACCTGCACTCCGACGTCGACACGCTGGAGCGCATCGAGATCATTCGCGACCTGCGGCTGGGCGCCTTCGACGTGCTGATCGGCATCAACCTGCTGCGCGAGGGGCTGGACATCCCGGAATGCCAGCTCGTCGCCATCCTCGATGCCGACAAGGAGGGCTTCTTGCGCTCGCGGACGTCGCTGGTGCAGACCATCGGCCGGGCGGCGCGCAACGTCGACGGCCGGGTGCTGCTCTATGCCGACCGCATGACCGACAGCCTGCGCTACGCCATCGAGGAGACCGACCGGCGCCGCACCCGGCAGTCGGACTGGAACACCGCGCACGGCATCACGCCGCAATCGGTGCGCACGCATATCGGCGAGGCGATGACGTCGGTGTTCGAGCAGGACTACGTGACGGTGGCGCCGATCAAGGATGTCGGCATCACCGACATGGTCGGCAAGGATTTGAAGGCGTCGATCGCCGAGATCGAGAAGCGCATGCGGGCCGCCGCCGCCGACCTGGAGTTCGAGACCGCCGCCCGGCTGCGCGACGAGCTCAAGCGGTTGGAGGCGCTCGATCTCGGGCTGGAGCCGCCGCCGCCGTCGCCGGCGTCACGCGGGGGCAAGACGGCGAAGTCGCGCACGCCGGAGCCGCTGGGGCCGGGGGGCGGGGGGTATGATCCGTCGAAGCGGCGGGGTGGGCGACGGGGGTAGAGGCGCGATGTCGTTCTGGGACAGAAGGTAGAGGATGAGCTCAAGGACCGCTAAGCGCTCTAAACAGACAGCCGGCTAGCAGGAGCGCGTCTCTAAAGCGGACGCAGACCGTCTACGCACTTCGGGCTCTAGGTCGTAGACTCATTAGGGCGAAGCCACAGCCGTATTGAGGCAAGCTGGATCATGGCGAGGAAGTTGGCTGTGAGCTTGTCGTAGCGGGTAGCGACGCGGCGAAAGTGCTCCAGCTTGGAGAAGAACCGCTCGATCAGGTTGCGCTTGCGGTAGAGCCGCGTGCTGAAGCACGGCTTCCAGCGCCGATTGCTCCTCGTCGGGATATTGGGCGTAGCACCTTGGCCCTGGATCAGCTCGCGGATGTGGTCAGCATCGTAGGGCTTGTCGGCCAGCAAGATGGTGCGTGGGCCGAGGTGATCGAGTAGGCGGTCGGCGATCTGCCCGTCGTGCGTCTGTCCGGCGGTTAGACCGAGCCGGATCGGGAGGCCTTGCGCGTCGACCACGACGTGGATCTTGGTCGTGAGGCCGCCGCGTGATCGACCAAGACAGTGATCTGGACCCCCTTTTTTGCCGTTGCAGCCTGCTGGTGCGCTCGGACGGAGGTACTATCGATCATCTGGATTTCGCGTTTGTGTGCGGCGCTGATGGCATCCATCAGCCGGTCCCAAACGCCTGCCTTCCGCCATCGCACGAAGCGGTTATAGCAAGTGGTGCGCGGCCCATAACGCTCTGGCAGGTCGCGCCATGGCGCACCGGAGCGCAACACCCAGTAGATGCCGTTCAGCACACGCCTGTCGTCAACGCGCGGCACACCTCTCAGCTTGTTGGGCAGCAGCGGCTCAATCACGCACCACTTGAAATCGGTCAGATCATATCGGCTCATGCCGATGCTGAATCATCTTTTGATCTTCGAGGAAAGGTTTCCGCCGCCGATCAATAAGCTACTCTCTTCGCGAGGGACAGGCCATGACCAAAGGAATTACCGTCAAGGCCAACATCCGGCTCCTGGCCACAGGCGAAGGCGGTCGCGCTTCTTCAATCAAAGGGGGTTACCGCCCAAACCACAACTTCTTCGGCCCGGAGGATCGTGACATGACGATGGGCTTTATCGATCTACCAGACGGCACGGAGCTGCGTCCCGGCGACAACATCGATTTGCAAATTACGTTCTGGAACTGGCCGGGTCTTGAAGGTCAAATCTATCAAGGCCGAGAGTGGCGCATTCAGGAAGGGGCCAAGCTCGTCGGCATCGGAATCGTTTTAGACGTTCTACCTCCAGTTAATGAGTTTACGACCTAGTCGAACGTTATCCCCGGCCTAGGCACTTCGCTATGATCGATGAGCCGCCTAAAGGCAGGCGGATGGTGAAGCACGCTCTTCCTTCTTCTCGTTGCATAGCTGAGCGATGTCCCTTTTTAGAAGGGCGATGGCCTGATCGGAAATGGTTAGTGATGCGGCAGCGGAGTCCCGGAAGCCTTGTGCCTTGGACTGATTCACGAAGAGTTCGACAAAGCCCTTTTTCTCATCGCCCCGCTCAACCATTTGATCGCTCGCTAGTTGGTAGTATTTTTCGGCTGAATAGACCTTCGTTGCCTCTACAGATGGCAGTAGGTCGAGCTTCGCTATATTGGCTTGAAATATCTCGCCAGAAGGCAATAAGATAAAGCCGCTTAGTTTGCCATTAAAAGTAGCAGCCGACTTGTTCACCACCCAGTCTAGCTGATCTCGCTCAAATTGAAGCTCAGCTAGGAGTGCTGCCCGAAGCTTAAGACTTTGGTCGTGTTTTTCCTCCTGCGCCGCCTGAGCCTGATGCCCGTACCCCTGAATGTTGGTGCAGTAAGCCGTAGCGCTGCTGATAAATCCTCCGACAATAGTCCCAACTAAGGACTTCCAGATCCCATCTGAACGCGGCTTTTCGGGCGTTACCGAGGGATCATTGGCCGGCTGGCTTGGCTGTCCGTTTCTTAGGGCCTGACTGCATCGCCTCTGAAGGGCTTTGAGCCTACTTGTGTCACTCATCTTCTTTGCTCGAAATCATCATGTCATGATGCATTGTGCATGTCCGCTTCCGTCAAATGTAGCTCAAGAGCGGACGGTCCGCTCTCGGCCAGTTTCATCTGATCCGGCCGCCAGATACGGTGGCCGATCCGGCCTAGCTGCCGCCGCCGGCTACCGCACCCGCTCCAACTGCCACGTCAAATGCGACCGCACCGCCGGCCATTCCGAGGCGATGATGCTGTAGACGCAGCTGTCGCGCAGCGTGCCGTCGCGCGCGACTTGGTGGTTGCGCAGCACCCCGTCGAGCTTGGCGCCGAGCCGCTCGATCGCCCGCCGGCTCTGCTGGTTGAGGCTGTGCGTGCGCAGCTCGACCGCGATGCAGCCCAGCGTCTCGAAGGCATGGCCCAGAAGCAGCCGCTTGGCCTCGGTGTTGAGCGCGGTGCGCTGCACCCGGCGCGCATACCAGGTCCAGCCGATCTCCAGGCGGGGCGCGGCGGCGTCGAGATGGCCGTAGCTGGTCATGCCGACCGCACGCCCGTCGTGATCCAGCACCGCGAACGGAACCGTCTCGCCCGCGGCCTGCTGCGCCAGACGGCGCGCGATCTCGTGGCCCATCCGGTCGGGCTCCGGAACACTGGTGTACCAGAGCCGCCACAGCGCGCCATCGGATGCCGCGTCGATCAGGGCCGCGGCGTGATCGGTCCGCAGCGGCTCCAGGGTGACATGCAGGCCGGCAAGCCGCACCGGATCGATCCAGCTCATCGCGCGTCCTTCTCCTGTCGCATCGGCGGCACCCCGGTCTGCCGAACGGATTCGGGCGGGCGGTTCATCATGACCGTCCGCGCTGCCTCGTCCGCGCCATCGTCGGCCTCCGGATGCGGCCCGTCGAGCCTTGCGCAGCCCCGTCCGTCGCGGCCAGCATGAACCAGGCAGGGGAGCCCTAAGGATGCAGCGACGCTACGAGACGGTCGACGTGTTCACCGACCGGCTGTTCGGCGGCAACCCGCTGGCGGTGGTGCTCGATGCGGACGGGCTGTCGACGGCGCAGATGCAGGCGATCGCGCGCGAGTTCAACTACTCCGAAACCAGCTTCGTGCTGCCGCCCGCGGATCCCGCCCATCATGCGCGGGTCCGCATCTTCATGCCCACCCAGGAGCTGCCCTTCGCCGGGCATCCCAATGTCGGCACCGGCTTCGTGCTGGCGCGGCATTTCCCCGGGCCGCTGCCGGAGAGCTTCCTGTTCGAGGAGCAGGCGGGGCTGGTGCCGGTGCGCCTGCTGCGGAAGGCGGGTATGGTCTGCGGCGCCGAGCTGACCGCCCCCGAACCGCTGCGCCGGCTGCAGCGCCTGGAGGCGGCGCCGGTCGCGGCCAGCCTGTCGCTCGACGCGGGCGACATCCTGGTCGCCCGGCATCCGCCGGAGGTCGTCTCCGTCGGGCTGGCGTTCCTGGCGGTCGAGCTGGCCTCGCGGGCGGCGTTGCGCCGGGCGCGCGCCGATCCCGCCGCCCTGGCCGCGCTGCTGCCGCGCGACGTGGCCAGCGGGGCGTACCTCTATACCCGCGCGGTGGCTCCCGACGAGGCCGGCACCGACCTGCAGGCCCGCATGTTCGCGCCTGCCGACGGCATCGCCGAGGACCCCGCCACCGGCAGCGCCACCGCGGCTGTCGGCGCGCTGCAGGCGGCCCTGCTGGCCGAGGCGGAGGCCGAGCTGGTGCTCTCGGTGGGGCAGGGGGTCGATATGGGCCGTCCGAGCCTGCTGCGGGTGCGGGCGTCCAGGCGCCGTGGCGTGGTGGGACGCGTGCATGTCGGCGGCGGCTGCGTGCCGGTGATGACGGGATCGTTCCGGCTCGCGGGCGACGGCGCCGACTGAGCGACGCCGACTGAGCGACGCCGATTGGGCCGGGCGAACGCGATCGGCCGGCCGCCGTTGCAGCCTCGGGATCACTGCGCGGGACTGGAACGATGCTCGAGCTGAAGACGGGACTGTGCGTGCTGGGCGTGAAGCCCGAGCGGGGCGGCGCGATCGGCAGCTGGCTGCGCGACGGGGTGGAGATCTTCCGCCCGGTCAGCGACCCCAACCTGATCGCCCAGCACAATGACAGCGTCGCCGCCTATCCGCTGATCCCGTTCTCCAACCGCGTCGCCTACGGCCGCTTCACCTTCGGCGGCGAGCAGTTCCAGCTCGACCAGAACTTCCGCGGCGAGCCGCACGCGATCCACGGCAATGCGTGGGAGCGGGCCTGGACGGTGATGGTGCAGGAGCAGGCGCGCGCCGTGCTGGCGCTCGACCACAACCCGCCGCGCGATCCGCCGGGCCAGTGGCCGTTCAGCTACCGTGCGGAGATCGAGTACGGCCTGCGCGACGACGGGCTGACGGTGCAGATCCGCGTGCGCAACACCGATCGGCGGCCGCAGCCGGTCGGGCTCGGCTTCCATCCGTTTCTTCCCCGCGCCGGCGACGTGGAGCTGGGCTTCTCCGCCGGCAGCGTGTGGCAGGCCGGCGCCGACGCGCTGCCCGCCGCCCGCCTGCCGGTCGAGGGCGACTGGCGCTTCTCGCCGATGCGCGCCCCCGACGGGCCGCCGCTCGACAACTGCTACGCCGGCTGGAACGGCACCGCCTTCCTGCGCTGGCCGGGGCGGGGGCTGGCGCTGACCATCACCGCGCAGGCGCCGTTCGACCATCTGGTGGTGTTCACGCCGCCCGGACGCGATTTCATCGCCGTCGAGCCGGCCAGCAACATGACCGACGCGATCAACCGCCCGGACATCCCCGACCGCGGCCTGACGGTGCTGCAGCTGGACGAGGTGCTGCACGCCAAGGTGGAGTTCGCGCTGACCCGGCTGTGACGGGCACCTCGCACGGCCGCGCAGCGCGGTGGGTGCCGGTGATCCGGCCGCCGTCCTGGGTGCCCGGGCCATGCCCGCCGTCGCGATCGGGGACGGCCCGCGCCCCGCTTGACGCTGCGTCGGGACCCGCGCGATAGCGGCGCATGGACGTGGATGACGACGACGACGAGATCGAGCCACCGGGCCTGCCGCCGGGCGTGTCGCGCTACATCACCCCCGCCGGCCTGGCCCGCATGCAGGCCGAGCTGCACCAGCTGATGCGCGACGAGCGGCCGCGCATCGTGGAGATCGTGTCGTGGGCGGCCGGCAACGGCGACCGGTCGGAGAACGGCGACTACCTGTACGGCAAGAAGCGCCTGCGCGAGATCGACCGGCGGGCGCGCTTCCTCGGCAAGCGGATCGACAAGGCGCAGCCGGTCGATCCGGCGGCGCAGACCAGGCGCGACCGGGTGTTCTTCGGCGCCACCGTCACCTACCTCGACGCCGACGACCAGAGCCGCACCGTGACCATCGTCGGCGTCGACGAGGCGGCGCTGGAGCAGGGGCAGGTGAGCCTGGCCTCGCCGGTGGCGCGCGCGCTGATGGGATCGCAGGTGGGCGACGAGGTCAGGCTGGCGACGCCGCGCGGCCCGGTGCTGCTGGAGGTGACGGCGATCGCCTATCCGTGACACACACCTGTCCATGAACTCCCGCACGATCCGTCCGACGACCCTCGCTGCCCTGCTGGGCGCCACCGTGCTCGCCGCCGCCCCGGCGCGGGCGCGTCCCTTCACCGCCCAGGATCTGGTGAGCCTCGACCGGCTGTCCGGCCCGCAGGTCTCGCCCGACGGCCGGACCGTCGCCTTCTCGCTGCGCTCCACCGACTTCGACCGCAACAGGGGCGTCAACTCGGTGCGCCTGCTGAGCCTGACGGCGACCGGCGCGGCGCCGACGCTGCTGCCCAGGGCGGATGCCGATGCCGAGCAGCCGCGCTGGTCTGCCGATGGACGCGCGATCTACGTGATCTCCGGCCGCGGCGGCTCGGATCAGGTCTGGCGCCTGCCCGTCGCCGGTGGTCCGGCCGTGCAGGTGACGCATCTCGCGGTCGACGTGTCGAGCTTCCGGCTGTCCGCAGACGGCCGCCGCATCGTGGTCTCGCTCGCGGTGTTCCCCGACACCGACAGCCCCGACGATACGAAGGCCCGCTCCAACCGCACCCGGGCTGCGAAGTCCGACGGCATGGTGTTCGACCATCTCTTCGTGCGGCACTGGGACCAGTACGCCGACGGTACCCGCAACCACTTGTTCGCCCTGGCCCTCGACGACCAGGGTGCCGCCACCGGCCAGCCGATCCCGCTGATGAAGGGCATCGACGGCGACACCCCCTCGCGGCCGTTCGGCGATGCCGCCGACTACGCCGTCAGCCCGGACGGCAAGACGGTGTTCTTCTCCGTGCGCGTCGCCGGCAGGACCGAGCCCTGGAGCACCAACTTCGACATCTACCGCTCGCCCGCCGACGGCAGCGCGCCGCCGCAGGACCTGACCGCGTCGAACAAGGCCTTGGACGCAGGCCCGGTGGTGTCGCCGGACGGGACGAAGCTGGCCTACCGGGCGATGAAGCGGCCGGGTTTCGAGGCCGACCGCTACGGCGTCATGGTCATGGACCTCGCCACCGGCGCCACCCGCGAGATCGATCCGCACTGGGACCGGTCGGCCGGGACCCTGCTCTGGTCGAGGGACGGCAGGCGGCTGTTCGTGACCGCCGAGGAGCTGGGCCAGTCGAAGCTGTTCGCGCTCGACGTCGCGACCGGCGCGCCCACGGCGATGACCGACCAGGGCCACGTGACGACGGCCGAGCTCGCGGGCGACGCCCTCGTGATCCAGCGCGACGCCCTCGACAGCCCTGCCGAGCTCTGGCGCATCCCGCAGGCGGGCGGCGCTCCGGTCCAGCTCACCCATGTCGACGCGGGCCGCCTCGCCGGGGTCGAGATGGCGCCGGCCGAGCAGTTCGCCTTCGCCGGCTGGAACAACGAGACCGTGCACGGCTACGTGGTCAAACCGGACGGCTGGCAGCCGGGCCACCGCTACCCGGTCGTGTTCCTGATCCATGGCGGGCCGCAGGGCTCGTTCGGCAATGACTGGTCTTACCGCTGGAACCCGCAATTCTACGCGGGCCTCGGCTACGCGTCGGTGATGGTCGATTTCCACGGCTCCACCGGCTACGGCCAGGCCTTCACCGACGCGATCTCCGGCCACTGGGGCGACCGGCCGCTCGAGGACCTTCAAAAAGGCTGGACCGCGGCGCTGGCGAAATACCCGTTCCTGGACGGCAGCCGCGCCTGTGCGCTCGGCGCCTCCTATGGCGGCTTCATGGTCAACTGGATCGCCGGCAACTGGAACGCGCCCTGGAAGTGCCTGGTCACGCATGACGGCGTGTTCGACGACCGCATGATGGGGTTCGCCACCGAGGAGCTCTGGTTCGCCGAGTGGGAGCATGGCGGCCCGGACCACACCCCCTGGAGCGATCCGGCCGCCTATGAGCGCTTCAACCCGGCCGCCCATGTCGCCGCCTGGCGGGTGCCGCAGCTGATCATCCATGGCGGCCACGACTACCGCATCCCGCTGGAGCAGGGGCTCGGCGCCTTCGATGCGCTGCAGCGGCGCGGCATCGACAGCCGGCTGCTGGTGTTCCCCGACGAGAACCACTGGGTGCTGAAGCCCGCCAACTCGCTGCAGTGGCACGCGACCGTGGCGGCCTGGCTCGGCGCCCATATCGGCGCCCCCGGCGCACAGTGAGAACGGACACAGCCATGGCTACCAAGCTGAAGGTCGCGGTCCAGATGGACCCGATCCACGCCATCGACATCAACGGCGACTCAACCTTCGCGCTGATGCTGGAGGCGCAGGCGCGCGGCCACGCGCTGTGGCTCTACGGCGTGCGCGACATGAGCCTGCGCGAGGGCCGCGCGGCGCCGGGCGAGACGCGGGTGGAGCGGCTCACCGCTCGGGCCCGGCCGGTGACGGTGCAGCGGGTGCCGGGCGGCCATGCCACCATCGGCGCCGAGCAGGTGCTCGATCTGGCCTCGATGGACGTGGTGCTGATGCGCCAGGACCCGCCCTTCGACATGGCCTACATCACCGCCACCCACATGCTGGAGCACATCCATACGCCCGAGGGCGGCGGCACGCTGGTGGTGAACGATCCGCGCTCGGTGCGCGACGCGCCGGAGAAGCTGCTGGTCACCCACTTCCCCGACCTGATGCCGCCGACCCTGATCAGCTGGGACCTGGGCGCGATCCGCGACTTCCGGGCCGAGCACCGGGACATCATCGTCAAGCCGCTGTTCGGCAATGGCGGCGCGGGCGTGTTCCGCATCCGCGAGGACGACGAGAACCTGGCCTCGCTGCTGGAGATGTTCTTCCAGGCCTCGCGCGAGCCGCTGATGATCCAGCGCTACGAGAAGGCTGTGCGCCAGGGCGACAAGCGCATCATCCTGGCCGACGGCGAGCCGATCGGCGCCATCAACCGGGTGCCCGCCGCCGGCGAGGCGCGCTCCAACATGCACGTGGGCGGCAAGGCCGGGCGGTCGCAGCTGACGGTGCGCGAGGAGGAGATCTGCCGCCGGATCGGGCCGATGCTGCGCGAGCGCGGCCTGACCTTCGTCGGCATCGACGTGATCGGCGACTGGCTCACCGAGATCAACGTGACCTCGCCGACCGGCCTGCAGGAGATCGACCGCTTCGACGACGTCAATACGGCAGGGCTGATCTGGGACCGGATCGAGGCGCGGCAGGCGGGTGCTGGCTGACCGGGTGGGCCGGCGGCAGGCTCAGTCGTACATCCGGCGTCGCGGCCGTTCCGGCTTGCGCGGCCGATTCGCCGGCCCGAAGCGGTTGTCGAGCCACTGGTAGATCTCGAGGCGGAAATAATAGGCGCCCATGGACGTCCATGCGAGGACCGTCAGGGTCACGAGAATCGCGATCAGCATGTCGTGGATCTCCCCCTGACCGAAGCGTCCGGCACCGGCAACGGTGCCGTGACGTCGAAGCAAGGATAGCCGTGTTTCGCGCGAACCGCCAAACCTTCCGCCTTCCGGAGCGGCTCTCATCGTCAGATGCTCTTGATGACCGCGCCCGGGCAGGGCACAGATGCGACTCCCTGAGCCAAGTCCTCGATGACCATCCGATCGATATCGTCCCTGTCTTCTCCGCGCCGTCCCCGGGAGTCGGTCCGATGAGCGGGCCCGGGAACCTCTACGAGCCGCCGGTCGCCTCGGCGCCCGTCACCGGCCTGAACGGCCCGGTGCCGCGTTCGGCGCTGGATGCCGATGCGGTCAAGGCGGCCTACCAGCGCTGGGCCGGGATCTATGACGGGGTCTTCGGCGGCGTGTCGGCATTCGGCCGCCGCCGCGCCGTCGCCTCGGTCAACCGGCTGCCGGGCACGCGGGTTCTCGAGGTCGGCGTCGGCACCGGGCTGGCGCTGCCGCACTACACCCCCGACAAGCGCATCACCGGGATCGACCTGTCGAGCGCGATGCTCGAGCGTGCCCGCCACCGGGCCAGCGCCGCCCGGATGCCGCATGTCGATGCGCTGCTGGAGATGGATGCCGAGGAGACCAGCTTCGCCGAGGCGTCGTTCGACATCGCGGTGGCGATGTTCGTGGCCTCCGTGGTGCCCAATCCGCGTCGGCTGCTGGCCGAGCTCAAGCGGGTCGTTCGCCCCGGCGGGCACATCCTGTTCGTGAACCACTTCCTCGCACAGGGCGGCGTCCGTCTGGCCCTCGAGCGCGGCATGGCGCGGGCCTCGCACTCGCTGGGCTGGCATCCGGACTTCGCGATGGAGTCGCTGCTGCCCGACTGCGACCTTGCCGCAGCCCTGATCGAGCCGGTGCCGCCGATGGGGCTGTTCACCCTCGTCACCCTGCGCAACGAGCCGCGCTGACACGAAGCCGAGAGGCGGGCATCGCCGGCCGGTGTTCCGGGCGGCAGGCGCTCCCATATCGTCGTCGGTGCGACCGATCCGCCGCGCGACGATGCGCGGCCGAACGCCGCTGGCCTGAAAGACGATGACCAGCATGCCGCCAGCCCCCGGTCGACCGGACCACATGGATACCGGCACCTGCTTCATCCTGTTCGCCGTGGCGGCGGGCCTGGCGGGCGGACTGCTGTCGTTGTGGCTCAGGCTGCCGACGGCGATGGGCTCCGGGGCGGCGCTCGAGCCGTGGCGGGCGATCGCCTTGCAGCACGGGCTGGTGCTGGTGTTCTTCTCCATCATCCCGGCCCTGCTCGGCGGCTTCGGCACCTGGTTCGTCCCGCTGCAGATCGGCGCGGGCGACACCGCCTTCCCGCGTCTGGCGGCCCTGTCGTTCTGCCTGATCGTGTGCGGTCTCCTGCTGACGCTGGGCGGCCTGCTGGCCAGCAGGTCGGGCGTGCTGCTGCTGATCGGCCTGCACGTATCCGGCATCGCCATCCTGCTCTGCTCCATCAACCTGGTGGCGACGCTGCTGAACATGCGCGAGCCGGGCATGAGCCTGGGCGCGATGCCGCTGTTCGCCTGGTCGCAGCTGATCGCAGGCTGCCTTGCGGTGGTGACGGTGCCGATGCTGATGGCGGCGCTGACCGCGATGGCGCTGCACGGCGTGCCGCCTGCCGTGCCGCTGCAGCACCTGTTCGGCGTGCTCGGCTATCCCGGCGTCTGCATCATGATCCTGCCGGGCTTCGGACTGGTCAGCGAGATCGTCTGCAGCCTGGGCGGGCGTCCGCTGGCCGGCCGCCGGCTCATGATCGGCGCGATGGCTGCCCTGGCGCTGGCCGGTTTCCTCGCCTGGGCGGTTCAGCTGCTGCATGGCGGCCTGCTGAACGGCGGGGGCGGCAGCCTGCGGGCGCTGTCGATCGTGCTCCCCACGCTGGCGATCGTTGGCTGCTGGACGGCGACGCTCGGGTCCGCGCGACGCTGGTCGTCGCTGCTTCACCGGACGCCCGGCCTGTTCGCGCTCGGCTTCGCGCTCGTGCTGCTGCTCGGCGGGGTCGGGGCGCTGCTGGCGCCGGACATGGCGGGCCGAAACCCGGTGGCCGGGTCCTTCGCGCCCGACAGGCTGCACTACGTGCTGTCGATCGGCACCGTGTTCGCGCTGTTCGCGGGCTTCTACTACTGGATCGGCAAGATGACCGGCAGGCCCTATCCCGAGAGGGCCGGCCGGCTGCAGTTCTGGCTGATGTTCGCCGGCGTCAATCTTGCAGCCATACCGGTCCCGGCGGTCCCGGCGGTCGCGGGTGCCGGCGTGGCGCTGACCTGCCTGTCGATGCTGCTGTTCGCGGTGATCGTCGGCGTCACCCTGTCGCGCCGGCAGTCGGTCGCGTCCAATCCCTGGGGTGTCGGCGCCGTGACCCGTGAATGGCGGCTGCCGTCGCCGGTGCCGCATGGAGCCGCCGCATGAGCACGACCCTCCAGGCCCCCGTCGCCGACGGGCTCGGCACCGACATCCGCGATTGGCTGGCGTTGCTGAAGCCACGGGTCATGACGCTGGTGGTGTTCACCGGGGCGATCGGCCTGTTCATCGCGCCGGTGCACGTGCATCCCCTGGTGGCGGCGATCGCCATCCTCTGCATCGCGATCGCCACCGGCGGCGCGGGTGCGATCAACATGTGGTACGACCGCGACATCGACGCGCTGATGAACCGCACGCGGAACCGCCCGGTGCCGGCAGGCCGGGTCGCTGCCACCGATGCCCTGCTCTATGGCATCGGCCTCAGCGTCTTCTCGGTGGTGCTGATGGGTCTGGCGACCAACGCGGTCGCCGCCGGGTCGCTCGCCGTCTCCATCCTGTTCTACGTGGTGATCTACACCATGTGGCTGAAGCGCTCGACGCCGCAGAACATCGTCATCGGCGGCGCGGCCGGCGCATTTCCGCCGATCATCGGCTGGGCGGCGGCGACGGGCCAGATCGGGCTGCTGCCGGTGCTGCTGTTCGCCACCGTGTTCTTCTGGACGCCGCCGCATTTCTGGTCGCTGTCGTTGTACGCCTGCAGCGACTACGGCCGCGCGGGCGTGCCGATGCTGCCGGTGGTGCGGGGTGCGCGCCACACGCGCCGGCAGATCCTGCTCTACACCGTGCTGCTGACCCTGGTGTCCCTGGCACCGGCGATCCTGCGCCTGACGGGACCGATCTATCTGGCGACCGCGCTGCTGCTCGATTTCGGCTTTCTGCTGTGCGCATGGCGGGTGCTGCGCGACCGGCAGGACGCGACCGGCGTCAGCCTGACCGACGACAAGCCGGCGCGGCAGGCGTTCCGCTTCTCGCTGCTGTATCTCGCGATCCTGTTCGTAGCCGTCTGCGCGGACCGCGCGGTTGGCTGAGGCCCCCGCCCGGGCGGGCGAGATCCTGCGCCGCCGGCGCGGCCGCGTCCGCGCGGTGCTGCTGGTGCTGCTGGTGCTGGCGCTGCTGCTCTACGGCCTGACGCTGGTCAGGCTGGGCGGCGCCTGAACCGCCAAATCCTTCGGTCGGGCTCACGCTTCGTTAATCGCTGATCCCGATAGTGGCTGCACCTTCAGGGGAGCACCACCGGTCATGGCCATCATCACCAAGCCCATGCGTCTCGGACAGGTCGGCATCGTGCCGCGGCTGCTCATGGCGTCGCTCAGCGCCGTCATCGTCGCGGTGATCGCCGTCCAGGCCTGGACGCTGCACATCGTCGATCGCCAGGAGATCGGCACGGCGCAGCACGCCCTCGACATCAACCTGGCCCTGCTCAAGCACACGCTCGGCGCCACCGACGCCACGTGGCAGGCGGGACCGTCCGGCAGCCTGGCCCTGAACGGCCATCCTCTCGCCGATGCCACTATGGCGGTCGATACCGTGCAGGCGATCGCAGGCGGGGCCGCGAGCATCTTCGTCGGCGACACGCGCGTCGCGACCACGTTGCGCGGGCCCGACGGGGCCCGGCTGGTGGGCGTGCGCCTGGCATCCGGTCCGGTGCATGACGCGGTTCTCGACAAAGGCGAGATCTATCGCGGCCAGACCAGCATCCTGGGCGTGCCCTACCTCACGATCTACCAGCCGATCCTCGACGCGGCGGGTCAACGGCTCGGCATCCTGTTCGTCGGCGTGCCCCTGACGGAGGCGCACGCCGCGGTGCTGAGGCTCGTGCATCACAGCCTGATCATCGGCCTGGTCGTCATCCTCATCGTCGGCGCGATCCGCTGGGCAGCGCTGCGGTCGACGATGCGGCCGCTCAGCCGCCTCGCCGACGCGGTGCGCCATATCGCCGGCGGCGATCTCGACCGGTCGACGCCGTGCGCCGACCGGAGCGACCAGCTCGGCGAGATCGGGCGCGCGATCGAGACGCTGCGTCTCGCCGCCGTCGCGGCACGGACCCTGGAGGCCGGGGCGGCGGAGGACCGTGCCGCGCGCGACAGTTGCCAGGAGGCGATGGACCGCCTGACCCGCGATTTCGCGACGACCATCTCCGGCGTTCTGTCCAAGCTCGGCGAGGCTGCCGATCAGGTCCGTCATGCCGCGACCGACATGACGGATGCCGCGAACCGCACCCGGGTCGAGATGGGCACCGCAGCCGGCGATGCGGACGTCTCGGCGCAGAACCTGTCCTCCGTCGCCGCCGCCACCGACGAGCTGACCGCCAATGGCGGCGAGATCACCCGCCAGGTCGGACAGGTCTCGCGCGCAACCGACTATGCGGTGGCTCAGGCGCAGTCGACGGCGCAGACGGTGGAAGGCCTGGACGAGGCGGCCCGGCAGATCAGCGACGTGGTCGAGCTCATCGGCCGGATCTCCGGCCAGACCAACCTGCTGGCCTTGAACGCCACCATCGAGGCGGCCCGCGCCGGAGAGGCCGGCAAGGGCTTTGCCGTCGTCGCCAGCGAGGTCAAGCAGCTGGCCTCCCAGACCAACCAGGCCACGGCCCGCATCGGCGAGCAGATCAAGGCGATCCAGGGCGCCACGGTGCAGGCGGTGACCGCGGTCCGCAGCGTGTCCGATGCCATCGCCGAGGCCGGCCAGGCCGCCGCCACCATCGCGGCCTCGGTCGCCGAGCAGGGATTTGCCACCAACGAGATCGCCATGCAGGTGCAGTCGGTCTCGCAGGCGACCGGCAACGCGACCCGTGCGATGCGCGACGCCTCCACGCAGGCGGGCGAGGCGGAAACCAAGAGCCAGTCGGTGCTGAGCACGGCCGATCATGTGGCACGCGTCACGGCCGCGCTGCGCGCCGAGGTCGACGACTTCCTCAATGCGACGCGCGTCAGCTGGGCGAGCGGCAACCGGCAGCGCTACGAGCGGGTGCCCGGTGCCGGGCTCAGGGCCCGTCTCGACTGCAGCACCCATGGCAAAAGCGAGGGGGAGATCGACAACATCTCGCTCGGCGGCGCGTCCGTGATCTGCCACTGGCCGTGCGATGTCGGCGACGAGGTGCTGGTCGGGCTGCCGAGCACCGACCGGCTCATTGCCGCCCGGATCGTCGACTCGCGGAACAACATGCTGCAGATCGCCTTCCGGCAGGACCCCGACACCCTGGCCCTGGTCGACAAGACGATCGACCTGATCGCGGCGCGGACATCTTCCGCCCGCGCGCTGGCGGCCTGACCGGCGTCCGGTCAGGCCCAGGCGGTCAGCGGGCCTGCTGGATCGCCGAAAGCAGCCAGCTGCCGCCGCGCGCCCGCACGAACGTCCAGAGCTCCGTCACCATCTGGCGCTCGTTCGGGCTGCCGTCGACGACCCGGCCGGTGAGGTCGGTCGTCACGTCGATCATCGAGTAGCGCATCGCGACGGTCGCGAACTCGCGGCCGCCCTCGCTCCAGGCCTCCGACAGATCGCCCTGCTCCATGCGCACGGCGCTGACCGCGTTGCGCAGGTTGCGGCTGGCGAGGTCCGACATCTGCTCGGAGAAGGTGCTGACCATCTCTGGCGTGGCAAAGCGCGACAGGCTGCGC
Source organism: uncultured Acetobacteraceae bacterium (assembly GCA_964236105.1). Classification (GTDB taxonomy): domain Bacteria; phylum Pseudomonadota; class Alphaproteobacteria; order Acetobacterales; family Acetobacteraceae; genus Lichenicola. The sequence goes on along the minus strand of CAXSBC010000002.1, from coordinate 193,093 downwards.
AGATCCTGCATCGACCAGGCCTGCTGGACGTCGCGCAGCGCCTGCTCGAACTGGCCGTAATCCGCAGTCGTGATCGCGAGGTTCGCGTTCGTCCCCGCCGACGCGCCGGCCATGCCGAACATCTGCGGCCTCGACGCCACCCGGCCGCTGGCGAAGCGGCGCCACAGCCAGCGTCCGACGAAGAACAGGATGGCGAGCTCGATCAGCAGCCCGATGATGCCGCCGACACCACCGCCGCCGCCGTAGCCGCCATAGCCGCCGCCAAACAGCATCCTGCCGAGGCCGACGCCGAGCAGCGCGCCGCCGAAGCCGGCGGCGAACGGATGGGACCGCGCCTGCACGCCGCCGAAGCCGCCGCCATAGGCCCCGCCATACTGGCCGCCATTGGGACGCGGCGTCAGGCTGCGATCGAACGGCGACGCGCCGCCCGGATCGGTCCGCGTCAAGGGCGGCGCCGTGTAGGTGTGGGAGCCGCGGCTGCCGAACGAGCCTCCGAGGCCTGGACGCGCTTCTGCTGCGGTCGGCATCGTGATCGCCAGCAGCGGTGCTGCCGCCGGCGTGACGGCCAGCAGCAGGGCCATCGCCGCTGCGCCCAGGGTGGCGCGCTGCCGTGACGTCGTCGGGTTCATGATCGGTTCCTCATTTGCAGCCGGCTCAGGCGCCGGCGATCGTCAGGGTGTCGATACGCAAGGTGGGGGCGTCGGTGCCGCGACGGAACGTCAGGTCGTCCGCCGGCTGCAGGGAGGCGAACATCTCGATCAGGTTGCCGGCGACGGTGAATTCGGCGATCGGCTCGGCCAGCGCGCCGTTGCGGATCATGAAGCCTGCCGCACCCCGGCTGTAGTCGCCGGTGAGGCCGTTCACCGCCGAGCCCATCATCTCGTTGATGTAGACCCCCTCGACGATGTCGGCCATCAGCGCCGCCGGCGTCACCGTGCCGCCGGTGAGATAGAGGTTGCTCGTCGAGGGCGACGGCGGCGAGGAGGTGCCGCGCGAGGCGCGACCGTTGCTGGGCAGGCCGAGCTGCCGCCCGCTGCGCCCGTCCAGCACCCAGTGCCGCAGCTCGCCGTCCTCGACCAGCACCAGCGCCTCGGTGGCCACGCCCTCGCCGTCGAACGGCTTCGAGCGCAGGCCGCGCCGGCGGGTCGGATCGTCGATCACCGACAGGCCGGCGGGCAGGATGCGCGTGCCCATCCGCTCCTTCAGGAAGGAGGTGCCGCGGGCCACCGACGCGCCGTTGATCGCGCCCGCGAGGTGGCCGAGCATGCTGCCCGACACGCGCGGATCGTAGAGCACCGGCATGCGGCCGGTCCGCGGCTTGACCGGGTTCAGCCGTGCCACCGCCCGCTCGCCGGCATGACGGCCGATCCCGGCCGCGTCGTCGAGCTCGGCCAGGTGCACGGTGGAATGATAGTCGTAGTCGCGCTGCATGGCCGTGCCCTGGCCGGCCAGCACGCTGGCCGACACCGAGTGGCTGGTGCGGGCATAGCGGCCGGAGAAGCCGGCGGACGTCGCCAGCGCGATCTCGGTGCGCCCGAAGCCGGCCGAGCCGCCCTGCGAGTTGGTGACGCCGTGGATGGCGAGCGCTGCCGCCTCCGCCTGGCCGGCCCGCTCGGTCAGCGCCTCGATGTCGGGCTTGGCCGCATCGGCGAGGTCGAGGGCGTCGGCGGTCACGCGCGACGACCCGGCGGCGGCGTGCTCGCACAGGCCGGCGAACCGGTCCTCCGGGACCACGCGCGCCATCGCCAGCGCCTGCTCGACCAGGCGCCGGAAGCCGGCCGGATCGGCGCTCGTCGCCGACACGATGGCGCTGCGCGTGCCGGCGAACACCCGCAGCCCGAGATCGTTGTGCTCGGAGCGCTCCAGCTCCTCGGTGCGGCCCTGACGGACCTGGATGCCGAGCGAGGTGCCCGACACCAGGATCGCGTCGGCCGCGTCGGCGCCGGCCTGCCGCGCCTGGCCCACCAGCTCCTGCAGCAGCGCCACCGGGTCGCTCATGCCGCGAGCCTCTCGGCGACCTCGCCAAGCGTCGGGATATGCGTCACCGGCCCGAGCGCGGTCAGGGTCGGGCTGCCGCGGAACATGCGCGCGGCGGCGCGACGCACGTCGGCCAGCGTCACCGCGTTGATCCGCGCCACCGTCTCGGCGGTCGGGATGATGCGGCCGAAGACCTGCAGCTGGCGGGCGAGCTGCTCGCAGCGGCTGCCGGTGCTTTCCAGCGACATCAGCAGGCTGGACTTGAGCTGCGCCCGCGCGCGGTCGAGCTCCTCCTGCCGGATGGCGTCCGGGCCGGTCTCGAGCTGCACCTTGCGCAGCTCCTCGAGGGTCACGGGCACCAGCTCGCGCGCTTCCTCCTCGCCGGTGCCGGCATAGATGCCGAACAGCCCGCCATCGAGGAACGGCGCGCTGAACGAATAGATCGAATAGACCAGCCCGCGCTTCTCGCGCACCTCCTGGAACAGCCGCGACGACATGCCGCCGCCGAGCAGCGTGGACAGCAGCAGCACGCCGTAATAGTCGCGGTCGCCGTAGCCCACCGACGGGAAGCCGAGCACGACATGCACCTGGTCGAGCTCCTTCTGCAGGCGGAACTCGCCGCCGCGGTAGCGTCCCGGCTCCGGCTTCTCCAGCGCGGCCGAAGGCAGGTCGGCGAAGTGGCGCTGCGCCAGATCCACCACCTCCTGATGATGCAGGTTGCCGGTGGCGGCGATCACCACGTTGCCGGTGGTGTAGTGCGCCCGCATGTAGTCGGTCAGCGTGTCGCGCCGCATCGCCCGGATCAGCGTGTCGGTGCCCAGCGTCGGGCGCCCCATCGGCTGGCCCGGGAAGGCCGTCTCCTGGAAGTGGTCGAAGACGATGTCGTCGGGCGTGTCGTTGGCCTGGCCGATCTCCTGCAGGATCACGCCGCGCTCGCGCTCCAGCTCCTCGGGCGCGAAGGTGCTGTGGGTCAGGATGTCGCCGATGATGTCGGCGCCCAACGCCAGATCCTCCTTCAGCAGCTTGACGTAGTAGGCGGTCTGCTCGCGCGCGGTGTAGGCGTTGATGTGGCCGCCGACATTCTCGACCTCCTCGGCGAGCTGGGCGGCGCTGCGGGTCGTGGTGCCCTTGAAGGCCATGTGCTCGAGGAAGTGCGAGACGCCGTTCTCGGCGGCGAGCTCGTTGCGCGTGCCGCTCGCCACGTAGGCGCCGAGGGACACCGTCTCCACCCGGTCCATGCGCTCGGTCACGATGGTCAGGCCGTTCGGCAGGCGGGTGGTGTTGATCGTGTCGAAGCTGCTGTCGGTCATGGGATTCCTGGTGCCGGGGCCGTGGGAACGGCCGGCGGCGCGTCGTGGGCGGAGCAGGGAGGGCAAAGGGTGAACGGGATATGGGGCGTCAGGCGACGTTCTTCAGCACCGCGGCGCGCACCGCATCCTCGACGGCGTCGAGGCGGTTCGGCACCACCCGGAAGCGTTCGGTGCGCTCGTACAGGTCGGCGAGGTGGCGCGGCAGCGGCGGGGTGAGGCCGGTTGCCGCCCGGATCGCGTCGGGAAACTTGGCCGGATGCGCCGTCGCCATCGCCACCGTGGGAATGCCGGGGACGTGGCCGGCGCGGGCGGCGGCGATGCCGATCGCGGTGTGCGGATCGGCGAGGTAGCCGGCCTTGCGGTGCAGCCGGGCGATCTCCGCCCCGGTCTCCCCGTCATCCAGCGCCACCCCGTGGAACAGGCTGGTGGCGGCACGCCAGATCCCGTCCGGCACCGCCATGCGCCTGTCGCGCCGGAAGCCGGTCATGATCGCCGCACAGGCGTCGGCGTCGCGGCCGAGCAGCTCGAACAGCAGCCGCTCGAAGTTCGAGCTGACCTGGATGTCCATGCTGGGCGACAGGCTCGGATCGACGCCGCGCACGCTCATGTCGTTGGCCGACAGGAAGCGGGCCAGGATGTCGTTGCGGTTGCAGCCGATGCTCAGCCGCGCGACCGGCAGCCCCATCCGGCGCGCGGCCCAGGCGGCGAGCACGTTGCCGAAATTGCCGGTCGGCACCGCGAAGGCGACCTCGCGGTCGGGCGCGCCGAGCGCCAGCGCGGCTGCCACGTAGTAGGGGATCTGTGCCGCGACCCGCGCCCAGTTGATCGAGTTGACCGCGCTCAGCTGCAGGTCGGCGCGGAACGGCGCGTCGGCGAACATCGCCTTCACCATGTCCTGGCAGTCGTCGAAGCTGCCTTCGAGCGCCAGGTTGGCGATGTTGGGTGCCAGCACGGTGGTCATCTGCCGGCGCTGCACCTCGCTGGTGCGGCCGAGCGGATGCAGGATCACCACCTCGAGCCGCTCGCGGTCGCGGCAGGCCTCGATCGCCGCCGAGCCGGTATCGCCCGACGTGGCGCCGACGATGGTGACGCGGCGATCCTGCTCGCGCAGCACGTGGTCGAACAGCCGCCCCAGCAGCTGCATCGCCATGTCCTTGAAGGCGAGCGTCGGCCCGTGGAACAGCTCCTGGACGAACAGCTCCCCGTCGAGCTGCACCAGCGGCACGATCGCCGGATGGCCGAAATGGGCGTAGGCGTCCCGGCACAGCGCGTGCAGCGTCTCGAAGCCGATCGCGCCCGCGGTGAACGGCGCCATCACGCGGGCCGCCAGCTCCGGATAGGGCAGGCCGCGCAGTGCCCGCCACTCCGCCGCGGAGAAGACTGGCCATGCCTCGGGCATATACAGCCCGCCATCCTCGGCGAGGCCTGCCAGCAGCACGCCGGAAAAGTCGTGTCGCGGCGCCCGGCCGCGGGTGGAGACATAGTGCATCGCAGCCAGCATACAAAAACGGCGGCTCGACGCGAAGGCCTGCCGCGACCGGCGCGGGCCGCCCCCGGGCAGGGGCGGCCGCGGCTCACTTCGCAGCCGGCGCGGCGGCTGGCGCACCGCCCGCCGGGCCGGCCGGCTTCAGCACATAGAGCGAGACCGGGAACTGGATCTGGCCATGGCCGTGATGGAACGGTGCGGCCCGGTCGAGCTGCGGCACCGGCACGGTCAGCGTCCCGTCGGCTGCCAGGAACGGCGCGTCCGCCCAGTGCAGGCGCGCGTCGTGGATCAGCAGCGTCAGGGTCCGGGCCGGCGACAGGGTGAGGATGCTGTCGGTCTCCAGGTCGTTCAGGTAGAGCGTGCCGTCCCGCCCGATGGCGGTGCCCCCCAGCGCCGGCGTGTCGTACCAGAAGCCGATGCCGGCGGAGAGCGTCTTCGGCAGCGCCTGCGCGTCGTCCAGCAGTGCGGTGGCGATGCGCGACATCGGCCCGCAGAGCGGCTGGATGAACAGCGTGCGGCCGTCCAGCGACACTTCGAGCTGGTCGACCTGGATCATCGCCGGCTTGCCGTCCGGCCCCTTGAGCGTCTCGCCATCCACCACGATCGGGCGTTGCGCGGTCAGCGCCGGATCGCGGTCCAGCACGCGCCGGAAGCTGCCGGACTTCAGGTCGAGCACGATCAGCCCGGCCGCGCCCGCGTCGGTGACGTAGGCATGATCGCCGTTGAAGCGGATGTCGTCGATCATGCTCCTGGGACGCAGCACGACGGCAGGCAGCGTCAGCACCCGGCTGACCTGGTTGGTGGCGAGATCGATGCGGATCAGGCGCGCGCCGCCGTCGATCACGGGCTTGCCGAAGCCGGGCGAGCCGGTATCGACCACCCAGAGCGCGCCGTCGGGCGCCAGGCGGACCGCGTTCAGCCCGATGAACGTCGCTCCGGGAGCCGCCTTCGAATCGGGCGGCGGGCCGATCGCGGCCGCCGGCGCCGCCCGCGCGTCCCGCGTCTCCGTGCCGTTCCAGGCCGCGTCCGGATAGGGGATCAGGCTGCCGTCGGCCGCCAGCTGCGCGAGCGACATGCCCGGCGGATTGGCCAGCCGGGGGAGCACCACGAAGGTGCGTCCGTCGGCAGCCACGGCGACGCCGTTCCAGACCTGCTGCATCGACCGCGCCCGCTCGGTCAGCGCCTCGGCGCCCGCGGGTCGCGGCACGGCGCCGGTCGGCAGGCCGGCATCCGGCGCGGCGGGCGGGGAGTCGTCCGCGCGGGCGCTGGCGCATCCGAGCGCCATCATCGCCAGCAGCAGCCGCCGGCGGACAGATCTGAACTGAATGTGAAACGAACTCACGGCCCGACGCCGCTTTCCGCCACGAGCGATTCACCAGACGAAACCGGAACCTCGACCATGGCACGACTTGTCCTTCTGACCGGCGCGATCCTGACCTTCGCGTTCGGCACGGTGGCGGCGACCGAGAGCGGCATGCTGATGCCGATGCCGGCCTCGCTCGTCAGCGTGAACTGACGCTGCGTCCCGGCCTCCCTGGGGCACGATCCGTCCACTGCCGGCCTGACGGCGGCTATGCCGGGTCGCCCCCCAGATAACGCCGCCTCAGGTGGGCCTGGTAGATCGCGGCGTTCAGTGGCTGGCCGGTCGCGTCCCGCACCAGGGTGGCGGTGTCGACCTGGCTGCCGCGCTCATGCACATGCCGCCTCAGCCAGCGCAGCAGCAGCGTGAAGTCGCCGGCGGCCAGACCGGCCTCCAGATCCGGCTCCGCCGCCAGCGCCGCGCGGTAGAGCTGTGCCGCCGTCAGGGCCCCCAGCGTATAGGTCGGGAAATAGCCCCACAGCCCGGCCGGCCAGTGGATGTCCTGCAGGCAGCCGCGCCGGTCGTCCGGCACGCGCACGCCCAGCAGCGCCTGCAGCCCGTCATTGAAGGCGCCAGGGAGGTCGCGGAGCGACAGGTCGCCTGACACCATGGCCTTCTCCAGCTCGTAGCGCAGCAGCACATGGGCGGGATAGGTGACCTCGTCGGCATCCACCCGGATCAGCCCCGGCACCACCTGCCGGTAGTGGCGGCGCAGGTTCGCGACGTCCCAGGCAGGGTCGTCGCCGAACGCGGCGCGCAGCAGCGGCGCCAGATAGGCGAGGAACGCGTCGCCCCGGCAGGCCTGCATCTCGACCAGCAGCGACTGGCTCTCGTGCAGCGTCATGCCGCGCGCCTGCCCGACCGGCTGCGCCAGCCATTCGCGCGGCCGGCCCTGCTCGTAGAGCGCGTGGCCGGTCTCGTGCAGCACGCCCATCAGCGCCGTGGAGAAGTCCGCCTCGTCGTAGCGGGTGGTGATCCTGACATCCTCGGTGGCGCCGCCGCAGAACGGATGCGTGCTGACGTCGAGGCGGCCCCGGCTGGAGTCGAAGCCGGCCGCCTGCATCAGCCGCTGCCCGAGCCCGCGCTGGATCTCCACCGGGAACGGGCCCGGCAGGGGCAGCGCTGCCGGCAGACGCGCCTGATGCTCGACCACCTCTGCCAGCAGCGCCGGGAGCCCGGCGCGCAGGTCGGCGAAGACCGGGTCGATGAAGGCCTGGCTGGTCCCCGGATCATACTGGTCGAGCAGCGCGTCGTAGGGCGACAGCCCGAGCGCCGCGCCCTTGGCGGCACCCACCGCGCGCTGGGTGTCCAGCACCACCGCCAGCCGCGGCAGCAGCCCGGCGAAGTCGCTGTCGGCGCGCGCCTGCCGCCAGGCCACCTCGCAGCCGGTCGCGGCGCGCGAGGCGGCCTCGACCAGGTCGGCGGGGACCGCGGTGCCGTGCGCGTGCTGGCGCCGCATCTCGCGCAGGTTGGCGGCCTGCCAGGCATCGAGCGACGGCGCCTCGTCCTGCTCCGCCTGTCCGAGCAGCTCGTCGGTCTCGGCAGCCGTCAGCAGCTCGTGGCGGATGACCGACAGGGTGGCGATCTGCTCGCCCCGTTCCGCCGCAGCACCCAGAGGCATGATCGCCTCCTTGTCCCAGTTGAGAATACCGAGCGCCCCGCCCAGCCGGCTGAGCCGGGCGAAGCGTCGTTCAAGCGCCTGGTAGGCCTGCATCTGCCGCTCCTGACCGCGTTGCATCCTGCAATAGCAGACCTGGCGCGGCGGGAAAGCTCGGCCGACCGGTCGCGCCGGCGCAGGAAGGGCGCCATGATGCGCTCATGAGCCGCCGGACCGACCAGACGCCGCCGCCGCCGCCGCCGCAGGATCGTCCGCCGCACCGGATCGGCGCGCGCCGACGCGCGACGCGCCAGGCCGATCTCCTGACCGCCGACGCCCTGCGACAGCACCAGGCTGGCCGGCTCGACCAGGCGGACCGGCTCTACCGGCAGGCGCTGTCCCTGCAGCCCGACCAGGCCGACAGCCTGCACGGGCTGGGTGTGCTGGCACTCGGACGCGGCCAGAGCGGGCAGGCGATCGCCTTCATCGGCCGGGCCGTCGCCGCCCGGCCGGAGGTCGCCCACTACTACCTCAATCTCGGCCTGGCGCTGGGCCAGCAGGGGCATGCGGAGGAAGCGCGCGCGGCGCTGCAGGTGGCGGTGCTGCGCGACCCGGACGATCCGCGCGCGCAGCTGGCGCTGGCGCTGGCGCTGGAGTCGCTCGGCAGGCCCGCCGAGGCGGCGGCGGCGGCAAGCCAGGCGGTCCGCCGCGATCCCGGCCATGCCACGCCGGCATCCCTGGCACCGGGCGCCAGCGCCCTGCTGGCTCGTCTGCATGGCCAGGCCGGGCGTCTTCCGGAGGCGCTCGCGAGCCTGCATGACGCGGCCGCCGAAACCCCGGAGGATGCGGGCGCGTGGCATCGTCTCGGCGCCGCCCTGGGCGGGCAGGGCCTGCTCGACGATGCGGAGGCTGCGTTCCGTCGGACGGTGGCGCTGGCGCCGGCAGATCCCACCGCGCTGGCCAATCTCGGCGGCCTGCTGTTCGAGCGCAACGCGCTCGACGAGGCGGCGGCGCTGCTGCGGCGCGCAGCGGCGGCGGGACCGGCGACGGCGGCCACGCGCAGCAATCTCGGCCTCGTGCTGATGGCGCAGGGCCTGCTGCCCGAGGCCGAGCGGCAGCTCGCGGCCGCCGCCGCGCTGGCGCCCGAACAGGACGGCATCCTGGTCAATCGCGGCAGCGTGCTCGCCGATCTCGGCCGTCACGACGAGGCGCAGGCCTGCTTCCTGACCGTGGAGGCGCGCACGCCGCCCGGCTCTCTGGATGCGGCCCGCGCGCGCTTCAACCGCGCGACGGTGCTGCTGGCGGCGGGTCGCCAGGCGGAGGGCTGGCCGGCCTTCGAGGCCAGGCGCGCCCTGCTGCCCGAGCCCCCGTCCGGCCTGCCCGAGTGGGACGGGCTCCCGCTTGGCGAGGGCGCGACCCTGCTGCTGCATGCCGAGCAGGGCCTGGGCGACGCGATCCAGTTCCTGCGCTACGTGCCGCTCGCGGCCAACCGGGCGCCGGTCCTGCTGCTGCTGCCCGAGCCGCTGCGACGCCTCGGGGCCTGCCTCGCCTCCAGTCGCTGCCAGGTGCCGGCCGTGTCCGGGCAGGAGGCCGGGTCCTGCACGGTGCAGGCGAGCCTGCTCAGCCTGCCGGCCCTGCTGAAGCAGGTCGCGGCCCCGCCGGCCGGGGCCTACCTGCAGGCGCCGGCGTACGAGCGCCAGGCCGCGTCCGACTGGGTCCGCTCTCTCGGGGGCGGGCTGAAGGTCGGGCTGTGCTGGGCCGGCAGTCCGGGCTACCGCTTCGACCGCCGGCGCTCGCTCCGGCTCGATGCGCTGGCGCGGCTCGCCGACGTGCCCGGCCTGCGTCTGGTCTCGCTGCAGCAGGGCGAGGCCGCCGCGCAGGCGCCTCCGGCCGGCCTGCGGATCAGCCACCCCGCCGGTCCGCCCGGCGATCTGGCCCGCACGGCGGCGCTGATCGAGCAGCTCGACCTCGTGGTGAGCGTCGACACGGCGATCGCCCATCTCGCCGGCGCACTCGGCCGTCCGGTCTGGCTGCTCAACCGGTTCGGCGGCGACTGGCGCTGGCAGGACGGGTTCGTCGACGAGGCCGGACGCAGCCTGTGGTATCCGTCGCTGCGCCAGTTCCGGCAGCAGGCGCCGCTGCCGCCCGAGCAGGCCTGGCTGGGCCCGATCGAGGCACTGACGGCCGCGCTCCGCCAGGAAGCCGCCGCAGCCGGCTAACCGCCACCCGCGACGCTGCGGCCCACCATGCCCGCCGCCGCGGCCTCGAAGCGGCGCGCGAACCGCTCGGCATCGAAGAGCGGCGAGGCCAGCACCTGCGCCCGCAGGCCGCCGCGCAGCCGGGCGAGCAGGTCGATGTCGGAGGCCAGGCGACACGCCCTGCGCACGTAGTCGTCCTCGTCGACGGCAAGCCAGTCGGGCAGGCCGGCCTGGCGCATGATCGTCTCGCCGACCCGTGACAGCAGCGTGTCGCCGGCCTTGGTCAGCACCGGCACGCCCATCCACAGCGCCTCGAAGGTCGTGGCCCCGCCGGGGAAGGGGAACGGATCCAGCGCGATGTCGATGCCGTCATAGGCGCGCAGGTAGTCGTCGCGCGACGAGGCCGGCTCGAGCAGCAGCCGGTCGGCGGCGATGCCATGCCGGGCGAAGCGTTGTCGCATCCAGGTGCGAACGCCTTGGTCGCGGAGCGGGGCCGCCTTCAGCATCAGCCGGCTCGCGGGGACCCCGCCGAGCACGCGGGCCCACACGGCCACCACGCGGTCACTGATCTTGGCGAGGTTGTTGAAGCATCCGAAGGTCAGCGCGCCGGCGGCGCGTGCGGGCAGCGGCGCGACCTCGATCGGTGCGGCCGGAGGGGTGAAGCAGTAGTAGATCCCGGGCAGGCGACACGGCGTTTCGGTGAACGATGCGGACGCCGCTTCAGGCAGGATCGTCTCGTCGGCGACGATGTAGTCGATCTCCGCCACGCCGGTCGTCGCGAAATAGCCGAGCCACGTCGCCTGCACCGGCGCCGGCCGCCACGCGAACAGCGGCAGCCGGTTGCCGGCGGTATGACCGGAGAGATCCAGCAGCAGCTGGACGCCCTGGTCGTGGATCAGGCGCGCGGCGGCCTCGTCGGCCATGCCGGCGATCGGTGTCCAGGCCGCGCAGAGCGGCCTGATCCGGGCGGTCAGCTCATCCTCGTGAGGCTGGGCCGGGAACGCCAGGAAGACGACCTTCCCGGGATCGGCCTTGCTCAGGAGGCTTTCCAGGAAATAGCCGACGGGATGGTTGTGCAGATCGCCGGAAACGAGCCCGATCCGGATCGGGCCGGCCTCGGGCCGGATCGTCCAGTTCCGGAACGGCCGCAGCGCCCGGGCCGAGGCGAGGGTGCCGAAGCGCCGCGCCAGCCGGCCGGCATCGTCGGAGGGCCCTGCCGGGAGGTAGTTCTCGACCAGGATCCGGTTGGATCGCAGCGCGAGGTCGGTCGGGTCGATGCGCAGGGCGGCGTCATAGGCGGCCAGCGACTCTCCGGCGCGTCCGACATCCCTCAGCAGGTTGCCGAGCGTGTTCCAGGCATCGGCATCCGGACGGAGCGCGATCGAGCGGCGCAGGGCCGCGACGGCGTCGTCGAGACGCCACTGCCGCGCCAGGGCCTGGCCGAGATTGTAGTGCCCGCCGCTGTCGTCGGGGGTCAGCGCCACGACCTTGCGGAAGCAGGCGATGCCGTCGTCGACAAGACCCCGCATCGTCAGGATGCCCCCGAGATTGCCGTGCGCCGCGGCATGATCCGGCCGCAGCAAAATCGCCTGTCGGAAGCACGCGACGGCCTCGTCCGGGCGGCCGGCCCCGGCGACCGCGTTCCCCAGGTTGTAATGGAACTCCGGATTGCGGCCCTCGCGTGCGATCGCCCTGCCGATGAGCTCGATGGCGCGTTCGAAGCGTCCGGCCTGGAGCGCGAGCACGCCCAGCAGGTGCAGGCTGTCCGCATGCCCCGGATCGATCCGCAGGATCTGACGATACAGGGCGTCCGCATCCGACAGGCGTCCGGAGCGGTGATGCCGTAACGCCTCGGCCAGCAGGGCGCGGGCCGCGTCCGGACCGGCGGTGGCGTGCGACCCGGTCCTGCCCCGGGCCCGGCGCTGCTGGCGGTTCATGGAACGGCTCCGGCGCCGGCGGGCCCGGTCGACGCCGTGCCGTCGCGGGCCGATCGACGAGCGCAGCGCCCGCGTGGGCCGAGCCAGGTCAGGATCGCAGCCTCCGCGTCGCGCAGGACGGCCTCCCGCTGCGCCGTCCGCTGTCCGGGCGCGTCGTCACAGACGGCCATGACCAAAGGCGGACGCCATGGCGGGCTTCCAGGCCCATGAACGGACCTGCCGGAGCCGCATCGGCCGGGATCGCTGGCTCGCCGGTCAGCGCCCACATGCTCAAGCACAGGCTCGCGGGTCGGGCAGGCGGCCATGCGATCGTCCTTCCGCGTCGGCACGGCGATCGTCGCGCGCGGCGGGCCGACATGTCCATGGGCGGTCGGGCGCGATGGGCGCCTCCCGGCGCCGGCCGCACGCCTCAGGCGGTGGCGCTGCTGCGGCGCCGGGAGGGCTTCGGTTCGGGCAGCGCCGGCACCGCCTCCTCGGCACGGGTCAGCACGCCCAACAGCGCCTCGCGCAGCTCGTCGAGCTTGCGCTCGCTGCTGACCTTCAGCCCGAACATGTCCTTGACGTAGAACACGTCGACGGCGCGCACGCCGTAGGTGGTGATGTGCGCGGACGCGATCTGCATGCCCTGCTGGCTCATCGCGGCGGTGACGTCGTGCAGCAGTCCCGGCCGGTCGCGCCCGTTCACCTCGATCACGGTGTGGGCGTTGGAGGCGCGGTTGTCGATCACCACCCGCGGTGGCACGTGGATGGCGCGCATCCGTCGTCCGGTCAGACTGCCGGAGCTGCGGGCGATCTCGTCGTCGAGATCGAGCCGTCCGGACAGCGCCTGCTCGACCAGCACCGACAGCCGGGCCAGCCGGTGCGGCGCATCGAACGTGTCCTCGGCCGCGTCCTGCACCCAAAAGGTGTCGAGCGCCATGCCGTTGGTCATGGTGTGGATGCGCGCATCGACGATGGAGGCGCCGGCCACCGCCAGCGCGCCGGCGATGCGGCTGAACAGGCCGGAATGGTCAGAGGTGTAGATCGTGACCTCGGTCACCGCGCGCGCCGGCAGCGGCTGGGTGTCGACCGTCAGCGGCGCCTGTCGCTCGGCGCTGTCGCGGATCATGCGCGCATGGCGGGCGTGGGTTTCCGGCTCGAACGACAGCCAGTAGCCGCCATAGCCGAGCTGCAGGAAGGCGGCGATCTCGGCGGCATCGAAGCCGTCCTCTTCCAGCAAGGCGGAGGCGGCCTCCTTGGCGCGCGCCACGCGCACGTCGCGCTCGGTGGTGGCGAGGCCGCCCGCCAGCACCTCGGCCACGCGCGAATACAGCTCGCGCAGCAGCGTCGCCTTCCACGCGTTCCAGACCTTCGGGCTGACCGCCCGCATGTCGACGATGGTCAGGATCAGCAGCAGACGCAGCCGTTCCGGCGACTGGATGGTGTCGGCGAGGTCGAGAATGGTCTTGGGGTCGTCGATGTCGCGCCGGAACGCGGTCTGGCTGAGCAGCAGATGATGCAGCACCAGCCAGGAGACCGTCTCCGTCTCCTCCGCCGACAGGCCGAGCGCCGGACAGAGCTGCAGCGCCATCTCCGAGCCCAGCCCGGAATGATCGCCGCCGCGGCCCTTGGCGATGTCGTGCATCAGCGTCGCCACATAGAGCGGGCGCCGCGACTGCAGGTCCTCGACCAGGTCGTTGGCGACCGGCGTCTCCTCGGCGAGCAGGCCGGCTTCCAGCGTGCCCAGGATGCGCACCGCCTCGATGGTGTGCTCGTCGACGGTGAACACGTGGTAGCTGTCGAACTGCATCTGGCCGACGATGCGCGACCAGGGCGGGATCAGCCGGCCGAGCAGCCCGGTCTCGTTCAGCACGTGCAGCCAGCGCGCGCCGGAACGCGACGGCTCGCTGCGCCGGAGCTCCTCGCGGCGGACCGCCTCGTCGGGCCCCGGATGTCCGCGCCGGGTCGGCCGCTCGCCGCAGATCAGCGCGAGCAGGATGCGGTTGGCCTCTGCGTCGCCGCGGAGCGAGGCGGCGCGCCGTTCCCACCGGATCAGCGCGTGCATGGCCAGCGGATGGATCGCCAGCCTGCGCTCGCGCGCGCAGGCCAGCAGACGCAGCATCATGATCGGCTCGTCATTGAAGCAGATGCCGGGTGCCGGCATGATCTGCCCGTCCGCCAGCACGAAGCCGGCCGCCCGCAGGGCCGCGTCCGCTTCCGGCACCACGGCCGGCGCGCCCAGCGCCTCGCGCAGCACCTGCGGCTCCAGGATGTGGGTGAGCCGCATCACCTCGCGCGCGGTCAGGAAGTAGTGGCGCATGAAGCGCTCGACGCCGACCTGCCTGCCGTGACGGGTGTAGCCCATGCGGGCCCCCACCACCGGCTGCATGTCGAAGGTGAGCCGTTCCTCGGCGCGGCCGGCGATGTAGTGCAGATGGAAGCGCACCGTCCACAGGAAGTCCCAGGAGCGTGCGGCGCGCTTGGCCTCCTGCTCGGTCAGCAGCGGCGCCCGGCCCGGTGCGGGCCGCGCCAGGTCGGCGAAGGTGCGGGTGCCGAGGCTGTAGCGGCAGAGCCAGTACAGCGTCTGCATGTCGCGGAGCGCGCCGCGGCCTTCCTTGATGTTCGGCTCGACCAGGAACGGACTCTCGCCGTAGCGCTGATGCCGGACGAGGCGCTCGCGCTGCTTGGCGGCGATGAAGCCGCCGGGACCGGCCTCGACGCAGGCGACGATGTAGCGGGCCTGGAACATCGCAAACAGCGGCTCGTCGCCGGCGATCCGGCGGGCATCGAGCAGGGTGGTGCGGACGGTGGTGTCCTCCGCCGCCTCGGCGATGCACTGGCTGACCGAGCGCGTGGCATGGCCGACCTTGAGCCCGAGATCCCACAGGAAATAGAGCATCGACTCGACGGCGGCGAGGATGACCGGGGACGGCTCCTCGTCGGTCAGGAACAGCAGGTCGATGTCGCTGAACGGCGCCAGCGTGCCGCGGCCGTAGCCGCCGGTGGCGGCGATCGCCAGCGTCATCGCCGGCTCGTCGGCATGCGCGGCCCGATCCGGTGCCGGCGCGTCCTGCAGCGCGCCGCTGAGGGTGACGTCGTGCAGCGCGCGGATCAGCCCGTCGGCGAGCGCCGACAGGCAGCGCGCCGCCGTCTCGCCGTTGATCAGGTGCTGCTCGAAATCGTCGCGCACGCTCTGCTGGATCCGCGTCAGATGGCGGCGGAACAGGGCGATCGCCGCAGCCCGTGGCGTCGGTCCGGCGTCCATCGGCCTGGCGAGGGCCGAGGCGAGCAGGCGGGCGGCGTGTTCGGGGTCGGTGAACGGTGAAGCTGCAGGTGGCATCGCACACCTAATCTAGCGCGTCGCCCGCTCCCGCAACAGCATCATCCTGCGCTGCAGCAAAAATCGATCGCAGCCGATACAGGGCGTCCAGCGCCTCGCGCGGGGTGAGGGTGTCCGGGTCCAGCGCTGCCAGCGCCTGGGCGAGCCGGTCCGGCTCCGCGGCCGGCGTGACGGCCGCTTCCGGCGGCGCGCCGAGGGCTGCGAACAGCGGCAGCGGCGGCTTCGCGGCGGCGCGGGTCTTCTCCAGGCTGGCCAGCAGCCGGGCCGCCCGACGCACCACCGGCTCCGGCACGCCGGCCAGCTGGGCCACGTGCACCCCCCAGCTCCGGCCGGCGACGCCGCGCACCACCTCGTGGCGGAACACCACCTGGCCCTTCCATTCGCGCACGCTCATGGTGTGCGGCGACAGCGCCGGCAGGGTCTCGGCCAGCTCGCCCAGCTCGTGGAAGTGGGTGGCGAAGATCGTCCGGCAGCGCTGCGCGCCGTGCAGCGATTCCAGCACCGCCCAGGCGATCGCCAGCCCGTCCAGGGTGGAGGTGCCGCGCCCGATCTCGTCCACCACCACCAGCGAACGTGGCCCGGCGAGGTTCAGCACGCCGGCGGTCTCGATCATCTCGACCATGAAGGTGCTGCGCCCGCGCGCCAGGTCGTCGGCGCCGCCGACGCGCGAGAACAGCCGGTCCACCAGCCCGATCCTGGCCTGCTCGGCCGCCACCGGCAGGCCGGACTGCGCCAGCACCACCGCCAGCGCCGCCTGTCGCAGGAAGGTCGACTTGCCGGCCATGTTCGGCCCGGTGAGCAGCATCACCCGCCGCTCCGGCGACAGGTCGCAGTCGTTGGGGGTGAACCGGTCGGTGCGGGTGAGGGCCGCCTCCACCACCGGATGCCGGGCGGCGGTCAGGCAGAACGTCGCGTCGTCGCTCAGCACCGGCCGGCACCAGCGCCCGGCCATCGCCAGCTGCGCGCAGGACTGCGCCACGTCCAGCAGCGCCAGCGCGTCGGCGATCGCCGGCAGGGCGGGCCGGCCCAGCGCGTCCGCGACGAGCGTCTCGAACACCAGCCGCTCGCGGCGTGCCGTCCGCTCGGCCGCCTCGCCGATGCGGCGATCGAGCTCGGCGAGCTCGGCGGTGGCAAAGCGCGCGCTGCCGGCGGTTCCCTGCCGCAGCACCAGCGACGGCTGCGACCGCAGCTGTGCGGCCGCCGAGACCGGCACCTCGATCACGTAGCCCAGCTGCGCATGGTGCCTGATCTTCAGGCTGGCGACGCCGTAGGCCTGCGCATAGTCCAGCTGCAGCCCGGCGATCACCCGGCGGCTGTCGTCGCGGAGCGCCCGCTCGGCATCGAGCTCGCCGTCGAAGCCGGCCGCGATCACGCCGCCCTCCTCGAGCCGGGCCGGCAGGTCGGCCGCCAGCGCCCGCTCGAGCAGCGCCTCCAGCCCGGTGGCGCCGCCCAGGCAGGTCGAGGCCTCGTGCAGCAGGCGGGGCAGGGCGCCCGCCGGGCGCCGCAGGATCGACGCCGCCTCGCGGGCCGCGAACAGCCCGTCGCGCAGCGAGGCCAGGTCGCGCGGCTGGCCGCGTCCGACCGAGAGGCGGCCGAGCGCGCGCGCGATGTCCGGCACGCCGCGCAGCGCGGTGCGCAGCGACGCGGCGGCGTCCGGCTCGCCGGCCAGGAACTGCCACGCATCCTGCCGGGCCGCGATCGGGTCGAGCTCGGCGAGCGGCGCCGCGATCCACCCGGCCAGCAGCCGGCCGCCCGGCGCGGTCACGGTGCGGCTGACGCAGGCCAGCAGGCTGTGCTCGCTGCTGCCGTCGCGGCAGCGCAGCAGCTCCAGGCTGGACCGGGTCGCCGGATCGAGCCCGAGCATCCCGGCATCGCCGCATGGAGCCGGCCGCGACAGGCGGGGCAGGCGTCCGGCCTGGCTGTCGCGCACGTAGTCGAGCACCAGCAGCCCGGCCATCGCCTCCTCGTCGGTGAAGCTGCCGAACGCGTCGAGGCTGGCCACCCCGAACGGCTCGGCGAGCCGGGCGCGGGCCGCCAGCGGCGGCGACGGCGTGCGGTCGGGCCCGCGCCGGCCGTCCTGCTCGCCGAGCCCGAGGCCTGCCGGCGCCAGGATCTCCGCCGGATCGAGCCGCCCCAGCAGCTCGGCCAGCGGCTGCGGCCCCTCCAGCGAGGCGGTCTCGAACAGGCCGGTGGAGACGTCGATCCAGGCAGCACCGATCCGTCCCGGCGCGCGGCCGCGGCGGTCGGGGGCGTGCGCCAGCGCCAGCAGCAGGTTCGGTCGCGAGGGCTCGAGCAGCTCGTCCTCGGTCAGGGTTCCCGCGGTGACCAGCCGGACGATGTCGCGCGACAGCGGCCCCTTGGGCACGCCCGGCCCCGGCTTGCGCGGCGCCTCGGTCTGCTCGGCGACCGCCACGCGGAAGCCGCGCCGGATCAGCCGCGCCAGATAGGCCTGGGCTGCGGCGACGGGCACGCCGCACATGGCGATCGGCTGTCCGCCATGCGTGCCCCGCGCGGTCAGCGAGATGTCCAGCGCGGCCGACGCCGCCTGCGCGTCGGTGAAGAACAGCTCGTAGAAGTCGCCCATCCGGAAGAACAGCAGCGCGTCCGGATGCCGGGCCTTGAGCGCGAACCACTGCGCCATCGCCGGCGAGGCGCCCGCGGCGGAAGGCAGGGCGGGAGGGGCGGCGTCGGTCATCTTGTCGTCTGTAGAGCGCGCGTGCGGCGGGCTCCAGTGCAGGGCAGGCTGCAGCCGGCGACGCCGCCGCCGGGCAGCGGCGCCCGGCCGGTCATTCCGCCGGGCGGGGAGATGCGGCACGATGGCCTGCCGCCACCCGCCCGCCCGCCGAGCCGCGAGGATGACCGTCCATGCACCTCATCACCTACCTCACCCGGATCCAGTTCGGCGCCGGGGCGCGCGACGCGCTGCCGGCGGAGCTCGGGCTGGCGGGTGTCGTGCGGCCGATGATCGTCACTGACCGGGGCGTCGTGGCCGCCGGGCTGATCGAGCGGATCGAGCGCACCGGGCTTGGCCGCGCGCCGGTGTTCGACGCGTGTCCCGAGAACCCGACCGAGGCCGCCGCGCGCGCCGGCGCGCGCTTCTTCCAGGAGCAGGACTGCGACGGCATCATCGGCGTCGGCGGCGGCTCGCCGATCGATCTCGCCAAGGCGGTGTCGCTGCTGGCGACGCATCCGGGTCCGCTCCAGGATTATGCCGCCATCCTGGGCGGCCTCGCCCGGATCGGTGCCGCCAAGCCGGCGGTGTTCGCGGTGCCGACCACGGCTGGCACCGGCAGCGAGGTCGGCCGCGCGGCGCTGATCACGCTGGAGGACGGCCGCAAGCTCGGCTTCATCTCGCCGCACATGATCCCGACGGCGGCGATCTGCGACCCGGAGCTGACGCTGGGCCTGCCGCCCCACCTGACCGCCGCCACCGGGATGGACGCGGTCACGCACTGCATCGAGACCTTCCTCAGCCCGCGCTTCAACCCGCCCGCCGATGCGATCGCGCTGGACGGGCTGTCGCGGGCCATGCGCTGGATCCGGCGCGCGACGCAGGACGGCGCCGATCTGGAGGCGCGCACCGAGATGATGATGGCAGCGCTGGAAGGCGGCATGACCTTCCAGAAGGGGCTCGGCGCCGTGCACGGGATGTCGCACCCGCTCGGCGGGCTGAGCGCGCCGCGGCTGCATCACGGCACGCTGAACGCCGTGCTGCTGCCTGCCGTGCTGCGCTTCAACGAGTCGGCGATCGGCGCCAGGCTGCCGGCGCTGCGCCAGGCCATGGGGCTGCCGGACGGGGCCGACGTGGCGGACGCGGTCGACAGCCTCAATCGCGACCTCGGGATGCCGCAGAGCCTGTCGCAGATGGGGCTCCGCGAGGAGCATCTGGCGGGGATGGCCGCGGCCGCGTCGCGCGACCACTCCACCGCCTCCAACGCCCGCCCGATCGACGAGGCGGATTACGCGGCCCTGCTGCGACAGGCGCTGTAGCAGCCGCCACCGCCGGCCGGGCTTCAGAAGCCCAGGATCACGTCGCCGGCGAGGGTGAAGTTGCCGGTCTCGGTCCGGCCGTCGAACGGATGGCCGCCGCTGAACGACTTGTCCCAGCGTATCTCGGGACGAAAGGCCAGCAGGGCGACGTGCGGGACGGCCGGCTTGTAGGTCACGCCCCAGGTCCATTCGCTGTAGGTCTGCCGCCCGACGCCGAACGCGGTGGAGGGCCGCCCGCCCAGGGCCCGGATCGCATCGAGGTTGCCGGGATCGGCGGCGACAAAGAAGCCGGCATTGTCGCGATACACCTCGCCGCGGAAGTTCGCGGTCAGCGTCGGCGTCAGCGCGTAGGCGGCATAGCCGGCGAGCCCGTAGGAGTCTGCTCCCGCGACGTCGTCATGCTGCCACTGCCCCTCGGCCACGAAGGTCAGCGTGCCGGTGGCCTTGTAGGTCAGCACCGTGTCGGCCTCGTAGCGCATCTCCCTGTTGGCGTCGCTGCCGATCGCGGCGGTGGCGTCCTCCGGACCGAGATGGACGAAGGCGAGTGCCGTCAGCTTGCCGCCCGCGAGGTTGTTGAGCCCGATGCCGACCAGCCCCGCCGGCTCGGCATTGTTGTCGCCGCCGTCGAAGGTCGTGCTCTCGCCGGTATCGACCTCGCCGTAGATGTCGAGCGTCGGGTTGACGTGGGCGATCGCCTGCAGGCCGGTATGCTCGAACGGGCCGAAATTGAAGTTGTAGGAGTGCGAATAGAACGGGTTGGTGCTGGGATCGATCGTTTCGTAGCCGATCAGCGTCGCGAACTGGCCGAGCTTGACGTCGATGCCGCCTTTGAACAGCACCGGCGCGTGCAGGGTCACGTTCGCCTGCAGGATGCTGAACTGGTCGCGGTCGTGGGTCAGGTAGCCGAACTCGCCGAGATAGTGCGTGTAGCGGGCATCGGAGCCGTAGGTGCCCTGCAGGATGAAGCCGAAGTCGAAGGTGGACAGGGTCGGATCGATCGGGCGCGTCGCGGTGAGCTGGATGCCGTTCAGCAGCACGGTGTTCGCCTTGTCGTCGAACAGGCGGCCGTAGTTCAGCCCGTCGGACGGACGGTCGAAGTTGCCGGTGATCCCGGCATCGACCTGCGCGCCGTAGGTGATGGTGCTGGCCCAGCCCTTCGGCGCCGATGGCGGCGCGGCGGCGGTGGCGGGTGCGGCCGGCGCGGTCGCCCCGGAGGCGGCCGGCAGCGTCGGGTTCACGCTCACCGCCGGGTTTGCGCCGGTCGACGCCGTCTGCGCCCGCGTCGGCAATGGCGAGCCGATCAGGCCCGCGAGCACGACCGGCAGCGCCATGATGCCGAGCTGCAGGCAACCCGGGAGCGGCCGCGATGGCGGCCGGCAGGGCGCCGGGGCGTTCGAGGCAGATGCAGCGAGCAGGGTCATCCGGTCCTCCGATCAGGGTCGCGAGCCTGACAGGTCGTGCGGAGCCGAACCGGGTCCTGCTGGGCAAGCTGTCGCTCTTTCTGGACCTGTCTCTTTGGGCGATTTCGTTTCGCTGTCCACGCAAAACCGTGCCGCTGCGGCACTCATGTTGGCGAAAGCACCGATCTGTCACCGATTCGGCACGGTTTGTTGCTGAGGAATGTCCAGTTGGCGCAATATCTGGTCGCCGGCGGTCCGGCATCGGTCAGCCGGGGCGCTTTGCTCCATCGCGGCGCCGCAGCCGGGCGGCGAGCTTGCCCGGCACACCGCGCATCTCCACGACGCCCAGCAGCTGCAGGCACAGCGCGTAGGTCAGCATGCCGGTCGCGACCAGCAGGCCGAGCAGCGAGATCCGGAACAGCCCGTGCCGCTGCGCGAGCCCGCTCAGCGGGCCGTGCGACAGCAGTGCCAGCACCGCGGCCATCGCCGCCGCGGCCACGCCCATCCGCAGCAGCCGCGACAGCATCCTGCGATCCGGCTGCAGAAAGCCGCGCCGGAGCAGCAGGGTCGTCAGCACGGCCGCATTGACCAGCGAGGCGAGGCTGGTGGCGAGCGGCGGCCCGACATGCTGCAGCGGCCGCATCAAGGCGAGGTTGAGGCAGAGATTGACTGCCAGCGTGGCCATGCCGATCCGCACCGGCGTCACCATGTCGCCGCGCGCGAAGAAGCCGGGCGCCAGCACCTTGATCAGCACGAAGAAGGGCAGGCCGAACGCGTAGGCGGTCAGCGACTGCGCCGACAGCGCCACGTCGCGGGGCGTGAACCGGCCGTAGCCGAACAGCGCCGACAGGATCGGTGCCGCCAGCACCATCAGGGCGAGGGTCGCCGGGATGGTCAGGATCAGCGCGTACTCGATGGCGCTGTTCTGGGTCCGGGCGGCCTCCGCGATCTGTTTGTTCTGCACCTGCCGGGTCAGCACCGGCAGCAGGGTGGTGCCGGCGGCGGCGCCCAGCACGCCGAGCGGCAGCTGGTTCACCCGGTCGGCGAAATACATCAGCGACACGCTGCCGGCCGGCAGCAGCGTGCCGATGATGGTGTCGATGCCCAGATTGAGCTGGGTGATGCCGCTGCCGATCAGGCCCGGCAGCATGCGCCGCATCAGCAGCCGCATGCGCGGCGTGAGGCGGGGGCGGGGCAGGCCGAGCGGCATGCCGGCGCGGCTGGCGGCGGCCATCAGCACGGCGAGCTGCACCACGCCCGAGGCCGTGATCCCCCAGGCGGCGGCATGCGCGACGCTGGCGACGTGCGGCGTCAGGAACAGGATGGCGGCGATCCCCACCACGTTGAACAGCACATAGGCCGCCGCCGCGACGCCGAACCGCTCCAGCCCGTTCAGCACCCCGGAGACGAGGGCGGCAGCGCAGATCAGCAGCACATAGGGGAAGGTGATGCGCCCGAGCGACACCGCGAGCGGGTAGTTGGCGCCGAAGCCGGGCGCGATCGCCCGGATCACCTGCGGCATGAACAGCTCGCCCAGGACGGTCAGGCAAAGCAGCCAGAACAGCAGCACGCCGAGCGCCTCGCGGGCAAATCCGCGTGCGACCTCGGCACCCTCGCGCGCCAGCAGGCCGGAGAACAGCGGCACGAAGGCGGCGTTGAACGCGCCCTCGCCGAACAGCCTGCGGAACAGGTTCGGCAGCCGGAACGCCACCTGGTAGGCGTCCTGCATGGGGCCCGCGCCCATCATCGCGGCGAGCAGCTGGTCGCGGACCAGGCCCAGGACGCGGCTGAGCATGGTCCAGCCGCCGACGGTGAGGAAACCCTTCAGCATCAGGCTACCTAGCAGGTCGGCCGATGCCCCATAACCCGCCCGGCTCCGCCATCCGGACCGGGCGGGCCGCCCGGTCCGCATCGCTTGCTTTCGTTGTCCGGCCCGGTGGTAGCATGGCGTCATGACCAGCGACCGCAGCCTGACCCGCTTCTCCGTCCCGCCGCTGCACCAGGTGACGCGCGAGCTGGCCGCCGTCGCCTCGGGGCGGACGGCGCCGGAGCTGGTGGTCACCGGCGCCCGCGTGCTGTCGACCTATTCCGAGCGCATGCTGCCCGACCGCGAGCTGTGGGTGCATCGCGGCCGCATCGCCGCGATGAAGCCGGCCGGCGCCGCACGCGCCGGCGGCCTGGAGCCCGGCCGGGTCACCGACGTGCAGGGCGGCATCATCGCCCCCGGCCTGGTCGATCCGCACCTGCACATCGAGAGCAGCATGATGACCGCCTGCGCCTATGCGGAGGCGGCCCTGCTCAACGGCACCACCACGATCTTCTGCGACAGCCACGAGATCGCCAACGTGGCTGACGTGGCGGGAGTCGAATGGATGCTGGAGGATGCGCGGGCGGCACCGCTCAACGTCTTCCTGACGGTGCCGAGCACGGTGCCGGCGACCTCGCCCCGCTTCGAGACGGCCGGCGGCGACCTCACGGCAGCCAGGATCGCGGCACTGTTCGACCGCTGGCCGGAAGCCGTGGCGCTCGGCGAGAAGATGGACTTCGTGGCGGTCTGCGACGGCGACGAACGCAGCCACGGCATCATCGCCGAGGCGCTGCGCCGCGGCCGGCCGGTCAGCGGCCACGTCTATGGCCGCGAGTTCGTGGCGGCCTATGCGGCGAGCGGCATCACCGACACGCACGAGGCGGTGACGCGCGAGATCGCGGACGACATGATCGAGGCCGGGCTGTGGGTGTTCCTGCGCGGCGGCCCGCCCGGCACCCCCTGGCACAGCCTGCCCGAGGCGGTGCGCGCCGTGACGGAGCTGGGTGTCGACGCCAAGCGCGTCTGCGTCTGCACCGACGATCGCGACGCCTGCGACCTGTTCGCCTTCGGCCTGGACTGGGTGGTGCGCCAGGCGATCGCGGCCGGGCTGCCGGCGGAGCGCGCCTGGAGCCTCGGTTCGCTGCATCCGGCGACCCGCTACGGCATGGACGGCGAGATCGGCGGCCTGGGCGGCGGCAGGCGCGCCGACCTGGTGCTGCTCGACGATGCGATGACGGTGCAGCACACCTGGTATGGCGGCGCGCTGATGGTGGAGAACCGGCAGATCACGCCGCTGCTGGAGCGCCAGCTCGAGACCGGCCGCTACCGCTATCCGGACGCCGCCTACCGCACCGTGAGCCTGGCCGAGATCCCGCGCCTGGTGCCGCCGCTGCCGAAGGGCCGGTGCCGGGTCAACGTGATCCGGACCGAGAGCCCGTCCGACATCGCGCTCAGGCACGAGGTGGTGGCGCTGAAGCCCGCCTCGGATTGGGCGGTGCATCTCGAGGCGCACGGGCTGTGCTTCATCAGCGTGATCGAGCGGCACGGGCGGGGCGGCGAGGCCGCGCGCGGGCTGCTGCAGGGCTTCGGCCTGGTGGAGGGCGCCGTCGCCAGCTCGGTCGGCCATGACGCGCACAACATCGTCGTCGCCGGCCGCGACGAGGCGTCGATGCGGCTGGCGGTGGAGACGATCCGCAGCCTGGGGGGCGGCGTCGTGGTGGTGGGCGGCGGCGAGGTCCGCGCGCAGGTGGCGTTGCCGATCGCGGGACTGCTGTCGGACCGGCGCGCGACCGGGATCGCCGCCGAGACGATGCGGCTGAAGCAGGCGTGGGACGCGCAGGGCTGCACGATGCCCTACATGGGCTTCAACCTGATCCCGCTGTCGGTGATCCCCGACATCCGCATCACCGACAAGGGTCTGGTGACAGTGCCGGGGATGCAGCAGCTGCCCCTGGTGGTCGCCTGACGGCGCCGATGGTGGCGGCCCAGGTCACCCAGCTTCGCGTCGGCGACGAGAGCTTCCTCGTCGCCAGCATGATCGAGCGCTGCCCGAAGCTGATGATGCTGCGCGAGCTGGTCAGGAACGCGCTCGAGGCGGCGGCGACGGCACCCGCCGGCGCCCGGCAGGTCCGGCTGTCGGCGATCCCGATCGAGGGCGTGCCGAAGCTCGCGATCTGGAATACCGGCCGCGGCATGGATGCGGCCGAGCTGTTCGGCATGTGCGACATCGCCGCCTCGATCCGCAAGGAGCACCGGCTCGACCAGAATTTCGGCATGGGCGCCAAGGTCGCCTCGCTGCCGTCGAACCGGCACGGGCTGCGCTACCGCTCCTGCCATGACGGCGTCGTGCACGAGGTGCTGCTGGGCTGCCGCGACGGCGTCTATGGCCGGCTGCGACGCGCAGCACCGGACGGCACGTGGCAGGACGTGCTGGACGCGACGGCGGACGCGGTCGCGGAAGGCCGCGAGCTGTCCTACGACTGGACCGAGGTGGTGCTGTTCGGCAACGCGGCCGGGCAGGACACGCTGCGCGATCCGTATCGGGGCGAGCCCGGCATGCCGGCGTACTGGCTGGCGGAGGAGCTGGCCTACCGGTTCTACCGCATCGAGGACGGCGTCGAGCTGCTGCTCGACACGCAGGGCGGATGCCGGTTCGAGCCGCTGGCCGAGCGCATCCCGCGCGACTACAGCCGGTCCGCCTCGGTCGCGCTGCCGGACGGGGTGGTGCTGCACTACGTCCATGACGCGCCGCTGCCGGAAACGGCGGGCCGGAGCCGGGCCGGGCGCGGCGCGCTGTTCCCGGTGCACGGCGCCGCCGGCCTGATCTACAAGGACGAGCTGTACGACGTGCATCGCTGGCAGCAGTGGCTGCACATGGCGCCGATCTTCGGGGTGCCGTTCGCGGCGCGCTCGATCTCGGTGTTCATCGAGATCCCAAACGGCTACGGCATCGTTCCCGACGGCTACCGCCAGTTCCTGCGCTATGCCGGAGCCGACCAGGCGCAGGTGATCTGCCGGCACTTCGCCGAGGCGGTGCACCTGAACCGGCCGGACTGGCTGATCGAGATCATCGACAGCCAGGCGCCGGCAGCCCAGGTGTCGGACGAGATCTATGCCGATCTCGGCCGGCTGCTGCGCGCCCTCAGGGTCAGGCGCCGGCCGCGCGCCCTGCCGACAGCGGCCGGATCCGGGCCGCCGGACCCGCAGGAGGCCGGTCCGGCGGCCGATGCGGCGCCGGAGCCGCATCAGCCATCCGACCCGCCGGACGACATGGACTTCGAGCCGCCGCCGGAGATCCTGCTGCTGCGCGACAAAGACGAGATCGAGGCGCGCGGGGTCACCGACTGGGCCGGCCGCTACTACCCGGAAACCCACCAGCTGTTCCTGAACGGGCTGTATCCGGTCGTGGCCGAGATGCAGCAGCTGCTGGAGGCCGAGTTCGCCTGGGCGGCGGACGGGGAGGCGGTCCGCCGCCACGCGCTGCGGCTGGCGGAGCAGTCGATGGCCGGACGCATCGGCCGGCTGCTGGTGTTCGCGCTGTCGAAGCACGGCAGATGGCAGGACAGCGACATGCAGCACGCCATCTCGGTGCAGACGCTGTCGCTGGTGGCCGAGGATTACGTCCAGAACCTTCCCGCCGCCCGCGCCGACATGCAGGCGATGCTGAGCCGGTCGCACGCGGCCGGCTGACGACCGGGCGGCGACGCGGCGGGGGCATGGCCGGCGTTCGCGCCCGATCAAACAGGCTGGCCTCGTCGCGAGCCGGTCCGTGCCGGAGGCGGGCACGGTCGGAGCGGTCAGGCTTGTGTCTGCGGCGGACCGGCTCCCGGGCACACGTCCCATGGGGCAGGTGTCAGCGTGCCGCGGGGGCGGCCTGCATGACGGGCGCTTCCGCCCGGCCGGGGTGGCCGAGCAGCAGCGAGGCCGGCAGCGACATCGCCGCCAGGCCGTAGAGCCCCAGCAGCGGCAGCCGCCAGGGCGGCGGGGCCCCGTCCAGCACCGGGCGCAGCAGCCGTCCCGCGCGCCTGACCAGCAGGATCGCGCAGGCGGCTGCGAGCAGCAGCAGCAGCGTCTGGTGGCTCCCGGTCCCGGTGTGCAGGTAGGTCAGCGCCGGGATGGTGAAGCCGATGCCGGCGAGCAGCCCGATGCCTGCCGACGCCGCGGCGCGCGCCGGCAGCTGCAGCCCTGGCGGCACCGCGGCGAGCGCGTCTGCGGCCGGTGTGGGCGGCGTGGGCGCGCCGGGGGCGGTCACGCCGCGCGCAGCGGTCGCACCCGGCCGCGGGACTGGCTCCGCGCCGCATCCTCGTCGAACAGTTCCGAGAGCTTGGCCAGCATCGTGCCGCCCAGCTCCTCGGCGTCGGTGATGGTCACAGCCCGGCGGTAGTAGCGCGTGACGTCGTGGCCGATGCCGATCGCGATCAGCTCGACAGCCCGCGCCTTTTCCACCTCGGCGATCACCTCGCGCAGGTGGCGCTCCAGGTAGCTGCCGGAATTGACCGACAGGGTGCTGTCATCCACCGGGGCGCCGTCGCTGATCACCATCAGGATGCGACGGCTTTCGCGCCGGTCGAGCAGGCGACGGTAGGCCCAGCCGAGCGCCTCGCCGTCGATGTTCTCCTTCAGCAGCCCCTCGCGCAGCATCAGGCCGAGATTGCGGCGCGCCCGCCGCCACGGCATGTCGGCCGCCTTGTAGATGATGTGCCGCAGGTCGTTCAGCCGGCCCGGATCGCGCGGCTTGCCTGCCGCGATCCAGCGCTCGCGGCTCTGGCCGCCCTTCCAGGCGCGGGTGGTGAAGCCCAGGATCTCGACCTTGACGCCGCAGCGCTCCAGCGTGCGCGCCAGGATGTCGCCGCACATCGCCGCCACGGTGATCGGTCGTCCGCGCATCGAGCCCGAATTGTCGAGCAGCAGGGTGACCACCGTGTCGCGGAAGTCGGTGTCGCGCTCGTGCTTGTAGGACAGCGACAGCATCGGGTTGACCACGACGCGGGCGAGGCGGCCGGCATCGAGGATGCCCTCCTCCTGGTCGAACTCCCAGGCCCGCGTCTGCTGCGCCATCAGCCGGCGCTGCAGCCGGTTGGCGAGCTTGGAGACCACGCCCTGCATGTTGAGAAGCTGCTGGTCGAGCTGCTGGCGCAGCCGCGACAGCTCGTCGGAATCGCACAGCGCCTCGGCGGCGATCTCCTCGTCGAACTCGCGGCTGAAGGCGCGATACGCGGTGCCGGCCTCCGCCTGGGTGGGCTCGCGCTGCCGCTGCGGCCCGCCGGGACGATCCTCGCCTTCCGCGGCGCCGGCCTCGCCCTCGGTCTCGTCCTGCTCCTCGGCATCGCCGGCGCCGGCGGTTTCCTGCTCGGCGCCCGGGCTGGCATCGGAGCTGCCCTGCCCCTGCTCCTGCTCGGGAGCGGGCGGCTGCTCGGACGGCTGTTCCGGCTGGTCGTCGCCGGCATCGCCGCTGTCCTCGTCCTCCTCCTCGGTCTCGACATCCATCTCGGCCAGCTCGTAGGCGGCGAGCAGGCGGCGGGCGGCGCGGGTGTAGGCGGTCTGGTCGTCCTGGGCGGCCGCGAGCTCGTCGAGCGCCAGGTCGGCGCCGTCGGCGAGCGAGCTGCGCCACAGTTCGAGCATGCGGGCGGCGTGCGGCGGCGGCGCGTCGCCGGACAGGCGCTCGCGCGCCAGCATCGCCAAAGCGGCCGCCATCGGCATCTGCTCGCGGCGCGTCATCCGGTCGTAGCCGGCCTGCTCGCAGTCGGCGTCGAGCCGGGAGCGCAGGTTGGCCGCGACTCCCGCCATGTGGCGCGCCCCCACCACCTCGACCCGCGTCTGCTCCAGCGCGTCGTAGACCTCGCGCGCGTCGCGCGGTTCGGGGGTGCGGGCGGCATGCACGCCGCTGTCGTGATGGCGCAGCCGCAGTGCCGCCGCGTCGGCAGCGCCCCGCATCTTGGCGATCTCGGCTTCCGGCAGCGACCGGCTCGGCTGCGGCAGCCGCACCCGCGTCTCGGTGACCTGGACGGGGCCGGCCTGGAAGGTGACCTGCACCTCCTTCTGCCCGCCGATCGCCCGCAGCGTGCCGGCGGTCGCGCGCTTGAAGGCCTCGCTGCGGCTGTTGTCGCCGCTGCCGCTCATGCGCCGCTCACCGCGCCTTGGCGGACCGCGCCGCCGGCATCAGCTCCTCGTTGAAGCAGCGCTGGTAGTATTCCGCGACCGTCGCCCGCTCCGCCTCGTCGCACTTGTTGAGGAAGGTGAGGCGGAAGGCGAAGCCCAGCTCGCCGAAGATGCGCGCGTTCTCGGCCCAGGTGAGCACCGTGCGCGGCGACATCACCGTCGAGATGTCGCCGTGGATGAAGCCGGCCCGGGTCAGGTCGGCCAGGGCCACCATGCTTTCGACCCGGCGCTTCTGCGCCATGTCGCGCCCGTCCCAGCCGGTCTTGGCCAGCACGATGGCGGTCTCTTGCGCATGCGGCAGGTAGTTCAGGGTGGTGACGATGTTCCAGCGGTCCATCTGCCCCTGATTGATCTGCTGGGTGCCGTGATAGAGGCCAGTGGTGTCGCCGAGCCCGACGGTGTTGGCGGTGGCGAACAGCCGGAAGGACGGGTTCGGCCGGATCACGCGGTTCTGGTCCAGCAGCGTCAGCCGCCCTTCCAGCTCAAGCACCCGCTGGATCACGAACATCACGTCGGGGCGGCCGGCATCGTATTCGTCGAACACCAGCGCGCACGGGTGCTGCAGCGCCCACGGCAGCAGCCCCTCGCGGAACTCGGTGATCTGGCGGCCATCCTTCAGCACGATGGCATCCTTGCCGATCAGGTCGATGCGGCTGATGTGGCTGTCGAGGTTGATGCGGATGCAGGGCCAGTTCAGCCGCGCCGCCACCTGCTCGATGTGGCTTGACTTGCCGGTGCCGTGATAGCCCTGGATCATCACGCGGCGGTTGTGGCCGAAGCCCGCCAGGATCGCCACGGTGGTGTCGTGGTCGAACCTGTAGGCCGGATCGATGTCGGGCACGTGCTCGGTGCGGAGCGAGAAGGCCGGGACCTGCAGGTCGAGATCGAGGCCGAACAGGGCGCGGGCGCCGAGCATGATGTCGGGCGTCGACAGCATCGAGGTCGGCGGCAGCCCCTCGACGCCGGCGTCGCCCAGATCCGAGGCGGGATGCGGCTCGTCACTCATGGCCATGCCCATCCGTGCGCGTTCGGCGATATCGTCCATGCAACCCGTGTCCCGTCCATCCATGCCGCGTGACCGATGCCGCGGCGAAAACCCTCGTTCAGGGCAAGATCCAGTGGCGGCACCGTGCCGCGCGGCGGCGTCAGCCCGCCTCGGCCAGTCCGGCCTGCCGCTCCGCCAGGTGCTGGCGCAGGGCCGTGTAGGCTACGTTGATCGTCTTCAAGCGTTCCTCGGACTCCCGGCTGCCGCCGTTGGCATCCGGGTGGTGGCGTCGCGCGAGGTCCTTGTAGCGGCTCTTGACCTCGGCGAGCGAGACCGGCCAGCCCAGCCCCAGTGCGTCCAGCGGCTCGCGCAGCGCCTCCGGCCGCGGATCGACCTGGTGGGCGCGCTGCTTGCTCCGCACGCGCGCCTCCGCAGTGCCGCGCAGCAATCCCAGCGGATCGAGCACCTGCTCCTCGTCGAACGCCGCCGCGCCGCCGAGATGGCCGAGGCGCCAGGAGGGGCGGTTCCAGGAGACGTCGGCGCGCAGATGCGCCTCGATCTGCCCGGGCGTCATGCCCTTGTAGTAGTCCCAGTGGGCGTTGTAATCGCGGACATGATCCAGGCAGAACCAGAAATACTCGTTGAGCGTCTGGCGCGAGCGCGGCGCCCGGTAGCCGGCCGGTTCGCTGCAGCCGGGCATGTCGCAGCAGCGGCTCGGCGCTGCCGGATCGGGGTCGAACGCCCGGTGTCGCTGGTTCCGTCGCATCATCAGGACGGTTATGTGCGCGCTGCTCCGGCTCGTGCAAGAGGAAGCCGGACCCGGCGCCGCCCGGTTCGCAGCCAGAACGGGAGAACGCCATGACGGGGAATGCCGAGGAGCCGCATGAGCGCCGCGATGCCGGGCGGCCTGCCGCGATGCAGCCGGCCGGGACCGGCCGGGCTGCCCGCATCGGGGCCCGCATCGACGAACGGTTCGCGCCGCTGCACGCCGCACTCGACGACGAGAGCGCCCGTCATGCCGGTCATGCGGGGGTACGGGAGGCTGGCGCGTCGGCCGCAGCCGGCGAGACCCATTACGCGCTGCTGGTGGTGAGCGCCGCCTTTTCCGGGCTCAGCCGGGTGCAGCGGTCGCGTCTGGTGCACGACGCGCTCGAGGCGGAGTTCCGCGGCGGCCTGCATGCGCTGTCGCTCACGCTGCGGACGCCGGAGGAGCAAGACCGGCTGCGCTGATGCCGCCGCTGCCGCCGGTCCTCGGCATCGGCTGCGTAGTCACCGGCAATGTTTGCGCCGGCCTCGATGATCCGTTAATTTGCCATCGAGCCTCACCTGTCAAAATGTTCACGTAACGGGGTGCCGGAATGGCCGACTTCGACGAAACTATGCCGAATGCGACCTCGACCCGTTACAATGGTTACTTCGACCGCTACAAGTCCGGTCATGCCTCCGGCTGGGTGACCGATCTCGTCTCGCCGCACGACGTGGTGCAGCTGACCGCCCTGGTCGATGGCCAGGTCGTGGGCACCGTCGCCTGCAGCGAGGTGCGCGAGGACGTGCGCGGCGCGCTCGGCCTGGCGACCGCCGAGGTGGGCTTCGGGTTCGACGTGCCGGACGAGCATCTCGACAACGACCCGCATGTGCTGAGCTTCATGCTGCCCGACGGCAAGGTGCTGCCGCACATGGGCGGCGGCGGGTTGAGCGACCTCAGCCCGTCCTACGAGTTCACCGACCGTCCGCTGGTCACGGCGCAGGGCAATGTCGACGGGCTGGTGCATAACGCGCTGCGCGGGTGGGCGCTGCGCAAGGTCGGCCGCAACCCGGTGGCGGAAGCGCGCTGCGACATCCTGATCACCTGCGACAATGTCAGGATCGCCCAGATCAAGGCGGATCGCTTCCGCCGCGATGTCGGCAACGTGCTCGGCTGCGATCCGAACTGCGGCTTCGAGTTCACGATCCCGCACGCGTTCCAGAAGGATTACGCGCAGACCTTCCGGTTCTTCCTGCTGCCCGAGATGATCGAGCTCGACAACAGTCCGTTCGTCACCGCGACGGTGTCGAACTTCCTTGAAGGCAAGCTGGTCTCGATCGCCAACGACATGAGCCGCATGTATGCCGACATGGAGCGGCTGCGGCGCGAGATCACCACGCTGCTGCCGAGCCAGGGCTACCATCTCGGCGACTATGACCGCTGGGCGCGCCGCTACTACGAGAACCTGCGCGCCCGTGTCGCGGCAGAGCGTCGCGCGCTGAAGCAGGCCGGCACGCTGCCGGCCGAGCCGCTGGTCACCGTCATGGTGCCGACCTACAAGCCGCTGCTGTCGGATTTCGTCGCCGCGATCGAGAGCGTGATCGCCCAGACATACGAGAACTGGGATCTCGTCATCGTCGACGACGGCTCCAAGTCGAAGGAGGTGTCGGACAAGATCGACGAGTTCTGCGCCGCCGACAAGCGCATCCGCTGCATCCGCTCGAAGAAGAACGTGGGCATCGCCAGGGCGACCAACATCGCCATGGAGGCCTCGATCGGCGAATATACGGTGTTCTTCGACCATGACGACATGATCGTCGACGTGGCCCTCGAGGTGATGATCCGCACGGCCCAGCGCACCGGCGCCAAGCTGCTCTATTCGGACGAGGACAAGATCGACCAGGCGGGATACTTCCTGGAGCCGAACCTGAAGCCGGACTGGAACTACCGCTACATGCTCGGCTGCAACTATGTCTGCCATCTCACCGTGGTGGAGACGGCGACGATGCGCACGGTCGGGCTGCTGAAGAAGGAATATGACGGCGCCCAGGACCACGACTTCATCCTGCGCTGCTCGGAGGTGCTGTCGCCGTCGCAGATCGTGCACGTGCCCGAGCTGCTGTATCACTGGCGCATCACCCCGAACTCGACGGCGGCCGACGTGTCGAAGAAGGGCTATGCGGTCGATGCCGGCGTGCGCGCGGTCGACGACCACCTGAAGCGCCTGGGACAGGTGGCGGAGGTATCCTCGATCAACGGGCTGACCATCTACGGCGTGCAGTGGATCCCGCAGCGCCACCCGAAGGTCTCGATCATCATCCCGTTCCGCGACCAGATCGAGACCACCCGGCACTGCGTCGCCTGCCTGCTCGAGAACACCGCCTACGACCATTTCGAGATCGTGCTGGTCAATAACTGGTCGACCTCGCCGGAGGCCAAGAAGTTCTTCAAGGACATCCGCGCGATCGAGAACGTCCGCGTGCTGGACGTGATCGAGGAGTTCAACTACTCGCGCCTGAACAACCTGGCCACGCAGGACAACGACGCCGAGTTCTTCGTGTTCATGAACAACGACGTGTTCATCACCGACGATGGCTGGCTCGACCGCATTCTCGGCGAGGCGCTGTCGGACGACAGGATCGGCATCGTCGGCGGCAAGTTCCTCTACCCCAACAAGACCGTGCAGCATGCGGGCGTGGTGGTCGGCACGCACGGGGTGGCGGCGCATATCCATCTCGGCATTCCCGACGACGATTACGGCTATATCGGCCGCGGCCGCCTCAGCCACGACCTGATCGCCGTCACCGCCGCCTGCATGCTGATCCGCGCGGACGTGTTCCGCGCGGTCGGCGGCTTCGACGAGGAGCACCTCAAGGTCGCCTACAACGACGTCGATCTGTGCCTGAAGGTCTATGACAGCGGCCACCGCATCGTCTGGTGCGCCGACTTCATCGCCGAGCACCATGAGAGCCTGTCGCGCGGCAGCGACATGCGGCCGGATCAGGAAGCCCGCTTCTTCCGCGAGCAGCAGACCATGTACGAGCGCTGGGGCGACAAGCCGTTCTTCAAGAGCGACCCGTTCTTCAACCCGAACTTCTCCCGCATCGACCGGCTGTTCTACGATCTGGAGGATCCGGCGCGGACGCGCGAGACCGCGTCGCCTGCGGCCTGAGCGGCTCGGCGATGCACGCGCGCCACCGACGCCGCCTGCCTCCGGCGGGACTGGCTCTGCTGTGCGGCCTGCTCGGCGCCTGCGCGCTCGGGGCCCCGGTCACGCCGCATACGGCCGGCGAGCAGGCCGGCATCGACCAGGCGCAGGCGGCGCTCGACACCATGCGCGGCCTCAAGGCGCGCTTCCTGCAGCTCGGTCCCGACAACGGCAGCGCCAGCGGCGTCGCCTGGTTCGAGACCGGCCATCTCCGCCTCGACTATCTCACCCCATCCGCCCGGATCGTGGTGGCGACGCGCGGCCGGCTGACGGTGCGCGACGCCGCGACGGCTTCCATCACGCGGGTGTCGCTGTCTGCCAATCCGCTCGGCCTGCTGCTGTCCGGTCCCGTGCATCTGTCCGGCGAGGTCGATGTCACCGACGTGCAGCGCAGCCCGGGCGCGCTGCAGCTCTCGCTGACGCGTTCCAGCAACCCGGCGCAAGGCCTGCTGACCTTGTTCTTCGTGGTGCGCCCAGACGGCTCGCTGCTGCTGTCCGGTCTGGAGGCCGTGGACGCCGAGCGCCGCCGCACCCGCTTCCATCTCTACGACCAGGAGGTCGGGCAGACCTTCGACCCGAGCCTGTTCTCGCCGCCCACCTCATCCTCCTAGCACCGCACTAGCGTCCAGCCTCCGAATGGGAGCCTCACCGATGAACCTGTTGCATATCGATTCCAGCATCCTTGGCGAGAACTCGGTCACCCGGACGGTATCGGCTGCCGTCGTCGCACGTCTGCAGGCGCTGCATCACGATCTCCGCGTCGTCGGGCGCGACCTGGCCGCGGCTCCGATCTCGCATCTGTCCGGATCGTATCTGGCCGGCCAGAAGCCGGACGTCCAACATGACCAGGCGCAGCAAGAGGAGCTGGCTCTCGGCGGAGCCGCCCTGGACGAGTTCCTCGCAGCCGACATCGTCGTGATCGGCGCGCCGCTCTACAATTTCACCATTCCGAGCCAGCTGAAGGCCTGGATCGACCGGGTCGTGGTTGCCGGGAAGACCTTCCACTACATGGCAGACGGTCCGGTGGGCCTTGCCGGCGGCAAGCGGGTGATCCTGGCCTTGTCACGCGGCGGCTTCTATGGAGCCGGATCGCCCTATGCGGCGTTCGAGCATGCGGAGTCCTATCTCCGCGGCACCTTCGCCTTCATCGGCATCCCGGAGGTCGAGGCGATCGTGGCCGAAGGCATCGCGGTCAATGCCGAGCAGCGAGAGAAGGCGCTCGACGACGCGTTGCGGCAGGCGTCGGATCTGGCAGCGGATCGTCACCCCGCCGGTCGGGACGGGTAGTCGGCGTTCCTCGGCCGGTTCCGAAAAAGCCGTCTCATCGTCACAACCGCGTTGCTCCTGCCTGGCGTCGGCCACGCCGTTGCTCAAGGATCGTTGCGCGCTTAGGCGGAGGCGATCCTGCAGCTGGGTTGATCCGGCGTCCCGGCCGGACAGATCCCGCTGCTTCAGGACGTTCCTGGGCTCTGGCGCCACGAACTGCCGCAGGATGTCGGCTCGGCGTTGCCGAAGCAGTCTGGCCAGCTCTCCCGCAGCGCCGTCTCCACCTGCGCTCGCGTCGCGGCAAGGCCCAGAGCGCGCAGGCTCGTCACGCCGTGCTCGCGGATCCCGCAGGGCACGATCCCGTCGAAATGCCCGAGCTCGGGGTCGATGTTGAGCGAGACCCCGTGCCAGCTCACCCAGCGCGTCATGCGAACGCCGAGTGCTGCGATCTTGCTGTCGCGTCCGTCTGCGCCCGCAACCCATACTCCGACCCGGCCCTCGCGCCGTCCGGCAGTGACGCCGAGCCGGGCCAGGGCTGCGATCAGCCATTGCTCCAGCGCCCGCACATAGGCCCGCACGTCGCGCGCCGGCACCGGCCCGTGCGGTCGCTGCAGGTCCAGCATCACATACGCCACCAGCTGCCCGGGCCCGTGATAGGTCCATTGTCCGCCGCGTCCGGCCTCGAAGGTCTCGAAGCCGAGCGGATTGAACAGGTCGTCCGGCCGCGCGGAAGTGCCGGCGGTGAAGGTCGGCGGATGCTCCAGCAGCCAGACCGTCTCGGCGCCATCGCCGTCCCGCAGCCGCGCCACGGTGTCGCGCATCCGTGCCATGGCGTCCGGATACGGCACCAGCCGGTCGCTGCGCAGCCAGACGGGTCCGGCCGACGATGCTGGCTGATCGGCGATTGCCGTGTCGGCATCCATCGTCTATAGGCCCTCCGTCGCTCCCGATATGGCCCACGGTCAACGGGATGTCACGGTGCGGTCGTGGCGGAATGGTAGACGCGCAAGCTTGAGGTGCTTGTGGGGGAAACCTCGTGGAAGTTCGAGTCTTCTCGACCGCACCAAATCCCTTCCTCCCGTGCTCGCGCGACACGCGCAGTTGCCGGGTCCGCCGCTTTCCCGCGCCGTCCTCCAACGTCGATCGTTACGTCTAGGATTGCAGCTGCGGCGACCGCGTGGCACCTTCCTGTCATCATCATGCCGATGTTCCAGCGGCATCCGAGGGGAAGGCAGAGAACGTGATCAAGCCCTTACGCAAGGCAGTCCTCCCGGTCGCGGGCCTCGGCACGCGTTTCCTGCCGGCGACCAAGGCGATGGCCAAGGAGATGCTGCCGGTCGTCGACAGGCCCCTCATCCAGTATTCGATCGACGAGGCGCGCGCCGCCGGGATCGAGCAGTTCTGCATGATCACCGGCCGCGGCAAGACCGCGCTGGTCGAGTATTTCGACCGCGCCTACGAGCTCGAGGCCACGCTCAAGGAGCGCAACAAGCCGGAGGCGCTGGCGGCGCTGCAGGAAGCCAGCATGCAGCCGGGCTCGATCGTGGCCGTGCGCCAGCAGGAGCCGCTCGGCCTCGGCCACGCCATCTGGTGCGCGCGCTCCTTCATCGGCGACGATCCGTTCGCGATCCTGCTGCCCGACGACATCGTGCTGTCCAAGACCCCGTGCCTGAAGCAGCTGGCCGACGCCTACCACCAGACCGGCGGCAGTGTCGTGGCGGTGACCGAGGTGCCGCGCGAGCACACCAACCGCTACGGCATCCTCAAGATCGGCGAGGATGACGGCCGCATGGTCGAGGTGACCGGCCTGGTCGAGAAGCCGAAGCCCGAGGACGCGCCGTCCAACCTGTCGATCATCGGCCGCTACGTGCTGACCGCCGAGGTGATGCAGCATCTCGGCAAGCTCGAGCGCGGCGCCGGCAACGAGGTGCAGCTCACCGACGCGATGGCCAAGATGATCGGTCATGGCCCGTTCCACGGCCTGCGCTACGAGGGCCGCCGCTTCGATTGCGGCGACAAGATCGGCTTCCTGGAGGCGCAGATCGCCTTTGCGCTGGAGCGTCCGGACCTCGGGCCGGCGGTGAAGGAGTTTCTCAAGAACTACGTCGGCGTTCTCTAGTGGCGTTCAGCCACCGGTTCGAGCCGACCAGTCTGCGCGAATACGACATTCGCGGCATCGTCGGCCACAGCCTGCATCCGGCCGATGCCTTCGCGATCGGTCGTACCTTCGGCAGCATGGTGGCCGGCCAGGCGAGCCGCACGGTCGCGGTCGGCCGTGACGGCCGCCTGTCCTCGCCCGAGCTTGAGGCGGCGCTGGTGGAGGGCTTGAAGGCGTCCGGCATTGAGGTGCTGCGCGTCGGCTGCGGCCCGACCCCGATGCTCTATTATGCCGCCGCCACGCTCGCGACCGACGGCTGCATCATGGTGACCGGCAGTCACAACCCGCCGGACTATAACGGCTTCAAGATGATGCTGGGCGGCAAGCCGTTCTTCGGCGCGCAGATCCAGCAGCTCGGCCGTCTCGCCGCCGCTGGCGAGGTGGTGGCCGAGACCGCGGGCAGCGATCGCCCGGTCGATGTCGCGCACGACTATGTCGCCCGGCTGATTTCCGACTGGGACGGCGGCGACCGTATCCTCAAGGTGGTCTGGGACAACGCCAACAGCTCGGCCGGCGAGATCCTGCAGCGGCTGGTCCGCGCGCTGCCGGGCCAGCATACCGTGCTGAACGGGGCGATCGACGGCACGTTTCCCGCCCATCATCCCGATCCCACCATCTCGAAGAATCTCGAGCAGCTGGTCGCCGCCGTGGTCAACGGGGGGGCTGACATCGGCATCGCCTTCGACGGGGATGCCGATCGTATCGGCGTGGTCGACAACAAGGGCCGGATCCTGTGGGGCGACCAGCTGCTGATCGTCCTCGCCCGCGACGTGCTGAAGACCCACCCCGGCGCCACCATCATCGCCGACGTCAAGGCGAGCCAGGTCCTGTTCGACGAGGTCGCGCGTGCCGGGGGCCAGCCGTTGATGTGGAAGACCGGCCATTCGCTGATCAAGGCGAAGATGGCCGAGACCGGCAGTCCGCTGGCGGGCGAGATGTCGGGCCACGTGTTCTTCGCCGATCGCTGGTACGGCTTCGACGACGCCCTCTACGCCGCCGTGCGCGTGCTCGGCATCGTGGCACGGATGGACCATCCGCTGTCCGACGTCAGAGAGGCGCTGCCGCACTCGGTCAGCACGCCGGAGCTTCGCTTCGACTGCGACGACACCGCCAAGTTCGCCGTGATCGAGCAGGTCGCCGCCCGCCTCGCGGCCTCCGATACCGCCGGTATCCAGATCTCGTCGATCGACGGGGTTCGCGTCCGCAGCGATGACGGCTGGTGGCTGCTGCGCGCTTCCAACACCCAGGCCGTGCTGGTCGCGCGCGCCGAGGGCAGCAGCGAGCAGGCGCTGGGGCGTCTCCAGTCCGAACTGGCGCGGCAACTCGAGCTGTCGGGCATCAGGGCGCCGGATTTTTCCGGAGACAATGCCGGTCACTGAGGGGGCGGCAGAAGCCGGACAGGGGGTGGCGACCTCGGGTCCTCCGCTCGTTGTCGAGCCGTCAACGGCTGCCTTGCTGATGCGCATCGTTTCCCCCGGCTTTTCCACCGAGCCGCCCGATATCGTGCATCCCGAGCGCATCCCGCCGTCGATCGTCGAGGCCTGCTGGGCTCAGCGTCAGAGGGTGTTCGCCGCACGCGACATCCGGGTCTGGCTGCTGCAGGACGTGTTCGTCGCCTGTGAGGGGTTGGTATTCGATGGTGCGGGCTCGCTCTACCGGCCCAGCATCACCCAGCACAGCCCGGTCGAGATCGGCTGGGCGGCGGAGCAGGTGCGGGCGGCAATCGCCGGCGGTGCCGCCGTCGTGCACGACCTGCCCCTCGTGCTCGGCGTGAAGCGCGGCGCCGGCAACTACGGCCACTGGCTGATGGAGATGCTGCCGAGGCTGCATCTGGTGCTGGACCGGCTGCGCGATCCCGCGGTCGGGCTGCTGCTGCACGATGTGTCCGACCCGCAGCTGGGCGAGGTGATGCAGACCAGTCTGCGTCGCCTCGGCGTTGCCGACGGCCGGGTGAGGGTTGCCGGCCCCCGGCCGGTGCGCGCGCGCGCGCTGATCCTGGTCGAGGGCATGACCGAGCACGGAACCTACATGTCGCCTCTGGTCCGCGACTGTCAGGAGCGGCTGCTGCATGGCGTGGCAGGCCTCGGCCACGACCGCGTTTTCGTCGCCCGCGGAGCCGGTTACAGGCGCAACTTCGCCGACGCATCCCGTGCGCAGGCGCTTGCCCAGGAGCAGCGCTACCACATCCTGCCCGCCCCCCGACTGTCCCTGCTGCAGCAGATGGCCACGTTGCGTGACGCCCGCGTGGTTGCAGGGGCGATGGGTGCCGGGATGACCAGCCTGGTGTTCGCCTCGACGCCGGCCCAGGCGCTGCTGTTCACCGGCGAGGCGATGCCCGACACCTTCTTCTGGTTCCTGGCCAACCTGTTCGGCCATAGCTACCGCGAGGTCCGCTGCCGCCAGTGCGAGGAGCCTCCTGCCGCCGGCCTGTCCTATGACCGCGACCTGCTGATCGATGACGACGAGCTGCGCCAGCAGCTTGCGGCCGCCTGAGGCCTTCGCGAGGCCGCTGCCCGCCGTCTCGACAGCCCGGCGGCTCAGGCCGCGCGCCCGAGCCCGCCGGGATCCATCCTCAGCCGATCGCGGGAAGCGCGCCCGACGCGGGCGCCTTTTGGAGGATGCCGTGACCGCCTGCAACCGGCGCCAGACTGCTGTTGAGGCCGAGCACGGTCTCTGCGCCGCCGAGATAGACCACCCCGTCCGGGGTCAGTTGCCGTGAGATCGCGTCCAATGTCCGGGCCTTGGTCGCCTGGTCGAAGTAGATGAGCACGTTGCGGCAGAAGATGACGTCGAAGCGGCCGAGGCCCGACAGGTCGGACAGGAGGTTCCACTCGCGGAACCGGACCATGTCGCGGAGCTGCCGGTTGATCCGCCAGCCGGTGTCCTCCTTCTTGAAATACTTGACCAGGAGCCGGGCCGGCAGGCCCCGCTGCACCTCGAACTGCGAATAGAGACCCTGCTCGCCGCGGGCCAGCGGCTCGCGGGCGATGTCGGTGCCGACGATCTCGATCGACCGACCGGCCAGGGCGGCACCCATCTCGCTGATCAGCATGGCGAGCGAGTAGGCCTCCTGTCCGGTCGAGGCGGCGGCCGACCAGATGCGGAGCGGCATGCCTCGCGGCCGGCTGGCGTGCAGCGTCGGCAGCGTGACGTCACGAAGATGGTCGAACGGGCGGCCGTCGCGAAAGAACAGCGTCTCGTTGGTCGTCATCGCCTCGACCACCTCGCGTTCCAGCGCCGGATCGGTGCGCATGCGGTCGGCCAGCATGACAAGGCTCGTGAACGACCGCCGCCTCAGGATCGGCTCCAGGCGCGCCTGCACGAGGTAGCCCTTGTCTGCGCCCAGTGAGAGGCCCGAACGGGCTCTGAGTGCGGCAGCGATGGCATCGAAGCCGTTCATGTCGCCACCGCGAGTTCGTTTACCTTCGCGGCCAGCCGGTCCAGCGGCAGCACCGCATGGCACAGGCCTTCCCGCGCGACGGCGCCTGGCATCCCCCAGACGACGCTGCTGTTCTCGTCCTGCGCCAGCACGGCGCCGCCCGCCTCGACCACGCACCGCGCGCCCGCAGCACCGTCGCGCCCCATGCCGGTGAGGATCACGGTAAGGACGCGACCCTGGCAGGCCGCGACCGCGCTGCGCAGCATCGGATCGACCGACGGCCTGCAGGAGTTCACCGGCGGCGTCGCCGTGATCCGGGCCACCAGCCGATCGCCGACGGCCTCGACCAGGAGGTGCCGGTCGCCCGGTGCCACGTGCACGCGATCGGGCAGCAGCGGCATGCCGTCCTCGGCTTCCACGCAGGGCCGATGGCCGAGCCGTGCCAGATGCTCGGCGAGGCTGCGGGTGAACAGCGGCGGCATGTGCTGGGTCACGACGACCGGCTGCGTCAGCCGGCGGGTCAGTCCGCCGAACAGCGTGAACAGGGCCTGCGGCCCGCCCGTCGAGCTGCCGACGGCGAGCAGCAGCGGGGTCCGGCAGGCGGCGGGCCGCAGCTGGATCGACGGGACGGCTGCGCGGATGGCGGTCGGCGCCGACAGCTGTCCGATCTTCCGGCGACCGAGGCCGAGGACCCGGCTGCGTATGTCGTGCGCGAAGCTGTCGCGCGTATCGGCCCGTGGCTTGTGCAGGCAGTCGGCAGCGCCCGCCTGGATGGCGCGGATCGCGGTCGCAGCACCTGTGCTGGTCAAGGCGGATGCGACGATGATGCGGACCGTCGGATCGACCTGCAGCAGCAGCGGCAGTGCGGTCAGGCCGTCCATCACCGGCATCTCGACGTCGAGCAGCACGATGTCGGCCGGGACGCGTCTGAGCGACTCGACGGCGAGCGCGCCGTTGGCCACGCTCGCCACCACCTCGATTTCCGGGTCCGCCTCTAACGCGCGGGCGATCAGGGCGCGGATGATGCTCGAATCGTCGCAGATCATCACCCTGACGCGTCGGCTCGGGGCGGATGGGACGGCCGTCGGGATCACCGCAGGGCCGGGGCGGGGCGGGATCAAGCGGATGCTCCGAGCCGGGCGCCGACCTCGGCCAGCCTGCCCAGGAGGATCTGGGCGTCGAACGGCTTCATGATGAACTCCTGGGCACCTGCCTCGATCGCGATGACGATATGTTCGGGGTCGTTCTCGGTGGTGCAGACGATCACCTGCGGCGCCGTGTCGCCGAACTCCCGCCTGATCGCCTTGAGACACTCGATGCCGTTCACGCGCGGCATGTTCCAGTCGAGCAGGACGTAGTCCGGCCGCAGGCTGCGGCAGGCATCCAGTCCCTCGTCGCCGTCGGCCGCCTCCGCGGCGCGCAGGCCCGCCTCCTCGATGATCCGCCGGGCGATGCGCCGCACGGTGCGACTGTCGTCGACGATCAGGCAGAGCTGGGTTCCGGTCGGAGCACTCATGTCGGCAGCGCCAGGAGCTTGCCGATATCCAGCACCACCATGAGGCGATCGGGCAGCCGGAATACGCCCTTGCTGAACTCCTGCCAGGTGCTGGACAGGTTGGGGGGCGTGTCCTCGATCATGTCGGCACGCAGGCTCAGCACCTCCTGCACCTGATCGATCAGCAGCGCGAAGAGCTCTCCGTTCAGGTCCGCCACCAGCGCGATGCGCTGGGCCATGTCGGGCGCCGGTTCGAGACCGAGGCGGCGGCGTGTGTCGACCGCGATGACGATCCGGCCGCGCAGGTTGATGTTGCCGGCGATCTCCGGGGGCGCCAGCGGAACCCGGACGATCTTGCTGTCGGTGATGACCTCGCGGACCGCCAGCACCGGGACGCCGCAAAGCTGGCCTGCCAGCGTCAGCGTCACGAAGCCCTGCTCCTGCTGGTCGTCCGCCGCATCGTCGCGTCGGGCGCTGCCGCGCGGGTCGCCGCGGCTGGTCTGGTCGTGGTGGGCGGACATGGTCGCGTTTCCTTCAGGCGTCGACGGGCTGCGACAGGCACTGCTTGAGGCTGAGCAGCAGCGTGTCGCGCTCGAACTTGCGGATGGTGTCGGTGAAGCCGGCGGCACGCGCCTCCTGCACCGCGTCGCTTGCGGTCAGGGCCAGCATCGGCAGCGTCGACCATCGGCCGCCGGCACGGATCGTGCGCGCGAAGCCGAGGCCGCCGAGGCCCGGCATCTCGAGATCGGAGACGATGGCATCGAAGCTGCGGCCTGCCTCCTGCATCGCCAGCGCCCGCTCGGCGGAGTCGGCGAGGGTGACGTCGTAGCCGGCAGCAGACAGGCTCGGCGCCAGCAGCTGGCGGAAGAAGCTGCTGTCGTCGACGACCAGCAGGCGCTGCCTTTGCCGGCTGGCTGCGGTCTGGCTGCGGAACCAGTTGCCCGACGCGCGGGTCAGCCAGAAGGCGGGGTCGACGATGTCGGTGGCGCAGCCGGCGATGATCGCCGTGCCGAGCACGCCCTGGCGGTCGCTGCCGAGCTCCACGTGCAGCTCGATGTTCACGACATCCAGGATCTTCTCGACCATCAGCCCGACCGGCTTGCCGCCATTGTCGAACACCAGCACCGGATGGGCGGTCGTCCTGTCGGCGTTCACCGCGAGCGAGGTCATGTCGATGGCCTCGTCGATCGCGACGATCGGCATCAGCTCGTTCCGGTACTGGACGACGACCCGATCGCCGGACACCTCGAGCCGTTCCGTGGCGAAGGTTTCGAGCCGCGAGATCAGCGACAGCGGCAATGCCCGCGGCGCGCCGGCTCCGGCACGGACCAGCAGCATGTCGATCCGATCGCAGACCGCGACGTCCTCATCTGGTCGCGCACGTGTCGCATCCTTGCGGGCGGCATCCAGGCCCGCGTGACGGGCGATGCCCGTCGGATCGAGGATCATGATGACGGCGCCATCCTCCAGGATGGTGTTGCCGCCGAACAGCGGGATGTGCCGCAGCACCTGCGCCACCGGCTTGACGACGATCTCCTCGGTGTCGAACACGCCGTCGACGATCAATCCGAGACGTGCGCTGCCGATGGCGATCACCGCGACCATGTCGGTGATCGGCATCTGCGACGGCGACGACGGCGGGGGCAGCTGCAGCAGGGTGCTGAGCCGGATGAGCGGCAGCAGGCGTTCGCGCAGACGCAGCACGGCCGCGCCGTCGATCGTCTCCATGCGTATGTCGGCCTGCGTGCCCGGCAGCACCACCTCGACGACGCTGGCCTGCGGAATGGCGAAGCGCTCGCCGGCGGCGCCGACGATCAGGGCCGAGATGATGGCGAGCGTCAGCGGGATCTTGATCAGGAAGCGGCTGCCGCGCCCGAACACGCTGTGCAGCTCGATCATCCCGCCGATCTGCTCGATGTTGGTCTTG
The DNA here is from genome assembly GCA_964236105.1 of uncultured Acetobacteraceae bacterium. Taxonomy (GTDB): domain Bacteria; phylum Pseudomonadota; class Alphaproteobacteria; order Acetobacterales; family Acetobacteraceae; genus Lichenicola. The sequence goes on along the minus strand of CAXSBC010000002.1, from coordinate 149,390 downwards.
ACCACGTCCATGCCGACGCCGCGCCCGGAAACGGAGGTGACCGCGGCGGCGGTCGAGAAGCCGGGCTGGAAGATGAAGTGTCGGATGTCCTGCTCGCTCATGGTGTCGAGCTGGGCGCGCGTGGCCATGCCTTGCGAGATCACCTTGTCGGCGATCCGGGCCACGTCGATGCCGCGGCCGTCATCCTCGATCTCGATGACGACATGGCCGCCTTCGTGACGCGCACTCAGCGTGATGGTGCCGGTCGCGGGCTTGCCGGCGCGCTCGCGCTCGGCAGGCGTCTCGAGCCCGTGATCGGCGCTGTTGCGGATCATGTGGGTGAGGGGGTCCTTGATCAGCTCAAGCACCTGCCGGTCGAGCTCGGTCTCGGCGCCGTGCATGACGAGGTCGACGCGCTTGCCGAGCTCGTGCGCCAGGTCGCGCACCTGCCTCGGCAGCATGTTCCAGACGTTGCCGATCGGCTGCATGCGCGTCTTCATGACGCCTTCCTGCAGCTCGGTGGTGAGGTGGGACAGGCGCTGCACCGGGCCGGTCAGCTCGGAGTCGCCGCTCGAGCGGAGCTGCTGCAGGAACTGGTTGCGGGTCAGCACCAGCTCGCTGACCAGCGTCATCAGCGTTTCCAGCACATCGACCGAGACCCGGATGGTCTGGCCGCGCGAGGCGGGCGGATCGCCGGCATGCTCGGCGGCGGGCCCGGCCGCGAGCGACGCGGGAGCCGCGTCGGCCGGGGGCGGCGCCGGCTCGAGCGCCAGCGTCGGCGACGGCACCGGGATCGCGGCGGCAGGCGCGGGGGCGGCAGGTACGGTGGTCGGGGCGTTGCCGTCGGCGAGCGCGTTCAGCTGGGCGATCAGCGGCGCGTCGTCGCCCGCCGGTTCCGCCTCCGTGCGGCTGAGGGTGTCGATGATCAGCCGGATGCGGTCGATCGCGGCCAGGATGAGGCCGATCCCGTCCGACGAGATCGCGAGGCTGCCGTTGCGGAGCCGGTCGAGCACCGTCTCGCTGGCGTGTGCCACCCGCTCGAGCCGTGGCAGGCCGAGGAAGCCGCAGGTGCCCTTGATGGTGTGCACGATGCGGAAGATGAGGGAGAGAGTGGGCTGGTCGTTCGGAGCGCGCTCGAGCCGCACCACGGCGAGATCGAGCTCCGAGAGGCTCTCGGAGGCCTCAGTCAGAAATTCGGCCAGAAGGTCGTCCAACCTGAGCTCCATCGGGCATGTTGTCGGCGCCGATGATGCGCATGGCATTGCAAACAATTCGTAAACCAGAACCGCGCCGCGGTGCCGGCGTTGACGGGCCGATGGCCGAGCAGCATCCCTATCGATCGATGATCGAGCCCGGTCAGTGGGTGCGTCACCCGGGCAGGCCGGAGTGGGGCGACGGGCAGGTGCAGTCGGCGATCGGATCGCGGATCACCGTGAACTTCGAGAATCAGGGCAAGGTCCTGATCAACGCGGCACTGGTGGACCTCGACATTCTGCGATAGGCGCCAATCTGCAGACCACACCGGTCGCGGAGCTGAGCTCCGCGCGATCCACAGGATGTCATGACCGCTCCCCTCATCGATCCGTTCGGCCGTCATGTCAGCTACCTGCGGGTGTCGGTCACCGATCGCTGCGACATGCGCTGCGTCTACTGCATGGCCGAGGACATGGTGTTCCTGCCCAAGCCGGACGTGCTGACGTTCGAGGAGCTCGGCCGCCTTTGCGGCGCCTTCATCCAGCTCGGCACGCGGCGGATGCGCGTGACCGGCGGCGAGCCGCTGGTGCGGCGGGGAGTCGAGGATTTCCTCGGCGAGCTCGGCTCCTGGCTCGGCCGCCCGGACGGGCAGCCTGGCCTCGACGAGGTGACGCTCACCACCAATGGCAGCCAGCTCGCCCGCTTCGCGCCGCAGCTGCGCCGGTCTGGCATCCGCCGGATCAACGTCAGTCTCGACACGCTCGATCCCGGCCGGTTTCGCGCCATCACCCGCCTCGGGCGGCTGGAGCGGACGCTGGAAGGGATCGAGGCGGCCCGGGAGGAAGGGCTGGCGGTGCGGGTGAACATGGTGGCGATGCGCGACACCAACGAGGACGAGATCGACGCGATGCTCGCCTGGTGCGGCCAGGTCGGGGCCGATCTGTGCCTGATCGAGACCATGCCGATGGGCGACACCGGCGAGGACCGGACCGACCGCTATCTGCCCTTGTCGGTCGTGCGGGCCCGGCTGGAGCGGCGCTGGACGCTAGAGGAGATCCCGTACCGGACCGGAGGCCCGGCACGATACGTGCGCGTGGCCGAGACCGGTCGGCGGCTCGGCTTCATCACGCCGATGACCCACACCTTCTGCGAAAGCTGCAACCGCGTGCGGCTGACCTGCACGGGAATGCTGTATCTGTGCCTCGGCCAGGATGACGCGGCCGATCTCCGTCGGCCGCTCCGCGACGGATCGGACGAGCCGTCGCTGATGGCGCAGATCCGCTCGGCCGTGGCGCGCAAGCCCAAAGGCCATGACTTCATCATCGGCGGGCGCGAGCAGACGCCCGGCCTGTCGCGGCACATGAGCCTGACCGGAGGCTGATGCCGCCGGTCAGTAGCCCGGCGGCGTCATCATCGAGGCGGGAGGGGTCGCCAAAGCCGGTTTCGCGTCGGGCGGCGGGGCCGATGCGGGCGCCAGCACCGTCCGGCCGCTGCAGGCCGAAACCGCCAGGCCGAGGACGAGGCAGGCGACGCGGATCGGCAACCGGACCCTCTCGGAACGCGGACGGGACATGGGCTGATCCTTGCAGGCGGTGAGGGTGCGTGGATCTAGCATGCGCCCGCCACCGGCACTATCGACGCCGGCTGCGGCGAACCGGTCAGGACGGATCGGGCATGGCCGCCAGCGCGTCCTCCAGCCGCACGGTGGCCTGGCCCGGCCTGAGCGGCTTCGGCTGGTCAGGCGACGGCGCCCAGCCGGTCATCATCGCCAGATGCAGCGGCACGTCGAGGCGGTCGTCCGGTCCGGTCGGCAGCATGCCGAGTGCCGTGGCGATCAGGGCGCGCGCGGGGGTCCGCCGGTCACGCAGGCGGATCGCATTGGCCTCGCCGGCGGCGCGAAGGTCGCGCAGCAGCGCCAGCGGGGTCGCGTAGCTGAGCCGGAGCACGTCGGAATCGGCGACGGGCAGGGCAAAGCCCGCGCGCTGCAGCAGGCTGGCGCAGTCCCTGAGCTCGGGAAACGGCGAGATGCGCGGCGAGGCGCCGCCGGTCAGCGCCACTTCGGCATCGAGCAGCGACGCACGCAACGCGCCCAGCGTCGGCAGGATCGGCAGCGATGCCAGGAACAGCCCGTCCGGACGCAGCGCGGCGCGGATCTGGATCAGCGCGCCCGGCAGGTCGTTGACCCAGTGCAGGGACAGGTTGGCGATCACCAGGTCGAAGCTCGCCGGTGCGAAAGGCAGCCATTCCTCGTCCGCCGCCACGCAGAGCCCGCTCTCGCGTGCGGCCATGCGGGACGACAGGTCGCAGGAGACCGTCTCGATGCCGCGCGCCCGCAGCAGCGGCGACACGACGCCGCGGCCGCCGATATCCAGCGCCCGCCCGAACTGCCGCGTCACGTCGTCCAGCCGGTCGAGCAGTCGCTGGGCGGCGTTGAACAGGATGTCGGACACCGCGTCGACGCGGGACGCGGCCCGGTCGCGATGCAGCCGCACCGCGGACCGGTCGAAGACGGCGCTGTCGTCCATGCTGTTTCCCCGGTGCCCCCTGGTGCCGACGGCATGTGTGTCGGGCGATCCGCGCTGCCAAGCCATCCGGCGCTATACAGCGTGCCCCACCGCGGGATATCGTTGCGGTCCGTTATCGGTCGGGAGCCGGTCATGTCGCTGCTGACGCGCTCGGTCGGGGTCGGGATGCTGGCCGGGCGGCAGGTGCTGGACCTGGTGCTGCCGCCGCACTGCCCGGCCTGCGACACCATCGTGGACACGCCCGGCCAGTTCTGCGTGCCCTGTTTCCGACGTGCGGCGCTGATCGTGCCGCCCTGCTGCGTGCGCTGCGGCATCGGCTTCAGCAGCCTCGAGGCGGGCGGGTTGTCCCACACCTGCGCCGGCTGTCTGCTTGAGCCGCCGCCCTGGCGATCCGGGCGCGCGGCGTTCACCTATGACGAGTTCTCGCGCCGGCTGGTGCTGCCGCTCAAATACGGCGACCGCACCGAGAACGCCGTCGTGCTGGCCCGGCACATGGCGCGGGCCGGTCGCGGCCTGCTGGACGGGTGCGACCTGCTGGTGCCGGTGCCGCTGCATCGCAGGCGGCTGTTCTCGCGGCGCTACAACCAGGCGGCGCTGCTGGCGCAGGCGGTCGGACGGATGTCGGGACGTCCGGTCCTGGTCGATGCGCTGGCTCGCGTGCGGCAGACCGCACCGCTGGTCGGGCAGTCGCCGTCGGAGCGTCGCCGGTCCGTCGCCGACGCGATCCGCGTCCGGCCGAACCGGCTGGCGGCGCTCGCGGGACGGCACGTGGTGCTGGTCGACGACGTGCTGACGACCGGTGCGACCGCAGGCGCCTGCGCGACGGCGCTGCTGGAGGCCGGAGCGGCGTCGGTGGATGTGCTGGCGGCTGCCCGGACCGCACGCGACGAGGAGCGGCGCACGGGCAGGGACGAGGGCGACGACCGCTGACCTCTTGTCAGGATGGCGTTCGCGCACGATTTTCCGCCCGTGACCGGATCATCCGGTGCGTTGGCTGGACGAGGCGAATGGCTGCGATCGAGATCTACACCCAGTATGGCTGCCCCTACTGCACCCGGGCGCTGGCATTGCTGTCGGGCAAGGGTGCCGGCTTCCAGGAGATCAAGGCGCCGCACGGATCGCCGGAGCGGGCGACGGCGAGAGAGCGTTCGGGCGGTCGGACCAGCGTGCCGCAGATCTTCATCGATGGCCGGCATGTCGGCGGCTGCGACGACCTGATGGCGCTCGACAGGGCGGGCCGGCTCGATCCGCTGCTGCAGGCCGCCTGATCCTCCGGGCCTGGCGCTGATGCGGGGTCGCCGATGATCCATTATCGGCTCCGCTGCCGGGACGGGCACGAGTTCGAAGGCTGGTTCCGCGACAGCGCGGCGTTCGAGAACCAGGCGGCGACCGGGCTGCTGAGCTGTCCGCGATGCGGCATCACCCAGGTCGATCGCGGGCTGATGGCGCCTGCCGTGCGGACCCGGCGGGCCGCCTCGCCGACGACGGCCGCGTTGCCGTCCGCAGCACCCGCCGGCGGCGATCCGTCGCCGCGGCCGTCGCCGCCACTGCCCGACGAGATGCGGGCGGTGCTGCAGCGGCTGCGCGGCGAGGTGGAGCGGCACTGCGACGACCTGGGCGACGGTTTCGCCGACGAGGCGATCCGGATGAGCCGCGGCGAGGTCGCCACGCGGGGCATCTACGGCAACGCGACCGACGAGGATCGCGAGGCGTTGTCCGACGAGGGGATCGAGATCATGCAGATCCCGTGGCTGAGCCCGGCGGACGGCTGATCGTGCGGCCGGGCCGGGTCGGGATGCTCGCTGCCGCCCTCGTGGCCGGCACGCTCGCCGGATCGGCCGGTGCCGCGGCTCCGGCCGGGTCCGGCCCCGTGCTCGGCCGCTGGCTGACCCGCGACGGCGACGGCGTGTTCCAAATCGATCGCTGCGGCGACGCGCTGTGCGGGCGGCTGGTCGGGATGCGCTACAGCGGCTCGATGCCGCTCGACATCCACCATGCGCCGCAGTGCAACCAGCAGCTGATCCGTCAGCTCAGGCCGACAGCCGAGCCCGGACGGTGGACCGGCTCGATCACCGATCCGGACAACGGCAACAGCTATCAGGCGACGGTCTGGTCGCCACTGCCGGACACGCTGAAGCTCAGAGGCTACGTGCTGTTGCCGATCTTCGGCCAGACCCAGAGCTGGAGCCGCTATCGCGGTCGCATCGGTCCGGCCTGCAAGCTGCCGGGTTGAGCTGGTCGGCGAGCCGGCCGCGGGGCCGGGCAGGCGCCGTGGCGCGTTCTCGCGGATACAGGTCCTAGTCGTTGGTGAAGGCGGCGATGTAGTTCACTGCCAGGTCCCGGCTTTCACGCCAGCGGCCCGGCACGCCCGACAGGGTGGGCACCATGCCGGCGATGTCGGTCAGCCGCAGCCCGGCGGCGGCGGCCTGGCGGGTCAGCTCGGCCGGGGTGACGAACCGGGTCCAGTCGTGGGTGCCGACAGGCAGCAGGCGCAGCACGTACTCCGCGCCGATCTTCGCCGTCGCCAGCGACCGCCACGTGCGGTTCAGCGTCGATACGACGATCACGCCGCCGGGCTGCAGCAGTGCGGCCAGCAGCCGCAGGAACTCCCCCGGATCGGTGACGTGCTCGATGACCTCGAGTGCTGTGATCACGTCGAACCGCTCGCCCTGGCCGCGCAGGCTCTCGGCGCTGCTGACCGCATAGGCCAGCGATCCGCCCTGTGCCCGCAGCGGCGGATGCAGCGCCGCGTGCGCCCGGGCCGCCTCGATCACCGCAGCGGCCGCGTCGACACCCAGCACGTCGTGGCCGAGTGAGGCGAACGCCTCGCTGGCGAGGCCGGCGCCGCAGCCGAGATCGAGCAGCCGCAGCGGACGCTCGGCATGGCGCGCGCGCAGCCGGCCCAGCCGGGCCTCGGCCCAGCCGACGCGCAACGGGTTCATCTGATGCAGCGGCCGCATCGGCCCGTTCGTGTCCCACCAGGTCCCGGCGAGGCGGCCGAACCGGGCGATCTCCGCGTCGGAGACCGAACTGTCGAGGTCCGATGGATGCGCTTGCATGTTGCTGCCTTGCTGCTGGGAAGCTATGTGACCCGCCTGCCGCAAGCCTGCAATCCGGCCGGTCGGTCCGTGTTCCTGGGCGCCCGCATCGTCGCGGCGTCTCGTCCTCTGGAGACGATCGCCGCATGGCGCGCATCGTGATGAAGTTCGGCGGGACGTCCGTCGCCGATCTCGACCGCATCCGGTCGGTGGCGGTCCGGGTCAAGCGCCAGATCGAGGCGGGCGACGAGGTGGCGGTGGTGGTCTCGGCGATGTCGGGCGTCACCAACCAGCTGGTCGGGTATTGCGAGGCGCTGTCGCCGCTGCACGACGCGCGCGAATACGACGCGGTGGTGGCGACCGGCGAGCAGGTCAGCAGCGGGCTGCTGGCGATCGCGCTGCAGACGATCGGGGTGGATGCGCGCTCGTGGCACGGCTGGCAGATCGCGCTGCAGACCGACGGCGCCCATGCCAAGGCGCGGATCCAGCAGATCCAGGGCGCGCAGCTGATCGCCCGCATGCAGTCCGGCCAGGTTCCGGTGGTGGCGGGCTTCCAGGGCATCGGGCCGGACAACCGGATCACCACCCTGGGCCGGGGCGGCTCGGACACCTCGGCGGTGGCGCTCGCGGCGGCCCTGCAGGCGGACCGCTGCGACATCTACACCGACGTCGACGGCGTCTACACGACCGATCCGCGGATCGTGCCCAAGGCCCGCCGGCTGGACAAGATCGCCTATGAGGAGATGCTCGAGCTCGCCTCGGTCGGCGCGAAGGTGCTGCAGACCCGGTCGGTCGAGCTGGCGATGAAGCAACGGGTCCGCGTCCAGGTGCTGTCGAGCTTCGTCGACGGTCCGGTGCCCCGGGAGAATGGCGAGGGCGGCGGGCTTCCCGGCACGCTGGTGGTTGACGAGGACGAGATCGTGGAACACGAAACTGTGGCGGGCATCGCCTACTCGCGCGACGACGCGAAGATCACGGTGCGCAAGGTTCCCGACCGGCCCGGAGTCGCCGCCGCCGTGTTCGGGCCGCTGTCCGAGGCGCACGTCAATGTCGACATGATCGTGCAGAGCACCGGCGCGGACGGCACCACCGACATGACCTTCACCGTGGCCAAGGCAGACCTCGCGCAGGCGATCCGGGTGCTGGAGCAGGCGCGTGGCCATATCCAGTACGGCGAGATATTGACTGACGCGGATGTGGCCAAGATCAGTGTCGTGGGTGTAGGCATGCGCAGTCACGCAGGGGTTGCCAGTACGATGTTCCGCACCCTGTCCGATCGATCGATCAACATCCAGGTGATCTCGACCAGCGAGATCAAGGTGAGCGTGCTGATCGGCATCGACTACACCGAGCTCGCGGTTCGTGCCCTGCACAGCGCCTACGGCCTCGATGTCTCCTGATACCGTCATCGGCACGCTGCCGGATCTGGCAGATCAGGCGGCACGGGAGGCGGCGCGCCTTCAGCTCGACCGTCTCTGGTCGCGCGGGGCGGAGTTCCTCGGCAGCGAGGTCGCGATCATGGGCGGGGCCATGAGCTGGGTGAGCGAGCGCAACCTGGTGTCGGCCATCTCCAACGCCGGCGGCTTCGGGGTGATCGCCTGCGGGGCGATGGGGCCCGAGCTGCTCGAGCGCGAGATCGCCGCCACCCAGGTGCTCACCACCCGGCCGTTCGGCGTCAATCTCATCACCATGCATCCGCAGCTCGACGAGCTGATCCGGATCTGCGTGACGGCCCGGGTGGGCCACGTGGTGCTGGCCGGCGGCGTGCCGTCCGGAGCGGCGATGCGGGCGCTCAAGGATGGCGGCGCCAAGGTGATCGGTTTCGCGCCGGCGCTGGTGCTGGGCCGCCGGCTGGTGAAGCTCGGCGCCGACGCGCTGGTGATCGAGGGCTCCGAGGCGGGCGGACATATCGGGCCGGTCTCGCTGACGGTGCTGGCGCAGGAGGTGCTGCCGCATATCCGCGAGGTGCCGATCTTCGTGGCAGGCGGGCTCGGACGCGGCGACGCCGTGCTGGGGTTGCTGGAGATGGGTGCCGCCGGCGCGCAGCTGGGCACGCGGTTCGCCGCATCCAGCGAGAGCGTCGCGCATGCGCGGTTCAAGCAGGCCTTCGTGCGGGCGTCGGCGCGCGACGCGCTGCCCTCGGTGCAGCTCGACGAGCGGTTCCCGGTGATCCCGGTGCGCGGCCTGGTCAATGACGGCACCAGGCGGTTCCTGGTGCATCAGGCGGAAACGCTGCGCCGGTTCCAGTCGGGCGAGCTGACCAAGGAAGCGGCGCAGCTCGACATCGAGCATTTCTGGGCAGGCTCCCTGCGGCGCGCGGTCATCGACGGCGACATCGAGGGGGGCTCGGTGATGGCAGGCCAGTCGGTCGGCATGGTGACGAAGATCCAGCCGACCGCCGAGATCATCGACGAGCTGGTCGAGCAGGCGGTGCAGGCGCTGGTCTTGCGCGACGGATGGCGCGACCGGACCGGGCGACGGGACCGCGACTAGCCTGTTGTTTTGTCGGCTCTCTTCATCCCGGTGTGATACCGCCTGACGCGATCTTGCGCTAAGGTCTCGTCAACCGAGGCGGCATGATGACCACGACCGAGCAAGCCGAGCAGATCCGGACAGGCGGGATCGACACCAGCGCGCTGCCGGTCGGCGCGGCCCTGCGGGCCAAGCGCGAGCAGCTGGGCTGGTCACTGCCCGACGTCGCCGCCTGGCTGCGGATCAAGCTGTCCTACCTGGAGGCGCTCGAGGGCGGCCAGGTGTCGAAGCTGCCGGGCAACGCCTATGCGTTCGGCTTCCTGCGCGCCTATTCGGGCGTGCTCGGGCTCGATGCGGAGGACATGTCGCGACGGTTCCGCCACGAGAGCAAGGAGATCAACCGCAGGCCCGACCTGAGCTTTCCGGCGCCGGTGCCGGAGCGCGGGGTGCCGGCGGGGGCCGTTGTCCTGCTGGGCGTGCTGGTCGTGGTCGGCGCCTATGCCGGCTGGTACGAGTTCACCGCGCATGAGCACGGACAGGCCCATGTGGTGCCGCCGGTGCCGGCCGCCCTGCTGCCCTATGCCGGGCCGGTGGCAACCCCGGCGCCCTCGCCGCAGGTGGCGACGGTGATGCCGGGCCCGGGACAGACGCCGTCGCCGCTGCCGCAGCCGGCTCCCATGGCCGGTCCTCCGGCAGCACCCGCGGCGGCGTCGCCCTCGAATCGGGCTGCGGGTCCGGTGGCGGCAGCGCCGGCGCCAGCCGCGGTGGCGGCGCTTCCGGCGGCGTCACCGCCAGCCCCGACAGTGCCGGCGCCGCTCTCCGCGGCTGCGCCGGTGGCGAGCCAGCCACCGGCTGCCGTGCCCGGGGAGATCACGGTCAGGGCCCTGGCGCAGAGCTGGGTGCAGGTGCGCGACGCGGCCGGCAAGGTGATCTACGACCACGTGCTGCAGGCGGGCGACAGCTGGGCGGTTCCGGTGACCGCGGACACGGCGACGCTCACGACCGGCAATGCCGGCGGGGTGATGCTGAGCGCCGACGGCGTGACGACGGCGGTGCTGGGGCGCAACGGGTCGGTGCGTCGCAACATCCCGTTGAGCCTGGCATCGATCCGGGACGGCTCGGTCGCGCTCGCAGCCCCCGCAGCCGGGCAGGCGCAGACGCCGGTCCCTCGCGAGGCCGCGTCGCGGCATCCGGCGCCGGCACGGCCGGCAGCCGACGAGTCGGCCGACAGTCTCAACGCGCGGCAGCTGCAGGGCGCGCCGGCGCACTAGCCCGTCACGCGGCCCCGGTGCCAAGCCGGCAGCAGGCCCGCGGCGGCGTCGGCATGGCTGCAAGTCTGGTCAATTCGTCCCGATCCTGGCAGGAAGCAGCTTCGCGCGCCGTCCTTCCGCCGCTGCCAGGTGATCCGAGACCGCAGCCGATGCCACGTCACCCAGAGGCGGAAGAGCGCGCACGAGGGAGCAGATCGTCATGAGCTACCGTCCATATCAGCAGATCGAACGTCGCAAATCGCGCCAGATCCATGTCGGCCGGGTGCCGGTGGGCGGCGACGCGCCGATCACCGTGCAGACCATGACCAACACGCTGACCAGCGACGCGGCCGCGACGATCGCGCAGATCCGCCTGTCGGAGATCGCCGGCGTCGACATCGTGCGCGTGTCCTGTCCCGACGAGGAAAGCACGGCGGCGCTGGCGGAGATCGTGCGCGAGGTGAACGTGCCGATCGTGGCCGACATCCACTTCCACTACAAACGCGCGATCGAGGCGGCGCGGGCAGGGGCTGCGTGCCTGCGCATCAATCCGGGCAATATCGGCTCGCCCGAGCGGGTGCGGGAAGTGGTGAATGCCGCGCGCGAGCATGGCTGCTCGATCCGCATCGGCGTCAATGCCGGCTCGCTGGAGCGGCACCTGCTGGAGAAGTACGGCGAGCCGAACCCCGACGCGCTGGTCGAGAGCGCGCTCGAGCACGCCAAGATCCTGCAGGACCTCGACTTCCACGAGTTCAAGATCAGCGTGAAGGCGTCGGACGTGTTCCTGGCCGTCGCCGCCTACACGCAGCTGGCCGAGGTGTGCGACCACCCGCTGCATATCGGCATCACCGAGGCGGGCGGAAAGCGCGCCGGCACGGTGAAGAGCTCGATCGGGCTCGGCAACCTGCTCTGGGCGGGCATCGGCGACACGCTCCGCGTCTCGCTGTCGGCGGAGCCCGAGGAGGAGGTGCATGTCGGCTGGGACATCCTGAAGTCGATGGGCATCCGCCACCGCGGCGTGAAGATCATCTCCTGTCCGTCCTGCGCGCGTCAGGGCTTCAACGTGATCCAGACGGTGGCGACGCTGGAGGAGCGGCTGGCGCATATCGAGACGCCGCTGACGCTGTCGATCATCGGCTGCGTGGTGAACGGGCCGGGCGAGGCGCTGATGACCGATATCGGCGTCACCGGCGGCGGCTCTGGCCGGCACATGGTGTATTCGGCCGGCAAGCAGGACCACACCATGCCGGCCGAGGCGATGGTCGAGCATATCGTGGAGCTGGTGACCGAAAAGGCGGCGCTGTTCCAGGCCGAGATCGATGCGAAGAAGGCACGGGAAGCGGCGGATGCGTCGCGGGTGCCAGCCACGGTCGCGGCCGAGTAGCGGACGGACGACTTCGTGGACGCCCCGCAGCCGGTACGCGGCACCAGAGACCTGCTCGGCGAGGACCAGCGCCGCCACGCCCATGTCGTGGAGACGGCGCGGCGCGTCTGCGGGACGTATGGGTTCGACGAGTGGGCCACGCCGATCTTCGAGGACACGGCGGTGTTCTCGCGCAGCCTGGGCGAGACCTCCGACGTGGTGTCGAAGGAGATGTACAGCTTCACCGACCGCGGCGGCGACAGCCTCACCTTGCGTCCCGAAGGCACCGCCGGGGTGTGCCGCGCGCTGGTCAGCAACGGGCTGACCCAGTCGCTGCCGCAGAAGGTGTTCTATGCAGGGCCGATGTTCCGCTACGAGCGGCCGCAGAAGGGGCGCTACCGGCAGTTCCACCAGATCGGCGCGGAGCTGATCGGGCCGGCCGAGCCGCTCGCGGACGCGGAGGCGATCACGCTCGGCCGCGACGTCCTGCGTGCCCTCGGCATCGAGGGGCAGACCGTGCTCGAGCTCAACACGCTCGGCGATCCGGAGAGCCGGGATGCCTGGCGTCGGGGGCTGGTCGGATACTTCACCGAGCTGCGCGAGCAGCTGTCGGAGGAAAGCCGGGCCAGGCTCGAGCGCAACCCGCTGCGCATCCTCGACAGCAAGTCGCCGGCCGACCAGGCGCTGGTGGCGGACGCGCCGACGATCGCGGCCTATCTGACGCCGGCCGCACGCGGGTTCTGGGACGGGCTGCGCTCGGCGCTGGACGGGTTCGGGGTCGCGTTTCGCGAAAATCCCGGCATCGTGCGCGGGCTCGACTACTACAGCCACACCGCGTTCGAGTTCGTGACGCAGAACCTGGGCGCCCAGGGCACGGTGCTGGCCGGCGGACGCTATGACGGGCTGGTGGCCGACATGGGCGGCCCGCCGACGCCGGCGATCGGCTGGGCGGCGGGGATCGAGCGTCTGTCGATGCTGCTGGAGGCGGCGCCGGCGGCAGCCGTGCCGGTCGCGGTGATACCGGTCGGCGATGCGATGCTGGCAGCCGCCCTCGACGTGCTGCAGGTGCTGCGCGGGGCCGGGCTGCGCGCCGAGATGGCGTATCGCGGCAACCTCAAGCGCCGCATGGAGCGGGCCAACCGGATCAGCGCCGGCTTTGCCGTCATCCTGGGCGAGGAGGAGGTGGCGCGCGGCGTCGCCCAGCTCAGGGATCTCGCGGAGGGCCGACAGGAGGAGGTGGCGCTGGCCGCCCTGCCGGGCCTGCTGGCGGCACGGCGCGGCTGATGCGGTTCGAGGACAGGCTGGACCGGATCGTCGGACGCTCCGACGAGCTGCAGAACATGCTGTCGGGCAGCCTCTCGGGCGATGCGTTCAGCAAGGCCTCGCGGGAGTTCGCCGAGCTCGGGCCGCTGGTGGAGCGGGTGGGCGCGCTGCGCCAGGTCGAGCAGGACGCACGCGAGGCGGAGGCGATGCTGGGCGATCCGGACATGCGCGAGCTGGCGCAGGCGGAACTCGAGGCGCTGCGCGAGCGGCTGCCGGGCCTCAGGCACGAGATCCGGCTGGCCCTGCTGCCGAAGGACGAGGCGGACAGCCGCAGCGCCATCCTGGAAATCCGGCCGGCCGCCGGCGGCGACGAGGCCGGACTGTTCGCAGCCGAGCTGTTCGAGGCCTATCGCCGCTATGCCGACCTGCACGGCTGGCGCTTCGAGCTGCTGGAATATGACGAGAGCGAGCTCGGCGGCCTGCGCGGCGCGATGGCCAACATCAACGGGCGGGGCGTGTTCGCGCGGCTGAAATACGAGTCCGGCGTGCACCGGGTGCAGCGGGTGCCGTCGACCGAGTCGCAGGGGCGCATCCACACCTCGACGGTGACCGTGGCGGTGCTGCCGGAAGCGGAAGAGGTGGATGTCACGGTCAATGAGAGCGACCTGCGCATCGACGTCTATCGCGCCTCGGGGGCCGGCGGCCAGCACGTCAACAAGACCGAGAGCGCCGTCCGGATCACCCATCTGCCGTCCGGCATCGTCGTGGCCATGCAGGAGGAGCGCAGCCAGCACAAGAACCGCGCCAAGGCGATGAAGATCCTGCGCGCCAAGCTCTACGAGGCGGAGCGGGCGCAGGCGCACTCGACCCGTGCGGCGGACCGCAAGAGCCAGGTCGGCACCGGGGACCGCAGCGAGCGCATCCGCACCTACAACTTTCCGCAAGGCCGGGTATCCGACCACCGCATCAACCTGACGCTCTACAAGATCGACCGCGTCATGCAGGGCGACCTCGACGAGTTCGTCGACGCGCTGACCTCGGAGGAGCAGGCAGCTCTTCTGGCTCAGGAGGACTGACTTGCCGCGTCAGCCCGCCTCAGGACACCGGCGCCTGGCAGAAGGCGGAGCGGCCGGGACGGACCCGCACCGCCTGCGGGTCGTCGGGATCGGCGAGATAGAACAGGGTGAAATCGCGCGCACCGAGAGCCTGGAACGTGCGCCCGTCCGCGTCCGGCAGCAGGCCTTGCCCGCTCACCTCGTGGACTTCGCGCGCGCCGGCGGCGTTGCGGAAGGTGATCTCGCCGCACAGCACATACTCGTGCTCCCGACCATGCGGGCCCGCTGCATCCGGCACCGAGACCGGAACGCTGGCCTGGGTGGTGGCGTCGTCGAGGTGGATGGTCGCGATCAACGTGCCGTCGACGTAGAGCCGGGTGATCTCGCTCACCTCCTCCGCCGCCTTCTGGTCGAGCACGATGAAGGTGGCGGCCTGCGCAGCGGCGGCCGGAAGACAGGCGGCGGTCAGGAGAGGAGCCAGGAGGAGCAGTCGCGTCATGGGTCGGCAGTCTAGATCAGGTGGCGCGATCATGCGCGAGCCTCGACCGGGAACGCGCCGTCGAGGCGTCGGTCTCCCTGCAGATGGGCATGGCACGCATACCGCTTGAGGCGTTGCTGTCGGAGGCGGAACGCAGGTTGGCCACGGCCGGCATCGAGGCGCCGCGACGGGAGGCACGGCTGCTGCTGGCGCACGCCCTGGGCACGGACCGGACCGGGCTGCTCAGGCTGGACGCGGACCAGCCGGTCGAGGCCAGCCTGTTCGGGGCGCTGCTGGCCCGGCGTGCGCTGCGCGAGCCGCTGGCCTACCTGACCGGTCGACAGGGATTCTGGACGCTCGACCTCGCGGTGTCGAAGGCCACGCTGATCCCGCGCGCCGACAGCGAGACGCTGATCGCGGCCTTGCTGGCGGCACGGCCGGACCGCGGGACGGTGCGGCGGCTGCTCGATCTGGGCACCGGCACCGGCTGCCTGCTGCTGGCGGCCCTGGCCGAATACCCGCAAGGCTGGGGGGTCGGGGTCGATCTGGTACAGGCAGCCTGTCGTCTTGCCGCCGGCAACGCGGCCGCAGGCGGCATGGCTGACCGCAGCGCGTTCGTCTGCGGCGACTGGGCGGATGCCGTCGCTGGCCGTTTCGACGTGATCCTGAGCAACCCGCCCTACATCATGGCCGACGACCTGCCGGCGTTGATGCCGGAGGTGGCGCGGCACGAGCCGCGGCAGGCGCTCGACGGCGGTGCCGATGGTCTGGAGGCCTATCGCCGTCTGATGCCGATGCTCGAATCGCGTCTCGCGCCGAACGGTCTTGGCGTGTTGGAAGTGGGGATCGGCCAGTCGGACGAGGTGGCGGCGCTCGGCGAGGCGGTCGGGCTGCGTGTGACCGGATCGCGGCGCGACCTGGGCGGCGTGGTGCGGGCCGTGCTGCTGGAGCGGCCAGCCTGAAGCGGCCGGCATCGACATGCCTGGGGCATCCGGGAAAAGGGTTGGCACGACCCTCGTCCCAAGCTAGGGTCCAAGCCGTATCCTTGTCGCAAGCCTCTGTGGCCCTTGTGGAAGGAGAACCACCTGTCTGCACGATGGCAGCAGGGTGGTCACGCCAAGGTGTGGTGGCGGCAGGCGTTCTGGTCACTGTGGATGGCTTGTTGGCCATGCACGAACCCGATGCTGGCCCAAACAGCGCCAGTCGCACGTGTTCCGTCACGAGATCGTCGTGGCGGATCTGTCGGGTCAAGAGCCTGACAGCGCATGGGCAGTCATCCCAAATGGGACCCGGACAGTCGGGCCACGATCAGGAAAGTGCTGTGGTAAACTAATGAACATGAAACGCATGCGCGGCCGCAACCATCGTCCGGGAGGCGGCGGCGGTGGCGGGGGCAGCGGCGGGGGCAGCACCCCGATCCGCCACAATACCGGCCAGATCCCGCTCAACCGCAACCATGTCTTCGACAGCAACGGGCCCGACCTGCGCATTCGCGGCACGGCGCAGCAGCTCTTCGAGAAGTATCTGCAGCTTGGCCGCGATGCGACCAGTTCCGGCGACCGCGTGATGGCCGAAGGCTACTTCCAGCACGCGGAGCACTATTTCCGCATCCTGAACGCCATCGCGCAGGCGGCGCAGCAGAGCCAGGCAAGTCAGCCGTCGCACCACACCAACCAGCGCAATCGTCATCAGCAGGAAGGCGAGCAGGATGGACGGGACAACGGCGACGCCCAGCCGGTCGTGACTGGTCCCCACGACCAGGGCCTGCCAGAGGAACAGCGCACCGGGCAGGAGATGTCGCCCGCGGACGCCTGAGATTGGCATCCTAGCCCGGAGACGTTGCTCGCGGGGCGGGTAGGGCTTGTTCCTCAGGCGCGATGCAGGCGCACGGCCAGGCCGGGCTGGCACGCTGACGGACGCGCGCGCCCTGGCGCGCAGGACGGCCGAAACCGGTGATTCTGCCGGACGACGGCATGAATAGCACGATGCCGGCCCGGAGCAGGAGCCGCCGCGTCCGGACATGCTACGCGGTTGCGCCAGGGAATCTTGCGCCGCCGTATCGAGTTTGGCGTCGGGATCGTTGACTTACCCTGGCCGCCTTTGTATCTGACCGCTCCCGGCACGATGGCGGCGTAGCTCAGCGGTAGAGCAGGAGAATCATAATCTCTTGGTCGGCGGTTCAAATCCGTCCGCCGCTACCACCGCGCCGGATCTTCTCGCAGTGCGTCGATCTCGGTGTGCCCCATGCGCCGCCTGCCTGGCTGGCGGTGAGGGCGGGATCGGCACGTCCTGGGACGAGGGCGCGGTTCGGGCCTTGCCCGCTTCTGCAGCCGGCTTAATCTCGCACACGCAACGTCGCCTCCGGAGTGCCTGCGCGTGCAGACGTTCGTGTCCGTGCGGAAAGAAGGCCTGGAAACGCAGTCGTCGATCCGGATCACGGCGCTGCTTGCCCTGCTCACGGCGGTCGGCCCGATTTCGACAGACATGTATCTGCCTGCCTTTCCGGCGATGAAGGCGGCGCTGAACGCACAGCCCGGGCAGGCGCAGATCACGCTCGCGGCCTGGTTCCTCGGGCTGTCCATCGGCCAGATCACGCACGGACCGCTGGCGGACAGCTATGGCCGTCGGCTGCCGCTGCTGATCGGGACCATCCTCTATGCGGCAGCCTCGATCGGCTGCGCCTTGTCCGACAGCATGACGACCCTGTCCTGGTGGCGCCTGTGGGCGGCCTTCGGCGGCGCGGCCAGCCTCGTGGTCCCTCGCGCGGTCATCGCCGATGTCGTGCGCAACGGTGCGGAGGCGGCCCGGATGGTGGGCCGGATGGTCATGGTCATGGGCGTCGTGCCCGCCCTGGCGCCGACCCTGGGCGGCCTGATCGCGGAGCACTGGGACTGGCGGGCGATCTTCTGGTTCGCGGCCCTGTATGGCGTGCTCTGCTCGGTGCTGATCTACTTCTTTCTTCCCGAGACGCAGCAGCGGCACCGGCATTCCCGTCTGCGGATCGGCGAGAGCGTGATCCGCTACATCACCGTCTGGCGCGGCTTCGCCTTTCGGGCGCATGCCCTGGAGGGCGGCTGCGCGACCTTCAGCCTGTTCGCATTCCTCGGCGGCGCGCCGGCGGTCTTCGTGACCCGCTACGGACTGGCGCCGTCGGCGTTCGGCGAGGTCTTCATCATGAACGCGCTGGCCTATGTCTGCGGCACCCAGGCGAACAGCCGCCTGATCATCCGCTTCGGCACCGACCGCGTGCTGACCGGCGGCAGCCTGGGCCTGGTCGCGGCGACGACCGCCATGGTGGTGATGGGCGTGACCGGCGCCGGCGGCGCCCTCGGCCTGGCGCTGGGGATGATGGGCTGCATGGGATCGCTCGGCTTCATGCTGCCCGGCGCGGCGCTGGGCTCGGTGCTGGGCAACAGCCAGTCCGCGGGTGCGGCGTCCGCCCTCTACGGCACCACGGTCTTCCTGATCGGCGCCCTGGGAACGCTTCTCGTCGGCTGGATCGGTCCGGAAAATCCCGCGACGATGACGGCGCTGATGCTGGCCGGCGCGCTGGCGGCGCTGGTCTGCGATCGACAGCGCCCTCACTGAGCCCGGCGCGCGTCACGCACGATTGCGGTCGACGTGACGCCTGGAGCCAGGCATCGCTTCGGACAACCCGTTCGACGCGTTTCGCTGCCTGCCGGCAGGCCCGGGTCGGGATTCACTTGACGGGCTGGACCCGGGCCACGTAGATTTCCGTTACGATTGCAAAACTATGCCCGCTCCGTGAAGGCAGGCGGGCCTTTTGTTGTGACGGACCGGGCTGCGGCGACGCCGCCGCCGCTCCAGGGCCGCGGTCGCGCTGCGCTGCCGACAGATCGGATCGGTCGGGTCGCGGCTCCCATGTCCCGATCGGTCGCTGCGCGTCCCAGGCGCCCTCCTTCGACGCGCGCTCATCCAATCACCGCTCCATTGCCGCCCTCCGGGCGGCTTTTTCATATCTGGAGGATACGCATGGCTTTCGACCTGTCCTCGCCGAGGCTCGTCCTCGCCGGGAACGCGTACGGCGAATGCAGCGGCGGCGGCCGCGTCGGGATGGAGAACGTCACCGCCGTCGTCATGGCGCGTGTCAGGCAGGGGTGGGAGGAAACGCCGATCGCCGTCTGCCTGGCGCCGGCGCAGTTCTCCTGCTGGGCGGACAGCAACCGCCGCCGCATCGAGGCGGCGGCCAGTGCCGATCCCGCGGGCTGGGCCGTGGCACTCGGCGTCGCCGATGCGGCCCTGGCCGGCAGGCTGCCGGATCGGACCTGCGGCGCCGACAGCTACTACGCGCTGAGCATGCCCCGGCCGGCGTACTGGGCGAAGGCGCCGGCGCGCCACGTCTATTCCGATCGCTGGCACGCCTTCTGGAGCGTCCGCAGCGTGCACGGCACCGTGCCGAACGTGTCGGCCCAGACCACAGACTCGCTCAACACGGCGGAACTCGAACGCATCGCGGGAGCACACGGATGACCGACGGTCCCGCAGCCATGCTCCCGCTGCCGGTGCTGCCACGGAGCGGCATGTTCCAGACGGTCCTGGACTGGTCGAAGCAGTCGAGCACGCAGCAGGGGCTGAGCCTGCTGGTGGGCGGGTGCGTGCTGGCGTGGATGCATCCGTTCCCGTCGGCGGAAGGCATCGGCGCGACCCTGCTGGCGGCCAGCCTGCCGCGCCTGTGGCCGGACAACACGACCGACGCGATCAAGACGCAGGACCTGTCCAACGCCATCGCCCATGCCGCGGCGACGCGGCAGCCGGCGGACGTCGCCCAGGCGGCCGAGACGGTTGCCGCCCTGCTGGTCCCAACCACCGCCATCCGTCCGGCGGCCTGATCCCGGCAACCCGATCCCAGCAAGCGCCGCGGCCGACGAGCCGCGATCGCCTGCGGTGCTCATAGCCCTATTTCCTGTGGAACAAATCCTATGACCTGCATCATTTCCCGACGCCGGCTGCTGTCGTTGTCAGCCGCAGGGCTGCTTGCCGCCTGCACCACCACCACCCGGGGCGGCTCCACCACCGCGACGCTCGACGTCACGAAGATCGTCGCCGACAGCACGGCGATCCTGTCCGGGCTGTCGTCCCTGCTGACGATGCCGGCCGTGATCATCGCGCTCGGCGTCAACTACGCCGCCGCGGAAGCAGCGCTCGCCGCAGCGCAGGTGGCGCTGGCGGAGATCGAGACGCTGACCAACGGCTCGATCAGCGTCACGGTCGACACGAGCAAGGTGCGGCCGCTGGTGACCACGCTGCTGAGCGACGTGCAGACCGTCCTGGCGCTGGTTCAGGGCGCCCTGGCGACCCTGACCGGTTCGGCCGCGGCCCAGGTCGCCGACGCGGTCTCTGCCGTGCTGGCCTTGATCCCGTTCGTGCGGCTGGCGGCGGGCGTTGCCGGCACCATGCCCGCGGTGGGCGCGATGGACGAGCAGCAGGCGCTGGCCGCCCTGCGCCGGGACGTCCGATGAGCGCGCACAGTTTCCATGCCGTCGGCGAGCGTGTCGTGAGCGAGCGGCGCGATGGACCGGAGGTGGAGCGGTCCACCTTCGACGTGGCCGCCGCCCGACAACTGCGCGAGCAGCTCGACGAAGCGATTGCCCGGGCGGAAGCGGCCGGACGATGAGGCTCGATGCAATCCTGGCCGCGATCGGGTGCTGGATCGCGGCCTTCTTCAGCACGCGCGAGCGCGATGCCAGGCGCGACGCCACGGCGACCACACGCAACAGGGAGGCGGCCCATGCCGCACATGAGGCTCAGGCTGGCGCTCCGCTGTCTCGCGATGCTCTCGCTGACGGCGTGCGGACGGGTCGAGACTTCTGATCTGCCGCCGCCGGTCGAGCCACCATCGCGCATCGTCGATCCGTGCGACGCCATCCGGATGCCGGACCGCCTGGACGACACGCGCCGGGCCCGGCTTGCGGACGAGATCGCAGCCGCACCGGCGGACGCGGTCTGGCCCGACCTGCTGCGCGACGCGGCCGGGATCGAGCGGGCGGTCCGGGCCTGCCAGACGCCGCGATGATGCCGGACACCCACGACACTGCTGCCGACACTGCCATGGAATCGGAGACCTCGACCGAATGCTCGCACGCAAGCTCGGCAAGAAGCCGGCTGTTCTGGACACATGCACGCCGCGTCTCGCGCCGGTACTGTCGGCGCACCTGCCGGATCCGCCAGCCGCCTGTGATTACGGCGGCGGTTTCGCGGCCTGGAAGCTGTGGCGCAATGGCGACCAGCTCAGCAACCACGGCCAGACGATCCCCGGCCTCGGCGACTGCACCGCCGTCAGCGTCGCCAGCGCGATCCGCGTGCTGACCGCAAACCGCGGCGGCGAGATCGAGCTGACCGACGATCAGGCTGTCGGGATCTACCAGGCGAACGGCTACGACGCGACGCGCCCTGCGACCGACCAGGGTGCGGTCGAGGTCGACGTGCTGAACAACTGGTGCGAGGCCGGCTACGCGATCGGCCGCCAGGCGCCGGATGTCCTGACCGGCTATGGCTACGTGAACCCGAAATCGCCGGACTGCGTGCGCCGGGCGATCGCCATGCTGGGCGGGCTCTATGTCGGGCTCAGCCTGCCGGACTATGCGGTCTCTGCGGGCGCCGACTGGGTGGCGCCGAAGCAGCCCTGCCAGATCGCCGGAGGGCACGCCGTCTATCTGCACGGCTACGATCCGGACTGGCTGTATCTGAACAGCTGGGGTGAGCGGAAGCGGATGGACTGGGGGTTCCTTGGAACGTTCTGCGACGAGGCCTATGGCCTGCTGTCGCGGGACTGGCTCGATGTCCATGGCACCAGTCCGATGCGGGAAAGCTTCCAGACCGTCGCGGACGAGCTGCGGACGGCACGGGCGCGGTGAGGGTCGCCGCGCTGGCATCGCTGCTGCTGCTGCTCGGCAGCTGCGGCACGCTGCAGGCCTACCGGGCACGTACGCGGCTGGTGGGTGCTACGGAGCCGGATATCATCTCCTGCATGGGCGTGCCGGCCGAGCGGCAGTTCATCGACGTCGATCAGTCGGTCATGCAATGGGACTATGTGCAGAGCGGCACCGATCTCGACCTGGAGTTCGGCCTCTACGAGCTCAAGCTCGGCCGTCCGGGGATCTGTCATGCCGCGATCCGTTTCGATCGCGGCTATGTCCGGGCGGTGCATTTCACCGGCGTCGATGTCAGCCCGACCAATCCGGACAGCATCTGCGGCCGCATGGTGAAGGACTGCCTCGATCACCCCGAGACGACGCCGCTTCCGGCCGACTTCAACAACGTCGCCGTCCTGACCGGCGCGCCGGTGGCGGTCAAGGACGAGGTACACAAGTAGACGACACGATCCGAGCCTGCAGACGCCGCCGCTGGTTCCCGACAAGGGGCTGGCGGCGGTTTCTTGCGTTCGGACGCCCGCCGCCGCCGGATCAGCGGCAGCAGCTGTCGGCGAGCTGGCCTTCCAGGCTCTCGGTCGGCAGTGCCGCGGTCCGTGACGTGAGCACCAGAACCGTGCCGACAATCCGGGTTCTGCTGCCGCTCACCAGCCAGTCGCTGCCGTCCCAGCACGCCTCTTCGGCCTCCTGACCTGCAATCGCGATCCAGTAGTAACCCGGCACGCGATTTGTTTCGAAGACTGCATTCACCGACGTGATCCTCAACCAGCTGTGGACGATCCGGCGTTCCCATTGAACGAGACCGGTGCTGGAAGCAATCACACCGCTGGTTAATCGCTCATTAACAAAATAAATTTCCAACGAATTGATGGTTTCGAACCGGGACATCAGGATCTCGTGTCACGAAGCGAAGTTCTCAAACAAATTCCAGCTCCGATTAATTGTCACGCAGATGACACATGCTTCTCGCACTAACGCCATGATTTAGCCGGCAGCCGGATCACCGCCCGGAACGGCGAGCGCCGACCGCGCCGGTTCGCAACGCGGTCCGTTGCCGTCGGCGTGCCACGAGCAACTCCACGGCGATGCCGAAGTTCAAGCGGTTCGTCCGGCTGTCCAGGGCCGATCAGCCGACAGCCGGCCGGACCCATGATGGAGAGCTAAAGATGCCCGGCCCCGCACGCAGACGCGCCGCTCCCTCTCGCTGGCACACCCTGGTCGGCCTCACCTTCGCGGCCGCCGGGATCGCCAAGCTGACCGCCGTCAAGCCGGAGGCAGCGTTGTTCCGGAGTTGGGGCTGGTCGGTGCGCGACATGCAGATCATCGGGGCGGGGGAACTGCTCGGAGCCGCGCTGCTGGTCACCCGCTCGACGCAGCGTCTCGGCGCGCTGCTGCTCAGCAGCACGTCGATCTGCGTGCTGCAGGAGGAGGTGCGTCACGGCAACAGCCTGCTGGTGACGCCGCGGACCGGGCTGCTGCTGGCCGCCGCCACGGGCTTCATCCAGCGGCGCTGACCGCGTCAGCCCGGCCGATGCAGACGAAGCCTGATCACGCCCTTGATCGTTCCCGGGTCGATCGGCCTGCCCTTGCGCAGGATGTCGATCAGTCCGTCGCGACTCAGGCCGCAGGCCGCGTCGCGGACGTGCGGCATCAGCCGGCGCCACTCCTGGCCATAGGCGCGGGCGACTTCGCTCGGACAGATCGACTTGTCGGCGCCACGCTCGATGACCTGGCGCATGATCTCGGCGCGCAGATCATGCGGCTCTGCCGCGGGCGGCGGGATGGGGCCGCCGGGAGTCGCCTCGACCATGTCAGCGCAGCTGCTGCTTCAGCGCGTCGGTGAGGTCGCGCGTGGTGGCGGTGCCGCCGAGGTCGCGGGTCCGGATGCCGGCGGCCAGCATGGCGTCGATGCCGGCGGACAGCCGTCCGGCGAGATCGGTGCGTCCGACATGCTGCAGCATCAGACCGGTCGAGAGCAGCATGGCGAGCGGATTGGCGACGCCCTTGCCGGCGATGTCCGGCGCCGAGCCGTGCACGGCCTCGAAGATCGCCGCATCGGTGCCGATATTGGCGCCCGGCGCCATGCCGAGCCCGCCGACGAGGCCGGCGATCAGGTCCGACAGGATGTCGCCAAACAGGTTGGTGGTGACGATCACGTCGTACTGCCACGGATCGAGCACGAGCTGCATGGCGCAGGCATCGACGATGCGGTCGTTCATCTCGACGCGGCCTTCGTACTCCTTGGCGATCTTGCGGCCTTCCTCGAGGAACAGGCCGGTCAGCGCCTTCAGGATGTTGGCCTTGTGCACCACCGTGACCTTGCTGCGGCCGTTCTTCACCGCATGCTCGAAGGCGTACTGGACGATCCGGCGACACTCGGCGCGCGTGTTGAAGCCGGTCGACATGGCGATCGCCTTGGAATCGTGCCCGATCGGCAGGTAATGCTCCATCGCCGCGTAGAACCCCTCCAGGTTCTCGCGCACGAGCACGATGTCGATGTTGTCGAAGCGGCCGCCGGGGATCAGCGTGCGTGCCGGCCGGAGATTGGCGAACAGCTCGAATTCCGTGCGCAGCGTCACGTTGATCGACTTGAAGCCGCCGCCGACCGGTGTGGTCAACGGGCCCTTCAGGGCAAGCCCGGTGCGCCGGATGCTCTCGATGGTGGCAAGCGGCAGCGGGTCGCCGCTGTCGGCCACGGCGGCCATGCCGGCGAGCTGGGTGTCCCAGGCGAAGGGCGACCCGAGCACGTCGAGGATCTCGGTGACGCTTTCGATGATTTCCGGGCCGACGCCATCGCCTGGGATCAGCGTCGCCGGGATCTTGCTCTCGGCCATGTCGGAACCTTTCAGTGGCGGGGGGTCGGGCTGCCGGCGAGCGGCGCGCAGGCCTGTGTCAGCCAGGCCAGAACCGGTTCCGGCAGGGCCGACCCGATCTCCTCCAGCACGCGGGCGTGGTAGCGGTCGATCCAGGCCAGCTCCGCCGGATCCAGCAGGCTTGTCTCGATCAGGGCGCCGTCGAACGGCGCCAGGGTGAGGGGGTCGAACTCGAGGAAGCGGGGGCCCCCGTCCAGCTCGGCCGGCCGCACCAGCAGCAGGTTCTCCAGCCGGATGCCGTAGGAGCCGGGCAGGTAGTAGCCGGGCTCGTCGGACAGGATCATGCCGGCCTCGATCGGGACCGGCCGCGCCGTCGGCGAGATGCCGCATGGGCCTTCATGCACCGACAGGTAGCTGCCGATGCCGTGGCCGGTGCCGTGGTCGTAGTCGAGCCCGACCTGCCACAGGGCGGCGCGGGCGAGCGCGTCCAGCCGGCCGCCATGCACGCCCACGGGGAAGCGGGCCCGGGCCAGCGCGATGTGGCCCTTCAGCACGCGGGTCGCATGATCCCGCACGACCGCGGGCGCCGGGCCCGGGCCGCTCCAGACGGTGCGGGTGACGTCGGTGGTGCCGCTCGGATACTGGCCGCCGCTGTCGATCAGATACACCTCGTCCGGCTGCAGCCGGCGCGCGGTCCCGGCATCGGCACGGTAATGGATGATGGCGCCGTTCGGGCCGGAACCGGAAATCGCCGGGAAGCTCTCGCCCCGGTAGGCGGGGGCCTCGCGGCGGAACGCGTCGAGACGCTCCGACAGCTCGGTCTCGCTCCGGCCGACGCCGTGCGAGGCCAGCCAGTGCAGGAAGCGGCACACGGCGACGCCGTCGAGATGGTGCGCGTCGCGCGCGCCCTGCTGTTCCACCGCATTCTTGCGCGCCTTCGGCAGCAGGCACGGATCGGCTGCCGGCGACACGGTGGCGCCGGCCGCGCGCAGCGCCTGGCCGAACCGGGCGGCGGTTCCGGCCGGGTCGACCCGCACGCGCCGGCCGGAGAGCTCTGCCAGCGCCGCGTCGATCGCGTCCGGCGGCAGCAGCCGGACGCTGTTGCCGAGCCAGCGCCGCGTCTCCTCGCTCAGCTTCTCGGGCGCCATGAACAGGGTGGCGGTCTCGTCCGCCTGCAGCAGGGCGAAGCCGAGCGCGAACGGGGTGAACTCGACGTCGCCGCCGCGCAGGTTGAACGCCCAGGCGATCGAGGCCGGATCGCCCAGCACCACCGCGTCCTCGCCGGCCTCGCGCAGCAGCGCGGCGATCTCCTGGCGCTTCTCCTGCGCGCTGCGCCCGGCAAGCTCGGTCGGATGCGGCAGCGCGGGGGCTGCGGGCGGCGCCGGCCGATCGGCCCAGATCGCATCGACCGGGTTGCGCGTCACTGCCACCAGTTCGATCCCCCCGCGGCGATAGCGGGCCAGCGCGTCCTCGCTCAGCAGCCAGGGATCGTAGCCGATGCGCGCGTCGCGGTCCGGGATCGCCGACCGCACGGTCTCGGCGAGCCAGGCGTCCGGCGGCTCGTTGATCAGATGCAGACGCCGGTAGCTCGCCTCGTCGACCTGGGCTGCGAGTTGCAGCACGTAGCGGCCGTCGGAGAACACCGCCGCCTGATCGGCCAGGATCACCGCGACGCCGGCGCTGCCGGTGAAGCCGGTGAGCCAGGCCAGGCGCTGGGCGTAGGGAGCCACGTATTCGCCGAGATGCTCGTCGCCGCGCGGCAGGATGAAGCCGTCGAGGCCGTCTGCGGCAAGGATGGCCCGAAGGTCGGAGAGCCGCGTCGCCGCGGCCGCTTGGGTCTGCGTCATGATCGCCAGGATCGTCCTCCCAGATGGCGGCGTCCAGAGGCTCAGCCGAGCAGGCGGTGCATGAAGACGAGGTCGAGCCAGCGGTCGAACTTGCGGCCGACCTGCGGCAGCGTGCCCGCCGCGCTGAAGCCGAGCCGCTCGTGCAGCGCGATCGAGGCATGGTTCTCGGCAGCGACGCCGCCGATCATCGCGTGCTTGCCTCGGGCGGTCCCGTGCGCGACGAGTGCGGCCAGCATGGCCTGTCCGAGGCCGCGACGCTGGGCGGCCGGATCGATGTAGAGCGAGTGCTCCACGGTGTGCAGGTAGCCGTCGTGCGGCCGGAACGGGCCATACGAGCCGAAGCCCTGCACGGCCCCGTCCTGCTCGACCACCAGCACCGGATGGCCGGCCGCCTGGCGTTCGGCGATCCAGGCGCCGCGCGTGGCGAGCGTCGCCGGGGTGATGGTCCAGAGCGCCGTGCTGAACAGGATCGCGTGGTTGGTGATCTCCAGGATGCGCGGCAGGTCGTCCGGGGCGGCGTCGCGGATGGCGCTCATCGGCCGGGCGCCGGCTTGCGCAGGATCAGCGCGGCCCAATGGCCTTCGACCAGCTGCGCTTCCAGCAGCAGGCCCTGGCGCCGGTGGGCGGCCAGCACCATCCGCACCTGGCCGACCAGCAGCCCGGCCAGGATGACGGTGCCGCCCGGCGCCAGCCTGGCCGCGAGGCTGTTCGCCATCAGGCAGAGCGGCCGGGCCAGGATGTTGGCGAACACCAGGTCGTACGGGCCGCCGGCGCGGATCGCCGGCGTGCGCCAGCCATTGCCGAACCGGCAGGCGACGCGGTTGCGCAGGCCGTTCAGCGCCGCGTTCTGGGCCGCCACCCGCACCGACCAGGGCTCGATGTCGACGGCCAGCACCGGCCGGTGCAGCAGCCGTGCCGCCGCCATCGCCAGGATGCCCGAGCCGGTGCCGAGATCGAGGATGCGGGCGGGCCGGCGATGCGCCACCCGTTCCAGCGCCCGCAGGCAGCCGCGGGTCGAGCCGTGCTCGCCGGAGCCGAAGGCGATGCCGGCATCGAGCGTCAGGGTGATGCGCGGTCCCGGCCGGGCCGCCGCCAGGTGGGTGCCGCGGACGGTGAAGCGGCGGCCCACCTGCTGCTCGGGAAAGCTCTCGTAGGTGCGGGCGAGCCAGCCCTCGGCCTCGGTCTGCGCGCGCCCGAGCCGGGCGGCGATGCCGGTCGCCGCAGCCGCCAGCGCCAGCGCCGTGGCCAGCATGGTCTCGCCGTGGCCGACATCCTTGACGCCCTCGACGCGCCAGATCGTCTGGGTGTCGTCGGCCTCGAAGATGCCGACGGTGGTGCAGACGCTGCCGAGCGCGTTCTCATACGCCTCGACCGCCTCGTCGGGCACCGTGACATGCACGGTCTCCAGCGCGGTCGCATGACGGCGCACGGTCGCGTTCACGAGGCGGCGCCGGTGGCGGCGACCGGCTCGACGTAGTTGTCGAGCACGCGCTTGAAGCCCGCGTGCTCGAACTCGACGTCGAGCTTGTTGTCGTCCGCGCCCTGGACGATGCCGTAGCCGAACTTCTGGTGGAACACGCGCGTGCCGATCGCGATGCCGCTGCTTCGCGCCGGACGCGACGGCTGCTCCCATGCCTCCACCACGCGCGGGCGCCTCGCCATCAGCGGGAACTGGCCGCTGAACACCGGGGGTGCGGAGCGCATCTGCTCGCGCGCCAGCGAGGCCGATCCCATCTGCTCGACATGCTCCTCGGGCAGCTCGTCGACGAAGCGGCTCGGCACCGAGCTCTGCCAGTTGGCGTAGATGCGCCGGTTGGCGGCATGGCTGATCAGCGCGCGCCTGCGGGCGCGGGTGATGCCGACATAGGCGAGCCTGCGCTCCTCCTCGAGACCCTTGTTGCCGCCCTCGTCGAGGGTGCGCTGGCTCGGGAACAGCCCTTCCTCCCAGCCGGGCAGGAACACGTTGTCGAACTCCAGCCCCTTGGCGCCGTGCAGCGTCATCAGGTTGACGCGATCAGCACCCGCGTTCTCGTCGTTCTCCATCACCAGCGAGACATGCTCCAGGAAGCCGCCCAGCGTGTCGAAATCGACCAGCGCGCGCACCAGCTCCTTGAGGTTGTCGAGGCGGCCCGGCGCGTCGGGCGACTTGTCGCGCTTCCACATCTCCGTGTAGCCGCTCTCGTCGAGCAGGGTCTCGACCACGCGGATATGCGCCCCGCCGGCCAGGCGATCGTCGCCCACGTCGCGCGACAGCGCCTCGCGGCCGCGTCCCAGCGTCGCCATCAGCTGGCCGAGCTGCTCGCGCACGCGGCCCTTCAGCGTGCCGTTCTCCAGCAGCTTCAGCACCGCGGCCGTCATCGGCATGCCGTCCTGGCGGGCCGCGACATGCAGCGCCTGCAGCGCCACGTCGCCGACGCCGCGGCGCGGCACGTTGATGATGCGCTCGAAGGCGAGGTCGTCGGCGGGCTGGTTCAGCACGCGCATGTAGGCGATGGCGTCGCGGATCTCGGCGCGCTCGTAGAAGCGCAGGCCGCCGATGACGCGGTAGGGCAGGCCCAGCGTGATCATGCGCTCCTCGAAGGCGCGCGTCTGGAAGCCCGCGCGCACCAGGATCGCCATCTCCGACAGCGTGTCGCCGCCGCGGTGCAGCTGCTCGATGCGCTCGCCGACGACGCGTGCCTCCTCGTCGGAATCCCACACCGAGGCGACCAGCAGCTTCTCGCCCTCGGCGTCGTTGCGGCCCGGGCGCAACGTCTTGCCCATCCGCCCCTCGTTATGCGCGATCAGGCCGGAGGCGGCAGCCAGGATCGGCACGGTGGAGCGGTAGTTGCTTTCCAGCTTGACGATCCGGGCGCCGGGAAAGTCCTTCTCGAAGCGCAGGAGGTTCTCGACCTCGGCGCCGCGCCACGAATAGATCGACTGGTCGTCGTCGCCGACGCAGCAGATGTTGGCGGGCTGGCCCTCGCGGCTCGCGAGCAGGCGCAGCCACAGATACTGGATGGTGTTGGTGTCCTGATACTCGTCGACCAGGATGTAGTGGAAGACGCGATGATACTGCGCCAGCACGTCGGGGCGCGTGCGCAGGATCTCGACGATGTGCAGCATCAGGTCGCCGAAGTCGGCCGCGTTGAGCTGGCGCAGCCGCTCCTGGTAGTCGCCGTAGATCTGGCGTGCCTTGCCGCCGGCGAAGTCGGTATCCTCCGCGGGCGTGACGCGGTCGGGCGTCAGGCCGCGATCCTTCCAGCGCGAGATCGCGCCCAGCAGCCCGTTCGCCGGCCAGCGCTTGATGTCGATCCGGTGCAGCTCCATCACCTGCTTGAGCAGGCGCAGCTGGTCGTCGGTGTCGAGAATGGTGAAGGAGGAGCTCAGGCCGACATACTCGGCGTGGCGGCGCAGCATGCGCGCGCACAGCGCATGGAAAGTGCCGAGCCACAGCCCCTCGACCTCCCGGCCCAGGATCGCCGCCACGCGCTCGCGCATCTCGCGCGCCGCCTTGTTGGTGAAGGTCACCGCCAGCACCTGGCCTGGCGAGGCGCGGCCGCTCAGCAGGATGTGGGCGAAGCGGGTGGTCAGCACGCGCGTCTTGCCGGTGCCGGCACCTGCCAGCACCAGCAGGGGGCCGTCGACGGTCTCGACGGCCTCGCGCTGCTCGGGGTTCAGCCGTTCCAGATAGGAGGTCATGCGCCGCGCAGTCTAGGCAAGCGGGACCGATCCCTCAATGACGGCCGGCGACGACGCGTGCGCCGCGGCGGCGGACCGGCTATGCTGACGTTTTGTTAGTAGCGGTCGAGGCACCATGTCCGAATCCCTGCCCGTCGTCGCCCGGCCGGAATTCTCCTCCACCGGGCCGCAGGGGCACCGTGCGCGGATGCGCGAGCGCCTGCTGTCGCGCGGGCCGGAGGCGCTGGCCGATTACGAGATCCTGGAGATGCTGCTGTTCCTCGGCATCGCGCGCCGCGACACCAAGCCGCTCGCCAAGGAGCTGATCAACCGCTTCGGCAGCCTGTCCGGCGTGCTGACCGCCGAGCCGGCCGCGCTGGCGCAGGCGGGGGAGCTCGGCGCGGACGCGATCGCGGTGCTGCGCCTGCCGGAGGCGGCGGCGATCCGGCTCGCGGCGGCGGAAGCGCGCACCCGGCCGGTGCTCAACAACTGGGACCGGCTGCTGGAATATTTCGACACCGCGCTGGCAGGTGCCACGCCGGGCCAGCTGCGCGCGCTGCTGCTCGACAACCGCAACCGGCTGCTTGCCGACGAGCCGGTGACGGGCCCGCCCGACGACCTGCCGCAGTTCCTCGGCGGCCGGGCGCTGGCGCTGCATGCGACGGCGCTGATCCTGGTGCGCGTGGTCCCGGACGGGCCGATCGAGAAGGGACTGGCCAAGCGCGAGGCGGCACTCTGCGTCGGCATCGGCAAGGCCATCGGGCTGCTGTCGATCACGCTGCACGACCACATGCTGGTCGGCGGCGGCACCTGGGTCAGCCTGCGGCAGAAAGGGCTGCTGTGAGGCGCTGCCGCCGGGGACATGCCGCGCTAGGATCGCGGTCCCCGACCCGGAGCCGATCATGCGCCTCGAAGGATCATGCCACTGCTGCGCCGTGCGGTTCTCGCTGGAGAGCCGCCACCCGGTGCCGTATCAGCGCTGCTACTGCACCATCTGCGCCAAGACCCAGGGCGGGGGCGGCTATACGATCAACATCGCCGGCGAGGCGAAGACGCTGGAGGTCGACGGGCGCCGGCACATGCGCAGCTACCATGCGATCCTCCGGGACGCGGCCGGCGACGAGACCCGCAGCGAGGCGGAGCGGACGTTCTGCGGCCTGTGCGGCAGCGCGCTGTGGCTCTACGACAAGAGCTGGCCCGAGCTGATCCACCCGTTCGCATCGGCGATCGACACCGAGCTGCCGGTGGCCCCGGAGCACACGCATCTGATGCTGGCCTTCAAGGCCTCGTGGGTGGAGCCGGCGATCGGCCCGCATGACAGGCAGTTCCAGGAATATCCGCAGGAGTCGATCGCAGACTGGCACCAGCGGCTGGGGCTGGAGGATGGCGACGACGACTGAGCCTCAGCTCCGGCCGCCGGCCATGGCGAGCTGCCGCTCGATCGCCGGCACGAGCTCCTCCACCGAGGCGACCAGCGCGTCGGCACCGGCCGTCTCCAGCTCGTCGCGGCCGCCATAGCCCCACAGCACGCCGAGCGCGCGCAGGCCGTTGGCATGGGCGCCGGCGATGTCGAAGCGGCGATCGCCGACCATCACCGCGCGATGACGATCGATCGCCTCGTGCCGCAGCAGCTCCGCGATCAGCTCGGGCTTCTCCGAGCCGCCATCGTCGGGTCGCGCGCCGTGGAGGCCGGCGAAGCGGGACAGCAGGCCGCGAGCGTCGAGGATGCGGCGCGCCGTGTGCAGCGGCTTGGAGGTGGCCAGGAACAGCCGGTGTCCCGACGCCAGCAGCTGGTCGAGTGCTGGCGCGATGCCGGGAAAGAGCGGGCTGTCGAACAGGCCGCCGCCTTCGTAGTGGTGCCGGTAGCGCGCCATCGCCTCGGGAACGCGATCATCGCCGTGTTCCGACAGCAGCCGGGCGACACTGTCATGCAGCGGCGGCCCGACCACCCAGCTCAGGTCGCGCGTCGGGTCGGGCTCGTGTCCGAGATCGCGCAGGGCCTGGCGCAGGCAGGACACGATGCCGTCGCCCGATGCGACCAGGGTGCCGTCGAGGTCGAGCAGCACGGATCCGGCGGGGCCGGTTGCGGCGGACGGGATCATGCGGTCTCCGTGGGTCGGCCGACGATGAAGCGTCCGGCGCTGCACGTCCATGCCGGATGATCTTGCTGCTTGGCACCGGCGACGAGGCTGTTGCAGTATCGGATCGGATTGGACGGGCCCGTCCCGGCAGGAGAGGCGCGATGGCGGAGGGATTTGCCGATGCCGGCGGCGTCGGGCTGCTGGATCGCGCGATCGTCGTCGCGCCGACCCTGGCGCTGGCCACCGCGCCGGCCGCGGCCGATCAGGTGCTGCTGACGCGCTACCTGTCGCTGGTGATGCCGGCGTGCCAGACGGTGGACGCGCTGGCGGCGGTGGCGCTGACGCGGTTCGGCTCGCTGGCCGGCCTGCTGGCAGCCCCGGTCCGCGAGCTGCGCGGCGTCAGCGGCTTCGGCACCCACAGCCTGGCGGCGATCAAGCTGCTGCACGAGGCAGCACTTCGGCTGGCGCGGGCGCGGATGCAGGGACGGTCGATCCTGTCGGACCGTGACGGGCTGCTCGACTACCTGACCTCGATCCTGGCGCGCGAGCGGATCGAGCAGTTCCGCATCCTGTTCCTCGACCGCGAGGACCGGCTGCTTGCCGACGAGGCGCAGGCGCGCGGCACGGTCAACCACACCCCGGTCTATCCGCGCGAGGTGGTGCGGCGCGCGCTGGAGCTGTCCGCGCAGGCGATCATCCTGGTGCACAACCACCCGAGCGGCGATCCGACCCCGTCGCGCGAGGACCTGGCGATGACGAAGCAGGTCACCGACGCCTGCACGGTGATGCGGATCGAGGTGCGCGACCACCTGATCGTCGGCAACGGCCGCTGGACCAGCTTCCGCGACGAAGGCCTGCTGATCTGAGTATCGGTTTGCAAAGGCCCTGCCTTTGCCGGGGTCCAGGGGCAGCGCCCCTGGCCTGTCACTCCCCGGGCCCGGCCAAAGGCCCAAGTGCCGCCCGAACCCCGAACGCACCCGGCAGCCCGCCCCGCGGAAACAGCCGGTTCACGTGCCCCATCTTGCGCCCCGGCCGGGCCTCCTGCTTGCCGTACAGATGCGGCAGCAGCCCTTCGGTCTGCAGGATGGCGGGCCAGAGCGCCATGTCGTCCGGTCCGACCAGGTTCTTCATCAGCGCGTCGGAATGACGCGTCGCCGGCGGCAGCGGCAGGCCCGCCACCGCGCGGACATGCATCTCGAACTGGCTGACCGGGCAGGCATCCATCGTCCAGTGGCCGGAATTGTGCGGCCGCGGCGCGATCTCGTTGACCAGCAGGTCGCCGTCGGCGGTCAGGAACAGCTCGACCCCGAGCAGACCGACCAGGGACAGGGTCTCGGCGATGCGGATCGCGAAGGCCTGCGCCTCGGCGGCGACCGCCGGCGCCACCGGAGCCGGCGCCAGGGTCAGATCGAGGATGTGGTCGCGGTGACGGTTCTGCACCGCGTCGAAGGCGCGCACGGTTCCGTCGAGCCCGCGCGCCACCATGACGCTGAGCTCGCAGGAGAAGGCGACGAAGCCCTCGGCGACCAGCGGGTGCGGCGCCAGCTCGGCGAAGCCGGCGTCGAGCTGGTCCGGCGCCCGCACCACGCGCTGGCCCTTGCCGTCATAGCCGAGCCGGGTGGTCTTGAGGACGAAGGGAAAGCCGAGTGCGGCGGCGGCCGCGTCGAGCGCCGCGCGGCTCTCCACCGGATGCCACGGCGCCACGGGGATGCCGGCCTCGCCGAAGAAGCTCTTCTCGGCGAGGCGGTCCTGGCTGATGCGCAGGATCGCGCCGTCCGGCCGCACCGGCCGGCTCGCCGCCAGCAGATCGAGACCGGCGGCGCTGATGTTCTCGAACTCGAAGGTCACCACGTCGACCGCGTCCGCGAAGCGGCGCAGCACGTCCGGGTCGCCGTGCGAGCCGAGCGTCAGCGCAGACGCGACCTGGGCTGCCGGACCGTCCGCATCCTCGGTCAGGACGTGGGTACGGTAGCCGAGCCGGGCGGCGGCCATCGCCGACATGCGGCCGAGCTGTCCGCCGCCGACGATGCCGATCACCGAGCCCGGCGGCAGCGCCGTTCCTAAGTCCGGCGGCAGCGCCGCCGCGGGAAGAGTCACGAAACGGATGCGTCCGTGGACGGTGCCTCGGGAACCGCCGCCGTCTGCAGCGCCCGCCAGGCCTCGAGCCGCGCCTTGAGCGCCTGGTCGCTCAGCGACAGGATGGCGGCTGCCAGGAGGGCGGCATTGACCGCGCCCGCCCGTCCGATCGCCAGCGTGCCGACCGGAACGCCTGCCGGCATCTGCACGATCGAGAGCAGGCTGTCGACGCCGTTCAGCGTCTGGCTCTGCACCGGCACGCCGAGCACCGGCAGCAGCGTCCAGGCCGAGCACATGCCGGGCAGGTGGGCCGCACCCCCCGCGCCGGCGATGATCACCCGGATGCCGCGATCCGCCGCCCTGGTCGCATACTCCATCAGCCGGTCCGGCGTGCGGTGCGCCGAGATGATCCGGCTCTCGAAGCCGATGCCGAGCGTTTCAAGCTGGGTGGCCGTGTGGCAGAGCGTCGTCCAGTCGGACTGGCTGCCCATGATGATGCCGACGACCGGCTCCCCCACCGGCGCGCGCGCGTCGAGATCCGGTTCGACGTCGAGTTCCGTTTCGCTCACGTGACGGCCTCCTTCAGGCGATGCTGTCGGGGATAAGCCGGCTCTCGAGCCAGGAGATCTCGTCCTTCAACAGCAGCTTGCGTTTCTTCAGCCGCTGGATCTGCAGCTGGTCGATCGGCTGCGGCGCCAGCCGGCCGATGACGGTGTCGAGGTCACGATGCTCGCTGCGTAGTTCGTGCAGCCTGCGCAGCACGGTGTCCCGATCGATCAGCATGCTCCCGGCATAGCATGCGTCGCCGTCGCGCTCCAACCGGATGCGGGACGGCATCGGCGGGATGGCGGGACGAGATTTAGCAGTGGCACCGGGGGCGAGGGCAGGTCTAGCGTGGAGACGTTCCAACCAGACGAACCGGAGGCATCATGAGCCTGCAGTCACGGATCGAGAGCCTGAGGACCCGCCACGCATCGCTGCACATGCGGATCTTCGACGAGGATAGTCGCCCGGCCCCGAACCAGGGCGTGCTGAACCGATTGAAGCTCGAGAAGCTGCGGGTCAAGGACGAGATGGAGCGGCTGCGCCGGCGCGTATAGTCGAGGACGGCCGGGTCGGGCCGTCCATCCGAGACCGTCCGGCGCCGCCGGACGGTTCCCGTCACCCTGCCGGCGGGACCGGGACGGGAGAGCGGCTCAGGCCGCCTCCTCGTCCGCCTGATGCACCGGCGGCGCCGGCACGTTCTGCCCGTCGCGCACCAGCCGGTCGTTCGCCGTCGCCACCATCGCGTTGAGGTCGGTCTGGCTGCACAGGCCGAGGATGACCGGATCGCGCGGCTTGATGTTGACGCTGTTCCAGTGCTGGCGGTCGCGCACCTTGGCGATGGTGTCCTTGGTGGTGCCGAGCAGCTTGATGACCTGCACCTCGCTCAGCTGCGGGTAGTTGCGCAGCACGAAGGCGATCGCGTCCGGCCGGTCGTTGCGCTTGGCCACAGGCGTGTAGCGGGCGCCCTTGGAGCGGCGGGCCACCGGGTTCTTCTCCGACAGCACCGTCAGCCGCGCGTCGGGGCTCTTCTCGGCGCGGGCGATGTCGTCGGCAGTGACCTGGAAGTTGGCGACCGGATCGTAGCCGACGATGCCCTGCGCCACCTCCCCATCGGCGATCGCCTGCACCTCAAGCGGATGCATGCCGCAGAACTCGGCGATCTGCGTGAAGGTGAGGGCGGTCTTCTCGATCAGCCACACGGCGGTGGCCTTCGGCATCAGCGGCAACGTCATGGAGCGGTCCTATGGGGGCGGCGGCTCGGCCGGCCCCGGTCTGTGCAGGATGCGTCCGAACCGCGGATGCGGCATGGAGCCGATATGGGCGTTCGCACCGGAACGGGTCAAGCCTCGCGAGCGGCAGGCCGCCATGTCAGGCACGCGTGAACGCAGAAGGGGCCGGTCGCCCGGCCCCCTCCTCAGCTGTCGAAGCCGCGCGACCGCTCAGGCAGCCGCGGTCTCGGTCGTCGCGGTGCCGTCGTTTGCCGGACCGGCGATGGTCGTCGCAGAGCCGGCGATGGCGATGCGGCGCGGCTTCAGGGCCTCGGGCACCACCCGCCTGACACCGATCTGCAGCAGGCCGTTGGTCAGCTCCGCCTGCTCGACCTGGATGTGGTCGGCCAGCGCGAAGCGACGCTCGAACGAGCGGGCGGCGATGCCGCGATACAGCAGCTCGCGACCGTTCTTCTCGCCGCCGACACGGCCGGACACCACGAGCGTGTTGTCCTGCACGGTCAGCTCAATGTCGCCAGGGCCGAAACCCGCGACCGCCATGGTCAGCACGTAGCTGTCCTCGCCGGTCTTCTCGATGTTGTAGGGGGGATAGGATGGCGCGCTGGTCGCCTGAGCGGTATCCGCCAGCCGGGCAAGACGGTCGAAGCCGATCGCGGTACGGAACAGCGGCGCGAAATCGTAGGTCATCTGAAACCTCCTGAAGAGCAAGGTCTGCTGGCTCCCCGCAAGGGCGGAGCCGGGTCTGGTGATGTCCGGAACCCCAAAGGGCATTCCCGACGAACCAGAAATGGACAGTGCCGCCCCTGGGTCAAGGGCGGCACTTCCGGAATCCTCAGGGGTCGAACGGCGGCAATCAGCCCTTGGTGCGCGCACCCAGGCCGGCGAACTTCTTGTTGAACTTGGCGACCTGACCGCCGGTATCCATCATGCGCTGCACGCCCGTCCAGGCCGGATGCGACTTCGGATCGACGTCGAGCCGGAGCGTGTCGCCTTCCTTGCCGTAGCAGGAGCGGGTGGTGAACTGGGTGCCGTCGGTCATGATGACGTTGACGGTGTGATACTCGGGATGGATGCCGGGCTTCATGTCAGGAGTTCCTTTGCCGCCGCCGATGCCGACCGGTGCGCGATCGGGCGCGTATAGAGGAGGTGTGCCACGGCGGCAACACCGGCCTGGCGGCGGCTCAGCCCGGCTTCTTCACCGCCTTGTCGGTGTAGCGCAGGAAGGTGGCGTCGGCGGCCTTCTTCTGCTGCGGCGAGAAGCTGTCATAGAGCGCCTGGAACGGCGGCAGCAGCATCTGCACGTTGTGGGCGTTGGTTTCCTCGACCTCGCCGTAGGAGACCAGGTCCTGCACCGCGTTCATCGCGCCGTAGCCGTTCTGCCGCTTGGCGTAGACCGCATCCATCTGCACCACGTTCTGGCGCATCACCGCGGCGAAGTTCTGCCACAGCGGCTCCTGTGCGGCGGTGATTTTGAGGGTGCTGTGCAGGCCGGCGATGTGGCTCTCGATCCGGGCCGCCTTGTCCTTGCCGACCGTGCTCTGCAGGCTGGCGCTGGTCACCGCGCCGCTGCCGCCCTCGGCCGGCGGGGAGGCCATCGCGGGCGCGGTCGTCTCGGCCGGCGCCGTGGTCGCGGCCTGCGGACCAGGTGCGGCGGACGTCGCCGGCTGGGCCAAAGCCGCCCCCGTTACCGCGGCGAGCGCGGTGACGGCAGCCAGGCCGGCGGCCGCCTGGCCGAGCACACGCCTCACTGTCTGTCTGGGAGCACGTACATGTCGCTGCATCTTGGTCTCTCCTGTCAGGCGCCGTCGTCCCCGGCAGGGGCATGCCGGCATCCGGGGACGCCGACATGAACATCCTGTCGATCCAGTCGTGGGTCGCATACGGACATGTCGGAAATGCGGCTGCGCTGTTTCCGTTGCAACGTCTCGGCGCCGAGGTCTGGGCGGTCAACACGGTGCAGTTCTCCAACCATCCCGGCTATGGCAGCTTCACCGGCCAGCGGCTCGGCGGCGAGCAGGTCGCCGGACTGCTGGCCGGCCTCGCCGCCCGCGGCGTGCTGGGGCAGGTGGATGCCGTGCTGTCGGGCTATCTCGGCGACGCGGCGACCGGCGCCGCCGTGCTGGACGCGGTGGTCCGCATCCGGGCGCTGCGGCCGGCGATGCTGTATTGCTGCGATCCGGTCATGGGCGACCGGGAGGGCGGGCTCTATGTGCGCCCGGAGATCGCGACGCTGCTGCATGATCATGCGGTGGGCGCCGCCGACATCCTGACGCCGAACCAGTTCGAGCTCGAGCAGCTGGTGCCGGGCACCGCCCGCGAGGCCGGCACCAGCCTGGCCGGGCTCGACCGCGCCGCACGGGCGCTGCGCGACCGGATGCATCCGGCCGGCCCAAGGCTGGTGCTGGTCACCAGCGTCGAGGCGCTGGAAACGCCGGCGGACTCGATCGACCTGCTGCTGGCGACCGGGCAGGGCAGCCTGCTGCTGCGCACGCCCCGGCTGCCGCTGGCCGCCAACGGGGCCGGCGACATGATCGCCGCGCTGTTCCTGCTGCACGTCCAGCGCCTGGGCGATCCGGCGCGGGCGCTGGAGCGCGCGACCAGCTCGGTCTGGGGCATCCTCGCCCGCACGGCGCAGGCGGGCACGCGCGAGCTGCAGATGGTGCAGGCGCAGGAGGAGCTGGTGACGCCGTCGCAGCGCTTCACCGCCCACGCCCTGTGATCGGCCGTCGCACCGGGGGGGGTCGGCTCCGCCGAGTGGCAGAACCCGGATGGCGGGCGGGCGGCAACACGGGCATCCTCGTCGTGGCGTACGGTCGGGATCATCCCGGATCGTCGGCACCTTGCGAGGACAGCATGGCGATCAGGACACCTGCGTTGCACGCGCCCGGATGGGTCGGCGAGTTCCGCGCGTTCATCATGCGCGGGAACGTCGTCGACCTGGCGGTGGGCATCATCATCGGCGCGTCGTTCACCACCATCGTGCAGAGCCTGGTGAAGGACATCTTCACGCCGCTGATCGGGCTGATCGTCGGCAACATCGACTTCTCCAACATCTTCTTCACGCTGAAGGGTCCGAGCTTCAGGACGCTCGCCGAGGCGCGCGCGGCCGGCGTGGCGACGGTCAATGTCGGGGTGTTCCTGAACGCGGTGATCCAGTTCCTGATCGTCGGCCTGGTGATCTTCTGGGTCGTGAAGCTGCTCACCAGGATGCATGTGCGCGACGACAAAAAGGAGACGCCGGCACCGACGCCGAGCGAGGAGCTGCTGGTCGAGATCCGCGACCTGCTGGCGCGCGGCGAGGGGCCGGCGACCGCTCCAGCCGCCGGTCGCATGCCGCCGATCCTGGGCTGAGGCAGCCGGCCGGCAGTGCGTCGGGTCTCAGCCCTTCATGTCGGCCGGCACCTTGCCGCCATTCTCCTCGAGCTTCTGCACGACCGCCCTGTGCAGCGCGATGTTCTCTTCCGCGCTGCCGTCG
The DNA here is from genome assembly GCA_964236105.1 of uncultured Acetobacteraceae bacterium. GTDB lineage: Bacteria > Pseudomonadota > Alphaproteobacteria > Acetobacterales > Acetobacteraceae > Lichenicola. The sequence goes on along the minus strand of CAXSBC010000002.1, from coordinate 110,156 downwards.
GCGCCGACATGGACATCGAGCTCGCTGGCCAGGGTCTTGCGGGCCTGCAGGCTGGAATCGAGGTCGAGCAGCTTGAGCAGGTCGACGATCGAGCTCTGCCAGTTCAGGCCGCCGCCCTTCTGCGCGTCGAGCGCGGTCAGGACCGCGCCGACATCGACGCTCTGCAGCGAGGCCGACGCAGGCGCGGCGTCGGGCGAGGCGGCCGATACCGCGGGCGGGGCGTCCGCGGTCGCTACCGGGGCCGCTGTCGGAGCGGCGGCAGACTCGGCCGGCGTGGCGGCCGCGGCAGCCGGCGCGAAGGCGGAGCTGGCATAGCCGACGATCTTGTCGACGATCGATCCGAAGAAGCTCATGATGATGATCCCTGGCTGTGCGGTCGCAGTTGAAGCGTGTCGTCCGGTGCGCCGTTCTGCGCCAACGCCTGGCCGGAAGGCAACCGCCGGCCGGACCGCGCGCTTGGGCGACATGGCGCCGCAGCTGTCAACCGGGTGCTGCGGCCGATCCGTCACGGCTGAAGGTGATCATGCTCCCACGCGATCCGGTTCCGGCTTCGGAGACACCATGCTGACATCAGGGTCGCGCCGGCGCCGCAGCCCCGGCCTGCTGCTGCTGCCGGTCGTGCTGCTGGTGATCGGCGGCTGCGCGCAGGGGCGGTCCGACCGTTCCGAGATCGGCGATACCGGCACCAGCGATCCGGCGAGCCTCGTCGACGGCTACCTGATCGCGCGCGGCATGGCGCTGAGCTACGGCCGCTCCGGCCGGGCGACGGCTCCCGAGATCGCCCAGCTCATCCGCTACGACCGGGCCGCCCTGATCGCGGTGGCGACCGCCCAGTTGGAGCCCGGCGACGCGCGCAGCCATCAGGCCGAGCGCGCCCTGCAGGCGCTGGTCGACTACACCGGCGACAAGGACCTCAATCCGGCACCGCTGCTGCCCGCGCCCGCGCCCTGACGATCCCCCGCCCGCGACGGGCGGGACGCGGTGCGCGATCGGGCTCAGCCGGGCCTGGCGCGAACCGGGGCCGCCTTCTGCGCGTCGCGGCGCAGCCGCTTCTCGCCGAGCAGCAGCAGGATCGGGGCGGCGATGAAGATCGAGGACGAGGTGCCGACGACGATGCCGAACAGCATCACCCAGGCAAAGCCCGCGAGAGTGTGGCCGCCGAACAGCGCCAGCGGCAGGGCGGCCAGGAACACCGTCGACGAGGTGCCCAGCGTGCGGTTCAGCGTCTCGTTGATCGACAGGTCGATCAGCTCGCGCAGCGGCATCGACCGGTACTTGCGCAGGTTCTCGCGCACCCGGTCATAGACCACCACCTTGTCGTTGGTGGAATAGCCGAGGATGGTCAGGATCGCCGCCACCATCACCAGGTCGAACTCGAACCGGGTGATGGCCAGGAAGCCGATGGTCTTGGTGATGTCGAGCACCAGCGTCGCCACCGCGCTGACGGCGAACTCCCATTCGAAGCGGAACCAGATATAGGCCAGGATCATCAGCAGGCTGATGCCGAGCGCCAGCAGGCCGTTGCGGAACAGCTCCGACGACACCGAGGCGCCGACCGCGTCGGCGCGCAGGATCTGCGCGCCCGGCTGCGCCCGGGCGACCCCGGCGCGCACCCGGTCCACCAGCGCCTGGGTGGCCGCCTCCGAGCCCGCATCCTGGCCGGAGGGCGCGTCCAGCCGGATCAGCACGTCGTCGTCGCTGCCGAACCGCTGCAGGCCGCTGGCGCTCACGTGCTGCGCGGCCAGGGCCGTGCGGATGCGGGCGAAATCCGCCGGACCCTGGGTGCGCGCCTCGACCACCACGCCGCCCTTGAAGTCGATGCCGAGCGATAGCCCGGGATAGAAGAACAGCAGCACCGAGGCCGCCGACAGGAACGCCGACACCGCGAGCCCCAGGAAGCGGCCGCGCATGAACTGGATGCGGGTACCGTCGCGGACGAAGCGGAAACGCGGCCGTTGCAGGGCTTGCGACATCGGGAGCGCCTCAGACCGGCAGGAAGGCGGGACGCGTCGTCGCATACCAGCGCACCATCAGCATGCGCGACAGCAGCAGCGTGGTGAACAGGGTGGTGACGATGCCGATGGTGATGGTGAGCGCGAAGCCGCGCACCGGGCCGGTGCCGAACACGAACAGCATGACGTGGGCCAGCAAGGCGGTGGCGTTGCTGTCGACGATGGTCGAGGTGGCGCGCTCGAAGCCGGCCTGCATCGCGGCCAGCGGCGTGCGGCCGCGCTTGACCTCCTCGCGGATGCGCTCGTTGATCAGGATGTTGGCGTCCACCGCCATGCCGAGGGTCAGCAGCATCCCGGCCATGCCGGGCAGCGTCAGCGTCGCCTCGAACAGCGACAGGATCGCCACGATCAGCACCAGGTTGGCGAGCAGGGCGAGGTTCGCATACCAGCCGAACAGCCCGTAGAAGCTGGCCATGAAGCCCACCACCAGCAGGAAGCCGACGGCCAGGCTGATGGCGCCGGCCCGGATCGAGTCCGCCCCCAGGGTCGGGCCGATGGAGCGCTGCTCGATCACCTGCAGCGGCGCCGGCAGCGCGCCCGCGCGCAGCAGCAGGGCGAGGTCGGTGGCGCTCTGGGCGGTGTAGCTGCCCGTGATCTGGCCGCTGCCGCTCGGGATCACGCCCCGGATCACCGGGGCCGTGATGACCTTGTTGTCCAGCACGATGGCGAACGGCTTGCCGAGGTTGGTGCGGGTGACCTCGGCGAACTGGCGGGTGCCGAGGCTGTCCAGGGAGAAGTCGATCGCCCACTCGCCGTTCTGGCCGTCCAGCCCGGCGCGCGCGTTGGTGAGGTCGGCGCCGTCGACATCGACGTGATGCAGCACCGGCACGATGACCTTGGGGTCGTCCTGCATCGGCAGCATGTCGACGCCCGGCGGCGGCACCCCCTGCGGGCTGACCCCCTCGGCGACCAGGTGGAAGGTCATCTTGGCGGTGGTGCCGAGCAGCTGCTTGATCCGGTTCGGGTCGCTGATGCCGGGCAGCTGCACCACGATGCGGTCGTTGCCCTGGCGGGCGATGTCGGGATCGACCGCGCCGGTCGCGTCGATGCGGCGCCGCACGATCTCGATCGACTGGGCGACCGCGTCGCGCGCCCGGGCGCGCAGGGCTGCCGGCGCTAGCGTCACCGCGATGCGGCCGTCGGGCAGGGTGGAGACCGTGAACTCGTTCGGCGTGGCGACCGGCATGGCGCTCAGCGTGGCGATGTCGCGGTCATGCTCGGAGGCCGCGCGCGGCGTGAAGGTGACGGCGCCCAGCGCGGGATCGGCGGCGAGGTTGCGGTAGCCGAGGCCGGCCCCGAGCAGGGACTGCCGCACGCCGTCGGTCAGGCTGTCGAGACGCTCGCGCGTCAGCGTGTCCAGATCCACCCGCATCAGCAGATACGAGCCGCCGCGCAGATCCAGCCCGAGATGGATCTGCCGCCAGGGCATGCCCGCACCCGGCAGGCGCAGGACGTTGGGAAGGCAGAGCAGCAGGCCGAGCAGGCAGACGGCCAGCACGGCCCCCGTCTTGAAGCGGCTATAGTACATCATGGCGAACCGGCCGACTCCCTTCCGATGCCCGCCTCGGGCGCGGAAGCGGCGGACCATGCCGGGGCGCCCTCGCCGATGCAACCGCCGAGCGTGCGCGGCTCCGGCCGGCTTGACTTGACGCCAGCCGGAGCGGCACCAGAAACCGCGCCAGGGCCCGCCGCCGGCCCCCCGCCTGCGACCGGAGCGACCATGCCGCCATCCCTGCAACGAGCCGAGCCGGACCCGGCGCGCCGCCTGCGGATCGGCATCGCCGGCGCCGGCCATTTCGGGCGCTTCCACGCGCTCAAGGTCGCCGCCTCCGCGCGCTCCGTCCTGGTCGGCATCCATGATCCGGACGCCGCCCGTGCCGCCCTGGTCGGCCGCGAGGCGGGCGGCGCGCCGGACCTCGGCTTCGACGCGCTGCTGCAGGCCTGCGACGCGGTGATCGTCGCGGCACCCGCGGAGGCGCATTTCGCGCTGGCGGAGGCGGCGCTGCTGGCCGGGCGGCACGTGCTGGTCGAGAAGCCGATCGCCTCCACCCTGGAGCAGGCCGACCGGCTGATCGCGCTCGCCGGACAGACGCGGCGGGTGCTGCAGGTCGGCCACCTGCTGCGCTATTCGGCCGAGCATGCGGCGATCACCACCCGGATCACGCGGCCGCTCTATATCGAGGCCACCCGGATCGCGCCGTTCAAGCCGCGCGGCACCGATGTCTCGGTGATCCTGGACCTGATGATCCACGATCTCGATCTGGTGCTGGCGATCGTCGACAGCCCGATCGAGAGCGTGGACGCGCTGGGTGCTGCCGTCAGCAGCGCGCACGAGGACATCGCCAACGCCCGGGTGCGCTTCGCCAATGGCTGCGTCGCCACCATCACCGCCAGCCGGATCTCGCTGAAGACCGAGCGGCGGATGCGGCTGTTCTCGGAGGAAGGCTACCTGTCGGCGGATTTCGTGGCGCGCGAGCTGACCATGATCGGCCGCGAGCGCGGCCTGCCGCTGCCGGGCACCGGCGGCTTCCGACGCGAGGCGGTGAGCTGGCGCGAGCACGACACGCTGAGCGCCGAGCACGAGGCGTTCTGCGCCGCCTGCCTCGACGGGGCGCCGGTGCTGGTCGATGCGGTCGCGGGCAGGCGGGCGCTCGCGGCGGCGCTGGCGGTCACCGACGGCATCGCCGAGGCGCGCCGGCGGATGGAGCGCTCGGGCCTGATCGCGGCTGCCGGCGGCTGATCCGCGCCGGCCCGGTCCTCGCGGGTTTCACAGGGCCGTCACATCGGGCCGCCGGCGCCGGTGCTAGGCAGGTGCCGTATCCAGACGCCGGAGCCTGTCTTGCACAACACCTCTGCCATCGGTCGACGCCCCCTGCTCGCGGCATCCTGCCTGATCGCGGCGGGCGGGCTCGGCGCCTGCCTGCCATCCTCCGCCCGCGCCGCCGACGCCGGCACGGTGGGCGCGCTGTTCGTGTCCAGCAGCCGCTACGCCGGCCGGGCCGGCACCGTCACGATCGGCCAGGCGCTCCCCAACAGCGGCAACGTCAAGGCGGTCGCCGACGGCAGCTATCCGGGCGTGTTCGCCAATGACGGCGTCGACGCCAATTTCGGCATCACCGCGCCGATCACCGTGACCGCGCTGCCGACGCAGGTCGCTGCCGGTGGCGGCGTCGGCGTCGGCACCAGGATCGGCGAGCTCGACGTGACCGCCCTGACCGGGATCAGCACCAGCTTCTCGTCCAAGTCCGAGCTCGCGCTGAACCTGTCGAGCGACGGCCGGTCGCTCACGCTGATGGGCTACGCGGCGCCGATCAACCAGATCGACATCTCCAACAGCAACGCGCCGGGCGTGATCGACCCGACCAACACCGACACCCAGGCGCCGACCAGCCGCGCCGTGGTCGAGCTGGACGGCGTCGGCCGCATCGCCGCGACGCCGGTGTCCGCGTTCAGCGGCAATAACGGCCGCGCCGCGGTCCTGGTCCGCGACATCCAGGGCTCCGGCCAGGATGCGTATCTGATGGTCGGCAATGCCGGCAACGGATCCGGCACCGAGCCGGCCGGGCTGGTCGCCGATACCGGCGTCCAGCTGATCGTGCCCGGCAGCAGCAGCCCGCAGACCCTGGTGGTGGGCGCACCGCAGGGCACCCCTGGCGCCAAGACCGGATACCAGTTCGGCTTCTCGGTGGCCTCGCTCGGCCTGCCGGCGGACAAGTCCGGCAAGGACGACAATTTCCGCGGCGAGCTCTTCCACGACAACGCGCTCTACGTGAGCAAGGGCAGCGGCGGAAACGGCATCAACAGCGTCTACCAGGTGGTTCCCGGCAGCAACCCGCTCTCGACGCAGGCAGCCCGGATCTCCATCCTGCCGGGCTTCCCGACCAACCTCGCCGCCAGCATCAGCGCGGCCGATCCGACCACCGAATTCTATCCGTTCGGGATCTGGTTCGCCAACGCGACCACCCTCTACGTTGCCGACGAGGGTCCGCAATCGCTTGCGAGCGATCCGAACGCCGGGCTGCAGAAGTGGATCTTCGACGGCTCGAAGTGGGTGCTGGCCTACGTGCTGCAGAACGGGCTTCAGCTCGGCCAGAGCTACGGCGTGACCGGCTACCCGCAGTCGCTGGCGCCGGCGACGACCGGGCTGCGCAACATCACCGGTGCCGTGGAAGGCAACCGCGTCACCATCTTCGCCGCCACCGCGACCTTCAGCGCCGCCACCGATCCGGGTGCCGATCCGAACCAGGTGGTGCGGATCGTCGACCGGCTCGACGCCACCACGCTGCCGGCGGCCGAACGCTTCGGGACGGTGCAGGCGCCGGCCTACGGCAAGGTCTATCGCGGGGTGGCCTACGTGCAGTGTCCGGGCACGACGTCCTGCCTGTCGGGGGCCGGTCTCGCCAGCCGCTGAGCACGCCGACCCGGCCGGTTGCCCGGAGGGTTTGGCAAAACGGGGCGCGGAGGACGACGTCATCTCGATCTCAGGGCGACCGCGCGCCGCCGCAGCACGGATAGCGACCGGACCATGCCGACGCCGTTCCTGACCGCCCGCGACCCGATCCTGTCGCTGCTCCAGTCCGCCGCTGCTGCCGTGGCGCGGCATCGGTCCGGCGGTGCTGTCGATGTCGGCGCGCACCCGCTGCCCGCCGCAGCCGCCCATCTCGTCGCGGCGCGACGCGGCGGCAGCGGGGCCTACTCGCCGCCTCTGGGCTCCATGGGTCCGGCCTCGACCTGCGCCGGCCTCGGTCTCGATCTGCTGGACGCACTGATCGCCGGCGATGCGGCTCATCGGCAGGCCCTGCAGGACCGGTTGCGCTACTCCTCCTGCGATCCGCTCTGGGCCAGCACCCTGATCGACTATGTCGGCAACCTCGGCGTGAACGGCCAGCCGCGGCCGATCCCCTATGTCCGCTATGCCGACATCGGCGACTTCGTGGTGACGGCGCCGCAGGCCGAGCTGCGCGTCGCCCTGCTTTCGGACTGGGCGACCGGCACCGACGAGGCACGGGCGGTGGCGGCCCTGCTCGCGCGGCAGCGTCCGGACGTCGTGATCCATCTCGGCGACATCTATTATGCCGGCACGCAGGCCGAATGCGACGCGCATTTTCTGGCGCCGCTCCGCGCGGTGCTGCCGGACACGCCGCTCTTCACCCTGTGCGGCAACCACGACACCTATAGCGGCGGCCACGGCTATTACGGCCTGCTCGCCCGGATCGGCCAGCCGGCCAGCTACTTTTGCCTGCGCAGCCCCGACCGGTCCTGGCAGATCCTCGGCGCCGATACCGGCCTGCACGATGCCGATCCGTTCGACGAGACGGCCGCGCTGACGCGGCTGGAGGCGGCGGAGGAGCTCTGGCATCTCGACAAGCTGCGCGGCTTCCCGGGCCGCACGCTGCTGCTGAGCCATCATCAGCCCTTCTCGGCATTTGCGCAGATCGGGCCGCGCACGGATGAAGACCCGGTCAACCGCAACCTGATGGCGAGCTACGCCCGATTTGCGCAGGCCGGCCGCATCGAGGCCTGGTTCTGGGGCCACGAGCACAGCCTGCGGCTCTACGCGCCGTATCGCGGCATCCTGGCCGGCCGGAACATCGGCTACGGCGCCATCCCGGTGGAGGCGACGCCCGGCCCGGCCACGCCGATCGACGGGCTGGCCGATCCGCCGCGCCTGTCGACCGACCTCACGCTCGATATCGTGGAAGGCGCCTACACGCACGGCTTCGCGCTGCTCGACATGCGCCCGGGCGGCATCGAGGCGTCTTACTGGGCGCTGACCCGCCCCGACGGCCCGATCCACCGCGAAACGTTCGCAAGCGGGCCGATGGCGTGACCGCGGCGGCGCCGCTACACGCCGTGGCGTGCCAGCCAGGCGACAGCCCGCTGCCAGGCATCCTCGGCGTCGGCCCTGCGGTAGCTGGGGCGGTAGTCGGCGTGGAAGCCGTGCGGCGCGTCGGGATAGACCACGATCTCGACGGTGCCGCCGGCGGCGCGGGCCTTCGCCTGGGCGGCGCGGACGTCCGACTGCGCGATGCTGCCGTCCTGGCCGCCATACAGCCCGAGCAGCGGACACTTCAGGCCGGCCGCCAGCTCGAGCGGGCTGCGCGGCTGGATCGCGGTATCCTCCGTGCTCACCGGGCCGTAGAAGGCGACAGCCGCCTTCAGCGCCGGGTTGTGCTCGGCATAGAGCCAGCTGTCGCGGCCGCCGCGGCAGAAGCCCAGCACGCCGAGCCGGGACGGATCGCCGTGCTGCGTCGCCGCGAACCGGGCCGCGGCGTCGAGATCGCTCAGCACCGTCGCATCGGGGGCCTTGCGGATCACGTCGCGCACGATCCGCTGCGGATCGGTCATCGTCGACAGGTCGGCGAGGCGGGCATACAGCTCGGGCGCCACGGCGAGATAGCCCAGATGCGCGAGGCGCCTGCAGACATCCTTGATGTAGTCGTGGACGCCGAAGATCTCCTCGATCACCAGCACGATCGGGAACGGCCCGGCGCCGTCCGGCCGGGCCAGGTAGGCGGGAAGCCTGCCGTCGGCGACCGGCAGGCTGGTTTCCTCGGCCACCAGCCCGTCGCTGCCGGTGCGGATGGCGGGCGTGTCGCCGTGGGCGGTCGCCATCGTCATGCCGCTGATCAGGCTGCTCATCACGAAGGTGCGCCGTGCGAGCGGAAACCGATGCAAGCCTTCTATCTCGTCCATGACGGCGTCTCCGGCGGCAGGTGATCCCGCGGCCTCGCAGCTTGATCCCGGGACGCGTGCAGGCCAAGCCCGCTCGGCACGATCGGCGCGCGGAAGGAGAGGCCGACCGGGCCGCAGCGCCCGGCGCAGCAGCTCAGCCGCCGGTCGACTCGCGCAGCATCTCCAGCTGCAGCCAGCGTTCCTCCGCCGCCGCCAGCGCCGCCTCGGACGCGGTGAGGGCGTCGGTCGACCGGGTGAACTTGGCGGGGTCGCGGCGGTACAGGTTGGCGTCCGACAGCACCCGGCGCAACCGCGCGATCTCGGCCTCGTGCGCCGCGATCTCGCGCGGCAGCTGATCGAGCGCGTGCCTGTCCTTGAAGGACAGCTTGCGCGCGGCCGGCTTCTCGGCCCGGGCGGCCTGGCCGCGCCTGGCGCCGGATGCCTGGCCCGGGCCGCCGGACGAGCCGCCGCCCAGCCCGCCACCTAGCCCGCCACCCTGGGCCACCATGTCGCTGTAGCCGCCGGCATATTCGGTCCAGCGTCCGCCGCCGCCCGACGCGATCACCGAGGTCGCCACCCGGTCCAGGAAGTCGCGATCGTGGCTCACCAGCAGCACCGTGCCGGCATAGCCCGACAGCATCTCCTGCAGCAGGTCGAGCGTCTCCAGGTCGAGATCGTTGGTGGGCTCGTCCAGCACCAGCAGGTTGGACGGACGCGCCAGCGCGCAGGCCAGCATCAGCCGGCCGCGCTCGCCGCCCGACAGCACGCCGACCCGCGTCCGCGCCTGCTCCGGCCGGAACAGGAAGTCCTTCATGTAGCCGATGACGTGGCGCTTCTCGGTGCCGACCTGAACCATGTCGCCGCCGCCTGCGGTCAGGGTGTCGGACAGGGTGGCGTTCGGATCGAGCGAGCGGCGCTGCTGGTCGAGCGTCACCAGCGACAGGCTGGCGCCGAGCCCGACCTTGCCGGTGTCGGGCTGCTCCAGCCCGGTCAGCAGCCGCAGCAGCGTGGTCTTGCCGGCCCCGTTGGCGCCGACGATGCCGAGCCGGTCGCCGCGCAGCACGCGCAGATCGAGATTGGCCACGATCGGCCGGCCGTCGAACGACTTCGACATCGCTTCCGCGACCGCGACCAGCTTGCCGGACAGGCCGGTGCCGCTCGCCTCCAGCTTCAGCCCCTGCGGGGTGTGCACCGCATCGCGCCGCGCCTGCCGCAGCGCCGCCAGCTCGCCGACGCGCCTGACGTTGCGCTTGCGCCGCGCGGTGACGCCGTAGCGCATCCAGTCCTCCTCGCGCTCGATCTGCCGGTCCAGCTTGTGCGCGTCGCGCTCCTCCTGCTCGAGCACCTCCTCGCGCCAGGCCTCGAACTTCGCGAAGCCCTGGTCCAGCCGCCGCGTCACGCCGCGGTCGAGCCAGACGACGCTGCGCGACAGCGTCTGCAGCAGCCGGCGGTCATGGCTGATGATCACCATCGCCGACTGCAGCGAGATCAGCTCGCGCTCCAGCCATTCGATCGCCGGCATGTCGAGATGGTTGGTGGGCTCGTCGAGCAGCAGCAGGTCGGGCGAGGGGGCCAGCGCACGGGCCAGCGCCGCGCGCCTGGCCTCGCCGCCGGACAGCCGGGCAGGGTCCTCCGAGCCGGTCAGGCCGAGCTCGGCAAGCAGGGCAGGCGCGCGGTGCTCGGCATCGTTCGGCCCGAGGCCGGCCCGCACATAGTCGAGCGTGCTGGCATACCCCGACAGGTCCGGCTCCTGCGGCAGGTAGCGCACCGTGGTGCCGGGCTGCAGGAAGCGGGTGCCGGAGTCGGACTGCAGCTCGCCCGCCGCAATACGCAGCAGCGTCGACTTGCCCGAGCCGTTGCGGCCGACCAGGCAGAGCCGTTCGCCGGGCGACACGCCGAAGGCGGCGCCGTCCAGCAGCGGCGCGCCGCCGAGCGTGAGGGTGATGTCCTGGAGAAGCAGCAGGGGTGGCGCCATCTGCGGGTTCTGGCCGATGCCGCCGCCCGGCGCAACGTGGCGCCCCGGGCCTACGTCCGCCGCCGGTCAGTGCGTCAGTTGACCGAACGCGACGGCGGCTGCGCGGACACGATCCTGATGTCGTTGCCGGTCGCGGTGCGGCGCTCGTTCGGAAGCTCGGGGATCGCCCGCGGCGTCCGGGCCGGACGCGGCACCTCGCCACCCGCCCGGGACAGGGCCGAGACGAAGGACCGGCCCCATTCGAGGGCGGACGCGTCCTTGATCGCCTCCCAGCACGCCTTCCAGCGATCCTGGCGTTCCGGCCGGCTCATCCGCAGCGCCAGATCGAGCGCGTCGGCGATCTCGTCGGGATCGACCGGGTTGACCAGGATGGCGGCGCCGAGCTGCCGGGCGGCGCCGGCGAACTTCGACAGCACCAGCACCCCGGGATCGTCCGGGTTCTGCGCCGCCACGTATTCCTTGGCGACCAGGTTCATGCCGTCGCGAAGCGGCGTCACCAGCCCGATGCGCGCCTCGCGCATGAAGCCGGAGATCGCCTCGCGCGGCACGCCGCGGCTGATCAGCCGCAGCGGCACCCAGTCGCTTTCGCCGAGTGTCGCGTTGATCGAGCCGGCCGCCTGCTCGAGATCGTCGCGCAGCGTCTGGTAGGCGTCGACATCCTGACGGCTCGCGGCGGCGATCTGCAGGAAGGTGGTCTGGCGCGACCAGTGCTGGCGGCTTTCCAGCAGGCGCCGGTAGCCGGCGAGCCGGTGGCGCAGGCCCTTGGTGGGGTCCATCCGGTCCACGCCCAGGATCAGGCTCTGCCCGTCCAGGCTGCGACGCAGCCGCTCGGTCTCGCTGGAGTTCTGCGCGTGCTCGGCCATCTCGGCGAAGTCGCGCGGGTCGATCTCCACCGGGAACGCGCCCACGCGGATCTGCCGGTTGCCGAGCTGCAGCCCGCCGCCTGCCAGCCGGGCGGCACCGGCGATGCGCTGGGCGGAGGCGGAGAAGTTCTCGGCGTCGTTGGCGGTCTGGAAGCCGAGCAGGTCGGCCGACAGCAGGTCGCGGATGAACAGCGCCGCCTCCGGCACGCTGGACAGCATGTCCGGGCTCGGGAACGGCGTGTGCAGGAAGAAGCCGATCGGGCAGGTCACGTTGCGGGCCCGCAGCGCCGCCGCCATCGCCAGCAGGTGGTAGTCGTGGATCCAGATCGTGTCGGTCGGACGCAGCAGCGGCAGCAGCACGTCGCTGAACCGGCCGTTCACCGCCCGGTAGCCCTGCAGGCTGCGCCGGTCGAAATTCATCTGCTCGGGCAGCGAGTGCAGCAGCGGCCAGAGCGTGCCGTTGGAGAAGTTGTTGTAGTAGAGCTCGAGTTCCTCGGGCGCCAGATCGACGGTGGCATACTCGACCGAGCCGTGCTGGACCATCGACGGCACGCTGTTGGCCTTGTCGTCGGTCGAGGTCCGGCCGCTCCAGCCGAACCACAGCCCGCCCTGCCGCTCCATCAGGTCGTTGAGGGCGACCGCCAGGCCGCCGGCCTTGGCATCACCGCTCGGGATCGAGACCCGGTTCGACACGACCACCAGCCTGCTCATGGCGCACTCCCAGACGATCGGCTACGGGCGCGGTCCGGGGATCGGCCACGTGCGACGCAGCATCCCCGGACAGGCCTTGAGACGATAGGTCTGAACGTCATAAGCCTACCGCCCTGGAACAGGTTTCATGGCCCGATGCAAATCCCCGCGGGCGGGCAGGAGCGGCGGTCGAGGCGACGGCGCGTCATCCGCGGCGATGCTGCTCCAGGCGACGCAGGCGCAGCATGGTCCGCTCTCCCGACAGCACGGTGCCGACGGGCTCGTGCAGCCGGCGGCGCCAGTTCGGATGTTCGTCGGTGGTGCCCGGGATGTTGGGCTGCTCTTCCAGCCCGATCGCATCCTCGGTGGGAATCATCGCCAGCTCGCACGCCGAGAGGCCGACCTGCGCCACCGCGGCATCCACCACCGGTTCGGTGTCCCAGACCGCCGGCTGCGGGCCGGCCGCGGCGCCGGCATCGAGCATCGCCTGCCACAGCGCCGTCCGGTCGGCCGCGCGCTCGGCCAGGGCCGCGTGCTCCTCAGCCTCGGTGCCGCCGAGCTCGAGCTTGTGGCGGATGTCGACGCCCTTCCACCAGCCCGCCACCGTCGGCAGGTCGTGGGTGCTGGTCATGGCGCTGGCCTGCCGGGTCCAGTGCGATGGGGCGGTGAAGCCCTGCTTGTCGCGCTCGAACCACAGCACGCGCATGCCGTCGATGCCGTCCTGCTGCAGCCGCTCCTGGAACCCGTCCGGCACCGTGCCGAGATCCTCGCCCAGCACGATCGCCCGGTTGCGCACCGACTCCAGCCGCACCAGGCGGGCGAGGTCGGTCTCGGGCATCTGCATGTAGACGCCCTGGGCGGCGCTGCGGCCTTCCGGCACGATCCACAGGCGGTTCAGGCCCATGGCGTGATCGATGCGCACGCCGCCCGCATGGCGCATCGCGCCGGTCAGCATCTCGATGAAGGCGCGGTAGCCGTTGGCGCGCAGGCCGCGCGCCGAAAAGGCGGTGATGCCCCAGTTCTGGCCGTCGCGCTGCAGCAGGTCCGGCGGCGCGCCCACCGTCAGCCCCACCAGGGTCTCGCCCTGGCGGCTCCAGCTGTGGCTGCCGCCGGAGTCCGCGCCGACCGCCAGATCCGAGATCAGCCCGATCGCCATGCCGGCATCGAGCGCCGCCTGCTGGGCTGCTGCCAGCCCGCTGTCGGCGCGATGCTGCAGCCAGGCATGGAAGGCGATCTCGCGCTGGTTCGCCTGCGCGAAGGCCTGCGCTCCGGCTGCATGCGGATCACGGAACTCGGACGGCCAGTCCTTCCAGTTCCAGGCGCCGTCCCGCGCACGCCACAGCTCGGCATGCAGCGCCTCGAACAGCGCGTGGGAGTCGAGCTTGTCGCCCTCCGAGCCGCGCCAGGCCTGGAACGCGGCGTCGTCGGCGCCGCCGGCCTCGAAGGCGCGCCGCAGCCGCGACAGCCGGTCGCGACCGACTCCCGGCCAGTCGACCAGCTCGAGCGCCTCAAGCCGCGCCGCTTCCTCGCCCGGGTCGCCCGCGGCGATATGCAGCACGTTGAGCATGATGCGGCTAGAGGGGGCATAGGGGCTGAACCGGTCCGGGTCGGCCGAGAACTGCGCATGCACCGGACTGATGGTGATGGCGCAGGCGCCCTGCGACGCCGCCTCGCGGGCGAACTCGGCCAGTGCTGCGAAATCCCCGACCCCGCCATCGCCCGGGCGGCGGAGCGCATAGAGCTGCTGCGCCAGGCCCCAGCCGCGCGGCGGCTGGCCGCGGTCCTGGCCAGGTGCGGCAAAGGCGTCGGCGACGGTGAAGCAGCGCGTCGGCGCCACCGCGACCGTGATCTCCCGGCCGTCGATCTCGAGCCGGTAGTAGCCGGGCTCCTGCGGCAGCGTCAGGCTGGCCTTGCCGTCGCGCCCCGCGGCGGCGGTGCCGGAACTGGTCGCGCCATCCTCGGCCTGCAGCCGCCACGGGCCCGGGCGTGCCGCGAGCGTCAGCGTCTGCCCGGCATCCGCGGTGAGCATCGGCGGCGGCGCCGCCGCCTCGGCCTCGAGCGCTGCGATCCGGTCCCGCGCCTGCGCATCGGTGTCGGCTGCGAGATCGAGTGCCGCCAGGATCGCGCGCAGGTCGTCCTGGGCGACGTCGTGCTGCTTGCCGAACGCGTCCTGCCAGCGCGTGGCGAGACCCGCACGGCGGCACAGGGTGGCCAGAAGGGCGTCGTCGAGACTCATGGGGCTTGGACCTGCTCGGGTGCCAGGATGAGGGTGGAGAGCGGCGGCAGCGTCAGCGTCAGCGAGGCCGGCTGCCCGTGCGACGCGGTGCCGTCGGCCTGCATCGCGCCGTGGTTGCCGACATTGGAGCCGCCATAGCAGCCGGCGTCGGTGTTCAGCAGCTCCACCCAGCCACCGGCCTGCGACACCCCGAGCGCGTAGCCGTGCCTGACCACCGGGGTGAAGTTGCAGACCACCAGCAGCGGCCGCTGGCCGTCATGGCCGAAGCGCAGCCAGGCGTACACGCTCTGGTCGGCGTCGTGCAGCACCACCCAGGCGAAGCCGTCATGCGAGCAGTCGCGCGCATGCAGCGCGGGCTCTGCGCGATACAGCCTGTTCAGGTCGCGCAGCAGCCCCTGCACGCCGCGATGGCGCGGGTCGTCGAGCAGCGTCCAGTCGAGCCCGGTATCGTGGTTCCATTCGCGCACCTGCGCGATCTCGCTGCCCATGAACAGCAGCTTCTTGCCGGGATGGGCCCACATGAAGCCGTAATAGGCGCGCAGGTTGGCGAACTTCTGCCAGTCGTCGCCCGGCATCTTGCCGATCATCGAGCCCTTGCCGTACACGACCTCGTCGTGGCTGATCGGCAGCACGAAGCGCTCGGAAAAGGCATAGACCAGGCCGAACGAGATCTCGCCGTGATGCCAGCGGCGGTTGATCGGCTCCTCCTCGATGTAGTGCAGGGTGTCGTGCATCCAGCCCATGTTCCACTTGTAGTCGAAGCCGAGCCCGCCCTCGTCGGCGCTGCGCGTCACGCCCGGGAACGAGGTGGATTCCTCGGCGATCAGCACCGCACCCGGGGTGGTCTCGCGCACGGCACGGCTGAGATCCTGCAGGAAGGCGATCGATTCCAGGTTCTCGCGGCCGCCATGCTGGTTGGGGACCCACTCGCCGTGCTTGCGGCTGTAGTCGCGATACAGCATCGAGGCGACGGCATCGACGCGCAGCCCGTCGACATGGAAATGCCGCAGCCAGAACAGGCCGCTGGCGATCATGAAGCCGCGCACCTCGTTGCGGCCCAGATTGTAGATGTAGGTGTTCCAGTCCTGGTGGTAGCCCTCGAACGGGTTGCCGTGCTCGTAGAGCGGCGTGCCGTCGAAATGCGCGAGCCCGTGGCTGTCGGTCGGGAAGTGCGCCGGCACCCAGTCCAGCAGCACGCCGATCCCGGCCGCGTGGCAGCGGTCGATGAAGCGTGCGAACTCGGCAGGCGGTCCCATCCGCGAGGTCGGCGCGAACTGGCCCAGCACCTGGTAGCCCCAGGAGCCGCCGAACGGATGCTCCATGATCGGCATCAGCTCGATATGGGTGAAGCCGAGCTCGCTGATATAGGGGATCAGCCTGTCTCCCAGCGTCTGCCAGCTGGGCAGGCTGCCATCGTGCGGCAGCCACGACATCGCATGCAGCTCGTAGACCGAGATCGGCGCGTCTGCGGCCTGGGCCGACGCGCGCGTCTCCATCCAGGCGGCGTCGGTCCAGACGAACGGCGTCGGGTCGTCGACGATCGACGCCGTGGCCGGCGGCCGCTCAGCCGCCCAGGCGACCGGATCGGCACGCCACGGCAGCAGGTTGCCGTCGGGCCCGACGAGCTCGTACTTGTAGGTCGCGCCCGGCCCGGCTCCGGGGATGAACAGCTCCCACACGCCGGACGGCTGCCGCACCCGCATCGGGTGGCGGCGTCCGTCCCAGCCGTTGAACGAGCCCACCACCGAGACGCGCTGCGCGTTCGGCGCCCAGACCGCGAAGCGGGTGCCGGACACGCCCTCGATCTCCATCGCATGCGCGCCCAGCACCTGGGCCAGGTCGCGATGGCGGCCCTCGGAGATCAGGTAGATGTCGAGCTCGCCCAGCAGCGGCTGGAACGAGTACGGGTCGGCGGTCTCCTCGCTCCGCTCGCCGCCGGCACCGTCCGCCACCGTGCAGCGCAGCCGGTAGGGCAGGCTGGTCTCGACCAGCCCCGACCACAGCCCGTCGGAATGCACCCGGCTCAGGGCGCCGCGCGACAGGCCGCTGACCGCGTCCACCACCTCGACCTGCACCGCGTCGGGCAGGAAGGCCCGGATCGCCCAGCCTCCCTCGACCTGGTGCGGCCCCAGCAGGGAGAACGGATCGCCGTGCCGTCCGCGGACAAAGGAGTCGACCGCGCCGGGATGCGGGAGATGCTCGGCCATCGGCTCAGGCTTCCGTGTTCGGGCTCGGGCCCAGCAGGCGGGTCGCGAGCTGGTCGAGACCGCCGAGCGGGATGCCGATCCAGTCCGGCCGGTTGTCGGCCTCGTAGCGGATCTCGTACGCCGCCTTCTCCAGCAGGAACAGATCGAGCAGCGACTGCTCGGCATCCGGCTTCACCCAGGGATTGGCGCTCGCCTCCAGCACCTCGCGATAGCTGCCGAGGAAGTCGGCGCCGGCGTTCCGGCGGAACTGCTCGATCAGCGTCTCGCGACGCTCGTTCAGCCGCTCGCTGTTGCTGTGCAGGCGCGACGAGGCGGTAGCACCCGCATAGTCGAATGAACGCAGCATCCCGGCCACGTCGCGCAGCGGCGAGGAGTGCGCGCGACGCTGCTCCATCGACTTCGCGGGCTCGCCCTCGAAATCGATCAGGTAGGCGTCGCCGCCGACCACCAGCACCTGGCCGAGATGGAAGTCGCCATGCACGCGGGTGCGCAGCGCCCCGATGCCGGACGCAGCCAGCCGGCCCGCCAGCGACTTGAGCGCGTCGTGCCTGGCGATGATCCCCCGCGCCATCGCGGCGATGCTCTCGTCGGGGTGGCCTGCAGCGACCCGCTGCAACGCCGCGACCGCGCGGTCGATCTGCTCGATCGCCCCATCCGCCCAACCGGCGAGATCGGCCTCTGTGACCGTCTCGGGCTGGAAGGCGGCATCGTCGCTCGGCGACGAGAAAACGTCGTGGAGCTGGGCCAGCCTGCGGCCCAGCGCCTGCGCGAAGCTGGCATAGTTGCTGTAGAGATCGTCGTTCTGCTCGTGCTCGGCGCCGGGCGCCTCGGCGAGGCTGTCTTCTGCGGCACGCGCCAGGAACTCGAGCGTCCACTGCCAGCCATCGCCCTGGTTGCGCACGAAGCCCTGCACCAGGATCAGCGTGTTCGGCGTGCCGTCGGCATCGATGCGGGTCACCTCGCCATAGAGCGGCGGGGTGTTGGCGAACCCGCGCGCTGTCAGGTAGCGCGAGATCTCCGCTTCCGGGTGCACGCCGGACAGCACCTTGCGCACCACCTTGAGCACGAGCTGGTCGTCGATGATCATCGAGCTGTTGGACTGCTCGGCCGACAGGCGACGGACATGGATCTCGGCCGGCCGCTCGACCGCGTCGAAGCGGTCGGTCTTGCTGAAGACGATGCGGCCGCCGGTGCTGCCGTCCAGCTCGATCACCGCGTCGCGCGTGATCATGTCCAGTGTTGCCGTCACGAAGCTGTCGGTGGCAAAGCCGTCGGTGACGTAGCCGACCAGCGCGCTGCGGCGGATCCGGGTCAGCGCCAGCTGCTGGGCGAGCGGGATGCAGGTGTCCTCGCTGACAGCGCCGAGCGGCAGGCAGTAGCGCTCGGTGCGGCCGCCGACCTCGACGGCGATCTCGGTCAGCAGCGACGGGTTGTCGCGATCCTCGCGCAGCGGCACCACGTAGGCGAACGAGATGGCGCCCAGCGTCTCGCTCTTCGACGAGAACCAGCGGCGCTTCGGCAGGTAGGCCGGCAGCACCTCCTTCTCGAGCAGCCGGCGCGCGGGCCCGGTGCCGACCTCGGTGAGCAGGTTGCGCACGACGATCGTCGAAAGGTCGGGCAGCGGCTCCGGCGTCGGCGCGTGCCAGCTCGGCAGCGCCTGCTCGGCCGCCAGCAGGAACCAGTAGAAGCCGTAGGGGGGCAGCGTCAGCAGGTAGGTGAGCTGGCCGACGGGGGGAAAGATCGACCCGCCGATGACGTCGACCGGCACCCGGCCGGCGAACTCGCTCAGGTCGAGCTCGACCGCCTGCGCCGAGCGCGACAGGTTGTAGACGCAGAGCAGGGTCTCGTCGTGCCCGTCGGTGGCCGGATGGGACCTGGTATAGGCCAGCACCTTGCGGTTGCCGGGATACAGGAAGTGCTGGGTGCCGCGGCCGAATGCCTGGTGGCGCTTGCGCACCTCCAGCATCCTGCGCATCCAGTTCAGCAGCGAGTGCTGGTCGGCCGCCTGCGCCTCGACATTCACCGCCTGGAACCCGTAGATCGGGTCCTGCAGCGGCGGCATCACCAGGCCGGCCGGATCGGCGCGGGAGAAGCCGCCATTGCGGTCGATCGACCACTGCATCGGCGTGCGCACGCCGTCGCGGTCGCCGAGATAGATGTTGTCGCCCATGCCGATCTCGTCGCCGTAATAGATCACCGGCGTGCCGGGCATCGACAGCAGCAGCCCGTTCATCAGCTCGATGCGGCGACGGTCATGCTGCATCAGCGGCGACAGGCGACGGCGTATGCCGAGATTGATGCGCGCGCGCTTGTCGGCGGCATAGGTCTCCCAGAGATAATCGCGCTCCGACGAGGTGACCATCTCGAGCGTCAGCTCGTCGTGGTTGCGTAGGAACACCGCCCACTGGCAGTTCTCCGGGATCGAGGGCGTCTGGCGCATGATGTCGGTGATCGGGAACCGGTCCTCGCGCGCGATCGCCATGTACATGCGCGGCATCAGCGGAAAATGGAACGACATGTGGCATTCGTCGCCCTGGCCGAAATAGACCTGCGCGTCCTCCGGCCACATGTTGGCTTCCGCCAGCAGCATGCGTCCCGGCGCGTAGTCGTCGATCTCCCTGCGGATGCGGCGGATGATGTCGTGCGTCTCGGGCAGGTTCTCGTTGCTGGTGCCGTCACGCTCGATCAGATACGGCACCGCGTCGAGCCTGAGCCCGTCGATGCCGAGATCGAGCCAGAAGCGCATCGCCGACAGCACCTCGTCCATCACCGCCGGGTTGTCGAAGTTCAGGTCGGGCTGGTGGCTGTAGAAGCGGTGCCAGTAATAGGCGTGCGCCTCGTCGTCCCAGGTCCAGTTCGACTTCTCGGTGTCGCAGAAGATGATGCGCGTGCCGGCATATTTCGTGTCGGTGTCTGACCAGACATAGAAGTCGCGCTCCGGCGATCCGGCCGGCGCCTTGCGCGCGCGCTGGAACCAGCTGTGCTGGTCGGAGGTGTGGTTGATCACCAGCTCGGTGATCACCCGCAGGCCGCGCTCGTGGGCGGCGACCACGAAGCGGCGCAGATCGTTCAGCGTGCCGTAGTCGGCATGCACGCCGCGATAGTCGGAGATGTCGTAGCCGTCGTCGCGGCGCGGGCTCGGATAGAAGGGCAGCATCCAGATCGCGGTGACGCCGAGATCGACGATGTAGTCGAGCTTGGCGAGCAGGCCTGCGAAATCGCCGACGCCGTCATTGTTGGCATCGAAGAACGACTTGATGTGGATCTGGTAGATGACCGCATCCTTGTACCATAGCGGGTCCTCGATCGGCGCCAGAGTCGGGGACTGCGTCGGGGACTGGGTGGAGGTCATGGTCGCTTGCGTGGTCATGGCAGGCTGCTGGTCCTGGAGAATGTGGCGCGGAACGCGGGCGGGGCGACGGAAGCTGCGATCAGGTCGCCGGCTCCGCCCGCCAGATCGAGTACGGGCGGTCGGGCGTCAGGGTGATGTCGTAGAACTTGGCGTCGAGCCCGAACTGCCGCCCGTCGAGCAGATCCTCGACCGCGAGCGGCCCCTGGTCCGGCAGGCCCCACTTCCACATCGGCAGCTCAAGCCGCGCCGACTGCACGTGGTTCGGATCGAGGCTGATCGCGACCAGGATGACGTTGCCGCGGTCCCGGGTCGCCTTCTCGAAGAACAGCACGGCGTCGTTGGCAGCCGGCAGGAAGGTGATGCCGTGCTGCGTGCGCAGCGCCGGGTTCTCGCGGCGGATCGCGTTGAGCCGGGTGATCTCGGGCACGATGTTGCCCGGCCGGTCCCAGTCCCATGTCCTGATCTGGAACTTCTCGCTGTCGAGATACTCCTCCTTGCCTGGTGCCAGCGGCGTGCCCTCGCAGAGCTCGAAGCCGTTATACACCCCCCACAGCCCGGACAGCGTCGCCGCCGCCGCCGCCCGGATCAGGAAGGCGCCGCGCGTGGCGTTCTGCAGGAAGGATGGGTTGATGTCCGGCGTGTTGACGAAGAAATGCGGTCGGAAGAAGTCCTTGGGCGCCTCGGTGGTCAGCTGCGTCAGGTACTCGGTGAGCTCCGCCTTGGTGTTGCGCCAGGTGAAGTAGGTGTAGCTCTGCCCGAAGCCGACCTTGCCCAGCCGCGCCATCACCTTCGGCCGGGTGAAGGCTTCCGCCAGGAACACCGCATCCGGATAGCGCGCGCGAACCTCGGCGATCATCCATTGCCAGAACGGGAACGGCTTGGTGTGCGGGTTGTCGACGCGGAACAGCCTGATGCCCTGCTCGCACCAGAACAGCACGACGTTGGCCAGCGCCAGCCACAGTTCCGGCACGCTGCCCGACGCGTAGAAGTCGACATTGACGATGTCCTGGTACTTCTTCGGCGGGTTCTCGGCGTAGCGGATGGTGCCGTCGGGGCGCCAGTCGAACCAGTCCTTGTGCTCGCGCAGCCAGGGATGGTCGGGCGAGCACTGGATCGCGAAGTCGAGCGCCAGCTCCAGCCCGTGCGCTTCCGCTGCGCGGCGCAGGTGCAGGAAGTCCTCGAGCGTGCCGAGTTCCGGATGGATGGCGTCGTGGCCGCCCTCCGCGCTGCCGACGGCATAGGGGCTGCCGACATCCTCCGGCCCCGGGGTCAGCGTGTTGTTGGGACCCTTGCGGTTGATGCGGCCGATCGGGTGCACGGGCGGGAAATACAGCACGTCGAAGCCCATCGCGCGAACCCGCGGCAGATGCCGCTCGACGTCGCGGAAGGTGCCGTGACGCGCCGGGTCGTCGGCCATCGAGCGCGGAAACACCTCGTACCAGCTGGCATACCCGGCGCCGGTGCGCTCCGCATCGACCGGGATCTCGGCACTGCGGATGCTGAAGGGCCGCGCATCCGCCGCCGCCATCATCGCCGCGAGTTCGTCCGACAGCAGGACCGACCGCCTGGCGTCGTCGTCGCCGCCATCGAGGGTCGTCGCGAGCGCCGCCAGCCTCGGGTCGCGCGCGGCGGCGTCGCGCACATGGGCCACGCCCTCCACGATCTCGAGCGCGGTCGGCACGCCGGCGTTATGCTTGGCGCCGAGCTCGTGCCGATAGGTGCCCCACAGGTCCCGCCACGCCTCGACGCGATACAGATGCGGCCCGCGCCGCTCCAGGGGGAAGGCCGCCTGCCAGCGATCGTTGCCGAGCAGACGCATCCGCGTCTCGTGCCAGCCGACATCGCCGGGCCCCTGCCACTGCAGGGCGGCAGCCAGCACGTCGTGGCCGTCGCCGATCACGTCGATCTCGACCTCGACCAGCTCGCCCGCCGTCCGCTTCACCGCGAACAGCCCGCCATCCACCGCCGGGCTCGGCGCCTCGAGCGCCAGCCTCGGCCACGCGCCCGCCCGCGTCGCCGAGTCGCTGTCGAGCGGCAGCGGCGTGCCGTTCTGCAGCCTATTGGCGCGGAACGCCTGCAGGGCGCCCGGCGGCAGCGTGATCACCCGACCCGGAACCAGCTTGTCATGCTCGGCGCCGGTGCCCTCGACCGGCGCGAAGCTCGAGAACGCCCCGCCGACTGCCGGCAGCACGGTGGCCGGATCGAACGGCGTCGCCCGGTCGTTGCGCGTGTTCAGCAGCAGCAGCGTGGCGTCGTGGCTGGTGCGAGGATCGTCGGTGGTGCCGCGCAGCACCGCCATCACCGCCTGACCCGGGGTGGACAGGGTGCGTGGGGTGCCGAGGGCGGCGGTATGGTCGGCGATGCCGGCGAGCAGGGTCAGCTCGGCCGCCGGTGCCGCATCCTGCGGCGTGATCCAGCCGATGCCGTCCGCCACCGCGAACCCGAGCAGCCAGCCGGCATCCCGGGAAGCGGGCAGGGATGCCAGCACCGGCGCCACCCGCCTCAGCATCGCCAGCTCGTCCTGGAACCAGCTCGCCCGCCCGTCCCACCAGGCCAGCGACGACAGCACGCCGTCGAGTGCCAGGCCGGCGAAGGTCTCGATTTCCTCCCAGGCCATGCCGCCGGTATCGAGGATCAGCATCGCCGCCGGGGCGGCAGCCCGCATGGCCTGCAGCAGCGGCCGCTTCAGCCCGCGGGGAACCGCCCCGAGCCCGGTCAGCCGCACGCCGGCGATGCCGCTCGCCGCCAACGCGAGCAGCGACTCGCCCCAGAACGCGCCGACCGCCTCGGCCGCCGCAGCGTCGGCCAGCGCGGCCTCGGCGACCGCCTCCGAGAAGCCGTGGCGCGGATCGAGCGCCAGGTCGCGACGCGGCTGCGGGAACAGGTCCGGACGCGCCGACGCCACCGGTCCGGAGGCCGCGACGCGGTCGACCAGCAGATCCGCCAGGACCGGCATTCCGGGCGGCGATGCCGGACGCACCGGTGCCAGCGACGACACCAGTCCCGGCGTTCCGCCATCGGCGAACAGGTCGGGATGCAGGACCGCCTGGAACCCCGGCGGCACCGGTGCCGCCGCCTCGGCGAGCGGCCTCAGGAGCAGACGGCTCGGCCTCCGGGCCTGCCGCTCCGCGGGCCCGGCCTTCGCGGCCGCACCCGATCCACCATCCTTGCGTCCAACCGGCTCGATCACGTCCATGGGTCCCCCGACGCTGGTATCGCACACCCGGGCGCCAATGGCAGCCGGGGCCGCCGGATTGTCACGTCCGGCCATCATCCTGTGGTGGTGCGCAAGGTGGTTGCCGTCCCGATCCTGGCCGGCCGGGACCGGTCGGACGCCGGCAACCAGACTGCCCGGCGACGCATGAACGTGCCGAGGCCGGTCGCGGGTCCCGACGCCGCTGCTGCCTTATTGCAGGTCCACTCCGCCGCTCACCGCCTGGTAGGTGGCGATCGCCAGCGTCAGCGGCTCGAACGGCTTGGTGATGACGAAGGCCGGCTCCACGGCCTCGCCGGTCAGCAGCCGCTCGGGATAGGCCGTCACGAAGATGACAGGCGCGTAATGATGCTTGAGGATGCGGCTGACCGCGGAGGTGCCGTCGCCGCCGAGGCCGAGATTGATGTCGGCCAGGATCAGGCCGGGCTTCGTCGCCTGTGCCATCCGCACCGCGTCGGCCTCGGTGGAGGCGACGCCGACGACGCGGTGGCCGCAGCCCATCACCAGCTCCTCGATATCCATCGCGATGATCGGCTCGTCCTCGATGATCAGCACGTCGGTCGCAGCGGACGCGCGCAGCCGCTCCCGTGCATCGGCGAGCTGCGTGTTGGCATCTGCAAGCTCGAGCGCCACGATCGGCGCGGCATCTTCCACCGCGACCTCCTCGAGTGCGGTCAGCAGCAGAAGCTGACGCTGCTTGGAGCTGAGCCCGTCGACCAGGGACGGCAGGGTCGAGATTCCGGAGTCGAAACGACGTGTCACCCGGTGATACAGCCCGTAGCGCGGCGTCAGCGTATCGTCGGTCGAGGCCAGCATCTCGCGCAGGCTTTCGGCGACCAGCAGGTCGCCGCGCGGTTGGCTTCCGGTCAGGGCGCGCGCATAACGTCGTGCATAGGGAAGGGCGCGGAGTAGGTCGTCGCGCCGCGTGCTGGCCATCAGGCGTCTCTCTCTGAACAGGAACGGGATTGCAGTTGGTTGATCCGGCACACAAGGCCCGCCCGGCGGCGATCGAGGCGCCGGACATGGCGGCCCGGCGCGATCGGAACGGCGCGGAAGCGGTCGCGCATCATGACGACATGCATCGACAGATGGCGCATCTGCTGCCCGATCTGCGCGCGTTCGCCCGCTTCCTGACACGCGACGCCACTGCCGCCGACGATCTGGTCCAGGACACGGTCGTGCGCGCGCTCGCGGCGCATGCCTCGTTCCAGCCCGGGACCAACCTGAAGGCCTGGCTGTTCACCATCGAGCGCAACGCCTTCTACGAGCAGATGCGCCGGAAGCGGCGGGAAAGCCAGGTGCTGAGCGAGCAGATGCTGGGTGCGGAGGCGCAGTCGCCCGAGGCGCACCGGCGCGGCGACCTGGCCGACCTGCAGCGCATGCTGTGGGATCTGCCGCCGCTCCTGCGCGAGGCTCTGGTGCTGGTGGGGGCGCAGGAGCTGAGCCATGAGGAGGCCGCAGCCATCTGCGGCGTGCCGATCGGCACGATGAAGGCGCGCGTCTCGCGGGCCCGAGGTCACCTCGCCCGGACGATGAACGCCGAACCGACGGAGCGGTCCGCGGGGTCGCGACGCCGGATAGGGTGAAGCCGGTCTGGAGGTCGATACGGGTCGTCGGATGCGCATCCTGCCTCCTTCTGTGGGTCGAGGGCGACGACTGCGGCCGGCTGGCCGCTCGATCCGCCCTGATTGGTCGCATCATCCATGGCACTGCCCCAGACTACGATGCAACAGTAGCAGCCTAGACCAGTCGGCCGCACGGTCGCGGAAGCGGCAGCGCCTGTAAAGGGCCGACCAATTTCTGGGCCTGCGGACACGTCATCGCGACAGTGCTGCTCTCGCTCTGTTGCGATACTCCCGATTTCGTGAACGGAACTGTTGATCGGGCATGCAACGCCTTCGAAGCGCCATCCATTGCTGGGGCAGAATTCGGAGTGCCTACAGATGTTGAACAGCTTCCATGACCAGGTCATCGCAATCCTGCCCAAGCTGCGGGTGCAGGCGCTCGCCCTGACACGCAACCGGGCGGCGGCGGAGGATCTGGTGCAGGATGCTGTCTGCAACGCGCT
This sequence comes from uncultured Acetobacteraceae bacterium, assembly GCA_964236105.1. GTDB lineage: Bacteria > Pseudomonadota > Alphaproteobacteria > Acetobacterales > Acetobacteraceae > Lichenicola. Next base: position 84,864 of record CAXSBC010000002.1, on the reverse strand, counting down.
GTCGGCCCAGACCAGCTTCATCCCGGGCACGAACTTTCCGGCCTGGATGCACCGCATCCTGCGCAACCGCTTCATCTCGAACCTGCGCAAGCGTCGCGACACCACCGACATCGACGACGTGCCGGCGTCGGCGTTCGCGACCGAGGCGCCGCACGAGGACCGTCTGGCCCTGAAGGACCTCGGCAAGGCGATGACCCGCCTGCCGGCGGACCAGCGCGAGGCGCTGATCATGGTGGTGGTGCAGGGCATGAGCTACGAGGCCCTCGCCGAGGCGACCGGCTGCGCCGTGGGCACCGCCAAGAGCCGGGTGTTCCGCGCTCGCCGTCAGCTCGAGACCTGGCTCATGGGCGAGGTGCCGGAGCGTGCGGATGACCGTGCCGCCGCAGCACGTGCCGCGGCGATCAGCCGCAGCATGGATGCGCGGATCGCCGCCGCCGAGCGCCTGGGCCGCACTGTCAGCTGAAGCGGCTGCCGGATCGGGCGCACGGCCGCATCGAGACCGTTTTTAGGTGCTGAGGGAACGGGTCCGCGACGGACCCGTTTCTGACCCGGGCGATAGCTATGGCGCTCTGCTCTGGGGTAGTTCCGGTTAATGACTGCAGCGAACGACAAGCCACCGGCGGAGCGTTCGCAGCCCAGTCCGAAGAAGAAACGGAAGGTGGACAGCGCGTTCGACCTCTGGCTTCAACGGGGCCTTCACAAGATGTTCGACGATGTCGCGAGCGAGCCGATTCCACCCGACCTGCTGAAGCTGATCGAAGACGATCGCGGCGCCTGACATGGCGGGCTCGATGTCGAAACCATGGCGCCGCCCCGGCCCGAGGCTGTGGCCGGTTCGCAATGTGCTGGACAGCGTCAGCGCGAGGCTGATCGCGCTCATCCTGTTCTCGGTGGTGCCGCTTGCCGCGCTCGGCTCGCTGATGGCGTGGCACAACTACCAGTCGACGCTGAACGCCAGCACCAACCGTGCCGTCGTCGTCGCCGAGGCGCTGACCGGGCAGTTCGACCAGCAGGTCGCCGACAGCGAGCGCCTGCTGCGTGCCGTTGCACGGCAGCCGGGGCTTCGCGATCCGGCGAGCTGCACGGAGATGCTGCATCTCGCGCGCATGTTGCGGATCGCGCCGCTCGACGATCTGGTGCTGCTCGACGCGCACGGCGCTCCCGCCTGCGGCACTGCCGGCGACCGGACCGACAGCGGCGCGTCGCCGGCCCACCCCACCCCGGCGACGGACGGTGCGGTGGCCCTGCAGCCGATGCTTGGCGGCAATGCAAGGACGACCACCGCGATGCTGCGCCTGAGCCTGCCCGCCACCGGACCGCACGGCGCTGCCACGCTCGTCGCCGACATGCCGCTCGGCTGGACGCCGGGCGAGCTGGCCGCCACCGCGCTGTGGCAATCCCGCCTGGGTCCGGGCGGCGATGCCGAGGCCTGGCTCGTGGGTCCGGATGGCAGGGAGATCCCGCTCTGCGCCGGCTGCGGCTGGACCGACCGGCGCGCGGACAAGGCCTCCGGCGTCCGGGGCCGTTATCTGAAGCGCGCGCTGGTGGCCGACGTCGATCTGCTGGTGACCACGCAGCCGAGCCGCGGGGAAAGCCACGCGCTCATGGTGTTCCTGTGGCGGGTGATCGCGATCGCGCTGCTGCTGACCCTGGGGCTGGTCGCGGTGGGTATCGGCGCCGGCGTGCTGATCGTCGCGCCGCTGCGCGCCGTGACCCGGTCCGTCACCGAATGGCGGCGCGCCGGCGCCTACGATCCGCGCCACACGCGCTGGACGCCGATCGAGCTCAGGCAGCTCTCGCGTGCCTTCGCGCAGGCCACCCGATCGCTTGGGGCGCACGAGGAGCGTCTGCGCAAGGCCGAGGTCAACCAGGAGCTCCTGATCAAGGAGATCCACCACCGGGTGAAGAACAACCTGCAAATCATCGCCTCCCTGCTCAACCTGCAGGCGAACCGCATCCGCCAGCCGGAAGCGCGCGCCGAGTTCGCCTCCGCCCGCGACCGGGTGCGGGCGCTGGCGACGCTGCATCGGCACCTCTACTCGGAGGGCGAGCTGCACACCCTGAACATGCGGCCGTTCCTGGAGGAGCTCTGCGAACAGCTGTTCCAGGCGATCGGCGAGAAGGAAGGCCGTCGCATCCGTCTCGAGATCGAGGCGCCCGAGATCACCATGTCTACCGACCAGGCGGTGCCGCTGGCGCTGGTGGTGACGGAGACGGTCAGCAACGCGATCAAGTATGCCTTTCCCGGCGGCCGCAGCGGCATGGTGTCGGTGCGTCTTGCCGAGGAGGTCGAGGGCATCGCCACCCTGGTAATCGAGGATGACGGCGTCGGCATCCCCGCCGGCCGTGCCGAGACCGAGACCGGCATCCGCGACGGGCTGGGAATCCAGCTGATCCGCGGCTTCGCGCGCCAGCTCGGCGCGACGCTGGAGGTGATCGAGGGGGAGGCCGACGAGAACGGCCGCAGCACCGGCACGCGCTACACGCTCCTGGTTCCGCTGCATCCGAAGGTCGAGACCTATGCCGAGACCGGGGCTGCCTCCGAGAAGGTCGATGCTCCCGCCTGACCGGCCGCATGAAGCTTCCTCAACAAAGCCGCATGGCCCTGTCAAACGTCGTCCGGGATCGCTAGATCGGCCGTGACATGAACAGCAACCGCAGCGTCGTCCGCGCCTGGTCGCGCACCCAGTCCAGGATCGGCAGGCGGCAGGCGATGCCGGTCATCCTGCTCGGGCTGCTCTCGACCGCGCTCGCGATCGGGCAGGCCTGGTGCATTGCCGTGGTGCTCGCGCATGCACTCGCCTGGAGCGTCAGCCATACCGTCGCCCCGTCCGGCTGGACCCCCCTCGCGCTGTTCGCAGCGCTGGCGGTGGTGCGGGCGCTGCTGCTGATCGCGCAGGAGAGCCGGGCCGCCGGCACCGCAGCCGCATCACGCCGCCGTCTGCGCGGCGAGGCGCTGGCGGCGCTGCTGGCTCGTGGCCCGGCGCTGCTGCGGCGGCAGGCGAGCGGCGCGCTGACCGCGCTGGTGGTCGACCGGATCGAGGCGCTGGACGGGTTCTTCAGCCGCTGGATCCCGGCCGCCTCCCTGGCCGTCGTGTCGCCGGCGCTGGTGCTGGTCGTCGTCGGGATCGTGCAGCCGAGGGCAGCCCTGGTGCTGCTGGTCTGCGGCCTCGCGGTGCCGGCCTCGCAGGCGCTGTTCGGCATCGGCGCCGCGCTCGCGTCCCGGCAGCAGTTCGTCGCCATGGCCCGGCTGCAGGCCCGCTTCCTCGACCGCATGCGCGGCATCGCCACCATCGTCCTGGCCGGCCGCGCCGACGACGAGGCCGAGCGGCTGGGTGCCGCCGCCGACGAGCTGCGCCGGCGCACCATGCGCGTGCTCCGGGTCGCGTTCCTGTCCTCGGCCGCCCTGGATTGCGCGTTCGCGGCCGCCCTGGTGCTGATCGCCCTGCTCGATGGCCAGGCGCTGCTCGCCGGCGGTGCGGCGCAGTCCTGGGTGGGGGCGCTGCTGCTGCCGCGCTCGCTGTTCGCGCTGATCCTGGTGCCCGAGTTCTTCAGCCCGCTGCGCAGCTTCGCGCTCGCCTACCAGGACCGCATGCAGGCCTCCGGCGCCGCCGAGGCGCTCGACGCGCTGGTGCGCGATGGCGATGGCGGCGCGGGCCCGCCGCCACCGGTCGCGCGGCCGCAGCCGGTCAGGACGGTGTCGGCCCACGGCGTTGCTGTCGCCTTCGAGGCCGTGGGCTTCGCCTGGGACGCGACTCGCACGCCGGCGCTCGACTCTGTCAGCTTCCGGATTCCGGCGCAGGAGACCGTGGTGCTGGTCGGACCGTCGGGCAGCGGCAAGTCCACCATCATCGAGATGCTGCTGGGCTTCATCGCGCCGGACAGCGGACGCATCACCCTAAACGGCGCCGACATCGCCACCATCGTTCCCGAGGCGCTGGCGCAGATGACCTCCTGGATCGGCCAGCGTCCGCTGCTGTTCGCCGGCTCCATCCGCGAGAACGTGCTGTTCGCGCGTCCCGGGGCGTCCGAGGCGGAGCTCGCGTCGGCGTTGCGGGCGGCTGCCGTCGAGGGCTTCGCGGCCGGACTCCCCGAGGGCATCGACACCCGGATCGGCGAAGGCGGCTACGGCCTGTCCGGCGGCCAGGCGCAGCGGGTGGCGATCGCGCGCGCCTTCCTGCGCAACGCGCCGCTGCTGCTGCTCGACGAGCCGACCGCGCATCTCGATCCGGGCACCGAGCGCGAGATCCTGGACAGCCTGCGCCGGCTGGCGATCGGCCGCACCGTGCTGCTGGCCAGCCATTCCGCGGCGGCGCATGCCTTTTCCGGGCGGCGGATCGACCTCGCCCGCGGACGGGTGGTGCCGCTCCAGGGTGCCGCATCGGCATGAACGCCCCCAGGCCCGCCAACGGCATCGGCCCGCTGCTGCAGGTCGTCGCGGTCTGGCGCCGGCGCGGCCCCGGCCTGCTTGCCGGCATCGTCGTCTCGCTGGCGTCCTTCCTGTTCGGGCTGTCGCTGCTCGGCGCGTCGGGCCTGCGGCTCGCCGGCACCGGCGCCGGGCTGGTGCTGGCCTCGGCGCTGCTGCTTCGCCTGCTGGGCCTCGGGCGGGTCGTGCTGCGCTACGCCGAGCGGCTGACGACGCATGACGCGATGTTCCGCGCCCTGGCCGATCTGCGGGTGTGGTTCTTCCGGCGCGTCGCCCGCACCGCTGCCGGCGGTCTCGGCTTTCGGCGCTCCGGCGACCTGCTGTCGCGGCTGGTCGGCGACGTCGAGGCGCTCGACGGGCTCTATCTGCGCATCCTGGTGCCGCTCGCCGGCGCCCTCGTGGCGCTGCCGATCCTGGTCCTGCTGGGACTCCGGCACGGGCTGGGGCTGACGCTGGCCGTGTCGGTGCCGTTCGCGTGCGCCGCCTTCCTGCTGCCCTTCCTGGCGGCGGTGCTGGTGAGCCGGGAGGCCGCCGGCCTGTCCGGCCGCGCCGCGCAGCTGCGGGTGACGGTGCTCGACCTGACCAGCGGCCTGCGCGAGATCCGGGCCTTCAACGCCGAGGGTCGCATGCTGGCGGCGGTGCAGGCGCGGGAATCGTCGCTGCTGTCGCTGCAGCAGACGCTGGCGCGTCGCGTCGCGGTGGCCGGCGCGCTGTCGTTCCTGTGCCAGCAGCTGGCGGTGCTGGCGCTGCTGGCCTCGGTCGCGGGCCTCGCCTTCGGCCGCATCGCGCCGATCGAGGCGACCGTGCTGCTGTTCGCGCTGATCGCGGCGTTCGAGGTGGCAGGCGGCCTGACCCGGGCGGGGGCGCTGGCCGGCCATGTCACGCGTGCCGCCGCCCGGGTGGTGGGAGCGGGAGAGCCGGGTCCGGCCGGGCAGGCTGCGCGTCCGGCCGAACCGGCGCCGCAGGGCTACGGCCTGCTGTTTCGCGATGTCGGCTATCGGTGGCAGCCGGATCGGCCGCCGGTGTTCGAGCATCTGACGCTCGAGATCCCGCAGGGCGCGCGTGTGGCGATCCTGGGCCCGTCCGGCTCGGGCAAGTCCAGCCTGGCCGCGCTGCTGCTCCGGGTGGCGCGGCCGCAGACCGGTCGCATCAGCCTTGGCGGCGTCGACCTCGCCGATCTCGACGAGGCGGCGCTGCGCACCCGCATCGCCTGGCTCAGCCAGTCGACGCACCTGTTCGAGGACAGCATCCGCGCCAACCTGCTGCTCGGCCGCCCTGATGCGACCGACGCGCAGCTCTGGCAGGCGCTCGACCAGGCGGCGGTCGGCGAGCTGATCCGCACCCTGCCGGACCGGCTGGAGACCTGGCTCGGCGAGGGCGGCCTCGGCCTGTCGGGCGGGCAGGCGCGACGTCTGGCGCTGGCGCGCACGCTGCTGTCGCCCGCGCCGATCCTGATCCTCGACGAGCCCGCGGCCGGGCTCGATGCCGAGACCGAGCAGTCCTTCCTGTCCACGCTGAACGAGGTGGCGCCGGGCCGGACGGTGATCCTGATCGCCCATCGCCTCACCGGGGTCGAGCGGCTGGACCGGATCTGGCGCCTGTCCGGCGGCGTCGCGACGGCGGCGGCGGCATGAGGCCGGTCGCGCACCGGCCTGTCGGGATTGCGGCGGATTGACGCGGACAGCCCTTGGGCGGCACCTGTAGCGGCAACATCCGGGATCCCGATTCATGCGTCGCCTGTCATCCTTCGCTGCCCTCTGCCTGCTGTCGGGCCTGGTCTCCGGCTGTGCCACCCTGGGCGGGAGCGGCGATGACGACGCTGGCCGCAAGTACGTGGTGTTCTTCACCAAGGGCTCGTCCACCGTGGATCGGCCAGGGCGCGACGTGGTCGCGCACGTGGCGATGATCGCCAGCCATCACCCTGACCTGTCCCTGGTGGTCGCCGGCTACGCGGCCGCGCACGGCGACCTCGACGCCGATCGGGCGCTGTCGGCGGCGCGGGCCGACCGGGTGTCGGCATCGCTGCAGGCCGACGGCGTCCCGGCCTCGCGCATCAGCGAGCACGCGCGTCCGCCGGCCAACGAGGATCCGAGTGTCGCTGGACGGCGCGTCGAGATCGGATTCGTGTCGTCGCCCTGATCCGCCAGCCCGCCGTGCCGTCTTGCTGACCCGCGAGGCCGCGTCGCCTCCGGGCAGCGGGGTCGACGATCCCGTGTCGGTGCTGGCGCGCGTGTTCGGCTTTCCCGGATTTCGCGGCCTGCAGCAGCAGGCCGTGGATCGGGTGATGGCCGGCGGCGACGCGCTCGTGCTGATGCCGACCGGCGGCGGCAAGAGCATCTGCTATCAGGTGCCGGCCTTGTGCCGGCCCGGCATGGGGCTGGTGGTCTCCCCGCTGATCGCCCTGATGGACGACCAGGTCGCGGCCCTGCGCCAGGTGGGCGTGAACGCCGCCGCCCTGCACTCCGACCTGGAGGCGGAGGAGGCGGCGCGAATCCGGTCCGATCTCGCCGCCGGCCGGCTCGACCTGCTCTACGTCTCGCCGGAGCGGCTGCTCTCGCCTGGCATGCTGGACCGGCTGTCCCGGCTCGAGCTGTCGGTGATCGCCATCGACGAGGCGCATTGCGTCTCCGCCTGGGGTCACGAGTTCCGCCCTGAATACCGTGCCCTGGCGCAGCTGCCGCAGCGCCTGCCCGACGTGCCGCGCATCGCGCTGACCGCCACCGCCGACCCGCGCACGCGCGCCGACATCATCGAGGCGCTGGCGATGCCCGACGCCGAGATCCTGATCGCCAGCTTCCACCGGCCGAACCTGCACATCGCCGCCCGCCCCAAGGGCTCGGAGCTGACCCAGTTGCTGGAGCTGCTCGGCCGCCACAAGAACGAGGCCTCGATCGTGTATTGCGGCAGCCGCAACAAGACCGAGCGCATCGCGCGCTCGCTGCGCGAACGCGACATCCCGGCGATCCCGTTCCATGCCGGCCTGTCGCCGCTGGAGAAGCGGGCGGGGCTGCTGCGCTTCCGCTCCGGCGAGCCGATCGTGGTCTGCGCGACCATCGCCTTCGGCATGGGCATCGACCGTCCGGACGTGCGCTCGGTGGTGCATCTGGACATGCCCGACAGCCCGGAAGGCTACTACCAGCAGATCGGGCGTGCCGGCCGCGACGGCGCGCGCTCCGACACGCTGCTGCTGTTCGGCGGCGAGGACATGGCGCGCGCCCGGCACTGGCTGGACCAGAGCCAGGCGCCGCCGGCGCAGAAGCGGGTGATGAGCCAGCGGCTGGAGGCGATGATCGGGCTGGCCGAGAGCGCCGGCTGCCGCACCCGCGCGCTGCTGGCCTGCTTCGGCGAGGAGCTGCCGGGCGATTGCGGCCACTGCGACAACTGCCGCTCGCCGCTGGCGATGTTCGACGGCACCGTGGCGTCGCAGAAGGTGCTGTCGGCGATCTACCGCACCGGCCAGATGTTCGGCGCCCTGCATATCGTCTCGGTGCTGCGCGGCAAGCAGACCGAGGCGGTGAAGCGCCACCGTCACGACGAGCTGGCGCTCTACGGCATCGGCCGCGAGAAGCCGGACGGGTTCTGGCGCAGCGTGATCCGCCAGCTGGTGGCGCGCGGCGCGCTCAGGATCGAGGGCGACTATGCCAGCCTGGCGCTGCAGGAGAGCGTCGCGCGGCCGATCCTGCGCGGCGAGCAGGCGGTGATGCTCAGCGAGGACCCGGCCGGCGCGCTGGCCGGCGCGCTGGCACCCGCCGGCCCGGCGTCCGGCGGACGCGGCGGCGGTGCCGTGCGCACGCTCGACGGCACCGCCGAATCGCGCTTCGAGGCGCTGCGCGCCTGGCGGCTGGCGGAGGCGCGCGGCCAGGCGGTGCCCCCCTATGTCATCTTCAGCGACGCGACCCTGCGCGACATCGCCGCCGATTGCCCAGGCAGCCTGACCGCGCTGAACGAGATCAAGGGCGTCGGCGCCTCCAAGCTCGAGCGCTACGGCGAGCGGGTGCTCGAGATCCTGTCCGGCCGCACCGGCTAGGCAGCGCGCCGCGGCTCTGGATCGCCGGCGGCTTCGCGTTCATGGTGCGGGCAACGGCGATCAATTCGAACATCAGGACGCGCCGGTCGAGGGAGCCGCCGAACGATGCCGCAGCTGGACATAGCGGTGCAGGGCCTGTTCGCGACGCCGGTCGCGGCCGTGCTGCTGCCGGGCGCTGAGGCGCGCAACCAGGCGCTGCGCGCCACCATCCTGGACCGGCGGTCGGAGACACCGTCGGTGCAGGCCTCCAACGCCGGCGGCTGGCATTCGGACCGCGACATCGCCGGCTGGGGTGGACAGGAGGCGAGGGAGGTGCTGGAGCTGGCGCAGCAGGTGGCGACGCAGATGGTCGCCGACCGTCAGGGCCGCAAGCTGCGCCCGCGCTGGGTGGTGCAGGCCTGGGCCAACGTGAACGGGCCGGGCGATGGCAACATCTGCCACTACCATCCCGGCGCCTTCTGGTCGGGCACCTATTATGTCGACGATGGCGGCTGCGCCGACGATCCCTCGCTCGGCGGCGAGTTCGAGATGCTCGATCCGCGCGGGCCGGCGCCCGGCATGTATGCGCCCGGCATGAAGTTCGCCGGCTCCGACGGCGCGTCCGCCGGCAGCGGCGAGACCATCCGGCCGCGGCCGGGGCTGCTGTTCCTGTTCCCCTCCTGGCTGTTCCATCAGGTGCGCCCCTATCGCGGCAGCCGCCTGCGCATCTCGATGGCCTTCAACCTGGGCGTCTCCGATGCGAGCTGAGCGCGCCGCCGGCCCGGCGCCAGCACTGCCATCGGCGCGCAGGTGGCGCTGATCGACGAGCAGGCGCTGCGCGGCCTGTCGCGCCGGCAGCAGGACATCGCGGCCCTGCTGCGCGAGACCGGCCGCATCGGCGTCGAGGAGCTGGCGCTGCGTTTCGCCGTCACGCCGCAGACCATCCGGCGCGACCTCAACGACCTCGCCGACGCGCGCCTGATCACGCGCGTGCATGGCGGCGCGATCGTGGCCCAGGGCGTGCAGGCCCTGACCTACGAGGCGCGCAAGCAGGTGGCCCAGGCCGCCAAGCGCCGGATCGGCGAGGCCGCCGCCGCCCTGATCCCCGACAACAGCTCGATCTTCCTCAATCTCGGCACCACCACCGAGGAGGTGGCGCGCGCCATCGCCGGCCATCTCGGGTTGCTGGTGGTCACCAACAACATGAACGTGGCGCTCGAGCTGTATCGCAACGAGGCGGTGCAGGTGATCATCGCCGGCGGCACCATGCGGCCCACCGACGGCGGCATCATCGGCCAGCTCGCCGCCGACGCGTTCCGCCAGTTCAAGGCCGACGTGGCGGTCATCGGCACCTCGGCGATCGACGATGACGGCACCCTGCTCGACTACGACCTGCGCGAGGTGCAGGTCTCGCGGGCGATCATCGAGAATGCGCGCCAGGTGGTGCTGGTGACGGATTCCTCGAAATTCACCCGCCGGGCGCCGGTCCGGATCGCCCAGCTCAGGGAGATCGACATCCTGATCACCGACCGGCTGCCCTATCCCGGGCTCGCCGCCCTCTGCCGCGACGCCGATGTCGAGGTGGTCGAGACCGGAGCCGACGAGACCGACGGCGCGGTGTGACGCGGCCGATGCGAATGCGCGCTTGCGGGTTCGGTTCTCCCATGCGACGGTTGCAAACGAAACAAGCGCGGCACAGAACGCGCAGGGTTCGGGGATGACGTCGATGGCCTTGGCGCCGGAAGAGCAGCTCTACGACATCGCCATCATCGGCGGCGGCATCAACGGCTGCGGCATCGCGCGCGACGCTTCCGGGCGCGGCCGGTCGGTGTATCTGTGCGAGCAGAACGATCTCGGCTCGGGCACCTCGTCGGCCTCGACCAAGCTGATCCATGGCGGCCTGCGCTACCTCGAATATTACGAGTTCCGCCTGGTGCGCGAGGCGCTGCGCGAGCGCGAGGTGCTGTGGAGCATCGCGCCGCACATCGTCTGGCCGCTGCGCTTCGTGCTGCCCTATCACGCCAAGCTGCGGCCGCGATGGCTGCTGCGGCTGGGCCTGTTCCTTTACGACAATATCGGCGGCCGCAAGCGTCTGCCCGGCACCCGGGTGGTGGATCTGCGCACCGATCCGATGGGCGGGCCGCTGAAGCCGGAGTTCGTCCGCGGCTTCGAGTATTCCGACTGCTGGGTGGAGGATTCCCGGCTGGTCGTGCTGAACGCCGCCGCCGCCGCCGCGATGGGCGCCGTGATCGCCACCCGGACGCGCTGCGTGTCGGCAGAGAAGGCCGGGGGAGAGTGGCGGCTCTCGATGCAGACCTCGGGCGGCGGCGTCTCGCGCATCCGCGCCCGCACGCTGATCAACGCCGCCGGCCCCTGGGTCGACGAGGTGGTGCAGTCGGTGGTGCGCGACAACAACCGCGCGCCGATCCGGCTGGTGCAGGGCAGCCACATCGTCGTGCGGCGCCTGTACGATCATGACGGCTGCTACATCTTCCAGAACGACGACAAGCGCATCTTCTTCGTCATCCCCTACGAGCAGGACTTCACCCTGATCGGCACCACCGATCGCGACTACGAGGGCGATCCGGCCAAGGTGCACGCCTCCGACGAGGAGATCGCCTATCTGTGCCGCGCCACGAGCGACTATCTCAGGCATGCCGTCACGCCCGAGATGGTCGTCTGGACCTATTCCGGCGTACGGCCGCTCTATGCCGAGCACGAGCAGGCCTCCGGATCGGCGGCGCAGGCCGCGACCCGCGACTACGTGCTGAAGCTGGTCGCCGAGGCGGGCGACCCGGCGATGCTGACCATCTTCGGCGGCAAGATCACCACCTATCGCCGCCTGGCGGAGTCGGTGCTGCAGAAGCTCGACCCGCATCTGCCGGCAGCCGCCGGGCAGGCGGCCGGCTGGACCGGACGGACAGCGCTTCCCGGCGGCGATTTCCCCAAGGAGGCCTTCGAGGACACGCTCGCGGCGCTGGCGCTGCGCTACCCGTTCCTGCCGCGCGCCCAGCTGCAGCGCCTGTTGCGCGCCTACGGCACGCAGGCGCTCGTGCTGCTGGGCGACGCCGCGCAGGCAGCCGACCTCGGACGAGACTACGGCGCCGGCCTGACCGATGCGGAGCTCCGCTACCTTGCCTCCCACGAATGGGCGCAGTCCGGCGACGATGTGCTCTGGCGCCGCAGCAAGCTCGGCCTGCGCCTGGACCCGGCAGGCCGTGCGGAGGTGGCGGCGGCGATGGAGGCGCTGCTGTCCGGGCCTCTGCACGAGGCCGCCGCATGAGCATCGCGCTGGAGCGGGTCACGCTGACCGCCGGCAACGACGTCGTCATCGACGATGTCAGCCTGTCGTTCGAGCGCGGCACCATGAACGTGCTGCTCGGGCCGACGCTCAGCGGCAAGACCACGCTGATGCGGCTGATGGCCGGCCTCGACAGGCCGACGCATGGCCGGATCATGGTGCAGGGCGCCGATGTCGCCCGCATCGCCGTGCGCCGCCGCTCGGTGGCCATGGTCTACCAGCAGTTCGTGAACTACCCGTCGCTGAGCGTCTACGAGAACATCGCCTCGCCGCTGCGGGTGGCAGGGACGTCGCGCGCCGAGATCGAGTCGCGTGTGGCGGAGGCGGCCCGGGTGCTGCGGCTGGAGCCGTACCTGAAGCGCCTGCCGGCCGAGCTCTCCGGCGGCCAGCAGCAGCGCACCGCGATCGCGCGCGCACTGGTCAAGCAGGCCGACCTGGTGCTGCTCGACGAGCCGCTCGCCAATCTCGACTACAAGCTGCGCGAGGAACTGCGCGAGGAGCTGCCGCGGCTGTTCGCGGCCTCCGGCGCGATCCTGGTCTATGCCACCACCGAGCCCGCCGAGGCGCTGCTGCTCGGCGGCCGCACCGCCACGCTCTGGCAGGGGCGGCTGACCCAGGAGGGGCCGACGCCGTCGGTGTATCGCCAGCCCGAGACGCTGGATGCCGCCCGCGTGTTCTCCGACCCGCCGCTGAACGAGCTCGACATCGAGATCGGCGGCGGCGTCGCCTTCGGTCCGGGCCGGCGTCCGCTGCCGCGCGCGCTGCTGCCCTCGACGCTTGCCGACGGCGCCTACCGGATCGGCTTCCGGGTCGAGCATACCGACGTGGTGGAGAGCGACGCGGGCACCGACGGCGTCTTCCAGGGCAGCGTCTCGGTCACCGAGATCAGCGGCTCGGAGAGCTTCGTGCATGTCGATCTCGGGTTTGCCACCTGGGTCTGCCTGGTGCTCGGCGTGCATGAGTGGCTGCCCGGCGCCGCCGCCGCGGTGCGCGTCGATCCGGCCGGCGTGTTCGTGTTCGATCCGGGCGGCCGCCGCATCCCCGCCGAGGCGCACCGATCCGTCGCCGCTACCGCCGCACCGCATCCCGGTGCCGCCTACGCCGCCACGCGCTGAGGAGCGGCGTTCACATGGCCAGCATCACCCTCGACGGCATCGGCCACGCCTATCCCACCCGCGATCCGTCGGAGGAGCGCCGCTACGCGCTCAAGCCGATCCACCATGTCTGGCAGAACGGCCGAGCCTACGCGCTGCTGGGACCGTCTGGCTGCGGCAAGACCACGCTGCTGAACATCATTTCCGGCCTGGTGACCCCGTCCGACGGCCGCCTGCTGTTCGACGACCAGGACGTCACCCGGCTCTCGACGGAGCGCCGCAACATCGCCCAGGTGTTCCAGTTCCCGGTGATCTACGACACCATGACGGTGCGCGAGAACCTGGCCTTTCCCCTGCGCAACCGCGGCATGGAGAAGCGCGCCGCGAACGCGCGGGTCGAGGAGATCGCCAGCCTGCTCGATCTCGTGCCGGTGCTGGACCGTCGCGCCCGCGGCCTGACGGCGGATGCCAAGCAGAAGATCTCGCTCGGACGCGGCCTGGTGCGGTCGGACGTGTCGGCGGTGCTGTTCGACGAGCCGCTGACGGTGATCGACCCCGCGCTGAAGTGGGAGCTGCGCTCCAAGCTCAAGGCCGTGCACCAGGCGCTCGACCTGCTGATGATCTACGTCACCCACGATCAGGTCGAGGCGATGACCTTCGCCGACGAGGTGGTGGTGATGAACGATGGCCGGGTGCTGCAGATCGGCACGCCGGCCGAGCTGTTCGAGCGGCCGGCGCACGCCTTCGTCGGCTACTTCATCGGCTCGCCCGGCATGAACTTCCTGCCGGCGAGCATAGAGGGCGCGTCGGCGCGCATCGGCGGGGCCAGCTTCGCGCTGCCGGCGCGCTATCCGACCACGAACGGCCGCGTGGCGCTCGGCTTCCGGCCGGACTACGCGACCATCGGCCCGATCGATGGCGGGCCGCCCGGCGTGCCGGTCACGGTGCGCCGGATCGAGGATCTCGGCCGCAGGCGACTGGTGCGCGCCGGCCTCGGCCCGCACGAGCTGGTGGCGACGCTGCCGAACGGCGCCGTGCTCGACGGCGAGCAGGCCTGGCTGCACGTGCAGCCCGAGCAGCTGCACGTCTATGTCGACGACGAACGCATCGAAGGAGTCCGCTGATGGACAAGCCGCTCGACAACCGGGCCTGGCTGTTCGTGCTGCCGGTGCTGGTGTTCGTGCTGTTCTCGTCGCTGGTGCCGCTGATGACGGTGGTGAACTACTCCGTCCAGGACACGATGGGGCAGAACAACTTCTTCTTCAACGGCATCGCCTGGTTCCAGAACCTGCTCGATCCCACCACCGACATCGGCGGCCGCTTCGCCAGCGCGCTGGTGCGCAACCTGATCTTCTCGCTGGTGGTGCTGGCGATCGAGCTGCCGCTGGGGATCGCGGCGGCGATCTGCATCCCGCGCCACGGCTGGACCGTCGGCGCCAGCCTGGTGCTGATCGCGCTGCCGCTGCTGATCCCCTACACCGTGGTCGGCACCATCTGGCAGATCTTCGCGCGCGCCGACATCGGCCTGCTCGGCTATGTCGTGAACCACCTCGGCATCCCCTACAACGACACCCAGGACCCGACCTCGGCCTGGGCCACCATCGTGGTCATGGATGTGTGGCACTGGACCGGGATGGTGGCGCTGCTGGCCTATGCCGGGCTGAAGTCGATCCCCGACGCCTTCTATCAGGCGGCCCGGATCGACGGCGCCAGCCGCTGGTCGGTGTTTCGCAACATCGAGCTGCCCAAGCTGCAGAAGGTGCTGGTGATCGCGGTGCTGCTGCGCTTCATGGGCAGCTTCATGATCTATACCGAGCCCTCCATCGTCACCGGCGGCGGACCGGGCGAAAGCACCAGCTTCCTGTCGCTCGATCTGGTGAAGATCGCGCTGGGTCAGGTCGATCTCGGCAACGCGGCGGCGATGTCGCTGGTCTACAACCTGATCACCCTGACGATCTGCTGGGTGTTCTTCACCGTCATGACCCAGCTCGACCGCCGCAAGGACGTGTGATGGCAGACGATCAGCGCCGCATCGGCATCCGCCTCGACCAGCCCAGGGCCGGCCTCCGCGTCAACGGCCGCGCCATCGGCATCACGGCCTATCTGCTGGTGCTGTTCCTGCCGATCTACTGGCTGCTGAACATGTCGTTCAAGACCAACGACGAGATCACCTCGCATCTGTCGCTCTGGCCGCGCCATGTCAGCTTCGCCAATTACGGCCACATCTTCAGCGACCCGGCCTGGTATCTCGGCTTCCTGCACTCGCTGGAATACGTGCTGCTGAACACCGTGATCTCGGTGACCGTGGCGCTGCCCGCCGCCTACGCCTTCAGCCGCTACCGGTTCATCGGCGACAAGCATCTGTTCTTCTGGCTGCTGTCCAACCTGATGGCGCCGCCTGCGGTCTATGCGATGCCGTTCTTCAACTTCTATTATTCGATCGGGCTGTTCGACACCGTCTGGGCGGTGGCCCTCGCGCACTGCCTGTTCAACGTGCCGCTCGCGGTGTGGATTCTCGAGGGCTTCATCTCCGGCGTGCCGCGCGAGATCGACGAGACGGCAGCGCTCGACGGCTACTCGTTCCCGCGCTTCTTCGTGCGCATCTTCCTGCCGCTGATCGCCAACGGCATCGGCGTCGCCGCGTTCTTCTGCTTCATGTTCTCCTGGGTCGAGCAGCTGCTCGCGACCACGCTCACCACGGTCAACGCCAAGCCGATCGCGGCGGTGATGACGCGGGTCTATTCGGCGGCCGGCCTGGACTGGGGCCTGCTGGCGGCAGCCGGCGTGCTGACGATGATCCCGGGCGCCATCGTCATCTGGTTCGTCCGCAACCACATCGCCAAGGGCTTTGCCCTCGGCCGGGTCTAGGAGGTTCGCCATGAGCTGGATGGCCTGGAACTGGTACACGGCCGCCTTCTTCATCGCCATCGCAGCGCTGCTGACGATCATGACGCTGCTCGCGATCTACCGGCCGGAAACCCCGCGCGTGGGCATCCTGCAGTTTCCGACCACGCGCGGCGACCGGCTGTTCGTGTCGCTGATCGGCTCGGCCTTCATCTACATCGTCTGGATCCGGCTCACCGGCGGCACCACCATGTGGCCGCCGCTGGTTTTGGTCTTGCTGTACTGGACAGCGATGTTCCGTTACGCCTAACCACGTCAATCGTTTCAGAAATGAGCCGGCAAAGACCGGACGAGGGAGGACAGCATGGAAGTCAAGAGACGCGACGTCGTGAAGGGTGCCGCCGCGGCGGCGGTGGCCGGCAGCGGTATCCTGATCAACAGCCGGCCGGGCCACGCGCAGCAGATGGATGCCGCCAAGAAGTGGGTCGACGGCGAGTTCCAGCCATCGACCCTGTCGAAGGACGCCCAGATGGCCGAGATGGAATGGTTCATCAAGGCGGCCAAGCCGTTCGCCGGCATGAAGGTGAACTGCGTCTCCGAGATCCTCAACATCCACGAATACGAGTCCAAGACGCTGACCAAGGCGTTTGCCGAGATCACCGGCATCCAGGTCAATCACGACCTGATGGATGAAGGCCTGCTGGTCGACAAGATCGAGGTCGAGATGCAGTCCGGCCGGCCGATCTACGATTTCTGGATGAACGACTCCGACTTCATCGGCACCCACCCGCGCTACAAGGACATCATCGGCGGCTCGCTGACCGACTTCATGGCGGGAGACGGCAAGGACGTCACCAGCCCGACTCTCGACCTGAAGGACTTCATCGGCCTGTCCTTCGGCCAGTTCACCGACGGCAAGCTCTACCAGCTGCCCGACCAGCAGTTCGCGAACCTGTACTGGTTCCGTTACGACTGGTTCAAGCGGCCTGAGCTGAAGGCGCAGTTCAAGCAGAAGTTCGGCTACGAGCTGGGCGTGCCGACGAACTGGTCCGCCTACGAGGACATCGCCGAGTTCTTCACCAACGACGTGAAGACCATCGACGGCACGCGCGTCTACGGCCACATGGACTACGGCAAGAAGGACCCGTCGCTCGGCTGGCGCTTCACCGACGCCTGGCTGTCGATGGCCGGCGCCGGCGATCGCGGCCTGCCGAACGGCAAGCCGGTCGACGAGTGGGGCATCCGCCTGGAGGACAACCGGCCGCGCGGCTCCTCCATCAGTCGCGGCGGCGACGCCAACGGTCCGGCGGCGGTGTATGCGCTGACCAAGTTCGTGGACTGGCTCAAGAAGTATGCGCCGCCGGAAGCGGCCGGCATGGACTTCCTCGAGGCCGGACCGGTGCCGGGGCAGGGCCATATCGCGCAGCAGATCTTCTGGTACACCACCTTCTCGGCAACGATGACGCAGCCGGGCTCGCCGGTGATGAACGCCGACGGCACGCCGAAATGGCGCATGGCGCCCAGTCCGCACGGCGCCTACTGGAAGGAAGGCCAGAAGCTCGGCTACCAGGATTGCGGCTGCTGGACGATGCTCAAATACGCCGACCCGCAGCGCGCCAAGGCGGGCTGGCTGTATGCGCAGTTCTGCACCTCCAAGGCGGTCACCCTGAAGAAGGCGGTGCTGACCCAGCACTTCATTCGCGAGAGCGACGTGCAGAGCAGGACCATGACCGATCTGGCGCCGCGGCTCGGCGGACTGGTCGAGTTCTACCGCTCGCCCGCGCGCAAGAACTGGACGCCGACCGGCGTGAACGTGCCGGACTATGGCAAGATGGCGCAGGTCTGGTGGCAGAACGTGTCCAACGCCATCGCGGGCTCCGTCACGCCGCAGCAGGCGATGGACGGGCTGGCGCGCGACCAGGACGCGATCATGGCGCGCATCCAGCGGTCCGGCGTGCAGGGCGATCTGGGCCCGCTGATGAACCCGGCGAAGGATCCGGAATACTGGTACAAGAAGGCCGAGGCCGACGGCAACCTCGCACCGCAGCGTCGCCTGGCGAACGAGAAGCCGAAGGGCGAGACGGTCGACTATGACGAGCTGATCAAGAGCTGGTCGCCCGCCTAGCCGTCGACGACCTGTCCGCCATCGGAGGCCCGGGCGACCGGGCCTTCCATTCGGTATCGAATCAATGACTCAGCCGGCCTCGCCGTCCCACGTGCTGGTGATCGACCAGGGCACGACCTCGACGCGGGCGATCGTGTTCGACCATCGACTGCGCCCGGTCACGCAGGCGCAGGAGGAGTTCCCGCAGATCTACCCGGAGCCCGGCTGGGTCGAGCATAATCCGGAAACCCTGTGGGCGACCGTGCTCGGCACCGCGCGCACCGCGCTGCGTCAGGCAAGGCTGGCTGCCTCCGACATCGCAGCACTCGGCATCGCCAACCAGCGCGAGACCACCCTGGTCTGGGAGCGCGCCACCGGCCGGCCGATCCACAACGCCATCGTCTGGCAGGACCGGCGCACCGCCGCTGTCTGCGACGCGCTGGAGGCGGACGGCCATGCCGAGCTGATCGCCGAGCGCACCGGCCTGCGCATCGACCCGTATTTCTCCGGCACCAAGATCGGCTGGCTGCTGGACCATGTTCCCGGCGCCCGGGCGCGCGCCGAGGCGGGCGAGCTCGCCTTCGGCACCGTCGACAGCTTCCTGCTCTGGCGCCTCACCGGCGGCCGGGTGCACGCCATCGACGCCACCAACGCCTCGCGCACCCTGCTGTGCGACATCCGCTCGGGCGAATGGGATCCCGATCTGCTGCGCCTGCTGCGCGTGCCGGACGCGATGCTGCCCACGATCCGCGACAGCGCCGGCGCGTTCGGCAGCACGCTGCCCGACCTGCTCGGCGGCTCCATCGCCATACGCGGCGTCGCCGGCGACCAGCAGGCGGCGCTGATCGGCCAGTGCTGCTTCCGGCCCGGCACCATCAAGGCCACCTACGGCACCGGCGGCTTCATCCTGCTCAACACCGGCACCACCCTGAAGCGCTCGGCCCACCAGCTGCTCTCGACCATCGCCTGGCAGCGCCGCGGCCAGCGGCACTATGCGCTGGAAGGTTCGATCTTCTCCGCGGGTGCAGCCGTGCAGTGGCTGCGCGACGGTCTGGGGCTGGTGGAGAACTCCGCCGAGACCGGGCGGCTCGCCGAGGCGGCCGACCCTGCCCAGCCGGTCTATCTGGTGCCGGCCTTCACCGGGCTCGGCGCGCCGCACTGGAACAGCCGTGCCCAGGCCATGGTCACCGGCATCACCCGCGGCACCACCAAGAAGGAGCTCGCCCGCGCCACCCTGGAGAGCGTCGGCTTCCAGACGCGCGACCTGTTGGCCGCGATGCTGGCCGACCACGGCGCGGAGGATGCCGGCGCCGACGCGCCGGTGTTCCGCGTCGATGGCGGCATGTCGGCCAGCGACTGGACCATGCAGTTCCTCGCCGACACGCTCGACCTGCCGGTCGACCGGCCGGCCTGCCGGGAAACCACCGCGATGGGGGCGGGCTATCTCGCCGGGCTCGATGCCGGGCTCTATCCGGAGCCCGAGGCGTTCGAGCGCAACTGGATGCTCGACCGGCGCTTTGTGCCGTCGGCCGATCCGGCAGACCGGGAACGCCGCTATCGCGGCTGGCAGCGCGCGGTGCGTCTGGCGCTGGCCACGGACGAGGCGTAGCGCCGTCGCGGCGACCAACGGGGGCGGGGAGTCGGATCATGCGTGTGGTGTTCCGCTGCGATCCGGCCCTGCTCGGCCGCCTGCCGCCGCCGGTGCCGGCCCGGGAAGCGCTGCCCGGCTGGCTGCGCGCGATGGACGGCCATGCGCTGTCGGAGATGCATGGCGGCCCGGTCAGGACGGTGAAGCACTGTCCGCCCTTCGTCGACGCCATGACCCAGGGCTTCGTGATCCCGCTGCCCTGCGACGTGGTGGTGCGGGACGGCCGGCTGTCCTGGGACTGGGACATCCCCGCACTCGCCGCCGGCACCCATCCGCGCGCGCCGATCTCGTTCCATGTGCCGGCGCAGGTCGCGGGCACGCCGTTCGGCCGGCCCGATCGGGTGGTGGTGAAGTTCAACTCGTTCTGGACCATCCGTCTCGAGCCGGGCTGGTCGCTGTCGGTGTCCCACCCCGCCAATCGCGACGACCTGCCGTTCCGGCTGCTCAGCGGACTGGTCGATGCCGACCGCTTCAACGAGGTCGGCATCCTGTTCCCGGCGGTCTGGCTCGATCCGGGCTTCGGCGGCACCCTGCCGCGCGGCACGCCGGTGGCGCAGTGCGTGCCGGTGCCGCGCGAGCCCATCGAGCTCGATATCGGCGCGATGGATGCGGCCGAGCTGCGCGGCTACGACGCGATGGCGCAGACCCTGCTCGAGGGCACCGGCCACTACCGCCGTCTGCGCGCGCCGCGATCACACGCGCGGGACGCGTCCGGCGAGCTCGGCCCGGAGGCGCGCGGGATCGAGGAACACGGCGCCTGAACGCCCCGAGGCGAGCGACTGCGCGACGCGCCCGAAGCTGTCCGGCCTGAGCCGCAGGGCGAGGCCATAGGCGTCCATCGCCTCCTCGAGCCGGCCGCTATCGCCCAGCGCCACCCCGAGATTGAAGGCGGCCTCGTGCAGGTCGGGACGCGCGCGCAGCGCCGCGCGGTAGGCATCGGCCGCCGCCGCCGCATCCCCGCGATCCTGCAGCAGCAGCGCCAGGCCGTACCAGCCCTCGGCCGAGGCCGCGTCGCAGGCGACCGCGCGCCGGAACGCCTGTTCCGCCTCGCCGTCGCGTCCGCCGGCGCGCAGGATGCGGCCGGTCAGGTGATGCGCGGCCGCCAGCCCCGGCTCCGCCCGCAGCGCCCTGGATGCCGCCGCCAGGGCCGCGCCGACCTGCCCGCGCTCCAGCAGCGCGTCCGCGACCGCCAGCCAGCCGCCGGCGAAACCGGGATGATGGTCGAGCCGCGGCAGCAGCGCGGCCGCCTCGGCATCGCCCGCGCGCAGCAGCAGGGCCGCCAGCGTGAACAGCGCGCGACGGTCGCCGGGGTCGCGGGCCAGCCTGGCTCGCGCCGCGTCGATGGCGCGCGCATCCGTCGCGGGCGAGGCGTCGCCGCCGGCGACGAGCCCGGCGGCGTGGCGGGCAGGGCGGGTCACGACGCGCCCGCGCCCGGTGCCCGCCTGGCGGCGTCGATGCGCAGGCGGGGCAGGGCGGGTGTCGCGCTGGCTGCCAGGCTGTCTGCCGGCCGCCGCGCGGAGCGTGGAGGATGCTGGATCATGCGGCAGGCTCCCGATGCGCGGGGCGGATGATCGGCCGGTGCGTGGCGCGACGCCACACTTGTCACGACCGGTGACGGAGCGCACCTGTTCGAGGCGGCCTTCCAACGATCTTGATCAGGACCATCGCATGCGCTGCCCGTTCTGCGGCCACGAGGACACGCAGGTCAAAGACAGCCGCCCGAACGAGGATGGCGCCGCGATCCGTCGCCGCCGGTACTGCACCGGCTGCGGCCAGCGCTTCACCACCATCGAGCGGGTGCAGCTGCGCGACCTGGTGGTGATCAAGTCCGATGCCCGCCGCGTGCCGTTCGAGCGCGACAAGCTGGCCCGCTCGATCCGCATCGCCATGCGCAAGCGCCCGGTGGACGAGGAGCGCATCGAGCGCATCGTCAACGGCCTGGTGCGCCAGCTCGAGGCGTCGGGCGAGACCGAGATCCCGAGTGCCGAGCTCGGCGAGCGCGTGATGGACACGCTGCGCGAGGTCGATGCCGTCGCCTATGTCCGGTTTGCCAGCGTCTACCGCGACTTCCGCGAGGCCCGCGACTTCGAGGCGATCCTCGGCTCGCTGTCGCCGGACGCGCTCGCTGTCGCCGCGACCGCCGACGGGGCCGCAAACCCGGCCGTGCAGGCTGGACCTGACCGTCCAAAGGGACGATGAAGCCTGCCATGACCGTCATGAGACGCCGACCGCATTGCCGCAGGGCCCGAGCCTGATGGCCGAGGAACAGCCGCGCCGCAGGGCGGGGGCACGCACGCGCCCGCGCACCGCCGCCCGGGTCGGCGCCGTCCAGGCGCTGTTCCAGAGCGAGCAGGGCAACGAGAGCGCCGAGAGCGTGATCGACCAGTTCGTGCGCCACCGGCTGGGCGAGCTGCCCGGCACCGGCGGCTACGAGGAAGGCCGCGTGCCCGACGCCGACGTGGCGCTGTTCGGCCGCATCGTGCGCACGGCGGTCACGCAGCAGGACCTGCTCGACTCGATGATCTCCAAGGCGCTGCCGGAGGAGTGGCCGCTCGCGCGGCTCGATCCGGTGCTGCGCGCGCTGCTGCGGGCGGCCAGCGGCGAGCTGACGATGAGCGACGGTCCGCCTGGCCGGGTGGTGATCAACGAATATCTCGACGTCGCCAGCGGCTTCTTCTCCGGTGACGAGCCGCGCATGGTGAACGGGCTGCTCGACACGATCGGCCGCCGGTTGCGGCCGCAGGATTTCGGGCTGGCAGGGGTGGCGCCCGACGGAACGGCGACGGGCTGAGCCTTGGACGCGCCGGCGGCGGAGTTCGCGTTCATCGCGCGCCACTTCCGCGCGCTGGCCGGACCCGGCGCGCTGGCGCTGTCAGACGATGCGGCCGTGCTGCTGCCGCCGCCCGGCCGCGCGCTGGTGGTCGCGGCCGACGCCATGGTCGCGGGCGTGCATTTCCTGCCGGACGACCCGCCGGATACGGTGGGACGCAAGCTGCTGCGCGTGAACCTGTCCGATCTCGCGGCGATGGGCGCGCTGCCGCTCGGCTACCTGATGACGATCTCGGTGCCGCCGTCGCTGCCGGCCGACTGGTTCGCGGCCTTCTCGGCCGGGCTGGCGCAGGATCAGGCCCGCTACGGCCTGTCGCTGCTCGGCGGCGACACCACCGCCACCACCGGTCCGCTGGTGCTGTCCCTGACCATTCTGGGCCATGCGGCGCCGGATGCGGTGCTGCGTCGCAACGGCGCGCGGGACCGCGACGGGATCTGGGTCACCGGCACGGTCGGCGACGGCACGCTGGGCCTGGCCTGCCTGCTGGGCGAGCTCGCCGATCCGAGCGGATACCTCGCCGACCGCTACCGCCTGCCGCAGCCCCGGCTCGGGCTGGCGCTGGGAGGGATCGCGCATGCGGCGATCGATGTCTCGGACGGGCTGGTGCAGGATCTCGGCCATCTCTGCCGCGAGAGCGGCCTCGGCGCCCGCCTCGATGCCGTCCTGGTCCCGGCCTCGCCAGCCGCCCGCGCCGCCGGTCCGGCCTGGCTGGAGCGCCGCCTGACCGGCGGCGACGATTACGAGCTGCTGCTGGCGGTGCCGCCGGAGGCGGAGCCGGCGCTGCACGCGGCTGCCGGAGCAGCCGGCATTGCCGTCACCCGGATCGGAACGTTCGAGGCCGGGCTCGACGGCGTCCACGTGGTCGGACCGGACGCGCGGCCGATGCCGATCGCGCGCCCCGGCTGGAGCCATTTCGGCTAGCCTCGCCGAGCGCGCCGCCTGGCCCCCGCGCCGTCGTACCGGAGCCATCCCGATGCCCGCCATCTTCTGCTGCGCCCCGGCCGACCGGACCGATCCGATGCGGTCGCCAGCAGGTTGCCCTGCATGAGCACGGATGGGGAGGAGCTGGCCGAACAGGCGGCCCTGTTTCTCGGCTTGCCGCTCGATCCGGCGCATCTCGACGGGGTCGCCGCGAACCTGCTGCTGCTCGGGCAGCACGCCGCACGGGTGATGGCGCAGGCCCTGCCGCCCGACGCCGAGCCCGCTCCGGTGTTCACGCCGTGAGGGGTGCCGGCTCGCTGGCGGCCGCGGTCCGCGACGGCGGTCGTTCCGCGGCGGGCGTGGTGCAGGACGCGCTCAACCGCATCGGCCGACATGACGGCCGGCTGAACTGCTTCACCCATCTGCGGGGCGAGGCGGCGCTGTCGGAGGCCGCCCAAGTGGATGCGGCCCGTCGCCGCGGCGAGGTCGTCGGCCCGCTCGCCGGCGTGCCGTTCGCGGTCAAGAACCTGTTCGACGTCGCGGGCGTCACCACCGTCGCCGGCTCCAGCCTGCTCGCGGACGCGCCGCCGGCGACGCGCGATGCGACGGTCGTGGCGCGGCTGCGCGCGGCGGGCGCGATCCTGCTCGGCCAGCTCAACATGGACGAGTTCGCCTACGGCTTCTCGACCGAGAACGGCCACTATGGCGACACCGCCAATCCGCACGACCCGTCCTGCATCGCCGGCGGCTCGTCCGGGGGGTCGGCTGCCGCGGTGGCGGCCGGGCTGGTGCCGCTGAGCCTGGGGTCCGACACCAACGGCTCGATCCGGGTGCCCGCCTCGCTGTGCGGCGTGTTCGGGCTGAAGCCGACCTATGGCCGCCTGTCGCGGGCGGGCGCGTTCCCGTTCGTGCACAGCCTGGATCATGTCGGCCCGTTCGCCCGCGAGGTGCGCGACCTGTCGCTCGCCTACGACCTGATGCAGGGCCCGGACGCGCGCGATCCGGCGCAGGCGGCGCGGGCCGGCGAGCCGTCGCTGCCGGAGCTCGACGTGCCGCCGGCCGGGCTGCGGGTGGGCGTGCTGGGCGGCTGGTTCACGCAGGGCGCGTCGGCGCAGGCGCTGGCGGCGGTGGCCCATGTCGCCGACGCGCTGGCACGGGCGGGCGCCAGCGTCGATCCGGTGCTGCTCGAGGATGCCGAGCTCGCGCGATCGGCGGCGTTCTGCCTGACCGGCGCGGAGGGCGGCGCGCTGCATCTGCCCTGGCTGCGGACCGACGCGCACCGCTACGACCCGGCCGTGCGCGACCGGCTGATCGCCGGCGCCATGATCCCGTCGGCGGTGGTGCTGCAGGCGCAGCGCGTGCGCAGCCACGTCAGGGCGCAGGCGGCGCGGCTGTTCGAGCGGGTCGACCTGCTGCTTGCCCCGGCGACGCCGTTCCCGGCGGTGAAGCGCGGCCAGGCCACGATCCTGCTGGACGGACAGCTGGTGTCGGCGCGCGCCAACATGGGGCTGTACACCCAGCCGATCAGCTTCATCGGCCTGCCGGTGGTCACCGTGCCATGCCAGCCGTTGCACGAGCCTCTGCCGATCGGCGTGCAGCTCGTCACGCGTCCCTGGGCGGAGGCGCTGGCGCTTCGGACCGCTCGGGTGCTGGAGCGGGCAGGCGCCACCGCCTGCCGGACGCTCGGCTACGAGTGACGCGCGGCGCAGGTATCGACCCTGCATCGCGCGCTCATGAAAGGGCCTTGGAGGTCCGGGCCGGAATTGAACCGGCATTCGCGGATTTGCAGTCCGCTGCATCACCACTCTGCCACCGGACCGGCGGGTGCCGGGGCTGTATCCCGCGCGCGGCGCCATCGGTCAAGCGACCGCACCCGCTGTCCCCCTGCTTTGCAGCCGGACAGGCCCACACCTATAACGGCTCCTCCCGGCAGCCGCCCCGCACGTGGAGCATCATGAGCCAGCTCGCCTCTTCCCCTGCGCCCAGCCCCGCCGGCACCGACCGGGAGTTCGCGCGGCGGCGGATGGTGGATACGCAGATCCGTCCGGTTGGGGTGAACGACACGCGCATCCTGAACGCCATGCGCAGCCTGCCGCGCGAGCGCTTCCTGCCCGACGACCTCGCCGACCTCGCCTACATGGACCAGAACGTCCCGCTGGGCGGCGACCGCGTGCTGACCGAGCCGCGCGTCATCGCGCGTCTGCTGCAGGCGCTGGTGCCGCATGGCGGCGAGCGGGCGCTGGTCGTCGGCGCCGGCGCCGGCTATGCCGCCTGCCTGCTGCAGGCGCTGGGCGTGCATGTCGTGGCACTCGAACAGAGCGCGTCGCTGGCCGCGGTCGGCCGACGGCTGACGGCGGAGTTCGCGCCCGGCATCGACTACCGCGACGGCCCGCTCGCGGCGGGATGCCCGGACGCGGCACCGTTCGACATGATCCTGATCGACGGGGCGGTGCGGGCGATCCCGGCGGCGCTGGCAGCACAGCTCACGCCCGCCGGTCGGCTCGCCGGCGTGCTGGCGCCGGCCGGCCGCGTCGCCACCGGCTTCCTGGCCGACGCCTCCGCCGCCGGGCTGCGGCCCCGCCCGCAGTTCGACGCCGCCACCCCGCTGCTGCCCGAGCTGGCGCCGCCGCCCGGTTTCACCTTCTGAGACACCCCGCCTGTGACCCTGGAGGCACGGCGGCGGCGCGCACCCGCCGCCGGCCGCCATGGGACTGGAAGCGTCGTCGGGTTTTGTGGCAGGAGAGGACCACCGGATTCCGCTGGATGACGGCGATGTGACGGAGAGAGTGGGAATGTCGATCAGCCGAGGCATGGGTGCCGGATTGGCCGCTCTGCTGTGCAGCACGACGGCGCTGGCTCAGAAGTACGACGGCAGCGGCCCGCCCACCTTCGTTCCGCACACGCTGCAGGAGGCGCTGGCGGCGGCCTACCTGACCAACCCGACGCTGCAGGCCGAGCGCGCCAACCTGCGCGCGACCGACGAAAACGTGCCGATCGCCGTCGCCGGCTGGCGTCCGACGGTCTCGGTCACCACCAGCGGCACGCTCTATGACGGCCGGTCGACGCAGACCTTCAATACCCCGGCAGGGTTCAATGCGGCGACCAATATGATAGTTCCGGCGCAGCGTACGGCCAACAGCCAGGTCCTGCATGGCGTCGGCGGCTACACCAACACTGTCTCGGCGGTGCAGCCGCTCTATACCGGCGGCCGGACCACCGGACAGACGCACCAGGCGGTGAACCGCGTCATGGCGGAACGCGCCAACCTGATCTCGACCGAGCAGCAGGTGTTCTCCAACGTGGTGAACGCCTATGTCGGCGTCATCGAGGACCAGCAGCTGCTCCAGCTGCAGATCAACAACGAGAAGGTGCTCGAGGAGCAGCTCCGCGCCACCAACGACCGCTTCCGCGTGGGCGAGATCACCCGCACCGACGTCGCCCAGGCGGAAGCCGCCCTGGCCAGCGCCCGCGCCGCGCGCCAGCAGGCGGAAGGCACGCTGCAGACCGCGCAGGCCACCTACACGCAGCAGGTCGGCACCGCGCCGCCGCCGAACCTGATCCCGCCGCAGCCGCTGGTGCTGCCGGTCAAGGACCAGGATCATGCGGTGGCGCAGGCGGTCGCCAACAACCCGAACGTCATCAACGCCCTGTTTACCGAATCCTCAGACAAGGATGCGGTCGATGTGGAAATGGCGGTGCTGCTGCCCAAGCTCAGCCTGCAGGGCCAGTACGTCCGGAGCGAGAACCAGGGCCTGATCGGCCAGGCGAGCGAGCTCAAGGAAGGCCTGATCACCCTGACGGTGCCGATCTACCAGGGCGGCGCCGAGTTTGCGGCCGTGCGCCAGGCCAAGCAGACCGCGCAGCAGGCGCGTCGCCAGGTCGACGTGCAGCGACGCAGCGCCGCCCAGCTGGCGATCTCGAACTGGCAGAACCTGCTGTCCTTCAAGGCGTCGATCGACAGCGACCGTACGGCGGTGCAGTCGAACATCGTCGCCCTGGACGGCGTGGAGCGGCAGGCGATCGTCGGCACCAGCACCACGCTGGAGGTGCTGCAGCAGCAGCAGACCCTGCTGACGGCGCAGGTGGCGCTGGTGCAGAGCCTCAGCAACCTGGTGCTGACCTCCTACGGCGTGGCCGCCGCCATCGGCCGCCTGACCGCGCGCGACCTGTCGCTCAACGTGCCGGTCTATGACGAGGTCGCCTACTACAACGCGGTGAAGGACCGGGCCTGGGGCCTGAACGACTACGCCGTCGGCCAGCCGGGCCGCTGAGCCATGGCCCAGCCCGCACCCCCGGCCGATGCCGGCGACGGCTCGATGGAGACGATCCTCGCCTCGATCCGCCGCATCATCCGCGAGGACGAGGCGGCGACCAGCCCGCCGCCGCCGGCATCGAATCCGGTTGCGGAGGCGCTGGCGGACGAGGACGATCTGCTGGTCCTGGAGCCGTCCATGATGGTGCAGCCTAAGATCGAGAAGGAGGTCGCGATGCCAGCCGACAGCGTTTCGCAGATGGATACCAGCCGTCTCGCCGCCGAGCTCGCGGCAGCCCTGTTCGACGACGAACCGGCGCCGGCACCCCCGCCGGCTCCCGCCCTGCAGCCTGCGGCAGCGCCGCCGCCGGCACCGCGCCCGCCCGTGGCCCTGGCGCCGGAGCCGGTTCCGGAGACGATCCAGCCGAAGCCCACGCACGCGCTGACGGCACCCGCGTCCGACACGCTGCTGGCGCCGCAGACGCGCAGTGCCGCCGCGCAGTCGTTCGCCGCCCTGCAGGACATGCTGAAGCCCGAGCCGGCGGCACCGGGCGGGCTGCGCCTGCTGCGGTCCGGCGGTCCGACGATCGAGGACATGGTGCGCGAGGAGCTGCGCCTGCAGCTCAAGGACTGGTTCGACGCCTATCTGCCGGAGATGGTCGAGCGTCTGGTGCGCGAGGAGATCGAGCGGCTGGTGCGGCCGGCGTGAGCCGCCGGACCGCATGAGCCTGACGCGTCTCCCGCATGCGGGCAGACGCCTTCCGGCACGGCGCCGGTTTCTCTAGTTTCGCCTGATGCTGGACAAGAATTTCAAGCCCGACACGGCCGAGGCCCGCCTGTACGCCCTGTGGGAAGGCCGGAACGCGTTCGCGGCCCGTCCCGAAGGCGGGGCCGTTCCCTACACCATCATGATCCCGCCGCCGAACGTCACCGGCACCCTGCATATGGGTCATGCCCTGACCAACACGCTGCAGGACATCCTGATCCGCTGGCGGCGGATGCAGGGGCGGGACGCGCTGTGGCAGCCGGGCACCGACCATGCCGGCATCGCCACGCAGCTGGTGGTGGAGCGTCAGCTCGACGCCGACGGCATCCGCCGCGGCGAGCTGGGGCGCGATGCCTTCATCGAGCGGGTGTGGGACTGGAAGGCGCGGTCGGGCGACGGCATCACGCAGCAGCTGCGCCGCCTGGGCTCGTCGCTGGACTGGTCGCGCGAGCGCTTCACCATGGATGCCGGCCTGTCCGAGGCGGTGCGCGAGGTGTTCGTCCGACTGTTCCGCGAGGGACTGATCGTCCGCGCCGAGCGGCTGGTGAACTGGGACCCGTCCTTCCGCTCGGCGATCTCCGACCTGGAGGTCGAGAGCCGCGAGCTGCGCGGGCATCTGTGGTATATCCGCTATCCGGTCGAGGGGGGCGATGGCCGGTCCATCACCGTCGCCACCACGCGGCCGGAGACCATGCTCGGCGATACCGCGGTGGCGGTGCATCCCGACGATGCGCGCTATGCCGGGCTCGTCGGCCGCACCGTGATCCTGCCGCTGACCGGTCGGCGCGTGCCGATCGTCGCCGACAGCTACTCCGATCCCGAGAAGGGTACCGGGGCCGTCAAGATCACCCCGGCGCACGACTTCAACGACTTCGCCGTCGGCCAGCGGCACGGTCTCGCGAGCCCGTCGATCCTGGACGCCGAGGCCCGCATCCTGCTCGACGAGATCGAGGACGAGCTGCAGGCGGTCCCGGACCTCGCCGACCCTGCCTTCGTGCGCGGCCTCGCCGGCGTGCCCCGCGACGCCGCCCGCGCGCGGATCGTCGCCGAGCTGGAGCGCCTGGGGCTGGTGGAGAGAATCGAGCCGCACGTCCACCAGGTGCCGCATGCCGAGCGCGGCGGCGCTGTCGTGGAGCCGCGCCTGACCACGCAGTGGTATTGCGACGCCGCAAAGCTTGCCGGTCCGGCGATCGAGGCGGTGGAGACCGGTCGCGTCGCCTTCGTGCCGAAGCAGTGGGAGAACACCTTCTTCGCCTGGATGCGCGACATCCAGCCCTGGTGCATCAGCCGGCAGCTCTGGTGGGGCCATCGCATCCCCGCCTGGTACGGCCCGGACGGCCATGTCTTCGTGGCGCATGACGAGGTGCAGGCGGCCGACGCGGCCCTGCTGCATTACGGCGTCGACACCAGGCTGGTGCAGGACGAGGACGTGCTCGACACCTGGTTCTCGTCCGCGCTGTGGCCGTTCTCCACGCTGGGCTGGCCCGACAAGGCGCCGGCGATCCTGGCCGAGCTCACCCGCTACTATCCGGGCGACGTGCTGGTCACCGGCTTCGACATCATCTTCTTCTGGGTCGCCCGGATGCTGATGATGGGGCTGCACTTCATGGACGAGGTGCCGTTCGCCCAGGTGTTCATCCACGGGCTGGTGCGCGACGAGCGCGGCCAGAAGATGTCGAAGAGCAAGGGCAACGGCCTGGATCCGCTGGAGCTGATCGACAGCTACGGCGCCGACGCGCTGCGCTTCACCGTCTGCGCGCTGACCGGGCAGGGGCGGGACGTGAAGCTCGGGGCCAAGCGGGTCGAGGAGTACCGCTCCTTCGTCACCAAGCTCTGGAACGCCGCCCGCTTCTGCGAGATGAACGGCGTCCGCCCCGTGGCCGGCTTCGATCCGGCGACGGCGCGCGGCAAGCTCGCGCGCTGGATCCTCGACGACGCGGCCGCGGCCGTGGCCGAGGCGGACGCCGCGCTCGAGGCGTTCCGGTTCGACGACTATGCCGGCGTGCTCTACCGCTTCACCTGGAACCGCTACTGCGACTGGTTCCTGGAGTTCGCCAAGCCGGTGTTCGGCGCCGGCGACACCCCCGAGGCCGCCGAGCTGCGCGCCGCCGCCGCCCACGTGCTCGGCACCATCCTGCGGCTGCTGCATCCGGTGATGCCGTTCGTGACCGAGGTGCTGTGGGGCGAGTTCGGCTTCGGTCCCGAGGGCAGCCTGATCGCCGCACCCTGGCCCGCGGCCGTGCGTCTGGAAGGTGCCGAGGAGACGGCGCGCGAGATCGACTGGGTGGTGCGCTTCATCGGCGAGATCCGCGCGGTGCGCGCGGAGATGAACGTGCCGCCATCGAAGGTGACGCCGGTGCTGCTGCGCGACGCCGGCCCGGCCACCCTGTCCCGCGCCGCCGCCTGGTCGGAGGCGATCAGCCGCTTGGCCCGCGTCTCGGGCGTGTCGGCGCTGGCGGGCGACATGCCGCAGGGGGCGGCCCAGGCGGTGGTGGACGAGGCCACGCTGATCCTGCCGCTCGCCGGCATCATCGACCTCGAGGCCGAGCGGGCGCGGCTGGGCCGGGAGCGAGCGCGCGCGGTCGACGAGGCGAGCAAGGTCGAGCGCAAGCTCGGCAACGCCGACTTCGTGGCCCGCGCCAGGCCCGAGGTGGTGGACGAGAATCGCGAACGCCTCAGCGCGTTCCAGCAGGAAACCGCACGACTGGACGCAGCACTGCGGCGTCTCGGCTCCGCACAGGATGACCACGCATGACCAAGATCTGGGACAAGAGCCGGCTGCCGTCGCGCCACGTCACCGAAGGGCCAGGACGCGCGCCGCACCGCAGCTACTACTATGCGATGGGCCTCAGCGAGGCGCAGATCCACCGTCCTCTGGTCGGCGTCGCCACCTGCTGGAACGAGGCCGCACCCTGCAACATCGCGCTGTCGCGGCAGGCGCAGTCGGTCAAGCAGGGCGTGGACGCGGCCGGCGGCACGCCGAGGGAGTTCACCACCATCACCGTGACCGACGGCATCGCCATGGGCCATCAGGGCATGAAGTCGTCGCTGGTGTCGCGCGATGCCATCGCCGACACCGTCGAGCTCACCATGCGCGGGCACTCCTACGACGCGCTGGTGGGGCTCGCCGGCTGCGACAAGTCGCTGCCCGGCATGATGATGGCCATGCTGCGGCTGAACGTGCCGGCGGTGTTCATGTATGGCGGCACGATCCTGCCGGGCCGGTTCAAGGGCCGCGACGTCACCGTGGTCGACGTGTTCGAGGCGGTGGGCCAGCATGCGGCAGGCAACATGTCAGACGAGGACCTGTACGAGCTCGAATGCGCCGCCTGTCCGTCGGCGGGCGCCTGCGGCGGCCAGTTCACCGCCAACACCATGGCCACCGTCAGCGAGGCGATCGGGCTCGCCCTGCCGGGCTCGGCCGGGTCGCCCGCCCCGTACGAGGAGCGCGACCGGTTCGCGGTCGAGAGCGGACGTGCGGTGATGGCGCTGCTGGAGCGCAACCTGCGGCCGCGCGACATCGTCACCATGAAGTCGCTGGAGAACGCGGCGACCGTGGTCGGCGCCACCGGCGGCTCCACTAACGCCGGGCTGCATCTGCCGGCGATGGCGCACGAGATCGGCCTGCGCTTCACCATGGACGACGTGGCGGCGATCATGCGGCGCACCCCGTACATCGCCGACCTCAAGCCCGGCGGCAGATACGTGGCGCTCGACGTGCACCGGGTCGGCGGCATCCCGGTGATCCTGAAGTCGCTGCTCGATGGCGGGCTGCTGCACGGCGACTGCATAACGGTGAGCGGCAGGACGCTGGCCGAGAACCTCGAGGGCGTGGTGATCCCCACGGACCAGGACGTGATCTATCCGGTCGCCCGGGCGATCTCGACCACCGGCGGCGTGGTCGGCCTCAAGGGCAACCTCGCGCCGGACGGGGCGATCGTGAAGGTGGCCGGCATGAAGCACCGCCGCTTCGAGGGTCCGGCGCTGTGCTTTGATTGCGAGGAGGACGCCTTCGCCGCCGTGCAGCTGCGCGCCTACAAGGAGGGCGACGTCATCGTCATCCGCTACGAGGGTCCGCGGGGCGGTCCGGGCATGCGCGAGATGCTGTCCACCACCGGCGCGATCTACGGGCAGGGCATGGGCGACAAGGTGGCGCTGATCACCGACGGCCGCTTCTCCGGCGGCACGCGCGGCTTCTGCATCGGCCATGTCGGTCCGGAAGCCGCGGCAGGCGGCCCGATCGGGCTGCTCCGCAACGGCGACCGCATCGTCATCGACGCTGATGCCGGCACCATCGACGTCTCGCTTTCCGCCGCCGAGCTCGCCGGGCGCCGTGCCGCCTGGACGCCGCGCGGGACGGACTACAATAGCGGCGCGATCTGGAAGTTCGCGCAGCTGGTGGGGCCGGCGCATCTCGGCGCGGTGACGCATCCGGGCGGCGCCGCCGAGACGCACGTCTATGCCGACATCTGACCGGGGCAGGCGCGGTCAGGCAGCCCGGGTCCGGCGCCCGGGCGCGCCGGCAGGCCTGATCCCGACCAGCAGCACGACCAGCAGCAGGCCGGTCGCCGCCGTGCTGCCGGCAAGGCCCAGGCCGGAGCGATCGGCGAGCAGGTCGCCCAGGCTGGTGCCGGCCGCGCGCGCGCCGAGCAGCGTCGTCCAGTAGCTGGCGCTGCCGCCGATCCAGGCCCGCTGCCGCAGCCAGAACAGCAGCGCCAGGATCGTCGCCAGCAGGACCGACGCGCCGGCGAGGCCGTAGCGACCGGACGCGTCGTCACCCAGGACCGTGCCCAGCACGCCTGCGAGGAGCAGCGCGATCCAGTACAGCGCGTCGGTCGCGGGCAGTCCGGTCCGCATCACGATGCCCATGGTCGAGTGCCGTGGTCGCGCCGCCGCGATCATCAGCAGCACCGCGAGTCCCGTGACCAGGGCCGGGTCGCTCAGCCGCCAGTCATGCGTGGCGAGGTCGGCCAGGTTGGTGGCGGCAGCCCGGATGACGACCACCGCCAGCCAGTAGGCCGCCTCCGCGCCGAGCCGGCCGGTGCGCCCGCCGCGCAGGATCAGCGCGAACAGCAGGCCGAGCGGCGCCAGGCCGCGCCAGTGGCCGAGATGCAGGTCGTGCGACACGACGTCGCCGAGACCTGCGCCGAACACGCTGGCCACGCAGATCGCGGCCCAGTAGCGGGGTCCCGGTCCGGAACGGTAGTGCGGCTCGGCTGTGGTCATCGGCAGCCTCGCATCGCCGTCCCGGGAGCGTGCCCGGCTGGTCCGGTCACGGGCCGCCGGGCGGAAGCGCTCCGGTTCGGGACCGGCAGCGGATGGAGCGCGTCGCTCGGTAAAGCAGGATGACGGTGCATCGACAGGCGGCCCGAATGATCTGGCGCGACCTTCTACCCGGTCCCGTGCCGCCCGGACGCTAAGGTCGTGTGACAGATGCAGGCCGGCTTCCGCACGGTCCCGATCGGCTGATCTCGACCATGTGAGCGGCAAGCACTGGTCGCACCGCCGCCGCCGGAGCTTGTCGGTCGTGCACGACGTCAGGCCATCTGGCGGCGATCGTCCGGATCGCCGGGCGGGGAAGGAGCCGTTCATGACGTGGAGCATTCGCCTGGCGTCTGCGGGCCTGGCGTCTGCGGGCCTGGCGCTCGGCATTGCCGGATGCGCGCTCGCGACCGCCACGCCGCCTTCCGTCGAGGTGCTGGCGGTGCGTCTGACCGGCATCGGCCTGCCCGATCAGCAGCTGGCGCTGACGCTGTGCGTGACCAACCCGAACGCGGGCGCGCTGGTGTTCCGGCGCGTCACCACCGACCTCGACGTATCCGGCCTGCCGCTGGCGACGGCCGCCAGCGATGCCCCGGTCCAGCTGCCCGGCCTGTCCTCGACCATCGTGCCGTTCAGCATGACCGCGACCGTGCAGAGCCTCGGTCCGCAGCTGCTGGGGATCGTGCGGAGCGGCGGCGTCGAGTACCGCGTGCATGGCACGATCGCGCTGCAGGGCATGCTCGGCATCGAGCTGCCCTATGCGCGATCGGGTCGTCTCGACCTGCTGACCGGCAGCCTTGCCCTGGCGTCTGCCTTGTCCGACCCGGCGCCGTCGCGCTGCGTCCAGCCGGCAGGCTCAACCGCGTCCTGACGCGGGTGCCGTGATCCCCGGCAGCCATCAGAGCCGGGTCCAGCAGCGAGGCGCTGCTCGACGACACAGATGGTCGAGCTGTGGTCGAACAGCTGGCTGTTCACTCGGCACGCGCGCCGAGCTCACACGGCCAGGGCATGTCGCCGGTGCTGCCGGCCCAATCCCTCCTGGCCTGTCGGGCGGATGACGGCCAGGCGAGCGTTTTGCACAACTGCGCTGCCGTCCTGTGCGGACGCTGACATGAAAGGATCATTTTACCGGTGGTGCCCGGTCTTCTACGAGGCGGGCGCATCCGGGCGGCGGGAGGTTCACCGATGATCGAAGCCTGCAGCCGTCGCAGGTTCCTGTCCCTCTCGGCCGGTGCGGGGATTGCCGCCGGCCTGCCCGCGATCCCTGGCGCGGCGCAGGCGGCGCAGGCGGCGCCGATCGCGCGGCCGCACGAGCCGTTCTCGTTCCTGTTCATCACCGACGCGCATCTGCAGCCCGAGCTGAATGCCGCCGCCGGCTGCCATGCCTGCTTCGACAAGGCGCGCGCGATCGGCGGCGACTTCGCGATCCAGGGCGGCGATCATGTCTTCGACGCGCTCGGCGTCGGGCGCGCCCGCGCCGACAGCCTGATCTCGTCCTACACCCGCACCGAGCAGGCGCTGGGCATGCAGGTCCGCCACACCATCGGCAACCACGACTGCTTCGGCGTGTATGCGAAGAGCGGGGTGGCTCCGACCGATCCGCTCTACGGCAAGAAGTTCTTCGAGGACCATTTCGGCAGGCTCTACTACGCCTTCGACCATCGCGGCGTGCACGTCGTCATCCTCGACTCCATCGGCATCACCGAGGACCGCGACTATGAGGGCCGCATCGACGCCGAACAGGTCGCGTGGCTGTCGCGCGACCTGGACGCGCTGCCGGCCGGCACGCCGGTCATCGTGGTCAGCCACATCCCGCTCGCCACCGCGTACGACAGCTACGCTCCACCCCCCGAGCCGCCGCCGCGGCACCACAAGAACAGCGTCCTCAACGCCTACGAGGTGATCGCGCTGCTTGACCGTCACAACGTGCTGGGCGTGCTGCAGGGCCACACCCACGTCAACGAGACGGTGCTCTGGCACGGCGTGCCGTTCCTGACCTGCGGCGCGGTCAGCGGCAACTGGTGGCACGGCACCCATCTCGGCACGCCGGAAGGCTTCACGGTGGTCCGGGTCGAGAACAACCGGCTGACCACCGCCTACCAGACCTACGGCTTCCGCAGCGTCGATCCGCACAACACGTGAGCGCGCCATGACCCGACAGATGCACCACTTCGCGCAGGGGCGTCCGGTTGCCGATCCGCCGCATCCGCAGCAGTCGCCCACGTTCCAGGGCAGCCCGTTCCAGCCGCTACCGGCGCCGACCGGCGCGGCCCCGTTCCGCCTCGACCTCGAGGAGATCGTGCCGCACGCCGTCGACGCCGCCCGCAAGGCCGGCGGGATGGCGTTCCACATGGTCGGCGACACCGGCGGCGTGCAGGATCCCGATCCGCAGACGCTGGTGGCCGCCGGCCTGGTGCGCGACGCGGCCCAGGCGGGGCCCTACGGCGTGCCGGCATTCTTCTATCATTTCGGCGACGTGGTGTATTTCGACGGCCAGGCGGGGCAGTACCTGCCGCAGTTCTACGATCCCTACGCCCACTACCCGCTGCCGATGATGGGCGTTCCCGGCAACCATGACGGCGACGTCTTCGACGACGGCGCCCGCACCAATCCGCTGCCGTCGCTCGCCACCTTCGTGCGCAACTTCTGCGCGGCCACGCCGGGACAGCGCTCGCCCGATGCCGGCGATGCCGCGCGCACCGCGATGATCCAGCCCAACGTCTACTGGACCCTGAACAGCCCGTTCGCGACGATCGTCGGGCTGTACACCAACGTCCCGGAGGGCGGTGTCGTCGAACCGGACCAGGCGGCCTGGTTCGAGGGCGAGCTCGCGGCGGCGCCGACCGACCGCGCGCTGATCGTGGTGATGCACCACCCGATCTACTCGCTCGACACCTACCACTCGGGCAGCAAGCCGATGGCAGCCCTGCTGGCCGCCGCGACCGCCGCGTCCAGGCGGCGTCCGGACATCGTCTTCTCCGGCCACGTGCACAACTACCAGCGCTTCACCGTCGCCGATCCGGACGGCCGCGGCGTGACGCCGTTCATCGTGGCGGGGCAGGGCGGTTATCACAACCTGCACAAGATGGCCAAGCCGGGCGGCCAGCCGCTGATGACGCCCTACCCCGTGCCTGGCGAGCCCGGCATCGTGCTCGACGACTACTATGACGACCGTTTCGGCTTCCTCCGCCTGGAGGCCTCGGCGGCCGAGCTGTCGATACGGACCTATACGGTGCCCCGGCCGCAGGAGAAGTGGGACCAGCCGCCCCGCCTGTTCGACAGCCTGCGCCTCGACTGGAAGCATCGCCGGGTCATCCGCTGACGCCGGCCGCCTCGGCAGGGCCGGATGAACGAGACGGGCTAGGGCCGCGGCGTCAGGATCGCGCCGAGATAGTCGGGGGTGCCGGCGACGCGCTCCAGATGCGGATAGCGCAGCCCGTCGTGATAATCGATCCGCAGCGTCCGGTAGCGGTGGCTCGCCTTCAGCAGGATCTCGATCGGCGTCGTCGTGCCGCGGTCTTCCGCCACCGTCCGCTTGAGCGCCTCCATGTCGAAGGACAGCCCGTTCACGGCGACCAGCTGCGTGCCGACCGCGATCCCTGCCTTGAAGGCCGGACTGTCCCAGCCCACGCTGCGCACGGTGCCGTCCGCAAGCAGGCTCAGCCCGAGCGAGAATGTCAGATCGACGAACGACCGGTTGGCCTCCAGGCTCTTCAGGAACGGCGTCTCGACGTCGGTATAGGTGAGGCGGTAGCCGCCGCGGGTGATGCCGTCGAGCGGCGCCTGCGGCGCATCTGCATAGAGGCGGGTGTTCAGGAACCCGGCCCAGTCATAGGAAGCGACCGTGTTCAGCGCCTGGACGATGTCGTCGAAGACGTAGGTCTGGGTCACGTAGCTGCCGTCCTGGATGCCGAAGAAGGCGCGGGCGAAGTCGTCCAGCGACTTCTTGCCCTGCGTCAGGCTGCGCAGCCGCGTATCGACGTCGAGCCACACCAGCACGCCTTCCTCGTAATAGTCCTCCGAGCGCTGCCAGGACCGGAACGGGATCGGCCGGCGCTGGGCGATGATCGGGTCGTTGGTGGTGTCCTCGAGGTCGCGCCAGCTGCGCCCGACGCCGGTGCTGTATTCCGCCGCCGTCACGGCGAGGCTGTCGAGCCCGTTCTGCCTCGACCAGAGCCCGGAGCGGGTGGCCAGCACCTTGCCCCAGTACTGCGTCTGGCCCTCGTACACCCAGAGCAGCGTGTCGCCTTCCGGGGTGTTGAAGTTCGGCTGCCACAGATCGGCCGGGCGGCGGAACTTGCCGTTCCAGCTGTGGGTGTATTCGTGCGCCAGCAGGTCGCGCTCGGCCACCGTCTTGTCCCAGCCGGTGAAGTAGTTCGCGGCGACCCCGTTCTCGGACGAGCGGTGATGCTCCAGCCCGATGCCGCCCAGCTCGTCCGAGATCGACAGCAGGAAGTCGTAATGGTCGTAATGGTGCGATCCGAACAGCCGCCCGGCCTGGGTCACCAGGTTGCGGTGGTCGGCGAGCTGCGCCGGCGTGATCGCGAGGTCGTCCGGCGCGTCGGCAGCGACATCGAGATGCACCGGCACCGGCGCACCGGGTGCCAGGTCCTCGCGGCGGACATACCGGCCGGCCAGCACCGGGTTGTCGACCAGGGTGTTCAGCGGCACCGGCTTGAAGTGCGTCGTGGCGCCCTGCGTCCCGGCGACGTCGAGCCCGCTGCCGAACGCCCAGCCGGCGGGAAGCGTCATGGACGCATCCATCGTGATGCCGCGCGAGAAATACCCGGCCGGATACAGCAGCATGTTGTTCCACTGCAGGCTGAGCATCGCCGACGTCATGACGACGCGGCCTTCCTTCGGCTCGGTCGGCGAGAGGTACTGGAAGTCGAGCGCCAGCGACGCGGCGCCCTGCGGCACCGGGACGTGGAAGGCATACACGTCGACCGGGTCGCGCACCCAGGCGAGCGGCCGGCCGCCTGCCTTCACCACCAGGCTCGCGAACTTGTCGAGCTCGCCGGTGGGCGAGTGATCGCCGGGCAGCCATTTGGGGAACAGCAGCACGAGATCGCCGGACGCGGCCACGGGGATGACCTCGTGCCCGGTGAAGATGTGCCGGTCGAGGTCGGTCGCATCGATCGTCAGGGTGATCGTGCCCGGATAGGCGCGGTCCTGCGGAACGGGGATGGCTCCCGCCCCCGGTGTCGGCCGGGGTTGCGGCTGATCCTGGGCCTCCGCCGGCCCGGCGGCCAGCGCCGCCACGGCCAGGAGGGCGATGCCGGCGGGCAGGCGCCGGTCGGGATTGGGACGGGCGTTGCAGGACCGGCGCTTGATTGACACGATTTGACATGCTCGACTTGTGATGCGCCAACAAGTCATCAAATACGGCGTGTTGCAACATGGCGGGTTCGGACGGCGCCGGGTTGTGCGGCCGGCATGCGGCGGTTCCGGCCGCAGCCATCCGCGACATTTTTGTGCGCCTTGCGGAGTAGGCAGATGAAAGACGGGCAGAACGAGGCGCCGGGCTGGTCGGTTTCGCGGCGCTCCCTGCTGCAGGGCGGCGCTGCCGCCGGCGTGGCGCTGGCGACGGCCACATCCCCGGCAGCCGAGGTGGAGGCGGCGACCGAGCCGGCACCGGCAGGCCCGCCGCGGCTGGGCCCGGTGGTGATGGAGCAGGTACGCGTCACGGTGAACGGGCAGGAGCGCGTGCTGACGCTGGACGCGCGGACCACCGTGCTGGACATGCTGCGCGAGCATCTGCATCTGACCGGCTCGAAGAAGGGCTGCGACCATGGCCAGTGCGGCGCCTGCACGGTGCTGGCCGACGGGCAGCGGATCAACGCCTGCCTCAGCCTGGCGGTGATGCATGATGGCGGGCAGCTGACCACCATCGAGGGGCTGGCTCACGGGAACGATCTGCATCCGATGCAGGCGGCCTTCCTGGAACATGACGGCTACCAGTGCGGCTATTGCACGCCGGGCCAGATCTGCTCGGCGGTCGGCATGATCGCCGAGCATCGCCAGGGCTGGCCGAGCTGGGTGACGCCCGACGTGGCGACGCCGCATCCGGAGCTGAGCGACCTCGAGCTGCGCGAGCGCATGAGCGGCAACATCTGCCGCTGCAGCGCCTATCCCAACATCCTGGCGGCGATCCGCGACGCGGACGGGAAGATACCGGCATGAGGAGCTTCACCTACGAGCGCGCCGCGGCCCCGCAGGCGGCGGCCCGGGCGGCGTCCGCGTCGGGCGCCAGCTTCATCGCCGGCGGCACCAACCTGCTCGACCTGATGAAGCTCGAGATCGTGGTGCCGTCGCATCTGGTGGATCTCGGCCGGCTCGATCCGGGCGGCGTGCGTCCGGCCGCCGATGGCGGCATCCGCATCGGGGCCGGCGTCAGCAACAGCGCGCTGGCCGCCGACCCGGTGGTGCGCGCGCGCTATCCGCTGCTCAGCCAGGCGCTGCTGGCCGGCGCCTCGCCGCAGCTGCGCAACAAAGCGACCACGGCCGGCAACCTGCTGCAGCGCACGCGCTGCGTGTATTTCTACGACACCGCCAAGCCCTGCAACAAGCGCCAGCCCGGCAGCGGCTGCGCGGCGCTTGCGGGCTTCAACCGCATGAACGCGGTGGTCGGCGGCAGCGAGCACTGCATCGCGGTGCATCCCTCCGACATGGCGGTGGCGATGATGGCGCTGGACGCCACCATCGAGACCACCGCGCCGGGCGGCGCCGTGCGGCGCATCCCGATCGGCACCTTCTACCGGCTGCCCGGCGACACGCCGCATCTGGAGACGGTGCTTACCCCGGGCGAGCTGATCACCGCGGTGACGCTGCCGCCGCCGCCGCCGGGGCTGCAGAGCTATCGCAAGGTGCGTGACCGTGCCTCCTACGCCTTCGCGCTGATCTCGGTCGCCTCGATCATCGACGCGCAGGGCGGGCAGGTGCGGCAGGCCCGCTTCGCCTGCGGCGGCCTGGCGCCGAAGCCATGGCGGGTGCCGGCGTCGGAAGCGGCGCTGGCCGGCAGCCGTCCCGACGCGGCGAGCCTCGGCCGGGTGGCCGACCAGCTGCTGCAGGGTGCCGCCGGACACGGCCAGAACGACTTCAAGATCCCGATGACGCGGCGCCTGCTGGCCCAGGTCGTGATGACCGCCGCCCAGGCGACCCCGGAGACGCTCCATGGCTGACGGCGACGCCAAGGGGCCGCGCGCGCCCACGCTCCCGGCGATCGGGCCCGGCATCGACCGGGTCGACGGCCGGCTGAAGGTCACCGGCGCCGCCACCTACGCCTACGAGTATGGCGGCGCCGAGTATCACGGTCCGGAGCCGCTGGTCGGCGTCATCGTGCCGGCGACGATCGCCAGGGGACGCATCCTGTCGATCGACGCTTCGGCGACCGAGGCGGCGCCCGGCGTGCGGCTGGTGCTGACCCATGCCAACGCCCCGCCGCAGGCGCCGTGGGGTCCGCTCGACGCGGAGGATCGCTTCGCCCGGGCGCAGCCGGCGCTGGCCTCGGATACCATCCGCCATTACGGCGAGCCGGTCGCCTTTGTGGTGGCCGACAGCTTCGAGCAGGCCCGCGCGGCCGCCCTGGCGCTGGTGGTGCGCTATGCCCCCGATCCGATCGACGCCGACCTGCCGCCGTCGCTGCCCGAGAGCCGGACGCTGTCGAAGATCGATGGCGGCGAGGGTCCGGTGACCAAGGTCGGCAACGCCGAGGCGGCGTTCGCGCGCGCCCCGGTGCGCATCGACGTGCATTACGACACGCCCTACCAGAACCATGCCCAGATGGAGCCGCATGCCAGCCTCGCGGTCTGGACCGGCCCGAAGCTCGCGATCTGGTGCTCGTCGCAGATGGTCGACAGCCACCAGGCCGGCATCGCGGCGACGCTGCAGATGTCGAAGACCAACGTGCGCATCGTCAGCCGCTATATCGGCGGCGGCTTCGGCGGCAAGCTGCCCTACTTCTGCGACCAGGTGCTGGCGGCCCTGGCGGCCAAGCGGCTGGACCATCCGGTCAAGGTGGCGCTGACCCGCCAGCAGATGTTCCACCTGACCACGCACCGCACCCAGACCTTCCAGCACCTGCAGATCGGCGCCGCCCGCGACGGCACGCTGCAGTCGCTGTCGCACGATGCCTGGTCGCAGACGGCGCGCTACGACAATTTCGTGGAGAACGTGGCGCAGCCGACCCGCGCCCTCTACGCCTCGCCCAACATCGCCACCCGGCACCGGGTGGTGAAGCTCGACCTGCCGCCGGCCGACTCGATGCGCGCGCCGGGCGACGCCGTCGGCTCGATGGGCCTGGAATGCGCGATGGACGAGCTGGCCGACGTGCTCGGCGTCGATCCGGTGGCGCTGCGCCTCAAGAACGACACCATGATCGACCCGACCAAGAACCTGCCCTTCACCACCCGCCACCTGGCCGAGTGCCTGACGCAGGGCGCGGCGAAGTTCGGCTGGGACAAGCGCCCGACGCGGCCGGGCACGCAGCGCGACGGCGACTGGCTGATCGGCTACGGCATGGCGTCGGCGTTTCGCGGCAACATGCTGCGCAACGCCTCCGCCGAGGTGACGCTCGACGGGGCGGGGGTGCTGACGGTGCGGCTGGCGATGACCGACATCGGCACCGGCACCTACACCGTGCTGACCCAGATCGCGGCCGAGAGCACCGGCCTGCCGATCGGCCAGGTGCGGGTGCTGATGGGCGACACCAGCTTCCCGCCCACCGCCGGGTCGGGCGGCTCGTTCGGCGCGGAGACCTCGGGGTCGGCGGTGTTCCGGGCGTGCGAGAACCTCCGCAGCGCGCTGGCCACGGCGGCGGTCGCGGACGCGCAGTCGCCGCTGCACGGCGCCGATCCGTCGCTGATCACCTTCGCGGACGGCCGCATCGCCGTCGGGCCGCAGAGCGAGCCGCTCGGCGCGCTGGCCGGCCGGATGTCGCCGCAGGGGGTCGTCGCCAAGGGCAAGGTCAGCCGGTCGGAAGCGCCGAAGGGCAAGACCGAGGCCTCGTTCGGCGCCCATTTCGCCGAGGTCGCGGTCAACTCGGTCACCGGCGAGGTCCGCATGCGGCGCATGCTCGGCGCCTTCACGCTGGGACGGGTGCTGAACGCCAAGACCGCCCGGTCGCAGCTGCTCGGCGGCATGATCTGGGGCCTCAGCAGCGCGCTGACCGAGGAGAACGTGGTCGACACCCGCACCGGCGACTTCGCCAACCGCGACCTGTCCACCTACCACGTGCCGATCCAGGCCGACGTCGGCGCGGTCGAGGTCTACATGCTGCCCGAGACCGACGATCTGGTGAACCCGATCGGCGTCAAGGGTGTGGGCGAGCTCGGCATCTGCGGCTCCGGGGCTGCGGTCGGGAACGCGGTGTTCAACGCCACCGGCATCCGGGTGCGCAGTTTCCCGATCACGCCGGACAAGCTGCTGCCGCATCTGCCGCCGTTGCAGGTGGCGTGATTCCGCTCACCGTTCGACACGCAAGCCGAGGTTGCGGGCAAGCGCGCGGTTTGGTCTGATCCTGGAGATGGACAGGCTCACCCCCACCCCGACTCTGGAGCCGAGCATCCCGGAAGCGGCCGGCTCCGGGGCGCTGCGCCGCACCGCCTATGCCGGGCTGGCGCTGCTGCTGCTGGCCGGCGGCTGGATCCGGTTCAACGACAGGATCGCGTCGCTCTCGCCGGCACTCGCCGGGCCGGCCGGCGCCGTCTCGCAGCAGGCGGCTGACGCCGGCGGGCCGAAGGGGCTGTTCGAGCTGCAGATGATGCCGTCGGCCGCCGCGGTCGCCGCGGTCGCCGCGATGGGCCTGCCGGCGGGCGACGCGACGCTGCTCGCGGCCGACCTGAAGCGGGACCGGATCAGGCTGGTGCAGATGCCGCTGTTCGATGCCGGGCTCGCCACCGGGGCCGATGCGCTCGCCGGCCGCGCGGTGGAGGTGAGTTCGGGCGGCTACACGAGGGTGGTGCACCTGACCCGCGAGCCGGTGGTGGTGACGCTGCCGATCGGCCGCGTCGGCACCGTCTCGTTCCGCACGGTGGGACACGCGGCCGATGCGCTCGGGATCGGCGCGCTGACGCTGTCCGGCCCGGTTCGTCTGCCCGACCTCTCGGCGGGCCAGCAGCTGGATGTGGGAGTTGTCGCGCAATGAAGGGTCTGCTGCCGGCTGCCACCCGGCTGATGCCGCTGATGATGCTGGCGTTCCTGACGCTGGCGATCGTGCAGATCGTGCAGCAGCTGCATCTGTCGCCGTCGCACATGCTGCAGGTCGTGCTGTCGTGGCTGACGCGGCTCGGTCCGCTCTATGTGGCCGCCGGCGCGTTATGCTGGTCGCTGGTGCTGGGCGGCATCGGCTATGAATGGCGTGCCGGCATCGTCGAGCGTCGGGCGCGGTCGGCCGGGATCGGCTACCGCGCCTCCGCCTGGAAGCGCCGCAAGCATCGGGGATGGATGATGGACGTGCTGGCCCGGCTGACCAACCGCGCAGCCCTCGAGGACATGCTCTCGAAGCAGGAGAAGGCGACCGTCATCGACGCGGTGGCGCTGTCGGCGACGCTGCGCGGCCAGGTGATCGGCCAGGACCAGGTGTGCGAGGACGTGGCCCAGCAGCTGCGCCGCAGGCTGGCCCTGCAGGTGCGCGGCAAGCCGGTCGGCATCTTCCTGCTGGCAGGGCCTCCCGGCACCGGCAAGACCTATCTTGCCAAGCGCCTGGCGGCGGCGCTCGGGCGCAAGCTGCTGCATTTCGACATGACGCAGATGAGCGCGCCGCACGCCGCCACCCAGCTGTTCGGCAGCCCCAAGGGCTATGTCGGCTCCGACAGCTACGGCAAGCTCACCGGCGGCCTGAAGGAGACGCCCGACTCGGTGGTGCTGCTCGACGAGATCGAGAAGGCGCACCCGGACGTGTTCAAGAAGTTCCTGAGCGCCTGGAACGACGGCCATGTCACCGAGGCCTCGGTCGGCGCGCAGGTCTCGACCACGCGGGCGATCTTCGTGCTGACCTCCAACATCGCCACCGACGCGCTGGCCGAGATCGCCGAGCGGCATGCCGACGATCCGGAGGCGATGCGGGCGGCGTCGGTGGAGGCGCTGCGCCTCGCGGGCTTCGCGCCCGAGGTGCTGAACCGGCTCGACCGCATCTTCGTGTTCAGGGCGCTCGCCGGCCTCGACGTGGCGCGCGTGGCGGCCCTGGAGATCGAGGCGATGATCGCCTCCTACGGGCTCGACATCGCGGAAGGCGGCATCGATCCGGCGCTGCTGTTCGAGGTGATGCAGCGGCAGGACCGTCTGGGCCAGGGTGCGAGCGCCCGCGACCTCGTGCGCTCGATCGAGGAGATGGTCAGCGACGGGCTGATCGAGGCGCGCCAGCAGGGTGCGCGCCGGG
Source organism: uncultured Acetobacteraceae bacterium (assembly GCA_964236105.1). Taxonomy (GTDB): domain Bacteria; phylum Pseudomonadota; class Alphaproteobacteria; order Acetobacterales; family Acetobacteraceae; genus Lichenicola. Next base: position 40,033 of record CAXSBC010000002.1, on the reverse strand, counting down.
TGCGGCTGGAGAAGGGCGAGGCGGGCATCGTCACCCGGATCGCCGACCTGCAGGCACCCCAGCGTGGACCGGCCGCCACGCTGACCGCAGCGCCTTGAGCCGATGAGCGTGATCGGGCGGCTCTGGCGCCGGGCGCCGGCCTGGCGCCTGTGCCTGGTCACCGCGGTCGCCTGCACGGGCCTCGCCGCCATGTTCCCGCCGACGCTGCCGCGGCTGCCGTCGCTCCGGGCTGGCGGCACATCGTCGGACGCCGGGGCGGCGAGCTACCGGCCGCAGGCGACGCGGCCGGTGTCCGACCAGGGGCTGCTGCACATGCCGCCGCCCGGCTCGGACCGGCAGGGGATCATTCCCTATGCCGGTCGTCTGGTGCCGCTGCCGGCCGGCACCTGGCACGAGCTGGCGATTGCCAAGGGCGGCGGCGCCGAGCAGCAGCAGGTGCTGCTGCTCGACCGCATCGAGAACAGCCATCTGTCGGGCCTGCTGCTGGTGGCCGCTCCGGGCCCGCTGAGCGGTGCCGCCGGAACGATCGGACTGCCGCCGCTCTGCGCCGACCCGGGCCGGCTGGTCGGGCACATCACCCCGGCCCTGCCGGGACAGAGCCCGCTCGTGCATGAATGCTGGGCGATCACGCCGGTCGACATGCAGGACATGGCCGCGCATTCCACCGACGAGATCCTGAAGCGCGGCCTGGCCCGGCTGGGCGAGATGCATGTCGCGGTGCCCGACCACATGCTGGCGGTGAGCTTCGTGCGTTCGAGCGAGACCGGCTGGCAGATCGCCACGATCATGCTGCCGGACCGCCACGTCACGCCGCATGCGACCGAACTGTGGGCGACCCGGTTCGCCGGGCCGATGCATCAGGGCTTCGACGGCAGGCTGAGCCAGACGGACCTGCCGCCGGCGGTCGCCCGGGACCCGACCTGAGGGTCGGCGCTAGTCGAGCGTGACGACCACCGGCACATGGTCGGAGGGCTGCGGCTCGTCGCGCGCCGCCCGGTCCGGCGCGGCGCCGGTCAGCCGCTCGGCCAGCCGCGGCGACAGCAGCGCGTGGTCGATCCGCAGGCCCAGATCGCGCGGCCAGCAGCCGGCCTGGTAGTCCCAGAAGGTGTAGGCCGGGCCGCGCGGCACGATGGCGCGCAGCGCGTCGGTCAGGCCCAGCCACTGCAGCGCGCGAAACCGCTCGCGCGTCTCTAGACGCACCAGCGCGTCGTCGGGGCCGAGTATCCCCGCCGCCATGTCCTCGTCGGTCGGACACACATTGTAGTCGCCCGCCAGCAGGAAGTCGGTCTCGGCGTCCAGCAGCCGGCGCGCGTGGGCGTGCAGCGCGTCCATCCAGGCGAGCTTGGCGGCATAGCCGTCGGCGCCGCCGGAGTTGCCGTTCGGCAGATACAGGTTGCCGATCGTCGTCTCGGCCGCCCGCACCTCGACATAGCGTGCCTGATGCTCGCCGGTCGCCGGCTCGTCGAGGTCGGGCAGGTGGCGCTCGGTGACCGTGAAGGGCAGGCGGGACAGGATGGCGACGCCGTTATACGCCTTCTGGCCGACCACCGCGCTCCGATATCCCAGCGCTGCGAACAGCTCCGCCGGGAAGGCCGGCGCCTCGCACTTGATCTCCTGCAGCAGCAGCAGGTCGGGCGCATGCGTCTCCAACCACCGCGCGACATGGGTCTGGCGCTGCCGGACCGAGTTGACGTTCCAGGTGGCGATCTTCACAGGGCGGCCCCGACGGCGGTCAGTCGATCGAGAAGCTGGTGCCGCAGCCGCAGGACGAGGTGGCGTTCGGGTTGCGGACGGTGAAGTGGGCGCCCATCAGCGCGTCGCTGTAGTCGAGCTGGCCGCCGCCGAGCAGCTCGAGGCTGACCGGATCGACGACCACCCTGGCGTGTCCCGCCTCGATCACCTGGTCGTCCGGCGCCAGCTCCGGCTCCAGCCTGAAGCTGTACTGGAACCCGCTGCAGCCGCCGGCGAGCACCGCGACGCGCAGCGCCTGCGAGCCCGGCCCGGTGCTGCCGGGCTGACCTGCGACGATCTCGGCGATGCGCGCGGCGGCGCGCCCGGAGACGGAAAAGACGCCAGCGATGGGCGTGTCGGCGACGGCGATGTCCATGGCATGACAGATAGCGCGTCCGGCGGCGTTCTTGAAGATGGCGGCGGTTGACGACCCGGCCGATACCGGGCTGAAACCCCAGGGCCGGCCGGCGCCGGCCGGCTCGCTTCGACGGGAACCGGGATCATGTCCGACAATCTGTTCGCGCTCTACCGGACACGGGTGGTCGAGGCGCTGGCCCGGATCGTGCCGGAGCTGCCGGCCGAGGTGGCGGCCCGGGTCGAGGTGACGCCGACCCGCGAGGCGGCGCATGGCGACATGGCGACCAACGCGGCGCTGCTGGCGGCAAAGCCCGCCAGGCGCAAGCCGGGCGAGATCGCCGCCGAGCTGGCGACGCTGCTTGCCGCCGGCGAGGGGGTCGCGGCGGCGGTGCCGGCGGGTCCGGGCTTCGTCAACATCACCCTGACTCCGGACACGCTGCGCTCGGTGCTGCCGGCGGTGCTGCGCGCGGGCGAGGCGTATGGCGACAACACGATCGGCGCCGGCACCACGGTCAACGTCGAATACGTCTCCGCCAACCCGACCGGCCCGATGCATGTGGGGCACTGTCGCGGTGCGGTGGTCGGCGACGCGCTCGCCAACCTGCTGACCAGGGCAGGGTACGGCGTGGTCAAGGAATACTACGTCAACGATGCCGGCGCGCAGGTCGCCGCACTCGCCTGGGTGGTCTACTGGCGCTACCTGGAGGCGCTCGGCACGCCGCTCACGGAGGCCGAGTTCGCGGCGCTGGTGCCGGGCGGCGCGCTGCAGTATCGCGGCGACTACCTGATCCCGCTCGGCGCGGCGCTGGCGCAGGCGCATTACGGCGCGCTGGCCGAACCGGACGCGCGTCCGGCCCCGACCGCGGTCTGGCTCGACACCGTGCGCGACTTCTCGCTCGACTGGATGCTGCGCATGATCCGCGAGGACCTGGCGCAGCTGGGCGTCACCCACGACGTGTTCACCTCCGAGCGCGAGATCCTGGCCCGCGGCGCGGCGGATGCGGCGATCGAGAGGCTGGACCGGGCCGGCCTGCTCTATCAGGGCGTGCTGGAGCCGCCCAAGGGCAAGGTGACGGCGGACTGGGAGGAGCGGCCGCAGACCCTGTTCCGCGCCACCGCCTTCGGCGACGACGTCGACCGGCCGCTGCGCAAGTCCGACGGCAGCAACACCTATTTCGCCAACGACATCGGCTATCACGGCGACAAGATCGCCCGCGGCGCCGATGTCGTCATCGACGTGCTCGGCGCCGACCATGGCGGCTACGTGGCGCGCATGAAGGCGGCGGTGACGGCGATCGCGCCCGCCTATGCGCCCGGCCGGCCGGTGTCGTTCGAGGCGGTGATCTGCCAGATCGTGCACGTGATCCAGAACGGTCAGCCGGTGCGCATGTCCAAGCGCGCCGGCACCTTCGTCACGCTGCGCGACCTGCTCGACGAGGTCGGGCGCGATGCCGTGCGCTTCACCATGCTGACCCGCCGGCCCGACGCGCAGATGGAGTTCGATCTCGACCTCGCGGTGGCGCAGACGCGGGACAACCCGGTCTTCTATGTCCAGTATGCCCATGCGCGGTGCCGTTCGGTGCTCCGGGCGGCTGCCGAGATGCTGGGGGCCGAGGCGGTCGCCCGGCCGGCCTTGGAGCAGGCGGAGCTGGCGACGCTGGAGTCCGAGCCGGAGCTGGCGCTGATGCGTCGCCTGAGCCACTGGCCGCGGCTGCTGGAGACCGCAGCCCAGGCGCGCGAGCCGCACCGGATTGCGTTCTATCTCAACGACCTCGCCAGCGACTTTCATATGTTGTGGAACCGTGGACGGGATGATGCGACGCTCCGCTTCCTGCAGGCGGACCAGCCGGACGCGACTCGGGCGAAGCTGGCTCTGGTGGAAGCGACGGCGACGGTGATCCGGTCCGGCCTGGCGGTGCTGGGGGTGGAGCCGGTCGAGGAGATGCGATGAGCCTGCCCGAACGCGACCTGGTCGAGGAGCAGCGCGAGGCCCAGCGCCAGCGCGATGCCGCCCTCGCCGGCGAGTCGATGCACCCGTCCGGCGGCATGGACGACGGCACCAAGCGGCTCGCCCTGATCGCGGGCGGCCTCGGGGCGCTGCTGGTGACGGTGGTCGGCGGCTGGTCGCTGCTCGGGCATCGCCCGACCGGCATCCCGGTGATCGAGGCGCCTTCGGGCCCGGTCCGGGTGAAGCCGGTCGATCCGGGCGGGATGCAGGTGATGAGCACGCAGGTGGCGCAGACCAACGGCCCGGCGGCGACGGCGCTGGCCGCGGGCCCCGAGGAGCCCGCGCCGCAGGCGCTGCAGGCGGAAGTGGATGCGGCGCGTCATGCCGATGCGCCGCCGACGCGGCCGGCGCCGGGCGGCGTGCCGGCTCCGGCGGTCGCGGCAAAGGCCGATACCGTCCCGGCTCCGGTCGCGACGCCGCCGGCGGGCGGGATCACCGATGCGCCCGTTCCCGCACCGGCCAGGCCGCTGACGACGACGCAGGCGGCGGCCAAGCCGGTCGCACCCGTCTCCGGCAGCTACATGGTGCAGCTGGCGGCACTCGATACCGAGCCGGCGGCGCATGCGGAATGGTCGCATCTGTCGCATCAGGCGCCGTCGCTGCTCGATGAGCGCACGCCGGTGATCGTGCGGGTGCCGCGTGGCGACAAGGCGTTCTTCCGTCTGCGCGTCGGCGGCTTCGTCAGCCTGGCCGACGCGCATCTGTTCTGCGGCAAGGCCAAGGCGAGCGGCATCGCCTGCACCGTGGCCGAGTTCTGAGATGTCGCAGGCCCGGGTGGCTGCCATCGTCGGGCTGGGCGGTCCCGTTCTGACCGTGGAGGAACGATCGCTTCTGGATGAAAGGCCGCCCACGGGGATCATCCTGTTCGCGCGCAATATCCAGACCAGGCAGCAAACCGTTGATCTTGTATTATCTATCAAGCAGGCACACCCGGCCTGCCTGCTCATGGTGGATCAGGAAGGCGGCCGGGTGGCCCGGCTGCGTCCGCCGGAGTGGAGCGCCCATCCGGCCGCCGCCAGGCTGGGGGAGCTGCACGACCGGGAACCGGAAGCGGGCCTGCGCGCGACGTTCCTGACCGGCGCGCTGATCGGGCTCGACTGCGGGGCGCTCGGCATCGACGTGGTGTGCGCCCCGGTTCTCGATTTGTTTGTTTCCGGCGCGAGCGCGGTGATCGGCGACCGGGCCTACGGATCGGACCCGCGGGCAGTGGCGGTGCTCGCGGCGGCGATGGCCGACGGCCTGCTGGCTGCCGGCAGGCAGCCGGTCGGCAAGCACGCGCCCGGCCATGGTCGGGCCGGCGTCGACAGCCATCTGGCCCTGCCGGAACTCGACGACGTGGCGGAGGCCGACCTCGCGCCGTTCCGAAGCAACGCGTGGCTGCCCTGGATGATGACCGCGCATATCCGCTATCGCCGCCTCGATCCGCAGCGTGCGGCGACGCTGTCCCCGGCGGTGCTGCACGAGGCGGTGCGCCAGCGCATCGGCTTCGGCAACGTCCTGGTGTCGGACGATCTGTCCATGCACGCGCTGTCCGGCGATCCGGGGACGCTGGCCGTCGCCGCCCTGGCGGCCGGATGCGACGTGGCGCTGCACTGCTCGGGCGTTGCTGCCGAGACGCGCTTGGTGCTCCACGCGGTGCCGGTGCTGGACGCACGGGCCCGCGCTCGGCTCGAGGCCGCGGCAGCTCTTGCTGCCGCACGGACACAGCGCCTGGAGGCCGGTGCGATGGCTGCCGAACGGGCGGTCCTGCTCGGATGAGCGCGTCCGATGCCGGCCGCGGCGTTGCCGGGCAGGACGCGCAGGCGCCGCTGCTGCGGCTGGACGGCTTCGAAGGCCCGCTGGACCTGCTGCTGGAGCTGGCGCGCGCGCAGAAGGTCGACCTCGCCTGCATCTCCATCCTGCAGCTGGTCGAGCAGTATCTGGCGGTGGTCGAGCAGATCCGGCTGGTGCGGCTGGAGCTCGCCGCCGACTGGCTGGTCATGGCGGCCTGGCTCGCCTGGCTGAAGTCGCGGCTGCTGCTTCCCGACGAGGCGGCGGCGGCCGAGGAGGCCGGGGAGGCGTCCGGCCTGCTGCAGGCGCGACTGCTCGAGCTGGCCCGGATCGGCCAGGTGGCGCTCTGGCTGCAGCACCGGCCGCAGCTGGGGCGGGACGTGTTCGCGCGCGGCGCGGAGGAGGATCTGCGCGAGATCGACCGGAGCGGCCTGGCGGTGGATCTCGGCCAGCTGCTCGGCGGCTATCTTGCGGCCGCCCGGCGCACCGCGCGCCGCGACCGCTACCAGCCGCGGCCCGTCGGCTTCTGGACGGTTCAGGATGCCCTGCAGCGCCTGCAACGGCTGCTCGGCGAGGCGTCGCCGGACTGGTGCGTGCTGGAGCGGTTCCTGCCCGATGCCGGGCCGAAGTCAGGCCCGCAGCAGCGACGGGCGGCGATCGCCGGCACGCTGCTCGCCGGGCTGGAGCTGGCGCGCGACGGGGCCCTGGATATCCGACAGGACCAGCCGTTCGGGCCGGTGCTGCTGCGGCGCGCGGGCCTGTGCGCCGCAGCCGAGAGCGACGTGCTGCGCCAGGCAGCGGAATGACCGCGCGCGGCAGCACCTGCGCATGAGCGGCCAGCGGGAGATGCGGCTGACGGACCGGCCGCCGTCGGAGGCGGAGCCGGCCTTCGCCCGACGTCTGGTGGAGGCCTTCCTGTTCGCCGCCGCCGAGCCGGTCGGCGAACGGGCGATCATCGAGCTGCTGCTGGCGCACGCCCTGCTCGGCGAGGCGGAGGAGGCAACGACCGCGGCACGCGCCGTCATCGAGCAGGTCCGCCAGGATTGCGCCGGCCGCGGCGTGACGCTCGTCGAGGTCGCGGGCGGGTGGCAGTTCCGCACGGCGCCCGACCTCGCGCCGTTCCTGACGACCGTGCTGGCCCGGCCGCGCCGCCTGCCGCGCTCGGCCATGGAGACGCTGTCGATCATCGCCTACCACCAGCCCTGCACCCGCAGCGAGATCGAGGCGGTCCGCGGCGTGTCGCTGAGCCAGCAGACGCTCGACCTGCTGCTCGAGGCCGCGCTGATCGTGCCGAAGGGGCGCAAGGAGGTGCCCGGGCGGCCGACGCTGTGGGGCACGTCGGCGGACTTCCTGCGGCACTTCGGTCTGCGCGACCTGCGCGACCTGCCGCGTCGCGAGGAGCTGCTGGTCGAGCTGCCGACGCTGCCGCTGCCGATCTAGCCGACCATCGGCGTGGCGGCCGGCTTCCCGCACGGCCGTCGTCGCGGGCGCGATCTGCGGAGGCCCGCGCCACCGGGCGCCGGGCCGTGCAAGCGGGCGGATGGCTGACCGGGCGGCGGCGTGCTAGTGAGCGGTCGCTGTATCTTGAAACGCTGGGACAGATGTTCGACTTCGCCTGGTCCGAGATCGCGCTCATCGGCATCGTCGGGCTGCTCTTCATCGGGCCCAAGGACATGCCGGTGGCGATCCGCACCGTCACCAACCTGCTGAAGAAGGGCCGCAAGCTCGCGGGCGAGTTCCAGACGCATGTGGACGACATGGTCCGCGAGGCCGACCTGGGCGAGGCGCGCGACCAGTTCCGGCAGCTGCGGTCGTACAACGTGCGCGGCCAGATCATGAAGGCGCTGGACGAGGACGGCTCGATCAAGCGGACCTTCGAGCAGAAGCCGTTTGCCGCACTCGGCGCGCAGCCGACGGTCGCGACCCTGCCGGCGGCGCCGGACACCGTGCCGGCGATGCTGCCGGTGCAGGACGTCACGGCCCGCCCGATGCACGGCTTCACCGCCCCGGGGGCGTCGCTCTCGTCCTGGCGGGCCGCCGGCGCGGCCACGCCGGAGGAGGAGGATGCAGCGCTGGACGCGGCCGATCCCGCCCCCCCGATCCTGCCGCCGCGCGTCGCCAGCCGCCTGCGCACCGAACGCGCCCTGCCGCTACCGCCGCACTTCGTGCCGCCGCGCTCGGCCCGTCCCGGCACGGCAGGCGCCAACCGGCCGGAGGTGCGTCTGCCGGTCGGTGGAGCGATCCCTCCGCCGGAGCTGCCGTATCGTCCTGACGCCGGGCTGTCCTGACGTCGCCACCCCGTTGAATCGACGCGCCGCGAAAGCGGCTCGATGCTGTCCGGAGACGGTTCCCTGCCCGACGATGCCATCAACGACCAGGCGATGCCGCTGCTCGAGCACCTAGTGGAGCTGCGCCGCCGGCTGCTCTGGTCGGCGGTCGCGTTCGCCATCGGCTTCCTGATCTGCTTCCACTTCTCGGCGCGGATCTACCTGTTCCTGGCGCAGCCGCTCGCGCACATCATGCGTCAGAAGGGCGAACAGCCGCATCTCATCTATACAGCGCTCTACGAGGCGTTCTTCACCTACGTCAAGGTCGCGTTCTTCGGGGCCTCTTTCCTGTCGTTTCCGATGGTTGCGACGCAGGCCTGGATCTTCGTCGCACCCGGGCTCTACCGCAGCGAGAAGCGCGCCTTCCTGCCGTTCCTGATCGCGACGCCGCTGCTGTTCCTCGCCGGCGCGGCGCTGGCGTACTATTTCGTGTTTCCGTTCGCCTGGAGTTTCTTTCTCAGCTTCCAGACGGTCAGTGGCGGTCCCGACCAGCTGCAGATCCAGCTCCAGGCCAAGGTCAGCGAGTATCTCGCGCTGGTGATGAAGCTGATCATGGCGTTCGGGATCGCCTTCGAGCTGCCGGTGGTGCTGACGCTGTGCGCCAAGGTCGGCCTGGTGACCTCGGCCGGCCTGAAGAAGGTCAGGCGCTATGCCTATGTCGGCGCCTTCGTCGCCGCAGCCGTGCTGACGCCGCCCGACGTCATCACCCAGACCGGTCTCGCGGTGCCGCTGATCGTGCTCTACGAGATCTCCATCGTGAGCGCGCGGCTGGTCGAGCCGAAGCCCGTCGCCGAGGAAAGCTGAATGCACGATCTCCGGGCGCTGCGTGCCGATCCGGCCGCATTCGACGCCGCACTGGCGCGGCGCGGCTTGCCGGGTGCCGCAGGCGCCCTGGTGGCGCGGGACGAGCAGCGCAGGCGGGCCCTGACACGGCTGCAGGAGCTGCAGTCGCGGCGCAACGCGCTGTCGAAGGAGATCGGCGCGGCACGGCGCGGCGGCGGGGACACGGCGGAGCTGGAGGCGCACTCCGTCTCCCTGAAGAGCGAGATGGACGGGCTGGACCGGGAGGCCAAGGCCGAGGACCAGGCGATCGAGGCCGCTCTCGCCGGGCTGCCGAACCGCCTGGACGCCGACGTGCCGGACGGGACGGACGAGGCCGCCAACGTCGTGATGCACGAGCGCGGCATCCGCCGGAACCTCGCCTTCGAGCCGCAGCAGCATGACGAGCTCGGCGAGGCGCTGGGGCTGATGGATTTCGCCGCCGCGTCGAAGCTCGCCGGCAGCCGCTTCGTCGTGCTGCGCGGCGCTCTCGCCCGGATGGAGCGCGCGCTCGGCCAGTTCATGCTCGATCTGCACACGACCGAGCATGGCTATGTCGAGCACGCGGTGCCGTTGCTGGTGAACGAGGCGGCGATGTACGGCACCGACAAGCTGCCGAAATTCGCCGACCAGTCGTTCCAGACGATCGACGGGCGCTGGCTGATCCCGACGGCCGAGGTGCCGCTGACCGCCCTGGTGGCAGGCGAGATCCTGCCGGCAGCCAGCCTGCCGATCCGGGCGACGGCGTTGTCGGCCTGCTTCCGCAGCGAGGCGGGTGCGGCGGGACGCGACACCCGCGGCATGCTGCGTCAGCACCAGTTCATGAAGGTGGAGCTGGTGTCGGTCACGCTCGCCGACGACAGCGAGGCCGAGCATGAACGCATGACGCGCGCGGCGGAGACGGTGCTGGAGCGGCTGGAGCTGCCCTATCGCAGGATGCTGCTCTGCGCCGGCGATACCGGATTCGGCGCATCGCGCACCTACGACCTGGAGGTCTGGCTGCCGGGGCAGCGGGCCTGGCGCGAGATCAGCTCCTGCTCCAGCACCCGCGACTTCCAGGCGCGCCGGATGAACGCGCGCGTGCGTCGCGAGCCGGCGGCTGGCGAAGGCAAGGGCGCCACCGAGTTCGTGCACACGCTGAACGGCTCGGGCGTGGCGCTGGGACGCGCCCTGGTCGCGGTGATGGAAACCTACCAGCGCGCCGATGGCCGGATCGACGTGCCGGCCGTGCTGCGTCCGTATCTGGGACAGCTGGAGGTCATCGGCTGATCGCCGGCGGCGGCACGCATGCGCCGTGCTGTAGCGGGATTTTGACGTTGCGCCGGTTTTCTCGCCACAGTGAGCCGTTGAGCGGCCTCGAGGAACGGCAGTGGACGTGTGTGGCAGGAGATCGGTCGTCCCGACAGGGCGGTGTGCCGCACCGGGTGGCCCATGCTGACGCGGCCCGCCGACGACCTGGAGCACCTGACCAGCGTCGTCCATCTCTACCGGCTGCTGCTGGATCGGCCTGCCGACCGCAGCGGCCTGCTGTGCCATGCCGACCGGTTGATGTCAGGCGAAAGCCTGCCGCAGCTTGCCGGCGCGCTGCTCGATTCCGACGAGGCCCGCCTGCTGTGGGACGGACTCTCCGGGCAGGAGATCGGGCGGCGGCTCTGGCGTCGGGCGGGTCTTGGCGAGGACGGCTTCGAGCCGGAATGGCGACTCGCGCCTGACCTGCAGAGCTTCATCGCCACTCTGGTCTGCCACGAGATGGTCCGCCGCGAATCCGTCCTGCCCTGCCTGTTCCCGAACGGCGTCGATCCGGCTGAGGACGACATCTATCGCGCCTGGGCCTACCGCCTCTGGTCCGCCGATGCCGAGCGCGTGCTGTCGGACCGCGCCCGGCGCCTGCTGCCGTCGCTGCGGCTGCTGGCTCCGGTGATCGGCCTGACGATCGAATTGGAGGCCGGTGACCGGGCGCTCGATCTGGAGGTGACGCTCGCCAGCCTCTGCGAGCAGGTCTACGGGCGCTGGCGGCTTCTGCTGCGCGGCCCGCTTCCGGCCGGCTTCACGCTGCCCGACGATCCGCGCGTCTCGGTGCCGGCGCGGGCGGATCAGGAGGTGGCCGGCCGCTGGGTGGGCTGGCTGCGGCCGGGCGACACGCTGTCGCGTTCGGCGCTGGCGCTGTTCGGCTTTGCCGCCATCCGCCGGCCGCGGGTGATTGCCTTCTATTGCGACGAGGATCGGCGTGAGCCGAGCGGCCTCTGCGCGAGTCCGGTGCTCAAGACCGCCTGGGACCCGGATGCCGCCGAGCAGGTGGATCTTGCCGGCGGGCTGACCCTGTTCCGCAAGCGTCACCTGGCGCGCCGCCATGGCAGCGGGCCCGGCCTGCCGGCCCATGCCCGCCTCCGCCGCGCGACCGACCGCATGGCGTCGGACCGGGTGGGGCATCTGCCGGCGATCCTGTGCCACCGGCTGCGGCCGCCGACGATGGAACCGGTCGATCCGGCATCGGCCTCGTCTGGTCTGCAGCCGACGGTCTCGGTGGTGATCGCGACGCGCGACCGGGCGCCGCTGCTGCAGCGCTGCGTCAGCTCGCTGCGTCGCCGCACCGCGTATCCGCAGGTCGAGATCGTCGTGGTGGATAACGGCAGCGCCGACCCCGATGCCCTGGCGCTGCTCGACCGGCTGCGACAGGAGGGATGCCGGGTTCTGCACCGTCCGGGCCCGTTCAACTGGTCGAGCCTGAACAATGACGGGGTGAGGGCGTCGCGCGGCGACATCGTCGTGCTGATGAACAACGACGTCGAGTGCCTCGATCCCGGCTGGCTGGGCGAGATGGTCGCGGCCTGCCTGCGTCCGAAGGTCGGGGTCGTGGGCGCGCTGCTGCTGTTCGAGGATGGCAGGGTGCAGCATGCCGGCGTGCTGGTCGGACCGGATCCTCACGCCGGCCATGCCTGGTCCGACCGGGCGCTGCGCCCGGCCCGGCTGCGCAACTTCGCCGCCGTCACCGGCGCCTGCATGGCGTTCCGCCGGTCGGTGTTCGACAGGCTCGGCGGCTTCGAGTCGGCGGCGCTGCCGGTCACCTGGAACGACATCGACTTCTGCCTCCGGGCGCGCGAGGCCGGGCTGCGGGTGCTGCTGGCGCAGCGCGCGGTGCTGTCGCATGTGGAATGCGGCACGCGGACACCGGACTCGGCAGCCGAGAACCAGCCTCAGCTCGCCCGCACGCGCCGCTACGTCGCCGCCCGGCATCGGCGGGCGCTGCGGGCCGATCCGTTCCTCAACCCGCTGCTGACGATGCGAAGCGGCGGCCGGCTGCTCGATCCGCTGGCGCCGGCGGCGCTTTGGGAGAATCTGCGCGCGGGCGGCCGCTGACCGAGGCAAGCTGGGGTATTTGACGACGGCAGCGGCGCATGGTTCCTGCGCCCTCCACGGGTAGAGGCGGGGATGGGACAGGCGTCTGCAATCTGGATCGACGTCGAGGACCTGTTCCACTACGTCCGCCACAACGCCCGGCTCAGCGGCATCCAGCGTCTGACCTACGAACTCTATACCGCCCTGGAGGCGCAAAGCGCGACGGGTCGCCGGATCGGCTATGTCCGGATCGATCCGCGCACCGACAGCTTCCGGGTGGTGCCGTGGCAGCAGGTGCGGGCGCTGTGCCACGGTCTCACCACGTCGCATGCGGAGCCGGCTGCGCCCGGTTCGATGCAGATGCAGCCTCGGGTGCCGGTGCGCCAGATGCCGCGGCACCTGGCGGCAGCACTGCAGGATCGTCTCCCGGGCCGGGCGCGCCAGCAGTTCCGCCGGTTCTGCGCCTTGCAGTCGGGCGCCCTGCGGTCGCTGTCCGAGCTCGGCCGGGAAAGCCTGCGGACGGGACGCCGGCGGGCGCCCGGTCCGCCTGCCGTGACGCCGCAGGGCGCCGAGCCGCCGGCCGAGCCCGCCGCGATCGTCGATCTTCCGGGTGCCGTGCTGCTGGATGTGGCCCGGCCGGGCGACTGGCTGCTGTCGCTCGGCGCCTCGTGGCATCGCACCGACTACGGCCAGCTGTTGCGGCGCGTCCGGGAACAGAGCGGGATGCGGACCGGCCTGCTGTTCTACGACCTGATCCCGCTGCGCCGGCCGGAATGGTGCCATCACACCCTGGTCGACAGCTTCGGCGACTGGCTCGACGGGGTGCTGCCCTGCGTTGATGCGATGTTCGCGATCTCCCGGGCCACCGCGGACGACGTGACGCGGTTCCTGGCGGAGCGGAGCGGGGGCGGCGCGGTCGGTCGGGTGCGGACGATCCCGGTCGGCACCGGGTTTCCGGCCTCCGCGGCTGCGGTCCGGGCCGAGGTGACGCGGGTGCCGGACCATGCGCTGCCGCCGGCCGGCAGCTACGTGCTGTTCGTCTCGACGATCGAGGCGCGCAAGAACCATCTGCTGATGTTCCAGGTCTGGCGCCGTCTGCTCCAGAGCCTGCCGGCCGAGCAGGTGCCGACTTTGGTGTTCGCCGGGCGGGTCGGCTGGCTGGTGGCCGACCTGATGCTGCAGATCGCTAACACCAACTATTGCGACGGCAAGCTGCTGATCATCGAGGACCCGTCGGACGCGGTGCTGATGCGGCTCTATGACGGCTGTCTGTTCACCGTGCTGCCGTCGCTGTTCGAGGGCTGGGGGCTGCCGGTGACGGAAAGCCTGGCGGCCGGCAAGCCGTGCGTGATCTCGAACCTCACCTCGCTGCCCGAGGCCGGCGCCGGGCTGGCGCGGATGCTCGATCCGTTCGACCTGAACGATGCCTACCGGGTGATCGCGGATACGCTCGCCGATCGCGACGGCCTGCAGCGCTGGCAGCAGGAGGTGAGGCGGAGCTTCCAGCCGGTGCCATGGGCGCGCTCGGCCGAGGCGCTGCTGCGCGGGCTCGACGCCGAGGAGCAGGACCGGTCCGTGCCCGCCGTCGCCGCGATGCACGCATGACCGGCGCAATGACCAACGGCGCTGCGGCGCTGCCGCGGATCTGGTTCGACGTCGAGGACCTGTTCCACTTCGCCAGCCGCAACGCCCGGCCGACCGGCATCCAGCGGGTCTGCTTCGAGATCTACTGCGCGGCGGCGGCCGATCCGGCGATGGCGCCGCGCATCGGCTTCCTGCGCCATGCCACCGCCGAGCGTGGTTTCATCGAGGTCGGCTGGACCGAGCTCGAGACGCTGTTCCGTGCCGTGACGACACGCCCGGCCGACCAGACGGCTGCGCGATCGGAGCCGCCGGCTGACGCGTCCGAGCTCCCGGACATCGCCGACGACGCGGCAGTTGCGACAGCGGCGGCGGCCGCGTCGGTCGTCGCCGTCGAGCCGGCCGGGATCGCGGACCGGCAGCGCCCCTTGCCGATCCGGCTGCTGAAGCGAGCGCTCGGCAGGATGCCGGAGCGCATCAGGCGGCCGACCATCCTGTTCACGGTCATGCAGGCGCAGGCTGCCATGGCGCTGGCCGGTACGGCCGGGCTGACCGTCGCGGCCGGGGTGCGACACGGCGGCGGCCGCCTCCGCCGCATGCGTCCGCTGCAGCGCATGCTGCCGCCGAGCATCAAGCGCGACCTGCCGGCCGCTCCAGTACGCCGGCTCGCCGACATCGCCCGGCGCGGCGATATCCTGGTGGTGCTCGGCTCGCCATGGTTCGAGCTGGAATATGCCGAGCTCGCCGCCTTCGTGCGCGGGCGGCTCGGCATGCGGGTGGCGGTGCTGCTGCACGACGTGATCCCGGTACGGCGGCCGGAATGGGTCGATCGCGGCACCAGCCGCGTCTATCGCGACTGGTACACCAGCGTGCTGCCGCTCGCCGACGTGGTGTTCGCCAATTCCCAGGCGACCGCCAACGACGTCGCCTCCTGGTGCCGGCGCGACAACGTGACGCTGCATGGCGCGGTGACGGCGCTGCCGGTCGGCACCGGCTTCGGCCTGCCGATCACGCTCCCGGATGCCGCCGGCCCCCCCGAGGCGCTGCCGGCCTCCCTGGCGACCGGGCTCAAGGGCCGGCCCTACGTGCTGTTCGTCTCCACCGTGGAGGCGCGCAAGAACCACATGCTGCTGTTCCGGGTCTGGCGCCGGCTGCTGGAGGAGATGGCGCCGGACCGGGTGCCCGATCTGGTCTTCGTCGGCAAGGTCGGCTGGATGGTGTCGGATCTGATGAGCCAGATCGAGAACAGCCGCAACCTGGGCGGCAGGCTGCACGTGATCGAGGGCCTCGACGATGCCGAGCTGCGTTCGGTGTATGCCGGCTGCCTGTTCACCGTGTTCCCGTCCTTCTACGAGGGCTGGGGGCTGCCGGTCAGCGAGAGCATGGCGATGGGCAAGCCCTGCATCTCGTCCAACGCCACCTCGCTGCCGGAGGCGGGCGGCACGCTGGCGCGGTATTTCGATCCGGTCGATCTCAACGACGCCACCCGCGTGATCCGCGCCACCATCGAGGATCGTGCCGGACTGGCGCTGTGGCAGGAGCAGGTGCGGCGCTCGTTCCGGCCGGTGCCCTGGACCGAGACGGCGGACGCGCTGCTGCGACGGCTCGACGCCTAGGGGCGCCGTTCGACGGGTCCGGAACGGCCACTTCCGGGCGACCCTGATATCGGCGATCTCGGTCATGACGCGCGCGACCATGCCGGGCGGCTAGGGCTGGCGGCCGGTCAGGTCCTCGATGAACTGCCAGGCGACGCGGCCGGAGCGGGCGCCGCGGGTCACCGACCACTCGGTCGCCAGCGCGTGCAGCCGTTCGCGCGGCACGTCCAGCCGGCGGTCGGCGGCATAGGCCTCGACCATGGCGAAAAAGGTCGCCTGGTCGACGTTGTGGAAGCCGATCCACAGGCCGAACCGGTCGGACAGCGAGATCTTCTCCTCGACCGCCTCGGCCGGGTTGATCGCGGTGGACTGCTCGTTCTCGATCATGTCGCGCGGCATCAGGTGGCGCCGGTTGCTGGTGGCATAGAACAGCACGTTCGGCGGGCGGCCGCGTATGCCGCCATCGAGCACGGATTTCAGCGCCTTGTAGTCCGCATCCTCGCGCTCGAACGACAGGTCGTCGCAGAACAGCAGGAAGCGGCGGTCGGTGATGCGCAGCAGGTCGAGCAGGACAGGCAGGCTGGCGAGCTCGTCGCGCTGGATCTCCACCAGCACCAGCGGCGGGGTGTCGGCGGCGAGCGACGCGTTCACCGCGCCGTGCACCGCCTTCACCAGCGACGACTTGCCGGTGCCGCGGGCGCCCCACAGCATGGCGTTGTTGGCGGGCCTGCCGGCTGCGAAGCGTTCGGTGTTCTCCAGGATCAGCGTCCGCTGCCGGTCGATGCCCTTCAGCAGCGCCAGCGGGATGGCGGCGACCCGCGACACCGGCTCCAGCCGGCCGGCGCGGGCCGCCCAGACGAAGGCGTCGGCGCCGTCGACACGGGCCGCTGCCGCATCCGGCGGGGACAGGCGCTCAAGCGCCTCGGCGATCCGGGTGAGCACCGGCAGCAGCGACGCGTCCATGGGCAGGCGTTTCCTTGACGTATGGGCGGCGAAACCTATGGTCCGCGACGATCGCCCGCAATCCGCGTGCCCCGTCCGGATGCCGACCCATGAATTTCCTGATCCCGCCCGCCTATGCCCAGGATGCAGCACAGAATGCCGGGCCGCTGGGCTCCCTCGGGCAGTTCGCCTCGATCCTGCCCTTCGTGCTGGTGTTCGCGGTGTTCTACTTCCTGCTGGTGCGGCCGCAGCAGCAGCGGCAGAAGCAGCTGAAGGCCACGGTGGCCGCCCTGAAGCGCGGCGACCGGGTGGTGACCGCCGGCGGCATCATCGGCGTGGTGCAGAAGGCGCGTGAGGGTGCAACCGAGATCGAGGTCGAGATCGCGGCAGGCGTCCGGGTGCTGGTGCTGCGCGACACCATCAGCTCGGTGGTGGGCGACATTCCGCCGGCCGCCAACGATTCGGCGCCGGAGAAGCGGGTCGCCAAGCCCTGATCCGGCAGGCCGGGACCGCCTGGACGGTCCCGGCGCGCCGATCAGGCGGACTTGAGCTGCGCGTCGGCGAACTCGTAGTTGGCGAGCTTGTCGAGGAAGTTGGTCACATAGTCCGGACGGCGGTTCTGGAAGTCCAGGTAGTAGGAATGCTCCCAGACATCGAGCCCGAGCAGCGGCCGGCCGGCGCTCTCGGCCAGCGGGTTCGAGCCGTTCGGCGTCTTGACGATCTTCAGCTTGCCGTCGCTGCCGGCCACGAGCCAGGCCCAGCCGGAGCCGAACTGCGTGGTGGCGGCGGTCTTGAACTGCTCCTTGAAGGCGTCGACGCTGCCGAAATCCTCGGTGATCTTGCTCTCCAGGCTGCCCGGCATGGCGCCGCCGGCGGGGGACAGCGCCTGCCAGAACAGGATATGGTTCCAGTGCTGGCCGGCGTTGTTGAACACCGGCGCCAGGTCCGGCTTGCCGTGGCTGAACGTGACGATCTCCTCGAGCGACTTGCCCTGCAGGTCGGCGTTCTTCTCGACGAAGCCGTTCAGCGCGGTGACGTAGGCCTGGTGGTGCTTGCCGTGATGCAGCTCCAGCGTCTGCTGGCACATGCCGCGGGAGGCGAGGGCGTTGGCGGGATAGGGCAGCGCCGGCAGTTCGAAGGCCATGATCGTGTTCTCCTCAGGATGGAGCGGCGAGGCCGCATCACGCGCGGTCGGTCTCGTCGCGACGGCGTCCCGGAGAGCTATGGGCGGCCACCCGTCGCGTCAACCGGTGGCGTGTCTCAGGCCGTGGCGCGCCCTTGTCCGGGCGGCGCTCCCGCACCCAATTGCGGGCCATGACCAGCGCGCCCGACACCGACCTTGCCGCCACCGTCCGGCGCATCGATCCCGACCGCTTCCTGTCGGCGGTGTTCGCGCCGGCGACGCGGCGCGACGCAGCCTTCGCCCTGATCGCCTTCAATCACGAGCTGGTGCGCGCGGTGGAGATGCCGAGCGCACGGTCGGGCGCGGGGCCGATCGCGACGCTGATCCGGCTGCAATGGTGGCGCGAGGTGGTGCTGGGCGAGCGTCGGGATGCGGGAAGCCACCCGGTCGCGGCGGCGCTGCGGGCGATGATCGACCAGGAGGCGGTCGAGGTCGCCACCCTGGAGGGGATGGTGGCGGCCTGCGAGACGGAAGCCGAAGGCGACCTGACGCTGGACGCCTGGCGCGAGATGATGCTGCAGGGGCCTGGCGGCCTGCAGCGCGCGCTGGGCGAGCTGCTGCAGGTTCCATCTCGGTTACTGCCGCAGATAGCCGCGGCAGGTGCCGCGTATGGGTGCGGGGGGCTGCGCCGGCGTCTCGGTGCGGTGCTGGCATCGGGCCGGGGCTCGCTGCCGGAGGCGATGCTGGCGGAGGCCGGTCTCGACCGCGACAGGCTGCTGCAGGCGGCCGGCGCGGAGCTGCTGCCGCTTTCGGCGCTGCTGGCACGCGAGGGAGCCGGCTTCCTCGATGCCGCCGGGCGGCTGCATCTGCCGCGCGAGCAGATGACGGCGGTGCTGCCGCTGGCGCTGGCTCGACGCGATCTCCGGCCTGACGTGACGCCGGACGACCGGCGCGGCCTGGGCGACCGGATGGCGGTACTGGGCGCCTACCTGATCGGCCGCGTCGGACGCCAGGCGGCCAGGCCATGAGACCGGCCCGATCGCCGTCTGGCTGGAGCAGCTACGAAAGAGCTGCAGGATCACAAGATAACCCGTTGATCATGCGTTTATCTTAACTGAGAGAGACGTTGACGCACTGCCGTCGATCGCGGTCCGGGACCGGCGTGGTTCAGTCCGACGTCAAGGACACGGCAACCGGCAGCACGGCGGAGTAGTCGTCCTTCGCGTGCGCCTGCGCGGTCAGGCTGAACAGCTGCGTGGCGGCTGCCATGGTCGCCAGCGGCGCCGCATGGGTGGCAGCGTCGGCCAGCAGCAGGCCCATGTCCTTGTGGGCAAGCCAGGTGGGGAATTGCGGCCTGATGTCGCCGTCGCCCGCCGCCTTCAGCTTGCGCTTGTGGTGCGGAGAGACGACCGCGAGACCGTCCAGCGCATCCAGCAGCACGCCCCGGTCCAGACCGGCCGCGAGCCCGTAGCCGACTCCCTCGGCGATGACCGCCATGGTCGAGGCCATGATGCCGTTGACCACCAGCTTGATGGTCGAGCCCTGGCCGGACGGCCCGACATGGATGGTCTTCTTGCCGATCGCGTCCAGGATCGGCTGTGCCCGCGCCACGTCGGCCGCCTCGCCGCCGACCAGCACCACCAGCTCGCCCGCCTCGGCTTCGGGGGTGCTGCCGGACACCGGCGCGTCCAGGACGGCGACGCCCTGCGCGGCACCGGCCTTGGCCAGCCGTCGCGACGCGTCCGGGGACACCGAGCTCGTATTGATCACCAGCCCGCCGGATCGCAGGCCGGCCAGCAGGCCGGTGTCGCCGTAGGACGATGCCTCGAGCGCGGCATCGTTGGGCACCGAGATCAGGACGATGTCGGAGGCCTCGGCGAGCGCCCGCGCCGAGCGATGCAGCGGGCTGCCATCGTCGGCGCGCTCACCCTTGGCGCTCGGCGTGTAGGCGGCGATGGCGTAGCCGGCGTCGCGCACATGCTTCGCCATGCGCTGGGCCATCGCGCCATAGCCGATGAAGCCGACGGTGCCCTGCTGTTCCGGCATGGTTGAGTTCCTCATGAGACGTGATGGTCCGGGCGGGCGGGGTCAGGCGCGCTTGCGCTTGCGGGTCGCCTCTGGCGCCGGCAGCAGCGGGCGCAGGAACCGGCCGGTATGGCTCTCGGCCGACGCCGCGATGTCCTCCGGCGTGCCGATCGCGACGATGCGGCCGCCGCCGTCGCCGCCCTCGGGCCCGAGATCGAGCACCCAGTCGGCGGTCTTGATGACCTCGAGGTTGTGCTCGATCACCAGCACGGTGTTGCCCTGGTCGACGAGCGCATGCAGCACTTCCAGCAACTTGCGCACGTCCTCGGTGTGCAGGCCGGTGGTCGGCTCGTCGAGGATGTAGAGGGTACGGCCGGTGGCACGGCGGGCCAGCTCCTTGCTCAGCTTGACCCGCTGCGCCTCGCCGCCGGAGAGGGTGGTCGCCTGCTGGCCGAGCTTCACGTAGCCCAGGCCCACCTGCTGCAGGATGGTGAGCCGGTCGCGAATGCGGTTGGCAGCCGAGAAGTACGGCACCGCCTCGTCGACGGTCATGTTCAGCACGTCGGCGATGGAGTGGCCGCGGAACTTCACCTCCAGCGTCTCGCGGTTGTAGCGCGCACCTTTGCAGGTGTCGCAGCGCACGAACACGTCCGGCAGGAAGTGCATCTCGATCTTCAATACGCCGTCGCCCTGGCAGGCCTCGCAGCGGCCGCCCTTGACGTTGAAGGAGAACCGTCCGGGGGTGTAGCCGCGCGCCTTGCTGTCGGGAAGCTCTGCGAACCAGTTGCGGATCGGTGCGAACAGATCGGTATAGGTCGCTGGATTTGAACGAGGCGTGCGGCCGATCGGCGACTGGTCGATGTCGATGATCTTGTCGAGCAGCTCCATGCCGTCGATGCGCTCGTGCGGCGCCGGCACCTCGCCCGAGCCCATCAGCCGGCGGGACAGCGCCTTGTAGAGCGTGTCGATCACCAGGGTGGACTTGCCGCCGCCGGACACGCCGGTGATGCAGGTGAAGGTGCCGAGCGGGAAGGCGGCGGAGACGGTCTTGAGGTTGTTGCCAGTGGCGCCGATCACGCGGACCTGGCGCTTCGGATCGGTCTTGCGACGCTCCGTCGGCACCTCGATCCGCCGGCGGCCGGACAGATAGGCGCCGGTCAGGCTGTCGGGGTGGGCGGCGACCTCGTCCGGGGTGCCGTGGGCGATGACGTTGCCGCCATGCACGCCGGCCGCCGGCCCCATGTCGATCAGGTAGTCGGCAGCCCGGATCGCCTCCTCGTCATGCTCGACCACCAGCAGGGTATTGCCGAGCCGCTTGAGCCGGTCGAGCGTGCCGAGCAGGCGCTCGTTGTCGCGCTGGTGCAGGCCGATCGAGGGCTCGTCCAGCACATACAGCACGCCGGTCAGGCCGGAGCCGATCTGGCTGGCGAGCCGGATGCGCTGGCTCTCGCCGCCGGACAAAGTGGCGGAGCCGCGCGACAAAGTGAGGTAGTCGAGCCCCACATCGTCGAGAAAGCGCAGCCGGTCGAGGATCTCGCGCAGGATGCGGCGCGCGATCTCGGCGCGCTGCGGCGTGAGCGTCGCCTCGACGGTGGCGAACCACTCCAGCGCACGGCGGATCGGCAGCTCGGACGCGTCGGCGATGGTGTGGCCGGCGATCTTGACCGACAGCGCCTCGGGCCGCAGGCGGGCGCCGTTGCAGACGTGGCAGGGCTTCTCGGACTGGTAGCGCGACATCTCCTCGCGGATCCAGGCGCTGTCGGTCTCGGCGTAGCGGCGCTGCAGGTTCTTGAGCACGCCCTCGAACGCCTTGTTCACCTTGTAGGCGCGCTTGTCGTCCTTGTAGGTGAACTCGACGCTCTCCTCGGTGCCGTGCAGCACGGCGTCGCGCACCGCCTCGGAAAGCCCCTCCCAGGAAACGGTCATCGAGCTCCTGAAGTGGCGGACCAGGCTCTGCAGCGTCTGGATGTAGTAGGGGCTCTGGCTGCCGTTCCAGGGCGCCACGGCGCCGGCGGCCAGGGTCAGGCTCTCGTCGGGCACCACCAGGTGCGGATCGAAGAAGCTCTCATGGCCGATGCCGTCGCAGACCGGGCAGGCGCCCTGCGGCGCGTTGAAGGAGAACAGACGCGGCTCGATCTCCTCCAGCGTGAAGCCGCTGACCGGGCAGGCGAAGCGCGACGAGAACACCGTGCGCTTGGGCTCCTCTTCGCCCTTCATGACCTCCTCGGCATAGACGATGCCGTCGGACAGGCCGAGCGCCTGCTCAAAGCTGTCGGCGAGGCGGCTCTCGATGCCCTCCTTGACCACCACCCGGTCGACCACCGCCTCGACCGTGTGCTTGAGCTTGCGGTTGAGGTTGGGGACCTCGGCGATCTCGTAGAGGGTGCCGTCCACCTTGGCGCGGGTGAAGCCCTTGCGGGCGAGGTCGGCGAGCTCCTTGCGATACTCGCCCTTGCGGTCCTTGATCACCGGGGCGAGCAGCATCAGCCGGGTGCCTTCCGGCATCGCCAGCACCCGGTCGACCATCTGGCTGACCGTCTGCGCCTCGATCGGCAGGCCGGTGGCGGGCGAGTACGGCACCCCGGCGCGGGCCCAGAGCAGGCGCATGTAGTCATGCACCTCGGTGATGGTGCCCACGGTGGAGCGCGGGTTGCGGCTGGTGGTCTTCTGCTCGATCGAGATGGCAGGCGACAGGCCCTCGATCGAATCGACGTCGGGCTTGCCCATCAGCTCCAGGAACTGGCGCGCATAGGCCGACAGGCTCTCGACGTAGCGGCGCTGGCCCTCGGCATAGATGGTATCGAAGGCGAGCGAGGACTTGCCCGAGCCGGACAGGCCGGTGACCACGGTGAGCGCGTCGCGCGGGATGTCGACGTCGATGTTCTTGAGGTTGTGCTCGCGCGCGCCGCGCACCCGGATCGCGGTGTTAGCGGAGCCGGCCCCGGGTTCGTTCGCAGCCGTCATGACTGGGCTCCTCTTCGTCACGCCGTTCTTCCGTTCATACTCTGTTCTTGTTCCGCCCGCATAGTCCGGCGAGTAGACAGGGTGATTACCCCACACGGTGGCGTCCGGGAATGCATGCGCGTTCCGGAGCCGTGCGAAGACAGGAAGTTGCGATGGCGGGCAGCGTCAACAAGGTGATCCTCGTGGGGAATCTGGGCAAGGACCCCGAGGTTCGGAACGCCCAGAACGGCACCAAGATCGTCACCTTCACCCTGGCGACCAGCGAGAGCTGGAACGACAAGAGCTCTGGTGAGAAGCGCGAGAAGACCGAGTGGCACCGGGTGGTCGTGTTCAACGACCGGATCGCCGACGTGGCGGAGCGCTACCTGAAGAAGGGCCGCAAGGTCTATGTGGAAGGCTCGCTGCAGACACGCAAATGGACCGACCAGTCCGGCGTGGAGAAGTTCACCACCGAGGTGGTGATCGACCGCTTCCGCGGCGACCTCACGCTGATCGACAACAACCGCGGCGGCGAGGAAGGCGGCGGCGACAGCTTCAGCGGCGGCAGCAACTATGGCGGCGGCAGCGGCGGCACGCCGCGTGCGGCGAGCCCGCCCCGTGGCGGTGCGCGTGCCGGCCAGGGCGGTGGTGGCAACCAGGGCGGCGGCGCGTCGGGCGGCTGGGAGCCGTCGGGCGGCGACCTGGACGACGAGATCCCGTTCTAGAGCGGCGTCACGACCAGACGCGACGTTCTGCTCAGCCGAGACGATCTTTGTGTCTCAACTGACTGGATCGTTGGCGACGATGGCGATTGCGGACGTTCTGGGCTTCCAGCCGCCGGCAGCGGGCGTGATGTCGATGCTGTCGCTGGCCATCGAGATCAAGCGCGGCCTGCCGCTGGCCGCACTGGACCGGGTGGCGGAATCGGTGGCGCCGGGGGATGGCAGCTTCGTCTTCCGGCTGGTGGCGCGCGCGACGCTGGCCAGACGGCGCCGCGGCGTGGTCGGCGGGCTGGCGGAAACCCACTCGCGCCTGACGTCGGAGGAGGGCGCCCGGGTGGCGAGGCTTGCCGGGATCTGGGCGGCGGCGCTCGATGTCTGGGGCACGCCGGAGGCGGCGCGGGAGTTCCTGTTCCGGCCGCACGCGATGCTCGCGGAGCGCCGGCCGATCGACGTCGTGCTGGCCAACGAGTTCGGCGGCCCGCTGGTGGACGGCATCCTCGGACGGCCGAGGTTCGGCTCGGCCGCGTGACGCCGCAGCGTCTCGACCGCGTGCTGACCGCCTGGCGGATCGGCGATCCGGACGGCGCCTATCCGATTCTCGATGCCACCGGCTCCACGCTGTATCCCGGCCGCTGGAACGGTGCCCGCTCCCCGATGATCTATGCGAGCGAGCCCTGCTCGACCGCGATGCTGGAAAAGCCCGCCCCATGGCAGCGGCCGCCTGCCGCCGAACCAGCACTTCATCGAGATCACCATTCAACGGCGTGTCGTACGAGGTGGTGGCGCCGTCGCACCTGCCGGGCTGGGACCACCCCTCCTGCGCCGTGTCGCGCCCCTGGGGGGAGCGATGGCAGCGGGAGCGGCGCTCGCTGCTGCTGCTGGTGCCGAGCGTGGTCGCCCGCATGGAGCGACACGTCCTGATCAACCCGGATCATCCCGAGGGCGCCGGGATCGCGCATGGGCTGCACGAGCCGGTCTGGTGGGACCGGCGCCTGTTCGCCTAGGCGCCGCGTCGGACCGCTCTGGCCCCGAGGCGGATTGTCCTCGGCACCGCGACGCATGCTAGGATTGGTACTTCGATGCGCCGCAACCGGCGCGACCATCCCTGTGTGCCCGGCCGGGCCCGCGGCGCATCGCGTGCCGCGTCCGGCCGTCGCCTGACTGTGTGGACCGACCTTGAGCGATACACCCGAGCCGCCGGCCCCGCCGATCCCCCCCGTGCTGGGGTCTTCGGGCCGTGGACCCACCGACATGGTTCCAGTGACGATCGAGGAGGAGATGCAGACCTCCTATCTCGCCTACGCGATGTCGGTGATCGTCAGCCGCGCGCTGCCCGACGTGCGCGACGGGCTGAAGCCGGTGCATCGGCGCATCCTGTATTCGATGCGCGAGAGCGGCTTCACGCCGGACAAGCCGTATCGCAAGTCGGCGCGTGCCGTCGGCGACGTGATGGGCAAGTATCATCCGCACGGCGACAGCTCGATCTATGACGCCATGGTGCGCATGGCGCAGTCCTGGTCGATGCGGGTCAGGCTGATCGACGGGCAGGGCAATTTCGGCTCCGTCGACGGCGATAGCCCGGCGGCGATGCGCTACACCGAGGCGCGCCTGGCCAAGCCCGCGATGTTCCTGCTCGACGACATCGACCGCGACACCGTCGACTTCCAGCCGAACTACGACGAGAGCGAGGAGGAGCCGAAGGTCCTTCCCGCCACCTATCCGAACCTGCTGATCAACGGCGCGTCCGGCATCGCCGTCGGCATGGCGACCAACATCCCCACGCACAACCCGGGCGAGATCATCGACGCGACGCTGGCGCTGATCGCAGACCCCGGCCTGTCGCTCGACGCGCTGATGAAGATCGTGCCGGGCCCCGACTTCCCGACCGGCGGCATCATCCTCGGGCGTTCCGGCATCCGCCAGGCCTACGAGACCGGGCGCGGCTCGGTGCTGATCCGCGCCAGGGCCGAGATCGAGGACATCAGGCGCGACCGCAAGGCGATCGTGATCAACGAGATCCCCTACCAGGTCAACAAGTCGACGCTGCAGGAGAAGATCGCCGAGCTGGTCCGCGCCAAGCAGATCGAGGGCATCTCCGACATACGCGACGAGAGCGACCGCTCCGGCATGCGGATCGTGATCGAGATCAAGCGCGAGGCGACGCCCGAGGTGGTGCTGAACCAGCTCTACCGCTTCACCCAGCTGCAGACCTCGTTCGGCGTCAACATGCTGGCGCTGAAGGACGGCCAGCCGAAGCTGATGGGCCTGCACGAGATGCTGGCCGCCTTCATCGCCTTCCGCGAGGAGGTGATCCTGCGCCGCTCGCGTTACGAGCTGGGACGCGCCCGCGACCGCGGCCACCTGCTGGTCGGGCTGGTGCTGGCGGTGGCCAACATCGATGCGGTGATCGCCCTGATCCGCTCGGCACCGGACGCTGCGGCGGCGCGCGAGGCGCTGATGGCGGAGGCCTGGGACGCGGCCGAGATCGAGCCGCTGCTGTCGCTGATCCAGGACGAGGGCAACGTCGTGGCAGGCGGCCGGGTGCACCTCACCGAGGCGCAGGCGCGCGGCATCCTGGAGCTGCGGCTGCAGCGCCTGACCGGGCTCGAGCGCGACAAGATCCAGTCGGAGCTGGGCGAGGTCGCCCGGCGCATCAACGAGCTGCTGGAGATCATCGGCAGCAAGCCGCGCCGGCTCGAGGTGATGCAGGGCGAGCTGGCCCAGGTGCGGGCCGAGATCGCCACGTCGCGCGCCACCGAGATCTCCGACGTCGCCGGCGACCAGACCGACGAGAGCCTGATCGAGCCGGGGCAGATGGTGGTCACCATCACCCGCGACGGCTTCATCAAGCGCACGCCGCTGGAGACCTTCCGCCAGCAGAATCGCGGCGGCCGCGGACGCACGGCGGCAGGCCGTCGCGGCGACGACATCATCACCCGCTCCTTCAACGCCCACACCCACCAGTGGGTGCTGTTCTTCTCGTCCGGCGGCAAGGCCTACCGCGAGAAGGTCTGGCGGCTGCCGGAGGCGAGCCCGACGGCCAAGGGGCGGGCGCTGGTCAACCTGCTGCCCGAGCTCGGCGGCGACTCGATCACCACCGTGCTGCCGCTGCCGCAGGACGAGACGCTGTGGGAGAGCCTGCACCTGGTCTTCGCGACGCTGAGCGGCAACGTGCGCCGCAACCGGCTGAGCGACTTCCGCAACGTCCGCGCCTCCGGCCTGATCGCGATGAAGCTCGACGAGGGCGACCGGCTGATCGGCGTCGCCACCTGCCGCGAGGGCCAGGACGTGATGCTGGCGACCCGGCTCGGCCGCTGCATCCGCTTCCAGATCAGCGACGACACGCTGCGGGTGTTCGCCGGCCGCGACAGCTCGGGCGTGCGCGGAATCCGGCTCGGCGCCGGCGACGAGGTGAACAGCCTGGCGGTGCTGAACCACGTGGTGGCCGAGGTGGCCGAGCGCGCCGGCTACCTCAAGATGGCGATCGCGCGCCGGCGCTCGGAGACCACGCCGGAGGAGACCGAGGCGGCGATCCACGAGGTCGAGGCCGAGGCGGGCGAGGATGCGGCGGTGGCGATGACCCTGACCCCCGAGCGCTACGACGAGCTGGAGCAGGGCGAGGAGATCCTGCTGACCGTCACCGATGGCGGCTTCGGCAAGCGGACCTCCGCCTACGACTACCGGGTCAGCGGGCGCGGCGGGCTCGGCATCGCCAACATCCTGCTGTCGGCGCGCAGCGGGGCCGCCGTGGTGGCGACGCTGCCGGTGCTGCACGGCACCGACGTGATGCTGGTGACCAATGCCGGCCGGCTGATCCGGGTTCCGGTCGACCAGGTGCGCATCACCGCGCGCCAGTCGATGGGCGTGCGGCTGTTCCGGGTCGGCGGCGCCGAGCGGGTCATGAGCATGTTCCCGGTGCTGGAGGACGAGATCCCGGAGGATGCGGTCCAGGAGGTGCCCGAGGCGTTCGAGGCGGCGTCGGCGCATGGCGAGCTGAGCATCGGCGACACCTCGGAGGAGGCAGCGGAAGCGGCGGCGCTGATCGACGGCGTGTCGGAGGAGGGCGTGCTGTCGGACGACTACGCCGATGCCGAGCCGGCCGATCCCGAGGACGCCGCCGGCGGGGCCGCCGCGGGCCCGGAGGACGGGAATGCCTGAGACGCCTCCCGCCACGCCGGTGCCGCTGCCGCATGTCGGGCTCTATCCCGGCACGTTCGACCCGATCACCCGCGGCCATCTCGACATCATCGCGCGCGGCGCCCGGCTGGTCGAGCGGCTGGTGATCGGGGTTGCGGCCAATGTCGGCAAGCAGCCGCTGATGGGGCTGGACGAGCGGGTCGAGTGCGTGACCCGCGAGGTGGCGCCGATCGCCAAGGACACCGCCACCACGATCGAGGTGGTGGGGTTCGACAGGCTGCTGGTGCAGTGCGCCCGGCAGAACGGCGCGAACGTGATCATCCGCGGGCTTCGCGTGGTCACCGACTACGACTACGAGACCCAGATGTTCGGCATGAACCATCGCCTCGATCCCGGCATCGAGACGGTGTTCCTGATGGCGACGGAACGCTACCAGTTCATCTCCTCGCGCCTGGTGAAGGAGATCGCGCAGCTGGGCGGCGACATCACCTCGTTCGTGCCGAGCTTCACGCATGCGCGGATCATGGCGAAGCTGCGCTGATCCTCCTCTCCATCCCCTAAGGAAATCGACATGTCCGATACAGTGCCCGCGTCGGATGCGGATCTCGTCCATCTCGAGCTGAAGTCCGGCCGCGTCACGATCCGGCTGCGCCCGGACCTGGCGCCGGCCCACGTGGAGCGGTTCCGCTCGCTGTCGGCTGAGGGCTTCTACGACAACGTGCCGTTCCACCGCGTGATCGACGGCTTCATGGCCCAGGGCGGCGATCCGACCGGCACCGGCACCGGCGGCAGCCAGTTGCCGGACCTGAAGTCCGAGTTCACCACGAAGGTGAAGTTCAAGCGCGGCACGCTGGGAGCGGCGCGTACCGCCAATCCGCACAGCGCCAACAGCCAGTTCTTCATCATGTTTGCGCCGGCGCCGAGCCTGGACGGGCAGTACACGATCTTCGGCGAGGTCGTTGACGGCATGGAGCTGGTGGACCAGATCAAGCGTGGCGCGGGGGGAAGCGGCGTGGTAACCGACCCCGACCGCATCGTGACCATGCGGCCGGCGGCGACGCCGGCAGTCTGACCCCGATCCGCCCGGAAACACGGCTGGCGATCGTCAGCCGCTCGGATCCGGGCAACGGGCCGGTAGCTCAGCGGTAGAGCATTCGACTTTTAATCGAATGGCCGTGGGTTCGAACCCCACCCGGCCCACCATTTTCCACCAGCGATCCCGCCAGGCCGCCCGGCGGCGGCGTCAGTCCGGAAGCCGGTCGGCCCGCCCGGTCTCAGGCTGGCTGCAGCGTATCCTGCCGGGTCTCGTGGCCGAGATAGGCCGGCAGCACCTCAGCCGGCGTGCCCTCCAGCCGGATGATGCCCGCCTCCATCCACAGCACCCGGGTGCACCAGGCGGACACCACGTCGAGCTGATGCGTCGAGATCACCAGGATCTCGGCCTGCTGCACCAGCTGCTCGAGCCGTCCCTGCGCCTTGAGCATGAAGTTGGTGTCGCCTGCCAGGAACCACTCATCCATCAGCAGCACGCGCGGACGGATGGAGGTGGCGAGCGCGAAGCCGAGCCGGACCACCATGCCTGAGCTGTAGGTGCGGACCGGCATGTCGAGGAAGCTGCCGAGGTCGGCGAAGGCCTGCACGTCGTCCTCGACGGTGCGGATGTGCCCGGCCGACAGCCCGGCATGCAGTCCACGCAGGGTGATGTTCTCCCGGCCGGTGAGCTCGGCATTCATGCCGAGGTTGGTGTCGAGCAGGGCGTTGATCTCGCCGCGCACGATCACCCGCCCGGCGACCGGCTCGTAGATGCCGGCCAGCGCGCGCAGCAGCGTGGTCTTGCCGGCACCGTTGCCGCCGACCAGGCCCAGCCGCTCGCCGGGCTGGAGCGAGAAGCTGATGCCGCGGAGCGCCTGCACCACCATGCGATGCTGCTGGTCCTGCTCGAAGCGGCTCGAGGCGACGTTGGCGAGCGTCCTGCGCAGCGTGCGTGCGCTGCCGTGATAGAGCGGGAAGGTGATGTGCAGGTCCTGCACCTCGATCCCGGCGACGGCGCGCCTGTCCGGAGCGATCGGCACCACGTCAGATCCAGTAGGCGAGGCGGGCGCGCACGCGCATGAACAGCAGCACCGCCAGCACCCAGAGGACCGCGCTGTCGAAGATCGCCAGGCGCCAGAGGTGCAGGCTCGCCTGCTGGCCCAGCAGCGGCCGGCGCACGATCTCGATCAGCGCGTAGAACGGGTTGAGCTGCAGCCAGGCATGGCCGCGCGTGATCAGCTCGGGCTTCCAGATGATCGGGCTGATGAAGAAGACGATCTGCATCAGGCTGGAGATGATGGGCGGGATGTCCCGGTAGCGGGCGCCGAGGGTGCCCAGCAGCAGGCAGGCGGCGGCGGCGTCGATGATCCAGAGCACCGCCCCGGGCAGCGCCCAGACGGCGTGGCGGCCCGGCCAGACGTGGAAGATCGCGAACACCACCACGACCACCACGACGTTGTGCAGCAGCACCAGGATGTTGCGGATGATGGTGCGCGCGGCGTGCAGCCCGAACGGCACCCGCATCGAACGGATCATGCCCTCGGCCTGCGTGAAGCAGGTGGCGCCCTCGTTCGCCACCCCGCCGATGAAGCCCCAAAGCACCAGCGACAGCGACAGGAAGGGCATGTAGTTGGCGAGGTCGATCCTGAACAGCGTGGTGTAGAGCAGGCTCATCGCGGCCACCATCACGGCGGTCGAGGCGGTCAGCCAGAACGGGCCCAGGATCGAGCCGCGATAGCGGAGCTTCACGTCAAGCCAGCCGAGCGTCCAGCACAGCCGCCACAGGCGCATGGTCTCGACGAGGTCGCGCCCGACGTGACGCAGCCGGGCGGCGCTGGTCTCGGGACGAAGATCGAGGACCGGCTCGGCGCGGGCAGTCCCGGTCTCAGCCGTCATGGGGCGTCCTCTCCAGTCGATGAACAGGGCCGAACGAGAGGAAAGCCATGCGGCGATGATGGTGCCCAGGGGCGGATTCGAACCACCGACACTGCGATTTTCAGTCGCATGCTCTACCAACTGAGCTACCTGGGCATCGGCGCTGCGGGAAGGCCGAACGGCCAATCCGTTGGTGGCGCAGGCTTTAGCCCAGGCCGTCCTCGGGATCAAGCCGCCGGCCGGCGGATCCGTCGCCGCTTCCGGCGGCCGAGGCGGGATCGTCCGGATCGAGCGGCGGGCCGGGCACGCGATACTGCCCGGTGAGCCAGCGGCCGAGATCGGCATCGGCGCAGCGGATCGAGCAGAACGGACGCTGCCTGCCTTCCGCCGGCCGGCCGCAGATCGGGCAGGCCGGCGCGGCCGGCGAGGGGTCAGACATGCTCCAGCTTCCAGGCGAGATCGGGCAGGGACGGATCCATGCGGATCGAGATGGGTTGCCCGGCGCTGCGCGCCAACGCCTCGCGCGCGGTGCGGTCGCGCTCCAGCGCGGTGGCAACGCCGAGCCCCGCGACCAGGCGGGGCAGCCGGTGGAGCGGTCCCGCGGCCTCCAGCGCTGCCGCCCGCAGGGCCGCCAGCCCGGCGGCATGCGGACCGGACAGCAGCTCGTGCAGCGGCGGATGGCGTCTCGGGCGCAGGATCTCGGCGAGGCCGAGGGCGGTGAAGCCCAGCAGGCGCGGCTGCAGCGGGTCGCGCGCCAGGGCCGCCTCGATCTCCGGCCGCAGCGCCGCCCGCTTGCGCGTGGCGAGACCGGCCAGGTCGATCAGGATCGCGCCCGACAGGTTGCGCAGACGCAGCTGATGCAGCAGCGGCGCGATCGCCGCGCGGTTGGCGGCGAACTGCGCGGTCTGCTTGGCCTGGCGTCCGGCGCTCGCGGCAGCGCCGTCGACGTCGATCGCCACCAGCGCGGGCGTAGGATGGATGCTGGCCCGCAGGCCGCCGGGCAGCGCGACCTCCGGATCCCCCAGCGAGTCGATCAGCGCCTCGATCTCGGGCGGGATCGCGCTCGCCGCCAGCCGGATCCGGTCACGCAGCGCGGGCACCAGTTCTGCCGCGAGGCCGGGGTCGTCGGCGACGATCGGTGAGCCGGGGACGCTGTCGGCCAGCCGGGTGAGCGGGTCCGGACCGGCGGCGATCAGGCAGGGCGGACCGACGGCATCGCCGGGGTGCCGGGGTTCGGCGAGACGCAGCCGCGGGCCCTTGCCGCCCTGCGCGCTGCGGCTGACGCGCACCAGCACGGCATCGCCCTCGGCAAGGCGGTCGGCCTCGCGCAGGGGCAGGAAGCCGTCGCCGGCCGCCAGGGCGACGAAGGCGCCGCCGAGTGCGGGCAGCACGGCCGTGATCCGGCCGCGATGCAGATCGTCGACGCCGTCCGGTGCGCCCGGGCGCCAGATCGCGTAGTCGAGCAGCAGGTCGCCCTCGACCGCCGCGATCCGGATCTCGCCGGGGCTGCAGGCGGCCAGCAGGCGGATCGTCACGCCAGCCAGCCGCGTCCGCGCAGCAGCTGCGCCGTCTCGAACAGCGGCAGCCCGACGACGTTGGAATGGCTGCCGGACAGGAACCGCACGAACGCCGCCGCATGACCCTGCAGCGCGTAGCCGCCGGCCTTGCCGCGCCAGTCCCCGGCGGCGACCAGCGCGTCGGTCTGCCGGTCGGTCAGGCGCGAGAAGCCGACCGTGCTCTCGACCACGCGGCTGCTGATGCCGCCCGCCGGACCGCGCAGCACCACGGCCGTGATCACCGTGTGACGTCGCCCCGACAGCAGGCCGAGGCATCGGCGCGCGACCGCCTCGTCCTCAGCCTTGGGCAGGATGCGTCGGCCGAGGGCGACGACGGTGTCGGCGGCGAGCAGCAGCCCGTCGCCCGGCGCCAGCCGGATCCCGGCCTCCGCCTTGGCGTGGGCCAACCGGACGGCGTAGTGCCGCGGCAGCTCGTCGCGACGCGGGGTCTCGTCGATGTCGGGGGTGAGGATGGCGTCCGGCTCGATGCCGATCTGTGCGAGCAGGTCGCGCCGACGCGGACTTGCCGAGGCCAGGAACAGCCTGGCGCGCACGGCCTCTGGCAAGAGGGGCGCTACTTGAAGCGGAAGGTGATGCGACCCTTGGACAGGTCGTAGGGAGTCATCTCGACGTTGACGCGGTCGCCGGCGAGAACGCGGATGCGGTTCTTGCGCATCTTGCCGCTGGTGTGGGCGAGGATGGTGTGCTCGTTGTCGAGCTTCACGCGAAACATCGCGTTCGGCAGCAGTTCCTGAACGGTGCCGCTGAACTCGATCATGTCTTCCTTAGACATTGCGTTCGTCGGTCTGTTGTTGGATCGTGTGGCACTGACGCATCAGGCGCCTCCTCGGTTATGGCTGGGAGTCCGGCTCATCTGCTGCAGGAAGGCGGCATTCGCGCAGGATTTCGGGCCGGAACATGAGGATTGCGCCGACGGCGGTCAAGCGTGGCCGAGTCTGGCGGCGACGCTGGCCGCATGCGCCTGCAGGCCCTCGGCCTCGGCAAGCGCCACCGCGGCCGGCCCGACCTGCGCCAGCCCCTGCCTGTCGGCCGCGATCCAGGTGGTGCGCTTGAGGAAGTCGAACACCGAGAGGCCTGAGGCGAAGCGCGCGGTCCGGCTGGTCGGCAGCACGTGGTTCGGACCGCCCACGTAGTCGCCGATCGCTTCCGGACAGTGACGGCCGCGGAAGATGGCGCCGGCATGACGGATGGCGGCGAACGCGTCCCGGTCGTCGACCAGCATGAGCTGCAGGTGCTCGGGCGCGAGCCGGTTCACGATCGGCCACGCCGCCGCCATCCGGGGCACCAGGATGATGGCGCCATAGGATGCCCAGCTCGCACCGGCGATGGCGGCACGCGGCAGCGTCGCCAGCGCAGCCTGCACCGCGGCCGCCACGGCATCGGCGAAGACGCCGTCATCGGTGACCAGGATCGACTGGGCCTGCTCGTCGTGCTCGGCCTGGGCGAGCAGGTCGAGGGCGACGTGGTGCGGATCGTTGTCGCCATCCGCGACGATCACGACCTCGGAGGGGCCGGCGATGCTGTCGATGCCGACATGGCCGAACACCTGGCGCTTGGCCTCGGCGACATAGGCGTTGCCGGGGCCGACGATGCGGTCGACGGGCGCGATCGTGGCCGTGCCGTAGGCGAGTGCCGCCACCGCCTGCGCGCCGCCGATGCGGTAGACCTCCTCGACGCCGGCCAGCCTGGCGGCGGCGAGCACCAGCGGATTGAGCACGCCGCCCGGACAGGGCACGCACATGGCGATGCGGCCGACGCCGGCGACCCGTGCCGGGATGGCGTTCATCAGCACCGACGACGGGTAGGCGGCCTTGCCGCCGGGCACGTAGATCCCGGCGGAGTCGAGCGGCGTCCAGCGCAGCCCGAGGGTCAGCCCGGCCTCGTCCTCGAAGGCGAAGCCCTGCGGCATCTGCGCGCGGTGGAAGCGCTCGATGCGACGGGCCGCGAGCTCCAGCGCCTGCTGCAGTCCGGACGGGATGGCGGCGCAGGCGGCATCGATGTCGGCGGCGGCGACGCGCAGCCGGTCCGGGGTCAGCGGCTGCTCGTGCCGGTCGAAGCGGTCGGTATAGGCGCAGACGGCGGCGTCGCCCTGCGCGCGCACCGTCTCCAGGATCTCCCGTACCGGCCCGTCGACGCGGCTGCCGCCGTCGCGGGTCTCGCTCGCCAGCGCCTCGAACGCCTCGGCGAAGCCCGCCGCGGACGCGTCGAGGCGCCTCACGATCCGGCGACCGGTCCGGCGGCGTCGGTCCGGCCGTCGACCGCCCGGCTGAAGCGGCGGATCCAGGCCCCCACCGCTTCCGGCTGGGTCTTCAGCGCGGTGCGGTTGACGATCAGCCGGCTGGTGACGTCGGCGATCACCTCCACCTCCTGCAGGCCGTTCGCCTTCAGGGTCGATCCGGTCTGCACCAGGTCGACGATCAGGCGGCACAGGCCGAGGCCGGGAGCCAGCTCCATCGCGCCGTTGAGGTGCACGATGTCGGCGTGCACGCCGCGGGCGGCGAAGTGCCGGCGCGCGATGTTGGGATACTTGGTCGCCACGCGCACCTGCGACCAGCGCGCCGGGTCGTCGTCGTCGGCCGATGCGGCCGGCTCGGCGATCGAGACGCGGCAGCCGCCGATGCGCAGGTCGAGCGGCGCGTAGATCTCGGGATAATCGAACTCCATCAGCACGTCCGCGCCGCAGATGCCGATCTGGGCCGCGCCGAAGGCCACGAAGGTCGCGACATCGAAGGGGCGCACCCGCACCACGTCGAGCATCGGATCGCTGGTGGGAAAGCGCAGGCGGCGGCTGTCCTCGTCGAGGCAGTCGGCGGCGGGCTGGACGCCGGCTGCGGCCAGCAGCGGCCCGCACTCGTGCAGGATGCGGCCCTTGGGCAGGGCCAGCACCAGCGGTGCTGTGGTGTCCGGGGCAAGGGCGGCGGCACGGGGCAGCGCTGACATGAGGTCTCCGGGGCGGACCGGCGCGCACCGAACCGGGCCGCACGCAGGCCGGGGCGATAGCATCCGGCCGGATGCTGCGGAAGGGTGCCGCGCGCATGGGCGTCCCGCAGCCGCACCCGGCTCCGGTCTCAGTCGGTCAGGCGCTCGATCCGGGCGCCGCAGCCAGACAGCTTGCGCTCGACCGCCTCGTAGCCGCGATCGAGATGGTATACCCGGCTGAGCACCGTCTCGCCGGTCGCGGCCAGCCCGGCCAGGATCAGCGAGAACGAGGCGCGCAGGTCGGTGGCCATCACCTGCGCGCCGGACAGCGTCGGCACGCCGCGGATGATCGCCGACGAGCCGTGCACGTTGATCCGGGCGCCCATCCGGTTGAGCTCGGGGACGTGCATGAAGCGGTTCTCGAAGATGGTCTCGGTCATCATCGAGGCGCCCTCGGCGACCGAGAACAGCGCCATGAACTGCGCCTGCATGTCGGTGGGAAAGCCTGGATAGGGCTCGGTCATGACATCGACGCCGCGCAGCGGACCGCTGCGCCGGACCCGCATCGCGCCCTCCTCCTGGCTCACCTCGATGCCGGCCTCCTCCAGCACCCGCACCACGGCGCCGAGATGGCCGACGCGGCCGCCGAGCAGCCGCACGTCGCCGCCGGCGATGCCGACCGCGCACGCATAGGTGCCGCACTCGATCCGGTCGGAGACCACGGCGTGGCGCGCGCCGTGCAGCCGGTCCACGCCGTCGACGACGATGATGCCCGCCCCCTGGTCGGCGATGCGCGCACCCATCGCCACCAGGCAGGCGATCAGGTCGGCGATCTCGGGCTCGCGCGCGGCATTGACGATCTCGGTGCGGCCATCCGCCAGGGTGGCTGCCATCAGCAGGTTCTCGGTGGCGCCGACGGAGGCGAACGGCAGCACGATGCGCGCCCCGGTCAGGCCGCGCGGGGCGCGGGCGTCGATATAGCCGGCCTCGAGTCGGATCTCGGCGCCGAGCGCCTCCAGCCCCTTGAGGTGGATGTCGACCGGCCGCGTGCCGATGGCGCAGCCGCCCGGCAGCGAGACGCGGGCCTCGCGCGCGCGCGCCAGCAGCGGGCCCAGCACCAGGATCGAGGCGCGCATCTTCGAGACGATGTCGTACGGCGCCTCGGTGTTGGTGATGTCGCCGCCGACCGACAGCGTATGGCCGGTGCCGTCCTCGACATCCTCGATGGTGATTCCGTGCTGTTCGAGCAGCAGCCGCATGGTGGCGATGTCGTCGATCCGCGGCACGTTGCTGAGCACCACGCGCTCCGACGTCAGCAGGCCCGCCACCAGCAGCTTCAGGGCGGAGTTCTTGGCGCCGCCGATCGGGATCTCGCCGTGCAGCGGGCGTCCGCCACGGATCAGGAAACGGTCCATCGCGTGTCGCTCTCTCTCACATGCGCGGCGTGGCGACGCCGCGCTGGCCCATGTATTTGCCGGACTTGTCGGCGTAGCTGACCTCGCACGGGCTGTCGCCCTGCAGGAACAGGAACTGGCAGATGCCCTCGTCGGCATAGATGCGGGCGGGCAGGGGCGTCGTGTTGCTGATCTCGATGGTGACCTGGCCTTCCCATTCCGGCTCGAGCGGCGTGACGTTCACGATGATGCCGCAGCGCGCATAGGTGGATTTGCCGAGACAGATCACCAGCACGTCTCGCGGGATGCGGAAATACTCGATCGTGTGCGCCAGCGCGAAGCTGTTCGGCGGGATGATGCAGACCGGCACGTTGCGGGTGACGAAGCTCTTCTCGTTGAAGTTCTTCGGGTCGACGGTGACGCTGTCGACGTCGGTGAAGATCTTGAACTCCGAGGCGACGCGCGCGTCGTAGCCGTAGGAGGACAGGCCGTAGCTGATGACGCCGTCGCGCCGCTGCGTGTCGACGAACGGCTCGATCATCGCCCGCTCGGTCGCCATGCGTCGGATCCAGCTATCGGGCATGACCGGCATCGGCGTCGATCCTCGTCCTGGCGGGTGGGCCGTGCCTGGTTGATCCGAGCCGGCCGCAACGGCGATAGCCAGGCACCACTAGCCCGTCATGGGGCAGGGGAGCAATCGGTGGAGATCAGGCCGGATCGCGGCCGGGCGGGATGGCAGGCGGTGCGGCGTCGGCCGGCTCGTCCTCGCGGGCCCGCATCTGCTGCTTGCGGCGGCGCAGGTTCTCGCGCAGCGCCGCCGCTTCCCGCGCGAGCCTCGCCTGACGCTCGGCTTCTGCACGATCGCCCGACGCGGGCGGGGGCCGGGGGGACGTCCGGGACCGGGGCGGCTGGGGCATGAGGATCGGCAACCTGTGGCGCCGGCGCGTGGTGCTGCTGCAGGGACTCGAACCCTGGACCTCTCCCTTACCAAGGGAGTGCTCTACCACTGAGCTACAGCAGCGACACCGGGCGTGGCGCGGTTCCTAGCGTTCCATGCCGGAGGCTGCAAGGGGCATCGCTCATGCAGCGGCGGACCGGTGCGCCGGATGATCCTCGGCCCTCAGGCCGTAGGTGGCGAGGAACAGCAGGACGGCACCCTCGACCACGATGTTCAGCTCCTCCGGCGAGATCTCCGGGACCAGCTGCAGCCGGCGCTTCATGCAGTACGAGGTCTGGCAGAGCGCGAAGAACTGGTCGGCGGCGATGTCGGGATCGGCCTGCCGGAGGCGGCCCACACGCATCTGCTCGGTGAGCCAGGACGCCATGTGGGTGAGCGCCCGCTGCGGCCCGGCCTCCCAGAAGATCTGAGCCAGATGCGGGAACTTGCCGGCTTCCGATATCACGATCCGGTACAGCACGAGGCTGCCCGGGGAGAGCATCAGCGAGATCATGCGGTGGGCGATGTCGTGCAGGATGGTGCGGACGTCGTCCCGCTCGATGACCGGCTCGAATATATGGATCAGGGTGGTGCTGGTCTTCTGTGCGACGAAGGCGGCGAACAGCTCGGACTTGCCGGCGAAATAGTTGTAGAGGGTGCCCTTGGACACCGCCGCCTGCAGCGCGATCCGCGACATGCTGGCGCCCTCGTAGCCGCACTCGGTGAAGATGATCTCGGCGCCACGGATGATCTGCCGCCGCTTGGCCGTCGAGTGTTCTTCCTGCTCCGACATGGTGCGCCTCCGGTCATGGCGCCTGGCCGGGCAGGCGGCTCCGGCCGCCCAGCGTCCGACCCTGACATTGACGGCACGAGCAAAGCAGATACTGTCGGCTTGTCAACGCTGACCGAACCGGTCGGTCAGTTGTCATGCTCGTCCGAGGGTGGCGGTCGCATCCGGATGATCGGGCGACTGGCGACGGAGCAACGTGGCCCCGGCGACAGGAGCGGTCCCATGGCGTCCAGACTGAACAGGCGGGCCATGGCGGGGCTTCGCGCATTGCTCGCAGGTGCTGCGCTGAGCGGATCGGGCTGCAGCGTCGGGCCGGACTTCCGGCGGCCGAGCCTCTGGTCGCCCAGCAGCTGGCTGACGACGCAGGGCGGCAGCGGGCAGGCCGCATCCGGGATGGCCGCGCCGGCCAGCACGCCCGATCCGTCACCGCCCGATCCGCGCTGGTGGGACGTGTTCGGTGATCCGGAGCTGTCGGCGCTGGAGGCACGGGCGGCGCAGACCAACCTCGACGTGCGGCTGGCGACGGCGCGGCTGGTGGAAAGCCGGGCGCAGCTGCGGGTCACCGCCGCCGACCGGTATCCGACCCTCACCGGTGCCGGCAGCTACATGCGCACGAAGATCAGCGACAAGGAGATCGAGCGCGGCCTGCAGGACAGCGTCAGCGGACTGCCGGCCAACGGAGCAAGCCTCGCCGGCACGACGATCTCGGGCGCGAACGTCAGGAGCCTGCAGCAATATGCCGGCTCGGTGACCACGCCCGCGGTCGATATCTTCGAAGAAGGGATCGATGCGTCCTGGGAGCTCGATCTGTGGGGTCGGGTGCGCCGGGAGGTTGAATCCGCCAGGGCAAGCGTGGCCGTGTCGGCGGAAGACCGCCGGTCGGTGCTGATCGCGCGGCTTGCCGAGGTCGCGCGCGACTACATGATGCTGCGCGGGTCGCAGACGCAGCTCGCCATCGCGGTCGACAACCAGAAGACCGAGGAGGCGTCGCTCGTCCTGACGCGACAGCGCTACGTGGGAGGGCTCACGACCGAGCTCGATGTCGAGAACGCGCTGACGCAGCTCGAGACGACGACGGCCGAGATCCCGAACGACAAGCAGCAGGTGGCGCAGCAGATCAACGCGCTCAGCCTGCTGCTGGGGGAGCCGCCGCAGGCGCTGCGGGCCGAGCTGGAGCAGTCCGCGCTGGTGCCGGCGATACCGCCGCGGGTGCCGATCGGGCTTCCGTCGGAGCTGGCGCGCCGGCGTCCCGACATCCGTCAGGCAGAGGCGCAGCTGCATGCGGCGACGGCGAATGTCGGGGTCGCGGTGGCGAACTTCTATCCGAGGGTGACGCTGACCGGCGCTCTGAACCTGGAGAGCCTGTCGTTGCGCGACCTCGCCTTCTGGTCGGCGGCAGCCTACAATTTCGGGCCGACGATCAGCCTGCCGATCTTCGAGGGCGGTCGCCTGCGCGGCCAGCTGCAGCTCAGCAAGGCGCGACAGCAGGAAGCGGCGATCAGCTACCAGCAGACCGTGCTCAGCGCCTGGCACGATGTTGATAACGCCCTCACGGCCTATGCGGCCGAGCAGCAGCGGCACGACCAGCTCGCGCAATCGGTGCAGGCGGCCCGGCGGGCGCTGGAGCTGGCGCAGCAGCAATACACGCATGGGCTGGAGACCTTCCTGAACGTGCTCGACGCGCAGCGGACCCTGCTGTCGGCGCAACAGCAGCTGGCGACCAGCACGATGACGGAGGCCTCGAACCTCGTGCAGCTCTACACCGCGCTTGGTGGGGGGTGGGAGCCGAGCTTTCCCGGCGGGCCGGCAGATGGGGGCGCGTCCGGACCCGCCGACCCGGCGTCGGCGCCGCCACGGCTTGAAGCGAGGAACTGACCAAGGCTTCGAAGAAGTGCGCGCGATGACGGTTTGCCGGTTGACGGGGGCGGCAGGCGCGCCTAAATCCTCGTCTCCGCCGCAGATGACGGAACGGGTGTCGACCCGCTCCGCTGCAACTTCCTCCGCTTCCGGGCTGAGGCCTTCATGGCAACATGGAGCGGCGTCTGTTCATTGACAGTCGAATATGTTTGGAAGGGATATGTTGGCGGCGCTTT
>CAXSBC010000001.1:0-569324 GCA_964236105.1 uncultured Acetobacteraceae bacterium | reverse complement strand
AAAACCAGGCCGATGGGAATCCCCTGCGATTCAGCGAGGTGAGAAACCGCTCTAGTTGGGTTTGGAACAGAACGTCGATCAGCCTTGGTGCCATCCCAGCCATTGCTCAGGCTACACGTCGTCAGGGAACGGTTGTTGGCAATTTGTCCTGGTGGAGCGGGCAAGGTATGGAGGGTTGATGAAGACACGGTCCCTGCATCCGCTGCAGCAAGACGGGAAGCGCGGCCGCACGCGTGCGCGCCTGACGGAAGCGGCACTGAAGCTGATGTCGGAGCGCGGGATCAGCGCCACCTCGGTCAGCGAGATCGCTGCCGCGGCGGAACTCGCGAACGGGACCTTCTACCTTTACTTCAAGGACAAGGCGGAGATCGTCGCCTCGGTGTGCCATGCAGTCACCCTCGCCATGCACAACGAGATGAACAGCACCCGCCTGTCACTCAACGACGGTGCTGAACGGGTCGCGTTCGGAACCTATCAGTTCATAGAGATGGCGGCGGCCGAACCGACCTGGGGCCGCCTGCTCGTTACCGCCTTCAGCGAGTTCGAGGCGATCAAGGAGGATATCTCCCATTACATGCGGCTGGACGTCGCGCTCGGGATCGAGCAGGGCCGTTTCTCCGAGACCATCGACGAGTTCGTGATCGACACCCTCCTGGCCATTCTCCGCGCCGGGGTCAGCGCGCGCCTCGCCGGAGCCGGGCGGGACGTGGCAACGCGTGCTGCGGAATTTCAGCTCCGTACCCTGGGGATGATATCCGCCGAGGCGCGACAGATCGTCTGCGCCAACCAGCGGAAGTCGAGGCAGCCCATCCTGGCGTCCAGCCAGCTCAAGGACCATCAGCTTATCCAGGCACCTTCTCAGGAGACGCATGCGACGCGGACGCGACGGCTGGCCGGTTGAGCGCCCACAGCCTATGGGCAGGACCGGCCGGGACCGGTAGCAGGGTGTCAGTGTCGCCATTCCGAACGCATCCGTCCGCAGGCCGGCCAGCGCAGCGGCGCGTATAGCCCCTTATTGCGCAGGCGAGGGCGATGGGGTTCTGGTTCTTTGATAGGCGTCATGATGTGCCTGGACAAACTGGGCGAAGCTGGTTGGCGGGCGGCCCAGCAGCCATTCCAGGACGTTGGGATTGCCGATGAAGTCGTGGCTGCTGTAGCGGGCGCTGATCGCGCGCAACATCCGCGTCTGATAGGGGAACCGGCTCAGATCGTCGCCCAGCAGCTCGCCAAGGAAGCTCTCCACGCTGATGCGCTCGACCGCGATGGGCCGATCGAGGATGCGGGAGATGATGGCTTGCAGGTCGTGCGCGGTGTAGCGCCCCGGGGCAGCGAGCTCATAGGTCGCTGCCGCGTGGCGATCGCTGTCAGTCAGGACGGTCGCGGCCACCTCGGTCACGTCCCCCAGATCGACCATCGACTGGAGTCGCTCGAGCGACCAGGGAAGCCGGAAGACGCTCCGCTCGAAGACCGGCCGCAGCCTGTGCGCCAGCATGTAGTTGGACGGCTGAAGGATGGTGAACTCCAGGCCGCTCGACAGCAGGTGCTCCTCGATGTCGCGCTTGATCTCGTGCTGCAGAAGGTCCGTCGTGATGGCGTGCAGAACCGACGAGAAGACGAAGTGCTTCACGCCGCTCGCCGACGCCGCATCGACGGCGGCGAGTCCCATCTCGCGTTCCTGCGGATGCAGCGTGGGTCCGACATAGTAGACCTTCTCGACCCCCGCCATCGCTTGCGCCATCTGGTGGGGATCGGAGAGGTCGCCCACGACGACATCGGCCACGCCGGCGGCACGCAGCGACGCGGCTGATGCCTCGCTGCGAACGCAGGCTCGCACGGTGGCACCCGCCGCGAGCAACTTCGGGACCAGCAGCTTGCCCTGATTCCCATGAGCTGCCGTGACCAGGATCATGCCCTTGTTCTCCATTGCCATGAATGAGCCCCCGTCCGCTGCCGGACGGCGCTCTTCATCATGCCGTCAAGCCCGGATGGCGGTGTCGGCGATCCGACCGCCGCCACGCAGCCTAGCCAGGTGCCGGGGGAACGACCGCCAGCTGCACGTAGCTGGGATGCTGCGGCCCGGTATGGACGGCGTTCCTGGCTCCGACATGATAGCTCTCGTCATAGGCTCGCGAGGGGATGCCGTCGGGAGAGTTGGGTTGCACATCGAGCCGCAGCCGATAACCCTTCCGGACCAGCGCCGTGCTGGGGTTGAGCCCTACCTCGATCGCCACGACCTCGTCCTTTTCGAGGGGGGCATGGTCGGCGGCCGCGTGGGTGTGGACGGGCAGGTATTCCGTGGTCCGCGCCTCATCAAGCTTGCGGTGCGACACCTTCAGCACCCCGTGCGTGGCCGGGGAGATGTGCTCCGGATCGATCGGCAGCACGACCGACTCGTAGCGGATCTCGCGATCCTGGTCGTCGATGACGCGCAACGAGATGAAGACGTCCATGTCCTTGCTGGTCGACGACACCCAGAGGCCGACCTTCATGTAGCCGGCCAGCACCAGGTCCTCGGGCATCGGGTCGCTCACGAAGCAGATGCCTGTCGACCAGCGGGGCGTGCCTCCGACATGCCCCTTGGGGAACGGGATCGGTTGACCGAGCTCCAGGTGGGCATCGTAGCTGGCATTGTTCTCGGTGGCGGCCGGTGCGGGCAGGATGCGCCGGAAATCCTGCCGCCTCCCGTCGCCAGCCCAGTCCGACGGTGAGGCGTCCAGATACAGCCGCGTATAGTTGGTGCGGGCGATCGGCCAGGTTTCTTCATGAAGCTCGAAATTGGCGGCGTTGCCGGTCCTGACCTGGACGCGGACGGGCGGACCATCCATGGCCCCGTTCTCAATTCCCTTGAGCCAGTAGTCGAAATAGCGCTGGTGCGCGGCCACGGTCTCACCGCGGTAGGAGTCGGGGAACCAGGCGTCGACGAAGTCGAACTTTCGGGCCTTGGCGCCGGTGGCACGGATAAAGGTCTCGCTGCTGCCGAGATGATGGATCACGACGCCGGTCTGAGGACCGACGATCCAGACGGCGGCCGTCGCCTTGTCCATTTCCGGACGCATGAAGCTCTTGCTGTGCGGACCATACACGGACCGGTCGTCGAATGGGGTCGCCCTGAGGCGCTCCATCCAGTCCGTCTGCCCCCGTTCCCCGCAATGGTTCTTGCCAGACCAGATCTTCCACCACCAGGTCCACCAGGCCTCCGACCACAAGCCCCCGTTGCAGAGGTATTCGTTGTAGGGATCGGAGTCCGTGCCCTGGGCGATCATCGCCTTCAGGTGCGACGGCTGCAGGCTGGCAACGTTGTGCTGCGCCATCGCCACGTAGGACATGCCCCACAGGCCAACGCTGCCGTTGGACCACGGCTGCACGCCGGCCCACTCGATGCCGTCGTAGTAATCTTCCGCTTCCTGACGGCCGAGTGGTGTCTGGAGGCCCGGGCTGCGGCAGACGCCGCGAGCATCCATACGGATCACCACGTAGCCATTCGGGACCCATTCCGACGTGTTGACGGTCTCATGGTTCTCAGACTGCAGACTGTCCGGATTGCCGGAGAAGTAACGATCCTCCATCTCCTCCTTCTGGACCGCATCCGCCTCGTTGCAGATACATTCGTGATAGAAGCTCTTGCCGTAGAAGCTCATGCTCATGATGATGGGATGCTTCCCGTCATCGTCGGGACGGAAGACGTCTGCGTATACGAACGACCCGTCGCGCAGCGGGATCTTGACGTCGGTGCTCTTGATGATGCCGCGAATGTTGCGGCGCAGCGCATTGCGCGCCGCGGCGGCCGAGCAAAGCTTCCTGGGCGTCTTCGCCGTGAACACGCCGGGTTCCGCGTTGAGCCGTTCGAGAAGACCGACGATGACCGGATTGCTCTCGAAGCTGTCCAGCCCGGTCGGGTTGTCGCCGTGCATGCCAGGCGGATAGTCGAGCATGATGACCTGCGAGCCGACGATGTCATGCACCGCCGGCGCGATCATGACGCCGTTCTCCGGGTTGCCGTCCTGGTCCAGCGTGTGAAACAGCCGTGCCAAGTTGGTCAGCGACAGGTCATGCAGCTTGTCGATGTTGCCCGCAACCCGGCTGTTGAGCTGCGCGAGGTTGAGGCGAGGCGCTCCAAGCACGGACCCCAGAACCAGGCGTCCGATCAGGAAGGAGACTGTCTCGCCTGTTCGGTAGCGGAACTCGCCGCGCTCGTCGGTGAGGCCCTCCACCGTTGGCGTCTGGTAGCGCAACCCGGTCACCGGGCCGCCAAAGATGCCGGTTAGAACCTCTCCCTCAAGATCCCGCAGCGCTTTCGCTTGGATGACGTCAGCCATGGGCCCCTCACGTTTCATCTTGAACAGAACTCAAGGCTTTACCATCACCGAGCGGGTGCGGGCCCGGGCCCTGTCCGGTCGGGAAGCATGAAAACAATTGGGTTTGAGGAGCACCATCAATCTTGAGGTCTTCCGGATCGTCCCATCTCAATGGGTCCATGAAGATCAGCGAGGTGCCGTTCCCGATCATCGGGACGATGAG
The DNA here is from genome assembly GCA_964236105.1 of uncultured Acetobacteraceae bacterium. GTDB lineage: Bacteria > Pseudomonadota > Alphaproteobacteria > Acetobacterales > Acetobacteraceae > Lichenicola. The sequence continues at coordinate 564,806 of CAXSBC010000001.1, read as the reverse complement.
GAACGTGTCGTCACGGTCGGTGCGATCATGCGCGCGGTGCACCGATCCGGACAACCACTATCTTTATCCAAGCCTCACGCCAGGAATGATGAGGTGAGGGATACGGGCCCCTCTCTTCGATGGTCTTGATTCTTACCCAGGGGGTATTCCAGTCACCCTGCTCGGATATACCGTCTGATGCCGATATTCTCGAACTGGCCGTAGTCCTGGGTCGGGCGATGCCGTGACTATTTTCCCTTGATCGCCTTCAGGAACCCGATCTCTCCGGCCTTGCTGTGCTTGAAGAGCACGTTCGTCTTCATGTCGGGATTGTGCTCATAGTTCGGCACCGGAACGAGCGGATTGCCGGTCCAGGATACGAGTCGGCACACGCGCTGCTTGATCAGCCAACCGCCTTCCGCACGAACCAGCTCGTCGTCATACCAGCCGGTTCCAAGCCATGAGGAACCGCCCTTGGCATCGTCACGCACGAGCAGCCAGTTGCCATAGGAGAAGGCATAGGCCTTGTCGCCGTCAATATGCACCAACTGACCCATCATCGTATGCTGATGATTGTCCAGCGTGGTGTGGAACTCGGCAAAGGATCGTTTGAAATTGGCCAGATCGGACCATCTGGCTCCGGCTGGACCGAAATCCGCCTTCACGTCCTCCGTAAAGATACGGTCGAACAGGTCCCATTCTTGGGCATCAAGCGCAAAGCCGTAGAGGTTCAGAACCTCAATGACGGCTGCCTTGTCGTGCTCCATCATGCTTGTGCTTCCCACCGCTTCGCGATACAGAAATGAAAGCTCTCTCAATCAGGGAGGGATGTCAATCCGTGGTCGGCATCCTGTCAGGCTGGCCAAGAAAGGCCAACGGCGGCGTCGCGAGCGGATCGCCTTGCCCGATGAATCGACCACGCAATGGGTGCCGGTCCAGCATGATCCACCGCTCCTGGATCTTTCCGTCCGGCACATGACGGTCACGCCGTAATGCTCAAGATGCCAAGAAGGAAAATCCAAGATGTGTGATGAGCAAAAGGTCTTCGTGCCGACCAATCCCTATGGGGCAGGCCCGACATATGGGCTGTTCGGCGCCTTCTCTCCCGGGACCAGCATTCTGCCGGCCGGATATCGGCCCGATCCGATGTTCCGACCCTTGCCGATCGACATCGTGTTCGAGAGGGATGTCGCCGTCGTCATGCGCGACGGGACGACGATCTATGTCGACATCTTTCGTCCCGCGGGCGTCCAGCAGATGCCCGTCATCATCGCCTGGAGCCCCTACGGGAAGAGCCAGGGTACGTCACCTAGCGTCACCATGCTGTTCGCCAGTCTCGGCATCAGTTCCGGTCTGGTATCGGGGCTGGAGAAGTTCGAGGGTCCCGACCCCGCCTATTGGTGCGCGCACGGCTATGCGATCTGCAATCCCGATCCGCGCGGCATCGCCCATTCCGAAGGCGACAGCGACATGTTCGGGCGCCGGGAGGGTCAGGACTGTCACGACCTGATCGAGTGGCTCGCCGTCCAGGACTGGTGCAGCGGCAAGGTGGGCATGAGCGGCACGTCGTACCTCGCGCATGCCCAATGGTTCACCGCCGCCGAGCAGCCTCCCCACCTCGCCGCGATCAACCCATGGGAGGGTTTCAGCGACGTGTATCGCGATCTCGTCATGCGCGGCGGGATGCCCGATCACGGCTTCGCCACAAGGCTGCGGCGATCCTATGCCGGCAAGAACAAGCGGGAGGACGTCGTCGCCGAGGCCGAACGCTTCCCGCTCGTCAACGCCCTGTGGGAAGACAAGGTGGCACGCTTCGACAGGGTGACGGTTCCGGCCTACGTCGTGGCGAGCTACTCGAACACCCTGCATACGATGGGCACGTTCCGGGGTTGGCGGCAGATCGCCTCGGAGAAGAAGTGGCTTCGCATCCACAACACGCAGGAATGGCCGGACTATTACGACGATGCGAACGTCGAGGATCTGCGTCGCTTCTTCGATCGTTACCTGAAGGCCGAGGAGAACGGCTGGGAGGATACGCCGCGCGTCCGCTACTCGGTGCTTGATCTCAAGGGCGGCGACCAGGTCAACCAGCCTGCCGACCAGTTTCCCCCCGACGGTGTGGTCTATACCAAGTATTATCTCGACGGCATGTCGCGCGCCCTGACGTTGCAGGCGCCGTCCAGGGACATGAACGCAGCCTATGACAGCGAGGCTGAGCCGCGTCTGGTGTCCTTCCTGGTTCGCTTCGAGTCCGAAACCGTCATGGTCGGATATCCCAAGGTCCGGCTCTGGGTCGAGGCGAAGGGGTCGGACGACATGGACCTGTTCGTTCTCGTCCAGAAGCTGGATGCCCATGGCAGCCACCTCCAGCAGATCACCGTGCCCAACCAGGGCGCCAGGATGCTGGATCTGACCGAGAACGGGTCATCGATCCTGCGCTACAAGGGCTCCAACGGCCGTCTGCGCGTGTCCGCACGGCGTCTGGACGAGGCGCTGTCCACCGACGCCGTCCCGGCACACAGCTTCGACCGGGTCGAGAAGCTGAATCCCGACGAAGTCGTGGAGGTCGAGATCGACCTGTCGCCGATCGGCCTGCTGTTCCATGCCGGCGAGCAGCTGCGGCTGGTCATCAGCGCCCGCAACCTGCTGGGGCCGATGATGCCGCTGGTGGATGATTACGTGCCGGCGAACCAGGGACAGCACATCATCCATACCGGAGGATCGCGCGCCTCCTATCTTCAGCTTCCCATCGCGAGCGCTTGAGGTCCGTCGTCAGGCTCGCTCGCCGTGACGGCGAGAGTCCTGCTGAGGGTGTGAGGGAGATTGCCTTGTCGGGTTGCGCTAGGGCTCAACCCGGCGACGCGGCCGTGCAGGCGGGACGAGACATCACCGGGCGGTCCCGATCGCGGGCTCGGCGAACAAGGGTGTATCAACCTCCCACCGGGAACACTTGGCCTGGCAGAGCAGGCCGAACGCGAGCACCGGAAACACCGGAAGCACCATCAGCCCGATATCATAGGATCCGGTCCGGTCGAAGATGGCCGCCATCACGATCGGACCGACGATGGCCCCGATCAGGGTGATGCCGAAGCAGGTTCCCACGATCCGTGAGTAGGCCAGCCGCCCGAACCGGCGCACGATGACGTAGCCCATCACGTCGATCTCGGCACCCTGGATCGCTCCCAGCAGGAACCCCGCCGGCAAGGCCCAACGCAGCCCGTCCAGCAGCATGAGGAATCCGACCACCTGGCCCAGAAGGAACACGCCGGCGACGCCGCGCACGGGAAAGCGATCAAGCATGATCCCGGTGAAGAGCCGACCGAACAATGATCCCGCCGATCCGATCGCGACCACCGATGCGATCACGCGAGGCGACGCGCCGTGGTCGGACAGCAGCGCCGGAAGATGGAAGTTGCATCCCACGACCGCCAGGATGATCAGCGAGAAGGATGCGGCATAAAGCCAGAAGTCCCGCGTGCGCAGGGCCTGGGGCAGCGATAGGCCGCCGTTGGTCCGGATCGCCTCGTCGCGACGTTCGGCGTCCGGTATCGGACCGTTATTCTCGCGAACCAGCACCAGGAGGTTGACGATGCCGAGCGCGAGGGCGACCAGGCTGACGGTGAGAATGGCCATCCTCCAGCCATGCAGCCTGGTGGTCATGGTAATGAGGTAGGAAAAGCCGGCGACTCCGACCGCCAGACCGGTCGAGGTGATGGCGAGGGCAAGACCGAGCCGCTTGTCGAACCAGCGCTGCGCCAGCCCCATGAAGGCGGGGTAGCTCGCCAGGTTCCCCATGGTCACGGCCAGGGCCATGATGACGATGAATTCGCCGTAGGAATTGGCGAGCGACAGCATCGCATAGATGCCGCAACCGAGCGTGGTGCCCACGGCGGCGATCCGACGCGCGCCGAACCGGTCGACGAGATAACCGGCGACGGGCATGATGAGGGCGTTGAACAGGGCCGCGACCGACAGGATCACCGAGAACTCGGTTCGGGACCATCCGAACTCCGCCGTTACCGGTTTCAGGAACAGGCCCATCGGCTGCAACAGGATGGCGGGGGTCGCCACGCTCATCCCGATGAAGCATCCCAGGAGAGCAAACCAGCGTTTCATACGGGCGTCTCCGGTTCATGATCGCCCCGTCCCTGGGTCGTGCGGTGGCGCAGGCCTGCGCGGACGATCCGTCCGACCCGACCGCGCGGGCGGTGTTTGAGCCTCATGGAGGTTCGCACCGCCCGGACGACGAGGTCTTCTACAACCAGATGAAAAGGTTGCTCAGGACGCTGAGGGAGCTGCCGCTGCTCCTGGTATAGGTGATGGGAACCGGATGATCGGTGTAGCTCAGCCCGAGGGCGACGTTGACGCCGTGCACGAGGTGCAGGTTGTAGGATCCCGTAAAGGTATTGGCGTTGGTGTGAGCCAGCTCCCCGAAGGAGCGACCTTCGTTGACCAGGACCTTGCTGAAGACGTTCTGATCCCACGCGAAGCTGGTGAGGTCGAACGGCCGCCCCGGGATCAGCCCGAAGCCGTAGATGCGTCCTTCATAGTACTGGCTGAACGCGTTGAGATATTTGGGAGCATACATCGCCGAGAAGCCGACATAGAGGCCCTGAAAGGCTGCGCGGGGACCGCCGTTCGGCGCCGTCTTCAGGATCTGGCGATCGGCGAGGAGATAAAGCCCGTAATTGGGCTGCTGGCGCTCGAAGGTCGAGAAGTTGGTGTAACGGCTCGAGGTGTAGTTGGCGGCACCACGGATCCAGGTCGACATCTGCCCCGGTGCGGCGTTGACCCGGTATCCCGTCTCATCAATCACGACGACGCCGTCATTGGGTCCCACGAAGCGTATCGATGTCGGGTTCTGCAGACGCTCGGCCTGGAGGCCGTCGGGACTGGTTCCTCGCTGCACGCCGAGCTTGGTGTAGAAATGGTTGGGAAGGTTCACCTTGACGTTCGCCGCCGGCGTGGGGAAGGAGCCGAGATTCTGTCCTTCCTCGAACGGGATGGCCGCGCTGACGCCGAACAGGCCGGCGCCGATGTTGCCGCCGATCTGGGTTCCCAGGTACTCGAGGTTGTTGGTGAGGTAACCCACCTTGATCTCCAGCAGCCTGTTGAAGGCCGTCTGATAGTAGCTGATCTGGCCCACATTGATCCCGTTGGGATCGCCCGGCTGCCAATTGGTCTGCAGCAGGGAGCCGGCGATCGAGATCTGGCCGTCGGGGATCCCGTACTGGGCCAGGTCGTACATGAGGAAGATGGTGTTGGCCGTGGTGTAGGTCGGCAGCTGGCCGGCATAGGACTGATTGTCCCTGCTGTGGGGACCGAACTGGTTCCCTGCCGGAAGCCCGTGCCTGATGATGTTGTCCTGAAAGGTGGTGGTCGAGAAGCCGAAGTAGCTGATGCCGTGTCTGGCCAGGGTGTCGCGGATGCCGAAGAGGCCCTGGTCAAGGGTATCGAGCGCGCCCGGCAGCGGTACGATCCATCCCCTGTATTTCAGACTATCGGCCAGGGCGTAGGGATTCTTGAACGCGGGCGGCGACGGGTTGATCGAGTAGGTCGCGGCCCCGCCACCACCGCCGCCCGCACCGGCAACCGGCGGCGTCGGCTGGCTGGGTCCGGTCTGCGCGCTTGCCGAAGGCTGTCCGGCGCCGATCGCGGACTGCAGCGCGCCCTGCCCGGCGGCCTGCGCCAGTTGAATGTTGAGGGGCGTCGCTTCGCCGGGCTCGAGCTGCACGTTTGGCGAAGCCTGCAAGGCCTGCGCAAGCTGGCTATTCTGCGCATCGGTGGACGGATCGGCCGCGAAAGCCGGTCCCGCCAATCCCCCGGATGCGACCAGGGCCACGGCGAGCAACGGCCACGACGGGGTCGTGATCGGATCAGGCCATTTGAGGCCAGGATTAGGGCCGGTCAGTGTCTTGTTCACGGTATCCTCCTGTATCGCTGGTTTGTTTTGCACCAGCTTTTTGATTGGCAAGCGGTAATGAGGCTCATCAACTAACGTTCGCGCCGGATCGTCCATCTCTGCGAACGCATGTCCAGATTCGGGCATCCGGCACTGGCTTTTCGGCTGATTGAACGGGGATGGACCTGCAGCCATGGTCGACTCGCCTCGATGGTGGAGGACGACGCACATTGCATCCGGCGTCCGGATCGACACTATAACTGAAGGTCACTCCAGATGTCTCTAAGCCGGAATGGATATGTAACGTAGCCGGATCGAACCACTGGCAGAAAGTGTCTGCCGATGATGACGGTCTAGATCAAAATTAAGATGTGATTACGCATCAAACCCTCTTCTCGGCCTTTCACATCCTGCGCCGGGAGCTGGGTCCGCGCGGACGAGATCCTCTGCCGCGGCTTCTATATCCGACCCGGCCGCAGCAGCGCTGAGGACAGAGGCGGATAGACCGCTTTATGCAGCTGAGAGCTATCTCATTATGAGAGGACCGTCAATATCGTCGATCTGCTTCCGACATATTATTCCATGGGATGTGGATCAGCAGGCCGTGCAGGCCATGTGACCTCTCACCAGCTCCAAGGCTGACCCTACCTGTCGATGCTTTGCCAGTTGACCAGACCGCTCGAACAGCCTTCTGCCGTTGATCAGTGTCGGGCGCCGAGGGTCTGTCAGCACTTGCGCCGGGTTCCCAATATTCTTCATGAGAGACTGCTGGATTATGCGTTCTGCATGATCCCGAACGTAACGCGGGCATCTCCTGCGAAGCGGGAGCGGCGGAGGCGGTCTGAAACGATCTGGTTGTAACAGCGGCGGGGGCGGAGGAGCTCCTGCCTTTGATGCCGCGATGGTGCTGCTCGAGCCGGTTGTTCAGGGTAGTGTTGGTCCGGTGGCGAACGGTCTTGCTCAGCGAGTTCAGGCCGCCCTTGGTGCGTCCGATCCACCGAGGAACAGGCTCTTTCTTAGGGGCTGGCCGCGGTCGGTGCGCCTTCAGGTGCGTCGCATCGATTGTCAACTGAGCGGATTTGCCAGCCTTGGCCGCCAGCGCCGGAACGATGCGGTTGAACACGCCTGGCCGGCTCCATCGGATGAAGCGGTCATACGTCGTCTTGTGTGGACCCTAGTCCTTGAGCGCCTTGCGCCAGCACAGGCCGTTGCGGATCACGAAGATGACGCCACTGATCACCCGCCGGTCATCGACCCGTGGCACCCCGTGCGACAGCCGGACATGCGGCTCGCTCCGCCGCAGCTGCGCCTTGGGCAATCAGGCCGATCATTCACGGCAGCATCCCCTGATGCCGCAAATGCGTCAGCCGATTGCCACCTTCGCAAGCTATTTAATGGGTCCCAAGCCTAGTAAAGGATTGGCTGGATCTGCTCAAGGTCCGGCCACCACCGTCCCGCTATCGGCCGGTACCACCGGTAGCTGGATGTAGCTGGCGGCATCTGGCGCACGGAACACCCGCATCTCCGCCTTCCTGTAGTCATCCGGTTGAGCGAAGAAGATGTTGGACACGTAGTTCTGCGGATTGCGGTCATAGAGGGGGAACCAGCTTGACTGGATCTGGACCATGATCCGGTGTCCGGGCAGAAAACTGTGGTCCACGTTGGGCAAGCGCAGCGTGTAGGCCACCGTCTTGCCGGCAGGTATCGCACTTGGATGGGCCGGATCGTCGCGGTAGCGGCCGCGCAGGATGTCCATCGCCACCGGCAGTTCGTAGCCGCCCAGCTCCGGTTCAGCTGGCACCTCGTCCGGAAACACGTCGATCAGCTTCACCACCCAGTCCGCGTCGGTGCCGGTGGTGGAGGCCAGCAGGTGTGCCACTGGCGCACCGGACAAGGTGACGGAAGTGGTCAGCACGTCGGTGGAGTAGGTCAGCACGTCTGGCCGGTCGGCGGCGAAGCGCTGGTCGTCCACCAGCCAATAGCGCCAGGTTGAGTCCTTGGCATAAGTCGGGCGGATTGGTCGCAGCCGGTAGGGTACCGGCTTGGCTGGATCGGACACGTAGGCGTCGTAGCCGTCGCCGCTGGCCGTCGGCGGTGCAAAGTTCAGCTTGCTGTCCGGCTGCAGGTATAGCGCCTGCCCTTTATCGGCACACCCGACACAGGCCAGCGGCCAGTGGTCATAGGTCCGCCAGGTGTCGGTTCCGGTCTGGAACACCGTGACCGGCGCGATCGCGGCCGAAGGAGCGTTGTCCTTGAGGTGCGAATTCAGGAACGGCAGCATGACGTGGCGCCGGAACCAAGCACCGGTATCCTCGCCATACTGCAGCGGCCCGAGCGAAGACGCGTCGCCGTTTGCCTGGCCATGATGCCAGGGCCCCATCACCAGGTGGCCCATCCCGGTGCTGCCGTTCGTCGGCACCGTTGCCTCGTAAGCGGCGACGGCGCCATAGATGTCCTCCTGATCCCACTGCCCCTGCACGAACAGCGTTGGCACGGTCAGCGGCGCCCGCGCCAACAGCTTGTCCACCGCCTGTCCCTGCCAGAACGCATCATAGGCGGTGTGGGTAGTCAGACGGTTCCAGAACGGTAGCTGCTCCATGCCCATTGCTTTGCCAAAGGCGCCGGCGGAGCCATATTTCTTGTAGATTTCGAAGTCGTCGTGGCCGGTCGCCCACCATTCCAGATCCGAACTCTTGGTCGCGGTCTGGGAATAGATGTAGTCCATCATCTCCTCCCGGAAGGCGCCGTTATGGAACCAGTCGTCATCGATCCAGGTGTCGACCATCGGGTTGATCGGCACTGCCGCTTTCAGCGCCGGATGCGGATGGATCAGACTCATCAGCACGGTGAAGCCATCATAGCTGGTGCCGATGGTGCCGACCCGGCCGTTGGTTTCGTGCACATGGTGCACCAGCCACTCGATCGTGTCGTAGGCGTCGGTGGTGTGGTCGACCTTGGTAGGGTTGAGTGGGCCGCTCACCGGTCGGTTCATGACGTAGTCGCCGCCGGAGCCGTACTTGCCGCGCACGTCCTCGAACGCCAGAATGTAGCCGTTCTCCACCAAGTCGCGGTACAGACCGCGCGTCAGCTCCGACACGTGTGGGGTTGCCACCCGGCTGGTCATCTCTTTGGCGCTATACGGCGTGCGGTCCAGCATGATCGGACCATGCGTCACGCTATGCGGCACAATCAGCACCATATGCAACGATACGCCGTCTCGCATCGGGACCATGAGGTCGCGGCGATCGTAGTCGTAGGCAGCGTGTACCGGATTGAAGTGATGCGGGATGTCGCCGCCGCCTGATGCGCTTGCGTCCGCGCCGGCGCCCGATACCGTGCCAGGCGCGGTGCCCGCAGCCTGCTGCGTCTTGGAAGACTGCGCCTGCGAGGCCGCCTGTCCGGCCGGCGATCCTGTATCGCTGACCTGGGCGCGGGCGGTTCCCAGGCCGCCGCCAACCTGTGCTGCACCAATCATCGCCAGTATTGTCAGCACAGACCATCGTTCCGCCATCAACCACTCCAAGCTCGAGTCAACCGAGTATGTGAGGCACGCGGTTTTATTTCAACATGACCCGCAACTCCAGCGTAGGCTCGCGCCCGGTCTGCGGGATCTATCTGCAACTTGGCCGCGGTCGCCCTCAACCGGACCGCCCATCCGGCAGACCATCTCGACGCAGGAGGATGCATGAAAACGGTCACGTCGACCCTGCCTGCGCCTAGGGAGGACACGATCTACGAGATCGCCCAACCCCATGCCAAGTAGCGCCCGCGAGCGCAGCAGCACCAGCCGAAGCGCCAGTACCAGTCACCCAGCCAGATGCTTCAGCGTCATTCGCCCCACCATCGCGGCGACGAACTGCTTGACGAGCTGGCGCACCGAGATACAGAACCGGTGAACGCGAAGCTAAAACGGTTGAGCCGGAAGCGGCCCGAGCTCTAGCTATGGATGCCGCGCTGGTAGATGAACGTTGATCCTCGGCCAGCGTCTCATACCAACGGCGCCGGCTCCTAACTTTGAAGGCATTCCCGACCGTTTCGCGATGTGATTCGCTGGTCCTCTGGATTCGGAGGGCTGGCACGGCGGTGGCGGCCACCCAAATGGCGCTCGATGCGGCGGGCCTGCGACGGACGGCTGACGTAGCCGTCGCCAGTGATGGCGGCGGGCGGGGCATCGGGATGAACTGCGTGTGCTGTGGGTCTACGGCCGTGACGAAGCGGCGGGAGGTGACGGCACGCGGCCACCGGCGGTTCCACTGCCGGGCCTGCGGGCGGCAGTTCAACGAGCGCAGGGCGGGCGTTCTGAACCGGACCTGCCCGCCCAGCGACGTCATTGCCTCCGTGTGGTGTTCTGTCGGCGCCACTTCCGGCTGACGTTGCGTGACCTGGGCGAGATCCTGGCGCTGCGCGGGATCGAGGTGAGCTATGGTTGAGCTGCGAAGCAGATCGACAGACGGGCCTGGGAGGCAAAGCTGCCGCCGGTCATGGGCAAAAGCGCCTCGGACCCGGGACGAGTTGGCATGTCGACGAGACCGACCTGAAGGTCCGTGCCCGCTGGTGCTACCTCTATCGGGCGGTCGGCCGGGACGGCAACCTGATCGAGGCCATGCTGAGCGAGCACTGCGAGATGAAGGCGGCCAAGGCGGTCTTCCGCTCGGCCAAGGCGACCATGGGCTTGCGGCCGGATCGGGTGACAAGAGACGGTCATGGCTCCTACCCGAGAACGATCCGCAGCGTGCTGGGCAGGACGGTCCGCCACCGCACCAGCGCCACCGTGAACAACCGGCCCGAGCAGGACCATCGCGGCATCAAGGGCAGGATCCGATGCATGCGCGGCTTCAAGAGCCATGATGCCGCCACCGCTTCTGCCGCGAGCACGGTGAACTCCGGGATCTCCTCCGTCCTCGTTGCCGTCACGACCAGGTCGTCTCCGCCTTCCTCCGCCGCTTCCACCTCGCAAGAGACGCCCGCGCTGCGCTTGGGATCATGCAGAACACGTGATCTACAGAACTCTCATGAAGAACACCGGGACTCTGGCGCGAGTGCTGATAGAACCCGACAAACAAAGCTGACAGGAAGCTGACACGATACGCAAAATGACTCCAGAAATCGGCGATCTTCGTCAAAATGTAACCTGATTGATCAAGACAAAGTTCTTCTCGTCTGCTTTCCTGTCCATTCAACTGCCAGGCGCACATTGCCCTGGATGATCAGAGCAGAAATGGAGGGAGCGCATGTCGATCCGGTTCAGGCAGGTGCTGCGCGCGACGTTGCTTGCAACGAGTATGTTGTCGTTGCCGCTTATTGCTTATGCCCAGACGGCGCCGGTCGAGTTGCCGACCAACCTCTTCATCACGCCGCTCGCCATCCCAGGCGCCACGCAACAGCTTCTGAATCCCGGACTGGCTGCCTATCCCAACTTCGTTGCCGGCGAGGCCTTGAGAGAGGCCGTCAGCCCGGATGGCAGGACCCTGGCAGTCGTCACCGGCGGACAAAACTCGCTCGACACCACCAGTGGAGCCACCGATGTCGCCAACTCCACTCAATACATCTTCATCTATGACATCAGCGCTGGATCCGCGAGCCGACCATCACTGATCCAGGTCATCAAGCAGACCAACGCCAATCGCGGCCTCGTCTGGTCACCCGACAGCAGCGCCCTGTTCGCTGCAGGCGGCTCGGATGATGCCATCTACGTCTACGTCAAGAACAACGGCCTTCTGACGCTGAAGACGGAGTTTCCGCTCGGCCATGCCAACGCAGGCGGGTTGCCTGGTGGCGTCGGCCTGCTAGTGAAGCCTGAGACCGTTGGCCTGGCAATCTCTGACGACGCCCAGACGTTTGTTGCAGCCAACAACTACAATGATTCGATCAGCGTCATTGACATCCCGACCGCCCGTGTCAGGTTCGAATACGACCTGCGTCCTTTCAACACGAGCGGCGTCAGCACCGCCGCCGGTGGCGAGTATCCGTTCGCTGTCACCCTCAGCGGCACCTCGGCCTATATCTCATCCACCCGCGACCGCGAGGTCGTCGTGGTCAACATTTCCGGTCAGACCGGCCGCCTCATTACGCGCATCCCGCTTGCCGGCAATCCCTACGGCATGACGCTCAGCAACGGCATCCTCTTCGTGGCGGAGGACAATCAGGACCGTGTTGCCCTCATCGACGTGGCCAGCAATCGTCTGCTGCGCGAGATCGACGTCCGCGCGCCGGCTGGGCTGATATCGGGACCTCGTTATACCGGCGCGGCGCCGTATGCCGTCACCGTTTCCCCAGATGGCAAGACGCTGTACGTCGTCAATAATGGCGCCAACAACATTGCCGTCGTGCCGCTGACGGGTGGTGGCGCGTTGCGCGTTCAAGGACTCATTCCGACCGCCTACGCCCCGAAGGATGTGGCCTTCAGTCCCGACGGCTCGCAGATGTATATCGTCAACGGCAAGAGCAACACCGGCCCGAATCCGGGTAACCTCTCCAGCAGCACCAGTCATATCCAGTACAAGGCCTTCGCGCCGATCCCGCCGGGCTACACGGACAACACCGCTGGAATTCTCGCAGCCAACGCAGTCGCAGCCGCCGCATCATCGGCTTCCAATCAATACCAGTTCCAGCTCGAGCAGGCTTCGCTCATCAGCGCACCGACGCCGGACGCGAGTGAACTGGCCGCGTTGACCGCACAGGTGGCGCAGAACAACGGCTACTCGGTCACCGAAGCGCCGGCTGACAAGCAGGTCATGTCGTTTCTTCAGCATCACATCAAACACGTCATCTACATTATCAAGGAGAACCGGACGTTCGATCAGATGTTAGGTGATCTAAACAACGGCGCCAACGCAGATTCATCGCTGGTGCAGTTCGGCCGAGCGATCACCCCCAACTTCCACAGGATCTCGAAGCAGTTTGTCACGCTCGACAACTTCCTGGACCCAGCCGACGGCAGCATGGATGGCTGGTCATGGTCGATGCGCGGCCGCATCACCAATGACGAGGAAGTCACCCAGCAGCAGAACTACGCCTATGTCAGCCGCGGGTTGTCCTACGAGAGCGAAGGCTCGAATCGCAACGTGCCGGTCGGCGTCGCCGATGCCGACCGTGTCAACGCCGTTGCGCCAACGACGGTCGGCGGCACGACCTACAACTACAACACGCTGTCCGCGCTGTTGCCTGGCGGAACCGCCAATCTGCTGCCTGGCCCGAGCGACATCGCTGCCACAGACACTATCTATGGCGGTGAAAAGGGCGAGCAGGAAGGCTATATCTTCGTCGCCGCGATGAAGGCCGGCCTCAACGTTCGGAACTACGGTTTCATGGTCAACAATATCGGTCCGACAACGCTGAATGGTCAGCCGATCACCAATGCGGGCGCCGCCGGCATCCAACAGGCGGCTGAACTGAACCCGCAGCTGCAAGGTTCCACTGACCTCTATTTTCGCGGCTTCGATCAGACATTTTCCGATCAGTGGAACGTCAACGAATGGAAGCGAGAGTTCCGGCAATACGTGCGTCATGGAGACCTTCCTGCGTTCGAGACCGTTCGGCTCAGCCACGACCACACCGGTAGCTTCGCGACAGCCTTGGCAGGCGTGAACACACCGGAGACCCAGCAGGCCGACAATGATCTTGCCGTCGGTCGCATGCTGGAGACGGTCGCCAACAGTCCATACGCGGACAGCACCCTTTTCTTCGTGATCGAGGATGACAGCCAGGACGGTCCGGACCACGTCGACAGCCACCGTTCGACTGCCTACATCGCCGGCGCCTACGTCAGGCAGCACGTGGTCGTCAGTACACGCTACAATCAAGTCAACATGTTGCGCACGATCGAGGATGTTCTCGGCACTGCGCACATAAGCCTGCTTACCGCCAACGCGGCGCCAATGGCCGACGTGTTCGATACGTCGGGTTCGGGGTCGTGGTATTATACAGCGATTGCCTCCACCATCCTCAAGACAACGATGCTTCAGGTGGCTGCAAACGAAAGCGGCGTCCGGTACGCTGCCGGACCGGATATCCGGCCGCTGCACGATGCAGCTTGGTGGGCGCAGAAGACGAAGGGCTTTGATTTCTCGGCGGAAGACCGTGTGCCGGTTGGCCTCTTCAACCGAGTGCTGTGGGAAGGCACCAAGCCGGGCGTTCCTTATCCACAAGCCAAAGGCTCAGCATCCGTGCCCGATGCTGACGACTGAACACGCTGCCAGGCGGGCTTTCAGAGCACGGAGAAGAACGCCGTCATACGTGCCTTGAGCGCCCGATCGATCGAACACGGCACCGACCTCGGTATTGCTCGGATGGAGGCGGCCCGCCAACCATCCGGCGCGGCTGCGTCTTTCTGGACGCCTGTGGCTGAAAGCGGAACGTCCGCTCCGACGTGGAATGCTGCCAAAACAGACATGCGGTTGGCCAGGGCGACCTGTATGTTTACAGCAGGCCAGCCCCGAGGAGCAGCGGTATCCGTGCGAACCGCGCGGGCAAGGCTTTGTGCAAGGGGAAGTTATCGATACCCGAAATCAACCGTCATTGCGGCGGTTTTGTTCCCAGCAGGTTCAGAAGAAAGGACACGCCCTGCTCGGCCGCTGCTAGTCCTTTCTGCTCGCGCATACGGCCGCCGGCTTGCAGGTCGACCAGTCCGTGGGCGGTCGCGTAGATCAACCCGGCCAATTCTCGGGTGGATGCTTGCGGCAAGACGCCAGCGTCCTGGCAGTCCGCGACGAGCGCTGCAAACGCCATGAACGCGCCCAGGGCGGCCGTCTCGAGCGAGCCTTCCGCAGCGCCGATATCGGGATCGCTGAACAACAGCCGATATCGCGCAGGGTAGTCGCGGCCGTACCGGATGAACGCGGCCAAGCCCTGCTTCAAGCGGTCGATCGGCGCCGCGTCGCTTGCCCGCGTCTGCTCGAACGTGGCCTTCATCGACCCGAAATCGCGCTCCGCGATCGCGGCCAGCAGGGCGTTGCGATCCTTGAAGTGGCGATAGGGTGCATTGTGTGAAACGCCGACCGCTTGGGCAAGTGCACGCAACGTGACGGCCGCGTCCCTGAGCTGCTGCCGGTTCAGTGAACACCCGGTTTAGGGTGTTTCACAGGATCGGAGGGTGCGGATGGGACGGCGACAGTTCAGCCGGGAGTTCAAGCTGGAGGCGATCCGGCTGGTGAAGGAACGAGGGGTCGCGGTCGCGCAGGCGAGCCGGGATCTGGATATCGGTGAGAATGTCCTGCGGCGCTGGATCAAGGAGGCAAGTGCCGATCCGGGGCAGGCGTTTCCCGGTCAGGGACAGCTCAAGCCAGAGCAGTTGGAGATCGATCGGCTGCGGCGCGAGGTCGCCAAGCTCAAGGCGGAGCGCGACATACTAAAAAAAGCCGCGGCCTACTTTGCGAGGGAGTCGTTGTGAAGTTCGGCTTCATTGCGAAACATCGAGGGATCTGGCCGGTGCGGTGGCTTTGTGAGGCTCTCGATGTCTCACCGAGTGGGTTCCACGCGTGGCTGAACCGTTCTCCGTCTGCCCGAGCTCGGCGTGGCGAGATCCTCGGAGCCAGGATCAAGGCCAGCTTCGTTGCCAGCGACCGCACCTATGGCGCCCGGCGGGTATGGCACGATCTGCTGGCGGACGGCGCTTCATGCGGTCTGCACCAGGTCGAGCGGCTGATGCGTGCCCAGGCGCTGCGCGCTCGGCCGCGGCGGAAAAGGCTGCCATTGGACAAGGGCGAGCGGAACGAGGCAGCCGCCAACGTGCTGGACCGGCAGTTCATAGCGACAGCGCCGAACCAGAAATGGGTCGCCGACTTCACTTATCTCTGGACGGCCGAGGGCTGGCTCTATGTAGCAGCCGTCATGGACTTATTTTCGCGTCGCGTGGTCGGCTGGTCGATGAGCGCCACGATGGCGGCACAGCTGGTCACCGACGCGCTGATGATGGCGATCTGGCGCCCAGGCCAAGCCGGACGCGCTGCTGCATCATTCCGATCAGGGCAGCCAATACACCAGCGAGCAGTTCCAGAAGCTGCTGGCCGATCACGGCATGACCTGCAGCATGAGCCGCTCCGGCAATGTGTGGGATAACGCGGCGATGGAGAGCTTCTTCTCCTCGCTGAAGACCGAACGAACGGCTCGCAAGGTCTACCGGACCAGGGACTAGGCTCGAGCGGACGTGTTCGATTACATCGAGCGGTTCTACAACCCGCGGCGACGCCACTCGACCATCGGCTATCTCAGCCCTATGGACTTCGAGAAGAACGCTGCGTCAGCTTAAGGTGCGTGTCCACCAGACCGGCAGCAGCTCAGATGAGCGAGCAGGCAAGTGCAGTGAACGCGTGGTGAATATCGCTTCTGCGCTCATAGCGTGTGACGAGCCGGCGGAAGCGGTTGATCCAGGCGAAGGTGCGCTCGATGACCCATCTGTGTCGGCCCAGCGTCTGGCTGGTCTCGACGCCCCGCCGGGCGATGCGTGGAGCGATGCCGCGACGGCGGCAGGCCTGTCGGCAGCGCCGATGATCATAAGCCTTATCGGCGTGCAGCTTGTCCGGCCGCCGTCGCGCGCGGCCTATTTTGCCACCGATCGGAGGGATGCTGTCCAGCAACTCCTCGAATGGCATGCTGTCGTGGGTGTTGGCGCCCGTCAGGACGAAGGCGAGTGGGATGCCCTGCTGATCGGTGATCAGATGGCGTTTCGTGCCGAGCCTGCCTCGGTTGGTCGGGTTCGGCCCTGTCTTGTCACCCCCCTTTTGGCAGCCAGCGACGCGCTGTCCAAGCACGCCCGGTTCCAGTCGATCCGGTCGGCCGCGCGTAGACGGCGCAGCAGCTCGCGGTGCAGTCCGTCCCAGACGCCTGCCTCCTGCCAGTCCCGCAGGCGGCGCCAGCACGTGATGCCGGACCCGCACCCCATCTCGAGCGGCAGCATCTCCCACTGGATGTCGGTCCGCAGCACGAACAGGATCCCCGTCAGCGCCGCCCGATCCGGCACGCGCGGTCTGCCACCTCGCGGTCGTGGCGGAACCACGGGCAGCAGAGGCGCGATGATCGACCAGAGGACGTCGGAAACCAGAGGAGATGCCATGTCTCCTCATGAATCAGATCGCCAAGCAGTACAAGGTTTTGAAAGGCGCTCTTACCCGCTCCCTCGTAAGAGCCTGATGCCAAATGGCCTATTCTGAGTCAGACACTAAGACAGCGACCCATCAAGCCAGTGAGTGGAGGCTCTCCGCTTCACTAGATCCCCACCCCTTTGAAGGGCCATTAGGAGGAAAGCCCCTGGTTGATGTATTCAAGAGTAGAGGCGACCCGGCAGGCGGTTCGCGGCAGTCGCCGATCTTTGACGGTTAGTATTCGCATTGTGGCCAGGAACGGGGGCGGAGCCAGTGTAACGTTGTGGCTTCAAAAGGTCGCTGAGAACAACGCTATGGCCGGTAGGCGATAAAGCTATACTGAAGGCCAGAGGTCGCGAAAACAATGACTTAGTGTGCTCGTAATGTAGCTTTATGCCTCAATCCACAGCTGATGCGGGCCGCACCGGCGGCGTGCTGAACCGGACCTGCCTACCGGCGACGTCACCGCGTCCGTGGTGGTCTGCCCGGTCCTGTAAGCCACGATGCAGCCAACTGCTTCTGCCTCGAGCACTGCGAACTGCTCCGGTTCCGCCGTCGTCACGACCAGATCGCATGCATTTCACCCGATCGCTTCGATGTCCTCACCGCGATCCCCGAGCGTGCTCGGCTCGGTCACCGTTCGAGGCTAATGAGCTGTGAGCCGGAAGTCGCGTTCGAAGGCGACACTCACAACCATGACGATGATCGATGGCGGGATTTGCAGCCACGATCAACAGCATGGTAACTGCGGCATGCAACAGAATGTCTGGCGCGATCCTCACACGCCTTGCGCGCAGATGTCCCTCCAGCGCATGCACAAGGTTGTGCCTGCTGTTTCAGGACACTTTCAAAATTCAATTGACGCAAACCTGATTTCCAAGACCAGGACTTGTCTGCATGGCCTGGCTGTGTAGGCCTAGAGGGCGACGACCTTTCCTGGAAGAGGCGGCCGGAGAGCTATGCGATGATCATCGACTTCGAGACGAACAGTCTACCCGACCATAAGGTCTTCGACGTCTGCATCGTCGGAGCAGGGGCTGCCGGCCTGACGATTGCTCATCAGATGCTCCGGAAGGGCTACAGCATTCTCCTGCTTGAAGGCGGAGGTTCCAGTCGCTGGGAACGCAAATCCCAGGCACTCAACAAGAGCTATCTGCATGGCCGTGCATTCGCCGGATCGCACTCCGGACGTTTCCGCGCGCTTGGCGGCACGACATCGGCATGGGCCGGTCAGGTCAAGGAACTCGATGACATAGATTTCCGGCATCGCGACTGGATCGCTGGAAGCTCATGGCCAATCGGAAAGGCCGAGCTCCAGAAGTTCTACCTGCAGGCACGTGAACTCGATGGCTCGGAAGCACATCTCCACGACGACCACGAGATCTGGGAGCGTGCCGAGGCGCAGGAGCCATCGCTGGGCGATGATCTGCATGTCTCGTTCTCCCGTTACTGTCCTGAGAAGAAGTTCGCCCGGCTCTACGCCGACACGATCGCCGACGACCGAATGACCGTCATGCTGCATGCCAATGTCGTGGAGCTGGTTCCGTCGGAGGATAAGGGCCGCATCGCCTCGCTCCGATATCGCGCCCTAAGCGGCAAGGAAGGGAGCTGCACCGCACGGCAGATCGTCCTCTGTCTCGGTGGCATCGAAACCGCACGGCTCCTCCTGAACCAGGATTTTGCTCCATGGAATGAGAGCAAGCTGGTGGGACGCTATTTTCAGGATCACATCCACTGCTTCGCTGCTGACGTGCGCAACGCCGATCTCCAGTCGCCGAGCTGGCCGTACGGCCCCGGCGCCGTGAGTGGAAAATATCTCGCAAAGATCAAGCTGACGGCTACTGCGCAAAAAAAATATGGGCTGCTCAACGTCGGCGGAGCCATCGAATACGCAGATGGGATCCACGAATCCCTCCGGACGGGAATAAAGGTGCTGGCCGGACCGACATCGGCGATCGGACTCAAGGAGTTCGCTCGCATGACACCACGCGTTCCCGCGGTGGCATGGCATCACCTCAGGAACCGGAAAACCCCCGGCTACCGACTGCCATGGGCAAAGCCAAAGCTTTCGGTCTGGTGCGAGCAGTCTCCCCTGTCGGAAAGCCGGATCACGCTGTCGAACAAGCGCGACAAGCTGGGCCTGCTCAAAGCCAATCTCACGTGGCACATCTCGGATCTCGAGATAGCGACGATCAGACGATACGTCTCCGTCGTGCGCCAGGCCTTCGCAGAGCGTGGCATCGCCGATATCGTTCCGGACGCAGACCTGCAGAATGACAGGATCTATGAGAAGCTCAACGATCAGTTCCATCATTGTGGTGGAACGAGAATGGCATTTCGGCCTCGTGACGGCGTCGTCGACCTCGATCTTCGGCTGAATGGCGTCAAAAATACGTTTGTTTGCAGTTCCTCTGTCTTTCCCTGTTCCGGTATTGCCGGTCCGACCCATACTATCGTGGCTCTGGCCGCCCGTCTGGCCGAGCACCTGGACACTCTTTTAACTCGCAGGGAGGCAGACCATGAAGCAGGTGCAGCTGCCTAATTCGACGCGCATGACGTCTCAGCTCGGTTTCGGCTGCGCCTTCTCCGGCACGGTCACCGGGCAGCAAGCGGCCGACCTGCTCGATGCGGCCTACGATGCCGGAATCCGGCATTTCGACGTGGCCCCCTACTACCAGAACGGCCAGGCAGAAACCTATCTGGGGAACTTCCTTTCAAGCCATCCCGATGCCACCGTTGCCACCAAGTACGGTCTCGTGCCGCCTGCCGCCCAGCCGCTCTATATCAAGGCGGCACGAGCGGTTCTGGGCCCTGCTGTCCGTGCCATTCGCAGGAAGGTCACGAAGCCGCAGAAGCAGTTCGGTGCGAGGCCACTCAGCGCGAAGGCGTCGTTCAGGCCGGATGACGTCGTCAAGTCCTTCAATCAGAGCCTGACGTTTCTCAAGCGGCCCCATATCGATCTCCTGCTGCTGCACGAGGCCGAACGGCCTGACGTCGAGCATGAGGGCCTTCTCGATCGCATGCGCCAGCTGACCTCCGACAAGCTGATCGGCGCCTTTGGGCTGGCAGGCGAGGTCGACCGGGTGTCCGGTGTCTATGGCGGACATCGGGATTTCTGCGATGTGGTCCAGTTCGACTGGGATGCGACAACGCATGGCCAGCGCTTCGATAACGCGTTCCAGATCCTCTTCCGGGTATTTTCGCGTGATTTTCGCGGCCTGAGGGAGAAGTTTCAGCAGGACAAGGCCTTTGCTCGCGACTGGTCAGACGACGTCCAGCTCGATATGAGCGAAACAAAGAACGTCTCGGCCCTCATGCTGAAATCTGCCTTGATCACCAACCCTGATGGCGTGACCCTGATAACCTCCGGGAACGTGCAGAACATCCGCAGGAACGTCGAGATCGCCGAGGACCAGTCCTTGGAGAAGCACGCGCTGCTGTTCAAGCAGAAGGCTTTGCAGGCGACGATCTTTCAATAGCTGGTCGACCGCGCTCGATCGGGGCGCGGCGGCGGTTCATCCTGGCCAAGGTCATCTGGCGTCTGCAGTACGGCGACGAGCCGGGCGACGCCCGTCCAACAGCCGGATCAGCTTCCTGCCGATGCTGCTTGCCGGTTGTGGGTCGGTCAGTCCCCCTTGGCGACATCGCCGGATGCGATCAGCGTCGGCTCGATCAGCACCACCGGCGAGGGCGGCTGCGCGTGAGGCGGTGAGCGGCGGCAGCGTCTCGGGGAACGCCGCGATCCACCCCGTTCGTCGACGACCTGCCGATGCACGGGCTGCTCTCCATCCCCCATCCGGGCGGTCGCGACACGCCGAACGACGCCAGCACATGCAGGGTGTTCTTCGGCCTGACCTAAAAGTAAGGCAAGGCGCAGATGTCCCGGGCGATCATGGAGAGTTTCGTCTCCGGGTACACGTGCCTTCTCCGGTCGGTGAACGCGATCGCGCAGGGCCAGGATTGTGCGCGTGCGTCCGGCATTGGCGGCGACCGCCGCAGCCGCGTGTCCAGGCAGACCAACGTTGACTCGCTCGGCCCGGAGTATGCGTGCCTGGACCGTGACGAGTTCGGCACGCTTGGCAGTGCGATCGTCGCCGGCGACGCCATCGGGCTGTTCGAGGATCATTGGCGCCACCCCCTCGCGGTTCTTCCGGACAGCCGGGTCGGCGATGCAGCCGGATCCGGCGGCGCGGCAGGCCTGTGCGCCCCACGTGGCGCCCTGTGCTCGGCTGCTCGACAAGACCGGCAGCCTGTTGCGCGGCACGCGCGCCTGCCGCATTGAGGCGCCCGCGGGTCCCGCCGCCGCTTCTCACGCCTGCACGCGATGACCGCCCCCCGCCGAACCCGCGCGCCCCGGGGCCGTTCGCACTGCTTCCACCGGACACACCCGCCATGACCATCGATCCGCGCGACCGCTTCCCCAAGCCGCCCTTCGAGCCGCAGCCGCAGCCCTTCCCGGGCCTGTCGGCGCGGATGGCGCCGCAGCCGGACTATGGCGAAACCAGCTATCGAGGCTCCGGCAAGCTGGCCGGCAAGATCGCGCTGATCACCGGCGGGGATTCCGGCATCGGACGGGCGGTGGCCATCGCCTATGCCAGGGAAGGTGCCGACGTGGCGATCTCCTTCCTGGGAGAGGAGCAGGAGGATGCGCGCGAGACCGAACGCTGGGTGAAGGAGGCCGGCCGCACGGCGCTGCTGCTGCCCGGCGACATCAGTGCCGCCGCGCAATGCCGGTCGCTGGTGCAGGACACGATCGCCCGCTTCGGCCGCATCGACGTGCTGGTCAACAACGCCGCGTTCCAGGCCACCCGCGACTCGCTGGATGCCATCAGCGAGGCGGAGTGGGACCACCATTTCGCGGTCAACATCAACGCGATGTTCTACATCACCAGGGCGGCGGTGCCGCACATGGCCGCCGGCGGCTCCATCGTGAACACCTCCTCGGTGAACGCCAAGCATCCGATGCCCAGCCTGCTGGCCTACTCCGCCACCAAGGCGGCGATCGCCAATTTCACGCTCGGGCTGGCGCAGATGCTGGTCGAGAAGGGCATCCGCGCCAACGCGGTGCTGCCCGGCCCGATCTGGACGCCGTTCATCGTCACCGGTATGGACCCGGACAGCCAGAAGAGCTTCGGCAGCCAGGCGCCGATGGGTCGTCCCGGCCAGCCGGCGGAACTGGCGCCGGCCTATGTGCATCTGGCCTCGGACGAGAGCAGCTACACCACCGGATCGCTTTATCCGGTGCATGGCGGCATGCCGATCTACTGAGCTCGTCGCCGGCCCGGGCGGAGGTCGCGATGCGTGAGGCGTTGTGGAAAGCCCTGGGGACAGCCAGATTGGGAGCACACGAGACCTGGACCAGCCCAGCCGGCGCGCGACTCCGGGACGGCGGCCGGAACGCCGTCGAAGGCGTCGTGTTCCAGGCCATCCGTCGGCGTCCCGGCGGTGTTCACGCCCAGAGATCGACCGATCGCCGTGCGCGACCGGCAGGAATGTGCGGGCGACCAGCCCAGGAGAGAGATCATGGTCAGACGCCATAAAGAGGAAGAGATCGCCGGCATTCTCGAGTTCGAGGGCCGTGATACCGAGGATCCGGTGCTGCTTGAATGGCTTGCCGACCATCGCGCCCGCAACGGCGGCAAGGTCCGGGTCAGCAAGGGCGGCAAGGGTGCCCGCGTCATGTTCAGCAAGGCGGCCGACATGGCGTTCTGGCAACAGCGTTCCGATCAGCTCACCAAGGGCCGCAAGGCCGTCGCCTCGTAGGCGCCTGGCCGGAGGGCCGCCTGCAGCCGACGCCACGGCCGCCGCGTGCCCGCGCCTGAGGACGGCGCCGGATCCGTGTCCGGATCAGACGGCTCGCCTGGTGTGGTTCACCGCCAGGCGCGCCGTAGCGCCAGGCCGCCTCCGGATGGTCACCGATCCCGCGCGTTGTCATCGAACTGTCATCGCATCGTAACAGGCGCGCCATGGCCGGCGGTTAGAAGCCGGCCGTCCGGCGGGTATGCACAGGCCGGCCGCTTCCCTTCCCGGAGGAAACCACCGATGCGTTCCCTGTCGAACCGGTCCGCCCTGTCGCCGCGCGCCGCCTGCGGCGTCACGAGCCTGATCCTCGGCTTCGGCCTCGCGGCGGCACCGGCACGCGCCGTCGACATCACCGGCGCGGGCTCGACGTTCGCCGCACCGATCTATGGGGCCTGGGGCGCTGCCGCCAAGGCGCCGCTCGGCGTCGCGCTGAACTACCAGGCGCTGGGCTCCGGCGCAGGCCAGAACCAGGTGATCGCGCGCACGGTCGATTTCGGCGCCTCGGACGCGCCGGTGGCCGCGGCCAAGCTCGACAGCAACAGGCTGCTGCAGTTCCCGACGGTCATGGGCGGGGTGGTGCCGATCGTGAACCTGCCCGGCATCGCGTCGAACCAGATGCACCTGACCGGCGAGATCCTGGCCGGCCTGTTCTCGGGCGACATCACCAGCTGGAACGACCCCAAAATCGCGGCGCTGAATCCGGGGCTGAAGCTGCCCGACACGGCGGTGGCGGCGGTGCATCGCGCCGACGGCTCGGGCACCACCTTCGTGTTCACCTCCTACCTGGCGAAGTCCAGCCCCAACTGGAAGTCCAAGATCGGCGCTGCGAGCTCGATCGCCTGGCCGACCGGCGCCGGGGCCAAGGGCAATGACGGCGTCGCCGCGACCGTGCGCAACACCGAGGGCGGCGTCGGCTATGTCGAATACGCCTATGCCAGCAAGAACGGCCTGACCACGGTCGAGCTCAAGGACAAGGCCGGCGCCTTCGTGGCACCCAACCTCGACAGCTTCACCAAAGCGGCGGCGGGGGCGGACTGGGCGGGCGCACAGCGCTTCGCGGTCGATCTGCTCGACACGCCGGCCGAGGGCGCCTGGCCGATCGTGTCGGCGACTTTCGTGCTGCTGCCGACCGACCCCAAGGACCCGGCCCGCAGCGCTGCGGTGATCAGGCTGTTCGACTGGGCGTTCCGCAACGGCGCTGCCACGGCCAGGTCGCTGCAGTACGTGCCGCTTCCCGCCGACGTGCAGACCAATGTCCGGCATGCCTGGACCAACGTCGCCGGGGCTCCCACTCTGGGGCAATGACGCCAGCCGATCAGTCCGCAGCCGGATGCCCATGACCGCGAACGCCAGCCTCGCCCGCAGCGACGACAGGCCGGCCCCGGTGCGGGACGGGAGGTGGGGCGACTCCGTCTTCGCGTTCCTGGCCAGGGCCTGCGGCCTCGCGGTGCTGATCCTGATCGTCGGCATCATCGCGGTGATGCTCGCCGGCGGCCGGCAGGCCTTCTCGACCTTCGGGCCGGGGTTCCTGATCCGGTCGGTCTGGAACCCGGTGCTCGACCATTACGGCGCCCTGACGCCGGTGTTCGGCACCATCGTGACGTCGGCGATCGGCCTGCTGATCGCCGTGCCGCTCGCCTTCGGGGTGGCGTTCTGCCTCACCGAGATGGCGCCGTCCTGGCTGTCCGGCCCGCTCGGCACGGCGGTGGAGCTGCTCGCGGCGGTGCCCTCCATCATCTTCGGCATGTGGGGCTTCTTCGTCATCGTGCCGATCATGGCGCACCACGTGCAGCCGGCGCTGATCCATTCGCTCGGCCGGGTGCCGCTGCTGCACCCGTTCTTCTCCGGCGCGCCGTTCGGCACCGGCCTGCTCACCGGCGGGCTGATCCTGGCGGTGATGGTCACGCCGTTCATCGCCGCGGTGATGCGCGACGTCTTCAAGTCGATGCCGCCGGTGCTCAAGGAGAGCGCCTACGGGCTCGGCTCGACGCGCTGGGACGTGATGCGCCAGGTGGTGCTGCCCTGGTCGCGCACCGCGGTGATCGGCGGCATCATGCTGGGGCTCGGCCGGGCGCTCGGCGAGACCATGGCCATCACCTTCGTGATCGGCAACACCAACCGCATCAGCGCCAGCCTGTTCTCGCCCGGCAACACCATCGCCTCGCTGATCGCGCTGGAGTTTCCCGAGAGCGCCGCCGGCAGCCTGAAGCTGTCCGCGCTGCTGGCGCTGGGCTTCATCCTGATGGTGATCTCCTTCATCACGCTCGCCTGCTCGCGTCTGCTGCTGCGGACCGGGCGGACGGTGCAGCGCTGAGGCGGGCGGCGATGTCCGCCACCAGCCCCTCGGCCGTGCCGGCCGGCCAGTGGGTCCGCGATCCCGGCCTGCTGCGCCGCCGCCGGCTCGCCGACGTGGTCGCGACCGGGTTGTGCTTCCTCGCCACCCTGATCGTGCTGGTGGCGCTGGCCTCGATCCTGTGGACGCTGATCGCCCAGGGCATCCAGGGCCTGACCTGGCGGACGCTGACCCATGTCACGGCGCCGGCGGGCGAGAATGGCGGCCTGCTCAACCCGATCGTCGGCAGCATCATCCAGGTGGTGCTCGCGACGCTGCTCGGCACGCCGATCGGGCTGATGGCCGGCATCTATCTCGCCGAGTTCGGCACCGGCTCGCAGGCGGCCAACGCCGTGCGCTTCGTGTCCGACATGCTGCTCTCGGCACCCTCGATCCTGGTCGGGCTGTTCGTCTATTTGATCCTGGTGGCGCCGTTCCACCAGTTCTCGGGCTTTGCCGGCGTGGTCGCGCTGGCGATCCTGGTGATCCCGATCGTGGTGCGCACCACCGAGGACATGCTGCGCCTGGTGCCGGTCTCGATGCGCGAGGCGGCAGCCGCCCTCGGCGCCCCGCACTGGAAGGTGGTGCTGCTGGTCTGCGTGCGCGCCGCCCGGGCGGGGCTTGCGACCGGGGTGCTGCTGGCGATCGCGCGGGTCTCGGGGGAAACGGCGCCGCTGCTGTTCACCTCGCTCGGCAACCTCAACTGGTCGCTCTCGCTCGGCAAGGAGATGGCGAGCCTGCCGGTCACGATCTATCAGTATGCCGGCTCGCCCGCCGACGACTGGGTGCAGCTGGCCTGGACGGCGGCGCTGCTGATCACCGCGGGCGTGCTGTTCATCAACATCGTCGCCCGGGTGGGCCTGGCAAGACAGGACAGGTCATGAGCGCCCAATCGCCGTTCCAGGCCACGGCCGCCCCGCCGCCGGCGACGTCCGGCCAGGTCATGATCTCGATCCGCAACCTCGACTTCTTCTACGGCACCTCGCAGGCACTGCGGGGCATCTCGCTCGATCTGCCGGCCAGGCAGGTCACCGGCCTGATCGGGCCGTCAGGGTGCGGCAAGTCGACGCTGCTGCGCGTGCTCAACCGGATGTACGACCTGTATCCCGGCCAGCGCGCCACCGGCGAGGTGCTGCTCGACGGCCACAACATCGTCGGCCCGCATGTCGACGCCAACCAGCTGCGCTCGCGGGTCGGCATGGTGTTCCAGAAGCCGACCCCGTTCCCGATGTCGATCGCCGACAACATCGCCTTCGGCGTCCGGCTGCACGAGCGTCCGTCCCGCGCCGACATGGCCAACCGCATCGAGGACGCGCTGCGCCGGGTCGCGCTGTGGAACGAGGTCAAGGACCGGCTCCGCACCAGCGCCACCTCGCTGTCCGGCGGGCAGCAGCAGCGGCTGTGCATCGCGCGCACCATCGCCACGCGGCCCGAGGTGATCCTGCTCGACGAGCCGACCAGCGCCCTCGACCCGATCAGCACCGCGCGCATCGAGGAGCTGCTCGACGAGCTCAAGCGCGACTTCACCATCGCCATCGTCACCCACAACCTGCAGCAGGCGGCGCGCTGCGCCGACCGGGTGGCGTTCTTCTTCCTGGGCGAGCTGATCGAGGTCGACAGCGCCGACCGCCTGTTCACGGCACCCAGGCAGAAGCGCACCCAGGACTACATCACCGGCCGCTTCGGCTGAGGACGGACGCCCATGCCCCCCAGTGACCCCGGCCACATCGTCAAGAGCTACGAGCAGGAGCTGAACCAGCTCCGCACCCTGATGGCGCGCATGGGCGGGCTGGTGGAAAGCCAGACCGCGCAGGCGATCGCCGCCATCCTCGACCACGACGCCGAGGCCGCCCAGGCGGCGATGGAGCAGGACCCGGAAGTCGACGCGCTGGAGCGCGAGGTCGAGGCGCGCGCGATCAAGCTGCTGGCGCTGCGCGCGCCGATGGCCCAGGACCTGCGCGAGATCGTGTCGGCCCTGAAGGTGACGAGCGACCTGGAGCGCATCGGCGACTATGCAGCCAACGTCGCCAAGCGCTCGCTGCGGCTGGGACCGGCCGGCTCCGACATCTCGCTCGGCGGGCTGCGCAGCATGGGCCGCCTGGTGCAGGAGAGCCTGCGGCTCGCCATCGACGCGCTCGGCCAGAACGACAAGGACAAGGCGCTCGACGTATGGCGCTCCGACCGGGCGGTGGACGAGATCTACACCGCCATGTTCCGCGAGCTCGTCACCTACATGATGGAAGACCCGCGCAACATCGGCGCCTGCACCCACCTGCTGTTCATCGCCAAGAACCTCGAGCGCATCGGCGACCACGCCACCAACATCGCCGAGCGGGTGCACTACGCCGTCACCGGCGAGATGCTGCCCACCGGCAGGCCGCGCGGCGGCAGCCCGATCCCGGAGAGGAACGCGCCATGAACCAGATCACCGGCTTCGCGCCATTCAGGGAGCAGCCGATGGGCCGCAAGTCCGCCGTCGTGAACGAGGAGGCGAGGCCGCGCGTGCTGATCGTCGAGGACGACCCGTCGCTCTCGGTCATGCTGCGCTACAACCTGGAGAAGCTCGGCTACCTCGTGGACGAGGCGGCCGATGGCCAGGAGGCGCTGCTCCGCGTCGCGGAATCGGCACCCGACCTCGTGCTGCTCGACTGGATGCTGCCGAGCCTGTCGGGCATCGAGGTCTGCCGCCAGATCCGCCGCCGCCCGCAGACGCGCGAGCTGCCGATCATCATGCTCACCGCCCGGGTCGAGGAGCAGGATCAGGTGCGCGGCCTCAACACCGGCGCGGACGACTACATCACCAAGCCGTTCAGCATCGATGCGCTCGTCGCCCGCGTGCGTGCCCTGCTGCGCCGCGCCCAGCCGCAGCCGGTCGGCCGCACCCTGCAGTTCGGCGACATCGTGCTCGACGGCAACGAGCACCGGGTGCAGCGCAACGGCCGTCCGGTGCATCTGGGCCCGACCGAGTATCGCCTGCTCGAGTTCCTGATGCAGCATCCCCGCCGCGTGTTCTCCCGCGAGGACCTGCTCAACGCGGTCTGGGGGGCGGACATCCATGTCGAGGCGCGCACCGTCGACGTGCATATCCGCCGCCTGCGCAAGGCGCTGAACGCGCCCGGCGAGATCGACGTGGTGCGCACCGTCCGCACCGCCGGCTACGCGCTCGATCTGGATGCCATCTGACACGCGGCCACCGGTCCCGCCGTGCGCGCGATGAGCCTGTGGCGACGGCGTCATCCCGACCGGCAGGAGGGTCCGGCAGAGGCCGACCCGGTTCGGCCCTCCGCCGGCGACAGCGCCTGGTCGCTGCCAGACCTGCTCGATCTGCTTCCGCATCCGACCCTGGCGCTCGGCCGTGACAGCGGCCTGATCCATGCCAACCAGGCGGCCCGGCTGCAGTTCGGCGACAGCCTGGCCGCCGTGCTGCGCCATCCCCTGCTGAGCCAGGCGACCGGCCGGCTGCATGCCGCCGAGGCCGGCAGCGTCGACCTCGCCATGGACGTCCCGGTGCGTCGCGTGCTGCGCGTGGCGCTGCGCTCCGACGCCGCCGGGCTCGTGCTGCTGTCGCTGACCGACCGCACCGAGCAGGAGGCGGTCGAGCGCATGCGCGCCGACTTCATCGCTAACGCCGGCCACGAGCTGCGCACGCCGCTCGCCAGCCTGATCGGCTTCATCGACACCCTGCAGGGCTCGGCTGCCGACGACGCCCCGGCGCGCATGCGGTTCCTCGCCATCATGGCCGGCCAGGCGGCGCGGATGCGACGGCTGATCGACAACCTGCTCAACCTGTCGCGCATCCAGATGCACGAGCATGAGCGCCCGGACGGGCAGGTCTCGCCGGAGGCGCTGCTCAGGCGCGTCGCCGACGAGCATGAGCCGCAGCGCCTCGCCGCCGGCGCCACGCTCGAGCTCGCCATCGCCGGCGATCTGCAGCCGGTCGCGGCCGACCCCGACCAGCTCGCCCAGGTGCTGCACAACCTGCTCGACAACGCCGTCAAGTATGCAAGCCGTCCCGGCCAGCCGGCACGCATCGTGCTGGCGGCGCAGCCTGCCCGCGCCGGCCACGATCCGGCACCCGACGGCGTGGTGCTGTCGGTCAGCGACGACGGGCCGGGCATCGCCCCGCAGCATATCCCGCGCCTGACCGAGCGCTTCTACCGAGTCGATGACGGTTCCGGCGCCAGGCCCGGCAACGGCCTGGGACTGGCCATCGTCAAGCACATCGTCGGCCGCCATGCCGGCCGGCTGACGATCGAGAGCAGGATGGGGGAGGCGACGCGCTTCGCCGTCTGGCTGCCTGCCGCAGCTTCCGCCAAGGACTGACCGGCCGTCGCCCAACCGCGTGCGCGGGCGGTCCGCACCTCCACGGGATGCGGCGTTCGTCGTAATCGTCACATGCGCGTCGTCATAAAATTGTCATGGTAGCTTCGCGGAAGCGACACTCATCGCGGCAGCGGTTTTGGCTATTCGTTCCGCGCCCGAACGGTGAGGGGGGTTCTCGCCGGGCACGGAACTGAAACCGATGACGAGACGCCTCTTTTCGAAGGCAGGCCTGATGGCCGCGACCGCGCTCTGCAGTGCCGGCGTCGCGACCGGTCCCGCGTTGGCCGACAACACCTCCTCCCAGATCAGCGCCATCGAGAAGCAGATCCATGCGCTTGAAGGGCAGCTGAACCACATGAAGCGCGATCTCGTGACGCGCAGCGAGGATGTGCGGGCTGCCCGGCAGGAAGCCGCCACCGCCAGCCGCGAGGCCCGCGAGGCGCAGGAGCGCATGGGTCCGATCCGCTACGACCTGAACGGCCGTCCGCTGCCTCCGGGCGCGCCGCTCTCGGCGCCGCCGGGATACGCCGCCTATGCCGGGCCGGGCGGTTCGCCCTACATGAACGTCGCCGGCTATCCGAGCTATGTTCCCAGCGGGCCGAGGCTCAAGCAGGGGCAGTTCGCGGTCGGCGGCGTGCGCGTCACCCTGGGCGGCTTCATCGAGGCGGCCGGCATCTATCGCAGCCGCAACGAGGACGCCGACATCTCGTCGAGCTTCAACACCGGCATCCCCTATCCGCAGAGCGCCAACTACCACCAGGACGAGTTCCGCGGCACCGCGCGCCAGAGCCGCATCTCGCTGATGGTCGAAGGCAATCCCAATGCCTACACCACGCTGACCGCCTATTACGAAACCGATTTCAACAGCTCCGGCATCAGCTCGAACTCCAACGAGAGCAACAGCTACACGCTGCGCGCCCGGCAGCTGTTCGCGCAGTACTACCGCTCGGACGACGATTTCTACGTCCTCGGCGGCCAGGCCTGGAGCCTGCTGACGATGAGCAAGGCGGGCATGGCCGGACGCAGCGAGGATCTGCCCTCGACGATCGACGCCCAGTACGTGCCGGGCTTCGTCTGGACCCGCAACGTCGGCCTGCGCATCGTCAAGGGGTTCAACCACGACAAGTTCGATATCGGCGTTTCCGTCGAGAGTCCGGAGACCAGCTACGCGCAGACCGCCACGTCGCTGACGAACGCCACGATCAACGCCACCAATCTCGGCCTCAACGGCAACGGCTCCACGCTGAACTCGACTGCGAACTACTCGACCGAGTACGCGCCCGACGTCATCGCCAAGATCACCGCCGATCCGGGCTGGGGCCATTACGAGATCTTCGGCGTCGCGCGCTTCCTGCATGACCGCGTCAGCTATGTCGGCTCCGGCGCCAGCCACACCGAGCTCGCCGGCGGCGGCGGCGCGGGTGTGACCCTGCCGGTCGTCCCCAAGCGGCTCGACCTGCGCGCCTCGGTGCTCGCCGGCGACGGCATCGGCCGCTACGGCTCGGCGCAGCTTGCCGACGCCACCATCGCCCGCAACGGCTCGCCGCTGCCGCTGCCCGAGGTGCTGGCGCTGGCCGGCCTGACCTTCCATGCCACCAAGGCGCTCGACCTGTACAGCTATGTCGGCACCGAGCAGATCACCAGCCGCGAATCCTACAGCATCGGCAAGAACAACTACGGCTACGGCAACCCGCTCTACTCGAACGCCGGATGCGAGACCGAGCTGTCCACCGGGACCTGCACCATGAACACCAAGGCCATCTACCAGGCGACCGGCGGCTTCTGGTGGAAGTTCCTCAAGGGCGACTACGGCACGATGCAGACCGGCGTGCAGTACTCCTACACCCATAAGACGATCTTCTCGGGCGTGGGCGGCAAGCCGAGCACCGACGAGAACATCGCCCTGTTCTCGTTCCGCTACTACCCGTTCCAGTAGCGGCCAGCCGTCCCGACGCGTCCCCGGTCGGGCGCGTCGGCGGCATGAAGGCGAACCCCGTCCGGGCCTCCGGCCTGGCCGCCGTTGCGCGACCCCGACCGCCGGGCTGAGGTTTTCCCTTGTCCCGGCTCCCCGGGATCGCTATAGGGGCCTCGTGAGGTGCCCTGCGCAGCGCCTGACGCCTCCTGGCAGAAGGGCGGTCCGGCGCAGAGGGCCAGCCGTTCCTGGAAGAGCGACGCCTCACCCGACCCATCCCGTTCCTGCGATCGCCGCCCTTCGGTGCCGGCTTCGGCCGCACGGGCGCTTTAACCGAATCCCTTTTCATCCAGTGTGATCTCAACCCGATGCGGTCGTTGCCGCCGGCCGGATCAGGCGCCAGGAGGCGCCCCCCTATCCATGACCAGTTTTGCAGACCTCAAGCTCTCCGAGCCTCTCCTCCGCGCCCTGACCGAGGAAGGCTACACCGATCCGACCCCGATCCAGGAAGGCGCCATCCCGCATCTGCTGGCAGGCCGTGACCTGCTGGGCCTGGCCCAGACCGGCACCGGCAAGACCGCCGCCTTCGCGCTGCCGATCCTGCACCGGCTGGCGCAGCATCGCGTGCCGCACACGCCGAAGGGCCCGCGCGTCCTGGTGCTGGCGCCGACGCGTGAGCTCGCCTCGCAGATCGACGAGAGCTTCGTGACCTATGGCCGCCACATGCGGCTGAGCCACGCCGTGATCTTCGGCGGCGTCGGACAGGGCCGCCAGGTCGAGGCGATGCGCCGCGGCGTCGACGTGCTCGTGGCAGCCCCCGGCCGCCTGCTCGACCTGATGGGCCAGGGCCATGTCGACCTGAGCCATGTCGAGGTGCTGGTGCTCGACGAGGCCGACCGCATGCTCGACATGGGCTTCGTGCGCGACATCCGCCGCGTCGTGGCGATGCTGCCCAAGGAGCGCCAGACGCTGCTGTTCTCGGCCACGATGCCCAAGGCCATCGCCGAGCTCGCCGCCGGCCTGCTGCGCGATCCCGCCCGCGTCGAGGTGACGCCGCCGTCGACCACCGTCGAGCGCATCCGCCAGGCGGTGATGTTCGTCGACGATGCCAACAAGAAGCAGGCGGTGCTGATGCTGGTGCAGAGCCCCAAGGTGGTGCGCGCCATCGTCTTCACGCTGATGAAGCACGAGGCCAACAAGGTGGTGGAGTTCCTGACCCGGGAAGGCATCTCGGCGGAGGCGATCCACGGCAACAAGAGCCAGGGTGCGCGCGAGCGCGCGATGGCCGGCTTCAAGTCGGGGGCCGTGAAGGTGCTGGTCGCCACCGACATCGCCGCCCGCGGCATCGACGTGGACGACGTCAGCCACGTCTTCAACTACGACTTGCCGAACGTGCCGGAAAGCTACGTGCACCGCATCGGCCGCACCGCGCGCGCCGGCCGCGATGGCTGGGCGGTGTCGCTGTGCGACGCCGAGCAGCGCGCCTGGCTGCGCGACATCGAGAAGGAGATCGGCAAGCCGCTGCCGGTGTTCCTCGACCATCCCTACCATTCCGAGGCGGCGTCGAACTCCAACCTGCGTCCGCCGGTGCTCGGCAGCGGTGGCCGCGGTCGCGGCGGCCCGGGCGGCGGCAGCGGACAACGCTCTGGCGGCCAGCGTCCCGGCGGCCAGCCGATGCAGCGTGCGGCAGGCGGTGGCGGACGCGGTCCCGGCGGCCCGGGCGGCGGCGGTCGTCGTCCGTCCGGCGGCGGCCATCGCGCCGCCTGACGATCGTTTCTCTCCCGATCGGGTCCGGAGCGGGCTGATCCAGAGGATCAGCCTGTCCCGCAGCGGCCGCGAACGATGAGGTCGAGGCCGGCGTGCTCGCACACGCGCCCGATGGTCTCGAGCGCGCGCCGCATGTCCGCCTCGTCGATCGCACCCATGCAGCCGATCCGGAAGCTCGGCGCCCGCGTCAGCTTGCCGGGATAGATCACGATCCCTTCCGCCTGCAGTGCGGCATAGAACGCCTCGAACGCGAACGGCGCGCCCGGATCGTGGAACGTCACGATGACCGGCGCCTGCAGCGCCGGCGCCAGGTAGGTCTCGAACCCGAACCCGGCCATGCCGTCCACCAGCATCCGGTGCAGCCGCCGGTAGCGCGCGCCGCGGGCCGCCACCCCGCCTTCCGCCGCGAGCTGATCCAGTGCCGCATCGAGGGCCGCCGCCACCTGCACCGGCGGCGTGAACCGCCACTGGCCGTTGCGCCGGAACCCCCTGGCCTGCTCCACCAGATCCAGGCTGAGGCTGACCGCCTGTCCCTGGCAGGCGGCCAGGTGCTGGCTCTCGACGATCACGAAGGCGATCCCCGGCACCCCTTCCAGCCCCTTGTTCGACGACGCCATCACCGCCGTCAGCCCCAGCCGCGCCGCCTCGATCGGCAACACCCCGAAGCTGCTCATCGCATCCACCAGCAGCCGCCGTCCGTGCCGCCGCACGATCCCGGCCAGCGCGTCGAGCGGGTTGAGCAGGCCGCTGGTGGTCTCGCAATGCACCAACGCCACGTCGGTGATCGACCGGTCCCGGTCCAGCAGCCGGTCGACCAGCTCGGGCTCGACCGCCTGATCCTCGGGCCATTCGCGCACCACATGATCGCGTCCGAGTCGGGCCAGCATTTCCGCCATCCGGCGTCCGTAGGCGCCGTTCACCAGCAGCAGCGCCCGCCCGTCGCGCGGGATCAGGGTCTGCAGCGCCGCCTCAACCGCGAAGGTGCCGCTGCCCGCCAGCAGCACCGCCTCGTGGCTGGCCGAACCGCCGGCGAGTGCCGCCAGCCGCGTCCGCAGCCGCGTCGTCAGTGCCACGAAGTCGTCGTCGCGCGATCCCCAGTCCCGCGCCAGCGCCGCCCGCGTGGTGTCGCTCGTCGTCAACGGTCCAGGGGTCAAAAGCAGGGTCCGGGGCGGGGGAGGCTGGTTCGTGGTTCTCAAGGCCGGGTCCGTCCGTTACATGGTGCGGCGACGTCCCGCGCCTGAAGCAGGTCGGGACCAACAGCAGGCCCTCCCTGCCTCAACGCCGGCCGTACTGCCAGCACTTTGGGACGGAACGGCCTCCCTGCGCGACTGGATCTCCCCATGAAGCTGCTTACCCTGATCGGCGGCATCCTCGGCGCGGGCCTGGCGATCTGGCTGCTGGCACGGTTCGGCCTCGGCCACGTGCTGGCGCTGCTGCAGCAGGCCGGCTGGGGCATCCTGCTGGTCATGGGCTTCCATCTCGTGCAGGTGCTGTTCTCGGCCCTGGGCTGGCGCGCCATCGCCGGCACTGCCGCGCCGCGTCCGTCGGTGCTCGACTTCATGATCCTGCGCTGGATACGCGAGGGCGTGAACAACCTGCTTCCCGTGGCCCAGGTCGGCGGCGAGTTCGCCGTGGTCCGGCTGCTGCGCCGCCGCGGCGTGCCGCTGGCGCGTGCCACCGCCGGCACGGTGGGCGACCTGACCATGGAGATGCTGACCCAGATCCTGTTCACCGTCGCCGGCCTGCTGCTGCTGCTGCACCTGCTCGGCCGCAGCCGCGTCACCGACGAGGTGGTGAGCGGCATCGGCGCCGGCGTGCTGATCGGCGTGGCCTTCATGGCCAGCCAGTGGTTCGGGCTCGCGCGCCTGATCGAGACCGGGCTGATGAAGCTCGCCGCCCGGTTCGGCTGGCAGGGCATGGCGGAGATCCAGGGCCTGCACGAGGCGCTGCTGGCGCTCTACAAGGCGCCGCGACAGCTCGTACGCGCCGCCTGCCACCAGTCGGTGTCCTGGCTGCTCGGCGCCGTCGAGGTGTGCCTGGCGCTGCATGTCCTGGGCGCCGATCGCGGGCTCGGCACCGGGCTGGTGATCGAGAGCCTCGGCCAGGCGGTCAAGGCGGCCGGCTTCGTGGTTCCCGGCGCCCTCGGGGTGTCCGAGGGCGGTTTCGTGGTGATCGGCAGCCTGTTCGGCGTGCCGCCGGCGGTGTCGATCGCGCTGGCCCTGATCAAGCGGCTGCGCGAGATCGCGCTCGGCCTGCCTGCCCTGGCGGCCTGGCAGTGGCTCGACCGGCACTGGTCGCGCCTGCCGGATCGTGGAACAGGCGACGTCCGGCCGGCTGCCCGGCCGGGACACTCGCGGGAGGCCGCCCAGGAGGCCGCTCTCGAATATGGAGATGCGTCTTGAACAACGACACCTGGACCCATCGCCTCGCCCGCCTCGTCGTGCGGCCCCTGATCGGCACCGGGGTCAGGCCGAACCACCTGACGACGCTGCGGCTGCTGACCGGCCTCGGCGCCTGCCTCTGCCTGGCCCTGCATGCCGACCGTCAGCTCCTGCTGTTCTGGGGCGGCCTGCTCTGGGTGGTGTCCGCGTTTCTCGACCGCGCCGACGGCGAGCTCGCCCGCATCGGCGACATGATGAGCCCCGGCGGTCATCGCTATGACTACCTGGTCGATAACGGCATCAACTGCCTGTTCTTCCTGGCCGTCGGCATCGGCCTGACGCGGACCCGGTTCCTCGGGCATCCCCTGCATGACTGGCCGCTGGCGCTTGGCCTCGTCGCATCCGCCGCGATGTTCGGCTGCAACTGGATGTCCGAGCGCTACGAGGCGCGCGTTCCCGACGAGCGCATCATGTCCGGGGCGTGGGGCTTCCATCCCGACGACGCGCTCTATCTGCTCGGCCCGGCGGCCTGGGCCGGGCTGCTGCTGCCGATCCTGGTCGGGGCCGCGGCCGGAACCAGCATCATGGCCGGCATCATCTGGCTGCGGCTGCTGCGGCTGCCGACCCGCTCCACCTCGCGCCTGCCGGCCTAGAGGAGGCTGTGCTGTCGATCTCTCTCGGCCACCTCGCGGCGTTCTGTTCCCGCCGCGCGATCCTGGTCTCCCTGCTCGCCCTGCTGCTCGCCCTGGGAGCCGTTTTCGCCACCCGAACCTGGCTGAACGTCACCACCGACACCGGTGGCCTGTTCTCCGCCAAGCTGCCCTGGAAGCAGCGCCAGAACGAGTTCATCCGGGATTTCCCGCACGGCGAGGACCAGCTGGTCGCGGTGATCGAGGGCGACATCCCCGAAGAGGCCGCGGCCACCGAACGGCAGCTGGCAACGCTGCTGAAGGCCGACACGGCGCACTACAAGCTCGTCCGCACGCCCGACCAGGTGCCCTACCTGGAGAGGAACGGCCTGCTGTTCCTCGAGCCGAAGCCGCTGGACGACCTGCTCGAGAAGACCATCGACGCGCAGCCGTTCCTGGGCCAGCTCGCCGCCGATCCGTCCGCCCGCGGGCTGTTCGGCGCGCTGTCGCTGATTGGGGAGGGCGTGTCGCGCGGCCAGGCCAACCTCACGAGCTTCGCCGCCTCCCTCAACGGCTTCGCGGCCAACCTCGAGCAGGCCGCGGCCGGCCACCCGACGCCGCTCTCGTGGCAGCGGCTGCTGTCCGGCTCCCTCGGCGAGCTCGGCGGCCACTACCAGTTCGTCGTCACCCAGCCGCGTCTCGATTACGGCTCCTTCCAGCCCGGTGGTGCTGCCACCGCGGTGATGAAGCACGCGATCTCTACGCTCGAGTTCGTCAGGTCCGGCCACGCCCGCGTCTACCTCACCGGCCAGGTGGCGCTGGACGACGAGGAGTTCGCGACCGTCGCCCAGGGCATGGTGGCGGGGCTGATCGGCTCGCTGGTGCTGGTCAGCCTGTGGCTGATCCTGGCGGTGCGCACCTGGCGGGTGATCGTGCCGATCCTGGTGACGCTGATGCTCGGGCTGCTGTTCACCACCGGCTTCGCGGCCGTCGTGGTGGGCAGGCTGAACCTGATCTCGGTCGCGTTCGCCGTCCTGTTCGTGGGCATCGCGGTGGATTTCGGTATCCAGTTCTCGGTCCGCTATCGCGCCCAGGTCCTGGCCGACGGCACGCGCCCGGACAACGAGACCGCGCTGGCGATGACCGGCCGCGAGACCGGGGTGCAGATCCTGATCGCCTCGCTGGCCACCGCCGCCGGCTTCCTCGCCTTCACCCCCACCGCCTTCGTCGGCGTGGCCCAGCTCGGGCTGATCGCCGGCTTCGGCATGCTGATCGCCTTCACCTGCACGCTCACCATCCTGCCGGCCCTGCTGACCCTGTGCCGGCCGAAGCCGCTGGTGGGCGAGATGGGCTTCGGCTGGGCGCGGCCGTTCGACCGGGCGGTGCGTCGTCACCGCGTGCCGATCCTGGCGGGCTTCACGGTGCTGGCGCTGGCCGGCGCCGGCTGCATCCCGCTGCTGCGCTTCGACGGCGACCCGCTGCACACCAAGAACCCGAACTCGGAATCGCTGCGCACCCTGTCTCTGCTGATGAAGGACCCGGTGACCTCGCCCTACAGCGCCGAGATCCTGACCCCCGATCTCGCGGCGGCGCGGGCGCTGGTGCCCAAGCTGATGGCGCTGCCGCTGGTGCACGACGTGCTGTATCTGGACAGCTACGTGCCGACCGACCAGGCCGCCAAGCTGGCGTCGATCCAGGATGCGGCGCAGATCCTGCTGCCGACCATCGTGGTGGCGAACCCGCTGGCCAGGCCCGATGCCGGCGCCATCCGGGCCGCCGCCCTCAAGACCGTGTCGGATCTGGCGCCGGTGGTGAAGACCCTGCCGGCCACCGACCCGCTGGTCCGGATCGAGACCGCGCTGCGCACGCTCGGTGCCAGCCCGGACGCGACGCTGCTGGCCGCCGATGCGGCGCTGACCCGGTTCCTGCCGATGCAGCTCGACCAGCTTCGCGAGGTGCTGTCGGTGAGCAGGCCGGCGACGGAGGCCGACATCCCCGAGCAGATCCGCGAGAACTACCTGCTGCCGGACGGCCAGGCGCACATGGAGGTGCATCCGAAGGGCGCGCTGAACGACAATGCGGTGCTGCACGACTTCGTCAGCCAGGTCCGATCGGTGTGGCCGGATACGGCGGGGGCTGCCGTCACCATCGTGGAGAGCGCCAACACCATCGTCCAGGCCTTTGCGATCGCCGCCGTCAGCGCCCTGGTCGCCATCGCGCTGATCCTGCTGGTGTTCCTGCGCCGCCTGTCGCACATGGCGCTGGTGCTGGCGCCGCTGATGCTGTCGGCGCTGTTGACCGTGCTGCTGGTGGTGCTGATCCCCGAGCCGCTGAACTTCGCCAACATCATCGCCCTGCCGCTGCTGCTGGGCGTCGGCGTGTCGTTCAACATCTATTTCGTGATGAACTGGCGCAACGGGCTGCATCAGCCGCTCGGCTCGCCGACGGCGCGCGCGGTGCTGTTCTCGGCCCTGACCACCGCCACCGCCTTCGGTTCGCTCGCGGCTTCCCACCATCCGGGCACCGCCAGCATGGGACGGCTGCTGCTGCTCAGTCTCGCCTCCACGCTGGTGGCGACCATGGTGCTCGAGCCGGCGCTGCTGCCGGAGCGCCGGGCGGGCGACTGACATGTCCCGGGCCTGGTCGCCGCCCGGGCGGTGCGTTCCGGCTGGGGACGGCTATGCTTCGGCCGCCGCTTTGCAGGACACGTCATCGCCATGACCGTTACCACGCCCCGCGCCGTCGCCTTCGACGTGATCGGCACCCTGTTCTCGCTGGAAAGCCAGCGGCCGCTGCTGGTGGCGGCCGGGCTGCCGGCGCATGCGCTGGAACGATGGTTCGCGGCCTCCCTGCGCGACCTGTTCGCGCTCGGCGCGATCGGCCGGCTCGCGCCGATGGCCGAGGTGCTGGAGGACAACCTGCGCGTCCTGCTCGCCGAGCACCGGCTGCCGCCCGCGCCGGCGCGGATCGAGATGGCGATCGCCGGCATGGGCTGGCTGTTGCCGCGACCCGGTGCTGCGGAGGCGCTCGGGATCCTGCGCGAGGCGGGAGCGAAAACCCTGGCGCTAAGCAACGGCAGCCTTCCCACCACCCGGGCGCTGCTGGAGCGCGCCGGCCTGACGCCGCTGTTCGACGCGGTGCTGTCGGTCGAGGAGGTCGGGCTGCCGAAGCCGCGCGCCGAGGTGTATCTCGCCGCTGCCGGCCGACTCGGCGTGTCGCCGCCGGAGCTGATGCTGGTCGCCTCGCATCCGTGGGACATCCAGGGCGCGGCGGCGGCCGGGCTGCAGACCGGCTACGTGTCGCCCGAGGCCTCGTTCCCGTCCTGCTTCGAGCCGCCGCAGCATCGGGCGCCGGACCTGTGCGCCATCGCCCGGCTGCTCGTGGCGCGCTAGGACGGCGAGGTGCTGCCTGCCAGACCCGCGTCCTAGCCCACGAGGATCGCGGCCAGGAACGGCGGCCGCCGCGCAGCACCGGGTCCGGTCGCAGGCGTTGCGGAGACTGGCCGATGCCGCCCGACGGCCGGCAGACGACCGACAGGGCGGGCGTGCAGGTCGTCAGGCGTCGATGAGCGAGCGAGCCTGCTTCAGGTCCTCGACGAAGGCGGCGTATTCCCGCCGCTTGGCGTCCTCGTCCGGCAGGCGCAGCAGGTAGGAGGGGTGGATCGTCACCAGCCCCTGGGAGTTGCTGCCAAACGTGTCCGGCAGCGCGATCGGCACCGAGCGCTCGCGCGAGATGGTGACGGTCCGGCCCAGCACGGCGCGCGCCGCGGTGGCGCCCAGCATCACCACCAGCGCCGGCTTCACCGTGCGCCGCTCCTCGGCGAGCCACACCGAGCAGGCGCCGATCTCGCTCAGGTCCGGCTTGGCATGGATGCGACGCTTGCCGCGGGGCTCGAACTTGAAGTGCTTCACCGCATTGGTGACATAGACCTGGCGCCGGTCGATGCCGGCCTCCTTGATCGCGCGGTCCAGCAGCTGCCCGGCCGGCCCGATGAACGGCCGTCCGGCCAGATCCTCCTGGTCGCCCGGCTGCTCGCCGACCATCATCATCCGCGCATCCTCCGGCCCTTCGCCGAACACCACCTGCGTCGCCGGCTCCCAGAGATGGCAGCGCCGGCAGGCGCTCGCGTCGCGGGCCAGCGCCGACAGCGAGCCCGGGGTCACCGGCTCGGCCTCGACGGGTGCCGGCTTCGGGGCACGTTTCGGACGCGCGGCCGCTTCGGGTGCCGTGGCGGGGGTCTCCAGCATGGTCTCGGTGCGGCTGGCTGCGCTGCGGATCAGCTCCGGGATCGCCGCCGCCTCGGGCAGGTTGCGCCAGTACTTCTTGGGCATCTCCGAGGTCATCGCCGAGACCTTCAGCCGGGCCGGGTTGAAGATGGCGCTGAAATAGGCGCGCCAGTAGCGTTCCAGCGCGTCGTCGTCGGGCACCTCGGACGGATCAGCACCCGGGCCGAACTCCAGCGCGGTGCCGGTCCAGTGCACGCTCCGGTATGGCGTCAGGATCGAGAAGATCATGGTGGCGAAGCGGCGCGCGAAGAAGTCGGCATTGGCCTCGACGATGTAGTGCTCGGGCTCGAACCACGCGACGTAGCGGCTGCCGTCCGGCTCCGGCACCTCGCGGAAGCGCAGAAAGGCGCGCATCTTGTGGGTGTCGCGGCGCACCGACTGGGCGAGCCGGATCGCCCGCTGCACCGCGAGGTCGGTCACCAGCTCGGTGATCTTCCGCTCGCCGTGATGGGCGCGCCAGACCAGGCCGTAGAGCAGGTCGAACCGCTCCGGCTCGTGCGCTTGGATCACGCTCTGCGCCAGCTCTACCAGCGCGCGCGAGACGCTGAAGCTGCCTGCCGCCGGCGCGGCCTGGGTCTCGTCCGGCGCCTCGCTGTCCGCGCCTTGCGCGAACAGGTCGTCGGGGGCGCCCACGGAGAAATGCACCTGTTCGGGCGCCACCCCGTCCAGCGCCAGCCGGCGCGCGGCGTCGCGCCAGCCTGAGAAATCAACCTGATGGGCCAGCACGACACTCTTCATGACGCACTCAAAGCAGGGCGAGCTGCTTCGGTTTCGGCGCCAGGCGTTGCGACAGGCGCGCGCTGTCGAGTTCCTGCGCCGGACGATGGTCGAGGGCCACCACGAACGGCGAGATCTTGGCCAGCGACAGCCGCAGCCGCGCCAGGTCCTCCATGCGCAGCGACCGGTGGCGGCGCACCTGCAGGATGCGGTCGACCGACTTCACGCCCAGCCCCGGCACGCGCAGCAGCGTCTCCCGGTCGGCGGTGTTGACGTCGACCGGGAACATCGCCCGGTTCTCCAGCGCCCAGGCGAGCTTGGGGTCGTGCACCAGGTCGAGGTTGCCGGCGGCGTCGGTCGCCAGCTCCTCGACGCCAAAGCCGTAGAACCGCAGCAGCCAGTCCGCCTGATACAGCCGGTGCTCGCGCATCAAGGGCGCAGGCTTGATCGGCAGCACCGACGACGCATCCGGGATCGGGCTGAAGGCCGAATAGTACACCCGGCGCAGGCCGTAGGCGCCGTACAGGTTGCTGCTCATGCGCAGGATGGTGCGGTCCGGGCTCGGGTCGGCGCCGACGATCACCTGCGTGCTCTGTCCGGCCGGCGCGAAGCGCGGCGGCCTGGCGGCGCCGGCCCTGGTCTTCTCGCGTGCCGCATCGATGCCGAGCCGCATCCGGCCCATCGAGCGGCGGATGCCGCCCATGTCCTTCTCCGGCGCATAGTCCTTGAGCGCGCCTTCCGTCGGCAGCTCGACGTTGATCGACAGCCGGTCGGCCCACTTGCCGGCCTCCTCCAGCAGCAGCGGATCGGCGTCGGGAATGGTCTTGAGGTGAATGTAGCCGCGGAAGCCATGCTCGACGCGCAGCGTCCGGGCGACGCCGATCACCTGCTCCATGGTGTAGTCGGGCGAGCGGATGATGCCCGACGACAGGAACAGCCCCTCGATGCAGTTGCGCCGGTAGAAGCCGAGCGTGAGCTGCACCACCTCGTCGACCGTGAAGCGCGCCCGCTTCACCGAGGAGGACTGGCGGTTGATGCAGTAGGCGCATTCGTAGAGGCAGAAGTTGGTCAGCAGGATCTTCAGCAGCGAGATGCAGCGTCCGTCCGGCGCATAGGCATGGCAGATCCCCATGCCCTCGGTGGAGCCGACCCCCTTGGTGGCGCCGAGGCTGTCGCGCGTCTCGGTGCCGCTGGAGGCGCACGAGGCGTCGTACTTCGCGGCGTCGGCGAGGATCTCGAGCTTGGCGAGCAGGTCCATGCATCCGTTCCTGTTCTGGCCCGAGGCGGCGACCCGAGGCGATGTCGCGCACCGAGGATAGATGGGAAGCCGGAACATCGTTGGAAAGCCCATGATCGGCGCTTGACGGACATTCGGCCCGGCAGGAAGCAGGGGCCATGACCGGGGGAGTGGGCCAGTTGGCCGACGGCGGGATATTGATGCAGGCGGCGGATCGGGTCGAAGCCTGGCTCGCGCAGGCCTGGCCGCTCTGGCTCGCGCGTGGGCTCGATCCCGACACCGGGCTGTTCCACGAGCAGCTCGGCTTCGATGGTCGCCCGGACCCGACTGCGCCGCTGCGGGTGCGGGTGCAGGGCCGCCAGCTGCATTGCTGGTCGCGTGCCGCCGCCGCGGGCCATGCGGCGCAGGTCCGGCCGGCGCTGGAGCGCGCCCTGGCCGCGATCGAGACCCGTTACTGGGGCCAGGCGGACGGCCCGGGATGGATCCATCTGCTCGACCCGGCCGGGCGGCCGCTGAACCGGCTGCGCGACACCTACGATCAGGCCTTCATGCTGTTCGGGCTGTGCGGCGCCGACCAGGCGGGCCTCGCCCGCGCCAGGCCGCTCGCCGATATGACTCTCGCCTTCCTCAACGACGCGCTGACCGACGCGGGCGACCGCAGCCTGTTCGAAGGCCGCCCGCCCGCCCTGCCGCGCCGCTCCAACCCGCACATGCATCTGCTCGAGGCGATGCTGGCCTGGTTCGGCTCGACCGGCGAGGCCGCCTTTCTCGACCGGGCCAACGCCGTCGCCCTGCTGTTCCGGGACCGCTTCCTCGATCGCGCCTCGGGCACCGTGATCGAGCAGTTCACCGCCGATCTGCGTCGCGCGCCGCCGCCGCTCGGCGACTCCGTCGAGCCGGGACATCATTTCGAGTGGTCCTGGCTGCTGCATCGGCTGGCGCAGGCAGGCGGCTGCGACCTGCGCGAGGAGGCGGGCCTGCTGCATCGCTGGGCGTTGCGGCGCGGGCTGGACGCCGGCGGGTTCGCGGTCGACGAGTGCGACCGGTTCGGCGGGATGCGTCGCCGGACCGCCCGGGCGTGGCCGCAGACCGAGCTGATCAAGAGCCATCTCGCCAATGACGCCCCGGACGACGCCGCCCGCGCCGCGCTCGCGGTGCTCGACCGCTATCTGGCGACCGACGTCGCCGGGCTCTGGATCGACCAGTTCGACGCCGCGGGACGGGCCTGCGCGCCGGTGGTGCCGGCCAGCACCCTGTATCATCTGGTGGTGGCGTTCGAGGAGCTGCTCCAGGCCGCGGGTCGCCCGCTGGCGCAGCCGGCGACCCTGCGATGAGGCCCGGGTCAGGTGCGGTTGCTGCTGCCGCCGTTCAGAAGCTGGTCCGGCAGATGGATGCGGACGATCTTCCACTGCCATTTCTGGACCTGCAGCGAGACCAGGACCGGAGGGGCGCCATCGTCGGTCAGGCGGATCGACGCCTCGAACCGGGTCGGACCGACGAAGCCGATATGCTGCACGTGCGCCAGCATCGACACCAGGCCGGGGGTCGGCGCCGGCCGGGCGCTGGCAGGCAACGAGGTTGCATGCGACAGCATCGCCACCAGATGCTCCGGGGTCACCACGTCGTCGACCACATGGGAGACGATGGTGGTGGCGAAGGAGTCGCCGAAATCGGGGAGCTCGTCGCTGGCCGCAACCACCTGCTGCGTGCTGGCGAGGCTGACCGGAGCGCCCGGACCGAGATCCGCCTTCAGTCCGGACCGGACGTCGTGCCAATCGAGGGACGCCGAAAGGGTCGCGAGATCGTCATGCTGCAGGGCAGTGCTCATCGATATCAGCGTGATCACCGGAGAGGCGGCATAGAGCCCCAGTGCGAGCGCCAGAGTGCTGGCGGCAACCGCGAAGCATCGGGAAGACGATCGCGTCGACATCGTGCGTGCCCTTGTGCAGCAGACAGGTCTGATATGCTTCATTATCTTCCACCGCTCGGCCGCCGGTCAAGCTGGATCGTCAACATCGGAGACGGATTCTCCCGACTTCGGCAGCGCGATCCGGCGCCCGGGATTGGACGCTGCATCCTGCCGTCCGGAGGTTAAGGCTTCATGCAGACGGACCCGACGACCCGGAGCCGGGAGCTGGATCTGGACTTCTCCGACGACGAGGTGGTGCGCTACTCGCGTCATATCCTGCTGGCCGAGCTGGGCGGGACCGGGCAGTCGCGGCTGCGCGCGGCCCGGGTGCTGATCGTGGGAGCGGGCGGTCTGGGCGCGCCGCTGGCGCTGTATCTCGCGGCGGCTGGCATCGGCACGATCGGGCTGGTCGACGACGACGTGGTCGAGCTGTCGAACCTGCAGCGGCAGGTCATCCACACGACCGCCCGGATCGGCCACGGCAAGGTCGCCTCCGCCGCCTCGGCGCTTGCCGAGCTGAACCCGCTGGTGCGGGTCCGCCAGCACGCGCTGCGGCTCGATGCTGCCAACGTCGCCAGCCTGATCGCCGGATACGACCTGGTCTGCGACGGCAGCGACAACTTCGCGACCCGCTACCTGCTGGCCG
Organism: uncultured Acetobacteraceae bacterium; assembly: GCA_964236105.1. Lineage (GTDB taxonomy): Bacteria > Pseudomonadota > Alphaproteobacteria > Acetobacterales > Acetobacteraceae > Lichenicola. The sequence continues at coordinate 519,906 of CAXSBC010000001.1, read as the reverse complement.
ACGCCTGCGCGCTCGGACGCCGCACGCTGGTCTCGGCGTCGGTGTCGCGCTTCGAAGGGCAGCTCTCGACCTTCAAGCCGCATGCCGGCGGCCCCTGCTACCGCTGCCTGCATCCCCAGCCGCCGCCGCCGGGTGCTGCACCCTCCTGCGCCGAGGCCGGCGTGCTCGGCGCCGTCACCGGGGTGATGGGAACGCTGCAGGCCACCGAGACGATCAAGGAGGTGCTCGGACTGGGCGAGGGCCTGTCCGGACGCGTGCTGGTCTGGGACGCGCTGGCGATGCGCTTCCACGGCATCCGGCTGCGGCCCGATCCCGGCTGCCCGCTCTGCGGCACCCACAGGCGTATCCACGATCTGTCGGCGCATGTCAGCTGATCCGCATCCCCCGGCCCGGCAGCCGCTCGGCATCCTGCTGCTGAGCGGCTGCTTCGAGCGCGCGCATTATGCGCTGGTCATGGCGGTGGGTGCGGCGGCGCTCGATCGTCCGGTGGTGCTGTTCGCGACCAATGGCGGCCTGCATGCCCTCTGCCGCGACTGGTCCGGCCTGGCCGGAAGCGGGCAGGATGCCGTGCTGCGCGCGCGCGGCGTCGCCGGCTTCGCGAGCCTGCAGGAAACCCTGGCGCCGCTCGGGGTCAGGCTGCTGGCCTGCGAGGCAGGCCTGCGCGCCGTTGCCCTGGCTCCGGAGGCGCTGCTGGGTGCGGTCGAGCGGGCTGGGGTGCCGACGTTCCTCGCCGCGGTCGGCAGCGGGCAGATGCTGTCGATCTAGCACCTGCGCCTGCAGCGCCCGTCCAGGCCTCCAGGGGGCCTGGGCGCCACAGCGCCGGTCAAAATCCCGACCGGCGCCAGGGTGCTCTTGCTCTTGCGTCGGCTCCTTGGCACGGATGGCCGCATGCCCGCCCTCCGACCGAGCCGCCTGACCGTCGGTGCCGCCCCGAGCCTGTGCGCCCTGCTGCTTGCGTCCGCCGCCGCTGCCCAGACCCCGGATCCGCCGCGCCATGCCGGGCCGGCCGGGCACGCGCATGTCCGCCCGCAGGCGCTCCACGCCGCGCATGGCCCGGTCGAGCGGCATCATGGCGCCGGGCACGCGATCCGGCCGGCGCATCCCGCCCATCCTGTCCGCCATGCGCCGCCACCGTCGCCGGCGCCGCCGGTCCCCGTGGCCGTCCCCGCCGCGCCGGCGGCGCCTGCGGTCGCGCCGACCGGCAGCAACACCGGCCTGCCGCTGCCGCGCTTTGCGTCGCTGCGTGCCGACGCGGTCAATCTGCGCGGCGGTCCGGGCACGCGCTATCCGATCCAGTGGGTCTACAAGCGGCGCGACCTGCCGGTGAAGATCGAGCGCGAGTTCGACGTCTGGCGCCTGGTGGAGGACCCTGACGGGGTGAAGGGCTGGGTGCACCAGGCGACGCTGGTCGGCAGCCGCAGCTTCGTGATCCTGGGCGGGACCGAGGCGTCGACCGGCCCGGACTCCCCCCCGCCCGCTGCGCCTGCCGCCGCCGCCTCCGTCCTGCCGGCGGGCGCCGCTGCGCCGCCGGGCAGCCAGCTGCTGCGCGCAGCCCCGCAGCCGGATGCGCCCGTCGTCGCGGTGCTGAAGCCCGGCGTCATCGGCCGCCTGCGGCTCTGCGCCGCCGGTTCCGGCTGGTGTCGGGTCAGCGTTCGGGACTATTCCGGCTGGCTGCCGCGCGCGGCGCTCTGGGGCTTGCTGCCGAACGAGACGATCCAGCCGTCCTGATACGTTTCCACAGCCACGCCGCCCGCGAGGGAGGCAGGAGGACATCCTTGTCCGCATCCACATTGTCTGCCTTGTCCCGCCGCACCAAGATCATCGCGACCCTGGGTCCGGCAAGCAGCAGCGAGGACACCATCGCAGCACTGGCGGAGGCCGGCGCCGATCTGTTCCGGATCAACTTCTCGCACGGGCTGCACGCCGATCACGGCGCCCGCATCGCCGCGATCCGCGCGGTGGAGCAGCGGCGCGGCCGGCCGATCGGCATCCTCGCCGACGTGCAGGGCCCCAAGCTGCGGGTCGGCACCTTCGCCGGCGGACGGGTGTCGCTGGTGCCGGGCGAGAGGTTCATGCTCGACCTGAATGCCGAGCTCGGCGACCGCTCGCGCGCGCAGCTGCCGCACCCGGAGATCATCCAGGCCGCCCGCGTCGGCTCGCTGCTGCTGCTCGATGACGGACGGCTGAGCCTGCGCGTCGTCGCCTGCCGCAGCGACTGCCTGGAGACCGAGGTGATGACCGGCGGCATCCTGTCCGACCGCAAGGGCGTCAACGTGCCCGACGTGGTGCTGCCGATCCCAGCCCTGACTGTGAAGGACCGCGCCGACCTGGAGTTCGCGCTCACCCACGGCGTCGACTATATCGGCCTGTCCTTCGTGCAGCGGCCCGAGGATGTCGAGGAGGCCCGCGCGCTGGTCGCCGGACGCGCCTGGATCATGACCAAGATCGAGAAGCCGCAGGCGCTCGACAACCTGGACGAGATCCTGCGGCTGTCCGATGCGGTGATGGTGGCGCGCGGCGACCTCGGCGTCGAGCTGCCGCCGGAGCGGGTGCCGCTGGAGCAGAAGCGCATCGTGCGTGCCGCCCGCCAGCTCGGACGGCCGGTGGTGGTGGCGACGCAGATGCTGGAAAGCATGATCTCCGCCCCCACGCCCACCCGCGCCGAGGCGTCGGACGTCGCCACCGCGGTGTTCGACGGCGCGGATGCGGTGATGCTGTCGGGCGAGACCGCGGTCGGCCAGTATCCGATCGAGGCGGTGTCGATCATGAAGCGCATCGCCATCCAGGTGGAAGCCAACGAGGGCTGGCAGGGCATGCAGGAGGCGTCCCGCCCGCCGCCGGACGGCACCACCGCCGATGCCATCGCCTATGCGGCGCAGCAGGTGGCGCAATCGATCGGCGCGGTCGCGATCGTCGCCTACACCCTGTCGGGCCGCTCCGCCGTGCGCATCTCGCGCGAGCGTCCGGCCTGCCCGGTGCTGGGCCTGTCCGCCAACCTGACCGCAGCCCGTCGCCTGTCGGTGGCCTGGGGCGTGAACGCGCTGGCGGTCGGCGACCACGAGCCGAGCGAGACCATGGCGCATGTGGTGGAGGCCGCGGTCGAGCTGGCCCGGAACGCCGGCATGGCCGCCGCCGGCGACCTGCTGGTGATCGTCGCCGGCGTGCCGTTCGGCCGGGCCGGCACCACCAACACGCTTCGCGTGGCACGGGTCGGGAGCTGATGCGGCGCCGGGCGCTTTCCTGCCTGGCCGGGGCACTCGGTGCGGCGGCCCTGGCGCCGGCCGCGGCATTGGCGGACGGACTCCAGGTCGCCGGACCAGGGGCGGCCGGTCTGCAGACGGCCGGTCCGTTGAGCGCTCCGGGCGACTACTCGCTGGCGCCGCCCGTCCTGGTGCAGGGTGGCGTGGTCAGCACGGCGGTCGGGTCCCGCGGCTTCCGCAGCACGGCGGTTAGGCTCGATAGCGGGCTCCTCGGCGGCGGCACCCGGGCATTCCTGCTGCTGGGTGCCGGACAAGGCCCGCACTGGCACGAACGGCCTGCAACGAGCGGCAGCAGCGCTGCCGTGGGCGTGGAAACGCAGCTTCCGCATGGCGCCATCCTGAGCCTGACGGCGAGCCGTGAGCGGGGCTGGTCGGGCGAACCGGGCGAAGTCGGCCCGGCCTGGCCGCCGTGATCCGCAGCCGCGCGATCCGGCGTGTCCGGACCGTGATGCGATCCGGCGTCCGGGGCCTGCGCGGGAACGTCCGGCCTGTGCAGGCAAGCGGCAGGATCGCGGTCGTCGGACGGATGCGCCCGTCACTTCCGCCGACAGCGAGCCGCCGGCGGGCGCACCCGATGCGGGATCGAGGAGTGTCACCCTGACCCACAAACAGAAGGCTGTCCTGGCGCCGGTTCTGCATGACCCGGTCGTGCTTGTGGACGGCTGCTATCGCCTGCGGCTGGCTCCGGGTCGCGACCTGCCGCTCACGAACGGCGGCATGCCCGTCCGATCCTTCGCCGATGGCTGGCGGCCGGGCGTTGTGCTGACGCTGTTCCAGCCGCTTCTGGTGCTCGAGTTCGTGCACGAGAACAGGGGCGGCGGCTTCTGGCTGCTCGACGCCACCGGCCGGTTCGTCGGCAACGACATCCAGCGCCTGCCGGCCCGCCTGCTCGACATCCTGCGCCTGCGTGCCGAGCCCGTCCTGTCCTGGCTGCAGGCCATGGCCGAACCGGGCCTTCCCTGCATGCCGCCGGCATCGATCACGGCGTTTCTTTCGATCCATCCCGACATACGGCGCGAGATCGCCAAGGCCGTGCGCGAGCCGGACGGGGAGGTCCCGTCGGACCGCGTGCTCGCCGGCCCGTCCACGCCCGACCCGACCGCCGGACGCGCATCGCCGGACATCTCGCAGACGATCATGGAGGCCGGACTGCTTCCGGCGCTCAATCCGGGCTGGCGCATCGCCGCCATCTGCAGCGTGTTCGCGCCGGTCATCGTCGTGGAGCTGGTGAACGAGCAGGGCCAGGAGGGGGTATGGTACGTGGATCGCGGCGCGGCCTATCTCGGCAACAACGCGCGGCAGCTGACAGGCGCGCTCAGGACGCATCTGCAGGCGTGCTGCGCTGCGATGTTCGCCGATGTCTGGGACTGCGTGATCATGGCGCCGACGCAGACGCCCGCCGGCGACCTGGCGACGTTCATGTCCTGCTCGGGTGTGACGCGCATCGACCTGCTGAACTTCCATCTCGCCTGCGGCGACGTGCCGCCTGCTGCGTCGCACCGCTGGGTGCTGACGGAACCGCCGCCGCCGGCGATGAGCTACACGGTTCCGTGCTCGTCCGGTCCCGTCGTGCTCGATCCGGATCACACCGCCGCCGCCTGCCGGCATTTCCTGCGCAGCGAATTGTTCGCGCTCCTCGATCGCGGCGCGATGGGCTGGCCGTCGCCGGTCGACGGGCGTCGCGTCGAGACCCAGGGGCGCGCGCTCTATCTTGATGACACGTGCTTTGCGTATCAGGTCCATGACGACCGGCACGACCTGACATTCTATGTCTTCGCGATGGCCGGCTTCTTCAGGACCTTCGCGCTGTATTTTCCCGCAGCCGATCTGGTGGTGGCGTCGGACGCGTCGCAGATGCAGGGCGCCGACATCTATACCGGCGCCGCGCGGCCGCTGCTGCTGAGCCACGTCATGCGGTTCGGGACGGATCTGGTGCAGGCGCTGGTGCAGGAGCCGGGCGAGATCGTGCACGCCTTTCGCGGCTATCCGGCGATCCATCTCGGCCATTTCGTCTGGCAGGACCTGAGCGGCGTGTCCTACCTGGTGGATGCCTTTCCGCAAGACAGGCTGCCGCGCTTCCTGGTGTTCGACAGCCAGCACCATCCGGAGATCTACGGACCGATCGACGAGATCTTTCCCGAGCTGGAGGGCAGGGTCGTCCGCCTGGCCCATTCGCTGAACGAGCATGTCGCCCGGTTCTACCGGGCCCGCATGCGGGTCATCAAGTCGACCGGCATCGCGGTGCCGGCCCAGGTCGGCCACCGCGTCGTCGCGGCCCTGCGACGCTCGGAGCACTGGCGCCGGCCGGTCGCCCGCGCGGCGGCGGCGCGCGCGGCGGGGCCGGTCATCCTGGTCGGCCTGCGCGTCGGCAACCGCACGATCGAGGACATGGAGGGCTTCGCCGGCCGCCTGATCCGGATGTTGATCGAGGAGCTCGGCGCCGTCACCATCGTCATCGACGGGCACAACGGCATCGGCGATGCGTCGGGCGCCACCTACGCGAGCTTCGGCGACACGCTGACCGGCGGCTCGACCTTCATGCAGCGCGAGACCGAGATCGCAAGCGCCCTGGCGCGCGACTTCGCGAACTCGCCCGCCACCATCATCGACAACGTCGCGCGGCCGATCCAGGAAAGCGTGATCTGGTGCAGCGAGGCGGATCTCTTTGTCGCACCCTGGGGCGCTGCGCTGGCCAAGTACCGGTGGCTCTGCAACACGCCCGGCCTGACCACGATCGGCCGCTGGAACCTCCAGCACCGAAACGACGTGTCGATCTACCACCACCCGGCTGCGATGGAGGCACCGACGCCGTTGCTCCTCAACGACGCCGAGGCGGCCGAGGACGTCGCCGGCGCGGACGCCACCGAGAGCGAGCACAGCCGCAGCAACTACCGGCTCGACGAGCCCCTGGTGTTCGCCCAGGTCCGGCAGCTGGTCAGGGAGCACGCGCGGCGGGAGGCGCCTGCGCAGCGGTCCGTGGATGCCCGGGGCACCGCCGGGCAGATGCCAGCCTGATCCCCTGCCGGCGGCCGGTCAGGCGGCGTAGCGCGACAGCGCCAGATCGGCGTGCTCGATGTTGGGGCGCCGCTCGGAGATCAGGTCGGCGACCAGCCGGCCCGAGCCGCAGGCCATGGTCCAGCCCAGCGTGCCGTGGCCGGTATTGAGCCACAGGTTGCGATAGCGGCCGGCACTGCCCACGATCGGCGTGCCGTCGGGCGTGTTCGGCCTGAGGCCGGTCCAGTAGGTGGCGCGGTCGAGGTCGCCGCCGCCGAACAGCTCGCCGAACGACAGCGCCAGCGTCTCGCGCCGCTCCGGCCGCAGCCGCAGGTCGTAGCCGGCAAGCTCGGCGGTGCCGCCGACGCGGATGCGGTCGCCGAGCCGGGTCATCGCCACCTTGTAGGTCTCGTCGTTGACGGTCGAGACCGGCGCGCGGGCGGGATCGGTCAGCGGGACCGTCAGCGAATAGCCCTTGACCGGATACACCGGCAGCCGAAGCCCGAGCGGCCGCAGCAGCCGCGCGGTGTGCACGCCGGTGGCGGCCAGATAGGCGTCGGCGGTGATGGTCCCCTGGCTGGTCTGCACGCCGTCGATGCGATCCGGACCGTGCAGCAGCCGCTCGATGCCGACGCCGAGCCGGAAGCGCACGCCCGCCTGCTCGGCCTTCTCCGCCAGCCGGCGGGTGAACAGATGCGCGTCGCCGGACTGGTCGCCGGGCAGGCGCAGGCCGCCCTTCAGCAGGTGCGCCGAATGCGCCAGCCCCGGCTCGTGCCGCACCACGCCGGCGCGGTCGAGCAGCTCGTGCGGAACGCCGCCGCTGGCCAGGATGCGCATGTCGTCGGCGGCATGGTCGAGCTGGCTTTGCGTGCGGAACAGCTGGATCAGCCCGCCCTGACGGTCGTCGTAGGTCAGGCCGGTCTCGTGGCGGAGGTCGTCGAGGCAGTCGCGGCTGTATTCGGCCAGACGCAGCATCCGGCTCTTGTTGCGGTCGTACGCCTCCTCGGTGCAGTTGGCGAGCAGCTGGCTCATCCAGCGGAACATGGCGGTGTCGACGCGCGCCCGGATCAGCAGCGGGCTGTGCTTCCTGATCATCCAGCCGACCGCCTTGCGCGGCAGGCCGGGTGCCGCCCACGGCGTCGAGTAGCCGGGCGACACCTGGCCCGCATTGGCAAAGCTGGTCTCCATGGCGACGCCGGGCTGGCGGTCGATCAGCTCGACCTCGTGCCCGAGCCGCGCCAGGTACCAGGCCGACGTCACGCCGATCACGCCGCCGCCGAGGATCGCCACCTTCATCTGCTGCTTCCCATCGACGATCCCCGCCCGCGACGCGCTTGCGGTCTCATGTGGCCTTGGCGGCGCCCGATTGCGACCGTCAGGCCGGAACCAGCATGCCGGCCTTGACCGCCGGACGCTCGCCCACGCGTCCCAGCCAGTCGAAGGTCGCGGGCTTGTCCGTCAGGCTGTCGCCCAGCGCCTCCTTCATCATCGACGTCGCCGCCGCCATCCAGGGAAACGCCGCGATGTCGGCGATCGAGTACTCGGCGCCGCCGAGATAGGCCGACATGGCCAGCCGCCGCTCCAGCACGCCGAGCAGACGCGCCGCCTCGGTCGAGAAGCGCTCGATCGCCGGCGGCACCTTCTCCTCGGACATCACCGCGAAATAGCCGAACTGGCCCAGTATCGGACCCAGCCCGCCGACCTGCCAGTGCAGCCACTCCAGCGTCTCGAACCGCGCAGCGCCCGACGGCGCCAGCAGGCGGCCGGTCTTCTCGGCGAGGTAGGTCAGGATGGCGCCGCTCTCGAACACCGAGATCGGGCCGCCGACGCCGTCGGTGTCGAGGATCGCCGGGATCTTGTTGTTGGGCGAGATCGCCAGGAAGGACGGGGCGAACTGCGCCTTCCGGGTCAGGTCGATCGGATGCACCTCGTAGGGCAGTCCGACCTCCTCGAGCATGATCGAGGCCTTCCGCCCGTTCGGCGTCTTCCAGCTATGGAGTTCGATCACGATGGGTCTCCTTTGGCTCTGTCGGTTCGGGTCCGGTCCCGGGCGCTACGGCTCCGGACCGGCGGCGCCATGATAGGTCCGGTGGTAGCGCCCGCCCAGCGATGTCAGCAGCTCGTAGCTGATGGTGCCGGCGGCGGCGGCGGCGTCCTCGAGCGGGCGGTACGGGCCGATCAGGTCGAGCGGCGCGCCCTCGGGCAGCGCCTGCTCGGCAAGCTCCGTGACGTCGACCGCGAGGCAGTCCATCGAGATGCGGCCGACGATCGGCAGCAGCGGCCCGCCGCCTGGCAGGCTGACCTGGCCGGCCTCGCCGCCGGCGCGCAGGAACCCGTCCGCGTAGCCGACCGCCACGGTGGCGATGCGGCTGCGGCGCGTGGCGGTGAAGCGGGCGCCATAGCCCACCACCGCGCCGGCCGGGATCGTCCGGGTCTGCACCACGCGGCCCTGCAGGCGGACCACCGGCCGCATCGGGTTCGGACGCGCGGCCGTCGGCGGCACGCCGTAGAGCGCTGCCCCCGGCCGCACCATGTCGAAATGGAACGCCCGCCCCAGGAAGGTCCCCGACGAGGCGGCGAGGCTGCAGGGCGCTGCCGGCAGCAGCGGGCGCAGCTGCATGAAGGTCCGGTGCTGGCTCGCGTTGGCCGGATGCGCCGGCTCGTCGGCGCAGCTGAGATGGCTCATCACCAGCCGCGTCTCGATGCCCCGGTAGGCATCGGGCCGGGCGCCGAGCAGCACGACCTCCTCCGGCGCCAGCCCGAAGCGGGACATGCCGGTATCGATCTGCAGCGCCGCCGGCAGCGACCGGCCCTGCAGCGCCGCCAGCGCCTGCCAGGACGCGACCTGCTCCAGGCTGTTGAGCACCGGCAGCAGCCCGCGCGCCGCGAACTCCGTCGCGGTGCCCGGCGGGATGCCGTTCAGCACGTAGATGTCGCGGTCGGCCGGCAGCAGGGCGCGCAGGCTTACTGCCTCGGCCAGATGGGCGACGAAGAAGCTGCGGCAGCCGGCATCGGACAGGGCAGGGGCCACCCGGTCGATGCCGAGCCCGTAGGCGTCCGCCTTGACCACGGCGGCGCACTCCGCCGGCGCCGCGCGCTCGTGCAGCGCGCGCCAGTTGGCCACGATCGCGCCGAGGTCGATGGTCAGCCAGCCGCCGGCCCAGCCGGCCTCTGCGGCTTCCGGTCCGGCATCGCTCATGCGGCCGGCACGCCCTTGGAGGTCGAATACTCGAAATGCAGCGCCTGGTCGGGATGCACGATCGGATGGATCGCGTGCGCCGCCATGGCCGCCTCGCTGAAGCCCTGCAGGATCAGCTTGAGCTTGCCCGGGTAGGTGGCGACGTCGCCGATCGCGAACACCCCCGCCAGGCTGGTCTCCAGCGTCGACGGGGTGACCGGGATCAGCGTGTGCAGCCCGGTCTGCAGACCCCAGCTGGCGATCGGGCCGAGATCGGTCGACAGCCCGAAGAAGGCGAGCAGCCGGTCGGCGGGCAGCGTCCGCACCTCGCCGTCCAGCGTCGTCACCGAGACGCCCGACAGCACCCCGTTCTCGCCCGCAAGCCCGTGCAGCTGGTACGGCACCACCTTCTCGATCTCGCCGCGCGCGGCGGCGGCGTCGAGCTGCGCCAGGCTGGCGGGGGCTGCGCGGAAGCGGTCGCGGCGATGCACCAGCCAGACCCGGGCGGCGACGTCGCGCAGCGACAGCGCCCAGTCCACCGCGCTGTCGCCGCCGCCGGCGATCACCACCGACCGGCCGCGGAACGCTTCCCGGCTGCGCACGGAATACTGCACCCCGCCCGTCGCCTCGAACGCCTCGATGCCGGCAAGCGGCGGCCGGTTCGGGCCGAACGCCCCGGCGCCGGCGGCGATGATCACCGCGCGCGCCCGCACGGTGTCGCCCCGGTCGGTGCGCAGCCGGAAGTCGCCGCGGCGGCCGGACAGCGCCTCCACCCGCCGGCCAAGCAGGCGCGGCACCGCGAAGCCCTCGATCTGGCGCTCCAGCGACGCGACCAGCGCGCCGGCCGCGATCGCGGGGTGGGCGGGGATGTCGTAGATCGGCTTCTCCGGATACAGCGCGCTGCACTGGCCGCCGACCTCCGGCAGCGCGTCGATCAGCACGCAGCCGAGCCGCAGCATGCCGCACTCGAAGGCGGCGAACAGCCCGGCTGGACCGGCGCCGACGATTGCGACATCGACCGTGAGCTCGGCCGCCGCGTTCCCGGTGGCACCGGGCAGGAAAGGCTCGCTGTCCATCGCCATCCTGGTCTCGTCTCCATCCGCCGGCCGGCCCGGAAGCGGCGCATTGTGAAGAACCGGGGGGCTACGGCAAGATGGCGCCGATGGACCCGAGATCAACGCGCATCCTGCCGGACCTGGCCGCCACCGAGGCGCTGGGGCAACTGGTCGCGCGCCTGCTGCGGCCCGGCGACGCGGTGCTGCTCGACGGCCCGCTCGGCGCGGGCAAGACCGCGCTGGCTCGCGCGCTGCTGCGCGCGGCCTGCCGCGACGCGCAGATGGAGGTGCCGAGCCCGAGCTACACGCTGGTGCAGACCTATGACGGAACCACCGCCCGCGGCGACCCGCTGCCCATCGCCCATTTCGACCTGTGGCGCCTGGAGCCGTGCGACGACTGCCGGGCCCCGTCCGCGATCGAGGAGCTGGGCTGGGACGAGGCGCGCGAGGGCGTGGTGCTGGTCGAATGGCCGGATCGCCTGGGCACGCTCGCACCCGCCGACGCGCTGCGCCTGACGCTGCGGCTGCTGCCGTCGGGCACGCCGGGCGAGGACGCGCCGCGCCAGCTCGTGCTCCGGGGCTGGGCGGACCGGCTGCCGGCCGGGCCCGTGCCCGCATGAGCGCTGCCGTGCGCACCGGCATGGTGCTCGCCGCCGGTCGCGGCGTGCGGATGCAGCCGCTGACCGACCACCGGCCGAAGCCGCTGCTGCGGGTGGGCGGCCAGTCGCTGCTCGATCATGCGCTCGACCGGCTGAGCGAGGCGGGGATCGGGACCGTAGTGGTGAACGCGCACTGGCACGCCGCCCAGGTGGCGGACCGGGTGCGGGCGCGCTCGGCCAAGGACCCGAAGCATCCGCGCATCGTCCTGCAGCCCGAGCCGGAGCTGCTCGATACCGGCGGTGCGGTGCTGCAGGCCCTGCGCTCGGGCGCGCTGCCGGACGACGCGCCGTTCGTGGTGGTGAACGGCGACAGCTTCTGGCTCGACGGACCGGTCCCGGCGCTGCGGCGCCTGGCCGACGGCTTCGACGACGCCGCCACCGACGTGCTGCTGCTGGTGGCGCGCACCGCGACGGCGGTGGGCGATGTCGGTCGCGGCGACTTCGCCATCGACGACGCCGGCCGGCTGCGCCGCCGCGTCGAGAACGAGATCGTGCCCTACGTCTTCGCCGGCCTGCAGGTGGTGTCGCCGCGCCTGTTCGGGGGCATCCGCCATGGCGCCTTCAGCATGGACATGCTGTGGGACGAGGCCATCGCCGGCGGCCGCATCCGCGCGATCGTGCATGACGGGCCCTGGTTCCGGCTGCTGCAGCCGTCCGACATCGCCCAGACGGAGCGCGCGCTGCGCGATCCGCTGTTCGGACCGACGACGACGTGAGAATCAGAGGGCTGCGCTGCTGAGTCTACGAGCAGCAGCACCTTCTCCGTGGTGATCCCCGCCCGGCCGCCGCTGCCTGGTGCCCTGTTCTGACCTGGAGATCATTCAGATCGCCGTTCTGCAAGCGCCCGTTTCAGCTCCGATACGAGGCCAGCCCAGTTTCCCAGGCTCGATTGCCGAAAGATCCTCATGGTGGGATACCAAGGCGTATCGTTTCGCTGCTCTTCCCAGCGCCAACAGCCGTCAAAACGCGAGGCCATCCAGACGGGAAACCCCATGGCGCCGGCGAGATGGACCATGGACGTGTCGACGCTGATCAGAAGGTCCGTGGCAGGCAGCAGGGCCGCAGTATCGGCAAAGTCACGTACCTCGTCCATCGCATCCGTGATGGGCAGGCCGGTCTCCGTGATCTGCTTGCGTGCCGTCCCCAGCTGGAACGACAGGAAACGGACACCTGGAACCTCGAACAGCGGCGCGAACGTGTCGAGGCTGGTGGAACGGCGTCTATCGATCAGGTTTGCGGCGATCTGCCCCGGCCGCGGGTCGCCCGACCAGACAAGTCCCACAACCAGCGCATCCTTCGCGCCCGCTGTGGCTTTCGCCCGCAAAGCCGCAGACGCCTGGCTTGGCGACGGCAGCCGCAGGTAGGGCGCTTTCGGCAGAGCGGACGGAACGATCCTGAGCAGGCCCGGGAGACTGGCAATCGGACAGTGCAGATGCGTCCTGGGCCTGCCGCCGGTCTCGACAACCTCGGCTATGCCCTCGACCTGCTGCAGGAGGCGCACCAGCCCGCGTGGGACCTCGAGAACGACGCGTGCGCCTCGCGCCGCCAGCATTGGCGCGAAACGCACGAACTGGATGATGTCGCCGAGTCCCTGTTCCGGGTGGATCAGGATGCTCCGTCCCTTCAGCGACGCACCGTTCCAGGAAGGCATCGCAAGATCGGTACGACGCTGTCCGTTATGACGCCAGCGCCACTCGAATTCGGTCCAGCCGCGGCGATAGTCACCCATCTTGAGCATGGCGAGCGAGCGCCCGAACCTGGCAACGGCATAGCCGGGATCCAGTCGCATCGCGGCATCGTAGGCCTGTAGCGCTTCAGCCGATCGATTGAGGTTCAGCAGGGAAAAACCAAGGTTGTTGTGGGCGGTCTTGCAATCGGGCTTGAGCTGTAGAGCCATCCGGGCGGCACCGGCGGCGGCCTCGAACAGTCCGGCATCGCACAGGGCAAAGCTCATGTCTGCAAGCCTCCCCGGCTCCGCGCCGCCGAGTTGCAGGGAGAGCCCGTATGCGTCCAGCGCAGCTTCGACCAGGCCCTGCTTCTGCATCAAGCGGCCGAGAGCGTGCTGACGTGCCGCCTCGGCAAGGCGTTCCGTTCCGAAGGGCAGGTCGAGGGACTTCTGCAAGCTGGTTCCCGGGCATGACAGGCCTGCGCCATCATGAACCTCCGCTCTCGCGAGGATGAGTCAAATCCGTTGACAGTTCAAAGAATTAATAAACATCGCGTTTCTATATCATCTCGAAGTTTCAAAACCTGTCATGCGGCTTTCAAACAGGGCCGTTGATGAAACGCAGCTTGAATAGTTGACCAGTTTGCTCATCGATCAGGTCAGCCAGAAGCGGTCGCACCGAGTGGGTGACGGGGCCGTGTCGCCGGACCGGCCGGCGGAAGCGGCGGCCGTGCCGCCGACCGTCGCCGACGGCAGAGGATCACATCAAGACGATTGCGCGATGACCGATCGAGGTGATGCTCAGTTCGTCCAAGCGCCGCGCGCCTTCAGGTGAACTTGACGAGACCTCACGGAGCCGTTCCAGCCCGACCGGTGCGAAGCCGAGCCGCTCGACCAGTACAGGATGCCGCCGAGAGCGTGCCGACGCCGGACCAGTACTGGCCGCTGCTGTATGTGCCCGGCGTGCGCGATGCCGGTGACGTGCCGACATTCGGGACCGATCACATCGAGCACCGCTCGCTGGGCATGACCAGCGTGATGCTGGCGCCCCCCGTCGCCATCGCCGCCTGACGGCCGGGAGACTTCGTGGCTTTGATCTGCCGGTCCGCCGAGCGCCATCCTCGTCAACCGGTATGGCATCATTCGCAACCACGCCGGCTGAAGCCGCGCTTCATGGCCGTGTGTGGACGGTCCGCTACCGGGCGAGATCCGGGAGACGCGGCGGTCGAGGCGAGCGGCCCGGTCACGGTCTTCATTTCGCCAGCATGACCAGCACCGTTCCGATCAGCAGGACGGCCATCGTCACGTTGAAGGCGCGCAGCCGGGCGGGATGGTTCAGCAGCCGCCTGCCGCTGGCGCCGATCAGTCCCCAGCCGCCGACGCACGGCACGCTCACCAGCGTGAACACCAGCCCGATCAGCGGACCGAAGACGAACGCGTTGCCGCCGGGCGGCAGGAACGTGGCTGTCGCGGTGATCGCCATGATCCAGCCCTTGGGATTGACCCACTGCAGAGCGCAGGCGCGCAGGAAGCTCAAGGGCGGGGCTGCCCGAACGTCACCCACGACCGGGGCGGTCGCGATCTTCCAGGCGAGCCAGGCCATCCACAGCGCGCCGAACACCTGGACCACGCGTTGCAACATCGGACGCTGCATCAGCGGCACGCCGAGCCCGCAGGCGATCAGCGTCACCATCAGGCCGAAGCCGATCGCGACGCCGGCCAGCTGCGGCAGCGTCCGTCGCATGCCGTGCGCGGCAGCGGCGGTGAGCATCATGATGTTGTTCGGCCCGGGCGTGGCCGACGCGCTGAAGGCGAACGCCAGCAACGGCAGGAGCGGGAAGCTGGGATCTGCGGCGGGTCCTGGCATGGTCGGATCCTGTTCGGAGCCGGGCCGGACCCTGAGCAAAGAAAAAGCCCCGGCCGGTCCGGCGGGGCTTGAGGAGGCGGTCGAGGCCTGAGGCCTTTAGCGCGTGTGCTCCCATAGCCCGCCCAGGGCGAAAATCCAGACGAGACGGGCGGTCACGGCGAGCATCTCTCGAAACCTATGCGGAACGAGCGGACGAGACAACCGCATTCGTGGACCTCGGCGGTGGTGTTCCTGTTCAGCCCTCGGGACCTGGTGTGCGTTCCGAGGATCGGGACCCACCGCACTTCCGGCCGAACGGTATCTGGGACACCAGCCAGCCTGGACAGCCTGCGAGGGCGGGAGATGGACTGGCTGCCTGGTCGCTTTCTCAAGAACGATGGCGAAACATGAACGGCAGTTTCAGGACAATCGCGCCTGCAGATTGCTCAGCAGCCAACCGCCCGCTCGACCGAGCGGACGGTCGCGCATGTAGGCAGCGTAGATCGCCAGGGGTCCGGACGCACTGGCCGGATCGTCTTCGATCGCCAGTCGAACCAGCCGTTCTTCGGCCAGGAACGGAGCCACGAGCTGTTCCGGCATCCGGCACCATCCCAGGCCGCCGATAAGGAAATCCAGTCTCCGGCCGAGCTCGACGAAGCGCCATGCCTTGGTGCCGACAACGCCGTAGCTCGGACCATCGGGCGCAGACGGGTCGGACAGTACGAGCTGGACATGCTCGCTCAGGTCCGCCCGCGTTGCGGGGCGGCCGAGTTGCGCCAGCGGATGGTCGGCCGACACGACGGGGATCAGGTCGATGCCGAGCAGGGGCAGTGCGACGATATCTTCGGGAACGCCCGGCAGCAGGATGCAGAACGCGAGCGCCGCATCGCCCCGACGCAGGCGACGCTCGGCTCCGCCCAGCCCCTCGGTCGAGAAGCTGAGCGGCAGATACGGGAAGGCAGCGCGCAGGGCGTGCAGGCTGTCGATGAAGGCTGCGGTCGGCACGAGCGGATCGATGGCGACCGCCAGCTCGGGTTCGATCCCGTCCCGCGTGCTTGCCGCCAGCGCCTCGAAATGGGCTGCTCCCGAAATGACCGTGCGAGCCTGCGCCACCAGCGCCCGGCCCACATCGGTCAGGCGCGGGCGATGGCCGGATCGATCGAACAGGACGACGCCCTGCATGCCCTCCAGCGTCGCGACCGTCTGGCTGATCGCCGACTGCGCCCGACCGAGCTTGCGTCCGGTCGCCGAGAAGCTCCCGGTCTCTGCGATCGTCACCAGAACACGAAGCTGATCGAGGGTCAGGCTGCCGATCATCCATCACCTCAGCCGATAGGAACGATCACATCTTTATCGCTCCCGCAGGCCCCGTCGAGGTGGCATAGGTTGGCAATGCAACCGACCTTCTTCATCAACCATGGCGGCGGCCCATGCTTCTTCCTCGAGCCGGGACCGATGCGCGCGACATGGGCCGAGCTGGAAGCCTATCTGCAGGGCTTCATCGAGACCCTGGCCGAACGTCCACGCGCGATCCTCGCCATCTCCGGCCACTGGGAAGAGGCTGTTCCGACCGTCAATGCCGGCACGCACCCGCCCCTGCTGTTCGACTATGGAGGCTTTCCCGACCACACCTACCGGCTGACCTGGCCGGCGCCCGGCGAGCCCGCGCTGGCGGCACGCGTGCGCGACCGGCTGTCGGCAGCCGGCATCGCCAGCGGCAGCGAACCGGCACGCGGCTGGGATCATGGCGTCTTCGTGCCGCTCAAGGTCATGGTCCCGACCGCCGACATCCCGCTGGTGCAGCTCTCGCTGCAACGCGGCCTCGACCCGGCCGCCCATCTTGCGATCGGGCGCGCGCTCAGGCCGCTGCGTGACGACGGCGTGCTGATCCTTGGCAGCGGCCAGACCTACCACAACATGCGCGGCTTCTTCGGGAGTGGCGCGGCTGATCCGAAAGCCGAGGCTTTCGACGCCTGGCTGCGCACCGCGATGATCGATGGCGCAACGCGCGATGCGGCACTGATCCGCTGGGAGGATGCTCCCTACGCCCGGAACGCACAGCCGCACGAGGATCATCTGCTGCCGCTGATGGTCGCAGCCGGCGCCGCTTCGGGTGAGCCCGGCGCCGTCCACTTCCACGGCCATGCGCTCGGCAAACCGATCTCCGGCTTCCGCTTCGGCTGACCCACCCCAGGGAGGACCATCCATGACCAGGCTTCTCGTCGTCGAAACCAGCCCGCGCGGCGGCCATTCCATCTCACGCGGGCTCACCCGCCGGTTCGTCGCCGAATGGCAGGCTGCGCACCCGGACGGCGAGGTTGTCGATCGCGACCTGATGAAGACGGCCTGCCGTTCGTGAATGCACCCCGGCTGCAGGCCTGTTTCAACCCGTCCGAGCAGCATTCGCCCGAGATGAAGGACGTGCTGCGCCTGTCGGACGAACTCGTTGCCGAACTGCTGGCAACCGACCACCTCGTGATCGCCACCCCGGTCTACAACTACAACGTTCCGGCAGCCCTCAGGGCGTGGATCGGCCATGTCGTGCGCAAGGGACTCACGCTGGGGACGGACGGCAGCGGCCTGGTGACGGGCAGGAAGGCGACCGTGCTTCCCGCCTCGGGCGGCGTCTACACCGAAGGCTCCCCGATCCGCGGCCGGGACATCGCGACGCAGTATCTGCGCCTGATCCTGAACGTCATCGGCATCACCGACGTGACCTTCATCGCGGCAGGCAACGCGAAGGCGGTCGACATGGGCCAGATCGGCCGCGACGACTTCCTCGCCAGGTTCCAAGGCGAGATCAAGGCCGGAGCCGCCTGAGCGGCGCGTTGCGGGCATTGAGCGCAGGCTGCGGCTGTCGGGCGGCCGATGGCTCCCCTCCGCCCTTCGACACGGTATCTCCGGGCGGTCGGTCAGGACGGAGCTCGGACGGAAGGGGCTGCGTTGCGGTTGCGGAGCCACGCCACGATGCCCTGTCCGACCGGGCGCTCCGGCTGTAGCCTGGCCAAGATGATGGCGACCGCCCGGATCCGTGGCCTGGAGGAGCGCGCGTTCAACGCGTGGCCGGCGCGGCAGACGCTGGCGATCGGCGGCTGGCTGCTGCGCCTGTCGGATGGCTACACGAGACGGGCCAACTCGGTGAACGCCCTGGCGCCGGACCTTCCCTTCCGGGACGTCCTGTCCGCCGCCGAGGCGCTGTTCGATCGCCAGTCCCGGCCGGCGACCTTCCGACTGTCTCCGCTCAGTCCTGACGACGTCGATGCCACGCTGCATGGCGCCGGCTATCGCCTGATCGAGCCGAGCCTCGTGATGACCGCAATCATCGAGAACACAACCGCTCCGGAGTCGGTGCATATTGCCGCCGCACCGGATTCCGGCTGGTCGACCGGCTTCGCCGAAGCGTCAGGCCTGGCTGGGCGGGATCGAGACCTGCATCACGCCATGGTCTCGGCGATCGCCTTGCCGTCCGCCTTTGCCACCGTGCTGGAGAATGGCAGGCCCGTCGGGTTCGGACTTGGCGTGCGCGAACGCGGCATGATCGGCATCTTCGACGTCGTGGTGGCGCCTCGGCACCGCGCGCGCGGCCATGGCCGGTCGATCACGCAGGCGCTGCTCGCCTGGGGACGTCAGGCCGGCGCGGAGGAGGCCTATCTGCAGGTCGGCGCGCGGAACGGGACCGCACGCCGGCTCTATGGCAGCCTCGGCTTCAGCGCGGCCTATCCCTACCACTACCGGCAGCGGCCGACCGGTTGATCGCCTGACGGCACCGGCTGCCGACGTCACCGCCCGCCACCGCAGGCCGGTCCCGGGGCCACCGTTACTTGCGGTGGCGGTTCCGGCTCTGCCCTTGCCCCGACAGCCGCGCCAGCCTCTCCGATCCGCTGCCGGCATTGCAGACCTGGCCGATGGCACGTGCTAGATTGGCGACGCAGATGCCCCTCAATCTCGGCTACATCCCGCAGCACCTCCCGTTCCTCGACGTGCTGGCGCATCGCTGGCTCGAGGCCTTCGCCTCGGATGATCCGACCACGGCCGCCCACGGCCTGATCCTGCTCCCCACCCGACGCGCGGCGCGCGCGCTGCAAGAGGCGTTCCTTCGCGCCTCCGCCGGGCGGGTGCTGCTGCTGCCGCGGATCACGGCGCTGGGCGCCCTCGACGAGGCGCCGCTGGCGCTGGCCGGCTGGCTGGACGCGCCGCCCGCGGTCGATCCGATGCAGCGGCTGGCGCTGCTCAGCCGCATGGTGCTGGCCGCCGGGCCCCGTTTCGGCACCGCGCCCACGCTGGACCAGGCCTGGCCGCTGGCGCAGGCCCTCGCCGACCTGATGGACGAGGCCGAGCGCGCGGAATGCGACCTCGCCGCGGTGCTGCCCGACGCGGCAGAGGGCTTCGCCGAGCACTGGCAGGTCACGCTCGACTTCCTGCGCATCGTCACCCAGGCCTGGCCGGCGTGGCTCGCGGAGTCCGGCCTGTCGAACCCGGTCGCGCGGCAGATGGCGCTGCTGCGGGCGCAGGCGCAGAACTGGGCCGACGCGCCGCCGCCGCATCCCGTCTGGGCGGCCGGCTTCACCGCCGCGGTGCCGGCGGTCGCCGCCCTGCTGCGCGCGGTCTCCAGGCTGGAGCAGGGCCAAGTGGTGCTGCCGGATCTCGATGCCGGACCGTCCGGGGTGCTCGACGACCGGAACTGGGAAACGCTGCCGGCGAGCCATCCGCAGGCCGGCCTGTCGCGCCTGCTCGCCCAGCTCGACGCGCGCCGCGACGATGTGCGGTGCTGGCAGCCTGCCGCCGGCCTCGACGTGGTGGCGCCGCCGGCGCGCGTGCGCACCCTGTCGCGCGCGCTGCTGCCGGAACAGGCGCTGGGCGATTGGCTGGACCGCCGCGACCCGGTCGGCACGTCCGGCATCAGCCGCCTGCCGAGTGCCGACCAGCAGGAGGAGGCGGCCGCGATCGCGCTCGTGCTGCGCGACGCGCTGCAGGTGCCGGGCCGGCGGGCCGCGCTGGTGACGCCCGATCGCGCGCTGGCCGGCCGCGTCGCGGTCGAGCTGTCGCGCTGGGGCGTCGCGGTGGATGACAGCGCCGGCGAGCGCCTGGCGGCGACCCCGCCCGCGATGTTCCTGCGCCTGCTGGCGGCCGCGGTGGCCGAGGGGCTGGCGCCGGTGGCGCTGCTGTCGCTGCTGAAGCATCCGCTGGCGGCGTCGGGGCTGGCGCCCGCGCAATGCCGTGCCCGGACGCGGGCGCTGGAGCTGCACGGGCTGCGCGGGCCGGCGCCGGAACCGGGTGAGGCCGGCCTGCGCCGGGCGGCGGCGCAGCCCGCGCGCGGACGCGAGCCCGACCCGATCCTGCCGGGCTTCCTGGACCGGGTGCTGGGGTGCCTGTCGCCGCTGCTCGAGCTGACGGCCGAGCGGGCGGTGCCGGTGCCGGTGCTGCTGCGCGCGCTGCTGCAGGCGGCGGAGGCGCTGGCGGCGACCGACGCGGAGCCGGGGGCTGCGATCCTGTGGTCGGGCGAGGAGGGCAACGCGCTGGCGCTGCATCTGGCCGGGCTCGAGCGCGCCTGCGAGACGGTGCCGGACCAGTCGCCGCAGGTGCTGGCGGGACTGCTGGATGCCTCGCTCGCCAACATCAGCGTGCGCAGCCGTCGCGTGCTGCGCGGCCTGCCGGACGGTGCGGCCGAGCATCCGCGCCTGTTCATCTGGGGCCTGCTGGAGGCCCGGCTGCAGACGGTCGAGCTGATCGTGCTGGGTGGGCTTGCCGAGGCGGTGTGGCCGCCGGCGGTCGATCCCGGACCCTGGATGAGCCGGCCGATGCGCGCGCGCGTCGGCCTGCCCGCCCCGGAAGAGGTGGTGGGCCAGGCGGCGCACGACTTCCTGTCGGTCTGCTGCAGCGCGCCGGAGATCGTGCTGTCCTGCCCCGGCCGCCGCGACAACGCGCCTGCGGTGCCGGCGCGCTGGCTGGTGCGGCTCGACGCGTTCCTGGCCGGCCGCAACCTGGTGCTGCCGGCGCATCCGGCCACCGACTGGCACCGCCGGCTCGACCAGCCGGACGGGCCTGCGGTGCCGGTGCGTCCGCCGGCGCCGCGTCCGCCGACGGCGCTCAGGCCGCGCCGGCTGAGCGTGACCGAGATCGAGACCTGGATGCGCGACCCGTATGCGGTGCATGCGCGGCACGTGCTGCGGCTGCGTCCGCTGCCGGAGCTGGAGCAGGCGGCCGACGCCGCCGACTACGGCACCATCGTGCATGACGCGCTGGCCCGCTTCCTCGAGGCCAGCCAGGGCGACTGGCCGGAGGACGCGGCGCAGGGGCTGGCGCTGGCGTTCGACGCCGCCCTCGACGCGCGCGGCCTGCGTCCGGCCCTGGCTGCCTGGTGGCGGCCGCGGCTGGCGCGCATCGCCGGCTGGGTGGCGGCGGAGGAGGCCCGGCGTCGTCGCGACGGCGCGCCGCAGGTGCTGCGCACCGAGATCCTCGGCACCGCCACCCTGGAGAACCTGCCCGGCGGCGCCTTCGTGCTGAGCGGCCGCGCCGACCGCATCGAGAAGCGGGCGGACGGCAGGCTGGCCCTGTTCGACTACAAGACCGGCACGCTGCCGAGCGACCGGTCGGTGCAGGCGGGCTGGTCGTCGCAGCTGGTGCTGGAGGCGGCGATGGCGCGGCGCGGCGCCTTCGGGCCCGAGCTGGAAGCGGACGCGGCCGAGATCCTGTACTGGCGCCTGTCCGGCGGCGCCACGCCCGGGGAGGAGCGCCGGCCGGCGCAGGACGCCGAGCTCGAGGCGCTGGTGGATCGCTGCTGGACCGCGCTGGCCGAGCTGGTCGCCGCCTATGACGATCCAGCACAGCCCTATCTGTCGCATCCAAGGCCGGACCGGGCGCCGGCCTATCCCGACTACGCGCAGCTGGCGCGGGTGGCGGAATGGAGCGCTGCCCGGGAGGACGGCGCGTGAGCGGCCACGCTTCCCGGCGCGACGCGATCGCGCTCGCCAACCGCCAGCAGGCCCTGGCCTCGGATCCGGACGTGTCGGCCTTCGTCTCGGCGTCCGCCGGCAGCGGCAAGACCAAGCTGCTGATCGACCGGCTGCTGCGGCTGATGCTGCCGCGCGTGGTGCCGGACGATCCCGCCCGCCGGCTGGCTGCCGGCACCGATCCGGCCCGCATCCAGTGCCTGACCTTCACCAAGGCGGCGGCGGCCGAGATGTCGATCCGGCTGCAGCGCGAGCTCGGGCGCTGGGTGACGCTGGACGACGCCGCCCTCGACCGCAGGCTTGCCGAGCTCGGCTGCGCAGGCGGCGTCGCGCTGCGCCAGCCGGCGCGGGCCCTGTTCGCGCGCGTGCTGGATCTGCCCGGCGGCATGCGGATCGGCACCATCCACGCCTTCTGCCAGTCGCTGCTGCGCCGCTTCCCCGTGGAGGCCTCGGTCAGCCCGCACTTCCGGCTGGTGGAGGAGACGGACTCCCGTATCGCGCTGAACCGCGCCTGGGAGGAGGTCCTGGCCGCCCGCGCCGACACCCCGGACGGGCGAAGCGCGCTGTCGCTGCTGGCGGGCCAGGTCGGTGCGGCCGATGTGGTCCGGCTGGTCGGGCGGCTGCAGGAGAAGGCGCCGCTGCTGCTGCCGACCCTAGAGCGGCTGCAGCAGGACCCGGATGCGGTCGAGGCCCGGCTGCGCGCCGTCGCCGGCATCGAGCATGCCGACGAGGCGGCCTGTCTGCTGGCCGCGATCCGGCTGCCGCAGGAGGCCGAGATGGTGCGGCTGCTTCGGCTCGCGATCGAGATCGGGCCGCCCGGCCTGAAGAAGAAGGCGGCCCAGCTCGCCGACTGGCTGGCGCAGGCGCATCCCGAGCGGCACCGTACCTGGGCGGCGTGGCGCGCGCTGTTCCTGACCGAGAAGGGCGAGCCGCGGAAGCCCGGCAGCTTCGTCAGCGGCAAGATCGCCGCCTCGCACCCCGAGATCGCCGACGCGCTGGTGCGCGAGGCCGAGCGCGTGGCCGCGGTGGAGGATGGCTGCCGCGCCCTGCGCATGGTGGCCCTGACGGTGGCGCTGCTGCGTCTGGCGGGCCCGGTGCTGGCCCGCTACGCCGGCACCAAGCGCGCCCGCGGCCTGGTCGACTACGACGACCTGATCGCCCGCACCCTGCTGCTGCTGGCCGATCCGGGCTCGGCCTGGGTGCTCTACAAGCTCGATGGCGGCATCGACCATCTGCTGCTCGACGAGGTGCAGGATACCTCCGACCTGCAATGGCAGATCGCCGGCGCGCTGACCGAGGAGTTCTTTGCAGGCGTCGGCGCGGAGTCCGAACAGGGCCGGCCGCTGCCGCGCACGGTGTTCGCGGTCGGCGACTACAAGCAGTCGATCTACTCGTTCCAGGGCGCCGACCCCAAGGCGTTCCATGCCTGGCACGAGCGCTTCCGCGACCGCGTGCAGGCCGGCGGCCAGCTGTGGCGCGAGCCGGACCTGAACGTGTCGTTCCGCTCGGTCGAGCCGGTGCTGGCGCTGGTCGATGCGGTGTTCGCGGCCCCCGAGGCGGCGCGCGGCGTGATCGAGCCCGGCCGCGACGTGCCGGTGCGGCACGTTTCCGCCCGTCCCGAGTCGCCCGGATGCGTCGAGCTCTGGCCGCTGGTGCCGGCCTCGGCCGAGGCGGAGGCGGCAGCGTCGCCGGATCCGGACTCGGACGATCCCTGGTCCGCCCCCGCCCGCAATCGCGGCCAGGCCTCGGCGCCGCAGCGTCTGGCGGAAGGGCTGGCACGCTGGATCGCCGCCGGGATCGGCCGCGCGCATCCGGGCGGCGGAACGCCGCTCGCCGCCGGCGACGTGCTGGTGCTGGTGCCGCGGCGCAGCGCGTTCGTCCGCGCGCTGATCCGCGCGCTCAAGGCGGAAGGCGTGCCGGTGGCGACGCTGGTGCGCACCGGCCTCGTCGACCAGATCGCGGTGCAGGACCTGATGGCGCTGTGCGACGTGCTGCTGCTGCCGCAGGACGAGCTCACGCTCGGCTGTGTGCTGACCAGCCCGCTCGGCGGCCTGTCCGACGACAGCCTGATGGCGCTGGCCGCCGATCGGGGCGGTCGGGCGCTCTGGGACCAGCTGCGCGAGCGGGCCGGCGAGCGGGCGGACTGGCGGCGCGCCTGGGACTTCCTGTCGACCCTGTTCGGGCGCGTCGACTACGTGGCGCCGCACGCGCTGCTCGGCGAGGCGCTGGGCCGGCTCGGCGGACGCGCCCGGCTGCTGGCCCGTCTGGGGCCGGAAGCGGCCGAGCCGGTCGACGAGCTGCTGTCGGCGGCGCTGCGCCATGCCGAGACGCATCCGCCCTCGCTGCAGGGCTTCCTGCACTGGCTGCGACGGTCGGAGGAGACCATCCGCCGCGAGCCCGATTCCGCCGGCGACGCGGTGCGGGTGATGACCGCGCACGGCGCCAAGGGGCTGCAGGCCCGTCTGGTGGTGCTGCCGGACACCACCGCGATCCTGCCCTCCGACGAGACCCTGCTCTGGAACGAGGCCGGCCTGTCCGGCCTGGCGCTGCCGTTCTGGGTGCCGCGGGCCGAGCTCGCCTCGGCGCCGACGCGGCGGCTGCGCGACCGCATCCGCAGCGCCGCCGAGGAGGAAAGCAACCGGCTGCTCTATGTCGCCCTGACCCGTGCGGCCGATCGGCTGGTGGTGTGCGGCTGGGAGCCCGGGCGCAAGCCCGGCGGTGCGCTGCCGCCCGGCTGCTGGTACGAGCTCTGTCGCCGGGGCTTCGAGGCGACGGGGGCCGTCGCCGAGCCGTTCGAGCTCGGCTGGCCGGGCGAGCGGCTGGTGCTGGAGCATCGGGCCGATGCGGGCGCGCCCGCTTCCCCGGCCGTCCCGGCGCCGGTCCCGGTGCTGCCGGACTGGCTTGGCCGGGCGCCCGGCTGGCGTGCCGGGGCGCCGCCCGCCGAGCCGCCGCTGCCGCGTCCGCTGGCGCCGAGCCGGCCGGACGATGTCGGGCTCGGCCCGGTTCCGGCGCTGCGCTCGCCGCTGGATGCGGGAGCCGGCCACAGGCCTGCGTTCCGCCGCGGCAGCCTGGTGCATGCGCTGCTGCAGCATCTGCCCGAGGTGGCACCTGCCCGTCGCGACCAGGCGGCGCTGCGGTTCCTGCAGGCGGGACCGGACGGGCTGCCGCCGGACGAGGCGCTGCGGGTGGCGGCGCAGGTGGCGGCGGTGCTGACGCACCCGGCGCTGGCTGCCCTGTTCGAGCCCGGCGCGCTGGTCGAGCAGCCGGTGTCCGGGGTCGTGAACGGCATCGTGGTGACCGGCCAGCTCGACCGGCTGCGGGTGCGGCCGGACGCGGTGCTGCTGTGCGACTTCAAGACCAACCGGCGCACGCCCGCGACCCCGGAGCAGGTGCCGGTGCCGTATCTGCGCCAGATGGGCGCCTACCGCGCGCTGCTGGCCGACCTGTATCCGGACCGGCCGATCCGCTGCGCGCTGGTCTGGACCGAGGAGGCGTCGGTCATGGCGCTGGAGGACGCGCTGCTGCTGGCGCATGCTCCGGGCACATACCGGACGATGATTGGGCACGGGCCGGCCATCCCCGGGGCCGCTTGACCGCTCCGTCCGTCCCGCCCATCTCGACAGCACGATCTGCCGCGACCGGACGACCGGCTGGCGCAGCCACCGAACAGGAGAGCCCGATGAGCGAGAACACCGTCGCCGTGACCGACGAGACCTTCGATGCCGACGTCCTGAAGGCGAAGAACGCCGTGCTGGTCGATTTCTGGGCGACCTGGTGCGGCCCCTGCAAGATGATCGCGCCGGCGCTCGAGGAGATCGGCGCCGAGTTCAAGGATCAGCTCACGGTGGCGAAGGTCGATATCGACCACAACCCGATGACGCCCAACACCTACGCGGTGCGCGGCGTGCCGACGATGATGCTGTTCAGGGACGGCAAGGTGATCGCCACCAAGGTCGGCGCGCTGCCCAAGAGCCAGCTCAAGGACTGGGTGCGCACGAGCCTCGCCTCCTGAGACCGGCACCTACCAGAAGGTCGGCATCGCCTTGAACTGATGCCATGCCGCGGGCAGCTCCTCGAGGGCTGCCCGCTTCCGGTCCTGCGACCAGTGCAGGATCACCGCGCGCCCGGGACGCTCCGGCAGCCGGCCGGCCAGTTCGGCGGCGGCGATGGCGTCGTTAAGGCGGCCCAGATCCTCCTGCAGCAAGCCGAGCGCCTTGCGATACGGCTTGACCGTGGTGCCGTCATAGAGCGACTGCAGCATCTCGATGCCGTAGCGGAGCGACTTCAGCGCCTTGCGCAGGGCGTGACGCTCGTCGTCATCCTGATGCGCCAGCCCGCGGCCGCGCCTGCGCGCCGTCCTGGCCATGCGGTCCAGCATCGGACCGGCGGCAGCGCCGATGCCGCGCCCGGCGTCGGACCGGGTGGCGAAGGCGGCGACCGAGCCGCTCCAGTGCCGCAGATCGATCAGCATCGCCGCCGTCGCCGGATCGTCCAGGGCGGCTCGCAGCGAGACATGCGCGAGCTCGCGCTGCTGCTGCGCGGGAGCGAGCAGGAACGGCTGCGCCTCGGGCTGCGCGGGCAGCGTTTCCAGCACGAACACGTCCCAGTCGCGGGCGGCGCCGAGCGTGCGGCCGAGGCCCCGCAGCAGGTCGTTGAACCCGTCGCCGCCGGCCGGGTCGAGATGCCGGCGGAACAGCCTGAGAGCCGAGCGGAGGCGGCGCAGAGCGACCCTGGTCTGGTGCAGGGCCTCCGCATCGCCGTCATGGGCGGCGGCCTGGTGCGCCTCGAAGTGGTCGAGGCCTTCCGCCATGATCAGGCGCAGGGCGTGGCGCAGCGTGTCGGTCGGGGACAAAGGCGGCGGTTCGGCCTTGCGCATGCCAGGACAAACGGATGCGCCCGCGGACGGGTTCCGGCTATCGCCGCGCCGGGCAGGCCTGGCTCCAGGTCGCGGCTCGGACGCCGCACTCCCGCAGCAGGCCGGGCAGGCCCGGATCGCAGAGGGCGGCGAGCTCGGCCTCGTGCTCGTAGCCGGGCATGAGCCGGTCGAGCACCGCGTCGCGGCCGGCGGCGGGATGGAAGTAGATCTCCGACAGGCCGGACGGCAGCCGGGGGATCAGCGTGCGGAGACGCTCGGAGGTCATGTGGCCGGTCCAGGCGATGCCGAAGCACTGGTCGTTGGTGGCCAGGCCCGCCCGGCGGGCCTGACGGCGAAGCAGGCGCGTCCAGTGACGCAGCGCGCGCGCTGCCGGCGCCTCCGGCCGGCCGAGCGGCGCGGACGGCTCGGCCGGGATGCGCAGCGCGGGCAGGCCGTGGCGCAGGCCCTCTCCGATCAGCAGCGCGCCCACGGTCGGGTGCAGGTGCATGTGCTTGTGGGCGTTGGCATGATCGAGGCGCAGGCCGGTCGCGGCGAATGCCGCATATTGCGCGGCGATCTCGCGGGCGAGTTCGCGGCGCACGTCCGGCCGGAAGGCGTAGCGCAGGCCCAGCCCGAGCTGGCCGGACGGGAACTGGCCGGTCGCATCGACCAGAAGCGGGATCTCGGCCGGCGGCAGCACCGCCGGACCTTCGATGACGACGAGGTGCAGCCCGACATTCAGGCCGGGCAGGCGCCGGGCGCGGGCGATGGCATCGGCGCTGGCGGCGCCTGCGACCATCAGGCTGGCGGTCGAGAGCAGGCCGTCGCGATGGGCGCGCTCGATGCCCTCGTTGACTGCTTCGGTGAGGCCGAAATCGTCGGCCGAGAACAAGGTCAGGGGCGCTGCCCCTGGACCCCGCCGGGGGCAGCCGCCCCCGGACCCGGATTTGTTCAGGCGGCGTGCCGGTCCTTGAGGAACTGGAAGAACTCCACGCCCTCGCGCAGGCGGCGCTTCATCATCTGCGGGGAGCGCACCATCTCGCCGACGATCGAGGCGATCTTCGGAGCCCGGAAATAGAACTTCCGGTAGAACACCTCGACGCTGTCGAAGATCTCGGTATGGCTGAGATGTGGGTAGTGCAGCGGCGCGATCTGCACGCCGTTCTCGTCGATCAGCTCGGCGTTGGACTCGTCCAGCCAGCCATTCTCGGTCGCCTGCTTGTGCAGGAAGGTGCCGGGATAGGGAGCCGCCAGGGACACCTGCATGGTGTGCGGGTTGATCTCCTTGGCGAACGTGATCGTCTCCTGGATCGTTTCCTTGGTCTCGCCGGGCAGGCCCAGGATGAAGGTGCCGTGGATCTTGATGCCGAGCTCGTGGCAGTCCCTGGTGAACTGCTTCGCCACCTCGATGCGCATGCCCTTCTTGATGTTGTGCAGGATCTGCTGGTTGCCGCTCTCGTAGCCGACCAGCAGCAGGCGCAGGCCGTTCTCGCGCAGCACCTTCAGCGTGTCGCGCGGCACGTTGGCCTTGGCGTTGCACGACCAGGTGACCCCGAGGCGGCCCAGCTCGCGCGCGATGGCCTCGGCACGCGGCAGGTCGTCGGTGAAGGTGTCGTCGTCGAAGAAGAACTCGCGCACCTGCGGGAACAGCTTCTGCGCATGCGCGATCTCGGCCGCGACATGGGCCGGCGTGCGGGTGCGATACACGTGCCCGCCGACGGTCTGCGGCCACAGGCAGAAGGTGCAGCGCGACTTGCAGCCGCGTCCCGAGTAGATCGAGATGTACGGGTGCATCAGGTAGCCGATGAAGTAGTCCTCGATGTGCAGGTCGCGCTTGTACACGTCGGTGACGAACGGCAGCGTGTCCATGTCGTGGATCAGCTGGCGGTCGCGGTTATGGACGATCGCGCCGCCCGCGTCGCGCCACGAGATCCCGTCCACGGCCTTGAGGTCGCGGCCCTCGGCGATCTCCTTGATGGTGAAGTCGAACTCGTTGCGGGCGACGAAGTCGATCACCGGTCCCTTGACCAGGCTCTCCTCCGGCTGCACCGCCACCTTGGCGCCGACCATGCCGATCCTCAGGGACGGCTTCGCGTCCTTGAGCATCTGCGCCACCTTCACGTCGGACGCGAAGGAGGGCGTGGAGGTGTGCAGCACCACCATGTCGCGATCCTTGATGTCGGCGAGGATCGGCTCCATGCCGATCTTGGCGGGCGGCGCATCGATCAGGCGGCTCTCGGGGATCAGCGCCGCCGGCTGCGCCAGCCAGGTCGGATACCAGAAGGACTTGATCTCGCGCTTGGCCTGGTAGCGTGAGCCGGCGCCGCCATCGAAGCCGTCGAAGGAGGGCGGCTGCAGGAACAGGGTCTTCATCATCGGGCAAGGTGTCCTTCGAGCACGCAGGCGGGCGTCGGTGCGGGTCGGCCGCCGGTCGGGACGCGGCCGGGCTCCATACGCGTCCCGGGCGGCTGCGTCATTACCTTCTTCGATATAGGCATGTCAGTCGCCGGCATCGATTCCCGGCGCGAGCTGGCGATGCGTCAACGCGACGCGGGTGGGAAGCTGCAGGGTGTGGCCGCGCCAGGCGACCTGGCGGCCGGTGAAGCTGCCCAGCATCACCGCGGCCGACAGCCAGTCGCGCAGCGGCAGCAGCATGAACGACATGCCGCTGCTCGAACCGGCGCCGCCCAGGGTCTGGCCTTCCAGGGTGGTTCCGATGGTGCGGTCGATCAGCACTGCCGACAGGCCGCGCACGATCCAGGTGACGACCAGCACCGACCAGCTCCAGCCGGACAGCGGCGCCAGCAGCACCGCGATCATCGCCCAGAACAGCGGCAGCTGGATTGCGGACGCCGCATAGCCGACCGGCTCGACGCTGCGCACCGTGCGGCCCCAGCGCAGCTCATGCGCGAACAGGTCGCCGAGACCGGTCTCGCCGACCGTGGTCAGGGTCATGCAGTCGGCCAGCACGATCGATTGTCCGGCCTTGCGGACCAGCTGGCCCAGCGCCGAGTCGTCGGCGATGTGGGCGGACAAGGCGGACAGGCCGCCGATCCGCTCCAGGGTTCGCCGCTGCAGCGCCATGGTGGCGCCGAGGCAGTCCTGCCGGCCGAGCAGCCGCGACATCAGCACGCCCGGCAGGAAGGTATGGTTGACCTGGCCGGCGCCGAGGCGTCGCGCCAGGCTCCGGCTCGCCGGCCGGCCGCCATACAGGGTGGTGACAAGACCGACGCCGGGCCCGGACAGGGCCTGCACCACGCGCTTCAGATAGCTCGGCCCGACATGGATGTCGGAGTCCGAGATCACCAGCAGGTCGTGCCGCGCATGCGACAGCATGTTGATGAGGTTGGCGATCTTGCGATTGGCGCCGTGCGGCGTCGGGTCGGTGACGAGCACCAGGTCGAGGGCGGGGAAGCGGGCCTGCAGGCCGGCGACCAGGGCGACGGCGGGGTCGGCATGGCTCTGCACGCCGAACACGATCTGCAGCCGCGGATAGTCCTGCATGCAGAAGCTGGCCAGGGCGGCCTCGAGCAGCGGCTCGTCGCCGTGCAGCGGCTTGAGGATGGTGACGGGGGGCAGCGGGCAGGGCGGGGTGTCGCGATCGACGGACGCGGCACGCCGGCCGAACCGGCGCAGCAGCACGGCCCCGACACCGGCCTGGATGCAGCCCAGGCCGGCCACGAGGCCTGCAGCCGTGCTCATGATGGCAAACGGGGTCTGGGGAAGCATCATGAGACGGGTTGGGGCTCTGGCCGGTGTCGGTGAGGTTCAGCTCTCGGAAAAGGCCTGCGTCTTCTTTCTCAGGCTGTCGATCAGCGGGGTGGCGTCACCCGACGTCAGGCTGGAGCCGAAATCCGCGCGCTGCACCGCCACCTGGCTGATGTTGCCGTTCAGCAGCACGTCGACCGCCTGCCAGCCGCCGCTGCCCTGGCGCATCACGTAGCTGATGTCGGTCCGCGTGCCGCCGGCGACGATCTGGGTGTGGACGATCTGGTCGCCCGGGATCGGCGAGGCGGTGGGGGCGGGATCGACCTTGAACCGGTCGCTGCCGCCGGCTGCGAAGTTGGACACGTAGCGGGCGACGGTGAACTGCCGGAACTGCTCGAGAAGCTGCTGCTTCTGCGTCTCGGGCAGGGTGCGGTAGCGCAGCCCGAGCGAGTTCTGCAGCACCGTCTGGAGGTTGAACACCTGGTCGACCGTCGGGGCCAGCAGCTGCGCGCGCTGCGCGAACGAACCGTGCAACCGCTCGACCCGGGTGAGCTGGGCGTAGAGCGCCTGCACCGCTGCCACGGCGCCACCGCCGGCCGGCACGCTCGTCGACGCAGCCGATGTCGGGGCCATGGCGGTCTGGGCGAGGCTGCCGGACGAGGCGGCGGCGACGCCGATGACGGCCAGACAGAGTCCGGTCAGAAGCCTGAGGGGATGATGCATGCGCCTCACGATGTCGGCCCGGTACGGCTCAAAGGCAAGTCCCCGCTCCCTTCCCGAAGCGCGCCCACGCCCAGTGCCTGCAGTGCGGTCTGGACGACGTGTTTGGCGGACAGTCCGGCCTGGATGATCTGTGCGGTGGGGGTATCGTGGTCGATGAAGCGGTCTGGCAGGGTCATGGGCCGCATGCGGACGCGATCGAGCAGTCCGGTGCTGGCGAGGTGGTGCATGACCATTGCCCCGAAGCCGCCGGCGGCCCCTTCCTCCAGGGTGATCAGCACGGCGTGGTTGCGGGCCAGCTGCTCGATCAGCTCGGTATCGAGGGGCTTGGCGAAGCGGGCATCGACCACGGTGGGCGGCAGGCCGCGGGCGGCGAGCTCGTCGGCGGCCCGCAGCGCCTCGCCGAGCCGCGTGCCCAGGCTGAGCAGCGCGATGCCGCCCTGCTCGCGCCCGTGCTGGCGTCCGGCCTGGCGCAGGATGCGGCCGCGGCCGATCGGCAGGATGGCGCCGCGGGCGGGCAGCGCCTCGAGGCCGAGGCCATTGCCGCGCGGGTAGCGCAGCGCGATCGGCCCGTCGTCGAACGCGGCTGCGGTGGCGGTCATGTGCAGCAGCTCGATCTCGTCGGACGGCGCCATGATGGTCATCCCCGGCAGGCAGCCGAGATAGTTCAGGTCGAAGGAGCCCGCATGCGTCGCCCCGTCGGCGCCCACCAGGCCGGCGCGGTCGATGGCAAAGCGCACGGGCAGCCCCTGCAGCACCACGTCGTGCACCACCTGGTCGTAGGCGCGCTGCAGGAAGGTCGAGTAGATCGCGCAGAACGGCTTGAGGCCCTCGGTGGCCATGCCGGCGGCGAAGGTGACGGCGTGCTGCTCGGCGATGCCCACGTCGAAGAAGCGGTCGGGGTGGCGCTGGGCGAACGCGTCCAGCCCGGTGCCGGACGGCATGGCTGCGGTGATCGCCACGATCTTGTTGTCGTCGTCCGCACACGCGGCGAGCTCGCGGCCGAACACCGCGGTGTAGGTGGGCGGTCCCGGCGGGGTCTTGGCCTGCTCGCCGGTGACCACGTTGAAGCGCGCCACCGCGTGATACTTGTCGCCAGACGCTTCTGCCGGCGCATAGCCGCGGCCCTTCTGGGTGATCACGTGCAGCAGCACCGGGCCGGGCTCGTCGGCGTCGCGCAGGTTGCGCAGCACCGGCAGCAGGTGGTCCATGTTGTGGCCGTCGATCGGGCCGATATAGTAGAAGCCCAGCTCCTCGAACAGCGTGCCGCCGGTCAGCATGCCGCGCGCATACTCGTCCGCGCGCTTGGCGGTGCGCTCGATCGGGTTGGGCAGGCGGCGTGCCACCCGGCCGGCGAGGTCGCGCAGGCTGAGGAACTTCTGGCTCGACAGCAGCCGCGTCAGGTAGGCCGACATCGCCCCCACCGGGGGCGCGATGCTCATCTCGTTGTCGTTGAGGATGACGATCAGGCGCGCCTTCGACGAGCCGGCGTTGTTCATCGCCTCGTAGGCCATGCCGGCCGAGATCGAGCCGTCGCCGATCACCGCGATCACGTGCCGGTCTGCCACCGGGGCAGCACCCTGGCTGTGCAGGATGTCGTGGGCCACCGCCATGCCGAGACCGGCCGAGATCGAGGTCGACGAGTGCGCCGCCCCGAACGGGTCATACTGGCTCTCCGCGCGCCGGGTGAAGCCCGACAGCCCGCCCGGCTGGCGCAGCGTGCGGATGCGGTCGCGCCGCTCGGTCAGGATCTTGTGCGGGTAGGTCTGGTGGCCGACGTCCCAGATCAGCCGGTCGTCGGGGGTGTCGAACACCGCATGCAGCGCCACGGTGAGCTCCACCACCCCCAGCGACGCCCCCAGATGCCCGCCGGTGATCGATACCGCATCCAGCGTCTCGCCCCGCAGCTCGTCCGCCACCTGCCGCAACTGCTCCCCCGACAGGTTGCGCAGATCACGCGGCGACCGAATGCGGTCCAGCAGGGGGTATTTCGACACGGCGTTCGGGATGTCCAACTCGTTCATGTCCACAAGGTGTCCATCTACGCCGGCTGCAGCGGGCTTGCGGTCCGACAGCGCGCGTCCGGTCTGGTTCGAGGGGGGCACACCGTGAACAGGAGTTCAAGCCACCCGATCGGCCATGCTTAGAGGCAACCGACAGGCCGCGACAGGGTTCACAAGCGGCCTGTTGCAGAAATGCCATAGGCGGCGGGCACCGATGTTTGAGATTTCGACCGGGTCTGCCCTATAGAACCTGGATTATTCCACTTTCTGCGTCGCGTTGCCGCCGCTCGTCGCCTTGTTCTCGAATCCGTGATTGCTGGACTGCCGCGGCCGTCTCCATCATACCGGATCGTTCATGGAGGTGCGGGCTGCGGCCGACATGGCGTGGACTGCACAGCAGATTGGACCGGCAGTTGCCGGGATTGGGAGAACAAGTCGCATGGCCGTTCCGATCATGCAGGCCGTCCGGGTCGGCGCCTACGTCGTCAAGCAGCATCTATCCGGCCGCAAGCGCTATCCGCTGGTGCTGATGCTGGAGCCGCTGTTCCGCTGCAACCTCGCCTGCGCCGGCTGCGGCAAGATCGACTATCCGGCCCCGATCCTGAACCAGCGCCTGTCGGTGCAGGAGTGCATGGATGCCGACACCGAGTGCGGCGCGCCGGTGATCGCCGTCGCCGGCGGCGAGCCGCTGCTGCACAAGGAGATGCCCGAGATCATCGCCGGCCTGCTGGCGCGCAAGAAGTATGTCTATCTCTGCACCAACGCGCTGCTGCTCGACAAGAAGCTCGACGACTACAAGCCGAACCCGTTCTTCTCCTGGGACGTGCATCTGGACGGCGACCAGACCATGCACGATGCGTCCGTTTGCCAGGACGGCGTCTATGACCGCGCGATCGCCGCGATCAGGAAGGCCAAGGAGCGCGGCTTCCGCGTGTCGATCAACTGCACCGTGTTCGACGGCGCCCAGCCCGAGCGGCTGGCCGCGTTCTTCGACACGGTGATGGCGATGGGCGTGGACGGCATCATGACCGCGCCCGGCTACGCCTACGAGCGCGCCCCAGACCAGGCCCACTTCCTGAACCGGCAGAAGACCAAGCAGCTGTTCCGCGACGTGTTCCGTCTCGGCAAGGGCAAGAAGTGGAAGTTCACCCAGTCGCCGCTGTTCCTGAACTTCCTGGCCGGCAACGAGACCTACCAGTGCACGCCGTGGGGCAAGCCGCTGCGCAACGTGTTCGGCTGGCAGAAGCCGTGCTACCTGCTGGGCGAGGGCTACGCCAAGAGCTTCAAGGAGCTCATGGACGACACCGCCTGGGAGCAGTACGGCACCGGCAACTACGAGAAGTGCGCCGACTGCATGGTGCATTCGGGATACGAGTCCAGCGCCGTGATCGATGCGGTGAAGCGTCCGCTGCACATCATGAAGGTGGCGCTGATGGGTCCGCAGACCGAGGGCCCGATGGCGCCGGAGATCTCCCTCGCCAACCAGCGGCCGGCCGAATACAACTACAACGAGCACGTGGACGCGAAAATGACCGAGCTCGCAGCCAAGAAGGCGGCCAGCCGCAAGGTCGTGGTCGAGCCGGCGGAATAGCCGGCCGGCCCTGCCGGGGGCACCCAGTCAGGCTCCCGGCAGGCTGATCCTGCCGGTCCCCGGTCCGGCGCGATGCCGCGCCGATGCCGTGGCTGGCCTCTCATCCATGCATCCGCGAGATGTCGAGCAGCGTGGCGGTCTCCAGCTCCTTCTCCGCCAGCCGGTGGCGGACCAGATCGCGGATGCTGATCATGCCCTTGAGCTCGTTGCCCTCCACGACCGGCATGTGCCGCACGTGGCGCTGGCTCATCACTGCCAGCACCTGATCCAGGCGATCCTCGGCGCGGCAGGTGATCACCGACGAGGTCATGGTCCTGGAGAGCGGCTCGTCAAGCGCCGCGTGTCCGTGCTGCGCCAGCAGCTTGACCAGATCGCGCTCGGAGAAGATGCCGACGATCGCACCCCGATCCTCGATCACGACGGCGCCGATGCGACGCTCGGCCATCAGGGCGATGGCGGCGGAGACGTGCTGGGTCGGCCGCAGGGTGGCGACGTAGTGGCCCTTCTCCGCCAGGATCGTTGCGATCAACATGGTGTTCGGTTCTCCTTTGCGGTTCAAGACGTAGGCCGACGGGACCGGTTGCACCATACGGTCCGGCGGGCGGGCGAGCCGAATGAGGTCGCGACGACCGCCCCCATCGACGCAGCGCCGGGGGCCGTCATTCGGTCGCGGCCCTGAGCCCTGCCCCGGCGGCGAGCGGGCAGAGCGGCAGCGACAGGGCCAGGAACGCCGCAAGCAGCAGCAGGTCCGGGCGCCAGTCGAAGCCCGCCTGGGCGGCGTCGACGGCGGCGGCACCGAAGATCAGCGCGGGCGTCGCCAGCGGCAGCGCCAGCAGCGGCAGCAGCACCCCGCCGCGACGGGCGCCGAGCACGATGGCCGCCGCCATGCCGCCGATCAGCGACAGGACCGCGGTGCCGAGGGCCAGTCCGGCGAGCAGGACCGGTACGGCCGCCGCCGGCAGCCCGAGCATCAGCCCGAGCGGGGCTGCCGCGAGCAGCAGCGGCAGGCCGGTGCCCAGCCAGTGCGCGCAGATCTTGGCCAGCGCCACCGCGGGCGCCGGCAGGCCGCAGAGCATGAGCTGGTCGAGGGAGCCGTCCTCAAGCTCGGCGCCGAACAGGCGGTCGAGCGGCAGCAGGGCGGCGAGCAGGGCGCAGACCCAGACGATGCCGGGCGCCATCCGTCGCAGCAGCTCCGGCGAGGGCCCGAGGGCGAGCGGGAACAGGCTGCCGGCAAGCAGGAAGAACAGCATCGCCGCCAGCGTGTCGGCGGCGTGCCGGGTCGAGAGCAGCAGGTCCCGGGCGAGGAGGGCGCCGAAGCGGGCGGACGCCCCGGGCCGGCTTGCATCGGGGAGCGTGGATGGCGGCGGCCCGTCCGGATCGGAAGCGTCCCCCCGCCTGCCGGCCTGCCTGTCCTGGGCGACGTCGCCCGGGCCCGGAGGCGCGACCGGCTCGCAGGGGCCGGGGTCGGCCGGCTGCGTGCGGATCATGCGCCGAGCGTCAGCACGGACGCGCCGGGCAGGGGAAGCTCGACATGGGTGGCGGCGACCACCATGCCGCCGGCGGCGCGGTGGGTGGCGAGGCTGACGGCGAGACGGCCGCAGGCGGCGGCATCGAGGCCGAGCGAGGGCTCGTCGAGCAGCCAGAGCGGGGCATGGCCGAGCAGGATGCGGGCAAGTGCCGCACGTCGCCGCTGCCCCGCCGACAGCAGGCGGACGGGAATCTCGGCCAGCGGGCCGAGCTCGTAGGCGTCCAGGGCGCCGGCGAGGCCGCGACCGCCGAGCCGTGCGGCGAGGCGGAGGTTCTCGGCGAGGGTGAGGCCGGGCTTCAGCGCGTCCTGGTGGCCGAGATAGGCGATCCGATCCGGTTCGACGGCATCGGGCGCCCCCGCCAGCCAGTCGAGGCGCCCGGCGGCGAGCGGGCAGAGGCCGGCCAGGGCGCGCAGCAGGGTGGACTTGCCGGCGCCGTTGGGACCGGTCAGCAGCACGGCGCCGCCGGGGGAGAGGGCGAGGTCGATGCCGTCCAGCACCAGACGGTCGCCGCGCAGCACGACCAGCCCCGTCGCCCTGAAGGCCGTTGCGGCGGACTCATGTTCCATGGCTGTCCGATGACCGGCGAGGCCGCGCTTGTTTCGGCCGGTCGTGAGGGTATGTTCTAGGGCCAACGGAAATTCAAGCCGCCCGCCGGTCTCCCGGGCGCCGCGCCGCAGGCGCGGCCGGGGACACGGGGCGAGGCTCTGGACTGCAAGGGATGACAGCATGAAGTCGGTCGGTCAGGACAATCTCGGAACCCGCAGCACGCTCGACGTCGACGGCAGCACCTACCACTATTTCTCGATCCCCAAGGCCGCCAGCCAGATCGGCGACGTGAGCCGGCTGCCGGTCAGCCTGAAGGTGCTGCTCGAGAACGTGCTGCGCTTCGAGGATAATCGATCCTACAAGATCGACGATGCCAAGTCGCTGGCGGGCTGGCTCGAGCAGGGGCACAGCCCGCGCGAGGTGCCGTTCAAGCCGGCGCGCATCCTGATGCAGGACTTCACCGGCGTGCCGGGCGTGGTCGATCTCGCCGCGATGCGCGACGGCATCACCGCGCTGAACGGCGACCCGCAGAAGGTGAATCCGCTGGTGCCGGTCGACTTGGTGATCGACCACTCGGTGATGGTCGACGTGTCCGGGACCCCCGATGCGCTCGCCCGCAACGTCGAGATCGAGTTCGAGCGCAACGGCGAGCGCTACGCCTTCCTGCGCTGGGGCCAGGAGGCGTTCGAGAACTTCACCGTGGTGCCGCCGGGTGCGGGCATCTGCCACCAGGTGAACCTGGAGCATATCGCCCAGGCGGTCTGGACCGCGACCATCGGCGACGAGACGTTCGCCTATCCGGACACGCTGTACGGCACCGACAGCCACACCACGATGGTCAACGGCATGGGCGTGCTGGGCTGGGGCGTCGGCGGCATCGAGGCGGAGGCGGCCATGCTCGGCCAGCCGATCGCCATGCTGATCCCCGACGTGATCGGCTTCAGGCTGACCGGCCGGATGCCGGAGGGCGCCACCGCCACCGACCTGGTGCTGACCGTCACCCAGATGCTCCGCCGCAAGGGCGTGGTCGGCAAGTTCGTAGAATTCTACGGCCCCGCCCTCGACACCCTGCCGGTCGCCGACCGTGCCACCATCGGCAACATGGCGCCCGAATACGGCGCCACCTGCGGCTTCTTCCCCGTGGACGCGCTGACGCTGGAGTATCTGCACCAGACCGGCCGCGACGAGCACCGCATCAGGCTGGTGGAGGCCTACCTGAAGGCGCAGGGGATGTTCCGCGAGACCGACACGCCCGACCCGGTGTTCACCGACACGCTGGAGCTCGATCTGTCGACGATCGAGCCGTCGCTCGCGGGACCGAAGCGTCCGCAGGACCGGGTGGCGCTGAAGGATGCGGCGCAGGCCTTCAACGAGGAGCTGACCCGCAGCCTGGGCGTGCCGGCGAACGACGTCGACCGCAAGGCCGCCGTCGAGGGCACCAACTGGGAGATCGGCCATGGCGACGTGGTGATCGCCGCCATCACCTCGTGCACCAACACCTCCAACCCGGCGGTGCTGATCGCGGCAGGGCTGGTGGCGCGCAAGGCGCGGGCACTCGGGCTGAAGCCGAAGCCTTGGGTGAAGACCTCGCTGGCGCCGGGCAGCCAGGTGGTGACGGAATATCTCGACAAGGCCGGGCTGTCGGAGGAGCTGGACGCGCTCGGCTTCAACACCGTGGGCTATGGCTGCACCACCTGCATCGGCAACTCCGGACCGATGGAGGACAGCCTTGTCGACGCGATCGAGAACAACAAGCTGATCGCGGTGTCGGTGCTGTCGGGCAACCGCAACTTCGAGGGCCGCATCAGCCCGAACGTGCGGGCGAACTACCTGGCGAGCCCGCCGCTGGTGGTGGCCTACGCCATCCTCGGCACGATCCGCGAGGACATCACGACGGTGCCGCTCGGCACCTCGCCGGACGGCAGGCCGGTATTCCTGAAGGATATCTGGCCGTCGAACAAGGAGATCGCCGACCTGATGGCGAGCTCGATCTCGCGCGAGCAGTTCATCGAGCGCTACGGGCAGGTCTCCCGGGGCACGCCGGAATGGCAGGCGCTGCAGGTGGCCACCGGATCCGAGACCTACCAGTGGGACGCCGGCTCCACCTACGTGCAGAATCCGCCCTATTTCGAGGGCATCACGATGGAGCCGAAGGACAAGGGCGACATCGTCGGCGCGCGCGTGCTGGCGCTGCTCGGCGACAATATCACCACCGACCACATCTCGCCTGCCGGCTCGATCAAGAAGAGCTCGCCGGCCGGGGTTTATCTGGGCGAGCACCAGGTGGCGCAGCGGGACTTCAACTCGTACGGCAGCCGGCGCGGCAACCACGAGGTCATGATGCGCGGCACGTTCGCCAACATCCGCATCAAGAACGAGATGGTCCCGGGCGTCGAAGGCGGGGTCTCGAAGCACTATCCGTCCGGCGAGCAGGCGTCGATCTACGACGTGGCCGAGCGCTACAAGTCCGAGGGCGTGCCGCTGATCGTGTTCGGCGGCAAGGAATACGGCATGGGCTCGTCGCGCGACTGGGCGGCGAAGGGCACCGTGCTGCTCGGCATCCGCGCCGTGGTGGCCGAGAGCTTCGAGCGCATCCACCGCTCCAACCTGGTCGGCATGGGCGTGCTGCCGCTGCTGTTCAACGAGGGCACGACCCGGCAGACGCTGGGTCTGACCGGCGACGAGCTCATCGACATCAAGGGACTGGACAGGCTCAGCCCGCGCATGACGCTGACGCTGGCGATCACGCGCGCCGACGGCTCGACGCTGGACGTGCCGGTGATCTGCCGGGTCGATACGGTGGACGAGGTCGAATACTTCCGGCATGGCGGCATCCTGCAGTACGTGCTGCGGGGCATGGCGCGGGCCGCCTGAGCGCTCCGGCGGCCGAAGGCGACGCCGGCCCGGCATCGTCCGGGCCGGCCTCCGGCGCCGCGCAGCCGATCGTGCTGGTGCGCGCGTTGCGCAAGAGCTTCGACGCACAGCCGGTGCTGGACGGGATCTCGCTGGAGGTGGCGGCAGGCGAGCTGGTGTCGGTCATCGGCCCGTCCGGCTGCGGCAAGTCGACGCTGCTGCGCTGCCTGAACTGCCTGGAGGTGCCCGATGCCGGCGAGATCTCGCTGGTCGGACACACCATCGCCCGGGACGGCGGGTCGTGGCGCCGGGCGGACGAGGCGGCGGCGCATGGCCTGCGGTCGCAGGTCGGCATGGTGTTCCAGGGCTTCAACCTGTTCCCGCATCGCACCGTGCTGGAGAACGTGATGCTGGCGCCACGCGTGGTGAAGCGCGCCGAGCGGGGCCTGGCCGAGCGTGACGCGCGGCGGCTGCTGGAAAAGGTGGGGCTGGGTGCCGTGGCCGCGCGGTATCCGGGCACGCTGTCGGGCGGCCAGCAGCAGCGCGCCGCGATCGCGCGAGCGCTGGCGATGGCGCCGCGGGTGATGCTCTATGACGAGCCGACCTCGGCGCTCGATCCGGAGCTGGCCGAGGAGGTGCTGGCGGTGATGCGCCAGCTCGACGCGGAAGGCATGACGCAGATCGTGGTGACGCACGAGATGCGCTTCGCTCAAGCCGCGTCCGACCGCATCGTGTTCATGGAAGCAGGCCGGATCGTGGAGATCGCCAACCCCGGCGTGATGTTCACGGCACCCCTCGATCCCCGCACCCGCCGCTTCCTGCGGCACTTCCTGTAATGGGTTTGCAAAGGGCGACTGCCCTTTGCCGGGTCCAGGGCAGCGCCCTGGCCTTGCTCGCGCTCCTGACCGGTAACGCTCTGGCCGCCCCCCTGCGCTGGGCCGCCGACGCGCAGAGCGGCGCCCCGTTCGTGCTGCACGACCCGGCCGACCAGTCCAAGCTGACCGGCTTCGAGACCGACCTGATGCAGGCGCTGGCCGCGCATCTCGGCCGCGAGCCGGTGTTCGTGCAGAACGACTGGGACGGCCTGATCCCGGGCCTGCAGCGCGGCCTGTACGACGTGGTGATCGACGGCATCGAGATCACGCCGGAGCATCGGGCGGCCGTGGACTTCTCCGAGCCGTACTACCGCACCGCCGAGCAGATCGCCGTGCGGCGGGACGCGACCGGGCTGGACAGCATCGCGGCGCTGCGCGGCCATGTGGTCGGCACGCTGAAGGACACGCTGAGCCAGCGGATGCTGACGCAGGCGGGCGGCATCACGCTGCGTTCCTACGACGACGAGACCAACGCGTATTCCGACCTGGTGAACGGGCGGCTGGACGCGGTGATGCTGGACGCGCCGATCGCGCTCTACTACGCGGTGCCGGATGCGCGGCTGAAGCTCGTCGGCCGTCCGATCGGCGAGCTGTCCTATGGCATCGTCATCGCCAAGGGCCATGACGCGCTCAGGCAGCAGATCGACTCCGGGCTGGAGGCGATGCGGCGGGACGGGGAGCTGCGGCGCATCCTGGCGCGCTGGAACCTGTGGACGCCGGAGATGGCGCGCCTCACCGGCGACGCCTCGACGGAACGGGTGGCGCCGACGGCGTGGCAGCACTGGCTGGAAGCGACGCGGCCGCCGGCCGCCTGGCGGGACCGGCTCGCCCGGTATGCGGGCTTCCTGCCGCTGATCGGCCGGGCGGCGCTGATGACGCTCGCGGTGTCGATCTGCGCGATGGCGCTCGCCGTGGCCTGGGGGCTGGCGCTGGCGCTGGCGCGCCGCTACGGGCGCTGGCCGCTGCGGGTGCTGGCGACCGGCTATATCGAGGTCGTGCGCGGCACGCCGCTGCTGATCCAGATCCTGTTCATCTTCTACGGGCTGCCGTCGCTCGGCATCCGGCTGGACCCGTTCCTGGCCGGCGTCGTGGCGCTCGGGCTGAACTACGCCGCCTACGAGGCCGAGAACTACCGCGCCGGGCTGCAGGCGGTGCCGCACGGGCAGATGGAGGCGGCGCTGGCGCTGAACATGACGCAGGGGCAGGCGGTGCGGCATGTCGTCGTCCCGCAGGCGTTCCGGTTCGTGGTGCCGGTGATGACCAACGACTTCATCTCGCTGCTGAAGGATTCGTCGCTGGTCAGCGTGATCACGCTGACGGAGCTGACGCAGGCCTACGTGCAGCTCTCGACGACCTACTACGACTATCTCGGAACGGGCCTGCTGGTCGGCGGCGCCTACCTGCTGCTGGGACTGCCGTTCGTGCGGCTGGCCCGCCTGGCGGAGCGCCGCCTGTCGGCGGGGTTCGCGCGCCCGTCCCGGTAGCGTCGACGGCCGGCCCGTCCAGGCTGCCGGTGGATGCAGGCAGGGTGGAGGCGGAACGGATGAGCGTGTTGCTGGTCGTCGGGAACGGCAAGGTCGAGGCGGAGTGGTTCAGGGCGGTGGCGGCGGCACTGCCGGACGAACAGGTGGTCCGGCCCGGCGACGGGTTCGATCCGGATGCGGTCGCGGTGGCGCTGGTGGCAGGGCCGCCCGCAGGCGCGTTGCGGGGCCTGCGCAACCTGCTGCTGATCCAGAGCCTGTGGGCCGGTGTGGACGGGCTGCTGGCCGATCCGACGCTGCCGGCTTCCACACCGCTGGCGCGTCTGGTCGATCCGCAGCTCACCGCCTCGATGAGCGAGAGCGTGCTGCTGCACGTGCTGTGGCTGCACCGGCAGATGCCGGCCTACCGGCGGTTCCAGGCGGAGCGGGCGTGGCGGCCGTTGCCGCAGCCGTCGGCAGGCGAACGGCGCGTGGGCGTGCTGGGGCTGGGATCGCTGGGCCGCGCAGCGTGCGCGACGCTGAGCGGGCTCGGGTTCGCGGTGTCGGGATGGAGCCGGACGGAGCAGGATCTGGCCGGCGTGCGCTGCCTGTCGGGACCGGCGGGGCTCGCAGCGCTGCTGGACGGGTGCGAGATCCTGGTGAACCTGCTGCCGCTGACGGCGGAAACCGGCTCGGTGCTGTCGGCCGGCCTGTTCGCGCGGCTGGCGCGTGGTGCCGGGGTGATCAACATGGGCCGTGGACGGCACCTGATGGAAGCGGACCTGCTCGCGGCGCTGGATGCCGGGCAGGTGGGGCACGCGGTGCTGGACGTGCTGACGGTCGAGCCGGCGCCGCCGGAGCATCCGTTCTGGACGCACCCGCGCATCACGCTGACGCCGCATGTCGCCGCGAGCAGCGATCCGCGCACCGCATCCGCGATCGCGGCAGAGGCGGTCAGGGCGGTACGAAACGGGCGGCCGGTCGCCGGACTGGTGTCGCGCGCGCGGGGCTACTGAAGGCCGATCAGTTCGGCAGCGCGCGGCGATGCAGGGCGGGCAGGCAGTTGCCCGCCTCGTCGAACAGGTAGCACAGGTCGCCGCGCACGCCGATCTCGATCGCGGTGGCACGCCCCACATGGCCATGGCCGTGCGTCTTGACGTCGAGCCGGATGCCGTCTTCCAGCACAACATGCGCCAGGATCTCGCCGCCGAGATGCTCCACCAGCAGCGCCTGGCCGTTCATCATCGCATCCGCCGGGCCGCCGGGCACCTCGCCGATGCCGAGATGCTCGGGCCGTATGCCGAGCGTCAGCGCCTGTCCGGGCGCGATGCCGCCGGCCGAGACCGGGACCACGATCTCGGCGCCGCCCGGGATCCGCACGGTGATGCCGAGCGGGCCGGTGGCGACCGCGCGGGTCTCGAACAGGTTCATGCGCGGCGAGCCGATGAAGCCCGCGACGAACAGGTTGCGCGGCTGCCGGTAGAGCTCGAGCGGCGCGCCGATCTGCTCGACCTGGCCGCGATTGAGCACCGCGATCCGGTCCGCCATGGTCATCGCCTCGATCTGGTCGTGGGTCACGTAGATCATGGTCGCACCCAGCCGCTCGTGCAGCCCGACCAGCTCCATGCGCATCTGCACCCTGAGCTCGGCATCGAGGTTCGATAGCGGCTCGTCGAACAGGAACGCTTTCGGCTGGCGGACGATGGAGCGGCCGATCGCCACGCGCTGGCGCTGGCCGCCGGACAGCGCCGCCGGGCGCC
Source organism: uncultured Acetobacteraceae bacterium (assembly GCA_964236105.1). Taxonomy (GTDB): domain Bacteria; phylum Pseudomonadota; class Alphaproteobacteria; order Acetobacterales; family Acetobacteraceae; genus Lichenicola. The sequence goes on along the minus strand of CAXSBC010000001.1, from coordinate 476,398 downwards.
GGTCGAGCAGATGGTCGATCTGCAGCACCGCGGCCGCGTCGCGCACGCGCGTGGCGATGTCGGCGGGCGACACCTTGGCAACCTTCAGGCCGAAGGCGATGTTCTCGCGCACGGTCATGTGCGGGTAGAGCGCGTAGGACTGGAACACCATCGAGATGCCGCGCCGCGCCGGCGGCCAGCTGGTGACGTCGTCGCCGCCGATGGCGATGCTGCCGGAACTCGGTCGTTCCAGTCCGGCAATGGTGCGCAGCAGCGTGCTCTTGCCGCAGCCGGACGGTCCCACGAACACCATGAACTCGCCGTGACGCACCCGCATCGAGATGTCGTTCAGCACGGCAAGCTCGCCGAACGACTTGTGCAGCCGCTCGATCTCGACGTCGGCCATCGCCAGGCTCCTTGCGGTGTCGTGACGGTTCCCGTTGACACTCTGTTGGTGCCCTCATACACGCAGACAACAAGAAGAACAATTCGGCCGCCATGCATGCGGATCGTTCCGGACCGACCGCGGGCCTGCGGCGCGCCGGGCCAGGGAGAGGGACGGGACATGACACGCTGGAGCCTGGCGATCGCAGCGATCGCCGCCGCCTGCATCGGGTGCGGACGCGCGGAGGCTTGGTCGCTGACCGAGGCGGCCGCTCCCTACAAGGGCGTCACCATCACCGTCGTTGGGCTGGACCGGCCGAGCTACAAGATCGCGCAGACGCTGACGCCGGAGTTCGAGAAGCAGACCGGCATCCACGTCAAGTGGAACGTCTTTCCCTATGAGGACACCCTCAAGGAGGAGACGCTGAACTTCGTGTCCAGCAGCCAGCAGTTCGACGCCATCCTGTCGGACGTGGTGTGGCCGGTGAACTTCGCCGATCCGGGCTGGGTGCTGCCGCTCAGCCACTTCACCGGCGACGCCAAGCTCGCCGACCCCGATCTCGACCTGCAGGACTTCTTTCCCGTGTGGCGGGCGAGCTTCACCGTCAACGGCACGCTGTACGGGCTGCCGTTCGATTCCTATGCCGGCCTGCTCTACTACAACAAGTCGATGCTCAAGGCGGCGGGCTTCGACGGTCCGCCGAAGACCTGGCAGGAGCTGGCGACCGTGTACGCGCCCAAGCTCACCGACAAGGAGAAGGGCGTCTATGGCTACGCGCTGCAGTCGGCGCGCGGCGAGACGCAGACCGCCGACGCGTTCGCGCGCTTCCTGTGGCCGTGGGGCGGCAGGTTCATCGACATCGCCAGCAAGACGGTCAAGGTGAACGATCCGCAGGCGGTGGCCGGCATCACCTTCCGCCAGAGCTTGCTGGCCAACATGCCGGACGGGATCGTTGCCGACGATCACAGCCAGGTGGTCGAGATGCTGTCGCAGAAGCGGGCGGCGATGATCACCGAATGGTCGGCCTTCTATCCCACGCTCAGCACCTCGGCGCTCGGCGGCGATCTCGGCATCGCGCCGGAGCCGAAGGGCCCGAACGGCACGTATGCGGCGTTCGGCGGCTTCTCCTACATGGTCAGCGCGCAGGTGAACGCGAAGCACCAGAACGCCACCTACCTGTTCATCCAGTGGCTGACCTCCAAGGCGATGGCCAAGCCGCTGATCGAGGGCGGCGCGGTGGTGGCGCGGATCGGCGCGGACACCGACCCGTCGGTGCAGTCGAGCCATCCGAATCTGTCGCCGATGGTCGAGACCTGGCGCGGCGCGGTGGTGCCGGACTGGCGTCCGCAGCTCGAATGCTATCCGCGCTTCTCCGACATCGTGTCCGACTGGGGCTCGCGGATCGAGCTGGGCCAGGTCGCGGTGCAGGCCGGCCTCGACAGCATGTCCAAGGACCTGACCGGCTACATGCAGACGTCCGCCTGCTGGACCAAGAGCAACGATCCGGAAAAGGCGATGGCGAGCGCGAAGTAGGGCACCGGGGCATCCCGATGCGGGCGGGCGCGTGAGCGGCGATCCGGCGGCGGTGGCGCCGCCGCGCCCGGCCTCGGCCCCGGCGCTGCGCGAGCGGCTGGAGCCGTGGTTCTTCATCGCCCCCTCGGTGGTGCTGCTGCTGGCCATCGGCCTGTATCCGACCCTCTACACGCTGATCGCCTCGCTGCAGACCTGGGTGATGGGGATGGCGCCGCCGGCCTTCGGCGGGCTGTCCAACTATGCGCACGCCTTCACCTCCAGCGACTTCATCGGCTCGGTGCTGCGCACGCTAGTGCTGATCGTGATCACGCTGCCGATCGAGCTCGGCTTTGGCATGATGATCGCGCTGGCGCTCGACTCCCCGAGCTTCCCGCTGCTGCGCCGGCTGCTGCAGATCTGCCTGGTGATCCCGATCGCGATCACGCCGTCGGTGGTGGGACTGCTGACGCAGCTGATGTTCAACGACCAGCTCGGCGTCATCAACTACTTCATCCGCGCGATCGGGCTGCCCTCGGTGGACTGGCTCGGCAGGCCGACGGCGGCGTTCGGCACCGTGATCGTGGTGCAGATCTGGGAATGGACGCCGTTCGTCGCCCTGGTGCTGTCGGCGGCACTGTCGACGGTGCCCAAGGACATCGACGAGGCGGCCCTGCTGGAGACCGAGCGCTGGTGGCCGCGCTTCCGCGACATCCAGTTGCCGTTCATGTGGCCCGGCATCACCGCCGCCCTGGTGTTCCAGACCGCGTTCACGATCAAGGAGTTCGACATGATCTACTCGATCGAGCGCGGCGGCCCCGGCACGGCGACCGAGACCGCGGTGATGCAGATCGAGCGCATGGCGTTCCGCGGCTTCGATGTCGGGCTGGCCTCGGCGGAGTCGATCCTGATGCTGGTGCTGTCGATCATGCTGGCCCGGATCTATATCCGCGCCTTCTACCGGGAGATGGACTGAGCATGCCGGCACTCCGCGCCCGCCTGCTGAAGGCGCTGCACGGGCTGGCGATGGTGGTCGTGCTCGTGGTGATCCTGTTCCCGGTCTACTGGATGGTGGCGGGCTCGCTGAAGAGCGAGGCCGACCTGTTCTCGATCCCGCCGAAATGGCTGTGGAGCCCGACGCTCGCCGCCTATGTCGATGCGATCACCGACTCCAACGTGCTGCAGACGCTGCTCAACTCGCTGATCGTGGTGTCGTCGGCGGTGCTGCTGGGGCTGGTGGTGGGAGCGCCCGCCGCCTACGGCATCGCGCGCTACCGGTTCCGCGGCCGCAAGGACGTGTGGTTCTGGTACGTGACCAACTGGATGCTGGTGCCGGTGGTGGTGCTGATCCCCTTCTACCTGACCGCCTCGAAGCTGCACCTGATCAACAACCTGATCGTGCTGGTGCTGGTCTATCAGGTGTTCATCGTGCCGCTGGTGGTGTGGCTGATGGTGGACCAGTTCAGCTCGGTGCCGGTGGCGCTGGAGGAGGCGGCGCAGCTCGACGGGCTTGGCCGGTTCGGCATCTTCCTGCGGATCGCGCTGCCGCTGGTCAAGCCGGGGCTCGCGGTGTCGGCGATCCTGTCGGGCATCTTCGCCTGGAACGACCTGCTCTACGCCTTCATCCTGACGCCGTCGCCGGACAGCCGCACCGCCTCGACCGTGGTGCTGTCCTATCTCGGCGGCTACGTGATCCCGTGGCCCAAGGTGATGGCGAGTGCGACCATGGTCTGCGCGCCGGTGATCATCGGCGGCATCATCGTGCACAAGTACATCGCCCGCGGCCTGACCATGGGTGCGGTGAAATGAGCGGACGCTTCGGCGGCCGGCGCGTGCTGGTCACCGGGGCCGGCAAGGGCATCGGCCGCGAGACGGTGCTGCGGCTGGCGGCGGAGGGTGCCGCGGTGGTGGCGCTGAGCCGGCGGGCGGACGACCTCGCCAGCCTGTCGGCGCAGACCGGCTGCGAGACCATCGCGGTGGATCTGGAGGATGTCGAGGCGGCGGCGGAGTTCGTGCGTCGGCATCTGCCGATCGACCTGCTGGTCAACAATGCCGGCATCATCCACATCGAGCCGGCGCTGGAGGCCTCGATGCGGCATGTCTCCAGCATGCTGGCGGTCAACACGCTGGCGCCGCTCAGGCTGGCGCAGATCGTGGCCGCCGACCTGATCCGGCGCGGCGCGCCCGGCGCCATCGTCAACGTGTCCTCGATCGCGGCCAGCGTCGGCTTTGCCGGCCACGCCGGCTACTGCGCCTCCAAGGCCGCCCTCGATGCGCTGACCCGGGTGCTGGCGGTCGAGCTCGGGCCGCAGGGCATCCGCACCAACAGCGTCAACCCGGTGGTGACGATGACGCCGATGGGACGGATGGCCTGGTCGGATGCGGCGAAGGCGGAAGGCATGCTGGCGCGCATCCCGCTCGGTCGGTTCTGCGAGCCGGGCGACGTCGCCGGCGTGATCGGCTTCCTGCTCAGCGACGAGGCGGCGATGCTCAACGGCCTGTCGGTCGACATCGATGGCGGCCTGCGGATCGGCTGACCGCCGGACCCTGCGGCACGGGCGCGTGCTTGCAAGATGGCGGAACTCGGCCTAGGACAGAGGCATACCTACATCTTCCGTTTTTGGGGGGTGGCCTTCGCGGGCCGCCTTTTCTGCTTTGGATACTGATCTTCTTCAACTCACCGGGCTCGAGGCGCGCATCGCCGGGATGGTCGCGCCGACCCTGCTCGACATGGGCTACGAGCTCGTCCGGGTCTCGGTGCTGGGACGCGACACGCCGACGGTGCAGATCATGGCCGACCGCACCGACGGCTCGCTGATCGGGGTGGCGGACTGCGAGGCGATCAGCCATGCGGTGGGCGCCGTGCTGGACGTCGACGACCCGATCCCGGGGGCCTGGAACCTGGAGGTCAGCTCGGCCGGGATCGACCGGCCGCTGACGCGCGAGAAGGACTGGAACCGGTTCTCCGGCCACCTGGCGCGGGCCGAGACCAACATCCCGATCGACGGGCGCAAGCGCTTCGCCGGCACGGTGATGGGGGCCTCGGACGGGTTCGGCCGGATGCGGGTCGAGGACGGATCGGAGGTGGCGCTGCCGCTGGCCGAGATGCGCAAGGCCCGCTTGGTGCTCACCGACGCGCTGATCGCGGCGTCGGCGCAGATGGCCGGCGTCGTGCACGACAGCGAGGACGATCCCGACGCGCCGCAGGTGCCGAAGCTGCATCCGGAGAAGCCGATCATGCGTCAGGCCGATGGCCGGCAGACCGGTGCCCGGATCGGCGGCGCCAAGGTCGGCGGCGGCAAGACCGCCAAGGCGCCCGCCAACAAGGGCGGCGGCGCGAAGCCTGGCAACAGGACGCACTAGCGCACCGCCCAAGCCACGATCATCAGAGGGTTTGATCTCCATGGACACCGCCGTCTCCCGTCCCGAACTGCTGCTGGTCGCCGATGCGGTCGCGCGCGAGAAATCGATCGACCGCGAGGAAGTGCTGGAGGCGATGGAGCAGGCCATCCAGAAGGCCGGCCGCGCCAAGTACGGCCACGAGAAGGACATCCGCGCCACCATCGACCGCCGCACCGGCGACGTGCGGCTTTCCCGCTGGACCGAGGCGGTGGAGACGGTGGAGAACGAGGAGACGCAGATCCCCGTGCATATCGCGCGGAAGTTCAAGCCGGAGATCGCCGTGGGCGAGCACCTGGTCGACCCGCTGCCGCCGATCGATTTCGGCCGCATCGCCGCACAGACCGCCAAGCAGGTGATCGTGCAGCGGGTGCGCGAGTACGAGCGCAAGCGCCAGTACGACGAGTTCAAGGACCGGGTGGGCGAGATCGTCAACGGCACCGTCAAGCGCACCGAGTACGGCAACCTGATGGTCGAGATCGGCCACGCCGAGGCCCTGCTGCGCCGCGACGAGCTGATCCCGCGCGAGAGCTTCCGCAATTCCGACCGCGTGCGCGCCTACATCTACGACGTGCGCGACGAGCCGCGCGGCCCGCAGATCTTCCTGTCCCGCACCCATCCGGCGTTCCTGGCCAAGCTGTTCGCCCAGGAGGTGCCCGAGATCTACGACGGCATCATCGAGATCAAGGCGGTGTCCCGCGATCCCGGCTCGCGGGCGAAGATGGCGGTGATCTCCCGCGACAGCTCGATCGACCCGGTGGGCGCCTGCGTCGGCATGCGCGGCAGCCGAGTGCAGGCCGTGGTGGCCGAGCTGCAGGGCGAGAAGATCGACATCATCCCCTGGAGCCCGCAGGCCGCCACCTTCGTGGTGAACGCCCTGGCGCCGGCGGAAGTGTCCAAGGTGGTGATGGACGAGGAGGCCGGACGCGTCGAGGTGGTGGTGCCGGACGAGCAGCTCAGCCTCGCCATCGGCCGCCGCGGCCAGAACGTGCGGCTGGCCTCGCAGCTGACCCGCTGGGACATCGACATCCTCACCGAGGCGGAGGAGAGCGAGCGCCGGCAGGAGGAGTTCCGCCGTCGCACCGGCACCTTCGTCGAGGCGCTGGATGTCGACGACGTCATCGCCGGCCTGCTGGTGACCGAGGGCTTCAACACCATCGAGGAGCTGGCCTACGTGCCGGTCGAGGAGCTCGGCGAGATCGAGGGCTTCGACGAGACGGTGGCGGAAGAACTGATCCGCCGCGCCGAGGGCTTCCTCAACCGTCGCGAGGAGGCGCTGGCCGAGAAGCACCAGGCGCTGGGCGTGACCGAGGAGCTGATCGCGCTGGAGGTGTTCTCCAACCAGATGCTGGTGTCGCTGGGCGAGAAGGGCATCAAGTCGCTCGACGACCTGGCCGACCTCGCCGGCGACGAGCTGGTCGAGATCCTGGGCTCGGACGGTCTCGACGAGGAGGCGGCCAACGAGATCATCATGGCCGCCCGCGCGCACTGGTTCGAGGACGAGGCGGGCGAGGCGCCGGCCGCGGCCGCCGAGGTGGATGCCGAGGCGGCCGAGGAGACCTCCGACGTCTGAGACCTCCGAGGCGGATGCCGAGCCGGATGCGCCGGAGCCGGAGCGGGGGCCGCTGCGGCGTTGCGTGGTCACGCGCGAGCGGCTGCCCAAGGAGCGGATGATCCGCTTCGTGGTGTCGCCCGACCGCGTGCTGACCCCTGACCTGGCAGCACGGCTGCCCGGACGGGGAATCTGGTTGAGTGCGCATAGGGATGTGCTAGAAACCGCCCGAACGCGCGGAGCCTTCAACCGGGCCGCTCGCGGACAGGTCATTCTGCCTCCCGATCTTCCCGCGATGCTGCACGACGGACTGCTTCGCCGTATCGCCGATTGCCTCGGCCTCGCCAGACGCGCCGGGCAGGCGGTGTGTGGATATGCCAAGGCGCGGGAATGGATCGTCGAGGGTCGTGCGGCGGTGATCGTGCAGGCGGTGGACGGAAGTCCGGACGAACGGTCGCGCCTCCTGTCGGGAGCGCGGGACCTGCCGGTGGTGGCAGTCATGTCCGGAACGAGACTGGCCGTGGCCTTCGGTCGCGACCATGTGGTGCATGCGGCGCTGTCGCGAGGGGCCTTGGCCGATCGCCTGGTCGCAGAGAGTGAACGATTTGCGGGGCTCGCCGGACTGGCGGCTCCGATCCGGCAAGTCCACGGGTCTGACATCGGTCAGCCGGTCGGTGCGTCGGATGGGCTGGAACAGGCGGGTGCATGAGCGAAGGTAGCGATCAGGATCAAGGCAAGGGGCGTCTGTCGCTCCGGCCGGCGGCGCGCGCCGAAGTGGGCCGCACCGTCGATGCCGGTTCGGTGCGGCAGAGCTTCAGCCATGGCCGTTCGAAGGTGGTGCAGGTCGAGGTGCGCAAGAAGCGCGGCCCGACCCCGACACCGGGAGCCGGCCCCGCCGGCGGGCCGAGCCGTCCGGGCGGCGGTGCGGCCGGACGGCCGACCGGCGCCGGTCGCGCGCTGACCGCGTCGGAGCTGGCGACGCGCCAGCGGGTGCTGGACGAGCAGCAGAAGGAAGCGGCCAAGCGCGACGCCGAGCGGCGCGAGCAGGAGAAGATCCAGGTCCTGTCGGCTGCCGAGGAAGCGCGCCGTCGCGACGACGATGCCCGCAAGGCCGCCGAGGAGGCCGAGCGCCATGCCGTCGCCGATCAGGCGCGGGCCCGGGCGGAAGCCGAGGATGCGCGCCGCGCGGCAGAGGATGCCGAGATCCAGGCCCAGGACCAGGCCGGGTCCGACGACCAGACGCTGGCCGAGGCTCTTGTCGGAGCCACGCCGACAGCCGAGCCGTCGCGCGGCGGCGTGACGCTGGTGCAGCCGGAGCCGCTGCGCACCATCGCCTCTCGGGCGATCGGCCATGCGCCGGTGGTCAATACCCGTCCGGGTGCCGCACCCGCGGCGGCGGCGCCGGCGGAGACGCTGCGGCTGCGCACCGCGCGGCCGGAGGAGGATGACCGTCGCGGCGGTCCGGTGCGTCGTCCGGGCGGGCTCGCGTTGCCTGCGCGCAAGACGCCGCTGGTGGCGCCGAAGAAGGTCGGCGACCGCCGCGTCACTGGCCGCGTCGACGTGCAGGCCGCGATCGAGGGCGACGACGACAAGACCCGCTCGCTCGCCTCGGTGCGTCGCCAGCGCGATCGCGAGCGCCGTCAGGCGGAGCTGGAGCGGCTGCGCGCCGACCAGGTGCGGGTGGTGCGCGACGTCGTGCTGCCGGAGACCATCACGGTGGCCGAGCTTGCCAACCGTATGGCGACGCGTGCGGGCGATGTCATCAAGTCGCTCATGAAGATGGGCGTGATGGCCAACGTGGCCCAGGTGCTCGACGCCGACACCGCCGAGCTGGTGATCCAGGAGTTCGGGCACCGGGTCCGCCGCGTCTCGGAGAGCGACGTCGAGATCGGCATCGAGGGCGAGACCGACGAGGATCTCGACCTGCTGCCGCGCGCACCGGTCGTGACCATCATGGGCCATGTCGACCACGGCAAGACGTCGCTGCTGGATGCGATGCGCAAGGCCGACGTGGCGGGCAGCGAGGCTGGCGGCATCACCCAGCATATCGGCGCCTACCAGGTCGAGACCGCTTCCGGCAGCCACATCACCTTCATCGACACCCCCGGCCACGAGGCCTTCACCTCCATGCGCGCCCGTGGCGCGTCGGTGACGGACATCGTGATCCTGGTGGTGGCCGCCGATGACGGGGTGATGCCGCAGACGATCGAGGCGATCCGGCACGCCAAGGCCGCGAACGCGCCGATCATCGTCGCCATCAACAAGAGCGACAAGCCGGGCGCCAATCCGAACAAGGTCCGCCAGGAGCTGCTGCAGCACGAGATCGTCGTCGAGGAGCTGGGCGGCGACACGCAGGATGTCGAGGTGTCGGCGACCAAGCACACCGGTCTCGACACGCTGGAGGAGGCGATCGCGCTGCAGGCCGAGATCCTCGACCTGCGCGCCAATCCCGACCGCACCGCCGAGGGCACCGTCATCGAGAGCCGTCTCGATCGCGGCCGTGGGCCGGTCGCCACCGTGCTGGTGCAGAAGGGCACGCTGAACCAGGGCGACATGATCGTGGCGGGCGCCGAGTACGGCCGCATCCGCGCGATGCTCGACGACAAGGGCAAGCCGATCAAGACCGCCGGGCCCTCGTCGCCGGTCGAGGTGCTGGGCCTGTCGTCGGTGCCGGGTGCCGGCGAGCCGTTCGTGGTGGTGGAGAACGAGGTCCGCGCCCGCGAGATCTCGGAGTTCCGTCAGCGCAAGGTCAAGGAGAAGCAGGCCGCCGGCATCACCGCCGCCCGCGGCACGCTGGACCAGATGCTCGCCCGCATCCAGGCCGGCGCGCAGAAGGAAGTGGCGCTGGTCATCAAGGCCGACGTGCAGGGCTCGTCCGAGGCGATCCAGGCCACCGTGCTCAAGCTCGAGCACGAGGAGGTCAAGGTCCGCGTGCTGATCTCCGGCGTCGGCCAGATCACCGAGAGCGACATCCAGCTCGCGCGTGCATCGGATGCGATCATCATCGCCTTCAACGTCCGCGCGACCAGCCAGGCGCGCGAGATGGCGACGCGCGACGGCGTCGACATCCGCTACTACTCGATCATCTATCAGGTGGCCGACGACGTCGAGCAGCTGGTGAAGGGCAAGATCGCGCCGAAGCACCGGGAGAAGTTCCTGGGCTACGCCGAGATCCGCAAGGTGTTCAACATCACCAAGACCGGCATGGTCGCCGGTTGCTACATCACCGAGGGCGTGGTCAAGCGCGGCTGCGGCGTGCGGCTGCTGCGCGAGAACGTGGTCATCCACCAGGGCGACCTCAGCCAGCTCAAGCGCTTCAAGGACGACGTCAAGGAGGTCGCCCGCGGCTACGAGTGCGGCCTGTCGTTCGCCGGCTACAACGACCTCAAGGAAGGCGACGTGGTCGAGTGCTACGAGATGGAGCTGGTCCCGGCGTGAGCCGGAACGCCTCTCGCGGCAAGACCGAGCTGAAGGGGCCGGCGGGGAAGCCCGCCGGCCCTGCACGTTCCGGGGTCTCGTCGAAGCGTCGCACCGGCGGAGCCGTTGGTCCGTCGCAGCGCCAGCTTCGGGTGTCGGAGGAAGTGCGTCATGTGCTGGCCGATCTGTTCACCCGTGTCGAGTTCCGCGATCCGGAGCTTGCCGGCGTGCAGATCACCGTCACCGAGGTGCGCATCAGCCCGGACCTGCGTCATGCCACCGCCTTCATCGCCCGGCTGGGACGCAGCGACGTCGATGCGCTGCTGCCGGCGCTGAAGCGGGCGACGCCGTTCCTGCGCAGCGAGCTGAGCCGGTCCGTCCGGCTGCGCGGCGTGCCGGACCTGCATTTCCAGCCCGACACCGCGCTCGACTACGCGATGGAGATCGACGCGCTGCTGCGTTCTCCGGAGGTGGCGAAGGATCTCGACGGCAAGAAGCGTGCGGCCCCGCCATCGGACTGACGCCCAGCTCGTCGCGGCCGGGGCACCCTGCCTCGCATCCAGAGAACCCGCATGCCGGATCACCACCGTCACGGCGCAGAGCCCGGAGACCAGGACGCCAGCCTCTTCCTAAAGGGGTCTGGGGCCCGAGGCCCCAGCGGGTCCAGGGCAGAGCCCTGGCCTTGCTTTTGCCTATTCACACCCGAGGCTACGTTCCTGCCGACGCCGCGTGATGCGCCAGGTCCAGCCGTCGCATGACCGGAAACAGCACCGCGCAGACCACCGTCACCGCAATCCCGAGCTCCAGGAGATTGAGGAACAGCCCGTGATAGATCGGCAGGCTCTGCGCCGCCCCGCTCGTGGCGAGGCCGGGCGGCAGCGAGGCGAGGTTGGCGACGACGCTGCCGAGGTAGAACGCGACACCGATGGCGACGAACAGGGCGCCCATCATGAAGGCGCTCAGGCGCCTGGGCGTGTAGCGTGCCACCATGGCCAGTCCCAGACCGCTGACCAGCAGCTCGCCCACCGAGATCAGGCCGTAGCCCGCAACCATGATCCAGGCCGAGATATGCGGGCCGGCGCCGCGTCCGGTGGCGAGCCACCAGACCAGGAACGCACCGGTGACGCAGACGAAGCCGAGCAGGAACTTGCCCGCGATCGGCAGGTCCCGGCCGCGGCGACCGAGCGCGTTGTAGATCCAGGCGAGCGGCGCGCTGAGGATCATGATCCAGATCGCGTTCAGCGCCTGGAACTGCCCGGGCGAGAACGAGAACAGCGTCGTGCCGCCGAGCCTGAACGCCGGATCGACGTTGCGCAGCGCGAACAGGGTCAGGGAGGTGGATTGCTGCTGGTAGAAGATGAAGAACAGCATCACCTCCAGCGTGAGCAGGTAGGTGATCATCAGGCCTGGCCGTTCCGCAGGCGCGGCGCGCTGGTAGATGCGCGCCCAGATCAGCAGGGTGGCCAGCCCGGCGAGCCAGACGCAGGCGCGCGCCACCATGGCGTGCTGCAGCACCAGCATGACGACGAGGATGGCGGCGATCATGCCGCCCAGGATCAGCCAGCCGGTCGTGGCCGGCAGCGGCCGGGCGTCCGGCGCCGAGCCGATGCCGTCGAGGCGCCGGCGCAGCAGGGCGTAGGCGATCAGGCCGATGACCAGCCCGACCGCGCTCATGGCGAAGGCGGCGTGCCAGCCGTAGCGGTCCTTGAGCCAGGGCGAGGCCAGCAGGGAGACGGTCGAGCCGATATTGACCGCCATGTAGTAGATGGTGAATGCGGCATCGAGCCGGCTGTCGTCGCCGTCGTAGATGCGGCGCACGAGATTGGCGGCGTTCGGCTTGAACAGGCCGTTGCCGATCGAGATCGTGCCCATGCCGAGCCCGAGCAGCGCGGCGCCGTCGAGCGGCAGCGCCAGCAGCGTGTAGCCCAGCACCAGGCAGCCGGCGCCGGCGATCATGGCGCGACGCGACCCGAGCACCTGGTCGCCGAGCCAGCCGCCGATCGCGGGGGCTGCGTAGGTGAGGGCGGCGAACGCGCCCCAGAGCAGGTTGGCGTCGTGGTCCGCGAAGCCGAGCCGCTGCACCAGGAACAGCAGCAGCAGCGCCTGCATGCCGTAATAGCCGAACCGTTCCCACAGCTCGATCAGCAGGACGACGGAGAAGCGCTGGGTGCGGCTGGGAGCGGGCATGGACCGGTCCTGTAATGGCTTCCGCCGGCGGCGTCGATCCGGAGCCCCGCCCGGCTCGACGCCAGCCACCCCGGCCACGCGGGCTGTGGTCGTTGCGCGACGCAATGGTGAAGGCCCTGCCCGCGAACCCGGCCTCGGCCGGATCATTAGACCGGTCTGGGCGCACGGACACGTCCTGCACCACGAGGGCTTCATGATGACGATTCGACCCACGACGCGGCTTTTCCTGACCGGTGCCGCGATGGCGGCACTGCTCGGCACGGCACTGGCGCCGGCCCGGGCGCAGATCGGCGGCGTCGGCAGCGCCGGCGTGCCCGGTGCCGGTGCCGCCACCCCCAACACCAGCGGCGCCGGCACTGGGCTGAGCCGTCCGAACGCGGGCGGGGGCGGGGTGCCGCCGCTGACCGGCAATGCCGTCGGCGGCTCGGGCCTGGTCGGTGCCGGCATCGCCGCTCCCGGCGCGGTCGGTCCGGGTGCCGGCCTCACGGCGACACCGGGTCTCGGCGCGACCCAGCCGGTGACCGGCGTGCCCAGCGCCGCCGTCCCCCTCGTCATCGTGCCCCGCGGCCGGCCGCACTGAGCGACCGGTTCAACGACGGCCGGCACGATGGATGACCGACGGCGAGCTGGACGAACTGCTGCGGGACTGTCCGACCCTCTACCATATGGCCGAGCCTGGCAGCTGGCCGTCGATCCGGCGGCACGGCCTGCTCAGCACGTCGGCGCTGCTCGCGCTGTACGACGTCCGGGGCGCCGAGCGGGACGCGCTGGAGAGCCTGCGTCGGCCGAACGGCGTGGCGCTGCATCGCGACGGCCTGGAGGGCGCCCTGCTGCGGGACCAGAAGCCGATGGACGATGCCGGACTGGTCCGCTGCCTCGATGACGGTCTGGCGCCCGGCGACTGGTACAGGCTGCTGAACGGCAAGGTGTTCTTCTGGCTGACCCGGGCCCGGCTGATGCGGCTGATGCAGGCCCGTCCGTATCGCGGCCTGTCGCAGGACGTGCTGGAGCTCGACGCCGGCGCTCTGGTGGCCGCCCACCGCCAGGCCATCACCCTGTCTGCGATCAACAGCGGCGCCACCCGGCCGTTTCCGGTCCGGCGCGGGCTGGGAACGTTCCTGCCGATCGATGCGTACCCCTATGCGGCCTGGCGTGGCCGGCGCGCGCGGGGCGAGCGGGTGGTCGAGCTGGCGGTCGAGCATGCCGTGCCGGACGCGGCGCGTTTCGTCCGGCGCGTCACCCGGCTGGGCGGCGACGGCCCGGCCTCGGTGCTGTTCGAGGCCTGACCGCCCGCCCCCTCGTCGCATTGCCCCGTCGGGCCCGCTCGTCTAAAGGCTCGCCTCCCGCGGACAGGCCGCGGTCGAGCGACCTCGAGGCGGCTGGATCATGCGACGCAAGCGCGGACGCGCCCTGGATGGGTGGCTCATTGTCGACAAGCCGGCCGGCATGACCTCGACCGACGTGGTCAACCGGGTGCGGCGCGGCTTCGACGCGCAGAAGGCGGGCCACGGCGGCACGCTCGATCCGCTGGCGACCGGGCTGCTGCCGGTGGCGTTCGGGGCCGCCACCAAGACGGTGCCCTACATCATGGACGGCACCAAGCTGTACCATTTCACCCTCAGGATCGGCGAGGCGCGCGACACCGACGATGCGGACGGGCAGGTGATCGCCACCTCCGACGTGCGGCCGACCGACGCGCAGTTCCGCGCCGCCCTGCCCGCCTTCCGCGGCGAGATCATGCAGGTGCCGCCGATCTTCTCGGCGATCAAGATCGCGGGCGAGCGCGCCTACGACATGGCGCGCGAGGGACGCGCGCCGGTGCTGGAGCCGCGGCCGGCGCGGGTGGACCGGTTCGAGCTGGTCGAGCGGACGTCAGCCGACACTGCCGTCTTCGAGGTGCAGTCGGGCAAGGGCGTCTACATGCGCTCGCTGGCGCGCGACCTTGCCGCCGCCTGCGGCACGGTGGGCCACGTGTCGGCGCTGCGGCGGCTGCGGGTGGGCCCGTTCGGGGAGCAGGACGCGATTTCCCTGGACAAATGCCTGGGCGGGGAGGACAACGCGCCGGCCTCACCGGAGCTGCTGCTGCCGGTCGCGACCGCGCTGGCCGACATCCCGGCGCTGGCCTTGACCCACAGTGAAGCGGCAGGCCTATGCCAAGGCCAGGCGATCAGCCTGGTCGAGTTGATGGGCCGGATTCCTGAGACCGCGGACCCCGCTGGCGGTGTCGCGCGGGCCATGGACGGAGGGCGCGTGATCGGGCTCTGCCGACTCGAGGATGGGTGGCTGCGTCCGGAACGCCTTCTTTAACCGTCGTTCCCGGAGAACCACGATGTCGATCACTGCGGAGCGTCGCACGACGCTCATTGGCGACTACAAGACAGGCGAAGCCGACACCGGATCGCCGGAGGTCCAGGTGGCGCTGCTCAGCGAGCGCATCACCAACCTGACCGAGCACCTGAAGACGCACGCGAAGGACTTCCATTCGCGTCGTGGCCTGCTGATGCTGGTCGGCCGCCGTCGCCGGCTGCTGGACTACCTGAAGCGCAAGGACGCGACCCGCTACACCGGCCTGATCGGCCGCCTGGGCCTGCGCCGCTAGGGCTTTGTCCCGGAAGCCCGAACCCTAAATATCGGGTGTCCAGAGGGCGACCGCCCTCTGGCGGGTCCAGGACAGCGCCCTGGATCGCAACCGCGAGGCGGGTCAGCCCGGCGTTTCAGGCCACATGGGGGGCTCCCTCCATGCCGTTTGAAGCGTCGCCACCCGCCTCGTCCAACCAGACGAGGAACCATCCATGTTCGATTTCTTTCGCAAGGAGCTTGAGTGGGGCGGCCGTACGCTCGTGCTCGAGACCGGCAAGATCGCCCGCCAGGCCGACGGCGCCGTCATGGTGCATTACGGCGACACCATCGTGCTGTGCACGGCGGTCGGCGCCAAGAGCATCAAGCCCGGCCAGGACTTCTTCCCGCTCACCGTCAACTACCAGGAAAAGGCGTTCGCCGCCGGCAAGATACCGGGCGGCTTCTTCAAGCGCGAGGGCCGTCCGTCGGAGGCTGAGGTGCTGAACTCGCGCCTGATCGACCGTCCGCTGCGTCCGCTGTTCCCGAACGGCTTTCGCAACGAGGTCCAGGTGGTGGCGACCGTGCTCAGCCACGACCTCGAGAACGATCCGGCGATCGTCGCCATGATCGGCTGCTCGGCCGCCCTGACCCTGTCGGGCATCCCGTTCTTCGGCCCGATCGCCGGCTGCCGCGTCGGCTACGCGAACGGCGAGTACGTGCTGAATCCGACGCTCGCCGAGACCAAGGAGAGCCAGCTCGACCTGGTGCTGGCCGGCACGTCGGAGGGCGTGCTGATGGTCGAGAGCGAGGCGGCCGAGCTGTCCGAGGCGATCATGCTCGGCGCCGTCGAGTTCGGCCACAAGGCGTTCCAGCCGGTGATCGAGGCGATCATCGCGCTGGCCGAGCACGCCGCCAAGCAGCCCTGGACGCTGCCCGAGCCGTCCGCCGACGAGGTGGCGCTCAAGGCCCGCGTCGACGCGCTCGGCCGCGAGGGGATCGCGAACGCCTACCAGGAGCGGATCAAGCAGGCCCGCTACGAGAAGGTGGGTGCCGCCAAGAAGGCGGTCGGCGAGGCGCTGAAGGCCGAGGGGCTGGACCCGGAGAAGGCCAAGCTGATGCTCAAGGAGCTCGAGGCCGACGTGGTGCGCGGCTCGGTGCTGGATACCGGCCTGCGCATCGACGGCCGCGACACCAGGACGGTGCGCCCGATCGTGTCCGAGGTCGGCATCCTGCCGCGCGCGCACGGCTCGGCGCTGTTCACCCGCGGCGAGACCCAGGCGCTGGTGGTGACCACGCTCGGCACCGGCCAGGACGAGCAGGTGATCGACGCGCTTGAGGGCGAGTACCGCTCCAACTTCATGCTGCACTACAACTTCCCGCCGTACTCGGTGGGCGAGGCCGGCCGCATGGGCTCGCCCGGCCGTCGCGAGATCGGCCACGGCAAGCTCGCCTGGCGGGCGCTGCGTCCGCTGCTGCCAACCAAGGAGGCGTTCCCCTACACGCTGCGCGTCGTGTCGGAGATCACCGAGAGCAACGGCTCGTCGTCGATGGCGACCGTCTGCGGCACCAGCTTGGCGCTGATGGACGCGGGCGTGCCGCTGAAGCGTCCGGTGGCGGGCATCGCCATGGGGCTGATCAAGGAGGATCGCGGCTTCGCGGTGCTGTCCGACATCCTGGGCGACGAGGACCATCTCGGCGACATGGACTTCAAGGTGGCCGGCTCCGAGGACGGCATCACTGCCCTGCAGATGGACATCAAGATCACCTCCATCACGCCGGAGATCATGAAGATCGCCCTGGAGCAGGCGCGCGACGGCAGGCTGCACATCCTGGCCGAGATGGCCCGCGCGCTGACCGAGAACCGCGGCGGGGTGGCCGCCAACGCGCCGAAGATCACGGTGATCACGGTGCCGAAGGAGAAGATCCGCGACGTGATCGGCACCGGCGGCAAGGTGATCCGCGAGATCGTCGAGTTCTCGGGCGCCAAGATCGACATCGGCGACGACGGCACGATCAAGATCGCCGCGACGTCGGAGGAGCAGGCGCAGAAGGCGATGGACCGCATCCGCGGCATCGTCGCCGAGCCCGAGCTGGGCGCGATCTACAACGGCAAGGTGGTGAAGACCGCCGACTTCGGCGCCTTCGTGAACTTCCTCGGCGCCCGCGACGGGCTCGTGCACATCTCCGAGCTGACCCAGGGCCGGGTCAACAAGACCACCGACGTGGTCAATAACGGCGATGCGGTGAAGGTGAAGGTGCTGGGCTTCGACGACCGCGGCAAGGTGAAGCTGTCGATGCGCCAGGTCGACCAGGCGACGGGTGCCGACATCAGCGAGCAGGTCGGCGCCAAGGGCGGCGGCGGGGAGCGCGATGGCGGCCGCGAGGAGCGCGGCGAGCGTCGCGACCGCGGCGGCGACCGGGCGCCGCGCCGCGAGCGCACCGACGCCGCCGACTGAACTCTCGGCGCGGTCCGGGCTTGTCGGCCCGGACCATTCTGACAATCTAGGGAATTGATACACGCTGTTACGGTCGGGCGCCGGGCAGCAGGCATAGTCCTCCCGGATCGTGTCGGAACGGCCCTGCGTCGCGTGACGCCGGTCCTCAGGCTGAAGGCGACGACGGCAGCGATGAAGACGATCAATGCGATCCGGATGGGCGGGGTGGACGTCCTGCCGCTGATCGAAGGCGGCAAGGGGGTCTCGGTCTCGACCGGGATCTGCTCGGGCCACTGGGCGGCGGCCGGCGGTGCCGGCACTATCAGCGTCGTCAACGCCGACAGCTACGACGAGGCCGGGCGGGTCGTGCCGCAGCTCTATACTGGCCGCACCCGGCGCGACCGCCACGAGGAGATGGTGAACTTCGCCATCGCCGGCGGCATCACCCAGGCGCGGCAGGCGCACGAGCTGTCCGGCGGCCGGGGCCGCCTGCATGCCAACATCCTGTGGGAGATGGGAGCGGCCGAGCGGGTCATCACCGGCGTGCTGGAGGGCGCCCCGGGGCTGATCCAGGGGCTGACCTGCGGCGCCGGCATGCCCTACCGCCTGTCCGACATCGCGGCCCGGTTCGGCATCCACTACTACCCGATCGTGTCGTCGGCCCGCGCGTTCAGCGCCCTGTGGAAGCGCTCCTATTGCAAGACCGCCGAGCTGCTGGGCGGCGTGGTGTACGAGGATCCGTGGCTGGCGGGCGGTCATAACGGGCTGTCGAACAGCGAGAGCCCGGACCGGCCGGAGGCGCCGCTGCCGCGCGTGCTCGAGCTGCGCCGGACCATGCGCCTGTTCGGGCTGGACGACACGCCGATCATCATGGCCGGCGGTGTCTGGTGGCTGGAGGACTGGGAGGACTGGATCGACAATCCCGATCTTGGCCCGATCGCGTTCCAGTTCGGCACAAGGCCGCTGCTGACGCGGGAAAGCCCGATTCCGGAGGCCTGGAAGCAGCGTCTGCTGGAGCTGCACGAGGGCGACATCTATCTCAACCGGTTCAGCCCGACCGGCTTCTATTCCTCGGCGGTGAGCAACGGCTTCCTGCGGGAGCTGCGGGCGCGCAGCGAGCGGCAGGTCGCCTTCAGCCCCGAGCAGGTGGGCGACCATGTGGCGGCCTACTATATCGGCGGGCGGCGGCTGGTGTATCTGACTCAGCCCGACCTCGGCCGGGCGCAGTCCTGGGAGCGGGACGGCTTTACCGAGGCGCTGCGGACGCCGGACGGTACGCTGGTGTTCGAGACGCGGGCGGCGGCGGCGCAGATCAACGCCGACCAGACCGCCTGCATGGGCTGCCTGTCCGAATGCCGCTTCTCGTCCTGGAGCCAGAAGGCGCCGAGCTACACCAACGGCCACAAGGCCGATCCGCGCTCCTTCTGCATCCAGAAGACGCTGCAGGCGATCGGCCATGCCGCCGACGACGATGTCGAGGCGACCGAGCGCAACCTGATGTTCTCCGGCCACAATGCCTACCGGTTCGGCTCGGACCCGTTCTACTCGAACAATTTCGTGCCCACGGTGAAGCAGCTGGTGGAGCGGATCCTCACCGGACGCTGAGGCAGGGTCCGGTCACGGGTGGGCTCGCTTCTGCTGGCAGCGGTCGCCACCAGCCCGTCGACCGGGGCGCTTCCTCCCCATGCTCAGCCATGCTGACGGCACCGTGGTCGCGCTATCGGCCGGCGGCGGGCTGATTTTCGGTCATGGCGTCGGGCGGCAGGCGGGCGTGATCGGCTTCGGCTGGCTGGCCGGCGCCGTCGCCTGCCAGGCGGCGCATCCGGCCTGAGATCGGACTGAGGTGCTACGCCCCGGCGCCCGGGCCGCCCGCGTCGGGCAGGCAGGCGTCGTGGAACTGCGCGAAGGCGCGGGCGCGGTGGCTGATGGCGTTCTTCTCGGCTTCCAGCATCTCGGCGAAGCTGCGGGCCTCGCCGTTGGGCATGAACACCGGGTCGTAGCCGTGGCCGCCGGTGCCGCGCGGCGGCCAGACGAACTGGCCGTTGATGCGGCCCTCGAAGGTGGCATCGTCGCCGCCCGGCAGGACCAGGCACAGCACGGCGACGAACCAGGCCTGCGGGTCCGCCTGCAGCGCCTCGCCGCCCTGGTCATGGACGCGCTGCATGGCGACCCCGAAATCCCGGCCAGGCCCGGCCCAGCGGGCGGAGTGGATGCCGGGCGCGCCGCCCAGGGCGGCCACGCAGAAGCCGGAATCGTCGGACAGGGCGGGCAGGCCGCTGGCCCTGGCGGCGGCATGCGCCTTGAGGCGGGCATTGCCGGCGAAGCTGTCGGCGGTCTCGTCCGGCTCCGGCAGCCCGAGTGCGGCGGCCGAGACCAGGGTGATGCCGGAGCCGCCCAGCAGGGCCTCGAACTCGGCGAGCTTGCCCTGGTTGTGGCTGGCCAGCACCAGGCGGTCGCCGCGGGACAGGCGCATCATGGGCGGGGCGCTCCGGCAACGGTGGCCAGGGCAGATCGCTGGGCGGCGAACAGGGTTTCGGCGCCGTGACGCGCCAGCCGCAGCAGCTCCTGGAACTGCGCCTCGGAGAACGGCGCCGCTTCCGCGGTCACCTGCATCTCGACGATGCCGCCGCCATCGGCGAGGACGAAATTGGCATCGGCCAGTGCCGCGCTGTCCTCGGCATAGTCGAGGTCGAGCACCGCACCCGCCTCGGTCAGGCCGCAGGAGATGGCGGCGACCTGGCCGACGAGCGGGACCTTCGGCAGCACGCGATTGCGCACCAGCTTGTCGAACGCCAGATGCAGCGCCGCCCAGGCGCCGGTGATGGCGGCACAGCGCGTCCCGCCATCGGCGTTGAGCACGTCGCAATCGAGGGTGACGGTGAGCTCGCCCATGGCGCGGCGGTCGGTGGCGGCGCGAAGCGAGCGGCCGATCAGGCGCTGGATCTCCTGGGTGCGGCCCGACTGCCTGCCGCGCGCGGCCTCGCGGTCGCCGCGCCTGTGGGTGGCGCGCGGCAGCATGCCGTATTCCGCGGTGATCCAGCCCAGGCCCTGGCCGCGCAGGAAGGCGGGCACGCGGGACTCCACGCTGGCGGCACAGAGCACCTCGGTGCGGCCGATGCGGATCAGCGCCGAGCCCTCGGCATGATGCGAGATGCCCGGCTCGATCGAGACCGGACGCAGGGCATCGGGGGCGCGGCCGTTTGGGCGCATGGCTTCGGTCCTCGTCAGCGTGTGCCGCAGATAGCCCGAGCGTCATCACGAAGGCCAGCCAGGCCGGACGCGGCACCGCCAGGACCGGCGTTTCTGTTGTGTTGCAGCCTCGGGCTTCCTAGGCTGCCTGATGTGGAACGCATGAAGGACCGACAGAAGCCGACGCTGCGGCCGGCCTTGCCGCCGGGGCTCGATCCGCGTGCAGCCGCGATCCTGCGCGAGATCGTCGAGCAGTATGTCGAGACCGGCGATCCCGTCGGCAGCCGCACCCTGTCGCGCCGGCTGCCGGTGCCGCTCTCGCCGGCGACGATCCGCAACGTGATGGCCGACCTGACCGAGGCGGGGCTGCTGTATGCGCCGCATACCTCGGCCGGACGGATGCCGACCGAGAAGGGCCTGCGCCTGTTCGTCGACGGGCTGCTGCAGTTCGGCAGCCTGACCGAGGACGAGCGCGAGACCATCGTGCGCACGCTCGAGATACGCGGCCGCTCGCTGCAGGACACGCTGGCGGACGCGTCGGCGATGCTGTCGGGCCTGTCCTCGGCCGCAGGCCTGGTGCTGGCGCCGAAGAGCGACGGCCAGATCAGGCACATCGAGTTCGTGGCGCTGAGCGCCGGCCGGGCGCTGGTGATCCTGGTGGGCTCGGACGGGCAGGTCGAGAACCGGGTGATCGAGACGCCGCCCGGCCTGCCGCCCTCGTCGCTGGTGGAGGCGGGCAACTACCTGAACGCCCGGCTGCGCGGCCTGTCGCTGGCCGAGCTGCGTCGGCACGTGGACGAGGAGATGGCCGCCAACCAGACCGAGCTCGACCAGCTCGCCGCCGGCGTCGTGGAGTCCGGGCTGGCGATCTGGGGCGGGGAAGGGCGGGGCGGGGCGCTGTTCCTGCGCGGCCAGTCGCGCCTGCTGCAGGACGTGACGCAGATCGAGCGGCTGTCGACGATCCAGATGCTGTTCGATCGGCTGGAAACGCAGGAGACCATGCTCAAGCTGCTCGATCTGGCCGAGCAGAGCGACGGGGTGCGGATCTTCATCGGCGCCGAGAGCGGACTGTTCGGCGCGTCGGGCGTATCGATGGTGGTGGCGCCGGCGCGCAACGAGGCCAACCGGATCGTCGGCGCGATTGGCGTGATCGGGCCGCAGCGGATCAATTACGGGCGGATCATCCCGGTGGTGGACTACACCGCGCGGGTGATCGGGCGGCTGCTCGGCTGAGGCAAGGCCAGGGCGCTGCCCTGGACCCGCTCAAGGCTCGCCTTGAGAATCCAATAATCGGGTTTCCAAAGGCTCAGCCTTTGGCGGGTCCGGGCAGAGCCCGGCTTGCCTCAGCCATTATCCTCGAACCCCGGATACAGCGTCATGCCGCCATCCACATAGAGCGTGGCCCCGGTGATGTAGTCTGCCATGTCCGATGCCAGGAACACCGCCGCGTTGGCGATGTCCTCGGACTTCCCGATGCGCTTGTAGGGAATCAGCTTCAGCAGCTTCTCCGCCGCCTCGCCCTCGGTGGCCTCCTTGTTGATCGCGGTGCTGATGGCGCCGGGCGAGATCGCGTTGACGCGGATGCGGGCGGGTCCGACCTCCTGCGCCAGGGTGCGCATCAGCATGTCGATGCCGCCCTTGGAGGCGGCGTAGTTCACATGCCCGCCCCACGGGATCACGTCGTGCACCGAGCTCATGTGCAGGATCTTGCCGCGCGCCGCCGAGACGCCCCGGTCGCCCTGGGCGGTGAACTGGCGGATCGCCGCGCGGGCGGTGAGGAACTGGCCGGTCAGGTTGACGTCGATCACCCGCTTCCAGTCGGCGAGGCTCATCTCGGCCGAGGGGGCGTCCTTCTGCATGCCGCTGTTGGCGACGACGATGTCGACGCCGCCCCAGCGCTCGACGGTGGCGGCGAACAGGCGCGCCACGGCATCCTCGTCGGAGACGTCGGCGCCGAACGCGAAGGCGCGTCCGCCGGCGGCGTTGATCTCGTCGGCGAGCCGCTCGGCGGGCTCCGCCTGGCTGTTGTAGTTGATGGCCACGGCAGCGCCCGACATGGCGAGTGCCCGCGCCACGGCATGGCCGATGCCGGAGCTGGCGCCGGTGACGATCGCGATCTGGTGGTCCAGGCGGCAGTCCATGACACTCTCCCCGGTGCGCCTGCCCGGCAACGCCCTGGCCGGCGACCGGTTCGTCGTGCGGCCTGCAGCCTGGCAACCCGGCGAGGGCCGGCCGCGTAGAACGACGCTCGTCCTTCCGCATGGGACCTGCCTGGCAGGAGAAGCGCGATGTCGCAGCGACCGGACTCCGGTGAAACCATCCCATTGGCGAGACCAGGCGGCCCGCGGCGGCTTCTCGTCCTGGCCGTGGCGGCGGCGACCGGCTGCGCTCTGGCCGCCGGCCCCGGACGGGCGGCCTCGTCGGATCTGCCGGGCCTGGTGGCTCCCGCCACCACCGAGCGCCATGCCGGCAAGATGGTGTTCGCCGAACTCGTCACGCCGGATCTCGCCGCAGCGAAGCAGTTCTATGGCGGCCTGTTCGGCTGGACGTTCCAGGGCACCGGCCTGTTCGCGCAGGCCTCCCTCGGTGGGCGGGTCGTCGGCGGGATCGTGCAGCGGCCGCTGCCGGCGGGCCGTCAGCCGGGCTGGCTGTCCTTCCTGGCGGCGGGCAACGTGGAGGCGGCGGACGCGGCTGCCGTGCAGCACGGCGCCAAGCTGCTGTTCGAGCCGCACCCCGTCGCCAATCTCGGGCAGGAGGCCGTGCTGGCCGATCCGCAGGGTGCGGTGTTCGCGGTGCTGGCATCGAGCAGCGGCGATCCCGCCGATGATCTGGCCCAGCCGGGGGAGTGGATCTGGAGCTCGCTGATCACCAGCGACCCGGCCGCGGATGCGGCGTTCTACAAGGCGGTGTTCGGCTACGACGTGTTCGACCTGCCTGATGCGCAGGACGCGAAGCATCTGATCCTGGCATCCGGCAACTATGCGCGCGCCAGCGTCAATCCGATCCCGGCAAGCTGGACGACCGGCCGGCCGCGCTGGCTGAGCTACGTGCGCGTCGGCGACATGAAGGCGATGGTGGCCAAGGTCGCGACGCTGGGCGGCCGCGTCGTGCTGCCGCCCAGGATCGATCGCCATGGCGGCGAGATCGCCCTCGTCGCCGATCCGCAGGGCGCGCTGTTCGGGCTGCTCGAATGGACGGACGACGCGGCGTCGGGAGGCGCCAAGTGATCGCGTCTCTCAGACGTCTGGCCAACGCGGGCGCCATGCTGGGGCTGCTGGCGATGCCGCTCGCCGGCTGCGTCGACGGCGGTGGCGGGTATGACGGCTATGGCGGCGGCTACTACGAGTCCGTCGGTGGCTATGGCGGCGACTACGGGGGCCTGGGCGACGGCTACCGGGTCGGGCCCTACCGGGGCGACGGCGGCAGGTTCGGCGGTGGCAGGTTCGGTGGCGGCAGGTTCGGTGGCGGCGGTGGCCGTCTGCCGCCGGGCATCCCGACCGGCGCCCGTGGCGGCTTCCATGGCGGCGGCTTCCACGGCGGCGGCATGGGCGGTGGCGGCGGCTTCCATGGCGGCGGCATGGGCGGCGGTGGTGGACACGGCGGCGGCGGTGGTGGTGGCGGCCACGGCGGCGGCGGCGGCCACTGAGGCCGGCGGCGGACGCGGTTCGCAGGCGGGCGGCCGAGGGTCTGCCGCATCCTGCCGACCCTTTGATCAGGACAACAGCGACATGACGGAACTCGATGCCGGCCGGTCCGGCAGCTTCAGCCTCGGCGGCGACCTCGCGATCGTCCGGCTGGGCTTTGGCGCCATGCGCATCACCGGCGCCGGGATCTGGGGACCGCCGGCGGACCTGGACGCGGCCAGCGCGACCCTCAGGCGGGCGGTCGAGCTCGGCACGAACTTCATCGACACCGCCGACAGCTACGGCCCGTTCGTCAGCGAGGACCTGATCGCCGAGGTGCTGCGGCCCTACAAGGGGCTGGCGATCGCCACCAAGGGCGGACTGACGCGGCACGGACCCAACGTCTGGAAGTCTGTCGGCCGTCCGGAGTATCTGCGGCAGTGCGTGCTGATGAGCCTGCGCCGTCTCGGGCTCGAACGGATCGACCTGTGGCAGCTGCACCGCGTCGATCCGCTGGTGCCCGAGGACGAGCAGTTCGGGGTGATCGCCGCCATGCGGGCGGAAGGGCTGATCCGGCATGTCGGCCTGAGCGAGGTCGAGGTGCCGACGATCGTCGCAGCGCAGAAGCATTTCCCGGTGGTCAGCGTGCAGAACCGCTTCAACCTGATCGACCGCAAGAGCGAGCAGGTGCTGGCCTACTGCGAGCAGGCGGGCATCGGCTTCATCCCGTGGGCGCCGCTTGCCGGAGGCAGCCTGGCCCGGGAGGAGTCGGCGCTGACCGAGATCGCCGGCCGCCGCAAGGTCGGGCCGGGGCAGGTGGCCCTGGCCTGGATGCTGCGCCGGTCGCCGGTCATGCTGCCGATTCCCGGCACCGGCAGCCCGTCGCACCTGGAGGAGAACGTGGCGGCGGCGTCGCTGCGCCTCGACGACGACGAGGCGGCGGCCCTCGACCGGCAGGGACGCGCGGCCTGGGAGGCAGCGCAGCAGGACGCGGCCGGCCGGTAGCGGCGCATCAGCCAAGGGGCGACGGCTGCACGCGCCGGTGGTAAGGAACCGGCATGACCGGCCCCGACACTCGTTCGACCGACCCTCGCCTGACGGCGGGTCGACCTCTCGTCGCCGAGACCGGCAGCGGCCGGATGGCGACGGCGGGCAGCGTCGGCGGCACCCGTCCGGGAGCGCCGCAGCGTCGCGGCTTCGGACCGGGCGGGCCCGGGCCGCGCCGGCCCCGCTTCCGGGTGGTGCGCAAGCTGGCAGGAGCATCGCTGGCGGCGCTGCTGCTGGTGGGGGCGACCGGATCGCTGGTCGTCTGGCGCAAGTACGAGATGCTGACGGCGGACCTGCCGACGGTCGGCGTGCTGCGCACCTACCAGCCGCCGGTGATGAGCCGGATCTATTCCGGCGACGGCCGGGTGATCGCCGAGCTCGCCGCCGAGCGGCGCCTGTTCGTGCCCTACAGCGCCATTCCCGACCTCGTGCGGGCGGCCTTCGTCTCGGCCGAGGACCAGAACTTCTACACCCATGGCGGCGTCGACCCGCTGGCGATCCTGCGCGCCTCGGTCACCGACCTCGAGAACCTGCACAAGCGCCGGCCGATCGGCGCCTCGACCATCACCCAGCAGGTGGCGCGGATCATGCTGCTGGGCTCCAACGCCCGCACCTTCGAGCGCAAGGCCAAGGAGGCGGTGCTGGCGATGCGCATCGAGCAGACGCTGTCCAAGGACCGCATCCTCGAGATCTACCTGAACGAGATCTATCTCGGCGCCGGCGCCTACGGCATCACGGCGGCGGCGCAGACCTATTTCAACAAGCCGCTCGATCAGCTCGACGCGGCCGAGGCGGCGTTCCTGGGCGCGCTGCCGAAGTCGCCGACCAACTACAACCCGTATCGCTTTCCGGACGCCGCCAAGAACCGGCGCGACTGGGTGCTGGACCGCATGGCCGAGACCCATGCCATCACGGTGGCGCAGGCGCGCGAGGCCAGGGCCGAGCCGCTGGTGCCGACCGCCTTCACCCGGCCGGGCCCGGTGCCGGGCTCGGAATGGTTCTCCGAGGAGGTCCGGCGCGAGCTGGTCGAGCGCTACGGGCAGAACCAGACCATGCAGGGCGGACTGGTGGTGCAGACCAGCCTCGATCCCAAGCTGCAGGACGAGGCGACGCACGACCTGCGCGAGGGCCTGATGAAGTACGACCGCGCGCATGGCGGCTGGCGCGGCGCCGTGGAGCATCTGGACGGCATCGGCAACCTGCGCCCGGTGCATGCGCGCCGCGGACATCCGGCGCCGGCACCGGGGGTGAGCTGGGAGTCCGCGCTGTCGACGGTCTCCCGGCCGGCCGGGATGCTGCCGGACTGGCGGCTGGCGGTGGTGCTGTCGCCAGCGCTCGGCACCATCGGCTGGCTCGACAGCGACACCCAGGCGGGCGGTCTCGGGACCTCGCACACCGGCGTCATGAAGGGCGACGACCTCGCCTGGATGCGGACCTACAAGTCGATCAAGCCCGGCGACGTGCTGATGGTGACGCCAGACCGCGAGGAGACCGGCAGCGCCGTGTCGGTGCGGCAGATCCCGCAGGTGGAGGGCGCGCTGGTCAGCATGGACCCGACCACCGGACGGGTGCTGGCGCTGGTCGGCGGCTGGAGCTTCGAGAGCAGCCAGTTCAACCGCGCCACCCAGGCGCTGCGCCAGCCCGGCTCGTCGTTCAAGCCGATCGTCTATCTGGCCGGCATGATGCAGGGCATCTCGCCCAGCCAGAAGTTCCAGGACGAGCCGTATTCGAACGGCAGCTGGCACCCGAACAACTACGAGCTGACCTTCGGCGGCCCGACCACGCTGCACGACGCGCTGCGCAAGTCGCTCAACCTGGTGACCATCCGGCTGGCGGCGCATATCGGCATGAGCAACGTGGCCAAGCTGGCGATCGACCTGCACGAGGTCGACGCCATGCCCAAGGTGCTGCCGGCCGCCCTGGGTGCGGTCGAGACCACCGTGCTGCGCGAGGCGGGCGCCTATGCCTCGATCGCCTCGGGCGGCAAGGAGGTGCTGCCGAGCCTGGTCGACGACGTCGAGGATCGCGACGGCCGGGTGATCTGGCGGCCGGCGGGGCTTGGCGTGCAGCCGGGCGGCGATCCGGCGCAGCCGCCGGTGCTGGTCGACACCCGCAAGCAGATCGCCGACCCCGCCTCGGCGTTCCAGGTGGTGCAGATGATGCAGGCGGTGCTCAAGCCCGGCGGCACCGGCAAGCAGGCGGGGGCCGGCATCGAGAACCCGATCGCCGGCAAGACCGGCACCAGCCAGGACTTCCGCGACGCCTGGTTCGCGGGCTTCGCGCCCAACCTGCTCACGGTGGTGTGGGTCGGCTTCGACAATCCGCAGAGCCTGGGCCAGAAGCAGGATGGCGACACCGTCGCCGGCCCGATCTGGAACCACTTCATGAAGGCGGCCCTGGCCGACCGGCCGAAGGTCGAGTTCCGGGTGCCCGACGGGGTGGCGGTGGTGCGCTACGGCGACGCGATCGACGCCTTCAAGCCGGGCCAGGAGCCGGGCGTCAGCCACAACCTGTATGCGAGCCGCCCGGTCAACGAGGAGCTCAGCGCCGCCGATACCGGTGCCGAGAACATTCCTGACGACGAGAGCGACATGGGCAGCGGCGCGGCCCCGGTTCCGGTCGCCTCCACGACCTCGGTGGATGCCGCCGGCCCCGGCGTCGCCTCGCCCGCCAACCCGGCGCAGCCGGGCGCCGGTCCCGGCGTGCCCCCCGCCGGGCCGCCGCCGCCCAAGCCGGTCACCGGGGGTGACATCGGCATGGGCGGGCTGTATTGAGCCGCCCCGTCCCTTCGCAGGTGTGAGAGATGTCCGCCGAGACCGACGCCCTCAACGAGCAGATCAAGCAGTCGGTGGCGCTGCTGAGGAGGCATCTTTGACTGGGATGTCGCACAAGGACGCCTCGCCGAGCTGAACAACCGCGTCGAGGACCCCTCGCTGTGGAACGACGCGGCGGCGGCGCAGGCGCTGATGCGCGAGCGCACCACGCTGGCCGGCCGCATCGAGGGCGTGCTGCGGCTCGAGACCGAGGTGCGCGACGCGATCGGGCTCGCCGAGATGGCCGAGGCGGAAGGCGACCAGGCGATGGTCGCGGACGCGGTCGCCAGCCTGAAGGCGTCGGCCGAGGAAGCCAAGCGGCGCGAGATCGAGAGCCTGCTGTCCGGCGAGGCGGATGCCAACGACGCCTTCCTGGAGGTGAATGCCGGCGCCGGCGGCACCGAGGCGCAGGACTGGGCGGAGATGCTGCTGCGCATGTACTCGCGCTGGTCCGAGCAGCACGGCTACAAGATCCAGCTGATGGAAAGCTCCGAGGGCGAGCAGGCCGGGCTGAAGTCGGCGACGCTGCAGGTATCGGGCCCGAACGCCTATGGCTGGCTCAAGACCGAGGCCGGCGTGCACCGGCTGGTGCGGATCAGCCCGTTCGATTCCGCCGCCCGCCGGCAGACCTCGTTCGCCAGCGTCTGGGTGTATCCGGTGGTCGATGACAGCATCGAGATCGAGATCAACGACGCCGACCTGAAGGTCGACACCTTCCGCGCCTCGGGCGCCGGTGGCCAGCACGTCAACAAGACCGAGTCCGCGATCCGCATCACCCATGTGCCGAGCGGCATCATCGTCGCCTGCCAGACCGACCGCTCGCAGCACCGCAACCGCGCGACCGCGATGGGGATGCTGAAGGCCCGGCTCTACGAGGCCGAGCTGCAGAAGCGCGAGGCCGCCGCCGCGATCACCGAGGCCGGCAAGACCGACATCGGCTGGGGGCACCAGATCCGCTCCTACGTGCTGGCCCCCTACCAGCTGGTGAAGGATCTGCGCACCGGGGTCGAGACCGGCAATCCTGACGCGGTGCTGGATGGCGGGCTGGACGGGTTCATGGCCGCATCGCTGGCCTCGCGGGTGGGCGCCACCCGCAGCGAGGCGAGTGCGACGGCGCAATAGCGTCGGACGGCGCGACCCGGCCGCCCATGGTCCGACTGCCGGGGCGACCGCGACGAACGTGCGCAAGTCCGGTACGAGCATGACGATCTCCTGACCGGGACCAGCCAGTGGGGGCTGCGGCGTCCTGATCGCGCGTGCTCAAGATGTAGGCAGATCGACGGGATCGTGTCGGCGACAGCCGGCCTGGATGCCAAGTCTCGGTGCCGCATCGCACAACTTCGTCAGCGCCCAAAAAATGAGCATTGTGGCAGAAATTGCCGTGCGAGCATCCAAAAGCGAATGGCTGGACAACGATCTTGACATGACAGTCCACGAAACCCTCTCTTGTCGAGCCTAGGACCGTTTGAGGATGGACCACCGACCGCGTCAGGCATGCGTGCCGGATCGACGCGTGCCGGTACAGTGGCGTGGACTTGTCCCCGACTGGACACAAGGAGCTGGGAATGGACTACGCGCAACAGCAACGAAACCCGATGCGGCACATCATCGGCATCACCGTCGTGCTGCTGCTGCATGTGGTGCTGATCTACGCGCTGCTGAACGGCCTCGGCCGGGCGGTCATCGACGTGATCAAGCCGCCGATCACCACCAAGATCGTCAAGGAGGTGCCGCCCCCGCCGCCACCCCCGCCGCCGCCGCCGCCGCCGGTGCTGACCTCGCCGCCGCCGCCCTACATCCCGCCGCCGCTGATCCAGATCCAGCAGCCGCCGCCGCCGCACGCGATCCGCACCGTGACCCGCACCCCGCCGCCGGTCGCGAACCCGGCGCCGTTCACCGGCACCAAGCCGGCGCCGCCGGGCCCGAGCATTCCCGACCGCTCGGCCGGCGTGCGGCCGCTGAACAACGTCAAGCCGGAGTTCCCGCCTGACATGGAAGAGGCCGGACGCTCGGGCAGCGTGACGATGTCGTGCGACATCGGCGCTGACGGATCGACCAGCGGCTGCCAGGTGGTCAATGTCAGCGGCGGGCAGTCCTTCGCCCGCAGCGCGCTCGACTACGTCCGCAGGGCCCGCTTCTCGCCGGCCGTCCATGCCGGCGTCGCGGTAGCGCAGCCGCATCACGTGTGGAACATCAGCTTCACCCTGGCCGATTCGGACCAGTAGTCCGAGCCGGCCGCGTCCTTCGTCGAACTCGTGCCGGCACGGGGCCCACCCCGGCTCCCGGCCGCCACCAGAGGAACTTGTGATGACCAGACTGCATCGCCTTCCCGTTCTCGCAGCCCCAGCCCTGGCGATGGCTCTCGGCATGGCGGCTCCGGCCTTCTCGCAGACCGCTCCGGCCACGGCCCCCGCCACGGCACCGGCCGCAGCCCCGGCGCCGGCCGCTTCGGTCGGCCCGAACGGGGTGGCGGACCCATCGGCTCCCGCCGCCTCGGCGACGGCGCCTACGGCCCCCGGCGCGCCTGACGCCACCGCCCCGGGAACCGCACCCGCGGTGTCGCCGACCGCTCCGGGCGCACCCGGCTCGCCGGCACCCGAGGGCGCCACCGCCAGCGGCGCCTCGGCCAATGCGCCGGTTCCGGGGGCCACCACGCCGACCGAGAGCGTCGCCAACCCGTACGGCCTGAACGCGCTCTGGCTCGGCGGCGACTTCATCTCGCGCAGCGTGCTGATCATCCTGGTGATCATGTCGCTGGGCACCTGGTACATCATGATCACCAAGTATTTCGAGCAGGCCCGCCTGTTCGCCGCCAACCGAGCCGCGACCAAGGAGTTCTGGACCAAGCCGACCATCGCCGAGGGCGCACGCTCGCTGAAGACCACCTCGCCGTTCCGCTACATCGCCGATACCGGCATCGCCGCCACCGAGCACCATGAAGGCACGCTCACCGAGAGCATCGACCTGAACGAGTGGGTCACCATGTCGATCCAGCGCGCGGTCGAGACCATCACCTCGCGCCTGCAGGGTGGCCTCGCCTTCCTCGCCACCGTCGGCTCGACCGCGCCGTTCGTCGGTCTGTTCGGCACCGTCTGGGGCATCTATCACGCGCTGACCGCGATCGGCATCGCCGGCCAGGCCTCGATCGACAAGGTCGCCGGCCCCGTCGGCGAGGCGCTGATCATGACCGCCATCGGTCTGGCCACCGCGGTGCCTGCCGTGCTCGGCTATAACTGGCTGGTCCGCCGCAACAAGGGTGCGACCGAGCGGGTGCGCAACTTCTCGTCCGACCTGCACTCGATCCTGCTGGGCGGCGTGCGCGTCGGCAACCAGTCGCTGGCAGCCCCGTCCGCCGTCCCGATGACGACGACCGCCGGCGTGACCCGGGTCGCCTGATCCATGTCGATGAATGTCGGGTCCTCGGGCGACGAGGACGAAGTCGTCTCGGCCATCAACACCACGCCGCTCGTCGACGTGATGCTGGTGCTGCTGATCATCTTCCTGATCACCATCCCGGTGGTGACGCACACGGTGAAGGTCACCCTGCCGAAGGACGCGAACCAGGAGGCCCAGACCAAGCCGGACAACGTCACCATCGCGGTGAACGAGGCCGGGCAGATCTTCTGGGACTCGACCCTGGTGACCGGCACCCCGGACCTGCTGCACCGGCTCGAGCAGGCGGCGGTGAAGAAGCCGCAGCCCGAGGTGCAGATCCGCGGCGACGCCATGTCGCGCTACGAGAGCGTCGGCAAGGTGGTGTTCGCCTGCCAGCAGGCCGGCATCTCCAAGGTCGGCTTCATCACCCAGCCGCCGCCGCACGGCGGCTGACGATCCCGGCCTGGCGGGACCGGCCGGATGCGCGAGCATCCGGGTCCGGCCGTCCGGCCATCGCAGACCACGCCGCCCGTTTCCGGATGCCGGAGCCGGCCGGCCAACCAGGAAGCCGAACCGCCATGTCGATGAATGTCGGATCCGAAAGCTCCTCCGGCGACCCGGAGGTGATGGTCGACGTCAACACCACGCCGCTGATCGACGTGATGCTAGTGCTGCTGATCATGCTGATCATCACCATCCCGATTCAGACGCACGCGGTGAAGCTCGACCTGCCGCAGGGCAACCCGCCGCCGCCGCTGACGCCGCCCACGGTGGTGACGATCGACGTCGATTTCGACGGCACGATCTCCTGGAACGGCGAGACGATCGCCGACGAGCCGTCGCTGCTGTCGCATTTCGCGACCGCCGCCGCCCTGCCGGACCAGCCTGAGATCCATCTGCGGCCGAACAAGCTCGCCAACTACAAGTACGTGGCGCACGTGCTGGCCGACGCGCAGCGCCTGGGCATGACCAAGCTCGGCATCGTCGGCAACGAACAGTTCATGGGACAATAAGAAGCACATGAAGCCTCGCCTCCTCCACGCCGCCCTGCTGTCAGGTTCGGTTCTCGCAGCGACCGTCGCCCCGGGTCTGGCGCCGGCGTTCGCCCAGGCCCAGGAGGCGCTTCGGCCCGAGGTCGGCCGTCCGCTGCAGCAGGCGCAGACGGCCCTTCGCAAGCGGCAGTTCCCGCAGGCGATGGCGGCGGTGAACGCGGCCGACGCCGTGCGCAACAAGACCCCGAACGAGGCGTACGTGGTGGCGCAGATGCGGGCTGCGGTGGCGCAGTCGTCCGGCGACGTCAACGGCTCGATCAGCGCCGACGACGTGCTGATCGCCTCCCCCCGCACCGCGGGTGCCGAGAAGGTCAGGCTGCTGATGGCGGAAGCCGGCCTCACCTACACCGCGCACGACTATCCCCGCGCGATCGTCGCCCTGGAGCGCTACTTCAAGGCGGGCGGCAACGACGCCTCGATGCACACGCTGCTGATCCAGTCCTACTACCTGCAGAAGGACTATCCCAACGCGGCCCGGGCGCAGCAGCGTCAGATCGCCATGGAGGAGCATGCCGGCCAGAAGCCGACCGAGAACCAGCTCCAGCTGCTGGCGGCCGTGCAGCAGCAGTCGCGCGACCTGGACGGCTTCAACGCCACCATGGTCAAGCTGGTGCAGGACTATCCCAAGCCCGACTACTGGGCGAACCTGGTGCACGGGCTTCGCACCAATCCGAACATCCCCGAGCGGCTGCAGTACGACGTGTCGCGCATCCGGCTGGCGGTCGGGCTGCTGACCTCCACCTCGGACTTCATGGAGATGGCGGAATCCGCGGTGCAGATCGGCTTCCCGGTCCAGGCCCAGAAGGTGATGGCGGCGGGCTATGCCAGCGGCGCGCTGGGCAAGGATGCGGGTGCCCCGCGCGAGGCCCGGCTGAAGGCGCTGATCGACCAGACGGCGGCTGCCAAGAAGGCGAGCCTGCCGCAGGATCAGGCAGCGGCCAGGGCAGCGCCCGACGGCAACGCGCTGATCACGGTCGGATACAACACCGTCGATCTCGGCCAGCCGGCGGCAGGGCTGGCGCTGATGCGGGACGGCATCGCCAAGGGCCGCCTGGTGTCGCTGGACGATGCCAGGCTGCATCTGGGACTGGCGCAGATGGATGCCGGGATGAAGGCGGACGCGATCCAGACCCTCAGGACCGTCGGCGGCACCGATGGGGCCGCGGATCTGGCGCAGCTCTGGATCCTGCAGATCAACCGACGCTGACGTCCGGGTCCGCCGGGACGCATTTCGAAGATATCCAGGGTGCCCGGGGCAGGGCATCATGGAGCGCTGATGTCTGGCCCCGGTTCCTCCGCCCGCCTCCTCGTCGTCGAGGACGATCCCGGCATGCGCATGCTGATCCTGCGCGTGCTGCAGGCGAACGGCTTCACCGCGCGCGGTGCCCATGACGGCCAGGAGATGTGGCAGGCGCTCGACGCGTCGCCGTTCGACCTCGTCATCCTCGACGTCATGCTGCCCGGCACCAGCGGCCTCGAGCTCTGCCGCGCCCTGCGCGCCAGGAGCGCGGTGCCGGTGATCATGGTCAGCGCGCGCGGCGAGGAGATCGACCGGGTCGCCGGACTGGAGCTCGGCGCCGACGACTACGTCGCCAAGCCGTTCGGCCAGAAGGAGCTGCTGGCGCGGGTGCGGGCGGTGCTGCGACGCAGTGCCGCCTCCGGCCCGTCGGCCGAGGCCGGCCCGCGCCGCGAGGTGCTGCGCTTCGACGGCTGGAGCCTGGACCTGCGCCGGCGCGAGCTGAACGATCGCCAGGGTGCGGCGGTCGAGCTGTCGGGCGCCGAGCACGACCTGCTGGCGAGCTTCCTGGAGAACCCGCAGCGGGTGATCGGCCGCGACCGCCTGCTGGAGCTGTCGCGCACCCGGCTCGGCGACGTGTCGGACCGCAGCGTCGACGTGCTGGTCAGCCGGCTGCGACGCAAGCTGGGGGCGGAGTCCGATGCGCTGATCCGGACCGTGCGCGGGCTCGGCTACATCTTCACCGCGGATGTCGAGCAGGGCTGAGCGTCGGCGGAGCGGGCCCGCTCCGGCCTCGGCGGTCGTCGGGCTGTGGCCGCGCGGCCTGGTCGGCCGGATGACGCTGGTGCTGCTGGCCGCCGTGCTGCTGGAGTTCACCGGCAGCACGCTGTTCTACGAGCAGGCCGAGACCTACATCGCCGACAACAGCCGCCTCGCGCGCGCGGCCGAGCAGATCGCCACCGACATGCGGCTGCTGGACGTCACCCCGGCCGACCGGAGAGGCCGGATCGCCGGCATGCTGTCCACCAGCGACCTGCGCCTGGTCTGGCTGCCGGCAGCACAGGTGCCGCCCGAGCTGCCGCGTCTGCATTCCCTGCATCGCCGGCTCGGCAACCGGCTGGCCCGGTTCGGCCGCGGCGGCCTCAGGCTGGAGCAGCCGGCGCGGGCAGGCGACCTGTCGGGCGTGGTGCCGCTCGCGGATGCAAGCCTGCTGCACTTCACCGCACCCGGACTGCTGGCGCGGCATGCGGTGACTCGCGGCCTGCTGTCGGCGGCGATCCTGGCCGGCTGCGTGCTGCTGGCGGCGGTCATGCTGGTGCGGACGCTGAGCCTGCCGCTGCGGGCGCTGGTCGACATGGCCAATGCGATCGGGCGCGGGCCGCGTGTGCCGGTGGCGGAGAGCGGGCCGCGCGAGGTGCGTCACCTGGCGCGCGCGATGAATGCGATGCAGGAGCGCATCGATCGGCTGATTTCCGACCGCACCGAGGCGCTGGCGGCGGTCTCGCACGACCTGCGCACGCCGCTGGGCCGGCTCAGGCTGCGGGTCGGCTTCCTCGACGATGCCGAGGCGCAGGCGCCGATCGAGGCGGATCTGGACGAGATGGAGGCGATGGTCGGCTCGGTGCTGTCCTATCTCGCCGGCGAGACCGATGCCGAGGCCGCGCGCACGATCGATCTGGCGGTGCTGCTGGCGACGCTGGTGGACGAGGCGAGCGATGCCGGACGCGACGCCCGCTACGTCGGGCCCGATCATCTGCCGGTGCGGCTGCGTCCGCTGGCGATGAAGCGCGTGCTGATCAACCTGGTGTCGAACGCGCTCGACTATGCCGGCAACGTCGTCGTCACGCTGGGCGCCGGGCCCGATGGCGCGCATGTGTGCGTCGAGGATGACGGACCGGGCATCCCGGAGGCCGAGCTCGATCGGGTGCTGGCGCCGTTCTACCGCCTCGAGGGATCGCGCAGCCGGGCCACCGGCGGACTCGGGCTGGGCCTGGCGATCGTGCAGCGCGAGGTGCTGCGCGACGGCGGCGCGCTGATGCTGGCGAACCGGCCGGTGGGCGGGCTCAGGGTGGAGGTGACGCTTCGCGACCGGCCGCGGCCGACCGGCTGATCCCCGGCCCGGCTGGATTATAACGCGCCTGTGATGGATCGGGCACAGCCGGTTCCGGAACGACACCGGCAGACACAGTTCGTCGCAAACTGGCCTGCAACTTGCGAGGACCTGCCCAGACCGCTTCGGGGAGATCGGACATGCGCAGGATCAGTCGGTGCAACCGTCGACACGCGCTTCTGGCTGCGACCGCATTGCTGATGCTGGGGACGGCGGCGCGCGCCCAGGTTCCCAGCACCACGACGCCGAGCGCCATCCCGAAGAATGTCGGCAACGCCGCCCCGGACACCGCCACCGGCAACACCGCCGGCAACAGCGAGAGCATCACCGTGAGGGCGCAGCGCCGGCTGCTGCGCGAGAAGAACTCGCCGAGTGCCGTCACCGAGCTGGGGGCGGCGCAGATCGCCCAGGTCGGCGCGCAGGGCTCCGTCGCGACGCTGCTGCGGGCGGCCCCCTCGGTCTATGTCTACCAGCAGGGCATCGGCAACAACGAGCCGGTGCTGTCGATCCGCGGCACGCGCGGGCTGGAGGTGGCGCAGACCTATGACGGCGTGCCGATGCAGGACCTGCTGTTCGGCGGCACCGGCTCCTACCTGAACGGCATCCTCGGCGGCCACTTCAATCTCGACCAGATCAGCGGCGTGTCGATCTATCCGGGCGTCGCCTACCCCGACAAGAGCACGTTCGGCACCATCGGCGGCACCGTCGCCTATTCCAGCCTGCGCCCCAGCAACGACTCCCATGTCGACCTGTTCGGCTCCGTGGGCTCGTTCGGAACCTGGAACGAAGGCTTCGACGTCGATTCCGGCCGCATGGACGGTCCGCTCGGCACCGGCGTCGACGCGCCGAAGATGATGCTGAAATACTCGAACCTGCAGACCAAGGGCTATATCGACTACACGCCCGCCCGCTACAACAACATGGAGTTCGCGTTCGACAAGCCGTACGACCAGGGACAGTCGCTGTTCCAGGCGACGGTGAACTACAACACCGGCAGCGGCCTCGTCACGCCCGAGCCGGTGCCGCTGCCCTACCTCAACCAGAACGGTCTGTTCAGCAACTATTCGCCCGATCAGGAATTCCAGCGCCAGTACGCCGACTACCTGACGCTGATCCTCAAGAACGACACCTACATCAACGACTATGTCAGCGCCGGCCTGACCACCTTCTATCTGTATTCCGACAGCTACAGCCAGAGCTACGGCAACCCCTCCATCTTCGCCCCGGCCGGCGAGCCGGGCTCGGTGACGGTCGATGGCGCCAGCCCGTTCAACCAGACCACGGCAGGCTTCGGCGCGCAGAGTGCGTTCGGACCGGGCGGCCCGTTCTACGACCCGCAGGCCTATCCCTATGACGGCTCCAAGGCGGCCTGTCCCGCCAGCGTGCTGGCGCAGTGGGCCGGCAACGGCCCGAGCCCGTGCGGCTACAACGCCGTCTATCAGGCGATCCACAACGACACCTACGGCCTGCAGCCGCGCGTCACCTTCACGCCGCCCACGGTCTGGGGGATCCGGAACACGGTCAAGTTCGGCGGCCTGCTGGCCAAGGAGACCGAGCCGGCGACGCCCGCCTATCTCGGCGTCGACAGCGAGTACGCGCACACGGCTGCGAACGCGACCGCCGGCGCGCTGGGCAACAACGGCGGCAACACCGGCATCGATGGCGGCGTGCAGCGCACGATCTATCAGGGCTACCTGCAGGACAAGATCGACTTCCTCGACAACACGCTGCACTTCACGCCGGGCGTCACGCTCGAAGGCACCGATTCCAGCCTGCTCGGCAGCAAGATCTTCCTGGGCCAGCCCTCCGCCAGCCTGCTCGCGACACCCTACTGCCAGGCCGGCAATCCCTGCCTGTACGGCAACTTCAAGCAGCACAAGTGGGATCGCGAGTGGCTGCCGTTCGCCAACGTCTCCTACGATCTCGACAAGGTGGTGCCGGCGCTGCGCGGCGTGTCGGTCTATGGCAGTGCCGGAACCTCGGCGCTGTTCGCGCCGGTCTCGGACTTCGGCCCGAACACCGCAGGCCCGCCGCCGGGCGCCTCGATCGTGCACATGTACGAGGGCGGCCTGAAGTACAACCGCTCCAACCTCGTGCTGTCGATCGACTATTTCTACCAGCACGTGGAACGCGACTTCGGTTTCTTCAGCTACCAGTCCGGCGCGCTGCAGGGCGTCTCGGCCTACAGCAACAACGGCCAGCGCGAGTTCAAGGGCTTCGAGGCCGCCGGCATCTGGCAGGTCACGCCGCAGTGGCAGCTGTTCGGCAACGTCTCCCACACGCTGGCGAAGTACCTCGCGACCTCGCTCGCCTACGTCACCGTGCAGGAGGACCAGTACGGCGTCGGCATCCGCGGCACGCCGATCAGCGGCGTTCCCGACTGGCTCTCGACCTTCGGCGTCGACTACGACCGCCACGGCACGCTGCTCCGGGGCGACGAGGTCAATGTGCGCTTCGAGGGGCAGTATACCGGCAAGCAGCAGACCACCTACGACCTGAACGGCTTCGAGAATATCGGGCCGCTGAGCTCGGTTCCGGGCGCGCTGCCCGGCAGCTATGCGTACTACAACGCGCTCGCCGGCAGCACGACCTACGATCCGCACGGCGGCATCTCGCCGTTCGCGATCTTCAATCTCGACCTGAACTACAAGCTGCCGGTGCGCAACGCCGGACCGCTGAAGACGGTCAGCTTCGACCTCAACGTGCTGAACATCTTCAACACGCACTACTTCCAGTACTTCTACCGGCAGGTGTCGCCCGCCGCCTGCGGCACCTTCCCATCGACTGCCAAGCCCGGCTTCGCGGGCCAGGCGGTCAACAACTACACCTGCACGCCGCAGTTCCAGGACGGGCTGCCCGGCGAGCCGGCGGCGATCACCTTCACGGTCACCGCGCGCTTCTGAGCGGTGACGCGCCGGGTCGGCCTAGCGCATGCTGACCTGGCGCGGCGCCGTCACCGTCGTGTTCAGCCAGATCCCGTGCGGGCTGCGGCCCGTCGGGATGTAGGACACCGCCGACGTCGCCGGGTCGATGATCGCCACCTTCTGGCGCCAGCGCAGCGTCGCCCACAGCTTGCCGTCCGGGGCGATGACGATGTCGTCCGGGCCGCCCGGCACATGGAACGTCTTGAGGATGGCCAGGCTGTCCCAGTCGAGCTGCTCGATGGTGCCCGAGACGCGGCAGGTGACGTAGAGCAGGCGGCGGCTCGGCGAGACGAACAGGTTGTGCGGGCCCGGCGCCATCTGGAGCCTGGCATCCAGATGCCCGTCGGCCGGATTGACCTCGGCGACGTAGGTCTCGCCCATCAGCCCGACCAGGAGCTTGTTGTTGTGCCACAGCACGCCGGCTGGCGTGCTGCCGACGGCCGTGGTCCAGAGCACGCGCCCGGTTGCGGTCTCGATGGCGATCAGCTTGCCGGTGTCCTGCAGGCTCACATACGCCACCGACGAGTCGGGCGCATAGTTGATATGGCTCGGCATGGAGGCGGCCGGCACCCGGTGCAGCAGCGTCAGGGTGGCGGCGTCGTAGATGTCGACCTGGTCGCGCGCGAGCCCGGCCACGGTCAGGTAGCGGCCGTCGGGGCTGTACTGCAGCTGGTAGGGGTCCGACATCGGCACGTGCCGCTGCAGCGCGCCGGTCTGGGCGTCGAGAAAGAAGGCGGCATTGCCGGCGGTGTCGCCGACCACCAGCGAGCGGCCGTCCGGGGTCAGGGCCATGTGGTGCGGCTCGCGCAGCACCGGGATGCGGCGGATCTCCCTGCGGGTCGAGGTGTCGAACTCGCTGATCGAGGCGTCGGCGGAATTGAGCACGAAGGCGATCCCGGCGGCCTGCGCCGGTGCCAGCGCCGCGCGGGCGGCGCCCAGGGCCAGGACTGCGGCGCAGCAGCGGGCGAAGGATTGTCTGCTCATGGGTCGCACCAGCTCGTTCACCTGAGTTGCGCTGTGGCCGCGACGGTCCGCCTGGACGCGGCGTTGCGGCCGGGCGTCATGGATGGCCAGACCGGAGCGTTGCGTGTCAACGGCTAATTCGGCGCCCGGGGGAGGGGGCGACGCGGCCTCTTGCCTCGCGCGTCGGTCTTGCCACATGTGGGTGCGACAGGACCGGACGCGTCCGCATTCGAGCGCGTGGTCCCACAGCAGGATGCGAGCCGCCATGTTCATCGAGACCGAGGACACCCCCAACCCAGCGACGCTGAAGTTCCTGCCCGGCCGCGACGTCATGGGAACCGGCACGGTGGACTTCACCAACGCCGAGACGGCGGAGCGCTCCTCGCTGGCGTCGGCGCTGTTCGCCGAGGCCGGCGTGGCGCGGGTGTTCCTGGGCAGCGACTTCATCGCCGTCACCAAGTCCGACGACGTGGCCTGGAGCGAGCTCAAGCCGCAGGTGCTGTCGGTGATCGTCGACCAGTTCGTGTCCGGCCGTCCGATCGTCGACATCCAGGCCGATGCGGCGGACGAGGACGAGGTGGCGCCGGGCGACCAGGAGATCGTCGACCAGATCAAGGAGCTGCTGGACACCCGGGTGCGTCCGGCGGTGGCGGGCGACGGCGGCGACATCGTGTTCCGCGGCTACCGCGACGGCATCGTCCGCCTGCACATGCAGGGCGCCTGCGCCGGCTGCCCGTCCTCGCGGGCGACGCTGAAGCACGGGGTGGAGAACATGCTGCGCCACTACGTGCCGGAGGTGCTGTCGGTGGAGCAGGTCGAGGCCTAGGCCCTCGCCGCCACGGACGCCGTCATGACGGTCGATGCAGCGGCGCTCGATGCCGTGTTCCGCACAGCCCGCACGCCGACGCTCTGGACCGGCGCGCCGGTCGAGGAGGACACGCTGCGCGCCCTCTACGACCTGGTGAAGCTGCCGCCGACCTCGGGCAACTGCTCGCCGGGCCGCTTCGTGTTCCTGGCCAGCCGGGACAGCCGGGAGCGGCTGCGGCCGGCGCTGTCGGTAGGCAACATCGAGAAGACGATGACCGCCGCCGTCACGGTGATCGTGGCGCAGGACCCGCTGTTCTTCGAGCAGATGCCGCGGCTCTACCCGTCCGAGGAGGCCCGCTCCTGGTTCGCGGCCGACCTGGAGCTCGCCGAGCAGACGGCGTTCCGCAACGCCACCCTGCAGGGCGGCTATCTGGTGCTGGCGGCGCGCGCCCTCGGGCTGGACGCGGCGCCGATGTCGGGCTTCGACAACCAGGTGGTGGACGAGATCTTCCTGGCCGGCAGCGGCTGGCGATCGAACTTCCTGGTCAACCTCGGCTATGCCGAGGGTGCCGCGGCCGGGCCGCGGGCGCCCCGGCTGACATTCGACGAAGCCTGCATGCTGCTGTGACGCGCATCCTCGCCCTGAACGGCGCGTCCGGGACGACCGGTGCGGCGTTCGGGCTGCTGACGCTGTCGGGCGGGACGATCGAGCTGGTGGCGGACGAGACGGCGCCCGGCCGCGACGGGGCCGAGCGGCTGCCCTCCCTGCTGGCCGACCGGCTGCGGGCCGTCGGATGGACGGCAGCCAGCCTCGGGATCATCGCCGTGGTGGTCGGTCCGGGCAGCTTCACCGGATTGCGGGCCAGCCTGTCGCTGGCGCACGGGCTGGCGCTCTCTGGAACCGCCCGGCTGGTCGGGGTCACGGTCGGCGAGACGCTGGGGCCGCTGCTGCAGGCCGAGGCGTCCGGAGAGGCGATCTGGTGCGTCAGCCAGGCCCGGCGCGACCGGGTGTTCATCGAACGCCTGCATGGAACGGCGTGGCAGGCGGAGGCCGCGATGCTGGCAGCACTGCCGGAGCCTGGCGGCTCGGTGCTGGTCGGCGGCGATGCGGCGGCGCTGGTCGCGGACGCGCTGGCGGCGCACGGTGTCGCGGTGCGGCGGTCGGGGCTGGCTGCGGTGCCGATGGCAGCGATCGCCGACGCGTCGCTGTCGCGCCTGCGGGGCCTGCTGCCGCCGCGTGCCGTGCAGCCGCTCTATGTCGATGCACCGGAAGCCAGGCTGCCGCAGCGCCGGACCGCCCCGGACATGACGCCGCGGGTGCGATGATCCTGCGCGGGACCGCGTCCGCCGGGCTCCTCGCCGTCCTGCACGCGCAGTGCTTCGCGCCCGGCGAGCGGTGGGACGAGGCGGCGTTCGGCAGCGTGCTGGCGATGCCGGGCGGCTTCGGCGGCGTCGCCGGCACCGACGCCGGCCGGCCGGACGCCCTGGCGCTGGCGCGCGTGGCCGCCGACGAGGCCGAGCTGCTGACCGTGGGCGTGCTGCCTGCGGCACGTGGCCGTGGGCTCGCCGCGCGTCTGCTGGAGGAGCTGGCGGCGGAGGCGGCCGGTCTCGGCGCCGCGCGGCTGTTCCTGGAGGTGTCGGTCGGCAACGCGCCGGCCCTGGCGTTGTATCGCCGGCTGGGCTTCGGCGAGGTGGGCCGGCGGCGGCAGTACTACCCGGACGGCAGCAGCGCCCTGGTGCTGATGCGGCCGCTGCGCCACCCGGCGTTGCTCAGCGGCGCCTGATCTGCAGCAGGGTGAGGCCGTCGGGCAGCGGCGTGGTGTCCAGCACGGCATGGCCGAGTGCCGCGGCGCTGGCGGACACGTTGCGCACCGGCTCGTCGCCCCGCAGGCGGACCCGCAGCAGCGATCCGGACGGCAGCCGGTCGAGCGCCAGCCGCGTCCGCACGAAGGTCATCGGGCAGAGCTCGGCAGTGACGTCGAGGTCGTGAACTGTCGAACGATCTGTCATGCGACCTCGATTGGGCGACGGGAACTTCGACGGTTGCAGGTTGCTGACGCCTTTATTAAAACAGTCTCAATAACGGTGCCAGGGAATTACGATGGCTGATGAAGCGACCGGGGTGGATGTGCTGGAGCTGACGGCCCAGATCGTTTCTGCGCATGTCTCGAACAACGCCGTCGAGGCGGACTCGCTCGCCGGGCTGATCCAGGACGTGTTCCGGGCCCTGTCCGAGATCGGCAGCGGCCCGGTGACGGTCGACAAGCCGCAGCCGGCGGTGGCCGTCAAGAAATCGGTGTTCCCGGACTACATCGTCTGCCTGGAGGACGGCAAGAAGCTCAAGATGCTGAAGCGGCATCTGAAGACCGCCTACGACATGACGCCGGAAGCCTATCGCGAGCGCTGGGGCCTGCCGCCCGACTATCCGATGGTGGCGCCGAACTATGCCAGTCATCGCTCCTCGCTGGCCAAGAAGATCGGGCTGGGCCGCAAGCCGCGCGACGACGCCTGATCCCGGCGCCCTCGATCCGCGGGCCGTTGCGCTATGGCTGTGTCGGGCCCGCAACAGGTGCCTGACGCGGATTGGACAATGGCTGTGCTGATCGGCTACGCCGCGTGACATGGCCGCTGTTGGTGAAGCGATGGAATCGCGCATAGAGCGCCTGTGCATCGACCGCGGCCTCAAGATGACCGGCCAGCGGCGGGTGATCGCCCGTGTGCTGTCCGAGGCTGAGGACCATCCCGACGTCGAGGAGCTGTATCGCCGGGCGACCGGGCTCGACAGCCGGATCTCGGTCGCCACCGTGTATCGCACCGTCCGGCTGCTCGAGGAGAAGGGCATCCTGGAGCGGCGCGACTTCGGCGGCGGCCGCGCCCGCTACGAGGCCACCGAGCACGGCCACCACTATCATCTCATCGACATCGACAGCGGCAAGGTGATCGAGTTCGAGGATGCCGAGCACGAGCGGCTGATGCACGAGATCGCGGCCCGGCTCGGCTTCGACCTGGTGTCGCACCGCATGGAGCTGTTCGCGCGCAGACGGCCCGATGCGCCGGCCGCCAAGGCGGGAATCCAGGCGCCGGACGCGGCCGACCGCACCGGAGGCGGCCGGTGACGATCACCAATCCGATCACCGCGCCGCTGATGCCGCGATCGGCCTCGATGACCGGCTTCGGCGAGCTGCGGGCCGGGCATCTGGGGGTGCGGATCGCCGTCACCGACGCCGAGCGCGACGCGGCCCAGGCGCTGCGCTACCGCATCTTCTACAACGAGATGGGCGCCATGCCGGACGAGCGCGCCCGGCTGCTGCAGCGCGACGTCGACATGTTCGACGCGGTGGCGGACCACCTGCTGGTCATCGACCACGCCATCGGCTCCGGCCCGAAGGCGATCATCGGCACCTACCGGCTGGTGCAGAACGAGGCGGCGGAGCAGATCGGCCGCTTCTACACCGCCGACGAGTACGACATCAGCACCATCACCGGCTTTCCCGGCCGGCTGCTGGAGCTGGGCCGGTCCTGCATCGATCGGACCTATCGCGGCCGGGCGGCGATGCAGCTGCTGTGGCGCGGCATCGCCGCCTACGTGTTCCTGCACCGCATCGACGTGATGTTCGGCTGCGCCAGCCTGCCGGGCACCGATCCGGAACGGCTCGAGGCCGAGCTCACCTATCTCTACCACAACCACTTGGCGCCGCCGGCGCTGCGGCTGCGGGCGATCCCCAGCCGCTACGTGGAGATGCGCCGGCTCGATCCGGCCAGCTTCGACCACCGGCGGACGCAGCAGACGCTGCCGCCGCTGATCAAGGGCTATCTGCGCCTGGGCGGCTTCATCGGCGACGGCGCCGTGGTCGACCAGCAGTTCAACACCACCGACGTGGCGGTGGTGGTGAAGACCGACCTGATCACCGA
This sequence comes from uncultured Acetobacteraceae bacterium, assembly GCA_964236105.1. Classification (GTDB taxonomy): domain Bacteria; phylum Pseudomonadota; class Alphaproteobacteria; order Acetobacterales; family Acetobacteraceae; genus Lichenicola. Next base: position 431,924 of record CAXSBC010000001.1, on the reverse strand, counting down.
CAAGTACTATCGCCACTACGAGCGCCAGCTGCGCGAAGCCATCTACTGATCGTCCGGAGGGCGGCCGCCGCTGCTCCGGCCGGCTGCTCATTCCGGGACATCGCATGACCTCGTCGATCGCTTCCTCCTGGAGCCGGCTGCCTGCCGACCTCAGGGCCCTGCTGCTCGGGCTGCTGTCGGCGCTGGCGCTGCCGCCGCTGCATCTGGTGCCGGTGCTGCTGCTGACGGTGCCGCTGCTGCTGCGGCTGCTCGGCGACGCCGCCGGCTGGCACCGGGCGCTGCGCCACGGCTTCGTGTTCGGCATGGGACTGCACATGCTGGGGCTATATTGGCTGACCGACGCGGTGCTGGTCCGGGCGGACGAGTTCTGGTGGGCGGTGCCGCTTGCCGCACCCTTCGGCGCCGTGCCGCTCTCCTGCTTCACCGCCGTCGCCTGCCTGGCCGTCCGCTGGGTGCCGCCGGGGTGGCGGCGGGTGGTGCTGTTCGCGTCCGTCTGGACGCTGACCGACCTCGCCCGGGAGTTCGTGTTCTCGGGCTTCCCGTGGAACCTGTGGGGCAGCGTCTGGGAGTTCCCGGGCGTGGCCGGCGACGTGATGATCCAGCCGGCGGCCTGGATCTCGGTGCATGGGCTGACGCTGCTGACGCTGCTGCTGGCCGGGATGCCGCTGCTCGGCCGGCGCGGCTGGCTTGCCGGCGGCGGGCTGCTGGCGCTGTGGATCGCGGCAGGCGCCGCCCGGCTGGCCCTGGTCTCGCCGTCGGCCGGTGCTGCCGGGCCGCTGGCGGTGATGGTGCAGGGCAACGTGCCCGAGGACGAGAAGCAGAGCCAGGACCAGGCGGTGCTGATCTTCCGCAAGTACGTGCGCCTGACCCAGCAGGGCGTGGCCGCGGCCATGGCGCAGCGTTCGGCCGAAGCCAGGCATGGCGGCGATCCGGCGCGGCCGATCCTGTTCGCCTGGCCGGAAAGCGCGTTCCCCGGCCTGCTGGACCGCGAGACGATGGCCCGGCAGGTGCTGATGCAGGCCGCTCCCGGCGCGGCGGCGGGGCTGATCGGCAGCGTGCGCTACGATCCCGCCGGGCGGCCGCGCAACAGCCTGATCGCGGTGCTGCCGGACGGGCAGGTCGCCGGCATCTACGACAAGGCGCATCTGGTGCCGTTCGGCGAGTATCAGCCGCCTGGCCTGCCGTTCCAGATCGTGCCGGGCGGCAGCTTTGCCGCCGGTCCCGGACCGCGCACGCTGCACCTGGCGGGCCTGGCGCCGATCGGCCCGCTGATCTGCTACGAGGTGATCTTTCCCGGCGTGGTGGTCCAGCGTCATGACCGCCCGGCCTGGGTGCTGAACGTCACCAACGATGCCTGGTACGGCAACTCGTCCGGACCGCGGCAGCATCTGGCCACGGCCCGGATGCGGGCGGTGGAGGAAGGTCTGCCGCTGGCCCGTGCTGCCAATACCGGCATCTCGGCCGGGTATGACGGCACCGGCCACGCGCTGGGGCGGCTGGGCTGGGGCGTTGCCGGGGCGCTGGTGCTGGCGCTGCCGGGGCCGCTGCCGCCGACCGTGTTCGCGCGGCTGGGACTGCCGCTGCCGCTGCTGCTGTGCCTGGCGCTGGCGGCGCTGGCCCTGCTGCCGATTGGTGGTCGCGTGCGACGCACAACCGCCCTTGCCACCGATACGTGACTTCTTTTAGAGAATCATGGCGATACGATGATGAAGAGACCGCTTCGACTGGACGATTCTCATGAACACCCCCACCGTCTTGACAATTTCTGGTTGTGATACTAGGTCGGTTGCACTGAATAAGTGAAAGCATTGATGGTGAAGCATACCGCCGCCAAAAGGCTGGAAACCGCTGACGAGACGAAGCGGTCTTTCGACGATGCCCCGGCCGATCGCGAGTCGCGGCCCAGCCCGATCGACATCCATGTCGGTGGACGCATCCGGTTGCGGCGCACGCTGCTGCAGATGTCGCAGGAGCGGCTCGGCGACGCGCTCGGGCTGACGTTCCAGCAGGTGCAGAAATACGAGCGCGGCGCCAACCGGGTGGGCGCCTCCCGGCTGTTCAACCTGTCGCGCGTGCTCGATGTGCCGGTGAGCTTCTTCTTCGACGACATGCCGGCCTCCTGCGGCTCCGGCGGCGGCACCCGCATGCCGATGATGCAGGCGGGCGGATTCGCCGAGGCTCAGGAAGGCTTCGGGGCTCCGGACGACCTGTTCAGCCGCAAGGAGACGGTCGATCTGGTGCGCGCCTACTACCGCATCACCGAACAGCCGGTGCGCAAGCGGGTGCTCGACCTGATCAAGTCGATGGGGCCCGGGACGGCCGAATAGCCGTCCTATTCCCGGCGCAGCACGCGGTCGGTGACGAAGCTGGAGAGCCGGCTGGCGACGAAGTCGCGCCTGAGCGCGGCCTCGTCGTACTCGTCGCGCACCCAGTCGAGGAACGGCAGCCGGCCCTCCGCCTCCGCGCGGTAGTGCCGGAAGAACGCGTCGAGGATCCCGGTGCGGGAGCGGCGGAAGTGGCCGTAGCGCCAGGAAAGCTGCGCCAGCGCCTCGGTCGCGGTGCCGCCTTCGAACAGCACGACAAGGCCCGACGCCAGCCCGGCCCGGTCAGCGCCGGACTTGCAGTGCATCAGCATCGGGAACGCCACGCTGCGGTAGATCTCGGCGAAGCGCAGGATGCGATCCCGATGCGGCGCCCCCCGGCTCTCGAACGCCATGTCGACATGGGCGAGCCCCAGCCGGGGAGCGGCCTCGCGGGACAGCGCGTCCGAGCCGCATCGCCGGTGGCCGCGCAGATTGAGCAGCGTGTGCAGGTGATGGCGTCGCGCGAATCGGGCGAGATGGAACGGCGCCGGGTGGTTGGCGCGATACACCTTGCCGGGAACCACCACCGCGAGGTTGGTCCAGACCAGGCGAAAGATCGCGTGGTCGGCGAACAGGCTGTCCCGCCAGGCGGCCCGCCGGGCCGGCCCGGTTGTCAGGGGGCGGTCGAACATGGCCGGATCGGGGGTGGTGTCAGCCCTTCCGCTCGAGCTGGAGCTGCTTGATCTTGCCAATCGCCTCCGCCGGGTTCAGTCCCTTCGGGCAGGTCTGGGTGCAGTTCATGATGGTGCGGCAGGCGTAGAGCTTCAGCGGGTCCTCGAGCGCATCGAGGCGCTCGCCGGTATATTCGTCGCGGCTGTCGGCGATCCAGCGATAGGCCGCCAGCAGGGTTGCCGGGCCGAGATACTTGTCGCCGTTCCACCAGTAGCTCGGGCACGATGTGGTGCAGCAAAAGCACAGGATGCACTCCCACATGCCGTCGAGCTTGGCCCGCTCCTGCACGCTCTGGCGGCGCTCGCCATCCGGCGGCGGGTTGGTGTCTGCCTTGAGCCATGGCTCGATCGAGCGCAGCTGCGCGTAGGCCGACGTCAAATCGGGGATCAGGTCCTTGACCACCGGCATGTGCGGCAGCGGATAGATGGCGATCGCCTTCTTCACCTCGGCGATCGGCTTCAGGCAGGCCAGCGTGTTGACGCCGTCGATGTTCATCGAGCACGAGCCGCAGATGCCCTCGCGGCAGGAGCGCCGGAAGGTCAGCGTCTGGTCGACCTCGTTCTTGATGTAGATCAGCGCGTCCAGCACCATCGGACCGAGGCGCGTGGTGTCGAGCTCGTAGGTGTCGATCACCGGGTTCTTGCCGTCGTCCGGACTCCAGCGATAGATCTTGAACTCCTTGACGCTCTTGGCTCCGGTCGGCGCCTTGAACGTGCGGCCCTTGCCGATCTTGCTGTTCTTTGGCAGCGAAAATTCAACCATGGGATTGATCCCTTACTTGCAGCCCAGGGCGCTGCCCTGGACCCGCCAAGGGCAGTCGCCCTTGGAACCCGATTCATAAATGGGGCAGAAGCCCCGCATCGTCGTCAGTAGACGCGCTTTTTCGGTGGGAACACCGACACGTCGTTGGTGAGCGTCTGCATCCGCACGGGGCGGTAGGACAGCGCCACCTCGCCATGGTCGCCGAGATACGACACCGTGTGCTTCATCCACTCGGCATCGTCGCGATCGGGGAAGTCGTCATGCGCCTGGGCGCCGCGGCTCTCCTTGCGCGCTTCCGCGCCGACCATGGTGACGGTGCCGTTGGCGATGAGGTTCTCGTATTCGAGCGCCTCCATCAGGTCGCTGTTCCAGATCAGCGACCGGTCCGACACCGACACGTCGGACAGGCCGGTCCACAGGCGGTCGATCTTCTCGACCCCCTGGGTCAGGCTGGTCGACGAGCGGAACACCGCCGCATGCGCCTGCATGGTGCGCTGCAGCTCCTCGCGCATGGTGGCGACGCGGGTGTCGCCATCGGCATGGCGCATGCGATCCAGCCGGTCGAGCGACTTCTCGCCGGCGCGATCGGGCAGCGGCCGCGACGTCTCGCCGGGCTTCATGATCTCGCTTGCGCGAAGGGCGGCGGCGCGGCCAAACACCACCAGGTCGAGCAGCGAGTTGGTGCCCAGCCGGTTGGCGCCGTGCACCGACACGCATGCCGCCTCGCCGACGGCCATCAGCCCGCGCACCACCGCATCGGGATCGGTGGCGGTCGGGCGCAGCACCTCGCCGTGATAATTCGTGGGGATGCCGCCCATGTTGTAGTGCACGGTCGGCAGCACCGGCACCGGCTCCCTGGTCACGTCGATGCCGGCGAACACGCGTGCGGTCTCGGAGATGCCGGGCAGGCGCTCGTGCAGCAGCTCGGTGCCGATATGCTCCAGATGCATCAGGATGTGGTCCTTGTTCGGACCGCAGCCGCGCCCCTCGTTGATCTCGATGGTCATCGAGCGCGACACCACGTCGCGCGAGGCGAGGTCCTTCGCGGTCGGGGCGTAGCGCTCCATGAAGCGCTCGCCCTCGGCGTTGGTGAGGTAGCCGCCCTCGCCGCGGCAGCCCTCGGTCAGCAGGCAGCCGGCCGGGAAGATGCCGGTCGGATGGAACTGCACGAACTCCATGTCCTGGGTCGGGATGCCGGCGCGCATCGCCATGCCGCCGCCGTCGCCGGTGCAGGTATGCGCCGAGGTGCAGCTCATGTAGGCGCGGCCGTAGCCGCCGGTCGCCAGCACCACCATGTTGGCGCGGAAGCGGTGCATGGTGCCATCCTCCAGGCACCAGGCCATCACGCCGCGGCAGACGCCGTCCTCGTCCATGATCAGGTCGAGGGCGAAATACTCGACGAAGAACTCGGCGTTGTGCTTCAGGCTCTGCTGATACAGCGTGTGCAGGATGGCATGGCCGGTGCGGTCGGCGGCAGCGCAGGCGCGCGGCACCGGCGCCTTGCCGTAGTCTGACATGTGGCCGCCGAACGGGCGCTGATAGATGCGGCCATCCTCGGTGCGCGAGAACGGCACGCCGAAATGCTCGAGCTCCTGGATCGCCGGCACCGCCTCGCGGCACATGTATTCGATGGCGTCCTGGTCGCCGAGCCAGTCCGACCCCTTCACGGTGTCGTACATGTGCCAGCGCCAGTTATCCTCGGCCATGTTGCCGAGCGAGGCGCCGATGCCGCCCTGCGCCGCCACCGTGTGCGAGCGGGTCGGGAACACCTTGGTGATGCAGGCGGTCTTGAAGCCGGCCGCGACCATGCCGAGGGTGGCGCGCAGTCCGGAGCCGCCCGCCCCCACCACGACCACGTCATAGGCGTGATCGACAACCGTGTAGGCGCGTGAGGAAGGCAGCGTGATCGCGTTCATGTCGTACTCGATTCAATCGGTCGAAGCGGACCGAGGAATGAAACCGGACGGTCCTCGACTCAGGCGGCAGGGGCGAGAAAGGCCATTTTCAGGATTGCCACGATCGCGAACAGGCCGAGCATCAGGGCAGCGCCCTTGTTGAGCAGCGAGGTCGCGAGATGGAAGCGCTTGTCGTGGATGTAGTCGTCGATCACCACCTGCAGGCCGAGCTGCGAGTGATGAAAGGTGAGCATCACCAGGGCCAACAGCAAGACGGTATTCACCGGCCGGGCCGCCCAATGCAGGACCGTGCCATGCGAGGCACCGACCAGTACCAGCACCGAGGCCACGAACCAGATCGTCAGCGGAACCAGCGCGATCGCGGTCAGCCGCTCGACCCACCAGTGCTCGACGCCGGATTTCGCCGAGCCCAGCCCGCGCACGCGGCCGAGCTGGGAGCGCATGATCGCCACACCTTGAGCCTTGTCGACCATGAGCTAGCGTCCCGTCGCGGAGGATGGCACGCCGTGCGTCCAGAGGCTGACGCCGATCGCCCAGATCAGCAGGGTCAGCACCAGGCTGGCGACGACGACCACGAGACCGGTGCGGTTGAGCGCCGCCTTGCCGAAGCCGTAGCCGGCATCCCAGGCCAGATGGCGCAGGCCGGCGACGGTGTGGAACACCAGCGCCAGCGTCCAGCCGAACAGCACGATGAGGCCGATCGGGTTGGCCACGACGGCCTGCACGGTGGCGAACGCGGACGCGCCGCTCGCGGCAGCCACCAGCCACCAGACCAGCAGCAGCGTGCCGAACGAGCTGGCCACGCCCGAGATGCGGTTGCCGATCGACAGGGCCATGGAGAGCTGGAAGCGGTAGATCCCGAGATGCGGGGAAAGTGGCCGCCGGACCAGTCCGCCGTCGCTGCGTTGCGCCACGAACGACGCGTCACGGACATCCTTCATGAGGGCCGACTACTTCCTTGATGCGGATCCGGAACGTCCGGAACCCTCGTTGGCGGAACTCGTCCTACGCCCGGCCGCGCAGGCGGTCAACGCGATTACTGTGCAGTGCAACATAAGCACTCGGAGCGGTTTTTCACCGCTCCGGGCCGGTCGTGTACAGACGGGTCACGGGGTCGTGTCGGACCTGCCCGTCCGCTTCCGCCCGCCGCAGCCAGGTCTCGGCCTGCTGCTCGATCAGTTCCAGGGCGTCGGCGATGCGCCAGAGGCTGAGCGGCTCCTCTGCCAGCAGGTCCGGCAGGCGCCGCACGAAGATCTCGAACAGGCCCGGCCCCGGCGCGCGCGGCTCCCGGCTCGGTGCCGGCGCGGTCCGGGCGCCGGAGGCGACCAGCCGCAGATACGTGCGCCGCCCTGCCGGCGACGGCGTCCCGCCCGCGGCCTGGGCTGGTGCGGGTTCGTCGGCGCCGAAGGGTGCGGGCGCCTCGGCGAAGCCGACCAGGCTCGGTGCGGGCGGCGGCGTCACGAAGGCCATGTTCGACGCGGGGCCGGTCGGTTCGGGCTCGAGACGGGCGCGATCAGGCCGTCGCATCGGCGGCAGCACCGGCGAGAGCAGCGTGCGCGGCGCCACCTCCTCGCCGGGCAGGGCATGCGCGCCGAGCCTGGTCAGCCTGGCCGCATCCGGGTCGGCCGGCCGCACCCAGAGCGGCACCCAGCCGCGCTCGATCGCCTCCAGGGCATCGGTCCAGCGCACGGCGTCGCGTCCGACCCCGACCAGCAGGGCCGCATCCGACAGGCCGAACAGGCAGCGCACCGGGCTGGCGGCATGCGGCAGGTCCGGCGCGGTCTCCGACACCAGCACCAGCTGACCGTCGCCGGCCGGCCGCTGCAGATGGCCGTCGACCGCGGCCTGCAGCAGCCCGCCCGGCAGCACCGCGATCGCATCGCCGCCGCGGGCGAGGCCGCCGAGCAGGGCGGCTTCCTCGATCGCGTTGCCGCCGCCGGAGATCGCGGCGAGCCCGGCACCGGCGGCCTGGGTGGCGAAGCGCGCCGCAAAGCCCACCGTCTCCGGCGCCGATGCGTCGCCACCGATCAGGGCGATGCCGCCGCGGTTGAGCAGGGTGCGGTCGCCGCTGCCGAACAGCAGCGCCGGCGCCTCGGTGCGAAGCCGACGCTTCAGCCGACGCGGATAGTCCGGATCGCCCCGACCGAGCACCCACAACCCGGCCTGCTGCCAGCGCCCGAGGGCTGCGGCCAGAGCCGGGCCGCGCGCCAGCAGCGCCATGATCCGCTCCGTCGGCATCGGGGCGGGCCCGCGTCCGCCGAGCTGTGCCGCGGCGTCGGGCTGCAGCAGGTCCGCCGGCTGCAGCGACCGCTTGCGCAGCCAGCCGGCCAGCCGGTCGAACGACGACGCGTCCAGCGGCACGTCGGACGCCTCACCGTCGAGCGCGGTGGTCAGCAGCAGCAGGGCCTGGGTCTGGGCGCTGATGAACATCCTCTTCCTACCTGGAGCCTATCCTGGAGGTTGCAATGGGTCGGTACGCTGCAATCATGGCGATCCTGCCGATGACGGCACGGCACCGGATGCGCCGAGGGACGGCGGCGCCAGCACGATGGTCGGCGCCGCGATGAAGGCCGGAACGGCGATGGGTGCCGGACCGTCGGCTCGTCGGGCTGCGCCATGCACCACGTCGACCGGCACCACCGACGGCCAGGGCAGCGGTCCGGCCTGATAGTGATGATGCGCCCAGGCCGGCATGGTCGCGGTCGCCAGATGACGCAGCGCCAGATAGAGCGCCCCCTGCGCCCCCACTGCGACCAGCACGCCGGCGATGCGCGGCCAGATCACGCGTGGCTGCCTGCCCGGCCGCGCCCCGCCCGGCGTCCAGACCGGGCGCGGCGGCGGCGGCGGCTGCTCCGCCTTGTTCCGGGCCGGCGTCCAGCGCGGGAAGAGGGCGTCCTGGGCCAGGCTCAGGCGGCCTTCTTGGCCAGCAGATCGAAGGCGATCAGCGCCTCGGCGATCTGCACCGCATTCAGCGCGGCCCCCTTGCGCAGGTTGTCGCAGACGCACCAGAAGGCGAGCCCGCTCGGCACCGTGGGATCGACGCGCAGCCGGCTCACATAGGTCGCATCCTCGCCCACGCACTCGATCGGGGTGACGTAGCCGCCATCCTCGCGGTGGTCGTGCAGGATCACGCCGGGCGCCTCGCGCAGGGCCGCGCGCGCCTGCTCCAGATCGACCGGCTCCTCGAACTCGACGGCGATCGCCTCCGAATGGCCGACGAACACCGGCACGCGGACGCAGGTGGCGATCACGGCGATGTCGGGACCCAGGATCTTGCGGGTCTCGACGGCCATCTTCCACTCCTCCCTGGTCGCGCCGTCATCCATGAAGCGGTCGATATGCGGGATCACGTTGAAGGCGATGGTCTTGGTGAACTGTTCCGAGGTCGGCGGATCGTTGACGAAGGAGCCCTTGGACTGCACGAACAGCTCGTCCATACCTTCCTTGCCGGCGCCTGACACCGCCTGGTAGGTCGAGACCACCACGCGCTTGACGGTGAACAGGTCGTGCAGCGGCTTCAGCGCCACCACCATCTGGATGGTCGAGCAGTTCGGGTTGGCGATGATCCGGCGCCGGCCGAGCCGCTTGAGCGCGTTCGGGTTCACCTCCGGCACCACCAGCGGCACGTCGTGGTCCATGCGGAAGTGGCTGGTGTTGTCGATCACCACGCAGCCGGCCGCAGCCGCGCGCGGCGCCTGCACCGCCGAGATCGCCGCACCCGGGCTGAACAGGCCGATGTCCCAGCCCTTGAAGTCGAAGGTGTCGAGGTTCTGCACCTTCAGCACGCGCTTGCTCCCGAACGAGATCTCCTGGCCCACCGACCGGGCGGAGGCGAGGGCGGCGATGTCGTCGACGGGGAAGTCCCGCTCGGCCAGCGTCTTGATGAGCTCGCGCCCGACCGCTCCGGTGGCTCCTGCGATGGCGACGCGATAACCCATGTGGCTGGTCCCTGGCTCCTCGGGGCGGGCAGGCTCCGGCGTGTGGCCTGACCGGCGAGATGATGGAGGAGACGGTCTGCTACCGCGTCGCGGCCATCCGGCGCAACAAATGTCCGGTGCCGCCGCGCACATGGCCGGCCGGCGCCCGGCCCATGGAACACGGCCCGTCACGGAACGGGACCGGGCAGGACGCGTTTTCCGGGCAGCGGCAGGGACCAGGAGAGCGGCAGGAATGGCGGATGCGCCTGGAGAACCGGGCCGGCCGCCGCGCTGGCACCCGACGGGCAAGAACGGCGTCGGGCGCAGCCTGCGCGAGGATGCGCGCGTCTGGTTCACGCTGGGCAACGGCATCCTGAACGAGATCGCCTATCCGCGGATCGGCATGACCGCGGTGCGCGATTTCGGCCTCATCGTCACCGACGGCGAGGCGCTGTTCGCCGAGGAGCGGCGCGATTGCGACGCCACCATCGCACCGGTGGCACCGGGCGTGCCGGCCTTCCGCGTCACCGGCACCCATCGCGGCGGCCAGTTCCGGCTGCACAAGCGGATCATCGCCGACACCCTGCATCCGGCGGTGCTGCTGCAGGTGCGGCTCGAGGATCTCCGCCACGGCGACGGGCTGCCGCCGCTGCGGGTGCATGCGCTGCTGGCGCCGCATCTGGTCAACGTCACCGGCATGGGAACCGCCTGGACCGGCGACTACAAGAGCCAGGAGATGCTGTTCGCCGAGGCGCAGGGCACCGCGGTTGCGCTGTCGGCGAGCTGCGGCTGGCGGGCGCGCTCGGCCGGCTATGCCGGGATCAGCGACGGCTGGCAGGACCTGTCGCGGCACCACCGCATGACCTGGGAGTACGAGCGCGCGCTGAACGGCAACGTGGCGCTGACCGGCGAGCTCGATCTCGCCGGCGACGACGGCGGGTTCGTGATCTGTCTGGCGTTCGGACGGATCTGGACGGAGGCGGCGATGCGCGCGCGCGCGGTGCTGCTCGATCCGTTCGAGGCGATCGAGGCGCGCTATGTCGCCGGCTGGCGCGGCTGGCTGGACGGGGTGCTGCCGCTCGGCGGCAGCCTGTCCGGCATGTCGCCGGAAAACGACGCGCTCTACCGCATCAGCCTGATGGCGATCCGGACCCACGAGTGCCCGGCGGTGCCGGGAGCGCGCATCGCCAGCCTGGGCGTGCCGTGGGCGGCGCTGCAGAACAACGAGTATCCGGCGGCCTGCCACCTGGTGCGGGCCCGCGACGTGGTGGCGGCTGCCGGCGCGCTGCTGGCGGCGGGCGACACGGCGCCGGTGCTGCAGGCGCTGTCCTACCTGGAAACGGTGCAGGAGCCCGACGGCCACTGGCCGCAGAACTTCTGGCTCGACGGCATGGCGGCCTGGCAGGGGCTGCAGCTCGACGAGACCGCGCAGCCGGTGCTGCTGGCCGATCTGGCGCTGCGTCACGGGCTGCTGGGGCAGGCGGCGCTGCGGCAGGGCTGGAACATGGTCCGGGCCGCGGTGCTGTTCCTGGCGCGGCACGATCCGCTCGACGGGCAGGATCGGTGGGGACGCACCGACGGGCTGAAGCTGCATACGCTCGGCGCGCAGATCGCGGCCCTGCTCGCCGGCGCCGACTGGGCCGGCCGCGTGGGCGAGCCGGTGCTGGGACAGTTCCTGCTCGACACCGCCGACACGGTGCACGAGCTGCTGACGGCGCTGCTCGACGAGCCGGGGTCGCCCGCCTCGGCCGAGGCGTCCGACGCCGACCCGGACATCGTCTCGCTGGTCCGTCTCGGCGTGCTGGCGGCGGACAGCCCGCGGCTGGAGCGGGCGCTGGCGGCGATCGACGCCCGGCTCCGGGTGACGCTGCCGGGCGGCCCCGCCTGGTGCCGCCGGGGCGACGGCGGACGTCCGCCGCGGCCGACGCTCACCATCGAGCGGGCGATGCTGGCGGTCGCGGCCGGCCGCACCGCGGAGGCCCGGCTGCTGCTGGACAGCCTGCAGGCCTGTGCCGGCGAGGGCGGCATGATGCCCGAGCGGGTCGACAACGAGAGCGGCCGCGGCGGCATGGTGATGCCGCATCTCTGGACCCATGCCGAGCACGTCAAGCTGCTGCGCTCGATCGGCGACGGCGTGCTGTTCGACCGGCCGCCGCATGCGGCAGCGCGCTACGGCGGCGCGGTGGCCCCGACGCCCCGGATCGCCCGCTGGCGCCACGGCCAGGCGCTGCGGGAGATGCCGCAGGGGCGGGTGCTGCGGGTGGAGCTGCCGGTGCCGGCCGATCTGCACTGGAGCGACGATGGCTGGATCCGGATCCAGACCATGCCGATGGTGCAGGCGGGAGCGGGGCTCTGCTTCGTCGAGCTGCCGACCGGCGCCCTGGCCGCCGGCAGCACCGTGGTGTTCACCTGGCGCGAGCGGGACAGTGGCGCCTGGCTCGGCGTCGACCATCATGTGCTGGTCACGGCCGCGGCGACAAACCGGTAGCCGGCCTGTGTGTTCATGTCACGAGCGACCGGCGCCCGCCGGCCGTCACCCACGCCGTCAGGCGGCAGGAGTCACCATGGATCCAGTCGGAGAAGTCTCGTCGCAGGCCAATGCCCGGGAGAAGCTGGCGTCGCCTGCCACGCATAAGGCGCCCGCCTGCACCATGGTGATCTTCGGCGCGCACGGCGACCTGACCAAGCGGCTGCTGACTCCGGCACTCTACAACCTGGTGGGCGCCGGACTGCTGGATGAGAGCTTCCGGATCATCGGCATCGACCGGGTGGACGGCACCGACGAGTCCTGGCGCGGCGAGCTCGGCCAGACCATGCAGGACTTCACCAAGGACCCGAACGCCGAGTTCTACACGCCCGAGATCAACAAGGACTGGTGGAACGACCTGTCCGGCCGGCTCAGCTACTACAAGGCGGACTTCACCGATATCGGCCAGCTCGAGGCGCTGAAGGCCAGGCTCGGCGGCAACGTGCTGTTCTATCTGGCCGTGGCGTCGCGCTTCTTCGCCACGATCGTGGAGAACCTGGGCAAGGCGGACCTGACGCAGCAGGCGGACAACGCGTTCCGGCGGGTGGTGGTCGAGAAGCCGTTCGGCTCGGATCTGGCGAGCTCGCGCGAGCTGAACGCCCGGCTGCTGAAGGTGCTGGACGAGAGCCAGATCTACCGGATCGACCATTTCCTGGGCAAGGAGACGGTGCAGAACATCCTGGCGTTGCGCTTCGGCAACGGAGTGTTCGAGCCGCTCTGGCGCCGGCAGTTCATCGACAGCGTGGAGATCACCGCGGCCGAGACCGTGGGGGTCGAGGGACGCGGCGCCTTCTACGAGCCGACCGGCGCGCTGCGCGACATGATCCCCAACCACCTGTTCCAGCTGCTGGCGATGGTGGCGATGGAGCCGCCGAACTCGTTCTCGGCCGAGACGGTGCGCACGGCCAAGGAGACGCTGTTCGAGGCGGTGCGGACGCTGACCCCGGAGAACGCGGTCCGCGGGCAGTACGGCGCCGGCAAGGTCGAGGGGCGCGACGTTGTCGCCTATCGCGACAGCCCGGGCGTCGCCAAGGATAGCCAGACCGAGACCTATGTCGCCCTCAAGCTGGAGATCGACAACTGGCGCTGGTCCGGGGTGCCGTTCTACATGCGCACCGGCAAGTCGCTGACCGGGCGGCTCACCGAGGTGGTGGTGCATTTCCGCCAGGCGCCGTTCGCGATGTTCGCAGACACCCCGGTCGACAAGCTCAGCCCCAACAACCTGACGCTGAACATCCAGCCGACCCAGGGCGTCACGCTGGGCATCAGCGCCAAGATCCCCGGCCCGAAGATGGACCTGGGCGGCGTGCAGATGAAGTTCCGCTACGAGGACGCGTTCAAGCTGACCCCGAATGTCGGCTACGAGACGCTGCTGTATGACTGCCTGGTCGGCGATGCGACGCTGTTCCAGCGCGCCGACAACATCGAGGCGGCCTGGCGGGTGGTCGATCCGGTGCTCAAGGCATGGGCCGCGGACAAATCGGGTCCGGAGCTGTACGCGGCCGGACTGCCGGGTCCGAAGGGCGCCGACGCGCTGCTGCAGCGCGACGGCAGGACCTGGTCGCCGCTGGATCGCGACGTCGGCTAACCGCAGGCCCGGCGGCGGCGTGCCGGCTCAGGCCGGCATCAGCCGCTTCACGAGTGCTGAGAGCCGGTGCCGGCGCATCTCGTGCCGGGCCTTGGCGCCGGTGGCCATGTAGTTGAGCTGGATCGCGTAGCGGCGTCCGACGAAGCTCTTATGGCCATGGAAGGTGGTGGGCCCGTTCGGGAACACCAGCAGCGCGCCATCCACCGGCGGCACCTCCACGGCATAGTCCTCGAGGTCGTCGGGGCCGCGGAGCAGCCGCAGGCAGCCCTCCTGTCTGGACCAGGCGGCGCTGGCCGGGTTCAGGTAGAGCAGGATCGTCACCAGCTTGGCGACGGAGTCGCGGTGGATCTGGCCGTCCTTCTCGCGGGTGCGTCCGCGCAGGGTCAGCATGGTCCGGCTGTCGGACAGATCGAGCCCGAAGCGGGCGGCGACGGCGTCGCGCAGGCGCCGGCCTTCCAGCTCCGCCACCAGCTGGGCGGCGGCCCCGCGCAGGCGCAGGGCGGAGGGCGGGTAGGAGCCGCCGCCGGCGATGTCGGGCAGCGACGCGATCACCGCATCCAGCCGGGCGGGCGGCACGAACCGCGGCACCACGATGTGCGGGAACGGATCGCGGGCCACCGGCGTGCGCAGGACGGCGTCGTACTCGAGACCGGACAAGACGGGGTTCGGCAGGCTGTCGGGCATCGGGGGGGGTCCGTGACGAAGGACCCCTAGTTAGGTCCTGGTCCGGAGGCGGTGCAAGTCACGGGCAGCCATGGGCAGCAGCGGCGGCCGGGGCGGTCAGCCGCGCTGCGGGCGGTCGGCGCGCAGGATGGTGTTGGTGGACAGGAACTGCGCGCAGCCGATCTGGCCGTCGCAGCAGGGCAGGGGCGCGTCGTCGCTGATCCGGTGCCTGTACTCGCCCGGCACATAGGCCACGTGCGACAGCAGGCTGCCGCGGCCCTCGCAGGTGAAATGCGGCTTCTCGACGGTCATGCGCAGCTCGGACGCCTGGGCGGCAGCGGTCCCGACCGTGAGGAGGATCGGCAGCGCCAGGACTGTCTTCAGCATGCCGTCTCTCCCGTCGTCGAATGGATTGTCGCAGGATCAATGGACAAAGGCCTGTTAAGGTTACATCGCTCGCATTTCGTTGAACCCCGAGCGCAATGATCGCCAGGTCTGCCCACCTGGTCCGCGCCTGCCGTATGCCGCGATGCAGCACAAGCCGTTGATCATGCGCGGAACTCGATGTATCGCCTGCTCCATGCACCGTTCCAGCTCCGGTCCGGGCCTGTGACGCCCGCCGCCGACATGACGGCCGGCCCGGCACCGTCCGGACATGCCGACCGGCCGCAGCCCGGCGCGGCCGGGCCTCTGGCGGCCTATCGCCAGCGGATCGGGCGGGGCCTGCTGGACGAGGATCCGGCCCAGCTCGCCGCCGCCGCGCGCCTCGACGAGCTCTGGCTGGGCCTGACGTCGCAGCCGGGCGGGGGCGCGCCGGGCTCGATGGTGCGGCGGCTGCTCGGGCGGCGCCCGCCACCGCCGCCCCGCGGCGTCTATCTCGTGGGCCAGGTCGGGCGCGGCAAGTCGATGCTGATGGACCTGTTCTTCGAGCAGGTGACGGACCGGCCCGGGCGGCGCGTCCATTTCCACCGCTTCATGCAGGAGGCGCATGCCAGGGTGCATGCGATGAAGCGGGCGCAGCCAGGCCTCGCCGATCCGATCCCGCCGCTTGCCGACATGATCGCGTCGGAGGCCGCGCTGCTCTGCTTCGACGAGTTCCAGGTCAACGACATCGCCGACGCGATGATCCTGGGACGGCTGTTCGACGCGCTGTTCGCCAGGCGGGTGGTGATCGTCGCCACCTCGAACACCCTGCCCGAGGCGCTGTTCCAGAACCGTCCGGGCGCCGACGCCTTCAGGCCCTTCATCGCCCGGATCAGGGCGGAGCTGGACACGGTGCTGCTGGACGGTCCGCGCGACTATCGCCGCGGCGGCATTCGCGGGCTGCCGACCTGGCACGCGCCGGCGGGTCGTCGCGCCGAGCAGGCGCTGGACGACGCCTTCCTGCGCCTGACCGGCGGCGCTGCGCCGCATGCCGAGACGCTGGAGGTGATGGGCCGGCGGGTGGCGGTGCCGATGGCGGGCGACGGGGTGGCGCGGTTCGACTTCGAGGCGCTCTGCGCGCAGGCGCTGGGGGCGGGCGACTATCTGGCGCTGGCCCGGCGCTTCCCGGCGCTGATCCTCGACGCCGTCCCCCGGCTGGGGCCTGCGAATTTCGACGTGGCGCGGCGCTTCATCGTGCTGGTGGACGCGCTCTACGAGGCCCGGGTTAAGCTGATCGCCTCGGCCGAGGACCGGCCCGACCGGATCTACGAGCATGGCGAGGGCGCCGTGGCCTTCGAGCGCACCGCCTCGCGGCTCGAGGAGATGCAGACCCAGGCCTATCTGGCGCTGCCGCATCTGCAGTGACCGACTCTCTTGCGGCTGGACCTGCGAAGGATTAGCACGATTTGCCTTCCGGCAGGTTGCGGATGTCTGCGGCGGGTCATTTCTGTCAACCCGCCTTCTGTTTCCCGGGGAACGCATGGCTCGCAAGAAGATCGCCCTCATCGGCGCCGGCAACATCGGCGGCACGCTCGCCCATCTCATCGGCCTGAAGGAGCTGGGCGACGTCGTCATGTTCGACGTGTTCGGCGGCGTGGCCGCCGGCAAGGCGCTCGACCTCGCCCAGTCCTCGCCGGTCGACATGTTCGACTGCGCCTATGAGGGCGGCTCGGACTACGCGGCGATCGCCGGCTCCGACGTGGTGATCGTCACCGCCGGCTTCCCGCGCCTGCCCGGCATGTCGCGCGACGACCTGCTGTCCAAGAACGCCGAGGTCATCACCACCGTCGCCGAGGGCATCAGGGCGCACGCCCCGGACGCGTTCGTGATCGTCATCACCAACCCGCTCGACGTCATGGTGGCCGTCATGCAGGAGAAGTCCGGCCTGCCGGCGAACAAGGTGGTGGGCATGGCGGGCGTGCTGGACAGCGCGCGCTTCCGCCTGTTCCTGGCGCGCGAGTTCGACGTCTCGGTCGAGGATGTGACCGCCTTCGTGCTGGGCGGCCACGGCGACACCATGGTGCCGCTGATCCGCTACTCGACGGTGGCCGGCGTGCCGGTGACCGATCTGATCAGGATGGGCTGGACCACGCAGGAGCGGATCGACGCGATCGTCACCCGCACCGCCAATGGCGGCGGCGAGATCGTCAAGCTGCTGGAGAAGGGGTCGGCCTTCTACGCGCCGGCCGCGTCCGCGGTGGCGATGGCCGAGAGCTTCCTCAAGGACAAGAAGCGCGTGCTGCCCTGTGCCGTGAAGCTGAACGGCGAATACGGCCAGACCGACTTCTATGTGGGCGTGCCGGTGGTGATCGGCGCCGGCGGCGCCGAGCGCGTGCTCGAGGTCGAGTTCACGTCCGAGGAGAAGGCGGCGTTCGAGAAGTCCTGCAACGCCGTGAAGAAGCTGCTGGCCGACTTCCGCGCCATCGGTGCCTGAGCCGTCCGGCCACCGCCGCCCCAGGCTGTGGCGCCGCCCGGAGTTCCCGCGCGGCGCGTCCTGGGGGGACGATGACCGCGCTCCGCCATCGGTTTGGCGCAAAGCATGCATTTAAAGCATCCCAGATGGCAGGGATTACGCGCGCACGACGTGCAATCGAATGGTCATCTGACGGTTAGGATGACAAGCTCCGTGTAGCGTGAGGCACGGGACCGACTGAGGAGAGCTCCATGGCGGGCGTCGACGTACTGGCCACTGCCTTCAACGGCGGCAATGCCGCCTTCCTGGCCGATCTGTATGCACGCTGGGTGGCCGATCCGGGCAGCGTGGACCCGAGCTTCGTCGAGCTGTTCACCGCCCTGGACGAGGAAGCGGTCGCCGTCAGCCAGGACGCGTCGGGCGCCTCCTGGGCGCCGCGCCGGTTCGAGGTCGAGCGTCCGGACCAGACCGCCCCGGCGCCCAAGGGGGAGGCGAAGCCCGTCGCCCCCGACGTCAGGCCGGCCGCGGCGGCGGGTCCCTCGCCAGAGCAGGTCCGCGCCAGCGCCGACGACAGCCTGCGGGCGATGCAGCTGCTTCGCGCCTACCGCGTCCGCGGCCATCTGGAGGCGCGGCTCGACCCGCTCGGCCTGCAGGTGCCCAAGGCGCATGCCGACCTCGATCCCGCCACCTACGGCTTCGGGCCGCAGGACATGGACCGCGCGATCTATCTCGGCCAGGCGCTGTCGATGCTGCTCGGGGTCGACACGGCACCGATGCGCGACGTGATCGAGGCCGTCCGCTCGGCCTATTGCGGGCCGATCGGCGCCGAGTTCATGCACGTGCAGAACCCGCGGCAGCGCGAGTGGCTGCAGGCGCGCATCGAGGGACGCGACTGGCGGACCTCGTTCGGACCCGACCAGAAGAAGACGATCCTGCGCCAGCTCGACGAGGCCGAGGGCTTCGAGGCGTTCTGCCAGAAGCGCTATGTCGGTACCAAGCGCTTCGGGCTCGAGGGCGGCGAGGCGACGATCCCGGCGCTGCACACCATCATCGACCAGGCCGCCCGCGATGGGGTGCGCTCGGTGGCCATCGGCATGCCGCATCGCGGCCGCCTGAACACCCTCGTGAACGTGGTGCGCAAGCCCTACACCGCGGTGTTCAGCGAGTTCGCCGGCGCCTCCTTCAAGCCCGACGACGTGCAGGGCTCGGGCGACGTGAAGTATCATCTCGGCACCTCGACCGACATCGAGATCGCCGGGCACAGCGTGCATCTGTCGCTGCAGCCGAACCCGTCGCACCTGGAGGCGGTCGATCCGGTGGTGGTCGGCAAGGTGCGCGCCGCCCAGGACATGAGCGGCGACACCAGGGGCCGGCACTCGGCACTCGGCATCCTGATGCATGGCGACGCCGCCTTCGCCGGCCAGGGGCTGGTTTACGAGACCATGGCGATGAGCCAGCTGATCGGCTATCGCACCGGCGGCACCATCCATCTGGTCGTCAACAACCAGATCGGCTTCACCACCGTCTCGGCGCATGCCTATTCCGGCCTCTACTGCACCGACATCGCCAAGGCGGTGCAGGCGCCGATCCTGCACGTCAACGGCGACGAGCCGGAGGCGGTGGTGTTCTGCGCCAGGCTCTGTGCGGAGTTCCGGCAGGAGTTCGCCGCCGACATCGTGCTCGACATCGTCTGCTACCGCCGCTACGGCCACAACGAGAGCGACGAGCCGGCCTTCACCCAGCCGACCATGTACAAGGCGATCCGCGCCCGTCCCACCACCCGCGCGCTGTATGCCGAGCGGCTGGTGCGCGAAGGCGCGATCACGGCCGAGGACGCGGCGAAGGGCTGGGACGGGTTCCAGGCCCAGCTCGAGGACGCCTACAAGGCGTCGCAGTCCTACCGGCCGAACAAGGCGGACTGGCTCGAAGGGTCCTGGGCCGGCATGAAGCGGCCGGGCGAGACCGGCTCCTCGTCCGACCAGCCGACCGGGCTGCCGACCGAGACGCTGACCCTGGTCGGCCGGGCGCTTGGCACGGTGCCGGACGGCTTCAACGCCAACCCCAAGATCACCCGCCAGCTCGAGGCCAAGCTGGCGATGTTCGAGAGCGGCGAGGGCATCGACTGGGCCACCGGCGAGGCGCTGGCGTTCGGCACGCTGCTGCTGGACGGCCACCGCGTCCGCCTGTCCGGCGAGGACTGCCAGCGCGGCACCTTCTCCCAGCGCCACGCGGTGCTGATCGACCAGACCAACCAGAACGAGTACGTGCCGCTGAACAACATCCGCGGCCCGGAGGCCGGCGGCCAGGCGGCGATCGAGATCTACAACTCGCTGCTGTCGGAGTTCGGCGTGCTCGGGTTCGAGTACGGCTACAGCCTGGCCGATCCCAAGACGCTGGTGCTGTGGGAGGCGCAGTTCGGCGACTTCGCCAACGGCGCGCAGGTGATCATCGACCAGTTCATCGCGTCCGGCGAGACCAAGTGGCTGCGCATGTCCGGCCTGGTGATGCTGCTGCCGCACGGCTACGAGGGGCAGGGGCCGGAACATTCCTCGGCGCGCCTGGAGCGCTACCTGCAGCTCTGCGCCGAGAACAACATGCAGATCTGCAACATCACCACGCCGGCGAACTACTATCACGCGCTGCGGCGCCAGCTGTGCCGCTCCTACCGCAAGCCGCTGGTGATCATGACGCCGAAGTCGCTGCTGCGGCACAAGCTGGTGGTCAGCCCGCTGTCGGAGATGGCGGCGGGGACCCGCTTCCGGGCGGTGATCGGCGAGACCGACGCGATCGGGCCTGAGGCGAAGGTGCGCCGCGTCGTGCTGTGCTCGGGCAAGGTCTATTACGACCTGCTGGCCGAGCGTCGCGAGCGCGGGCTGCAGGACGTGGCGATCCTCCGGCTGGAGCAGGTCTACCCGTTCCCCGACGAGGAGCTGGGCACGGCGCTGGCCGGCTACCGGAACGCCGAGATCGTCTGGTGCCAGGAGGAGCCTGAGAATGCCGGCGCCTGGAGCTTCGTCGACCGGCGGATCGAGGCGGTGCTGAAGCGCCTCGGCCTGAAGGGAACCCGGCCCGACTATGCCGGGCGGATCGCGGCCGCGAGCCCGGCCACGGGGCTCGCGCGCACGCATGCCTCCGAGCAGGCGCTGCTGGTGCGCCAGGCGCTCGGCGTCGATGCCGACGCGGACGAGAAGGCGGCCTGACGATGCGGCCGGTCCGGAGCGATCTGGTCTCTCCGGACCCGCCGCGATACAACGCACACCGGCCGAACCGGAGTGTGCGGCGATGGCCGCGCCACCCGGTCGCCCGGACGAGATGAGAAAGCACCAAGGAACCCGATGCCTGCCGAGATCAAGGTCCCGACGCTTGGCGAAAGCGTCACCAGTGCGACCATCGCCCGCTGGCTGAAGCAGCCCGGCGAGACGGTCTTGGCAGACGAGCCGGTCGTCGAGCTCGAGACCGACAAGGTCAGCGTCGAGGTGTCGGCGCCGCAGGCCGGCATCCTCGGACCGCATGAAGTGGCCGAGGGCACCGAGGTCGAGGTCGGCGCGCTGCTGTCGGTGATCGAGGCCGGCGGCGGCGCGGCGCCGAAGCCTGCCGCAGCGCCCGCCCCGGCGACGGCGGCCCCGACCCCGCCGGCTCCCGCACCGGCCGCCGCGCCGCCTGCCCAGGCCAGCGGCATCCAGGTGCCGCGCCCGGCCAGCGGCCCGGTTGCCCGTCCGGCGACGCCGCCTGCCGACGTGGCCCGCGAGAGCCACGCGCCCCTGCCTGCCGCGCAGAAGATGATGACCGAGGCCGGCGTCGGCGCCGCGTCGGTCGGCGACGGCACCGGCAAGGACGGCCGCATCACCAAGGGCGACGTGCTGGCCTTCCTGGAGCGCCCGGCGTCGCCCGTGCAGAAGGCGTCGCCGCCCAAGGCTCCCGTCCGCGCCGACGATCCGCGCGAGGAGCGGGTCAAGATGACCCGCCTGCGCAAGACCATCGCCAGCCGGCTGAAGGACGCGCAGAACACTGCCGCCATCCTGACCACCTTCAACGAGGTCGACATGTCGGCGGCGATGAAGCTGCGCGCCGACTACAAGGAAGCGTTCGAGAAGAAGCACAACGGCGCCCGTCTCGGCTTCATGTCGATCTTCGTGCGCGCCTGCGTGGCGGCGCTGAAGGAGTTCCCGGCGGTGAACGCCGAGATCGACGGCGACGACATCGTGTATCGCCATTTCGTGCATATGGGCATCGCCGTCGGCGGCGCGAACGGGCTGGTGGTGCCGGTGCTGCGCGACGCCGACCGCATGGGCTTCGCCGACATCGAGCGGTCGATCGCGGGCTTCGGCAAGCGGGCCCGCGACGGCCAGCTCAAGATCGACGAGCTGACCGGCGGCACCTTCTCCATCACCAATGGCGGCATCTACGGCTCGCTGATGTCGACGCCGATCCTGAACCCGCCGCAATCGGCGATCCTGGGCATGCACAAGATCCAGGACCGGCCGATCGCGATCGGCGGCCAGGTGGTGATCCGGCCGATGATGTATCTGGCGCTGTCCTACGATCACCGGGTGATCGACGGCAAGGAGGCGGTGAGCTTCCTGGTGCGGGTCAAGGACGGGGTCGAGGATCCGCGCCGGCTGCTGCTGGAACTCTAGAGCCTTATCGAATCCGGGTCCGGGGCCGGCGGCCCCGGCGGGTCCAGGGCGGCGCCCTGGCCTTACTTGAGGCGAGATGACCATGCCGACCGAGATCAAGGTCCCGACGCTGGGCGAAAGCGTCACCACCGCCACGGTGGCGCGATGGATCAGGCAGCCGGGCGACGCGGTGGCTGCCGACGAGCCCGTGGTCGAGCTGGAAACCGACAAGGTCAGCGTCGAGGTCTCTGCACCGGAAGCCGGCGTGCTGGGCGCGCATGCCGTGGCCGAGGGCGACGAGGTCGAGGTCGGGGCGGTGCTGGCGACCATCGAGGCCGGCACCGGCGCCACCGCCGCGGTCGCCACGGAGCCGGCTCCGGACACGACCACCACCGACGGCGCCTCGAACGCGCCGGGTGCCGCCTCGAGCTACCTGCCGCAGCCCGCCGTCGCCAGCGCTGCCGACAGCGTGATGCAGGCCGTTCCGGCCTCGTCCGGCAACGTCGCCAAGCCGCAGCCGCCATCGCCCACCGGCGCCCCGGCGGCGCCTGCGGTCGAGGTCGGCGAGACCGACTACGACCTGATCGTCATCGGCTCCGGTCCCGGCGGCTACGTATGCGCGCTGCGGGCCGCCCAGCTCGGGCTGAGGGTCGCCTGCGTCGAGAAGCGGGCGACGCTCGGCGGCACCTGCCTCAATATCGGCTGCATCCCGTCGAAGGCGCTGCTGCAGAGTTCGGAGAGCTTCCACGAGGCGAAGGAGGGCATGGCGGCGCACGGCGTCATCGTCGGCGAGGTCACGCTCGACCTGGCGCGCATGCATGCGCGCAAGCACGAGGTGGTGGCCGCCAACACCAAGGGGGTGGAGTTCCTGTTCAAGAAGAACGGCGTCACCTGGCTGAAGGGTGCCGGCCGGATCACCGCGCCGAACACCGTCGCGGTGACGGGCGAGGGCGGGGCCAAGGACTTCCGCGCCAGGCACATCGTCATCGCCACCGGCAGCGACAGCGTGTCGCTGCCAGGCGTCGAGATCGACGAGACGCGGATCGTCAGCTCCACCGGCGCGCTCGAACTGGACCGCGTGCCCGAACGGCTGGTGGTGATCGGCGGCGGCGTGATCGGGCTGGAGCTCGGCAGCGTGTGGCACCGGCTCGGCGCCGAGGTGACGGTGATCGAGTATCTCGACCGACTGGTGCCGGGCATCGACGGCGAGGTCGCCAAGACCTTCGAGCGTGTGCTGTCCAAGCAGGGGCTGCGCTTCAGGCTCGGCCACAAGGTGACCGGTGTGGAAACCAGCGAGGCCGGTGCCGTGGTGACGGTCGAGAAGGCCAAGGGCGGGGAGCCCGAGACCATCGAGGCCGACATCGTGCTGGTGGCGATCGGCCGCCGTGCCGTCACCGATGGGCTTGGTCTGCAGGAGGCAGGCGTCGAGACCGACGAGCGCGGCCGCGTCAAGGTCGACGGCCATTTCGCCACCAACATCCCCGGCATCTACGCGATCGGCGACGTGATCGCCGGCCCGATGCTGGCGCACAAGGCCGAGGACGAGGGCGTGGCGCTGGCCGAGATGCTTGTGGGCCAGGCCGGGCATGTGAATTACGGCGTGATCCCGGGTGTCGTGTACACCTGGCCCGAGGTCGCCGGCGTCGGCAAGATTGAGGAGGAGCTGAAGGCCGAGGGCGTCGCCTACAATGTCGGCAAGTTCCCCTTCAGCGCCAACGGCCGCGCGCGCGCGATGAACGCGACCGACGGGTTCGTGAAGATCCTGGCCGACAAGAAGACCGACCGGCTGCTCGGCGCGCACATCATCGGCCCGGATGCCGGCACGCTGATCGCCGAGCTCGCGACAGCGATGGAGTTCGGCGCCAGCGCCGAGGACGTGGCGCGGATCTGCCACGCCCATCCGACGCTGAGCGAGGCGGTCAAGGAGGCGGCCCTGGCGGCTGACGGGCGCGCGCTGCACGTCTGAGGGCCGGAACCGGCCGGCATGGTGGCAGGCCGCATGGCTGCCTACATGGGCGTCATGACCGCCGCCTCGCCGCTCCAGGACTTCATCGACCGCCACGCACGGCTGTTCGTGCTGACCGGGGCCGGCTGCAGCACGATGTCCGGGATCCCGGACTACCGCGATGTCGACGGCAACTGGAAGCGTCCGCCGCCGGTCACCTACCAGGCCTTCATGGGCAAGGAAGCGACCCGGCAGCGCTACTGGGCGCGCAGCCTGATCGGCTGGCGCACCTTCGGCCGCTCGAAGCCGAACGGCGTGCACGACTCGCTCGCGCGCCTGGAAGCGCGCGACAAGAGCGAGCTCCTGCTCACGCAGAATGTCGACCGGCTGCACCAGGCCGCCGGCAGCACCCGGGTCATCGACCTGCATGGCCGGCTCGACGTGGTCCGCTGCATGGGCTGCGGCCATACCGGCCCGCGCGACGCCTTCCAGGAGCGGCTAATCCGGCTCAACGAGGGCTCGACGAGGCTCGACGCCGCCGACGCGCCGGATGGCGATGCCGACCTCGACGGCATCGATTTCGCCGGCTTCGTCGTGCCCGCCTGCACGGGCTGCGGCGGCGTGCTCAAGCCCGACGTCGTGTTCTTCGGCGAGAACGTGCCGAAGGACCGCGTCGAGGCGGCGTTCGCGGCACTCGACCGTGCCGACGCCATGCTGATCGTCGGCTCCTCGCTGATGGTCTATTCGGGATACCGCTTCGTGCAGGCGGCCGCGCGCGCGGCCAAGCCGATGGCGGCGGTGAATCTGGGCCGCACCCGCGCCGACGACCTGCTGACGCTGAAGGTCGAGCAGCCCTGCGCAGACGCGCTCGCCTTCCTGCTGTAGCATCGGTGGGAAGCTGCGTCCGGCGCGTGGCGCGGCAGGAGACATCATGCTGGCCTTGACGATGGGCGACCCGTCCGGGATCGGAGCCGAGATCGCGCTCCGCGCCTGGGAGGCGCTGCACGGCACCGGCCCGGCCTTCCTGCTGCTGGCCGACCCGGGCTGGATCGCCCGGGTGGCGGGCTCGGTGCCGGTCCGGTCCGTCGGCAGCGTCGCCGAGGCGGGGGCCGTATTCGGCGGGGCGCTGCCGATCCTGGACCTGCCCGAGGCGGCGCGCCTCGCGGTCCCGCCGATCCCCGGCCGTCCCGACCCCGCCAACGCCGCCGCCATCACCGGCAGCATCGCAGGCGCGGCGCGGCTGGCGGTCGCCGGCCTGGTCGAGGGCATCGTCACCAACCCGATCGCCAAGTCGGTGCTGAAGCAGGCGGGCTTCCCGCATCCGGGCCATACCGAGTATCTCGCCGCCCTGACCGGCGCCGCCGGCCGCGAGGTGATGATGCTGGCAGGCCCCAGCCTGCGGGTGGTGCCGGTCACCATCCACGTGTCGCTGCGCCGCGCCCTCGACAGCCTGTCCGCGGACCGGATCGAGCGCGTCTGCCTCACCACCGACGAGAGCCTGCGGCGGGATTTCGCCGTCGCCCGTCCCCGGCTCGCCGTCGCCGGCCTCAACCCGCATGCCGGCGAGGCCGGCCACATGGGCACCGAGGAGATCACCCTCATCGCGCCGGCGATCGAGCGGCTGCGCGCCCGCGGCCTGGACGTGACCGGCCCGATGCCGCCCGACACCATGTTCACCGCACCCGCCCGTGCCCGCTACGACGCGGCGATCTGCATGTATCACGACCAGGCGCTGATTCCGCTGAAGACGCTGCACATGGCGGACGGCGTGAACGTGACGCTCGGGCTCGATCTGGTGCGGACCTCGCCCGATCACGGCACGGCGTTCGACATCGCCGGCCGGGGCCTCGCCGACCCGTCGAGCCTGATCGCGGCCCTGCGCCTGGCGGGCGACATCGCACGGAACCGGAGACTGGCATGCGGGTGATCAGGCTGGGCGTGAACATCGATCACGTGGCGACGATCCGCAACGCCCGCGGCGGCACACATCCCGATCCGCTCGACGCGGCGCTCGCGGCGATCGCCGCCGGCGCGGACGGCATCACCCTGCATCTGCGCGAGGACCGCCGCCATATCCGCGACGACGACGTGGCGCGCATCCGCGCCGTCGTCGCCGTTCCGGTCAATCTGGAGATGGCGTCCACCGACGAGATGGTGGCGCTCGCCCTCGTCCACCGGCCGCATGCCGCCTGCATCGTGCCGGAGCGGCGCGCCGAGGTGACCACCGAGGGCGGGCTCGACGCGGCCGGGCAGTCCGCCCTGCTGGCGCCCAGAATGGCAGCCCTGCGCGCGGCCGGCATCCGCGTCTCGCTGTTCATCGATCCCGATCCCGCACAGATCGCGGCGGCGGCGGCCCTGCTGGCCCCGGTGGTGGAGCTGCACACCGGCGCCTATGCCGAGGGGCGCTGCGGCGAGCTGGACCGGCTGCGGGCGGGTGCGGCGCAGGCGGCCTCGCTCGGGCTCGAGGTGCATGCGGGCCACGGGCTGACCTACGGCAATGTCGGGGCGATCGCGGCGATCCCGGAGGTGGCGGAGCTGAATATCGGCCACTTCCTGATCGGGCAGGCGATCCTGGAGGGGCTGCCGCACGTTGTGCGTCGCATGAAGGCGCTGATCGTCGCGGCGTCCTGATCCAGGGAGATCACGGGATGGACTATGTCCGGCTCGGCCAGACCGGCCTCAAGGTATCTCGCCTCTGCCTCGGCTGCATGACCTATGGCGAGCCCGACCGCGGCCCGCACGAGTGGACGCTGGGCGAGGAAGCGAGCCGGCCGTTCATCCGCGAGGCGATCGAGGCCGGCATCAACTTCTTCGACACCGCCAACGTGTATTCGGCAGGCTCGAGCGAGGAGATCGTCGGCCGGGCGCTGCGCGACTTCGGCCGTCGCGACGAGATCGTGCTGGCGACCAAGGTGCACGGCCAGATGGGCGCCCACGCCAACGGGCGCGGCCTGTCGCGCAAGGCGATCCTGGCCGAGATCGACGCCAGCCTGACCCGGCTCGGCACCGACTATGTCGATCTGTACCAGATCCATCGCTTCGACGCCGAGACGCCGATCGAGGAAACGCTGGAGGCGCTGCATGACGTCGTGAAGGCGGGCAAGGCGCGCTATATCGGCGCCTCGTCGATGCATGCCTGGCAGTTCGCCAAGGCGCTCTATGTCGCCAGGCAGAACAACTGGACCCGCTTCGTGTCCATGCAGAACCACATGAACCTGCTCTATCGCGAGGAGGAGCGGGAGATGATCGGCCTGTGCCTCGAGGAGGGGATCGGCGTGATCCCGTGGAGCCCGCTGGCGCGCGGCAAGCTGGCGCGGCCGAACGGCAGCGGGGAGACCGACCGGGCGCGCACCGATGCGTTCTCGCGCAAGCTCTACGACGCCACCGAGGCGGCCGACGGCCGCGTGGTCGACGCGGTGGGCGAGGTGGCGGAGGCGCTGGGCGCGTCGCGGGCGGCGGTGGCGCTGGCCTGGCTGCTGGCCAAGCCCGGCATCACCGCGCCGATCATCGGCGCCTCCAAGCCGCGGCATCTGCAGGATGCGCTGGAGGGGCTGGCGCTCACGCTGAGCGCCGAGCAGATGGCGCGCCTGGAGGCGGACTACGTGCCGCACGCGGTCGCCGGCTTCTGACGCACGGACACGCGCGCGCCGATGGCGGTCTTCTTCACCGCCGACACCCATTTCGGCCATGGCGGCGCGCGCGGCCTGTATCGGCGTCCCTTCGACAGCACGCCTGCGATGGATGCGGCGATGACGGCGCACTGGAACGCCGTCGTCGGGTCCGGCGACGAGGTCTGGCATCTCGGCGACTTCGCGCTCGGCCCGAAGCCGGAGCGGGTGGCGGCGCTGCTGGAGGGACTGTCCGGCATCAAGCATCTGGTGACCGGCAACAACGATCCGGACGCCACCCGCCGGCTCGCCGGCTGGGCCAGCGTGCAGGCCTATGCCGAGCTGACGCTGGACGGGGTCGGGCTCGTGCTGTGCCACTACCCGTTCCGGAGCTGGCGCAACATGCATCGCGGCTGGCTCAACCTGCACGGCCACTCGCATGGCCGGCTGGCCCGGATGCCGCGGCAACACGATGTCGGCGTGGATTGCCGCGATTTCCGGCCGGTGGCGCTGAGCGGTCTGCTCGGCCGCCGCTGATGGTAGCCCAATCTGTGTCGGATCGTCCGCCATGTCACCGTCGTTGAAGCCGTCCACTTGCAAGCGGACCTCACGCTCCTCAACCCATAGCGAAGTTGCGTGACCCAAATTTGGTCCTGGCTGGTGTCCGTGGTCGTTGAACCGCGCCAGCCATGCAGGTTCGTCCTCGGGGCCATCGGGGCGCACCCTGTCCCGAACGGATATCCGCTCGATGCGGATGCCGATCACCAGATCGGCTAGACGGCCTTGCCCTATCGTCGTCTGAGTCAGGTCGAAAAGATCCGGCGGAACATGTGCGGCTCCCCATCAGGGCTCCGTTCCGCCGCCGGCAGGGGGCGACTGCCGGTGATTGTCGGGGCCTAAATACGGCTCGTGGCGATGTCCGGCCGACGGACAAGCGAAGACGCGGGCTCCTGCCGATGCCCGAGCGACGCTTGGGGGATCCAGGACCTCAGGATTTGGACAGGACGTTGGTGCCGACACTCGGAATTGAACCGAGGACCTACTGATTACGAATTGGTGGAATGGCGTCCCAAAGCGTTCCAGACCGTTTGCGGGGCATCAGTTAACTCGCTGTTCGGATTGACAAAGTAACTTCGGTCCACTGATTATCGTCCGGTGGCATCCCATGGTGTTGATGCCCCGCTGATGCCCCAGTGATGCCCCGAAGGACCTACTGATGCCCGCGAAACTCACCGACACTGCCATTGCTGCGGCCGTGAAGCAGGCCGCGGGGGAGGGGGTGCGTAGGGAGATCGCGGACCCTGCGCTACCCGGCCTCCGGTTGCGGATCACGCCGGCCGGGACCCGGACATGGGTACTGGGTGGGCGTGATGCGGATGGACGCGCCCGCCGCTTCCAGCTTGGTCGATACCCGGAAGTCGGCATTGCAGATGCCCGAGAGGCTGCCCGGTCCCTGCGGCAACGGGTCCGACATGAAGGCGCCGATCCGGTTCGGGAGGCGCGGCAGCGGCGGCAGGTGACGAAGGACGCCGCCGCAGGGGTGGGCACGCTCGGGGCGCTGGTAACATCTTATGAAAAGCAGCACGGGGCACGACTGAAGCGGTGGGGCGAATGCGACCGGCGCATCCGGTCCGTGTTCGGGGCTTTGATCGACCGCCCCCTGGTTTCCCTGCGCCGCGGTGAACTGCAGTTGGTGGCGGATGGATGGCCGGCGGCGGGCTCGGCGTCGGCGGCGGTGCGTTACGTCAAGCCAATCCTGAAGTGGGCGGCGGATCGCGAGCTATGCGGGCCTGATGTCGCCATGCTGCGGCAGCCGCAGCCGGTGAAGCGCAGGGACCGGGTGCTGAGCCGTGATGAACTAACCGCGCTGCTGCCGAGGCTCGCAGAGTCCGCCAGCCCCTACGCCGCGGCTATGCGGCTGATCCTGCTGACCGCCTGCCGCCGGGAAGAAGTGTCTTCGGCTACCTGGGCGGACGTGGACCTTGCGGCGGCGACTTGGCGCATCCCGGAAACGAAGAATGGGCGGCCTCATGCCGTGCCACTGTCCGATCAGGCCGCGGCTGTCATCCGGGCGCAGCGGCCAAGGGACGGCAGTGACCCTGCGCCCTTCGCCCCCGTGTTCCGCGCCAAGGGCGGTGGCACGCTGGACTCGTGGCAGAAGGCAACGAGGGTGCTGCAAGACGCGTCCGGCGTCGTCGGCTGGCACCGACACGACCTGCGCAGGACCGCAGCGACAATGATGGGGGAGCTAGGAGAGCCGCCTCATGTAATCGAGGCTGCGTTGAACCATGCGGCGATCCACTCCCAGCTTGCGGCGACCTACAACCGCTCCCGCTACCAGCCGGAGGTTCGTGCGGCACTGCAAAGGCTGGCTGACGTGCTGGACGGCATTGAAGCTGGCGCGGCTCAGGTAGTGCCGCTCCGGCGGCCGGCGTAGGATCGAGCCGCCGCGCGACGAACGGCGAGGGCTGGGATAAGTCCTAGCAGCACCGTCCGCTGCACAACGCAGAGCACCCCTGAGCGTGCCCACGCCCGCAGCCATATCCTGCGCATACCTACGCCAGCCGGATAGCCAGCACCGGAGTGGGAATGCTGGCCATCGCGTCGCAGATCGGACACTCGGCTGAGCCAGTGCCGAGCAACGAAGTCCTCCCCAAGCTCTCCTGACACCCGATCACGTATCGTTCGCCAATCATCAGCGAAGATGTTGCGCTTTTGCAACGCATTGTCAGTACGACTTTATCCAGGCCGCTGAGCCCGATGCTGGCCCCACCCGGTCTTACCCACGCAGTTAGGTGCGTCGCCGCAGGAGCTACTTTCTAAGACTTTAGGCGACAGGTTTAAAGTATATTTGAAGTAATAAATTCACTCATAAACTCATGGGAGTTCTAGATGGAGCACAACAGGACAAAGTTTATGTTGTCGACAAGTTATGGTCCCTCATAATGGGTGATAGCTAGGTGATAGCGGCTACCTGTTCTTTGACAATCAAATAGCCTTCTCGGAAACAAGGACCCTAACTGTGTCCATGTTCCTGAGTTCAAAGTCTTTTTTGGAGAACATTGCTAACAATCCGGAGATCAAGCTTGACCAATACCTTCTCTGCGCCCGCCTTCTTGAGCGTGCGCGACGCCACCACCTACAGCGGCCTCACCCGAACCCGTCTGTTCGGTCTTCTGTCGCAGAAGAAGCTGGCGGCCCGGAAAGCCGGCCGGCAGACGCTGCTCGAACGCGCGTCGATCGACGCCTTCATGGCAAGCTTGCCGGTCTGGCAGGGCAACGGAGCCGCCTGACAACACGCACCTTCCTCCCTTCCACTCCCGAGCCTGCCCAACCGGACGCATAAGCGTGCCGGCGATGGGCGTTGGAGAACATCTTTGAGCTACGAACACGATTGGCAGTTTGCCGAGCCTGCTGGCTGGCCCAGCGGAATACAGGCGGAAAGTGCTCATGGCGTAGTAAGCGTGCGACCGGTGCCGGGACGCATCGGCCGCCGCGAGTGGGTGGCATCCCCACTCGCAATCATCGCCGCCGACGATCATGTGGTCACAGTCGCAAACGCCCTGGCACCGCAGCGCGTAGCTGTGATCGCGCGGACCGGAACAATCGACAGCGCCCGCCGGCATCTCGTGAAAATCGGGGTCAGAACCTCGCCATCGCGTGCCGCGATCGAGGACCTGGCGCTGCTTCTGGTCGAGGGCGAGGCCGGGGGCAACCCTTGGGGCCAGCAGGCTAAATACGAAAGGATTGCAGCATGAACCGCACGTTCTACCCGCACGCACCAGCTGTCACCGGCCGCCGCTTACCCGGACGCACCAGAGTGGCTGTCAAATGCCCTGGCTGCGGCCAGAGACATACGCATGGCTATACGGCGGACATGACCATTGGCGAAGGCTCACACAGAAGCTCGCACTGCTCCGATCTCAAGGCAGGCGATGGCTACTTCATCAAAGTCAGTGCAGGCACTCGATGACAGTCCCGCCGGACTTCGACCCCCGCACGGCCTCACGCGCCGACTATGAGCGGCAGAAATCTGCCGTCCTACTTGCACGCATGCGTCAGTTCACTGCACCGCAGCCGATCGTCCCGGCACAGGTCGCACCGCCTGAGACGTCGGGCGTCGCGCTGGGGAACACCAGCCCCACCAGCGCCACCCCTACGCCTGCAGTGATTAAGCCTAGCCGTCCCGTGATGACGATGACGGCAGGTGAATACGCCCAGGCTGTCCGCGGTGTTGTCCCTGGCTACCGCCGAAACTTCTGAGGAAAAATCATGCAGTTTATCGAATACGGAGCGCCCGACCTGGTCACGCAGGCCGGTTCGGCCTTAGCCCTTCCTCCTGCTTCGTCTGGCCTCACATGGATACTCGTCTTGGCCGAACAGTCGAGGCTCGTGCCCTACATATGGCGTAATCTGACCGACCGCACGCTGCTGTCGGGTGCGGCGGACGCATACTCGGGTTTCCCTAATTCTGACGCAGCCGCGGTCGCCGCGTCGTCACTGATGGTGGGTTATTTCGTCGGCCGGCTCCGGCTAATCAGGCTCGCGCCTGCTGACTGGCCGGCCGCAGTCCCCGCCACGTTCGCCCCGCCTGTAACTGGAATGTCGCCGGCAGATTTGTCCCAGCAGGTGCGGACCAACGGCAACTTCCCATCGGGCACCGTGCCTCAGACCAGCATCGGCAATTAACGGCAGGAAGGACAACTATTATGACGACAGATACAACATTAGCCGAGATCGGCTTGCTATTCCCGAAGGCTCGGGCGCGCACCGACGCTGCGGCACACATCGATCCAGCGCAGGCGGTCTTCCTAGCGCGCATTGGTGGCCTGGAAGCGCAGGTTGATGCCTGCGCGGTCAGTCCAGCGGAAGCCGCGAAGCAGCGAGTGCGGCTTATCATCGAGCACGCCCGAATGCTTCGCACGATCGTCGAAGTGCCGGAAGCGCAGCTCCCGGCTCTGCTCTGGCCGAACGCGCCCACGGTGGCAATGTCACGCGCCGCGCAGGCCGCGGATGTCATCCACGAAGCCAAAGGTGGCGGCGTGGTTCTAACAAGCCCGGCACCTGGCGTGGTCGAAGCGGCACCATCAGCGAAGCTTACCGCCGGCCTTCGGCAAATGATCGGCGATCTGCGCGCGGAGCTTTCGGAGCTCTTGCGCAGCGGGATCGAAGTTTTCGCTGCCTGATACGAGCATTAACCTTCCGGCCCGTCTCAGTAACACGCTGAGGCGGGCTTCCTTATTGGACATGCATGACGATGGAACAGGATTTTTCTTCGGAGATGCCGCCGCCGTATGACGACGATACCGGGCACAACTACGATTCCGCGCAGTTTCGGACTGAAATAGATGTAGAGCCGCCGCGCAAGGCGAAAGTCCCGCCGCCGATCGAGTGGACCGGAGCCTTCCAGCAGACCCGAGACGGGACGATCGTTCGCCAGGTCGAGGCGAAAGACCCGGAAACTCGCGAGCCTTATTTCAAGCTGGTGCCGATTGGCGGGCCGGTGAAGATCATCGCCCTCACCAGCGGCCCGAGCGGCGAAGCTTGCATCCGCCTGCGCTGGGCAGACTTCCGGAGCATTGACCGTGAGGCCGACGTGCCGTTCGCTGCGCTGTCCAGCCTCCGCTCGAACTTTCTGCATGAACAACTGATTGGAAGGGGCTTGCGCCTAGTGCCTGGGAAGGAGCGCGACTTCTGCGACGCACTCCGATCCGTCCGGGTGAACCGGGTGATCCGCAGCCTGGACCGCTCCGGATGGTGCGACTTGAACGCGGCACCGATTTACGCCGATCCGGCCGGGCGCATTTACGGCGAGGCTGACGGCTCGGTGACGCTAGCCACGCCATCGGCCGCGCCCGGCATGTTCGAGCCGGTCGGCACGTTCGAGGGCTGGAACGCTGCGCAGGGTAGGCTGGCGCAGGGTAACAGCCGGCTCGTGTTCTTCGTCGCAGCCGCCCTGGCCGGCCCGCTGCTGCGCCCGGTCGGGGAGGCATCCGGAGCGTTTCACCTAGTCGGGCTGTCCGGCGACGGGAAAAGCACGGCGCTGCGCCTCGCTGGCAGCGTATGGGGCGGTCCTGCGCATGTCGGCACCTGGCGCAGCACAGCGAACGGCTGGGAGGCCACCTGCGCGCA
Source organism: uncultured Acetobacteraceae bacterium (assembly GCA_964236105.1). GTDB lineage: Bacteria > Pseudomonadota > Alphaproteobacteria > Acetobacterales > Acetobacteraceae > Lichenicola. The sequence goes on along the minus strand of CAXSBC010000001.1, from coordinate 398,379 downwards.
GGCCAGCGACAGCATCCTGATCGCCGATGAGCTTTCGCAGGCGAATCCGAAGGACGCGGCGGCCGTGGTGTTCATGGTCGGCAACGAGTCGGGCGCCCGGCGGATGACGAAGGCTCTGGATGCCCAAGCTGTCCGGACATGGAAGACACTGCTGCTGTCGGCGGGCGAAGAAACCCTCGAAGACATGCTCCGCCGGGACAGGCAGGAGTTTCGCGGCGGGCTGGAAACGCGGTTTCTGACCATCCCCAGCGACGCCGGCAAGGGCTTCCGGGTCTATGACCGCCTTCCGGCCGACTTCACGTCCGACAACGCTCTATCCGTCGCGCTTGCAAGGGCCTGCCGCGAGCACGCCGGGCACGTCGGGCCCGCCTTTCTGAACCGACTGCTGGCCGAACTGCGCGCTGATCGCGAAGGCTTCCTGGCGCGCTGGACCGCATACAGGGACCGCTTCCTGCGCTGCTATGCCGGCGAGGGCGCAGACGGCCCGATGCTGCGAGCCTGCTCCAAGTTCGCGCTGGTGGGGTTCGCTGGCGAGTGCGGCATTGGCTGGGATACCCTGCCGTGGCCAGCCGGGCACGCGGAATGGGCGGCGGCCGAGTGCTGGGGCGCGTGGGTGCGGGCTCGCGGCCACACGGGCGACACGGACACCGCCCAGGCGATCGAGGCGTTACGGAGCTACCTCACTGCCCACGGTCTGAGCCGGTTCCCCTTGCTCTCGGACGGGACGGCGCAGCATTGGGAGCGACTGCCAGACCATGCGGGGTTCCGCCGGGCGGTGGATGGCGGTGTGGAATACCTGATGAACCCAACGACTTGGCGGGACCTGCTGCGGGGGAAGTCACCAACAATGACGGCGAAGCGGCTATCGACGGCCGGGCTGTATCGCAGAGAACGTCGCAAGATCAACGGCCTGGCACAGATTGAATACCACGTTATCTCGGGACGCCTGCTGGAAGACTAGCGGTAGAGGGAAATATGGGTGTGTGTAACGTTCCAGCACACACCTATAAGGAACTGCCCGGATACCCTTTATATATATTCGCGAGTACTCTACTAATTATCTATCTCTCTATAGGCTGTGTCGAAAGGCTTACACAGCCCCATAAAATTATCTTCCGCAGAGAAGGAGGAAAGCTGGCTGGTAGATCGGCTTGACGACTACCAACCATCGCGACCCAACTGCGCCACGGATGCTCGGGAAAATTGACGACTTCTGCGGGCGATATACTCAGGATGAGCACATAACCCCGTGCCATTGCTGGGCTTGAGCACCGGCCCGACACAGAGCCAGCCACAGTCCCCGCGCGCGTTATGGCAGCACTCCTACCCTATCCGTGCGCCGATGCCTGTAGCAGCCGCATAGGCCGGCGCCCGCCTCAATGATCCAGCAACCCTGTGCCTGCTGATCGCTGCCGCCATAGCTATCCTATTCGCTTCTACGATTTTTGGCCGCCAGCGGCTCCGGCGACGCTCGCGGCCACAGGACGACCCTGCCACCCCCGCAATGACTTTTTTGGAGCCAAAACACTTGGACGATGAACCTTGCCTTGATCCTCGCGACCTGACCCCTGCCGACTGGCAGCGCATCGGGTTCGGAACGAACCAGCCGCCCGTCCTCAAGGTGATCCGGGCGAAATGCCTTGATTGCTGCGCCGGCCAGCCTGGCGAAGTTCGGTCCTGCCCGGCGGCCGGCTGCCCCTTGTGGCCCTATCGCATGGGCACAAACCCGTTTCGGGCACCTGCATCCGATGCCCAGCGCGAGGCGGGCCGGGCAGCCGGCGCACGACTGGCGCAGAACACTGCGACCGCTGCGCCGGATTAGCAGCGGGCCAGGAAAATCCGCCGCCACGGCCCGCCATGGTTCCGGACGGGCAATCGTGCCGGCCGTAGCCTTCCAAAGTCGTGGCGACTGGGAATGCGCCGGCAACGGCCTCCGAACCGGCGGCGGACCCGAAGGGGTTAGCCGGCAGCGCCATGCCTGTTCCGCAGTCCCGTAATCCCGACGCGAGATAGCCGGCACGGGGATGGGGCCGCTACCGACGTAGCCGGACCGACCCCACAACCAGAAACCCGTTAAGCTTGGGCGACGCTAGAACGGGCGATGGCGTTGCTGACCGCCGTTGCGGTCCAGGCGCCACCCCGTGCCGTGGTGATACCCTTGGCGGCCAGTGCCGCTGCCACGCCCCGGAGGCTGGTGCCTTGCGCCAGCATCGCCCGGATGAGCGGCACCACGCCTGCCGCAAACGTGTCGGCCTGCTGCTGCGCCGCTGCCACGCCCGCTACGCTGTCCGGCTTCCGGCCGCCCCGGTAGCCGCCCAGCCTCACTCCCTGCGCCTTCTTCGCTGCCAGCGCATCTCGCGTGCGGCGGGAGATCATCGCCCGCTCTTTCTCCGCCAGGGCCGCGAACAGGTGGAGCGTGAACGGGTCCGCATCGGCGCCGAGCTCCGCCACGATGAACGGCACCCGCTGCGCCATCAGGCCGGCGACGAACGACACGTCGCGGCTCAACCGGTCCAGCTTCGCCACCAGAACCGGGCAACCCATGCTCCGGGCCTCTGCCAGTGCAGCCTTCAGCTTCGGCCGGCGGTCCAAGGCATCGGTGCCCTTACCCGTCTCGACTTCGACATGCTCCGATGCAATCGTGAAGCCTTCAGAAGCAGCGAACGCCGCAACTGCCTGGCGCTGAGCTTCCAGCCCGAGTCCCGATCGGCCCTGCGCTGCTGTCGAAACCCGGAGGTAGGAAACTACCTGCTTTGCCATGGTGTCCAAGTCCCGTCATCGAACGTTGACGGTATTTGGACATATGCCAGACGACTTGTACAGCACTATCTCGCGTCACCTGCCGCCCCGTTGCCACAGCAGGTAGATCGAGCCGGTCGCGCCTAAGACGCCGTTGCTCATCGGGGCTGCACTGCGACGGATGATCGCCACGCGGCTCCCTCCCCCACTTCCTCGGGGCCTACCCCCCCTCCCTTCAAAACAGGGCGCCGTCGAGCGTGCACGCACCCCACACAATTTTTTAGAATCCGCCATACGTGTTTAGCGAAGTGACTTCCTGCCAGCCTGTCGCTTGGTGCTGCTGTCTGGGAGGCAGAGGCCGGCGGCTGCGAACGGGTGCTGCCGTTGCGGGCGCTACAGGTAGCGTCAGTCCTGCTTCTGATCCGGGATCGCAGCCGATGCAGCCGCATGATCTATGGCGGAGGCCGCGTCCGCCGCCACGGAAGGGCAGCTTGCCCGCTAGGCCGCTCTGCCTGCGCCCGCCGGAGCCGCTGCTTTCTCCGTTCTACAAGCCGCCTAGGGGAAGGCGGAGGGCCGCAAACGTCCCATAAGAGCCCGTGCCGTGCGGTGCTGTTCAAGCCAAAGTGATGCCCCGGTGATGCCCCGGGAGGCAAAACTGCACTGCAGCAGTTCTACCGCTACCTTTTAAGTCATTGTTTTAGATGAGGAAAACTGGTGCCGACACTCGGAATTGAACCGAGGACCTACTGATTACGAATCAGTTGCTCTACCCCTGAGCTATGTCGGCATCCAGGGGTGGCCTATACAAAACCCCGGGCGTGACCGCAACATGGCGATGTCGGTCGCCGCCGCAGCGCGATCCCGTTGATCGGTGGGTGCCATGGCCTGGCGCCTGCCGTTCCTTGTCCTGACCGAGGTCCCGAGCGCCGTATGGATAAAGCCGTCTCCGCCTCTGCGCCCGTCCGGCTGACCTCGCGGCCTCTGGCGGCGGCACATCACAAACTCCGCGGGGTCCGGTTCCGCAGCCGGCGCTCCGGCGCGCCGCATCTGCACGCCATCGAGGGCCTCTCGGAATGCCTCAGTTGCGGCTACTTCCAGAAGACGCCCGATCTGGCGCGGGGGCAGGTCGCGAACTGCCGGCGCTGCCACGGGCAGATCGGCTGGCGACGGACCAATCCTCCGGTCTCCACGCCGTTCGCCTTCTGCGTCGCGTCCGCGGTGCTGTATCTGGTCGCCATCTTCCTGCCGCTGATGACGATGGACCTGTACGGGCGCTCGCGGCCGGTGACGCTGCTCACCGGGCCGTACGAGCTGTGGCAGGATGGCTGGGGCGTGGTGGCCATCCTGGTGCTGATCACCACGGTCATCGTGCCGCCGATCGTGATCGGGCTGATGCTGGCGGTGCTGGTCGGCGCGTCCCGCCGCAAGCTGCCCACCTGGGCGCCGAAGCTGCTGCAGCGCTACGAGCGGCTCCGGCCCTGGTCGATGGTCGAGGTCTACATGCTCGGCGTGTTCGTCGCCTACACCAAGCTGATCGATCTTGCCCGCGTGGAGGTGGGGCCCGCGGTCTATGCGCTCGCGGCCCTGATGCTGACCATGGCGGCGACGGACTCGACGGTCGACGTCGACCTGATCTGGGAGAAGCGGCCGGTCTCGCGGTTCGTCCGCCGTGCGGACGGCAAGCGGATGGTGATCTCCACGGTGGATGCCTCCGAGATCGAGCTGCCGCCGGCGCGACAGCTGGTGACCTGCACCTCGTGCGGACTGGTCTGCACCGCTCATCGCGACCTGCCGCAGGAAGCCCTGCTGGGCTACTGCCCGCGTTGCGACGGCCCGATGCGCCGGCGCAAGCCCCAGGCCACGCTGCGCTGCATCCTGCTGGTCGTGTGCGCGGTGATCCTGTACATCCCGGCGAACCTGTATCCGGTCATGACCATCATCAAGCTCAGCCGCGGCGGCGGCCATACGATCTTGAACGGCGTGATCGAGCTCTATCAGGCCGGCTCGCTGCCGCTGGCGCTCATCGTGCTGTTCGCCAGCATCACCGTGCCGGTCCTCAAGATCCTGGGGCTGAGCCTGATGTGCTGGTCCACCTGGCGCGGCTCGACGAAGCGGCTGCTGGACCGGGCGCGGCTGTTTCGGGTAATTGACTTCATCGGCCGCTGGTCGATGATCGACGTGTTCATGGTCTCGATCCTGGTGGCGATGGTGCATTTCGGCAGCCTCGCCAACGTCAACGCCGACCCTGGCGTGTTCTCCTTCGCCTCGGTGGTGATATTGACGATCTTCGCTGCCAACTGCTTCGATCCGCGCGTGATGTGGGACGCCGCCGGCCTGAACGGGGTCGGGCTGGCCCGGCCGTGGCACGGCGGCATCGAGCGGCCTGCCCGGCACCGCAAGGCGGAGTCCGTCAGCGCGTGAGTGGACAGCAGGAGCGGCCGAACCAGTCCCCCGACGCGGGCCATAATGTCGCCGACGAGCAGCTTCCGGAGACCACGGTCCACCCGGCCCGGTTCTCGCTGATCTGGCTGATCCCGGTCTTCGTGGTCGCCATCGCCGCCTATCTCGGGTGGCAGACGCTGTCGCGCCGCGGTCCGGACATCGTCCTCGAATTCGATACCGCCGACGGCCTGACCGCCGGCCAGACCCAGATCAAGCACAAGGCGGTGGCGCTTGGCACTGTCGAGCAGGTCGGGCTGTCGAAGGATCTGAAGCGGGTCGAGATCCATGTGCAGATGAACGCGCAGGCCGAGCCGTTCCTGACCGGCAATGCCCAGTTCTGGGTGGTCCGGCCGCGGCTCAGCGGGGCCAGCGTATCCGGCCTCGACACGCTGGTCTCCGGCGCCTACATCGCGGTCGACCCCGGCTCGCCGGGGGGCAGGCCGCAGAATCATTTCAAGGGCCTGGAGGCGCCGCCGGGCGTGCGTTCCGACGAGCCGGGCCGCACCTACACGCTGACGACCGCCTCCATCGGCTCGATCAGCCAGGGCGCGCCGGTGTTCTTCCGCGACATCGTGGTCGGCGAGGTGCTGGGCTACACCATGCCGCCTGGCGGGCGTGGTCCGATCCCGGTCCAGGTCTTCATTCGCGAGCCGTACGACCACTATCTGCGGTCCGACACCCGCTTCTGGGACGTGTCCGGCATCCGCGCCGACTTCGCCGGCGGCGGCCTGCATATCGAGATCGAGTCGCTGCAGGCGGTGCTGTCCGGCGGCGTGGCGTTCGGCCTGCCGGAGGAGCGTCGCGACAAGACGGCACCCGAGGCTGCCGACAAGGCCGTCTTCAAGCTCTACAACACCAAGGAAGACGCCGACACGGCCGGCTATCGCGATCGCCTGGCGATGGTCAGCTATTTCGAGACCTCGGTGCAGGGCCTGTCCGTCGGCAGCCCGATCAACCTGTTCGGCCTGCAGGTGGGCAACGTCACCGAGGTGAAGCTGCTGATCGATCCGCAGACCGGCAAGGCGCGCGTGCGCGTCGCGATGGAGGTGCAGCCGGAGCGCATCTTCTCCGAGGGGGAGATCAGCCGCGATTCCCCGGAGGCGATCACCCAGGCGCTGGTCAATAACGGCATGCGCGCCGAGACCGCCAGCGGCAACCTGCTGACCGGTTCCACCGTGATCTCCTTCACCTTCGTGCCCAACGCCAAGCCGGAGAAGGTGGTCATGGAAGGCAACGTCATCGTGCTGCCGAGCAAGTCCGGCGGCATCGACGGCATCCTGGATTCGGTCTCGACGGTCGCCGACAAGATTGCTGCGATGCCCCTGCAGCAGATCGGCGACGACCTGAACGTCCTGCTGCAGCACACCGACCAGACGGTGAACGGACCGGAGCTCAAGCAGGCGCTCACGCAGCTGACCGCGACGCTGCGGAACGTGCAGCACCTGACCACCCATGCCGACCAGGGGCTGACGCCGCTGATGCAGCGCCTGCCGCAGATCTCGGACCAGCTGCAGCAGACCATCGCGCATGCCAACACCGCGCTGTCGGCCTATGGCGGCAACTCCGACTTCCACCACAGCCTGCAGCAGACGCTCGACCAGCTGAACGACACCGCCCGCTCGATCCGGCTGCTGGTCGACTTCCTCAGCCGCCATCCCTCCTCGCTGCTGCTCGGCCGAGGCAAGCCATGAGGCCGATCATGAGGCTCGCGACGTTGCCCCGGGCCGCCCTGGCCGCGGCCGGGCTGCTGTGCCTGACGCTGGCCGGCTGCGGTTCATCGCAGCCCGACTACTACACCCTCAGCACCTGGCCGGGGGCTGCACAGCGCGGCGGTCCGCTGACGCTGATGATCCGTACGCCGGCGGTCGCGGCCTATCTGGACCGCGACTACATCGTCCGCAGCGCGCCGGGCTACACGCTGAAGCTGGCGGACGCCGCCGCCTGGGGCAGCCCGCTTGCGGACATGATCGGGCAGACGCTGTCGCTGGACCTGCAGCAGCGGCTGCCGGGGACCACCGTGTTCACCCAGAGCGGCGCGATCTCGACCGAGGCGCAGGCGGTGCTGGAGGTCAACATCTCGCAGTTCGCGCAGGACAGCTCCGGGCGCGCGGAGATCATCGCCTCGCTGCTGGTGCAGCGTCCGGACTCGGGTCCGACGGCCAGCACGCCGCTGCACCTGACGGTGTCGCCGGACGACAAGACGGTGGGAGCCCTTGCGGCCGCGCTGAGCCGGATGCTGGGACAGGTGGCGGACGAGGCGGCGCGGGAGGCGAGGGCGCTCGGCCCGGCACCCGCCGCGCCGATGCCGCTGGAGACCTCCAGGAGCTGATGCGGTCGGGCGGGCGGCCGGTCGCCGTGCCGCCCGGCCTCGTCAGACCTTCTCGACTTGGTTGTATTCGAGGTCGACGGGGGTGGAGCGGCCGAAGATCGACACGCTGACCTTGAGCCGGCCCTTCTCCTCGTCGACATCCTCGACGGTGCCGTTGAAGGAGGTGAACGGGCCGTCGGCCACGCGCACCTGCTCGCCGATCTCGAACAGCACGGCCGGACGCGGACGCTCCACGCCTTCCTGGGCCTGCTTCATGATCCGCTCGGCCTCGCTGTCGGGGATCGGCGACGGCTTGGTCTTGCTGCCGAGGAAGCCGGTAACCTTGGGCGTGTCCTTGACCAGATGCCAGGCATCGTCGGTCAGCTCCATCTTCACCAGCACGTAGCCGGGGAAGAACTTGCGCTCCGAGCTCACCTTCTGGCCGCGTCGCACCTCGGTGACGTCCTCGGACGGCACCAGCACCTCGTCGATGTGATCGGCCAGGCCCTTCTGCTGGGCCTGCTCCTTGATCTGCTGCGCGATCTTCTTCTCGAAGCCCGAATAAACGTGGACGACATACCAGCGCTTCGCCATGACCGCTTCCTCAGACTCCGAATTTCGGCCGGCCGACCATCAGGTGCCGAGGCCGAACAACGCACGCACGCCCAGCCCGATGACCTGGTCGACCACGAAGAAGAAGATCGCCGTCAGGGTCGCCATCGCCGCCACCAGACCGGTGGTGATCAGCGTGGTGCGGCGCGTGGGCCAGGTGATCTTGGTCACCTCGGAGCGCACCTCGCGTACGAACTTCCCTGGACTGACCGCCACGCCGCACCTTCTTGATCCTGATTGACCGGGCCGCATCTGCACCTGATCGACAGGCGGCTGGCAGGGGCGGAGGGTCTCGAACCCGCAACCTCCGGTTTTGGAGACCGGCGCTCTAGCCAATTGAGCTACGCCCCTGCAGCGCCCGCCTCCGTGCGACCGACCGGGACGCGACGTTCCCGGTCATCCGCCCGGTGAACCCGGCGCAGGGAGCGTAAAGAGGATGCGCGGCTTCGGAAGTCAAGGGCCCGTGATGGCGGGCCGGATACGCGCACGGCCCGGCCGGGGCTTGCCGGGCGGGACTGGAAGGCGCTAACAGGACAGGACGCCGGCGGGCGTAGCATAGTGGTAATGCAGTAGCCTTCCAAGCTACCGAGGAGGGTTCGATTCCCTCCGCCCGCTCCAGCGGTGCCTGCTCGAAACCGATCGCGCGTCAGTAGAGCCGTATGGCCGACACCCGGTCGATGAAGCTCTCATAAGGCTCGTCGATGACCACCTCGCCGAGGCTCTCCACGGTGATGGTCGTGCGGCCCGGATGACTCCGCGTGCTCCAGAAGGCGACGATGTCCGACCGGTCGAGGGTCAGGCGGGTCCCGTTCTGGTTGACGATCGATACCGAGCCGGTCATGGCGATGCCCTCACTAACGTTTTGAGAGCTACGCACGGCTGACGCTGTGGATGCAGTCCGGTCGATCACACGATCGGGAGCGGGATGCTGACGACCCGGTCGCCGGCTCGCGGGCACGGTCTGGAGCCGTACGGGCGGCAGCTGGTGGAAGGGGTTGGATTCGAACCAACGTAGGCGTACGCCAGCGGATTTACAGTCCGCCCCCTTTAGCCACTCGGGCACCCTTCCGGCCGGCAGCGACCTAGGGCCGAACGGGGCGACTGTCAATGAGCGCCGCTCCGCCTGCCGATGCGATGCGGTGACGCGGCGCGGTGGTCGGCGTAGGATCGCACCATGCCACCCAGACCTCCAGAACGTCCCGGCCGGCCGGCCGCCGCCGGCCCCGCTTCCGCACGCCCCCGCCCGCCGCATCAGGGCGGCGGCCAGGGACGCGGCGCCTCGCGCCATTCCGCGCAGCCGCCCGGCGTCGCCGCCGGAGCCGCGAACTGGCTCTACGGCACGCATCCGGTGCTGGCGGCGCTGCAGAATCCGCAGCGCCGGCTGCGACGGCTGCTGCTGACCGAGGAGGCGCAGGCCGCCCTGGAGGCGCGCATGGACGGGCCGCTGCCGCTGGCGCCGGAGCGCACCGACCGCGCCCGGCTCGACACGCTGCTCGGCCGCGATGCGGTGCATCAGGGCCTGGCCCTGCTGGCCGATCCCCTGGCGACGCCGCCGCTCGATCAGGTGCTGCTGCGGCCGGGCCCGGTGCTGGTGCTCGACCAGGTCACCGATCCGCGCAATGTCGGCGCCATCCTGCGTTCGGCGGCAGCCTTCGGCGTGGCGGCGGTGATCGTGCAGGACCGCAACGCGCCCGAGGAAACCGGTGCGCTCGCCAAGGCCGCCTCCGGCGCGCTGGAGACCGTGCCGCTGCTGCGCGCGGTCAACCTGGCGCGGACGCTGGCGGCGCTGAAGGCGGCGGGGCTCTGGACGGTGGGGCTCGATGCCGGCGGCGGCAACCTGGAGGGCAGCGCCTTCCGGCAGCGGCGCGTGGCGCTGGTGCTGGGCGCCGAGGGCGAGGGGCTGCGCCGCCTCACCCGCGAGAGCTGCGACGAGATCGCCGGCCTGGCGATGCCGGGCGCGATGGAGAGCCTGAACGTGTCGAACGCGGCCGCGGTGGCGCTCTACGAGCTCGTTCGCGGCGGCTGAGCCGGCGCGGGCGCGCCCTTGGCCCGGCAGGCGTCGGAGCAGAAGCGCACCTGCTCCCAGTCGCGCGCCCATTTCCGGCGCCAGGTGAAGGGACGGCCGCAGCAGGCGCACGGCTTGCTCGGCAGGTCCGACTTGGCAACGCCGCGCGGCATCAGCTTGTCCCCATGACGGCATCGGCGAGGTGCCGCCCCGACAGCCAGGCGCACTCGACATGCGGGCCGAGCAGCCAGTCGCCGCACACGCCCAGGCGCCGCGCGGGGTTCCACAGCAGCCCCTCGCCGGCGGCCCCGGACCGCGCATAGCGCCAGCGATGCGCCGACGCGGCGAGCGGCGCCGGGACGACGATGCCGGCTGCCGCGGCGAACATCCCCAGCAGGGCCTGCAGCACCGCGTCCGGCGCGTCCTCCAGATGGACGGTCGACCAGTCCGGCGCGGCCTGCAGCACCCAGGCCTCGGGACCAGTGCGGCCGGGCTTGGCGGAGTTGCGCGCGGCCCAGTCGAGCGCGCCGCGATGCCGCAGCACGTCCGCCGCCACCGGCAGCCGGTCGGCAAAGGCGGCCATCGCGGTCCAGCAGGGCGCCGAGCGCGTGCCGGCGGCGCGGCCGGCGAAATCCTCCTCGACGTCGCGCAGCAGCACCGCCGCCTGCTCGGCGGGCAGGGCCACCAGGACCGCATCGTATGGGCCGGCGGCGATGCCGTCGCCGTGCAGATGCCAGCCGCCGGCCGCCGGGTCGAGGCGATCGATCCGCTGCAGGGACCGCACATCGAGGGCCGCCGACAGCTGCCGCAGCGGCGCGTTCATCGTCGGCATTCCCACGAACCTGTCGGCGCCGGCGGCGGGCCAGGGCGCCACCAGCCCCGCCTCCGCCCACGACCGGATCTGCGCCTGGAAGCCGGGGTCGTGGGCGGTCAGATACTGCGCGCCGTGGTCGAAGCCGGCCTCGCCGCACGGCGTGGCCAGCCGGCGCGTGGCCATGCGACCGCCGGCACCCCGGCTCTTGTCGAACAGGATGACGCGATGGTCGGCCTCATTGAGCCGGGTGGCGCATGCGAGGCCGGCAAGGCCGGCGCCGACGATCGCGATCCGCATGCAGGCCCCTCCCGCTGGCGCACCGGCGCCGGGTCACCATCTCAACGAGATGGTCGAGCTTCTGGTTTGGTATGACGGCGCCTGTCCCCTCTGCCGGCGCGAGATCGCGCTGATGCGCAGGCTCGATCGCCGCCGGGCGATCAGCTTCGTCGACGTGGCGCAGGAGAACGGCACCTGTCCCCTGGACCGCGCGGCGCTGCTGGCGCGGTTCCATGCGCGCGAGGACGGCGTCGTGGTGTCGGGGGCCGAGGCGTTCGCGGCGATGTGGCGGGCGATCCCGCTGCTCAGGCCGCTCGGGCTCGCGGCGCGCAACCGGTGGGTGCTGGCGGGACTGGAGGGGTTGTATGGGCGGTTCCTGAAGGTGCGGCCGATGCTGCAGGACAGGATGCGGGGCGCTGCCCCGCGCCCCGCCAAAGGCGAGCCTTTGGAAACCGATTGATCAGATGATGTAGTCGAGAGGGGGCAGGGTCTGGTCCATGGTGAAGGCGGGCATGTTGGAATGGCGCCGGCCGACCAGGCGCGCGGGATTGCCGACCACGGTGGTATAGGGGTTCACGGACTCCAGCACGATGCTGCCGGCGCCGATCTTGGCGCCCTCGCCGATCTCGATGTTGCCCAGCACGGTGGCGCCGGCGCCGATCAGCACGCCGCGGCGTATCTTCGGGTGACGGTCGCCCATGTCCTTGCCGGTGCCGCCCAGCGTCACCCCCTGCAGCATCGAGACGTCGTCCTCGAGCACGGTGGTCTCGCCGATGACGATGCCGGTGCCATGGTCGATCAGCACGCGCCGGCCGATGCGGGCGGCGGGATGGATGTCCATGCCGAACATCTCCGAGGTTCGGCTCTGCAGATGCTGCGCCAGATGACGGCGGCCATCCTGCCAGAGATGATGCGCCACCCGGTAGATCTGCAGCGCCTGGTAGCCTTTGAAGTACAGGAACGGCGTCACCAGGTCCGGACAGGCGGGGTCGCGCTCCTTGATCGCCACCAGATCCGATGCGGCGGCGGCGACGATCTCCGGCTCTTCCGCATGCACGCTCGCCGCCATCTCGGCCAGCGCGTCGGCCGGCACCGTCGCGTCGGCGAGCTTGCGGCCGATCAGCCCGGCCAGGGCGGCGGTGAAGTCGGCGTGGGCATGGATCGACGATCGCAGCAGCCGGCCCATGATCGGATCGCCGCAGCAGGCCGCCTCGGCGACGAGCTGGCGCCACAGGCCGCCGAGATCGATGGCGCCGAGCGTGAGGACGGGAGGCGGGGGCGCGAGGATGGCGGTGTCGTTGTCCATGGCGGGATCCGGCTTCAGCTCCTGATCGAGGGCAGATGGGGTTCGGCCGCCGCTTCTGCGAGTGTGGAACGATCGGCGCCGCCGTCCGGCGTGCCCATGGCGGCCCGCATGAAGGCCCGACGCAGCCGCGGCATCCGGTTGACGCCGGCGATGCCGAGATCGCGCGCCAGCCGGAGCGCGGGGTTGTCGTTGCTGAACAGCCGGTCGAGCACGTCGGTGGCCGCCAGCATCGCCAGGTTGGCGGGCCGGCGCGCCGCCTGGTAGCGCCGCAGCAGCGCGGGGTCGCCGACATCGCCACCGCCGGCATGGGCGGCGATGACCAGGCCGGCGAGGCTGGCCACGTCGCGGAAGCCGAGATTGAGCCCCTGTCCCGCGATCGGGTGGATGCCGTGCGCCGCGTCGCCGATCAGCGCCAGCCGGGTCGCGACGTAGCGATGCGCATGCAGCGCGCCCAGCTCGTAGAGCCAGCGCCTGCCGACCAGCCGCACCGTGCCGAGATGCGGACCGAGCCGGCGCTGCACCTCGCGCACGAAGTCGGCGTCGGGCAGGCCGACCAGCCGGCGCGCCAGCGTGTCGCGCTCGCTCCAGACGATCGCCGAGAGATGCGGCGCGCCCTCCGTGCCGGCCATCGGCAGCTGCGCGAACGGGCCGCCCGGCAGGAAATGCTCGAGCGCATGGTTGTTGTGGGGCACGGGGTGCGCCACGGCGCAGACCAGGCCGCTCTGGCCGTAGCGCAGACGCGTGACGGCGATGCCGGCCTGCCGGCGCAGCGGGCTGTGCCGCCCCTCGGCCGCCACCACCAGCCGGGCGTGGACGACGCGGCCGTCGGTGGTGCGGATCACGGCCCCGGTCTCGGTGCGCGTCACGCCCGCCTCGGCGGGCGCGAGCACCCGGATGGCGGGCGTCGCGTGCAGGGTGGCGTTCAGCGCCACCCGCAGGCTGCGCGCCTCGGTCATCCAGCCGAACGGCTCGCCGACCTCCCGGTGGTCGAAATGCAGGAACAGCGGCGAGGCGGGATAACCGAGCCTGCCGTCCGACACCCGGATGCCGTCGATCGGGCCGGACGGCAGCGGCAGATGCGCCCACACCCCGGCGGCCTCGAGCAGGCGCCGGTTGCCGGACGCGACGGCATAGGCGCGGCCGTCGAAGTCGGGATGCTCCATCGGCGGCAGGGCCGCGCGGTCGATGATCGCCACCGGCACGCCGGCAGCCCCCAGGCGGCAGGCCAGCGTGGCGCCGACCGGCCCTGCGCCGACGATGCAGACGGCGACCTCGATCGGCGCAACGCTGCCGGGATGGTGGTCCGGACTGCTCATGACGCGCGCACCGGAGGCGTGCGTCGCGGGCGATCGGGCGGACACCAACCCGACCCCTGCCCATTTTCCGGGCAGGAGCGTCGGGCGGACCGTGTCGTCCAGGCCGCATTCGGCGACATCGTCGCAGGCGGCGACGCTGTGGCATGGTTTTTGGATCGATAGCGTGCCAAATCGGGACGTGCTCCGGCGCGGCGTTGGAGAGATTGTCCGGCCCGGCATGTGCCGATCAGCCGCCGGGTGCGTGTTCGACAGAGAGAGGTGCGATGAAGCTCGTCACAGCAGTCATCAAGCCCTTCAAGCTCGACGACGTGAGGGAAGCGCTGACGCCGCTCGGTGTTCAGGGCCTCACCGTCTCCGAGGTGAAGGGGTTCGGTCGCCAGAAGGGCCAGACCGAGATCTACCGCGGCGCTGAGTATCACGTCAGCTTCCTGCCGAAGGTGAAGATCGAGGTCGCGGTGTCGGATGATATGGTGGACCAGGTGGTGGAAGCCATCCTGCAATCCGCGCACACCGGCAAGATCGGCGACGGCAAGATCTTCGTGAGCGAGATCCTGCGGGCCGTGCGCATCCGCACCCGCGAGACCGGCGAGGACGCGCTGTGAGGAACGACATCCCCATGCACCCATCCACCCGGTCCGGTTTCCGCCGCCTCGCCGCCTCGCGCGTCGGGTTGGCAACACTGGCCCTGCTGCCGCTGCTGGCGGCCCATCCGGCGCTGGCGGCGGCACCCGCGCCGCCGCCCAAGATCGACACCGGCGACACCGCCTGGATGCTGACCAGCACCGCACTCGTGCTGATGATGACGGTGCCGGGCCTGGCGCTCTACTACGCCGGCATGGTGCGCAAGAAGAACGTGCTCGCCACGCTGATGCAGGCCTTCGCGGTGTGCTGCCTGGTCACCATCACCTGGGTGGTGATCGGCTACAGCCTGACCTTCACCACCGGCTCGCCCTATATCGGCGACCTGTCGCGCTTCATGCTGAACGGCATGGCGGCCGGCATCTCCAAGGGCAGCGACATCGGCTTCACCCTCGGCGCCGGATCGTCCAACGCGACGGTCATGACGATCCCCGAGAGCGTCTACATGATGTTCCAGATGACGTTCGCGATCATCACCCCGGCGCTGATCGCCGGCGCGTTCGCCGACCGCATGAAGTTCTCCGCCATGTGCATCTTCATGGTGCTGTGGTCGCTGGTGGTCTATGCGCCGATCGCGCACTGGGTCTGGAGCCCGATCGGCTGGGTGGGCGCGTTCGGCGCGATCGACTTCGCCGGCGGCACCGTGGTGCACATCAATGCCGGCGTCGCCGGGCTGATGTGCGCGATCGTGCTCGGCAAGCGCGCCGGCTACGGCCACGACGACATGTCGCCCTACAACCTGACCTATGCCGTGATCGGCGCGTCGCTGCTGTGGGTGGGCTGGTTCGGCTTCAACGCCGGCTCCGCGGTGGGCTCGAACGGCCGTGCCGGCATGGCGATGGCGGCGACCCAGATCGCCACCGCCGCCGCGGCGCTCGCCTGGATGTTCGCCGAGTGGATGGTCAAGGGCAAGCCGACCGTGCTCGGCATCATCTCCGGCGCGGTCGCCGGCCTGGTCGCCATCACCCCGGCCTCGGGCTACGTGCTGCCGGGACCCTCGATCATCATCGGCGTCGCCGCCGGCGTCGGCTGCTACTTCGCAGCCACCAGCCTCAAGCATGCGCTGGGCTACGACGACAGCCTTGACGCGTTCGGCGTGCACGGCATCGGCGGCATCATCGGCGCGCTGCTGACCGGCGTGTTCGCCTATGGCCCGCTCTCGGCGACCGATGCGGCGCCGGCCGGCGTCGTCGGCTCGTTCGCGCAGCTCGTCATCCAGGCCAAGGCGGTCTGCGCCACCCTGATCTGGAGCGGCCTGCTCTCCTACGTGCTGCTGAAGATCATCGACCTGACCATCGGCCTGCGCGTCAGCCACGACTTCGAGGTCGATGGCCTTGACATGACCCTGCACGGCGAGCGCATCAACTAGCGCCTCGTCCGGACCGATCGATCAGGGGGGGCGTCGTGCGGGGCGCCCCTTTTTTCGTGGATCGCGGTCATGGGGTGCGATCGCCGTCGGCGGATGCGGGCAGGCGTCGCCCGGACGGACCTAGCCGATCGTGACGAGCGATCCGGCGCCGGCGGTGTCGACGACCCCGGCAGGCGCCGACGATATGGCCGCAGACGGGAGGCTGCCGGTTGTCGCCCACCACCGCGTCAGCCGCCCGGATGCGTCATCGAACCCGCGTCTGGCGCGGCCCGCCAGGCCGTTCGCCATCCTGAGCATCCGGAGCGCCGGGCTCGACCGCGACACGATGTAGCGCGGCGCCGCCTGGCCGCCGAAGCCCAGATAGAGCGCGCTGCTTCCGGTCGAGGAGAAACCGTCGAAGTCGAAGGTCAGCCCAAGCTCGGAGGCTTCCCTGATGGCTGTCCAGAGCAGCAGACTGACCGCCCCGTTATGGCAGTCCTGCTTGCGGGTCGACATGAAGTAGTAGGCGGTCTGGTCGTCGCGGAGAACGAAGATCGCGGCGACCGGCTGGCCGGTCTTGTCGCGCGCCGTCAGAATACGGCCGCGACCCTGCGCGATCGCGCCGCGACAGACCGCATCCATGCGGCTCGGCGCGTAGTAGCTGCGCCGGTCCCGTTCATCCAGGTTGCCCTGGTAGAACTCGAGAAAGGCCGACACGTCCTCGACGCTGTCGACGTCCAGCTGCTCCTGCGCGCGGCGTATGACGTTCCTGGTCTTGTCGCGCATCCTGCGCCAGATCTCGGCCTCCGGCACGGGCGGAAGCTCGTAGGTGATCTCCACCCTGATCTCGTAGCCGGCCTCCTGGAACGGCAGCACCTCCGAGATGCCGCCCTGGATCTTCTGGGAAAACCCGCTGGACGCCGGGAGCTTGGCCAGCAGCTCCCGCGCGATCCGGTTCCGCCTTGCAGCACGGGTGGTCGGCCCGCCGCTGCCTTCATCGATCGCCGGGCCGAGAAGGTGCGTCAGCCTCGGCTGGTTGATGAGGGTCATCCCGCAGCCGCGCCGGCGCGTGAAGGCAAGCCGCCCCACCACGACCCCGTCCTGCAGGACCTCCACGACCTCGTATTGTCCGGCCGTTGCCGCCTCGAGCAGCCAGTCCTGGTGGAAAATCGTCGGCGCGAGCGGATCCCTCGTCGCCGAAGGACGGCGCGTCGGCCGCACGGTCGAGACTCCATCAAACATGTCAAATCACCGAGATTGGAAAACAGAACGATTCATTGCGTGATCTGTTTAAGAAACGATTGTTAAAGTCGCGTGACATAGCCATCAGCTCTTCTGATCGAACACGCGCTGTCCGATGCAATAACGGTTCGCAACGGACGCAGCAACTGGTTCTGTGTTCGCAACGTCGTCGGCGGCGTCGGCGTTCTGCCCGTTCCCCGCTTCCGCTGCCGTTGCCCGGTCACATGCAGTGACATTGGCGATAAAAGCCGTACCGATTCGGTATTCTCGCGCTGCGCCGGACAGCGTTCATGCAATCTCAGAATTGCAGTCATGCAGGAAGCGTGATGCAGCGATACGGCTCCTCGAGATCGGTCGTGCCGGTCCGCGGCGCGGACGCGGCGATGGCCGGCGTCATCGCGCCGTGCCCGGCCGCACGAACATCTGGTTGGTCGCATAGCTGATCCACACGTCCCGGGTCGCGAACCAGTCCGCTCCCAGCAGCAGGTCGACCGGCTCGTCGAGCGGCGCCACCGTCAGCACCGGCAGCACCTGCGTGTCCGATCCGATCGTCAGGCTGCGAAACCGGTGCCAGTGATAGGGGCTCTCATACAGGTCGACGCCTGCGGTGATGCCGCCCGGATCGATGCCCAGCCGGTCGGCATCCACTCCCAGCCGTCCCGCCGCCCGCACCGACAGGATGCGCGACCGCGCGCCGCTGTCGAGCAGCACCGTGATCGGCTGTCCGTCGAGCCGTCCGCCCAGCAGCAGCCGCGCGCCGCGGCGCCGCAGCGGCACGGTGTCGAACCTGCCGCTCCAGGCCGGCGGCGGCGCGCAGGCGACCGAGCCTGCCCGCACCCTCCAGAAGCCGATGCGGCCGTGCGGCAGGTCGAGCTCGACATCGAAGTGCTGCAGCACGTCTGCTCCCAGCAGCCCGGCCACCGGCGGCGTCACCACCGGCAGGCCCGGCAGCGGTCCCAGCGGCATGCTGCCGCCGGGCAGAAGCAGCCGGCCGAGCCGGAGATCGGGATACAGCACGTCCGGCACCATCCGCCCGGTGCCGCCGGTGCCCAGCATCAGGGTGCGACGCTGCGGATCGCGCCGGGTCAGCCCGAGGCGCGCGGCACCGTCCTCGGTGAGCAGCCCGGCATCCGATCCGGTATCGACCAGCAGGCTGGCGGTCCGCCCGCCGAACGCGACCGGCATGCTGATGAAGCCGTCATCGTCGCGCAGCCGCACGGTCGAGATCTCGTCGCGGAGGCAGGTGGCGTCGGCGGCGATGCCCGGCCCGGCCGCACAGAGCGCCAGGAGCGCCGCCGGCAGCGCCGCAAGCCGGCGCCGACGCCTCAGCACGACCTCAGGAGGCGGCCGCGAACCGGTCCGTCGCGTCCAGCAGCGTCGCCAGGATGCCGGGTTCGGTGGTGGCGTGTCCGGCATCGGCGATCAGGTGGAACGCAGCCTGCGGCCACGCCCGGTGCAGTTCCCAGGCGGTGCGGGCGGGGGTGGCGATGTCGTAGCGTCCCTGCACGATCACGCCGGGCAGATGCGCGATCCTGCCCACGTCGCGCAGCAGCTGACCGTCCTCGAGCCAGGCGTCATGCACGAAATAATGGTTCTCGATCCGCGCAAACGCGAG
The DNA here is from genome assembly GCA_964236105.1 of uncultured Acetobacteraceae bacterium. Taxonomy (GTDB): domain Bacteria; phylum Pseudomonadota; class Alphaproteobacteria; order Acetobacterales; family Acetobacteraceae; genus Lichenicola. Next base: position 379,717 of record CAXSBC010000001.1, on the reverse strand, counting down.
CGCGAAGGCGTCGTCGCCATGCTGCACGGCGAGCTTCGGGTCGGGCAGCAGCGTCAGCGTCTCGCCTTCCCACAGGCTCCAGGCCCGCGCCGCCTGCAGCCGCACGGCGGCGTCCTGGCCGGTGAGGCGCCTGCGATAGGCGCCGATCAGGTCGCCGCGCTCGGCCTCCGGGATCGGGGCGATGAAGCGCTCCCACTTGTCGGGGAAGATCCAGGAGGCGCCCTCCTGGTAGTACCAGAGCAGCTCGGCGCGGCGCATGCCGAAGATGCCGCGCAGGATCAGCCCGCTCGCCCGCTCGGGATGGGTCTGCGCGTAGGCCAGCGCCAGCGTGCTGCCCCAGGAGCCGCCGAACACCAGCCAGCGCCGCGTGCGGGTCATCTCGCGCAGCCGCTCGATGTCGGCGACCAGGTGCCAGGTGGTGTTGCAGTCGAGCGAGGCGTGCGGACGCGACCGGCCGCAGCCGCGCTGGTCGAACAGCAGGATGCGGTAGCGGGCGGGGTCGAACAGCCGCCGCTGCATCGGCGTGCAGCCGCCGCCGGGGCCGCCATGCAGCACCACGACCGGGATGCCGGCAGGATTGCCGCAGAGCTCCCAGTAGAGCTGGTGCCCGTCGCCCGCCGCCAGCATGCCGTGCGCGTAGGGCTCGATCGACGGGTAGAGCGAGCGTCTGCGGGCAGGGTCAGCCACCGGCGGCATCCTTCTTGTCGGCGGTCATGCCGGACCGGGGATGGGTGCGGCGCCAGACATCCAGCAGGTGCGCCTCGTCGGCCAGGGTGTAGCGCTGGGTGGTGGACAGGCTGGCATGGCCGAGCAGCTCCTGGATCGAGCGCAGATCGGCGCCGCCCTCCAGCAGATGGCTGGCGAAGGAATGGCGCAGCGCGTGCGGCGTCGCATGCTCCGGCAGGCCCACGAGCCGCCGGTAGTCGCGCATCGCCTTCTGCGCCACCGCCGGATCGAGCCTGCCGCCGCGCACGCCCGGAAACAGCGGCGAGTTTGGCGCCGGGTCGGGATGATGGGCGGCCCAGTCATGCAGCGCGCCCAGCACCGCGGGCAGCAGCGGCACCAGCCGCTCCTTGTCACCCTTGCCGCGCACGATGAGCACAGCACCCCCGGGCACGGCGCCGGCCTTGGGACGCGGCAGGTGGCGCAGGTCGAGCGAGAGCGCCTCGGAGATGCGCAGGCCGGCGCCGTAGAGCAGGTTGAACAGCGCGGCGTCGCGGCGCTCGGCGAGCGGCGTGTGGGCCAGCGCCGCGATGCCGTCCGGAACCGCCAGCGCTGCCGGCACCGGCAGCGGCCGCGGCAGGGTGGGCCGGATTCGCGGCGAGGCCATCAGGCCGGGGGCGGCGTTGTCGACGCCGTGCCGGCGCGACAGGTGACGGTAGAAGCTGCGCAGCGCCGACATGCGGCGCACCCGGGTGCGGTTGGCCCGGTCGCGCGAGAAGCCGGGCTGCTCGGCCGCCCGTCTGCCTTCCTCGGCGAGCCAGGCGCGCAGGTCGGCCTGGCGCAGCCCGGCCAGCGCCTCGAGATCGGCGTCCGCGCCGAGATGGTAGGTGAGGAACTGGAGGAAGCGGCCGAGGTCGCCGCGATAGGCGACCACGGTGAGCGGGCTCGCGCGCTTCTCGTCGCGCAGCCAGTCGAGGAACTGCTCCAGCAGCAGCGTCGCCGGCAGGCTCACGACGTCGCGCTCACGATCCCAGGCTCACGACCCCAAGGGCTCACGACAGCGTCTCGATGCGCGCGGCAAGCGCCTCGCCGAGAAAGGCCAGCGCCGCCATGCCGCCGCCGCCGGCGGCACCGCCGGTCACGCTGGCCGGCAGCCCCTCGTCGAGGATCGCGCAATCGCGGCTGGCCAGCGCCAGCAGCATCGGCGGCAGGCCGGGCACGGGCACGCGCAGCAGCGCGTCGTGCGCCGCGAGCCCGGCCGCCTCGCCGTGCAGCAGGGCGGCATCGGCCGGAGCCGCGCGCAGCCTGACGTCGCGTCGCTCCAGCAGGCGCGCCACCGTGCCGGGCGGCAGCCGGCGCGCCATCAGCCGCTCGGACAGCAGGGTCACGGTGCGGGAGCGCTCGATGCAGAGCAGCGCCGAATCCAGCCCGAGCAGCCGCGGCAGGTCGCCGGTCACGCATTCGCCGATGTCGGGGGCGCGGATCAGCGCCAGCACCGCGGCGCGCACCCGGTCGGCGAGGCCGAGTGCGGCGCGGCCGGCCTGCAGCACGGTCTCGGCATGCGCGGTCATGTCGGCCGCCTGCTGCCGGGCCGCCTCGATCATCGCCGCCATATGGTCGGCAAGCGTCTCGCCATGCACCCGGCGCGGCGGCGACAGCCGGCGGTAGAGCCCGGTCTGCGTCGCCAGCCAGTCCGGGTTGTCGGCCAGGAAGCGGGCCACGCGGCCGGCCTCGGTGTCGGCGCGATCATTGTCCATCGCCGCGATCGCTCCCACACTGTGGACCGTCGCACGCAGGACCGGGGCCACGGCGCCCGCCGCCTCCGCCCGCACTGGATTGAACCCTGTCGCCCACGCGTTCCACGCTCCAGAGCTTAGACGTCCCGGCCGTCGCCACAAGGCATGCGGGCGAACGCGCGGCCGGGACGGCGCAGGCCAGGGCGCGGGTCGCGGTGCTGCTGCCCTATCCGTTCGCGGGCGCCTTCGACTACGCGATGCCGGACGGGCTGGCGCTTGAGCCCGGCGACGTGGTGCTGGTGCCGCTGAACCGGCGCGAGGAGGTGGGGGTGGTGTGGGACGCGCCGGCGGGCCTGCCTGCCGACCTGGCCTCGCCCGGCTCGGCGCCGGTGGCGGATGGCAGGCTCAAGCCGGTGTCGGCGCTGCTGGACGTGCCGCGCATGCCGGAGACCCTGCGCCGCTTCGTCGACTGGGTCGCCGGCTACACGCTGACCCCGCCCGGGCTGGTGCTGGCGATGGCGCTGCGCGTCAACGCGTCGCAAGCCATCCCGCCCACCACCGGCTGGGTGCGCTCTGGCAGCAACACCGCCACGGCGCGCGCCACGCCTGCGCGCGCGCGCGTGCTGCAGGTGCTGGTCGACGGCAGGCCGCGCAACACCGCCGAGCTCGCCAGGCTGGCCGGGGTCGGAAGCGGCGTGGTGCGCTCGATGGCCGAGGCCGGGCTGCTGCGCGAGCAGGAGATCGAGACGCCGGCGGCGTTCGGTCGGCCCGATCCGGACCATGCCGAGCCCGCGCTGTCGGACGACCAGGCGAACACCGCGCAGCAGCTGCGCGGGCTGGTGCATGCCAGGCGCTTCCAGGCGGCCCTGCTCGACGGGGTGACCGGCTCGGGCAAGACCGAGACCTACCTGGAGGCGGTGGCGGCGTGCCTGGCGGAGGGCCGCCAGGCGCTGGTGCTGCTGCCCGAGATCGCGCTGTCGTCGCAGTGGATGCAGCGCTTCGTGCGCCGCTTCGGCGTCGAGCCTGCGGTGTGGCATTCCGACCTCGGCTCGAAGCGGCGGCGCGTCACCTGGCGGGCGGTCGCCGGCGGCGAGGCGCAGGTGGTGGTGGGCGCGCGCTCGGCGCTGTTCCTGCCGTTCCCGGACCTGGGGCTGGTGATCGTCGACGAGGAGCACGAGACCGCCTTCAAGCAGGAGGACGGCGTCACCTACCACGCCCGCGACATGGCGGTGGTCAGGGCGCGGCTGGCGGAGGCGCCGGTGCTGCTGGTGTCGGCGACGCCCAGCCTGGAGACGCTGTCCAACGTGGAGAACGGCCGCTACCGGCAGCTGTCGCTGACGGTGCGGCATGGCGGGGCGCGGCTGCCGGAGGTGGCTGCGGTCGACCTGCGCGACCATCCGCCCGAGCGCGGGCGGTTCCTGAGCCCGGTGCTGATCGCGCAGGTGGCCGACACCGTGCGCCGCGGCGAGCAGGCGATGCTGTTCCTGAACCGTCGCGGCTATGCGCCGCTGACGCTGTGCCGGGCGTGCGGGCATCGCATCCAGTGCCCGAACTGCACCGCCTGGCTGGTCGAGCACCGGGCGCGGCGTCAGCTCGCCTGCCACCATTGCGGCCATACCAAGGCGGTGCCGACGCACTGCCCGGCCTGCAACGCCGAGCACAGCCTGACGCCGATCGGGCCCGGGGTGGAGCGGATCACCGAGGAGGCGCGCGAGACCTTTCCCGACGCCCGCATCCTGGTGATGGCGAGCGACACGCTGCCCGGACCCAACGCGGCGGCGGAGGCGGTGCGCCGGATCGCCGATCGCGAGGTCGACCTCATCATCGGCACCCAGATCGTCGCCAAGGGCTGGCATTTTCCCGGGCTGACGCTGGTGGGGGTGGTGGATGCCGATCTGGGTCTGGCGGGCGGCGACCTGCGCGCGGCCGAGCGCACGGTGCAGCTGCTGCATCAGGTGGCAGGCCGGGCCGGGCGCGCGGAAGCGCCGGGGCAGGTGCTGCTGCAGACCTACAACCCGACCCATCCGGTGATGCAGGCGCTGGTCGCCAACGATTTCGCAGCCTTCATGCAGAAGGAGGCGGCGCAGCGTCGGCCCGGCCACTGGCCGCCGTTCGGTCGGCTGGCGGCGCTGATCGTCAGCGCCGACACCGCCGAGGCGGCGGACGCGGCCGCGAACGCGCTCGGCCGCAGCGCGCCGACCGGGGAAGGGCTGCAGGTGCTTGGTCCGGCGCCGGCGCCGCTGGCCATCCTGCGCGGCCGCCACCGCCGGCGGCTGCTGCTGCGCACCCGGCGCGAGATCGCGGTGCAGCCGATCCTGCGGCACTGGCTGAGCGCCTGGCGCACCCTGGCGCCGCAGGTGCCGCGTTCGGTGCAGGTGGATGTCGACGTGGACCCGGTATCGTTTCTTTGAAGCGCGGCTTGTCGCGAGGCATGCTAGTCAGGCTAGACTGCACAGGCCGCCAGCGGCTGCCGGTCTGCGACGGATCGTGATCACGGAAGGGAGGAGGCCGCATGCCATTCGACGGTGTGGATTTCCGCCCCGAGCCGAAGCCGCCCGCGCCGGCGACGCCGCCCGGCAGCAACGTGTTCGGCTACCTGTTCCTGCTGGTGGCGTTCTGTCTGCTCGCCATGCCGATCTCCGCGGCAGCGCTGGTCGATATCGTGCACTACCTCTGGAGCAAGTGAGTCGGCGACGGCTGACGGCCGGAGGAATGGGTTCGCCATGACGGCGTCCGGTCGGGGGTGGCGGTCCGGTTCGAGGCGGCAGCTCCGTCCCCAGGATCGGTATCGGCTTCGGTGATCGGGCAGCCGGGCTTCGACCGGCAGGACGAGATGGCGCGAGCCCGACGGCAGATCGCGGCGTCGCCGATCAGAGCGGCGAGGGACCGGTTCCGTATTGCGCGTCCGTGACGTGCTCCATCCAGGTGACCGGCGAGCCGTTCTGCTGTTCCTGCACCGCGATGTGGCTCATGGCCGTGGTCATGGAAGCGCCGTGCCAATGCTTCTCGCCCGGCGGGAACCAGACGACGTCGCCCGGGCGTATCTCTTCCACCGCGCCGCCGTCGCGCTGCGCCCAGCCATAGCCGGCGGTCACGATCAGGGTCTGGCCGAGCGGATGGGTGTGCCATGCGGTGCGCGCCCCCGGCTCGAACGTCACCAGTGCCGCGCCCGAGCGTGCGGGATCGGGCGCGGTGAACAGCGGATCGATGCGGACGGTGCCGGTGAACCAGTCCGATGGCCCCCTGGCTGACGCCTGGCTGCCTGCCCGCTTGATATCCATGATCTCGCTCCCGGATTGCACTCAATGCGATATGGCGGCTGCATCCGTGCGGAATAGTGCCTGGATCTGCATAAGCCGGATGACGAGCGCGGCCTGAACGATATCAAGGCATACCCGACCCTCGCGCGGGAACGCGGCGTCACGCGGGTTGCGGCCGGCTCGGGGTCCGCAGACGGCACCAAGCCAGACGATCCGCGCGGCCACGCCTGCCGCGGCCGGCCGATCTCGTAGCCCGCATCTGCCGCTGCTGGAAACCGCACCGGTGGGCCTCGGTCCGGCCCCGGGTGCTGAAGGGCTGCTCCCTGCCACTCACGATGACGATCACATGTACGTTACGGTCACCGACCCATCGAGATGCAGCGTCGAGCCGCCGCCTCACGGAGGCGCCCGCTGGTCGGCGGGAGCCTCAGGTTGTATGCCCCCGGTCACCTCAGGCAACCGGATCATCCCCATGCGACAGACCAGGACGCTGATGCACCAGGCGGTGCCGGTGGCACTCTCGCTCGGCCTGCTGTCGCTGAGCCCGCCGGCCTCGGCAGCACCGGGTCCGGCACCGCTGCATCTGTTCACCCAGGTGGCGGTGTCGCCGGACGGCGCGCACGTCGCCACGCTCGAGGCGGAGCAGCCGGCGGACGAGGACGCGGAGCCGGCCTTCGGCATCGTGATCCGGCCGGTCTCGGGCCAGGGCGCTGCGGTCACGGTCGGGCTGCCATGCCATGGCGCCGACTGCGTGCCCTCCTCGCTCGCCTGGTCGCCGGACGGGCGCCACCTGGCCTTCGTGCTGAGGCAGCCCGGGCAGACGCAGCGCGCGGTGTTCCAGGTGGGCGCGGACGGAAGCGGTGCCGCGCGCCTGCTGTCGTTCGACGGCACGCTGCAGGGCCTGCGCTTCGGCGCGGACGCCACCCTGGCGGTGCTGGCGACGGCGGGCGCGCACAAGGAGCCGGGCGCCACCCAGGCGGGGGCGAAGATGACCGGCGAGATCGGCGCCACGGAGGACGAGCAGCGCATCGCCACGATCGTCGGCGGCGCGCTGCAGTTCCAGTCGCCCGCCGATCTCTATGTCTACCAGTACGACTGGCGCGCCGATCCGGCGCAGCCGGGACGCGCGATGTTCGTCGGCACCGCAGCGCACGGCAACGGCGACAACAACTGGTGGATCGCCAGGCTGTACGGCTTCGAGAACGGCCAGGCGCGGCTGCTCTACACGCCGCCGCAGCGCCAGCAGCTTGCCGATCCGACGGTCTCGCCGGATGGCCGCACCGTGGCGTTCATCGGCGGGATCATGAGCGATTTCGGCTCCACCGGCGGCGACGTGTTCCGGCTGGCGCTGGATGGTCCGTCGAACGCGCCGGCGGTGCTGCAGAGCCTGACCCCGAACCTGCGCGCCAGCGTCACCGCCCTGTCCTGGTCCTGCGGCGGCGGCGGTCTGACCGGCACCGCGCTGGCCGGGTCTCGCGCCGAGCTGCTGGCGCTGGGCGGGGCGGATGCGGACAAGCCGATCTGGTCGGGCGAGGAGACGCTGTCGGCGAGCCGGGGCGGCCTCGGCATCGCCTGCGGCGGCGGCGCCAGCGCTGCCATCCACCAGAGCTTCACCCAGGCGCCCGAGCTCGAGGCGGGACCGCTCGGGCAGTGGCACGCGCTGACGCTCGCCAATGCCGGCCAGAGCGTGGCGGTGACCGCGCAGAGCCTGAGCTGGCGCAGCGACGCCTTCGACGTGCAGGGCTGGCTGCTGTCGCCGAAGGGCGCGCCCACCGCCATGAGCGGCGCCCGGAGCCCGATGATCGTCTCGATCCATGGCGGCCCGTCGGCGGCGAACATGCCCGGCTATCTGACGCCGCGCAGCGAGGTGCTGTTCCTGCTCGCCGCCGGCTACCGCGTGTTCCTGCCCAACCCGCGCGGCTCCTTCGGCCAGGGCGAGACTTTCACCCAGGCCAACGTGCGCGACTTCGGCCATGGCGATCTGCGCGACGTGCTGGCCGGCATCGACGCGGTGGAGCGCGCGGTGCCGGTGGACGACCACCGGCTCGGCCTGATCGGCTACAGCTACGGCGGCTACATGACGATGTGGACGGTGACCCAGACCAACCGCTTCAAGGCGGCCGTCGCCGGCGCCGGAGTCTCGGACTGGCAGTCCTACTACGGCGAGAACGGCATCGACGAGTGGATGCTGCCGTTCTTCGGCGCCTCCGTCTACGACGACCCGGCGATCTATGCGAAGTCCTCGCCGATCACCTTCATCCGCCAGGTGAAGACGCCGACCTTCGAGTTTGTCGGCGATGCCGACGTCGAGTGCCCGATGCCGCAGACGCAGGAGTTCTACCACGCGCTGCACACGCTCGGCGTGCCGACCCAGTTCGTGGTGTATGCCGGCCAGGGCCACGGCATGCGCGGCGCGGCAGCGCTCGCGGATGCGAGGCGGCGCACGCTGGCCTGGTTCGCGCGCTACCTGAAGCCGTGACCGGTGGCGCGGCCGCGTCGGATCAGCGCGCCGCCTGTCCGCCCGCCTCCCGGCGTCGTCAGCGACGGCCGCCGAGCACCATGAGCCCGGCCAGGGCGATGCCGAAGGTCAGTCCCGCGGTGGCGGTCTTGCGGTTCCGGGTCGCCCAGAGCTGGGCGCTGCCGGACAGCGACTCGCGGTCGAACGCGCCATGCGTCGTCGAGGCCCGCTGCGAGGGGGAGAACAGGTTCTCGTCGCGGGCGTCGGCCACGCCTCGGTTGCTGGTCTTCTGCAGGAACGGCCCGAAGGTCCCGAGCAGCCGGTCGGCGAGGGCGGGTGCCACGGCGTTGAGCAGGCCGGTCTGCACCGTCTGGCCGCCGACCAGCAGCTCGCGGCGTCGGTTGACCACCGCGAAATGGATGGCCTCGGCGACGATCTCCGGCTGGTAGATCGGTGGCGGCGGACGCGGCAGGCGGCCGTCGAGATGGGCGGTGGCATGGCTGTAGAACGGGGTGTTGACGCTGGGCGGATAGACCATCGACAGCCGTATGCGGCTGCGCTCGTGCATCAGCTCGGCGCGCATCGCCTCGGTGAAGCCGCGCATCGCCCACTTGGCGCCGGAATAGGCCGACTGCAGCGGCACGCCGCGCAGGCCGATCGCCGAGCAGACATTGACGATGGTGCCGGCGTTGCGCGGCCGCATGCGCTCCAGCGCCACGCGGGTGCCGTTGACGGTGCCGCCATAGACGACGTCGGTGACGCGCGCGAACTCCGCCTCGCTCATGCTCATGAAGGTCGAGAACACGCTGACGCCGGCATTGTTGATCCAGACGTCGATCGGACCGAGCTCGGCCTCGATGGACGCCGCCGCCTGGCGCAGCGCCTCGCTGTCGGTGACGTCGGCGACCGCGGTCGCCACGGTGGCACCCCTTGCGACGAGATCCGAACGGGCCGCGTCCAGCGCCTCGGTGCCGCGCGCGATCAGGGCGACGCGCCAGCCCTTGGCGGCGAACAGCTGCGCCGTGGCGAGCCCGATGCCCGACGAGCCGCCGGTGATGGAAACGACGCCGGGGGACGAAGTGTCTGGCATGCGGACCTCTGCTCAAGGGCGCGCGACGGCCCGCGCCATCACGTGGGACGACGCCGGCCGCGATCCACCCCGCGCCCGCCGCAAACCCGCCGGCGGACGCGATCGTGAGCGCTCAGTGGCTGCTGGGGATGACGTCGCCTTCCTTCGGGTAGGCCGGCAGCAGCGGCGGCGGCTGCGTCACCGTGTGCGGGCTGCGGCCGAGCTGGTCGGTCAGCGTCTTCACGCCGGTCTCGAGCTGGATGTCGTGGTCGGACAGGAACTCGCCCGGCACGTCCTCGATCTCGATGTCGGGGTCGACGCCGTGATTCTCGATCACCCACTTGCCGTCGGTGCCGTACAGGCTGTCCTCGGGCACGGTGATGTAGCCGCCATCGAGCAGCGTCCATTCGCCGCGTATGCCGCGCACGCCGCCCCAGGTGCGGGTGCCGATCAGCTTGCCCAGGCCGTACTTGCGGAAATAGTACGGGAAGATGTCGCCGTCCGACGCGGAATAGTGGTTCATCAGCACCGCCTTGGGCCCGTCGACCAGCTGCTGCGGGGTGGTCATCGCCGCGCGCTCGCGGTTGGTGGACATGCCGACCAGCACCCGGCGCAGGCGTTCCAGCACGATCTGGTCGATGAAGCCGCCATTGTTCCAGCGGTCGTCGACGAGCAGCGCCTGCTTGTTCAGCTGCGGGTAGAACTGGCGGATGAACTGCTCCATCCCCAGGCTCTCCATGTCCGACAGATAGATGTAGCCGACGCGGCCGCCGGACAGCTGGTCCACCTTCTGCCGGTTATGGTCGATCCAGTACTGCTCGCGCACCGCCAGCTCGTTGACCAGCGGCTCCACCGTCACGTCGCGCCGGGCGCCGGTGGCGGCATTGGAGACGGTCAGGGTGACCGGGCCGGTCAGGCCGACGAACAGGCTTTCGGGACTGGCCGGCGCCTTGAGCTCCTGGCCGTCCACCGCCAGCAGGTAGTCGCCCTCATGCACGTTGACGCCGGGCTCGGCGAGCGGGCTGCGGTAGCGCGCGCGCGTGTTGTCGCCGGGATAGATCCTGGCGAAGCGGTAGCGGCCGGTGGCCGCGTCGAGCGCGTAGTCGACGCCGAGCAGCGGCGTGGTGGCGGGCTCGGTCCTGTTGCCGTCGTCGCCGCCGCCGACATAGGTGTGCGAGTTGCCGATCTCGCCCTGCACCTCGCCGATAACGTAGTTCAGGTCCTCGCGCGAGCCGACCAGCGGCACCAGCTTGGCGTAGGCATCGTGCACCGCCTGCCAGTCGTCGCCGTTCATCGCGGCGCTGTAGAACAGGTCGCGCTCGAGCCGCCAGGCGTTCTCGAACATCTCCCGCCATTCCTGGCGCGGATCGACGCGCGCGCGCATGTCGTCGAGCCTGAGCGTCTTGTCGTTGTCGTGCCCGGGCTTGGCGTCGGCCGCGTGCCACTCCTTGCCGTGCTTGTAGAGCACGCGGCTGCCGTCGGCGGACAGCATGTAGGTGTCGAGGTCGCCGACCACGATCTCGTCCTTGCGCTTGTCCATGTCGAAGACGTGCAGCCGGCCCTTCTCGGCAGGCAGGTTGCCCTCGATCAGCGGCGGCGCCTGGGTCTGGAAGAAGATCCGGTGGTCGCGCGCGTCGAGGGCGGTGATGTCGGCGGCCTCGATCGGCACCGGCACGGCGCGCTGCATCAGCCCGTCGATGTCGATGTGGATCGGCGCCGACACGCCGGGATACCAGCCCTTGCCGCCGGCCTGGCCGGTCGTGCCGCCCGTGGCGGTGGTGGCGGTGTCGGCCGGCGCGGGCGCGGTGGCGCCGTGCCTGGCGTGCGCCGGCGGGGTGGCGCTGGCCGGCTGGTCCGGCCTCGGCGTGGCCACGCCCTCGTCGGAGCGCGGCGCGAACGGCGAGGTGGCCGAGGCCTGCAGGGTGGCGGCGTAGATGCCGTCGGATTTCAGGTCGACGACGTTGAACTCGCTGTCGGCGAAGGTCGGCAGCTCGTGCCGGGTGGACACGAACAGCAGCAGCCTGCCGTCCGGCGAGAAGGTCGGGTTGAAGTCGTTGCCCATCGCCTCGCTGACGATGCTGTCGCGGGCGGCGGCGATCTCGAACAGGTGGATCGCGCGCTGGCGGTTGTCGCGCAGGGTGCTGAAGGCGAGCCACTTGCCGTCGGGCGAGAAGGACGCGTCGTGGATCTCCGCATACGGGTCCTGCACCACGTGCCGCGGCTCGGCGCCGTCGGTGGAAACCAGCCACAGGCTGTGGTTGCCGTCCGGCACCGCCAGCGTATGCCCGTCCGGCGACCAGACCGGCGTGTAGTAGAAGCCGGTCCTGAAGCGCGTGATCAGCCTCTCCGGCCCGCCGGCCGCCGGGCGGAGCGCGATCTGCTGGCTGCCGCTCGAATCCGTGGTGTAGGCCAGCATCGTGCCGTCGGGCGACCAGGCCGGATGGTCCTCGTCGGCGTTGCTGGTCTGGGTCAGGTTGCGCACGGCGCCATGCTCGGCCGGCACCGTGAACAGGTCGCCGCGGGCGGAGAAGGCGGCGCGGGCGCCGTTCGGCGACACGGCGTAGTCGACGGCCTGCGCCGTGTCGACGTCGCGGATCGCGTTCGCCACCTTCACCCAGCGCGGCTGGGTGCGGGTGCCGTCGTCCGGCACGTCGGCATGCACCTCGTGCAGCTGCTGCGAGGGCAGGTCGATCGCCCACAGCCTGCCGCCCTGCCCGAAGGTGATGGCGCTGTCGCCGAGGGAGGGGAAGTCCACGTCGTAGTCGGTGAAGTGGGTGATCTCGGCGAACTGGCGGCTGTCCAGGTCATAGACCCAGATGTTGGCGCGCCGCTTGGCGTCACGGTCGGACAGGAAATAGATCTTGCGGCCGACCCACATCGGCGCGGTGTCGTTGCCCTTCCAGTCGGTGATGCGGGTCAGCGCCCTGGACTGGAAGTCGTAGGTGTAGATGTCGGGCGCGCGGCCGCCGTCATAGCGCTTCCAGGTGCGGAAGTCGCGGAAGATGCGGGTATAGGCGATGGAATGGCCGTCCGGGCCGTAGGTCATCAGCCCGCCGCGATCGAGCGGCAGCAGCGACGGCAGGCCGCCTGCGAGCGGCACCTGGAACAGCCGGTGCACCGACGGGTTCCAGTCCAGCCGGCGCGACATGAACACGATGTTCTTCGAATCCGGCGTCCAGGTCACCACCATGTTGTCCGGGCCCCAGCGGGTCGGCGCCTTGGCCACCACGTCGGAGTGGAAGGTCAGGCGCCTCGCCTCGCCGCCGCCGGCTGGGATGACATAGACGTCCTGGTTGCCCTGGTAGGAGGCGGTGAAGGCGATCCACTGCCCGTCCGGCGAATAGCGCGGCATCAGGTCCTGGCCCGGATCGGCGGTCAGGCGCTGGGCGGTGCCGCCCTGGCGCGAGACCGTCCACAGGTTGCCGTGCGCCACGAACACGATCCGGTCGCCGTGCGCGTTGGGAAAGCGCATCAGGGCCGGCGCTGCGGCCCGGGCGGCGGCGGGCGCCAGCGCGGTCGCGGAAAGCAGCAGGGTCGCCAGCGCCGCGCGGGGCCAGATCGGGAAGGGCATCGTGTCGGGGATCCTCGGGAAGCGCTCGGTTGCCTTGGCCAAAGGGAACCCGTGTCCCGGCACCGGTCAAGCGCTCGTCTCATGCGCCGGGACGATCGGCCTGGCGATGCGGATGTCGCCCTCGCACGGTTCTCCGGCCTGATCTGCGCTCAGCCTCTTCCGGTCGGGGCGCTGGGCTGCGAGGCTGGGTGCGATCGCCGCTGCGACCGCGCGGCGCGCCTGTCGGCACACACCCCCGGGAAGGACGCCACCTGATGACCGCGCCTGCCATCATCACCGTCACGCTCAACCCGGCGATCGATCATGCCATGCATCTCACCGAGCTCATTCCCGGCACGGTGCACCGCGCGCTCAAGTCGGTTCGGCAGGCGGGCGGCAAGGGCGTGAACGTGGCGGGCTGCCTGTCCGACTGGCGGCTGTCGGAGGAGCCGCCGATCGTGGCGACCGGGCTGCTGGGCGAGATCAATGCGCCGACCTTCGAGGAGTTCTTCACCAGGAAGGGCATCATCGACCGCTTCGTGCGCATCCCCGGCCACACGCGCAACAACATCAAGCTGGTCGACGAGAGCAGCGGCGACACCACCGACATCAACCTGCGCGGCCTGACCCCGGTCCCGGCCGACCTGGAGCGGCTGCGCGCGGTGCTGTCCGAGGCGGCGGTCTCCGGCTCGATCGTGGTGCTGTCCGGCAGCCTGCCGCCCGGCATGCCCGAGGACGGCTACCGGGAGATCGTCGCCCATCTCACGTGCCAGGGCGTCCGGGTGGTGCTCGACACCAGCGGCCCGGCCCTGCTGCAGGCGCTGGAGGCTCCGGCCGGGCTGCTGCCATGGGCGATCAAGCCGAACCAGCAGGAGCTCGAGGAGTGCACCGGCCAGCGCTTCGCCGATCTCGGCCAGATGGCGCGCGCGGCGCACAGCCTGTGCCGGCGCGGCATCGGCCTGGTGGTGGTGTCGCGCGGGGCGGAGGGCGCGCTGTTCGTGAGCGAGCGCCACGTGCTGCTGGGACGCCCGCCGATCCAGAACATCCCCAGCACCGTGGGCGCCGGCGACGCGCTGGTGGCGGGCCTGGTCGCGGCACTCGCCGAGAAGGCCGAGCCGGAGCGGGTGGCGCTGCTGGCGCTGTCGTTCGCCGCCGCCAAGCTGGGGCAGGTCGGCCCCAACCTGCCCGATCGCGCGGCGGTCGAGGCGCAGTTCGCGTCGATGTCGATCGAGCGGCTGCAGACGCTGTCAGACTGAGGCGCTGCCGGCCTCGCGGTCGGCAGGCGGCGACAGGACGATCCGCTCCAGCGCCTCCCAGGGTCCGCCGAGATAGCGCCACAGCCGCAGGGCGGCGGCCTCGGTGCGGAACGGCACGAAGCCCTGCTGCAGGCGCTCCAGCGTCTGCAGCGCCACCTCCCGGGTCACCTTGTTCTGCACCGTGACGTGCGGGCGGTAGCCCTGCCGGTCCTGCGGCGTGAGCCAGTCGGCCCAGTCGGCGGCAAGCCGTGCTCGCAGCGACAGCAGCCCCGGCGCCTGCAGCCGGAAGCCGACGCCGCGCCCGAGCGGGAACGGCGCCTCGACGCGCACCGCGAAGCCGTCCGCCGGCAGCGTCTTCAGCCGACGCGTGATCCGGTCGCGCTCGGCGCCGGGCAGCGCGTGGAACATCGACACGTGGGCGGGGATCAGGTTGCGCTCGGGCGGGAAGTGCCGCTCCCGCAGCGACTGGAACAGCCCCTGCGCCGGCTGCGCCAGCTCGAGCGTCAGCAGCAGCGGCGCCCGGTCGTCCGGCCGCCGTCCGGCTGGCCGGCCAGCGGTCGGGGACGGGACGGGATCGCCGTCCGTTGCGGCATCGGCTGCATGTTGCGTGGTCATTTGCCCCATGGTAGACGCCGCGCAAGCACAAGCGGGCCCAAATCCGCACGATCAAGGAGACGTGCAAGGATGAGTGCGGGCGGCACGATGGCGTCTCCAGGCATGGTTCCGGCCAATGCCGGCCCGACGGGCGGCCTTGCCGGCCGCTACGCGACGGCGCTCTACGAGCTGGCCGACGAGCGGCGTGCCCTCGACGAGGCGGTGGATCAGGCCGACGGGCTTGGCCGGCTGATCGACCAGAGCGCGCCGCTGCGCGCGCTGCTCGCCGATCCGGTGCTCGATCTCGCGCAGAGCCGCAAGGCGATGCTGGCGCTGCTGCAGAGCCAGGGCTTCGGCGAGATGCTGCAGCACTTCGTCGGCGTGGTGATCAACAACCGGCGCCTGTCCGACCTGCGCGCGATCCTGTCCGGCTTCGCGGCCCTGGTGGCCGCCCGGCGCGGCATCGTGGTCGCCGACGTGGCCAGCGCGCATCCGCTCACCGACCTGCAGCGCACCCAGCTGCGCGCGCGCCTGACCGAGGCCGGCTACGGCCGGGTCAACATCCAGGAGCGCGTCGACGCGGCGCTGCTCGGCGGGCTTGTGGTGCGCGTGGGGCCCCGCCTGTATGATGCCAGCCTGAAGTCACGCCTCGCGCGACTGCACTACGCCATGAAGGGAGCTTAGGTGATGGAGATCCGTCCCGCCGAGATTTCGGACATCCTCAAGCAGCAGATCGCCAGTTTCGACAGCGAGAGCGACATCGCCGAGACCGGCACCGTGCTGTCGGTCGGCGACGGCATCGCGCGCGCCTACGGCCTGCAGAACGTCATGTCCGGCGAGATGGTCGAGTTTCCCGGCGCCGGGGTGCGCGGCATGGCGCTCAACCTCGAGAGCGACCATGTCGGCATCGTCATCTTCGGCGACGATCGCTCCATCCGCGAGGGCGACACCGTCAACCGCACCGGCACCGTGGTCGACGTGCCGGTCGGCCGCGGCCTGCTCGGCCGCGTGGTCGACGGGCTCGGCAACCCGATCGACGGCAAGGGCCCGCTCGAGAATGTCGAGCGGCGCCGCGCCGAGGTGAAGGCGCCGGGCATCATGCCGCGCCAGTCGGTGAGCGAGCCGATGCAGACCGGCATCAAGGCGATCGACAGCCTGGTGCCGATCGGCCGCGGCCAGCGCGAGCTGATCATCGGCGACCGCCAGACCGGCAAGACCGCGATCATCCTCGACAGCTTCATCGCCCAGAAGCCGGTGAACGCGCAGGGCGACGACAAGAAGTCGCTCTACTGCATCTATGTCGCCATCGGCCAGAAGCGCTCGACGGTGGCGCAGATCGTGCGCACGCTCGAGGAGAACGGCGCGATGGAGTATTCCATCGTCGTCGCCGCCACCGCGTCCGAGCCGGCGCCGATGCAGTATCTCGCCCCCTATACCGGTGCCGCGATGGGCGAGTTCTTCCGCGACAACGGCATGCACGCGCTGATCGCCTATGACGACCTGTCCAAGCAGGCGGTGGCCTACCGGCAGATGTCGCTGCTGCTGCGCCGGCCGCCGGCGCGCGAGGCCTATCCGGGCGACGTGTTCTACCTGCATTCGCGCCTGCTTGAGCGGGCGGCGAAGATGTCCGACGCGCATGGCGGCGGCTCGCTGACCGCGCTGCCGGTGATCGAGACCCAGGCCGGCGACGTGTCGGCCTACATTCCCACCAACGTCATCTCCATCACCGACGGGCAGATCTTCCTCGAGACCGAGCTGTTCTTCCGCGGCATCCGGCCGGCGGTGAACGTGGGCGGCTCGGTGTCGCGGGTGGGGTCGGCGGCGCAGATCAAGGCGATGAAGCAGGTCGCGGGCAAGATCAAGCTGGAGCTGGCGCAGTATCGCGAGATGGCGGCGTTCTCGCAGTTCGCCTCCGACCTCGATGCCGCGACCCAGCAGCAGCTCGGCCGCGGCGCCCGTCTCACCGAGCTGCTGAAGCAGCCGCAGAACACCCCCTATCCGGTGCAGGAGCAGGTGGTGGTGCTGTTCGCCGGCACGCGCGGGTTCCTGGACAAGGTGCCGGTCGACAAGGTGGTCGGTTTCGAGCGGCAGTTCCTGTCCGAGCTGCGCGCCAATGGCGGCGGCATCCTGGAGGCGATCCGCGACCAGCGCGAGATCAAGAAGGATGTCGAGGACAGGCTCACGCAGTTCCTCGCCGACTTCACCCGCCGCTTCAACCAGGGCTGAGGAGCCAGCCTGCATGGCCTCGCTCAAGGAGCTGCGCGCGCGCATCACCAGCGTGAAGTCGACGCGCAAGATCACCAGCGCCATGAAGATGGTCGCCGCCGCCAAGCTGCGCCGGGCGCAGACCCGCGCCGAGGCCGCGCGCCCGTATGCGGAAGCGATGCAGCGCATGCTGGCGGCCCTCGCCGGCAGCATGGCCGGACGCGACAACGCGCCGAAGCTGCTGCGCGGCACCGGGCGGGATCAGGTGCATCTGCTGATCCCGGTGACCAGCGACCGCGGCCTTGCCGGCGGCTTCAACTCCAATATCGGCCGGGCCACCCGCCGGCTGCTGCAGCGGCTGGAGGGCGAGGGCAAGACCGTCAAGCTGCTGCCGGTGGGCCGCAAGGGCGGCGACTATCTGGCGCGCGAGTATCGCGACCGCATCGTCGACCGCATCCCGGGCTCGGCCGGCAAGGACGTGGCGTTCACCGCCGCCGAGGAGCTGGGCGCGCGGGTGACGGCGATGCTGGAGCGCGGCGAGTTCGACGTCGCCACCCTGGTGTTCAACCGCTTCAACAACGTGATGTCGCAGACGCCGACCGAGATCCAGCTGGTGCCGCTGGCGCTGCCGTCGAACGACAACGAGGTCGGCGACAAGAGCGGCGCCACCTACGAGTTCGAGCCGGACGAGGACACCATCCTGGCCCGGCTGCTGCCGCGCAACCTGCAGATCCAGCTCTATCGCGCGATGCTGGAAAGTGCCGCCGGCGAGCAGGGCGCGCGCATGACCGCCATGGACAGCGCCACCCGCAACGCCGGCAAGGCGATCGACCGGCTGACGCTGAACTACAACCGCACGCGCCAGGCCAACATCACCCGCGAGCTCATCGAGATCATCTCCGGCGCCGACGCCGTCTGATCCCGCACCGAACCCTCGCAGCCCAGGAGCTTACTCCATGTCCACCACTCTCGAGGCTCCTGCTCCCGCCCAGGGGCGCAACATCGTCGGCCGCGTCAGCCAGGTGAAGGGCGCCGTCGTCGACGTGCAGTTCGAGGGCGAGCTGCCCTACATCCAGAACGCGCTCACCTGCCAGGTGGGCGAGCTGAAGCTGGTGCTTGAGGTCGCCCAGGAGATCGGCGAGCGCGAGGTGCGCTGCATCGCCATGGACTCCACCGACGGGCTGGTGCGCGGCACCGAGGTGCGCGACACCGGCCTGCCGATCCAGGTGCCGGTCGGACCCGGCACGCTCGGGCGCATCCTGAACGTGATCGGCGAGCCGATCGACGAGCGCGGCCCGGTGCTGGCCACGAAATACTACTCGATCCATCGCGACGCGCCGTCCTTCGAGGATCAGGCCGCCTCGGCCGAGATCCTGGTCACCGGCATCAAGGTGGTCGACCTGCTGTGCCCTTACCTGAAGGGCGGCAAGATCGGCCTGTTCGGCGGCGCCGGCGTCGGCAAGACGGTGCTGATCCAGGAGCTGATCAACAACATCGCCAAGGCGCATGGCGGCGTGTCGGTGTTCGCAGGCGTCGGCGAGCGCACCCGCGAGGGCAACGACCTGTATCACGAGATGATCGACGCCAACGTCATCAAGCTCGGCGACAACACCACCGAGGGCTCCAAGGTGGCGCTGGTGTATGGCCAGATGAACGAGCCGCCGGGTGCGCGCGCCCGCGTGGCGCTGTCGGGCCTGTCCCTCGCCGAGTATTTCCGCGACGAGGAGGGCCAGGACGTCCTGTTCTTCGTCGACAACATCTTCCGCTTCACCCAGGCCGGCTCCGAGGTCTCGGCGCTGCTGGGCCGCATCCCCTCCGCGGTGGGCTACCAGCCGACGCTGGCCACCGACATGGGCCAGCTGCAGGAGCGCATCACCTCGACCAAGAAGGGCTCGATCACCTCGGTGCAGGCGATCTACGTGCCGGCCGACGACCTGACCGACCCGGCACCCGCCACCTCGTTCGCCCATCTGGACGCGACCACGGTGCTGAACCGCTCGATCGCCGAGCTCGGCATCTATCCGGCGGTCGATCCGCTCGACAGCACGTCCCGCTCGCTCGACCCCAAGATCGTCGGCGAGGAGCACTACCAGGTGGCGCGCGACGTGCAGCGCATCCTGCAGACCTACAAGTCGCTGCAGGACATCATCGCCATCCTGGGCATGGACGAGCTGTCGGAGGACGACAAGCAGACCGTCGCCCGCGCCCGCCGCATCCAGCGCTTCCTGAGCCAGCCCTTCCACGTCGCCGAGGTGTTCACCGGAGCGCCCGGCAAGCTGGTGTCGATCGAGGACACGGTGCGCTCGTTCAAGGCGATCGTGGCCGGCGAGCATGACGACCTGCCGGAAGGCGCCTTCTACATGGTCGGCTCCATCGACGAGGCGATCGAGAAGGCGCGCGCCATGAAGGACGGCGCCAAGTAGCCAGGAGCGCGGGCATGCCCATCGACGTCGAGATCGTCAGCCCGGAGAAGCGGCTGCTCGCGCGCGCGGTCGACATGGTGGTGGTGCCGGGCTCGGAGGGCGACCTCGCCGCCATGCCCGAGCATTCGCCGATGATCGTGCTGCTGCGCGGCGGCGTGGTGTCGCTGCACGAGGGCGCCCGGGTGACCGACCGCTTCTTCGTCGCCGGCGGCTTCGCCGAGATCACCGCCGGCCGCTGCACGGTGCTTGCCGACACCGCCACGCCGGTGGCCGAGCTGTCCCGACAGGAGGGCGAGACCCGGCTGCGCGACGCCGAGCAGGCGTACGAGCGGGCCGACAAGTCCGACATCACGACGCTCGAGCCGCTGCTGGACCGGATCCAGTCGGCGCGCGCCTGGGTGGAGACGGCGGAGGCCGGTTGAGGCGCCTCGCCTGTTTGCTGGCCTTTCTAGGCGGGCTTGGCGCTCCGGCCGCAGGTGCCGCGCCGACCTCACCGGTGTCGGTGGAACGATCGGTCCTTGATCTTGCCCCGGTCGGGGCCACCAGCCTCACCATCACCCGCGCGCCGACCGACGATGATCGTCGCGACCTGTTCTGGGCGGCCTGGGACGAGGGGCCGCCGGGCCACTGGCATACCCGCCTGCTGCTGGTGCGTCGCGAGCGCGGCGCGGCCATTGTGGTCTGGCGCGCGGACCGGCCGGATGCCTACGCGCCGACGCTGCGTCCCATCCCGCCCTGGTCGTTCGGCACGTCGGTGGTGATGCTGCTGCAGGTCCAGTAGGGCGCGGCCTGGACGCGCGCCGAGCTGCTCGGCCTCGATGCCGGCGGGATGCCGGTGCGGCTCGACAGCCTGGACGCACCGATCGTCAGCGGGGTGGCGACCCGTGCCGGCTTCGTGCTGCAGGGCGTCGATCCCACCGGTGGTCATGCGCCGACGCGATGCTTCGGCTGGAACCCGTCTCCCGGCAGGCTCGTCCCGGCGGCCTGCTGATCGCCAAGGCGCGGCGCGCGAGGCCGCGATCAGGGGTTTGCCTGCCCGTGTGTCCGACAGGTGGGCGGGGCGGACAGCGCCTGCGTCCGCACCGGCGCCGTCTCGCGCAGCAGCGCCATCGCGATCAGCCCGATCAGCACGCCGCCGCCCATGTACCAGGCCGGCGCCAGCGGGTTGCCGGTCGCGGCGATCAGCCACGCGACGACGAACTGGGTCGAGCCGCCGAACACCGAGATCGCGACGGCGTAGATCATCGACAGTCCGCCCGACCGTGCCGCCTTCGGCAGCGCCTCGGCGATCACCACGATCATGGTGACGTTCGACAGGTTGGACAGGCTCGCCAGGATCGCAGCCGCGCCATACAGCGCCAGCGGCGAGCGCAGCCGGTCGAGCGCATGGAAGCACGGGAACACCAGCAGCAGCAGCAGGCAGGCCGGCGCGATCAGCACCGGCTTGCGGCCGAACCGGTCCGACAGCCAGCCGCCGAGCGGATCGCAGACGACGCTGCACAGGCCGACGGTCACGGTGGCGCCGAATGCCAGCCGCGTCGGCATGCCGAGCGTGGTGGCGGCATAGGTGGTCAGGTAGTCGAGGATGTAGGCGGTGGTGGTGGCGCAGGCCAGCAGCGCGATGCCGAGGCAGGCGATCGGCACCAGGCTGCCCGACCGTTCGGGTTCCCGGGCTGCAAGCCGATGCAGCGTCTCGTCGAGCCGCCGCCGCATCACCAGGCCGAACGGGACGATGCAGGCGCCGAGCAGCAGCGCGACGCGCCAGCCCCAGGCATCCAGCGCCGGCGCGTCCATCAGGCTCGACAGCACCACGCCGACCAGGCCGGCCGCCAGCACGGCGACATCGGCGCTCATCGCCTGCAGCGAGGCATACAGGCCGCGGCGCAGCGGCGGCGCCGCTTCCATCAGGAAGGCGGTGCTGGGCCCGACCTCGCCGCCGAGCGCGAAGCCCTGCAGCATCCGGAACCCGACCGCCAGGATCGGCGCCAGCACGCCGATGCGACGGTAGGAGGGGGTCAGCGCCAGCCCGATCACCGCGATGCCGATCAGGCCGAAGGAGAGCAGCATCGCCGGCTTGCGTCCCCGCCGGTCGCCCATGCGGCCGATGACGTAGGCGCCGAGCGGCCGGGTCAGGAAGCCGGAGCCGAAGGTCGCGAGCGAGGCCAGCAGGCTGCCGGTCGCCGAGTGCGACGGAAAGAAGGTGCGGCCGATCTGGACGGCAAAGAAGGCGAAGGTGACGAAGTCGTAGAACTCGAGCGCGTTGCCGACCGCGACGGCGGCGATCTGCCCCGGACGCAGCCTGCCGACCGGAACCGTGTCGCTGGATGCCATCGCCGCCTCGCCGCTGGTTGATGCCGCCACGGGGCAGCAGCCGGCATCGGTGCAAGAAGCGGGCTCAGCCGCGTCCGCGGTAGCCCGGCACGTCCTGGGCCGGAACCCAGACCCCGTCCGGCGGCGCGCCGGTCTGCCAGAACACGTCGATCGGCATGCCGCCGCGCGGATACCAGTAGGCGCCGATGCGCAGCCAGACCGGCGACAGCAGCTCGACCAGGGTGGCGGCGATGCGCACCGAGCAGTCCTCGTGGAAGGCGCCGTGGTTGCGAAAGCTGGTCAGGAACAGCTTCAGCGACTTGCTCTCGACGATCCAGCTCTCCGGCACGTAGTCGATCACCAGGTGCGCGAAGTCGGGCTGGCCGGTGACCGGGCAGAGCGAGGTGAACTCGGGGGCTGTGAAGCGCACCAGATACTGCCGGCCCGGATGCGGGGCGGGGATGCGCTCCAGCCGTGCCTGCTCCGGGCTTGCCGGCGGCGGCGCGTGCCGTCCGAGCTGGGTCAGCGCGGCCGATCCATCGTCGCTCATCGTCGTGCTCCTCGTGTCAGGCAATGCTCATGTCCGGACGGCGCCACCAGCAGGCCTCGGCCGGTCGGGGGGCGGGGAGCAGCTCCAGCGGGTCGCCGGAGAAGCAGACGGTGTTGGTGGGCGTCTCCTCCAGCTCGATGGCGGCGGTGCGCAGCACGTCGCCGTCATCGGCCAGGATCGCGTCGAGCTTGGCCATCAGCAGGCAGGCCATCAGCTCGGTGGTCGGATCGCCGGGGGTGACGACGATGCGCGCCGCCCGCGCCGGCTCGTGGGCCCGGAACCAGGCCAGCAGCGGGTCGGCCTCGCCGAGCTGCAGCGCATGGTCGAGCCGCTCGTCGACGAAGCGGTGCCAGCGCGCCTTGGCCCGCTCGAACGGCACCAGCATGTTGCGCTCGCCGTCCAGCGGCGCCGGGCGCGACGCGCGCAGCCGCACGGACACGAACTCGTTGTGGCCGTGCGGCAGCGCGCACGCCTCCGAGCCGCCGGAGATCAGCCGGTGCCCCATCGAGAAGCGGCGGGTGAAGCGCAGCTCAAGCATCGGCGCGATAGCGCTGCCAGCCGGCGCTGCGCAGCGCGCAGGCGGGGCAGGAGCCGCAGCCGAAGCCCCAGTCATGGCCGTGCACGCGGTCGCCGAGGTAGCAGCTGTGGCTCTCGGCGCGGATCAGCTCAACCAGCGGCGGCCCGCCGAGCGCCTCCGCCAGGCGCCAGGTGGCGGCCTTGTCGTGCCACATCAGCGGCGTGTGCAGCACGAAGCGGGCCTCCATGCCGAGATTGAGCGCCACCTGCAGCGCCTTGATGGTGTCGTCGCGGCAGTCCGGGTAGCCGGAATAGTCGGTCTCGCACATGCCGCCGACGAGGTGCTTCAGGCCGCGGCGCGTGGCCAGGGCGGCGGCGAAGGTCAGGAACAGCAGGTTGCGGCCCGGCACGAAGGTGTTGGGCAGGCCGTTGGCGCCCAGCGTGATGGCGGCGTCGCGGGTCAGCGCGGTGTCGGAGAGCTGGCCCAGCGCGTCGAGCGACAGCGTGTGGTCCGGCCCGAGGCGCTGCGCCCAGTGGGAATGGCGGGTCTGCATGCCGGCGCGCAGGGCGGCCCGGCACGACAGCTCCACCGCGTGGCGCTGCCCATAGGCAAAGCCGAGCGTTTCCACCGTTCCGAACCGGTCGAGCGCCCAGGCCAGGCAGGTGGCGGAGTCCTGGCCGCCGGAGAACAGCACCAGCGCGCCGCCTGGCTGGATGTCGCGGGCCGGCATCTCAGGGGATCCCGATCAGCTTGTGCGTCTGCAGGCTGAGCCGCCAGCGCGGATGCGCCAGGCAGTAGGCGACGGCGGCCGCGGTGTTGGCGATCCGGTCCGGCCCGTCCATCGGCTGCAGCCAGAAATGGCGGAAATCGAGGCCGGCCATGCTGCCGGGATCGACCCCTGCCTGCGGGAACACCAGCTTGAGCTCGGCGCCGGAGCGCTGCGTCAGCGGCGCCCCGGCCTTCGGGCTGACGCAGATCCAGTCGATCGCCGGCGGCGCGTCCAGGGTGCCGTTGGTTTCCACCGCGACCTCGAAGCCGTGCGCATGCACCGCGTCGAGCAGGGCGGCATCGAGCTGCAGCAGCGGCTCGCCGCCGGTGAACACCACGTAGCGATGCGCAGGCCCGCCCTGCCAGCAGGCGGCGATCGCATCGGCGAGCGCGGTCGCGTCGGCGAAGCGGCCGCCGTTCTCGCCGTCCAGGCCGATGAAGTCGGTGTCGCAGAAGCGGCAGGTGGCCTGGGCGCGATCCTCCTCGCGGCCGGACCACAGGTTGCAGCCGGCGAACCGGCAGAACACCGAGGCCCGCCCCGCCTGCGCCCCCTCGCCCTGGAGGGTCGCGAACATCTCCTTCACCGCATAGGCCATGGCGCAGGGATGTCGGCCGGCCGGCCCGGTTGCGCAAGGGCTTTGGCGTGCTGGCGCTACTCCGTCGACACGCCGCGCCACAGGTCGATGCCGCCCTCGGTCGCATGCTCGTCGATCTCCTTGAGCTCGGCCTCGCTGAACGACAGGTCCTTCATCGCGTCGAGCGAGTCGTCGAGCTGCTTCACGTCGCGGGCGCCGATCAGCGCGGAGGTGACGCGGGCATCGCGCAGCACCCAGGCGATCGCCATCTGCGCCAGGGTCTGCCCGCGCCTCACGGCCATCTCGTTCAAGCCCCGGACCCGGTGCAGGTTCTCGTCCGACAGCAGCTTGGCGCCGAACGACTTGCTGCGGGCGGCACGCGCGTCGTCGGGGATGCCGTTCAGGTATTTCGAGGTCAGCAGCCCCTGCGCCAGCGGCGAGAAGGCGATGCAGCCGACGCCGAGCTCGTCCAGCGTGTCCAGCAGCCCGGTCTCGATCCAGCGGTTGAGCATGGAATAGGAGGGCTGGTGGATCAGCAGCGGCACGCCCTCCGAGCGCAGGATGCGGGCGGCCTCGCGCGTGCGCTCGGGGCCGTAGGAGGAGATGCCGACATAGAGCGCCTTGCCCTGGCGGTGCAGCTGCACCAGCGCCCCCATGGTCTCCTCGAGCGGCACGTCCGGGGTGGGGCGGTGCGAGTAGAAGATGTCGACATAGTCCAGCCCCATGCGCCTGAGGCTCTGGTCGCAGGAGGCGAGCAGGTACTTGCGCGAGCCGCCGACGCCGTACGGGCCGGGCCACATGTCCCAGCCGGCCTTCGACGAGATGATCATCTCGTCGCGGTGGCCGGCGAAGTCCTTGACCAGCATCTGGCCGAAATTCTCCTCCGCCGAGCCGTAGGGCGGACCGTAGTTGTTGGCCAGGTCGAAGTGGGTGACGCCCCGGTCGAAGGCCCGCCGGACCACCGCGCGCCCGGTCTCGAACACGTCGTTGCCGCCGAAATTCTGCCACAGGCCCAGCGAGATCGGCGGCAGCACCAGGCCGGAGCGGCCGCAGCGGCGGAAGGCGGCATCCTCGTAGCGCGTCGGCGCGGGCTGGTAGGGCATGATGGCTTCCTCCGAATGTCCGTGGTCGAAACGATGCAGCGCGGCGGCGGTTCGTCGCCGCCCCGGCCCTGATGACCCGCCGGCCGTCCGGCTTGCAGCGGCGGCGGCTTTGGGCGTAGCAGCGTCCGCCTGACCGGAGGGACCGCCATGGACCGCAACGCGCTGACCGAGTGGGCGCTGAAGAACGGCTGGCAGATGCTGGCCGGCTGCCCGAGCCTGACCAAGCCCTCCTCGCCCAAGGAGGCAATCGTGCGGATGGTGTTCAAGACGACGGTGGTCAATCTCGAGGTCAAGAAGCCTGCGGGCAAGTGGGAGAAGGTGTCCGGCGCCAGCTACGGCAGCGTCGAGGCCGACCCGGAGACCGACGTGCCGCAGGGGCTCGGCTTCGAGACCATCCCGAGCTTCACCACCCTGATGCGCGACAACAAGGACCGGCAGGTGTTCGCGGGCTTCGGCACGCCGAAGCGGTGAGCGCGCGACCGGCGGCGCGGGCGGCCCTCATCGCAAAGTGAGGGGCACGCCGGCAGCGAAGCGCCGGGTGCGGTGTTCACGGCGCTCCGGTCCGGCGACGGACCATCGGACAAGGAACCGAGCATGAGCCTTCTCTCCGCCCTTGGACTGGAACCTGCCCGCAAGGTCCGCTACGCGATGGTGGCACTCGGCGACATCACCCAGGAGGCGATGCTGCCGGGCGTGGCGCATACCGGCAATTCGGAGGTCGTCGCCTTCGTCACCGGCGATCCGGAAAAGGCCAGGCTGGTCGGCAAGCAGTACGGCGTCACCCAGAGCTACGGCTACGAGCAGTTCGACGAGATGCTGGCGTCGGGCACCGTGGATGCGATCTATCTGGCGACGCCGAACTGGCGGCATGCCGAGTTCGCGGTGCCGGCGCTGAAGGCCGGCATCCACGTGCTGGTGGAGAAGCCGCTGGAGATCTCGACCGCCCGCTGCCAGGAGATCCTGGACGCGCAGAAGGGCTCCACCGCCAAGCTGATGGTGGCGTACCGGCTGCATTTCGAGCCGGCGACGCTGTCGCTGATCGACAAGATCCGCGCCGGCGACCTGGGCGAGCTCGTGCTGTTCAGCTCGGTGTTCGCGCAGATGGTCGATCCCGCCAACCACCGCGCCGGCAGCGGCATCGAGGGCGGCCCGGTGTTCGACCTGGGGCCGTATCCGGTCAATGCGGCGCGCTACGTGTTCGGCGACGAGCCGACCGAGGTCGCCTCGGCGATCGGCACCCGCCATCCGGAAGCGGGCTTCGGCGCCTTCGACGACACCGTCGCGGTGACGCTGCGCTTTCCCGGCGGCCGCATCGCGCAGTTCAGCGTGAGCTACCACGGCAACCGGATCGACAGCTACGTCGTGGTCGGCACCGAGGGCAGCATCCAGATGAATCCCGGCTACATGTACGGCATGAAGCTGGAGCAGTCGGTGGTGCTGGGCGAGGACAAGGCGCACGAGAGCTACAAGAGCACCGACCATTTCGGCGGCGAGCTGGCCTATTTCTCCGACTGCATCCTCAACGGGCGCGACCCCGAGCCGGACGGCGAGGAGGGCTATGCCGACGTGCGCGTGCTGGAGGGCATCGTTCGCGCGCTGGAGAGCGGGCAGCCGCAGGTGCTGGCCCCGTTCACGCGCGCGCGGCGCATCGACACGACGGCGCAGAGGCAGATGCTTCGGCCGAAATCGGCGCCGGATCTGGTCCATGCGTCCAATCCGGCCAGGGACACCGACAAGGCGCCGGCGAACTGACACGACGCGGGCGGATCGTCCAGAGCCCCGCAACAGGAGCAGCACCATGAAAGCCAGCAGCGTTCTCCAGACCATCGGCGGCACGCCGCACATCCGGGTCAGCCGGCTGTTTCCCGACGCCGAGGTCTGGATCAAGTCGGAGCGGAGCAATCCGGCCGGCTCCATCAAGGACCGCATCGCGCTCGCGATGATCGAGGCGGCGGAAGCCAGCGGGGCGCTCAAGCCCGGCGGCACCATCATCGAGCCGACCTCGGGCAATACCGGAATCGGGCTCGCCATGGTGGCGGCGGTGAAGGGCTACAGGCTGATCCTGGTGATGCCGGACTCCATGTCGGTGGAGCGCCGGCGCCTGATGCAGGCCTACGGTGCCACCTTCGACCTGACGCCCAAGGCGCAGGGCATGAAGGGCGCGATCGCGCGCGCCCACGAGCTGGCCAAGACGCAGGACGGCGCCTGGATCCCGCAGCAGTTCGAGAACCCGGCCAACATCGAGGTGCATGTCCGCACCACCGTCGAGGAGATCCTGGCCGACTTCCCGGACGGCATCGACGTGCTGATCACCGGCGTCGGCACCGGCGGCCACATCACCGCCTGCGCCGAGGTGCTCAAGCAGCGCTTCCCCAGGCTGCAGACCTTCGCGGTCGAGCCGGCCCTGTCGCCGGTGATCTCGGGCGGCGAGGCGGGTCCGCACCCGATCCAGGGCATCGGCGCCGGCTTCGTGCCGGTCAACCTGCATACCGCGGCACTCGACGGCGTGATCCAGGTGGATGCCGAGGACGCCAAGGAGTTCGCGCGGCGCTCGGCGCGCGAGGAGGGCCTGCTGGTGGGCATCTCCTCGGGCGGCACGCTGGCGGCGATCGCCAAGAAGCTGCCGGAGCTGCCGAAGGGCGCGGTGGTGCTGGGCTTCAACTACGACACCGGGGAGCGCTATCTGTCGGTGCCGGACTTCCTGCCGGCCTAGACGCCGTCATCGGGGACCAGGGCGCCTTTCGCCCCGGTCCCCCGACCCGATGCGCCGGTGCCGCGGCGACCGTCCGGTCGCGAACGCGCGTCGGCGGCAGCCATCGCGGCATCCTCACCCGGCTCCTGATGATTTCGAAACGAAATCAAGTGCGGAGCCGGGTTCTACTTGTATAGAATGAACTCGTCCGGAACAGATAAGCATTAATTGGACGAGGAGACACGGCGTGAGCGCGTCGCGGGAGATGAAACGACTGAATATCTTGCGACAGCTCGATCTGCTCGACACGCCGCCGAGCGAGGCGTTCGATCGCATCACCCGCATGGCCGCCCAGCTGTTCAACCTGCCGATCGCCGCCGTGTCGCTGACCGATCAGGACCGGCAATGGTTCAAGTCAAGGGTCGGCATCGAGTACACCGCCATCCCGCGCGAGACCGCGCCCTGCGCCCAGGTGGCGGAGACCGGGCAGGCGCTGGCCATTCCCGACCTGCTGGCCGATTCCCGCTACCGCGATTGCCTGTTCGCGCAGGGGGGCATCCGCTTCTATGCCGGCGCCTCGCTCACCACCTGCGACGGGTTCTCGCTCGGGGCGATGTGCGTGCTGGGCACCGAGCCGCGGCAGGTCACGGAGGCCGAGATGCGGGCGCTCGCCGACCTCGCGGCCATGGTCATGGCGCAGATCGAGCTGCAGCACGCGTTCGGCCGGATCGATCCGCTGAGCGGCCTGCCGAACCGCAGCCAGTTCGTCGAGGATCTCGACGACCTGGCGCAGGACAGCCTGCCCGACACCCGGCGCGTGGTCGTGCTGATCGATCTCGCGAGCGCCGAGCAGCTCAGCGGCACGTCGCGGGCACTGGGTGCCGCCCATGTCGATGCGATGGTCAAGGCGGCTGCCGTCGCGGTCGGCGGCGCCATGGGCCGTCGGCTCCGGGCCTATCACGTCGCCGCCACCCAGTTCGCGTTCCTGGTGCCGGCGGGTCTGGAGCCGGCCGGCACCGTGGCGGCGGTCACCGAGGTGCTGGGTGCGGGCGCGATGTCGCACCACACCAGCACCGTGGCGATGGGCATCGTCCCCTTCGTCGTCGGCGAGACGGCGCCGCGCGACGTGCTGCGCATGGCGCACGGCGCGGCGGAGGCTGCCCGCCGGACCCGCAGCAGGGCCAGCACCTACTCGTCCGCCGAGGATACGAGCTATCGCCGCCGCTTCACCCTGCTCAACGATTTCGCCGCCGCCCTCGAGGCGCCGGACCAGCTGGCGCTCGTCTATCAGCCGCGTGTCGATCTCGCATCCGGCGCCTGCGCCGGCGCCGAGGCCCTGCTGCGCTGGACCCATCCCACGCTGGGCCCGATCTCGCCCGGCGAGTTCATCCCGATCATCGAGCGGACGTCGCTCGCGCGCAACACCACCGCCTGGGTGATGGAGACGGCGCTGAGCCAGCTCGCCTGCTGGCGCGACGCCGGGCTCGACCTGCAGCTCTCCATCAACGTGTCCGCCGCCAACCTGATGGAGGAGGACTTCGCGTCCGTCGTGCTGCGCGGCCTGGCGGCGCGGGATCTGGCGCCCGTGCAGCTGGAGCTCGAGGTGACGGAAAGTGCCGTGATGGAGAATGCCGAGCAGGCGCTGTCGATCCTGGAGATCATCGCGCAGGCGGGGGTCGGCCTCGCGATCGACGATTTCGGCACCGGCTACAGCAGCCTGTCCTATCTGCAGCGGCTGCCCGCGCATGTGATCAAGATCGACCAGTCCTTCATCCACGACCTCGCCTGCGACGGGCGCAGGCAGGCGCTCGTGGCCACGATGGCCTCCCTGTCGCACGATCTCGGCTTCCGGGTGGTGGCGGAAGGCGTCGAGACCCGGGCGGCGCTGGCGTCGGCGCGCCGGGCGGGGTGCGACGAGGGTCAGGGCTACCTGTTCGGCCGGCCGATGGAGGAGCGCCGGTTCTCCGCGTGGCTCGCAGGGTGGGCGCGCCCCGGCAGGCTGCGATCGCTGGCCAGCGTCGCTCAGCCCGGCTTCTGCAGCACCACCAGCACCTGCGGCAGCCGCACCGGGTTGTCGAGGAAGTCGATCAGCCGGAACAGGTGGCCCCATCTCTTGACCACGTAGCCGCGCGGGATCACCGCCTCGCCGTAATGCGACTGCGGATGCGGCGGCTGGGTGGAGGCGGCGTGCAGGAACTGCCCGGCCTCGTAGCGGGAGTTCTCCAGCGGCTCGTCGACGAAGCTGTCGGCGCAGACCTCGTACCACGGATGGTCGAGCCGGATCCCCGAGGCCCGGCGCAGCCGCTGCTCGGCGCAGAAGCCGATGAAGCGCCGGCTCTGCGTGGTGAGCAGCAGCAGCCCGCCCGGCTTCAGCAGGCGGTGGAACTCCTCCACCCAGCGCAGCGACAGGAACTCGTCGAGATGGGAGAACACCGACCAGCTGATCACGTAGTCCAGGCTGTCCGGCGCCAGGATCATCGGCGGCGTCAGCTGGCACGACAGGAAGTTGACGCTCGGATTGCAGCGGCGCGCCTCCATCAGGAAGCGGGACGTGCTGTCGGCGCCGAACAGGTTGGCCGGCTCGATGTCCTTCATGAACAGCCGCAGCATGCGGCCCCAGCCGCAGCCGAAATCCAGCATCGTTCGATGCGGCGCCAGCGGCCGGCCGGCATAGGCGCAGTACGACTTGATCTCGCGGAAGAACACGTGCGCCTCGTGCAGCGACACCTCGCCCGCATGGCCATGGATCTCGCGCTGCAGCTCCTCGGCCGGGAAGCCCGGCATCGCCACGCCCTCGATGTCGGGCACGCGCAGCGAGCTGACCAGGATGTCGAGCCAGCTCTCGTCGCTACGGTCGCGGAACGTCCTGTGCAGCGCCTCGGCGCCAATGGGGTGATACATGCGGCGCCGCCAGCTGCTTGGTGACGCCCACGCTAACGTTTCGCCAGCAGCCTGTCGACCATCCGCAAGCCCAGCAGCAGCAGCACGTCCCAGGGCAGGGCGGGCACTTCGCGCAGCCGCCAGCGCCAGCGCCGCCACAGCGCCGTCGCCGCCGGCGCGCGGGGCGGCGGCACCGCCCGCACACGCACGCCCTCCAGCCGCAGCAACACCAGGCAGCGCGGCAGGTGGTAGGCGCTGGTGGCCGCGAACACCGGCCCCGCGTGGCCCCGCCGCCGCAGCAGGGCGGCGCACAGGCGCACCGACTGCAGCGTGTCGCGGGCGGTATCCTCGAGGAGGATGCGCGTCTCCGGCACGCCGGCCGCGCGCAGCAGGGCCGCCATCGCCGACGCCTCCGACGGGCCGTATCGGCCGATGCCGCCGGTGGGCAGGTAGAGCGGCGCCGGCGCCAGTTGCTCCCCGAAGCTCCGGGCGGCCTCGACCCGGCGGCTGAGCGTCGGCGTCGGGCCGCCGTCCGGACGCAGGCCGGCGCCGAAGATCACGATCGCCGCCTGAGCCTGCAAACGCACCGGCGGGGTCAGGCCGGCGGCCGCAGCAGGATGCGGTTGACCCGCGACAGCGCGCGGAAGCTGTCCGCCCACGCAGCGTCGAACCTCGCCCGGCCGATGCCGCGGCCGGCCAGCGCGTCGGCGATCGCGCCCACGCTGCGCTCGCCGTCGATCAGCCCCAGGATCGCGCGCGCCTGCGGCGGCAGCGGCAGCGGCACCGTCAGTCGGCCGAAGGCGACCGGCAGGGTGCCGTCCGGCGCGATCTGCCGGACGATCTCGGCCGCCGGCATCTCGCGCGCCACCGGCACCGCCTCCGGCGCCATCGGATCGGGCGGCGGCGGCGCCTCGCCGCGACGCACCGCGTAGGCGACATGGGTGTTCATGTTGCCGGCGAGCGACTCGGCGAGCGATGCCCGCTCGTCCGGCGACAGCAGGGCGGCCCGGGCGCGCAGCCGCGGATCGGGCAGCAGCAGGTCTGGATCGTAGCGCGCCGGCTCCATCAGGCAGGCCGCCTCCAGCCCTGCCGCCTGCAGCAGCGCCAGGAAGCCCGCGACGTCGTAGGCGCGGTCGCGCGGGTTCAGCAGCAGGTCGTAGAGCCCGGCGTCGCTGCCGCTCAGATGGTCGCCGAAATTCTGGTTGGCGCGCAGCCAGGCGGTCGCCGGCAGGTGGCGCATCACCCGCTTCGCGACGTCGAGCCGGGCCGGCGGCGCGTCGCCTGCCGGCGCCAGCAGCGACAGCGCGTCCTGCAGCATGTAGACGCCGGTGCGGCCGTGCGGCGCATACACCATCAGCCCCATGCCGCCGCCCGCCGCCAGCGACCGCTCCAGCCCGCGCAGCGCGGCCGGCGGATCGGGCAGGTGGTGCAGCACGCCGCAGCAGTCGATGTAGTCGAACAGGCCGAGCTCGTCCGACGGCAGCTCCAGCAGCGAGCGGCGGTGGAAGGCGATGTTGTCGAGCCCGCGCGCCTCCGCCCGCGCCCGCGCCACGGCGAGCGCGCGCTCGGACCGGTCCAGGCCGGTCACCCGTCCCGGGCGGCCGGCGCGCTGCAGCTGGGCGGCGAGCATGATCGCCGCGTCGCCGGTGCCGCAGCCTGCGACCAGCACCCGCAGCGGCAGGCTCGCCGGACGGGCGGCTCCGAATACCCAGTGGTCGATCTCGCGCAGGTGGCTCGGGCTGCCGACCAGCAGCCGCCCGGCCTCGTCGCGCGGATCGCGCTCGGGAT
The DNA here is from genome assembly GCA_964236105.1 of uncultured Acetobacteraceae bacterium. Taxonomy (GTDB): domain Bacteria; phylum Pseudomonadota; class Alphaproteobacteria; order Acetobacterales; family Acetobacteraceae; genus Lichenicola. The sequence goes on along the minus strand of CAXSBC010000001.1, from coordinate 347,320 downwards.
AGGGATAGGCCTCGTACTGCACTGCGAGGCTGCGGTCGCGCGCGTCGCCGTCCGCGCTTGCAGGCCCGTCCTGTTCAGGCACGGGGCGTGAGCCGGCCGCGCTGCCACGCTTCCGCCGCCTCGTCCGCGCTCATGCCGTCCCGGCGCATGCCGTGCTCCAGCGCGCTGACCACCGGGTTGCCGAGCGTGAGTTCCTCGAGCTCGTCCAGCAGGTCCGGATCGAGCGACGCCCGCAGGCCCGTCCGCAGCAGCAGCCTGGCCTCCTGCCGGCCGCCAAGCGCCCCGTCCGGGTCGGCGAGCGGGCGCAGCCGGCCGCCATGCGCCAGCGCGTGCGGCTGCCACAGCGCCAGCACCGCCGCCGCGCCGGCGTCGAGCAGTGCCGCCGCGCGCGCATGGGCGGCCTCCTCGTCGAGCAGCTCCAGCCGGTAGCCGGCCGCTTCCAGGCGATAGGCGGCGAGCACCCCGCCTGCCGCTGCCTGCAGCCGGCGCGGCAGCACGATCGTCCGGTCGATGCGCGAGGCGATCTCCGGCCGCGCGAGATCGGCGATCGAGTCCAGCCCGGGGATCACGACCGAAGCCGGCACCGCCCAGAACGGGTGCGGCCGATACAGCACCCCGCCCAGCGTCTCCATGTGGGCCGGATCGGCCCAGGCCGGGTCGATGTCCGGCAGCCAGGCGGTCGCCAGCAGGTCGATCCGGCCGCCGGCGATGTGGCCCGGCATGTCGTCGCGGTCGGTGGCGAGCATCGCCACCTCGATGTCGTGCGCTTCCAGCACCCGCAGCACCGCCGCCGCCGCCGCCTCGTGCTGGCGGGTGTCGAGGTGGCCCAGGGTCAGGCTGGACAGGTGGCTCATGCGCGCGGCTCCCGACGGTCGCGGCGGTTGCAGCAGGTGCGTCCGGCTTCCGCAAGCCCCCGCCGCCCACCGGGCGGCCTGGTCCGCGTCGCCCACCGGGCGGCCTGGTCCGCGTCGCCCGCCGGGTGGCCGCTCAGCTCGGCAGCAGGCCTGCCGTCTGCAGCAGCAGCGCCACGTTGAGCAGCGACACGAAGCCGACCATCGCCGACGCCATGACCAGCGTCCGGCCCGACATGCGGTAGGCGCCCATCACCGCGGCGTCGCGGCTGATCATCAGCAGCGTCACCATCGGCAGCGGCAGCACGAAGCTCAGCACCACCTGGCTCCAGATCAGCGCGCTGGTGACGTTGGCGCCGAGGCCGATCACCACGAAGGACGGCACCATCGTCACCAGCCGGCGTATCCACACCGGAATGCGCCTGCTGATGAAGCCCTGTATCACCACCTGCCCCGCCAGGGTCGCCACCAGCGAGCTCGACAGCCCCGAGGCCAGCAGCGACAGCAGGAAGATCAGCGCCGCCGCGCGTCCCAGCAGCGGCGTCAGCGTGTGGTAGGCGCCGTCCAGGCTGGCGATGTCGCTATGGGTGCCGTGGAAGCAGGCGGCCATCACCACCATCGCCATGTTGACGAGGCCTGCGGCGGTGAGCGCAAACGCCACCTCGCGGTTGGAGAAGCGGATCATCCGCGTCCGCTCGGCCTCGTTGCGCAGCGGCACCCGGTTCTGCGTCAGGCTCGAATGCAGGTAGATCGCGTGCGGCATCACCGTGGCGCCGACGAGCCCGATGCACAGCGTCAGCGCCCCCCCGTCCGGGATCTCCGGCAGCACGCTGTGACGCACGACCTGGCCCCAGTCGGCGGGCGCGATCATCAGCTCGCCGAGGTAGCTGATGCTGATCACGCTCACCAGCGCCCCGATCAGGATCTCCAGCGGACGGAAGCCGCGGCGCTGCATGCCGAGCAGCCCCAGCGTCAGCACGCCCATCGCCACCATCGCCACCAGCAGCGCCACATGCAGCAGCAGCGACAGCCCCACCGCGCCGCCGACGAACTCGGCGAGGTCGGTCGCCATCGCCGCCGCCTCCGTCAGCAGCCACATCGCGATCACCGCGCGGGGGGAGAACCGCTCGCGGGACAGCTCGGCCAGGTTGCGGCCGGTGACGATGCCGAGCCGCGCCGCCTGCGCCTGGAAGAACATCGCGATCAGGTTCGCCAGCACCACCACCCAGAGCAGCGCGTAGCCGTAGCGGGCGCCGGCCTGGATGTTGGCGACGTAGTTGCCCGGATCGACATAGGCGACGGAGGCGACCAGCGCCGGGCCGGTCAGCGCCAGCACGCTGCGCAGGCCGCGGCCGCGTCCGGCGAGGATCTCGCTGGAGGCGATGCGGGTCCGGTCGCTCAGGGTCGGCAGGCTGTCGATCGGACGGGCTCCCAGACTGGATGATCGCCTATAATGTAGCCTAGGCTACAATTCGGTCAACCGGACAAAGGCGGCTAGGCTCGATCCCCCATGACAAGTGCGCGACAGACCAGGCCGCCTCATCCATCCTCGCCCGGCATCGGTCCGGCGCCCGACGACGAGGCCGGGCAGCCGGCGCTGGCCCGGCATCTGGACCGCGCCCGCACGGCGCGGACCCGGGTGCTTCAGGAGGACTATGCCGAGCTGATCTCCGACCTCGCCGCCGAAGGGGCGGTCGGGCCGAGCGCGCTGGCCCGCCATCTCGGCGTCTCGCATGCCAGCGTGATCAAGTGCATCGCGCGCATGCACCGCGAGGGGCTGGTGACCAGCCTGCCCTATCGTGGCGTCTCGCTGACCGAGAGCGGCCACGCGCTGGCGGACCAGGTGCGCCGGCGGCACCGGGTCGTGGTGGCCCTGCTGTGCGCGGTGGGCGTGCCGGACGCGGATGCGGAGGCGGACGCGGAAGGCATCGAGCATCATGTGTCGGCATCCACCCTGGCGGCGTTCGAGCGGTTCCTGAAGGCGCGGACGAACCGGACCGGCTGACGCCGGATGCCGTCCGGCGCCGGCCGGAGCGGTTGCCGGCTGATCCGCGGGCGCCCATCCTGGCGCTCGATCGAACCGGCTGGAGAATCTGATGCGACGGAGCAGGCTTGCGGCGGCGGTCGGCCCGGTGGCGGCCGTTATTCTCGCGGCATCCGCCTGCCAGGCCCGGGACGCGCCGGCCGGCGGCGGTCTTGCCGGGATGATCCTCGACGGCGCCGTCGCCCATCCCGGACCGGTCGATCCGGCGTCGCTGGCCAGGCTGGCGACGTTCAGCCTGCCGGTGGTGCATGTCACCGGACACGGCGTGGTCCAGGACCGCCCGAGCGGCGTGCTGCTGTGGGACCTGCTGCAGCAGGCCCGCCCGACCGATGTCGCCGCCAAGCATGCGTCGCTGCGTCACACGCTCGTGGTGACCGGCCGCGACGGCTACGAGGTGGCGTTCTCGTTCGGCGAGCTCGATCCGGCCGGCGGCGCCGACCCGGTGCTGGTGGTGCTGTCCGCCGGCACCGCGGGGCTGGTGGTGCCCGGCGACCGGACGGCGGCGCGCGACGTGCACGACGTCGTCAGGATGACCGTCCGCTAGCCGGCGCGGCCGCGTCGGGCGGCATCACCCGCGTCGCTACCAGATCTGCGCGCGGTCCTTCGGCGCGAGGTAGAGCCTGTCGCCGGGCTTGACGTCCCAGGCCTTGTACCAGCCCTCGATGTTGTGCATCGGCATGTTGACGCGCGCCATCGGCGGGGAGTGCGGATCGGTCACCAGCAGCATCCGGGCGCGGTCGTCGCGCAGCTTCTGGCGCCAGACCTGCGCCCAGCCCAGGAACACCCGCTGGTCGCCGGTCAGCCCGTCGATCACCGGCGCCGGCCCGCCATGCAGCGAGGCATGGTAGGCGTCGAGCCCGAGGGTCAGGCCGCCCAGGTCGGCGATGTTCTCGCCCATGGTCAGGCGGCCATTGACATGCATGCCCGGGAACGGCTCCAGCGCGTCGAACTGCGCGCCGAGCTTGTCGGCCCGGAGCTGGAAGCGCTTGGCGTCGTCGGCCGTCCACCAGTCGTGCAGGCGCCCCTTCTCGTCGAACTTGCGGCCCTGGTCGTCGAAGGAATGCGTCATCTCGTGGCCGATGACGCCGCCGATCGCGCCGTAGTTGATGGCCGGATCGGCATCCTTGTTGAAGAAGGGCGGCTGCAGGATCGCGGCCGGGAACACCACCTCGTCGAACTCGGGCGCGTTGTAGGCATTCACCGTCTGCGGCGTCATGCTCCATTCGGTGCGATCCACCGGATGGCCGAGATGGCCGACCTGATAGGCCCACTCGAAGGCGATCGCCCGCGCGCCGTTGCCGTACAGGTCGCCCGGATGCACCACCAGGCCGGAATAGTCGCGCCACCTGTCCGGGTAGCCGATCAGCATGAGCTGGTTGTCGAGCTTGCGCAGGGCTGCCTGCTTGGTCGGCTCGCTCATCCAGGCGTTATGCTGCAGCCGCACCCGGAACACCGCCTTGAGCTCGGCGGTGAGCGTGTCCATCGCCGCCTTCTCCTGGGGCGGGAAGTAGCGCGCGACATAGACCTTGCCGATCGCCATACCCATGGCGCCGCTGGTGGCGGCGACCGCCCGCTTCCAGCGCAGCTCCAGCTCCGGCTGGCCCGACAGGGTCTTGCCGTGGAACGCGAAGGACGCGTCCACGAAGGCCTTGGGCAGGTTGTCGGCCGCATCGTCGACCAGGTGGAAGGCGGCCCAGGCGCGCAGCGTGGCGAGGTCGGTGCTGCCGGCCAGCCGCGCCTCCGCCAGGATCGCCGACGTCTCGCTCAGCACCACCGTGCGGGCCTGCGGCAGGTCGGCATGGGCGAGATAGGTCTGCCAGTCGAACTGCGGCGCCGCCTGCTCCAGCGCGGCGAGCGTCATCGGGTTGTAGGTCTTGTCCGGATCGCGCTCGTCGGCGCGCGCCCACTGCACCGACGCGATCTGCGTCTCGAACGCCACCACCGCGGCGGCCGCCGTCTCGGCGTCCGGCCAGCCAGCCAGCGTCAGCAGCCGCGCCACATAGGCCTGGTAGGCGGTCTTCTTGTCGGCGAACTTGGGCTGCAGGTAGTAGTCGCGGTCCGGCAGTCCGGTGCCGCTTTGCGAGAGCCCGATCGAGTAGCGGGTCGGGTCGCGGGCGTCGGGCTGGATCTCGAGCCCGAACAGCGAGAACTGGTAGCCGTGCTGCGCCCGGCCGAGCATGGCGGCGAGCGCGGTGCGGTCGGTGACCGCCCGGATCGCGCCGAGGTCGGGCTGAATCGGCTGCAGGCCTCTGGCCTCGACTGTCGTCTCGTCCATGAACGAGGCGTAGAAGGCGCCGAGCTTCTGCTCGACGGTGGTCGGGTTCGCCGCCGGGTGCGCCGACACCTGCTTCAGGATCTCCTGCACGCGGGTGCGCGACCGCTCGGCCAGGATGTTGAAGGCGCCCCAGGAGGTGCGGTCGCTCGGGATCACCATGTCCTGCACGGCGGTGCCGTCGGCATAGAAGAAGAAGTTGTCGCCAGGCTTGGCGCCGACGTTGCGGCCGGGAAGGTTGAAGCCCCAGGGCGCGTAGGCCTGCTCGGACGCCGCCGGTTCCGCGGCGGCCGGAGCCGGCTGCGCACGCACGCTGCCCGTCAGCAGGCAGACGCCGGCGGCCGTCAGCAGCAGATGCCGGGGCGAGCGGCCGGCGGCCTGCGTCCGGCGGGATCCGCCACGTCGTTCGCCAGATGTCACGTGAGCCGCCCCTGAACCCTGTTGCCGCAGACCGGCACAGGCCGGACTGCGGCCGGTGGTGTCAAGGCCGTGCGGCCCGGCATGCGGCCGCGGCCGGCGGCCTCACCGGGTGGCGAGCGCCTCCCGGGCGGAAGTCGCGGCGACCGGCGGCCGGGCGGCGATCACGCGCTCGAACTTCCGCCCGCGCCGGCGCATCGCGGTGAAGGCCAGCCTAGAGGCCGCGCGCGACACCCGCCCGTGCGGGGTGAAGCCGATCGTCTTGAACATCATCCCCATCGCCCGGTCGATATGGTTGCGGCGATAGAAGCCCATGGCGCGCGACATGTAGGCGGCGATGCAGCGCTGGTGGTCGTAGGCGATGCCCTCGCCTTCGTTGGTGCAGTGATAGGCGTAGGCGAGCTCGTCATCCTCGCTTTCCGTGACCCGTCCGAGCGCGATCCGGGCACGCTGCATCACCCCCAGCTTCTCGCGCTTCAGGTAGCGGTGCATGTGGTCGTAGAACAGCTTGAAGTGCCGGTACTCGTCGGCGGCGATCTGCTTGCAGATCCCCTTCAGCACCGGCTCGTCGGTGGCCTCGGCCAGGGCTGTGTAGAAGCTCGACGTGCCGGTCTCGACCATGCAGCGCGCGATCAGCTCGCCGGTGCGCGAGCCGCGCACGGACGCATCCACCTCGATCGGGATCTTGTAGGAGGAGCGATAGCGCTCGAAGGCGCCGGGATAGTCCCAGCCCGGATCGGCCAGCATCGCCCACTGCCCGAGCGCGTCGCCATGCTGCACCTCCTCGACCGCCCAGTTGTCGGACGCGTGCTGGAAGTCGGGATCGTCGGTGAACACGTTGTTCAGGTAGGCCGCGTAGTCGACGCCGTTGCGCTCCACCACCGAGGCCGCCTTGACCAGCCGCAGCACGTCCTGGTCCACCCGGGCCGGCTCGAATTGGTCCCATGCCACGTCTGCGATCCGCCAGTGCTTCATGGTGTTCCTGCGTCCCGCCGCGATGCCGATCCCGCCGCCGGCTGCGGCGAAACGTATCTATCCCATGCTGCCACGGAATGCCCCGTCGCCGCCAATCCCGGACCGCAGCCAGGGCACGGGCCTCCGGCGAGACGGCCGGCGTGACTTTATTCCCGATCGGGGGCAAACATCGTGCGCCCGGCCGCAGAACGTCCGGTTCCGGAGGCGGACGGAGCATGGCGAACGGCCTCGTCGTTTCCTGATCATGGAGGCGCCTGCCGACCGGTCCGTGCCGCCTGCCTCAGGTCGGGGTCGGGTCGGCGTCGCCTGGCATGGACAGGTAGATTTCAGACCGAAGGAGCCCACGCGGCCATGAACATCCACGAATACCAGGCCAAGACCCTGCTCAAGGGTTTCGGCCTGCCTGTGCTGGACGGGCGCGTCGCGCGCTCTCCCGAAGAGGCGCTGTCCGCCGCCCGCACCCTGCCGGGCCCGGTATACGTGGTGAAGTCGCAGATCCACGCCGGCGGCCGCGGCGCCGGGCGCTTTGCCGACGACCCGAACGGCAAGGGCGGAGTCCGCCTGGTCAGGAGCCCGACCGAGGCCGAGGAAGCCGCGACCGCCATGCTCGGCCACGTGCTGGTCACCAAGCAGACCGGTCCCGCCGGCAAGCAGGTCAACCGGCTCTATGTCGAGGCCGGCTGCGACATCGCCCAGGAGCTGTACTTCTCCATGCTGACCGACCGCGAGAGCGGCCGCATCGCCATCATCGCCTCCAAGGAAGGCGGCATGGAGATCGAGGAGATCGCCCATACCAGCCCGGAGAAGATCCTCAACGCCACCATCGACCCGGCACTGGGCTATTCCGACTACATCGCGCGCGACCTCGCCGGCGGCCTCGGCCTCACGGGCAAGTCGATCCAGCATTTCGTCCGGGTGGTGAAGGCGATCCACGCCGCCTTCGTCGCCCTGGACGCCGCCTCGATCGAGATCAACCCGCTGGTGGTCACCGGCGCCGGCACCCTGGTGGCGCTCGATGCCAAGATGACTTTCGACGACAACGCGCTGTTCCGCCATCCCGAGCTGGAGGACCTCCGCGACGAGAGCGAGGAGGACCCCAAGGAGCTGGAGGCGGCGCGGCACGGCCTGTCCTACATCGCGCTCGACGGCAATATCGGCTGCATGGTCAACGGCGCCGGGCTGGCGATGGCGACCATGGACATCATCAAGCTGGAAGGGGCCGAGCCCGCCAACTTCCTCGATGTCGGCGGTGGCGCCACCAAGGAGCGCGTGGTCGCGGCGTTCAAGATCCTGCTGTCGGACAAGAACGTCGAGGGCCTGCTCGTCAACATCTTCGGCGGCATCATGCGCTGCGACATCATCGCCACCGCCGTCATCGAGGCGTCGCGCGAGGTGAAGCTCACCGTGCCGCTGGTGGTCCGCCTGGAAGGCACCAACGTCGAGCTCGGCCAGAAGCTGATCGACGAGAGCGGCCTGCCCATCATCAACGCCAACGACCTGTCGGACGCCGCCCGCAAGATCGTGGCCGCCGTCAAGGGGAGCAAGCGCTGATGTCGGTCCTGGTCGACAGCAACACCCGCGTCATCACCCAGGGCTTCACCGGCTCCCAGGGCACCTTCCATGCCGAGCAGGCGATCGCCTACGGCACCAGGATGGTCGGCGGCGTCACGCCCGGAAAGGGCGGCGCCACCCACCTGAGCCTGCCGGTGTTCGACACCGTGGCGGAAGCGCGCGAGCGCACCGGCGCCGACGCGTCGGTGATCTACGTGCCGCCGCCGTTCGCGGCCGACTCCATCCTGGAGGCGATCGCCGCCGGGATCCCGCTGATCGTGTGCATCACCGAGGGCATCCCGGTGCTCGACATGGTGCGGGTCAAGCGCGCGCTGCAGGACAGCAAGAGCCTGCTGATCGGCCCGAACTGTCCGGGCATCATCACGCCGGGCGAGTGCAAGATCGGCATCATGCCGGGCCACATCCACCGCAGGGGCAAGGTCGGCATCGTGTCGCGTTCCGGCACCCTGACCTACGAGGCGGTGGCGCAGACCACGGCCGTCGGCCTCGGCCAGAGCACCTGCGTCGGCATCGGCGGCGACCCGGTGAAGGGCCTCGACTTTATCGAGGTGCTGGAGATGTTCCTGGCCGATCCGGAAACGGAGTCGATCGTCATGATCGGCGAGATCGGCGGCGCGTCCGAGATCAACGCCGCCAACTTCCTGAAGTCGAACTCGGTCAGGAAGCCGACGGTGGGCTTCATCGCCGGCGCGACCGCGCCTCCGGGCCGCCGCATGGGCCATGCCGGCGCGGTCATCACCGGCGGCAACGACACGGCGGCGGCCAAGATCGAGGCGATGCAGTCGGCCGGCATCCATGTCGCGTCGAGCCCGTCCCTGCTCGGCGAGACCATGATCAAGGCGCTGGGGGGCTGACGCCGTCCGACGCCGCCTGAGCCTGCCCTCGGGGCCCGCACCACCCGGTGCGGGCTCCTTGCGCGCCGCCTCGTCCGGCTCAGCCTGACGGCGCGATCCCCTGCCTCGCCAGATAGAGGACGGCAGCCAGCAGCAGCAGCACCAGCCCGCCCCAGATCGTGCCCGCGATCCAGCCTGCCAGCCGGGACACGCCGCCCGCCTGCGCGATCGCGGCGTCCCCGGACGGCAGGCCCCCGCGTGGCCCGGCCTGCAGCCTGCCGATGGCGGCATGCACGGCGATGATCCGCCCGGCGGCCCCGAGCGCCAGGCTGAGCGGCAGCCCGAGGCGCATGCCGAACGTCCCGGGAATGACGTTGAGCACGATGATCAGCGCGACGATCCCCGCTCCCCAGGCCCAGAGCTTGCGGTAGAAGAACCATACCGGCCCGAACAGGAACGCGGGCCAGCACAGGCTTGCGAACCGCAGGCGCGGGCGCTGGCCCGCCTGCCGTGCCAGGGCGCGCTCCCGCATCAGCTCAAAGGTCTTCAGGAACGGCGCCGGGTTCGGCGTGAAGAACACGGCCAGCTCGTGACGACGGGCGTCGGCATCGGGATCGGTCAGGAAGGCGTTGATCTCGGCTCTGCTCATCGCCTGCTCCGGCTTGTCCCGACGGCTCCGCATCGGCATGCGGTCTGTCCATAACCGGAACGGACGGGTCCGGTTCTATCTCCCGCCTTTCCGTCCCGGTTTTGCCCTCCGCGGCTCGCCTGTGGCACACCACCGCCTGGGCCAGGGGAGGAGTCAGTCCATGCCGGATGGTGTCGTCGACCGCGCGAGGCTCGCTCCCGCAGCCGCGCCGGACCTGCGCCACGACTGGACCGCGGCGGAGGTGCAGGCCCTGATGGCGCTGCCGTTCCCCGAGCTGATGTTCCGGGCGCAGTCGCGCCACCGCGCGCATTTCGATCCCCGCGACGTGCAGATCTCGACCCTGCTCTCGATCAAGACCGGCGGCTGCCCCGAGGACTGCGCCTACTGCCCGCAGAGCGCCCTGCACGAGGCGCCGATCAAGGCCACCCGGCTGATGGCGGTCGAGGCGGTGCTGACCGAGGCCCGCGCCGCGCGTGCCGCCGGGGCCAGCCGCTTCTGCATGGGCGCCGCCTGGCGCTCGCCCAAGGACCACGACCTCGAGGCTGTCTGCGCCATGGTGGAGGGGGTGAAGGCGCTGGGCATGGAGAGCTGCGTCACGCTCGGCATGCTCAGCCAGGCCCAGGCCGGCCGCCTGCACGAGGCCGGCCTCGACTACTACAACCACAATCTCGACACCTCGCCCGAGTTCTACGGCCAGGTCATCACCACCCGCACCTATCAGGAGCGTCTCGACACGCTCTCCCACGTGCGCGAGGCCGGCATCCATGTCTGCTGCGGCGGCATCGTCGGCATGGGCGAGACCGTCGCCGACCAGGCCGGCCTGATCGCCACCCTGGCCAGCCTGCCGAAGCATCCCGAAAGCGTGCCGATCAACATGCTGGTGCGCGTCGCCAACACCCCGCTGGCGCAGGCGGGCGCAGTCGATCCGATCGACTTCGTGCGCGTGATCGCGGCCGCCCGCATCACCATGCCGGCCAGCCACGTGCGCCTGTCCGCCGGCCGCGAGGGCATGAGCGACGAGACCCAGGCGCTGTGCTTCCTGGCCGGCGCCAACTCGATCTTCTATGGCGAGAAGCTGCTTACCACCCCCAACCCGGCAGAGAACCGCGACATGCAGCTCCTGGCCCGTCTGGGCATGCGTCCGGCCTAGGATTTAAGCCATCATTGGCCTCACAGCGACACCATCCGTGATCCGTCAGCGCTGGCGAGATTGGCGGCCAGCTTGTCGTAGCGCGCGGATCGGACGCGCTGTCGGCTAAACCCCCAGAGCGGGATGATCGCCGGCTCCATGGGCTGACCCGTCCACCGCTGGCTGTGCGCTGCCGCAGTGGACAGGCCTGGAATGCCAGATGCCGGGTTCAGGCCGGGGCTCGCCTGCGAACGAACACCCGGCCAGCGGACGACGCTCAGGCGCGGCGCGCGACCGTGCCGCGGCAGGCACGGATCCTGGTCTCGCCGCCCTCGACCTGCAGAACGGGCGTCTCGAAGCCGGCCTGGATCAGCGTCTTCACAGCCAAGCCGATGAAATCGCGCTCGTTCAGCGGGACCGCGACGGCGATGCGGCCATGATCGTCGAGCGACCGGGCCGCCTGTTCCACGATGCGGCTGATCGTGACCAGCGTCGGGTGCGGCACCAGCACCAGGTCGGCGGAGCCCGTCTCGGTGCAGGCATCCGGACGGCGCGCCTCCGCCTTGCGGCACTCGGTATGGATCAGGGCCGCCAGCGTCTCGGCCGGGTAGCTGCCAAGCACCAGCACGCGCTGGCCGTCCAGGTCGGAGGTCTCGCCGACCAGGGCCACCGAGCCGGACCGGGATTGCAGGATCGCGCGGGCATAACGCGTACGGCGATCACGAAGCGTCTCACTCATTGCCATCAGTTCCTGCCGGCACATGAACGTCGCCGGATGCAGGAACCTTGCGCCGGCATCGCATCACCGATCGATACCGATCCCGGGCTTTTGGATAAATTGTGTGTAAAGGCGGGTCCTGGCGTCGCATGGCATTGCCGCCCGGACTGCGCTAACCTGGCGGTAGACCGGGCACGCCCGGCCCGGCCACCGCCGGCCAGGGTTCCGGCTGCCGCCGCATCATTGCGTGCAGCCAAGTGCGGTGCGTCGTCGCCGACCCGGCCGCGGCAGAGGAAACACAGCATGGCCGACCAGTTTGCTTCCTATCCGAGCCTGAAGGGGCGTCGCGTCCTGGTCACCGGCGGCGCGTCGGGGATCGGCGCCAGCATCGTCCGGCACTTCGTCGAGCAGGGCGCCCAGGTGGGCTTCGTCGATCTCGACGAGGCCGGCGCCGCCCGCACGCTGGGGGAGATGCCGGCCGGCGCCACCGTGCGCTTCGCCGCCTGCGACCTGCGCGACATCGCCGCCCTGCGCACCGCCATCGCCACTTTGCGCGAGCAGCTAGGCGGTCCGTTCACCGTGCTGGTCAACAACGCCGCCCGCGACGACCGCCACACCATCGACGAGGTGACGCCGGAATACTGGGACGACCGCATGGCCACCAACCTGCGCCACCAGTTCTTCTGCGTGCAGGCGGTCAAGCCCGACATGATCGAGGCCGGCGGCGGCTCGATCATCAACATGAGCTCCAACAGCTTCCTGCTCGCGTCCGGCGGCATGCCCGCCTACACCGCGGCCAAGTCGGCGGTGATCGGCCTGACCCGCGGCCTCGCCCGCGACCTCGGGCCCCACCATATCCGTGCCAACATCGTGTATCCCGGCTGGATCATCACCCAGCGCCAGCTCGATCTGTGGATGACCGACGAGGCGGAAGCCAAGCGTGCGGCCGGCCAGTGCATCCCGGACCGCCTCTACGAGCCCGACGTCGCCCGCATGGTGCTGTGGCTCGCGGCCGACGACAGCCGCATGGTGACGGCGCGCGAGTTCGTGGTGGATGGCGGCTGGTTCTGATCAGCCCGCGGACGCCGTCATCCTGACGGCGGTCGCCTGCGTCAGCTCGCGCACCATCGGCATGACCCTGCTGCCGTACAGCTCGATGGAGCGCATCAGCCGCTCGTGCGGCAGGGGACCTGCGCTGTATTTCAGGTCGAAGCGCGACAGCCCGAGCGCCCTGACCGTCGCCGCGATCCTGCGCGCCACCGTGTCCGGCGCACCCACATAGAGCGAGCCGTGGTCGGCCTCGCGGTCGAAGTCGGCGCGCTTCAGCGGCGGCCAGCCGCGCTCGGCCCCGATGCGGTCGTGCATCTGCCGGTAGTCCGGCCAGAGCTCGTCGCGGGCCTGCGCGTCGGTGGCGGCGACATGGCCCGGCGAATGCACGCCGATCGGCTGCACCGGCCGGTCCTGCTGGCGGAACGCGCGCCGGAACAGCTCCGCATAGGGAGCAAAGCGCCTGGGATCGCCGCCGATGATCGCCAGCATCAGCGGCATGTCGTAGCGGGCTGTGCGCAGCACCGAGTCCGGGCTGCCGCCGACGCCGATCCAGGTCCGCAGCCTCCGGTTCTCCAGCGTCGGGAACACGCGCTGGCCTTCGAGCGGCGGCCGGATCGTGCCCGACCAGGACACGACCTCCTCGCGCACCAGGGCCGCGAACAGCTCGAGCTTCTCCGAGAACAGCGTCTCGTAGTCCGACAGCGCGTGCCCGAACAGCGGGAAGGATTCCGTGAAGGAGCCGCGCCCCAGGATCACCTCCGCCCGGCCCGGCGCCAGCGCGTCCAGCGTCGCGAAGCGCTGGAACACGCGGATCGGATCGTCGGAGCTGAGCACCGTCACCGCCGAGCCGAGATGGATGCGCTGCGTGCGCGCGGCGATCGCGGCCAGCACCACCTCCGGCGCCGAGACGGCGAAATCCGAGCGGTGATGCTCGCCGATGCCGAAGCAGTCGATCCCCTGCCGGTCCGCCAGCACCGCCTCCTCGACGACGTCGCGGATGACCTGCGCGTGCGGCAGCAGGCTGCCGTCGGCGCGCGCGGTCACGTCGCCGAAGGTGTCGAGACCCAGTTCGAGCGTCACGTCGTGTCCCTCCTGCGCAGTGTCGCCGAGGCCCGCATGGTAGCAGCTCCGCCGGCGACCCGGCAGCCGCCGGGTGCTGGCGCGCGCGGTCCCGGCGGGCCGCCCGAGATTGACAGGCCGCAACCGTCTCGCCATCACGCAGACAGCTCCGAGGAACGGAACCCGTCCTGATGCCCGTGCACGCCTTCATCTTCCCCGGCCAGGGAAGCCAGTTCGCCGGCATGGGCCGCGATCTGGCTGCTGCCTTCGCAGCCGCCCGCGAGGTGTTCCAGGAAGTGGACGACGCGCTCGGCGAGAGGCTGTCGAAGCTGATGTTCTCCGGCCCCGTCGAGGAGCTGACCCTCACCCAGAACACCCAGCCGGCGCTGATGGCGGTGTCGCTGGCGGTGCTGCGCGTGCTGGAGGCGGAGGGCGGGCTCAGGCTCGCGGACAAGGCGACGCTGGTGGCCGGGCATTCGCTCGGCGAGTATTCCGCCCTGGCCGCCGCCGGCAGCCTGGGAATCGCCGAGACCGCGCGGCTGCTGCGGCTGCGCGGCAGCGCCATGCAGAAGGCGGTGCCGGCGGGCGAGGGCGGCATGGCGGCCCTGCTCGGCGTCGAGATGGAGCAGGCGCGCGAGATCTGCGAGGCCGCCGCCGCGATCCCGGCCTCGGACCCGGATGCCGGCGGCGCGTCCGGCGGCACCGAGGTGATCGAGATCGCCAACGACAATGGCGGCGGACAGGTGGTGATCTCGGGAGCTGCCGGGGCGATCGCGCGCGCCATCGACATCGCCAAGGCGCGCGGGGTGAAGCGGGCGCTGCCGCTGCCGGTGTCGGCGCCCTTCCACTGCGCGCTGATGCGTCCGGCGGCGGATGCCATGCGCGACGCGCTGGAGGCGGCCCGGGTCGTGGCGCCCGTGGTGCCGCTGATCGCCAACGTCACGGCGGCCAAGGCGACGGAGCCGGACCGCATCCGCGCGCTGCTGGTCGAGCAGGTCACCGGCACCGTGCGCTGGCGCGAGAGCGTGCAGGCGATGACGGCGATCGGCATCGACAGCTTCGTCGAGCTGGGCGCCGGCCGGGTGCTGTCCGGCCTGGTCAGGCGCATCGCGCCCGATGCCGCCATCCGCTCCGCCGGCACGCCGGACGAGATCGAGGCGCTGCTCAAGGCGCTTTGAGCGCACTTCCTTCCACGACAGGATGATTGCCATGTTCAGGCTCGACGGGCAGACGGCCCTGGTCACCGGCGCTTCCGGCGGCATCGGGGCGGCGATCGCCCGGGCGCTGCATGCCCAGGGGGCCGCGGTGGCGCTGTCGGGCACCAGGCTGGACGCGCTCGACGCGCTGGCGGCCGAGCTCGGCGAGCGCGCGCATGCCTGTCCGGCGGACCTGTCCGATCCGGCGGCGCCCGAGGCGCTGGTGGCGGCGGCGGAGGCGGCCGCGGGTGCGCCGCTGTCGATCCTGGTGAACAATGCCGGCCTCACCCGCGACATGCTGGCGCTGCGCATGAAGGATGCCGACTGGAACACGGTGCTGGAGGTCGATCTGGCGGCGCCCTTCCGGCTGGCGCGGGCCGCGCTGAAGGGCATGCTGCGGCGCCGGGCCGGCCGCATCGTCTCGATCGGCAGCATCGTCGGCGCCACCGGCAACGGTGGGCAGGCGAACTACGCCGCCGCCAAGGCGGGCCTGATCGGCATGAGCAAGTCGCTGGCCCAGGAGGTCGGCTCGCGCGGCATCACCGTGAACGTGGTCGCACCCGGCTTCGTCGCCACCGCCATGACCGACGGGCTGCCCGACGAGCAGAAGGCCCGCCTGAACGCCGCGATCCCGCTCGGCCGCATCGGCGCGCCCGCCGACATCGCGGCTGCCGTGGTGTATCTGGCCTCGGCCGAGGCCGGATGGGTCACCGGCACCACCCTGCACGTCAATGGCGGCATGGCGATGATCTAGCGCGCCGTCCACCGCCATGGAGCGCGGACCAGGGTCCGGATCATGGCTCGTTTTCCGCGCCGCCTTGGCGGCCGCGCGGGAACCATGCTAATCGGCCGCTGCTTCGTCCGGAGCGGGTCGTCGCACCCGGAACGGGTGACAGACAGGACGAACGAGTTTCGAACCGCCCGCTTCATCAGGGGCAGACAGGAAGCAGAAGATGAGCGAAATCGCCGACAAGGTTAAGAAGATCGTGGTCGAGCACCTCGGGGTCGAGGAAAGCAAGGTGACGCCCGAGGCTTCGTTCATCGACGACCTGGGCGCCGACAGCCTGGACACGGTCGAGCTGGTCATGGCCTTCGAGGAGGCGTTCGGCGTCGAGATCCCCGAGGATGCGGCCGAGAAGATCAGCACCGTGAAGGACGCGATCGACTATATCGAGAAGCAGAAGGCCGCCTAAAGTCCGTAAGGCTCGGGCGCTGCTGGGGACCAGACGCATGGCGACTGACAGCCAGGATCAGGCAGGCGGCATGGCCGGCATCGCTCTCGGGCAGCGGCGACGGGTGGTCGTCACCGGCATGGGCATCGCCGGCCCGCTCGGCATCGGCATCGAGCCGTTCTGGCGGCGGCTGATCGAGGGCGAATCCGGCATCGGCCGGATCACCGCCTTCGACGCCTCCGACCTGCCGGCCCAGGTGGCGGGCGAGGTGCCGGCCGGCACGCGGGAAACCGGCGGCCTCACCCTCGACGAGTGGGTGCCGCACAAGGACCAGAAGAAGATGGATCGCTTCATCCATCTCGGCATGGTCGCCGCCATCGAGGCGGTCGGCGACAGCGGCTGGGTGCCCCAGACCGAGGCCGATCGCGAGGCCACCGGCGTGATGATCGGCTCGGGCATCGGCGGCCTGCAGACCATCTACGAGGCCTCGGTGCAGATCCACGAAGGCAAGTCGAAGCGGATCTCGCCGTTCTTCATCCCGTCGGCGCTGATCAACCTGATCTCCGGCCACGTCTCCATCCGTTACGGCTTCAAGGGGCCGAACCATTCCGCCGTCACCGCGTGTGCCACCGGCGTGCATGCGATCGGCGACGCGGCCCGCCTGATCATGCTCGGCGACGCCGACGTCATGGTCGCCGGCGGCGCGGAGGCGGCGGTCTGCGCGCTCGGCATCGCCGGCTTCTGCGCGTCGCGCGCGCTCTCGACGGCCTTCAACGAGACGCCGACGCGGGCCTCGCGCCCCTGGGACCGCGACCGGGACGGCTTCGTCATGGGCGAGGGTGCTGGCATCGTCGTGCTGGAGGAGTACGAGCATGCCAGGGCGCGCGGCGCCAAGATCTACGGCGAGGTGATCGGCTACGGCCTGTCCGGCGACGCGCACCACATCACGGCGCCCTCCGAGGGCCATGCCGGGGCCTATCGCGCCATGGTCAAGGCGTTGAACAGCGCCGGCATCACGCCCGCCGACATCCAGTACGTCAACGCGCACGGCACCTCGACCATGGCCGACGACCTCGAGCTCGATGCGGTCGAGCGGCTGTTCGGCGACGCGGCCAGCGGTGTGGCGATGTCCTCCACCAAGTCTGCCACCGGCCATCTGCTGGGCGCCGCCGGGGCGATCGAGGCGATCTTCTCGCTGCTGGCGATCCGCGACAAGGTGGCGCCGCCGACGCTCAACCTGGACGATCCGTCGCGCTCCAGCGTGATCGACCGGGTGGCGCACGAATCGCAGCGCCGCGACATCAGGGTGGCGCTGTCCAACAGCTTCGGTTTCGGCGGCACCAACGCCAGCCTGCTGGTGCGCGGGGTCTGACCGGGCTGCCAACTTCGCCCGACGCCGGCTGACCGATGCGCCGCCTGCTCGGCCTGATGCTCGTGCTGCTGATCCTGGCCGGCGCGGCGGCGTTCGGGGTGCGGCTGCTGGCGACGCGGCCGGGGCCGCTGCCGCAGACCGCCGACCTGGTGGTGCCGCATGGGCATCTTCGCGACGTCGCCCTGGTGCTGCAGCGCGACCAGCTGCTGCCGCCGGGCGACCCGCAGCGGCTGCTGTTCATGGCCCTGGCCCGGCTCACGGCGCGTCGCGGCGCGCTGCATGCGGCGGAGCTCCGCTTCCCGGCCCACGCGTCGATCCTGGAGGTGCTGGCGATCCTGCGCCACGCCAGGCCGGTGCAGCACGAGCTCACCATCCCCGAGGGTCTCACCGCGGCGCAGATCGCCGGCCTGGTGGCGGCAGCGCCGGCGCTGACCGGCGGCCTCGACCTGCCGGACGAGGGTACGGTGCTGCCCGAGACCTATGCCTACGAGCTCGACACCAGTCGCGACGCCCTGCTGGCGCGGATGCAGGCGGCTATGCAGCGCGCGCTTGCCGCCTGCTGGGCGGCGCGCGATCCGTCGCTGCCTCTCGCGCGGCCGGAGCAGATGCTCGCACTCGCCAGCATCGTCGAGCGCGAGACCGGGCTGCCCGCCGAGCGGCCGCTGGTGGCCGAGGTGTTCCTGAACCGCATCCGCCAGTCCATGCGGCTGCAGTCGGATCCCACCGTCTCCTATGGTGCCGGCGGCGGGCTCGGCAGCCTGCCGCGGCCGCTGACCCGCTCGGACCTGGCGCAGCCGAGCCCCTACAACACCTACGTGATCCCGGGCCTGCCGCCGGGGCCGATCAGCGCGCCGGGTCTGGCCTCGCTGCAGGCGGTGGCGCATCCCGCCACCGGCGACCTGCTGTATTTCGTGGCCAACGGCACCGGCGGCCATGCCTTTGCCGCCAGCCTGCCGGATCACCTGCGCAACGTGGCGCAGTTCCGGGCGATCGAGGCGGCACGGCCGGGACAGACGCCGACGCTCGATCCGCTGCGGCCGCCGCCGCAGGTGCCGACGCTGGCGCGCTAGACGGCTCGCGGGGCCTTCGGGTGCAACCGGCCGGATCGGGCGGGGTTCAACGGACATGCCGGAGAGCCGCCCATGACCGATGTCACACGCCGCACCCTGTTCGGCACCGGCGTCGGGCTCGCGGGCGTCGGGCTGATCGCGCCGGCGCTGGCCGCCACCGCGGGCGCGCAGCAGGAGCCGCAGGCGCTGCGCGGCACCCTGCAGGACGGCAAGGTCACGCTGCCGCCGCTGCACCAGGCGAGCGAGCAGAACGGCGAGGCGCCGAACCCGACGCCGCCGGGCAGGCGCCTCGGCATCGCGGTGGTGGGGCTGGGCACGCTGGCGCTCGAGAACATCATCCCCGGCTTCGGCGCGGCCAGGTCCGTGCGGCTCGTGGGTTTGGTGAGCGCCAGCCTGGACAAGGCCCGGGCTGTCGCCGCCCAGTACGGCGTGCCCGAGACGGGGCTCTACACCTACGACAGCTTCGACCAGATCCGGAACAACCCCGACATCGACATCGTCTACATCGTGCTGCCCAACGCGCTGCATGCGGAGTTCACCATCCGCGCCGCGAAGGCTGGCAAGCACGTGCTGTGCGAGAAGCCGATGGCCGCGACGGTCGCGGAAGCGCAGTCGATGGTGGATGCCTGCCGGCAGGCCAACCGCAGGCTGATGATCGCCTACCGGCTGCAGTACACGCCGGAGCATCGCACGATCATCGAGATGGCCCGCTCGAAGGCCTTCGGCCCGGTGCGGATGATCGAGGCGGTGAACGGGCAGAACGACGCGCCGAACGGCCAGTGGCGGCAGATCAAGGCGCTGGCCGGCGGCGGCTCGCTACCCGATGTCGGGCTGTACTGCCTGAACGCGTTCCGCTACATCACCGGCGAGGAGCCGGTCGAGATCACCGCGCGCATGACCCGGCCGGCGGGCGATCCGCGCTTCCGCGAGATCGAGGATATCGCGATGTTCAGCCTGCGCTTCCCCAGCGGCGTCGTCGCCAGCGGCACCTCGGCCTACAGCTTCCACGAGAGCCGGTTCCTGCGCGTGCATGCCGAGACCGGCTGGTTCGGGATGGACCCGGCCTTCGGCTACGACAACCTGACCCTGGATATCAGCCGCAAGGCCGGCAAGGCGAGCAGCAACGAGATGCGGCGCTTCTCGCCCAGGAGCCAGTTCGCGCGGGAGATGGACGCGTTCGCCGCCTCGCTGCATGCCGGGCAGGAGCCGCATACGCCGGGAGCCGAGGGTCTGCAGGACATGAAGATCATGGCCGCGATCTACCAGGCGGCGAACAGCGGCGGCGTCGTCACCCTGCCGCCGGTGAGCGGACTCGACACCACCCGCGGCCCGTGGCCGCAGGCGCTCGGCGCCTTCGTGCCGGCCTGAGCCCGGGCGTCCGTGCGACGGCGCGCCCGTGCCGGGATCACAAGGCCGGAGTGCCGGAACCACGGCAGTGCCAAGCCCTTATGCACCCTCATCCGATGGACGACATGATGCCCGACCTCTCGTCAGCACTTCGACGCCGGACCCTGCTCACCGGAGCGGCTGCCGCCTCCCTCGCGACGGCGACGGGCGCGCGGGCGGCGGGCGGCGCCGCGCTCGAGCTGGTCGCGACCTTCACCAACCCGAGGCAGGTGACGGGCGTCGCGGTGTCGAAGCGCGGCCGCATCTTCGTCAACTTCCCGCGCTGGGAGGAGGACGTCGCGATCTCGGTCGCCGAGGTGTCGCCGGGCGGCGCGCTGAAGCCCTATCCGGACGCGGGCTGGAACGCGTTCCGCGCCGGCGATGCGACGGCGGCCCAGCCCGGGCAGAGCTTCGTCTGCGTGCAGAGCGTGACGGTCGACGCGCAGGACCGGCTCTGGGTGCTCGATCCGGCGGCGCCCGGCCTGAGCTTCGAGGTGACGGGCGGGCCGAAGCTGCTCTGCATCGACCTCGCCACCAACCAGGTGAAGCGCGTGTATCGCTTCGGCCCCGACGTGGCGCCGCAGGGCAGCTATCTGAACGACATCCGCTTCACCGCCGACGGCAGGCGCGCGGTGCTCACCAACTCGGGCGTGCCCGGCTGCCTGACCACCTTCGATGTCGAGAGCGGCGTGGCCCGGCGGGTGCTGGTGGGCCATCCGAGCACGCAGTTCGACAAGAGCG
Source organism: uncultured Acetobacteraceae bacterium (assembly GCA_964236105.1). GTDB lineage: Bacteria > Pseudomonadota > Alphaproteobacteria > Acetobacterales > Acetobacteraceae > Lichenicola. The sequence goes on along the minus strand of CAXSBC010000001.1, from coordinate 326,814 downwards.
TGACCATCACCGTCAGCGGCAGGCCGCTGCGCCGGCTCGACGGGGAGCCGGCGCATTTCTCCGCCGACGGCATCATGCTGGACGGTCATGACCAGTATGCCTACTGGCAGGCGACGACCGGCAGGACGATGTACCGGGTGCCGGTGGCCGCCCTGTTCGACCGCTCGCTGAGCCCGGCGCAGCTCGGCGCGCAGGTGCATGTGGCGGCGCAGACCTTCGTGACCGACGGCTACTGGTTCAGCCGCCGGAGCGGCATGCTGGTGACCGCGGCGGAGGAGTTCGCGGTCAGGCGGATCGGCGCCGACGGCCATGCCACCACCCTGGTGCAGGACCAGCGGCTGCTCTGGCCGGACAGCATGGCCGAGGGCCCGGACGGCGCCATCTACGTCACCGCCTCGCACATCCCCGAGATGAAGGCCTGGCAGGGGCCGGGCATCTCCCAGACGCAGCTGTTCCGCTTCCATCCGGCCTGAGGCCGGCGACCTCTTCCAGTCAGGATACGTGATGATCAAAGCCACCGGCTACGCCGCCCAGCATTCCTTCAGCCGCCTCCGGCCGATCGAGTTCGAGCGGGACGACCCGAAGACGAACGAGGTCGAGATCGAGGTGCTGTTCTGCGGCGTCTGCCATTCCGACATCCACCAGGTGAAGAACGAGTGGTCGAACACCGTCTATCCCTGCATGCCGGGACACGAGGTGGTCGGGCGCGTCACCCGGGCGGGACGTGACGTCAGCCGGCACAAGGTCGGCGACATGGTGGGCGTCGGCTGCATGATCGACAGCTGCCGCGAGTGCGAGCCGTGCCACGCGCACGAGGAGAACTACTGCGAGGGGCCCAACAGCTGGCTCGCCACCTATAACGGCCCGATGGTGGCGGCGAAGATGGCGCCGACCAAGAGCAACATGTATGGCCGCGACAACAGCTATGGCGGCTATTCCAGCGTCATGGTGGTGGCCGAGGATTTCGTGCTGAAGATCCCCGCAGGCCTGAAGCCGGAGGTTGCCGCGCCGATCCTGTGCGCCGGCGTCACCACCTACTCGCCGATGCGGCACTGGGGGGTGAAGGCGGGCGACGCGGTCGGCATCGTCGGCTTCGGCGGGCTCGGCGACATGGCGGCCAAGCTCGCCCGGGCGATGGGTGCCGAGGTGACGCTGTTCACCCGCACGCAGGAGAAGCTCGCCGAGGCGCAGCGTCTGGGCGTCAAGGCCGTGCTGTCGAGCGACAAGGCGGCGATATCGGCGCTGAAGAACAGCTTCGACTTCATGCTCGACACCATTCCCGAGAAGCACGACGTCAACCCGTACGTGACGATGCTCAAGCGCAACGCGACGCTGGCGGTGGTCGGCGCGATCGAGCCGCTGGCGGCCGAGAACAACCAGGAGCGGGTGATGCATCGCAAGAGCGTCGCCGGCTCGCTGATCGGCAGCGTCGCCGAGACCCAGGAGGTGCTGGATTTCTGCGCCGAGCACGTGATCGGCCCCGACATCCAGATCATCCCGATCCAGGAGATCAACCACGCCTATCGCCAGGTCGAGAAGGGCGACGCCCGCTTCCGCTACGTGATCGACATGGCCTCCCTGAAGCAGGAGGATGCTGCCTAGGTCACCACAAACGCGGGTCCGGGGGCGCCTGCCCCCGGCGGGTCCAGGGCAGCGCCCTGGCCTTTACCGTCGCTGCGGCGGCAGCGCCTGCTCCTGCACCGGCCCCGTCGGCGCCAGCTGCATCGGCCCGTTATCCCCCCCCGTCGGCGCCCCATAGCCCGGCGCCGGTGCCGCGCCCTGCGGCCCGAACCGCATCAGCGCCGAGCGCAGCGGGTCGGCGCCCGGGTTGTTGACCCGCATCGTCACCACGATGTCCTCCGGTCCCACCGACTGGCCGTAATAGGCGCGGTTGCCGACGCTGTCGGCGCTCATCATGCTGCCCTGCAGGGAGATGCCGGCGAACAGTCCCTTGGTCTTCTCGACCGCGACGATGTCGGCGCGCAGCGCCGCCGTGGTGGAGCCCTCCATGCCCGCACCCAGGGTCGCGAAGGCGATGGAGGCGTCGGCGCCGATCTTGAACTGGCTGTCGAGCACCGCCGTCAGGCCCTTGTGGGTCATGATGAACAGCATGATCTCGGCGTCCTGGATGCCGGCCTGCAGCCCGAAGCTGCCCGAGCCCATCGAGTAGAAGGCCGGCGCCGACCAGGAGCCGTTGGCGTCGCGCGACAGCAGCACGCAGCCGCCGCCCGAGCCGCCGAAGATGAAGCTCATGCGGAAGATGCTGGGGCAGATGATGACGCCCTTGGCGCGCGACAGGAAATGCTGCGCCTCGCCGCCGTTCTGACGCCAGGCCAGCACGTCCTGCGCTGCCAGGGTGGCGCGGTCGACCAGCTCCTGCTGCTGCTGCTGACGTTCGGACTGGGCCACCGCATCGCCGCCGCAGGCGCCGAGCAGCGTGCCGGCGAACAGGGCCGGGACCAGCAGCAGCCTGTTGGCCGCGTTTCGCAAGCGCATTCCGGTGTCCCTCGACGTGTCGCACGACTCGACGGGGAAACTACGTCAAAACAATGGTCTGCGCTACGAGCTTCGCGCGCGCTCGCACCTGCGGTCAGTTCAGCGCGATGCGGGCCGCGTCCGACAGCGCCGCGGCCACGCCAGGGGCTGCGGCCAGGATCGGGATGCCGCGTTCCAGCCCGCCGCTGCGCAGGAAGGGCGAGACCATCGCCCCGGCCTCCGACAGGATGCTCAGCGCCGCCGCCACGTCCCACAGGTTGATGTAGAGCTCGATGTAGCCGTCGAGCCGCCCGGCCGCGACGTCGGCCAGCGCCATGGCGCCCGAGCCGCCGGACCGCGGCATCGCGCCGAGCGCCATCACCCGATCGACGGTGGCGACGAAATCCTGCCGCGACACCTTCGGGCTCCAGCCGACCTCGACCATCGCCCGCGCCGGATCGGTCATCGGCGAGACCCGGATCGGCTGGCCGTTCAGGGTGGCGCCGGCGCCGTGCAGGGCGGCGAAGGTCTCCCCCAGCGCAGGCGCCGCCAGGATGCCGGCCACCGGACGGTCGTCCTGCAGCAGCCCGAGCGACACGCACCAGCGGTTGCGGCCGCGGGCGTAGTTCGAGGTGCCGTCGATCGGGTCGACCACCCAGCGCAGCGCGCCGCTCCGGGTGCGGCCGGTTTCCTCGCCCATGAACCCGTCCTCGGGGAACAGCGCGCCGATGCGCTCGGCGATCATCGCCTCGACGGCGCCGTCGGCCTCGGTCAGCCAGTCCTGCGCGCTCTTCTGGGTGGCGGCGGGACCGCCGGAGGGCGGGCGCATGCGCATCGCCAATGCTGCCGCCTCGGCGACGATGGACCGGGCCGCCTCGAAACGGCGGGAGAGCGCTGCGGACGGATCGGACGCTGGAACCATGGGAGGCAGCCTCGCACGCGATGCCCCACGCAAGCCAGACCCCGAACGACGCTGCTATTCGACCCGGAGTGCTGCCCGCAGCGAGGCGGTGATCGCCGGATCCTCCAATGCCGCCAGGCGGGCGGCGGCCAGGGTGGCGAAGCGGTGGGTCAGCGCCCGCCGTGTCGCCGGGGCCAGCCTGTGCACCGGCGCCTCGCGCAGCAGGTCGGCTTCCGCGGTGACGCCCTGCGGCAGGCAGTGCGGTCCGATGCAGGCGACCATCAGCCCGACATCGTCGGGCAGCAGCGCCTGCGGGAAGCCGTCATCGACCGCGAAATACAGCGCGTCGCAGAACGGGCGGTATTCCGGCCACTTCCCGTCGGCGAGGAAGTCGCGCGGGCCGGACTTGACCTCGATGCAGGCGAACCCGCCATCGGGTCGCAGCCCCAGCATGTCGGCGCGCCGTCCGTTCGGCAGCGGCACCTCGTGCAGCACCACCCAGCCGAGCTGGCCGCAGAGACGGGCTGCCGCCCGGCGTATGGCGAGCTGGTTCTCCGGCAGCGCGATCGGCCGCAGGACGCAAGACAGGTCGGGCGGGATGCTGTCCATGGCCGGGTTCTGCCGCCTTCCGGCCTGCCGTCGCAAGTGGAATTGCGAGGCCGGCGAACCAAGCGCGCCGCCGGGCTTTCAGCACCATCATGATCGCAACACGCTTCTCGGTCGCCACCCATATCATGCTGCTGATGGCCTCCGATCCGGTCGGGCGCCTCACCAGCCCGCGCATCGCCGGCAGCGTGAACACCAATCCCGTCGTGGTGCGGCGGATCATGCGCCTGCTGGCGCGCGCCGGACTGGTCCGGGTGCGGCGCGGCCAGGGCGGCGCCTCGCTCGGCCGCGAGGCGGAGCGGATCACGCTGGACGACGTCTGGCGGGCGATGAACCCCACCCCGGCGCCGCCGCTGCTGCCGCTGCACGCGCGGCCCGATCCGGGCTGCCCGGTCGGCAGCCAGGTGCCGTGGCTGCTGACCGAGACGTTCTCGGGTGCCGAGACCGCGATGCGCGGCGCGCTGGCCGGCACCTCGATCGCGGACATGATCGCTCGCCTGCGGGTGCGGTCGCGCGACTGGAACGGGGCCCTGCCCTCGTCGGCGATCGCCCTGCCCGATCCGGGCTGATCGCCGCCCGGGCTGACCGCGAGGCGACCTTGCGCATGCGGAACGACTGGCAACGGCTGCGCGACGGGCGACGTTGGTTGCCGACCTTGACGACCGACCAGGAGCCGGACCGATGAGCACGCAGAACCAGTATGCCATGCAGGATCCCACCAAGCAGTATCCGCAGCCGAAGTTCGACGAACAGCCGCAATCGGCTCCCGGCCTGGCCAAGGACATGGACCCCAAGCCCGACCATGGCGAGGAGAGCTACAAGGGCTTCGGACGGCTCGCCGGCCGCAAGGCGCTGATCACCGGCGCCGATTCCGGCATCGGCCGCGCCGTGGCGATCGCGTTCGCGCGCGAAGGCGCCGACATCGTGCTGAGCTACCTGCCCGACGAGGAGCCGGACGCGCAGGAGGTCGTGGCCCTGATCACCCAGGCCGGCCGCACGGCAGTCACGGCGCCGGGCGACATCTCCGACGAGGCGTTCTGCAAGACGCTGATCGCCACCGCGCAGGAAAAGCTCGGCGGCCTCGACATCCTGGTCAACGTCGCTGGCAAGCAGACCGCGGTGAAGGCCATCGCCGACCTCACCACCGAGCAGATCGACGCCACCTTCCGCACCAACGTCTATGCGATGTTCTGGCTGTGCAAGGCGGCCCTGCCGATCATGCCGCCGGGCGGCACCATCATCAACACGACCTCGATCCAGGGCTACCAGCCGTCGGAGTTCCTGCTCGACTACGCGGCGAGCAAGGCGGCGATCGTCAGCTTCACCCACTCCTTCGCCAAGCAGGTCGCCGAGAAGGGCATCCGCGTGAACGCGGTGGCGCCGGGTCCGGTCTGGACGCCGCTGCAGCCCTCGGGCGGGCAGCCGCAGGAGAAGATCCCCGAGCTCGGCGCCAAGACGCCGCTCGGCCGTCCGGGACAGCCGGCGGAGCTGGCCTCGGTGTATGTGCTGCTGGCGAGCCAGGAATCGTCCTACGTCACCGGCGAGGTCTACGGCGTCACCGGCGGCAACCACCTGCCCTGACACCGCCAGCCCGGTCTAGACCGGGCGCAGCAGCAGGTGCTGCTTGCGTCCGGCGGACAGCTTCACCGCCCCCTCGACCAGGTCCGCGTCCGACACCATCCGGGCCTCGTCGCCGACGATCTGGTCGTTGATCCGCGCCCCCCCGCCGCGGATCAGCCGGCGTGCCTCGCCATTGCTCGCAGACAGACCCGACTCGGCAAACAGCCGGAACGCCGGAATCCCTGCCGCCAGCTCGGCGGCGGGGATCGTGTGCGACGGCAGCCCGGCCTGCACCAGCTCGCCGGCCTCGAAGCTGCGTCGCGCGGTCTCGGCGACGGCGAGCGCTGCGTCTGCGCCATGGCACAGCGCGGTCGCCTCGGTGGCCAGAATCTTCTTCGCCTCGTTGATCTCGGCTCCTTGCAGCGCGGCCAGCCGGTCGCATTCGGGAAGCGGCAGGTCGGTGAACAGGCGCAGGAAGCGACCCACGTCGGCATCCTCGGTGTTGCGCCAGAACTGCCAGTAGTCGAACGGCGGCACCCGGTCCGCCGACAGCCACACGGCACCCGCCGCGGTCTTGCCCATCTTGGCGCCGGACGCGGTGGCGATCAGCGGCGTGGTTAGCCCGAAGCACTGCGCGCCGTCGGTGCGGCGCACCAGCTCGACGCCGGACACGATGTTGCCCCATTGGTCCGAGCCGCCCATCTGCAGGCTGACGCCGTGCCGCCGCCGCAGCTCGCGGAAATCGTAGCTCTGCAGGACCTGGTAGTTGAACTCGAGGAAGCTCAGCCCCTGCTCGCGCTCCAGCCGCAGCCTGACGCTGTCGAACGACAGCATGCGGCTGAGCGGGAAATGCGGCCCCACCTCGCGCAGCAGCTCGATATAGCCGAGCCGGTCGAGCCAGTCCGCGTTGTCGGCGATCAGCGCGTCGGTCGGCCCGTCGCCCAGGCGCACGAAGCGCTGCAGGATCGACAGGATGGCCTCGCCGTTCTGCGCGATCCGCTCGGGCGTCAGCAGCTGGCGGGCCTCCTCCTTGCCGGACGGATCGCCGATCTTGGTGGTGCCGCCGCCCAGCAGCAGCACCGGGCGATGGCCGTGCCGCTGCAGCAGCCGGGCGAGCATGATCTGCACCATCGAGCCGACATGCAGGCTGTCCGCGGTCAGGTCGAAGCCGATATAGCCCGACACGATCCCGGCCTGCAGGGCGGCGTCGAGAGCGGCCTCGTCGGTGCACTGGAACACGAAGCCGCGGGCTATGGCCTCGGCGAGGAAATCGCTGCTGGGCATGAGTGATCCACCTGGCTCGGCCGCCGCCTTCCCTGGCCCTGCGGGGGCGGTGCTGTAGCATGCAGTGCCCGGTTTCCGAAGCAGCCGCGCCGGGCCGGACGGGAGACGGGCATGCGCCGGGTGATCGGACTGATGAGCGGCACCTCGCTCGACGGGGTGGACGCGGCGCTGATCGAGACCGACGGCGTGCGGGTCGCGGGCTTCGGGCCGTCCGTGACGATCCCCTATGCGGCCGCGCTGCGCACGGCGCTGCGCGGCCTGCTCGACCGCGCCCCCGGCCTCGACGCGTCCGATCCGGAGCTGCAGCGGCTCGAACGCTGCCTCACCGACGTGCACGTGACGGCGGTGAGGGCGCTCGGCGCCGGCGCCGGGCTGATCGGCTTCCACGGCCAGACCATCCTGCACCGGCCGCGCGAGCGCCGGACCTGGCAGATCGGCGACGCGGCGCGGCTGGCGCGCGAGACCGGCATCCCGGTCGCGTTCGACTTCCGCAGCGCCGACGTCGCGGCGGGCGGGGAAGGGGCGCCGCTGGTGCCGGCCTATCACGCGGCGCTGGCGGCGGGGCTGGCGCGGCCGCTGGCGGTGCTGAACCTGGGCGGGGTCGCGAACCTGACCTTGATCGGCACCGGCGAGGCGCTGCTGGCATGCGATACCGGGCCGGGCAACGCGCTGCTCGACGACTGGGCGATGCGCCACACCGGGGTGCCGTGCGACCGGGACGGGGCGCTGGCGGCGGCGGGACGGGTGGACGAGGCGGCGCTGGCACGGCTGCTGGCGCATCCGTTCTTCGCGCGAGCGGCGCCGAAGTCGCTCGACCGGCAGGAGTTCCATGCCGCCGAGGAGACGATCGGCGGGCTGTCGGCTCCGGACGGAGCGGCGACGCTGACGGCCTTCACGGCGGCCGCGGTCGCGGCGACGCGGCTGCCGGAGCGGCCGGCGCGCTGGCTGGTGTGTGGCGGGGGACGGCACAACGGGGCCCTGATGCAGGCACTGCGCCGGCGTCTGGAGGTTCCGGTCGAGCCGGTGGAGGCCGAAGGCTGGGATGGGGATGCGCTGGAGGCGCAGTGCTTCGCCTTTCTCGCAGCCCGGGTGGAGGCGGGGCTGCCGCTCTCCTGGCCGGGGACTACGGGGGTAACGGCGGCAGTTTGTGGCGGGCGGGTTGTCAGGCCAGGGGCGCTGCCCCTGGACCCCGCCAAAGGCTCGCCTCTGGAAACCGGGTTCTAGTCGGCGGCGAGGGTCATCGCCTTGCGGGCGACGGCCTTGCCGACATACTCCTCCACCGCGTCGGAGACGGGCTCGGCATGGTTGGCGAACACATGGTCGGCGCCGGCGAAGACGCGGTAGTCGACCGTGACGTTCTTCTGGGTGTTCAGCTTGTCGACCAGCTTGCGCACGGCAGGCTCGGGCACGAGCTCGTCGGAGCCGCCATGCAGCATCAGCCCGCCGCAGGGACAGGGGGCGAGAAAGCCGAAATCATAGTGGTTGGCGGGAGGGGCCACGCTGATCCAGCCGGAGATCTCCGGACGGCGCATCAGCAGCTGCATGCCGACGAAGGCGCCGAACGAATAGCCGGCGATCCACAGCCCGCCCGAGTTCGGGTTGACCATCTGCATCCAGTCCAGCGCGGCGGCGGCGTCCGAGATCTCGCCGATGCCGCCGTCATAGCGGCCCTGGCTGCGGCCGACGCCCCGGAAGTTGAAGCGCATCACCGAGAAGCCGAGCCGCTCGAAGCTGCGATACATCGTGTAGGTGATTCGGTTGTTCATGGTGCCGCCATGCATCGGATGCGGCTGCAGGATCAGGGCGAGCGGCGCATTGCTCTCGCCGGAATGGTGGTAGCGTCCCTCGAGTCGGCCGTCAGGGCCGGCGAACATCACCTCAGGCATAATTTCCCGCGATTCTTGTTGCTGCATCCGGTGGCATGGATGGCAGCTTGTTGCGACGCGATCGGCACCCGGCGATGCCCCGCCGGGTGAGTCCCATGGTCAATCCAGCGATATGTCGGCATCGACCGGAGCCGGCTTGTTCCAGGCGTAGATGGCCTGGCGGCCGCGGTCATCAATGACAGTCATATGACGTGGAACCGCCTATGCTTCAAAGAGCCTGCAGGTCACGCGTGCGTCGAGCGCGGGACTGCAGGCAGGAAGGGTCGTCTTGACTTCCCGAGCCTCGGGCACATCGTCCATCTCCCTGTCCTGGCACCTCCGGCCAGGTCGCGGAGCGGCATCATGGCGAGGTGTCGCTGCCGGTGCCGCCTGAACTCTATAACGAGACGGTTCCAGCAATTACAACGGAATACCGCTGCGCCTCGCATGGCGCGGTATCGCGGGATCACACGGAAGCGTGAGGACGATGATGAGCGAGCGCGTCTACCTCGACGCCAATGCCAGCGAGGCGCTGCGGCCGCAGGCCCGCGATGCGATGCTGGCCGCCCTGACCCTGCCCGGCAACCCGGCCTCGGTGCACGAACCCGGACGGCAGGCGCGGCGGCTGCTGGAAGACTCCCGCGAGGCGATCGCGGCTTGTTTCGGTGCCGATCCGGCCGGCCTCGTCTTCACCTCGGGCGGCACCGAGAGCGACGCGCTGGCAGTGCGAGCGCTCGGAGCGGGACGCCGCCTGCTGATCGGCGCCACCGAGCACGAGGCGATTCGCGCCGCAGCACCGGGGGCGCCGGTGCTGCCGGTGCAGGGCGACGGCACGCTCGACCTGGCGGCGCTGCAGGCAGCCCTGGCGCAGCCGGGACCGCCGGCCCTGGTATGTTTGATGCTGGCCAACAACGAGACCGGCGTGCTGCACCCGGTCGCCGAGGCGGCCGCGCTGTGCCGACGCCATGGCGCGCGGCTGCATGTGGACGCGGTGCAGGCCGCCGGCCGGATCGCCGTCTCGCTGCCCGAGCTCGGCGCCGACAGCCTCGCTCTGTCGGGCCACAAGCTGGGCGGGCCAAAGGGGGCGGGCGCGCTGCTGCTGGCCGGCACCGTCGACGGCTTCCACCTGCCGGCCTCGATCGCCGGCGGCGGACAGGAGCGTGGACGACGCGGCGGCACCCCGCCGCTGCCGGCGATCGCCGGATTCGCGGCCGCCTGCGTCGCGGCCTGCGCCGGGCTGGACGGCCAGGACCGGCTGGCGGCGCTGCGCGACCGGATCGAGCGGGCGGCGCGCGATCTGGGCGCCGTGTGCGCCGGCGGCACGGCGCCCCGTCTCGCCAACACCGCCTGCCTTGCATTGTCGGGACGGCGTGCCGAGCTGCAGCTGATCGCGCTCGATCTGGCGGGCTTCGCGGTGTCGGCGGGCGCGGCCTGCTCGTCCGGCAAGGTGCAGCGCTCGCACGTGCTGGAGGCGATGGGGCTGGGCGCGCTGGCGGGATCGGCGATCCGGGTGTCGCTGCCCTGGAACGTCGGCGACGACGAGATCGACGGCTTCGTGGCGGCGTATGCGGCGATGGCGTCGGCCGGCGGCCGGGCCGGAACGGGGAGGGCGGCATGATCTATCTCGACAACCAGGCCACCACCGCCTGCGATCCGCGGGTGGTGCAGGCGATGCTGCCCTGGTTCACGCGCTGCTTCGGCAACCCGCACAGCGCCGAGCACGCGATGGGCCAGGAGGCGGCGGACGCGGTCGAGGGGGCGCGCCGCGAGCTCGCCTTGCTGCTGCGCGCCGATCCGCGCGAGCTGGTCTTCACCTCCGGCGCCACCGAATCCAACAACCTGGCGATCAAGGGTGCCGCCCGCCACGCGCGCCGCAGCGGCGATGGCCGCCGGCGCGTGATCACGCTGGCCACCGAGCACCAGTGCGTCCTGGAGTCGGTGCGCGACCTGGAGGAGGACGGCTTCGAGCCGGTGCTGCTGCCGGTGGAGCCGGACGGGCGTCTCGATCCCGAGCGGCTGCGGCACGCGCTCTCGGTGCCGACGCTGCTGGTGAGCATCATGGCGGTGAACAACGAGACCGGCATCGTGCAGGATCTGGCGGCGCTGGCGCCGGTGGTGCGGGACGCGGGCGCGCTGCTGCACAGCGACCTGGCGCAGGCGGCGGGCAAGCTGCCGCTCGACGTCAGGGCGCTGGATCTCGATCTGGCCTCGATCAGCGGACACAAGTTCTATGGGCCGAAGGGCGTCGGCGCGCTGTTCGTGCGGCGTCGTCCCCGCGTGCGGCTGGCGCCGCTGTTCTCCGGCGGCGGGCAGGAGCGGGGCCTGCGCTCAGGCACCCTGCCGACCCCCCTGGTGGTCGGGCTCGGCGAGGCGGCGCGGCTCGCCCGGCTGGAGCAGGCGGACGAGTCGCAGCGGCTGCGCGCGCTCCGCGACCGGCTGCTCGCGCGCCTGCAGGCGCTGATCCCCGGCATCGTCGTCAACGGCACGCTGGAGCACCGCATTCCCGGCAACCTCAACCTGCGCCTGCCCGGACGGACGGCGCTCGCGGTGATGGCTGACGCGCCGCAGCTCTGCCTGTCGACCGGCTCGGCCTGCCAGGCGGCCGAGGTGGCGCCGTCGCACGTGCTGACCGCGATGGGGCTGACGCAGGCGGAGGCGGCGCGGAGCTTGCGCCTGGCGATCGGACGCTTTACCTCCGCCAGCGAGCTGGACCAGGCCGCGGACTGCCTCGCGCGCGCCCATGCATCGGCGCCGGTCCCGGCATAGAGTCCTCTTTCCATCCTTCGCAGGCCCGGGTCCGGGCGAGGTCGCACTGATGCCCAGCATGGTCTTCATCGAGCATAACGGCGTGCCCCGCACGGTCGAGGCGCAGGCCGGGCTGTCGGTGCTGGAGATCGCGCATCGTCACGGCGTCGATCTGGAAGGCGCCTGCGAGGGCTCGCTCGCCTGCGCCACCTGCCACGTGATCGTCGACCCGTCCTGGGCTGACAAGCTCGCCAAGCCGACCGCGGACGAGGAAGACATGCTCGACCTCGCCTTCGGGCTGGAGAAGACCTCGCGCCTGGGCTGCCAGATCGTCATCACCCCCGCCCTCGACGGGCTCGTGGTGCGGCTGCCCAAGGCCGGCTGAGGCACGCCGCATGCGCGTGCTGGTCGCGATGTCGGGCGGCGTGGACAGCAGCGTCGTCGCCGGGATGCTGGCGGGCCAGGGCCACGAGGTGGTGGGCGCCACGCTGCAGCTCTACGACCAGGGCGCTGCGGCAAGGCGCAGGGGCGCCTGCTGCGCTGGCGACGACATCCACGATGCGAGGCGCGTGGCCGACCGGCTCGGCATCCCGCACTACGTCATCGACGCCGAGCGCCGCTTCCGCGAGAGCGTGATCGAGCGGTTCGCTGACGCCTATGCGGCGGGCGAGACTCCGGTGCCGTGCATCGCCTGCAATCAGGGGGTCAAGTTCACCGACCTGCTCGGGCTGGCGCGCGAGCTCGGCTGCGAGGCGATGGCCACCGGGCACTATGTCCGCCGGCTGCAGGGCCCGGCCGGCGCCGAGCTGCATCGTCCGGTCGATGGAAGCCGCGACCAGAGCTGGTTCCTGTTCGCCACCACGCGCGACCAGCTCGACTTCCTGCGCTTTCCGCTCGGCGAGATGGCGGACAAGCAGGCGGTGCGGGCGGAGGCGGAACGGCTCGGCCTCGCCGTCGCCGCCAAGCCCGACAGCCAGGATCTGTGCTTCGTGCCGCAGGGCTCCTACGCGTCGCTGGTGACCCGGCTGCGGCCGGAGACCGCCGAGCCGGGCGAGATCGTCGATGGCGACGGCCGGGTGCTCGGCCGCCATGCGGGGCTGGCCGGCTACACCGTCGGGCAATCCAAGCGCCTGGGGCCGGCGGCGATGCGCCACGGCGAGCGGCAGCGGGTGGTGTCGCTCGATCCGGCCACGCGCCGCGTGGTGGTCGGGCCGCGCGACCGCTCCGCCACCGACAGGGTGTCGGTGCGCGACGTGAACTGGCTGATCGACCGGCCGCCGGGGCCGCTGCGCTGCCAGGTGCAGCTGCGCGCCCGCGAGCCGGCGCGGCCGGCGACGGTCGAGGATAGCCATGTGCGGCTCGACGAGCCGGCGCTGCCCGCCCCCGGGCAGGCCTGCGTGTTCTATGACGGAAGCCGCATCCTCGGCGGCGGCTTCATCAGCCGCGCATGATCCCGGGGGTCGGCTGCGCGCTGTCGTTCCGGACGGGCGGCGGCTGGCTGCTGGCGACGATGGCCATGCCGATCGCGGCCGGCCTGATCTGGTGCCGGCTCGCGCTTCCTGGCGAGGGCGTCCGCTCAACCCGCCGTTTGCCGATCTCCGGCCGGCGATCTAGGTAAGGCGCCTGGTCTTCTGGAGCGTCCGATGTCAGCCGGCACCCTGTATATCGGCACCAGGCGCTATTCCTCCTGGTCGCTGCGCGGCTGGCTGATGGTGCGGCTGGCCGGGCTCGATGTCGACGTGCAGGTGATCCCGCTCGCCGCCGGCACCACCGCCGCCATCGCCGCGGTGTCGCCCAGCGGGCTGGTGCCGTATCTCGAGCATGACGGCAACCGGGTCTGGGACAGCCTGGCGATCGGCGAGTACTGCGCCGAGCTGGTGCCGGGGCTCTGGCCGGACGACCGGCGCGCCCGTAGCCGGGCGCGGGTGCTGGCAGCCGAGATGCACGCGGGCTTCCGGCCGCTGCGTCTGGCCATGCCGATGAACCTGGGCCGCGCGCGTCCGCTGGCCAGCGGCATCGCAGCCGACGTGCAGGCCGACATCGACCGGATCTGCCGGCTCTGGCAGGACACGCGGCAGGCGCACGGCGCCGGCGGCCCGTTCCTGTTCGGAGCCGCCTTCGGCGCGGCCGACGCGATGTTCGCGCCGGTGGTGGCGCGCCTCGCCGGCTACCGGGTGCCGCTCGGCGAGGTGCCGGCGGCCTACCGCGACGCGGTGCTGGCGCATCCGCTGATGGCGCAGTGGGCCGAGGATGCGGCGTCGGAGCCTTCCTCCTGGCAGCTCGACCGCTACGAGAGCGTTCCCTGAGCGGACCGGCGCCGGCGCGGGTGGCGATCGTGCTGCCGCCGCGGGAAGGCTTCTCGCCCGATGCGGTCGGCGCGGTCGGGCTGCTGGTGCACAGGCTGTCGACGCCGCAGGACCTGATCCTGGGCGCTGCCACAGGCCTGCCGCCTTTCGCCGATCGCCGCTTCCTGCCGGTCTCGCCCGCCGGCTTCCCGGTGATGGGGCCCGGGCGCCGCTACGCCGTCGGCGCGGCGCGGCTGCTGCGGGACCTGCCGCCCGAGCTGCCGCCCGAGCTGATCGAGGTGCATAACCGCCCCGAGATCGCCGCCATGCTGGCGCGGCGGTTTCCCGCCGTCCCGCTCACCCTGTTCCTGCACAATGATCCGCAGGGCATGCGTCTCGCGCGGACGCCGCGGGCGCGGCGCGCGCTCGGACGGCGGATGCGCATCGTGGTCGTGTCGGAGCATCTGCGGCGGCGCTTCCGCGACGGGGCCGGCGGCGTGCCGGTCGCGCTGCTGCCCAACTGCCTCGATCTGTCGGCGCTGCCGCCGGTGCTGCCGTCGCAAGCGCGCGACAGGCTGATCCTGTTCGCCGGCCGCCTGGTCGCCGACAAGGGCGCGGACAGCTTCGTCGCCGCCTGCGCGCAGGCGCTGCCGGATCTGCCCGGCTGGCGGGCGGAGATGATCGGCGCCGACCGTTTCATGCCTGGCTCGGCCGACACCCCGTTCCTGGCGCGGCTGCGTCCGGCGGCGGCGGGTGCCGGCATCGTGCTCGCCGGCTACCGGCCGCATGCGGCGGTGCTGGCGGCGATGGCGCGGGCCGCGATCGTCGTGGTGCCCAGCCGCTGGCCAGAGCCGTTCGGCCTCACCGCCCTGGAGGCGATGGCGAGCGGTGCCGCGCTGATCACCTCCGGCCGCGGCGGTCTGGCGGAGCTCGCGACCGGCGGGGCGGCGATGCTCGTGGATCCGGACCGGCCCGGCCTGCTGGCCGAGGCGCTGCGACGCTTGGCGGTCGATCTGCCGGCCCGGATGCTGCTGGCTCGCGCCGGACGCGCCAGGGCGGCCGACTTCGACCTGCCGGCAGCCCGCCTGCGGCTGGCGGCGCTGCGGGCGGAGGCGTGGTCCCCTTGCCGCGCGCCCGGCTAGCCGCCCTGGCGATGCCCCGCCTGCCTGGTCCGACATCATCGACGATCCGGCTGCTCGACGGGCTGGGCGTGGCGGCGACGCTGCTGTGCCCGCTGTTCCTGCTGCATGGTCGCGGCATCGCCGAGGCGCTGATCGACATCGTCGCGGTCGCGTTCCTGCTGCGCTCGGGCCTCGGCGGCGACTGGCGCTGGCTGCGCGCCTCCTGGGTGCCGGTCGGCCTGCTCTGGTGGGGATGGCTGACGGTCTGCTCGATCCCGGTGGGTCCGTTCGGGGCCGGCGGATGGCGCGGCCTGGCCCAGGCGGTGTTCACGCTGCGCTTCGTGGTGTTCGCGGCAGCGCTGCAGCACCGCATGCTCGCAGCGCCCGGCCCGCGCCGGCTGCTGCGCTGGCTCCTGGCGGCCGCCTGTCTCTACATCGCGGCCCAGATGCTGCTGCAGCAGGTGACGGGGCTGAACCTGTTCGGCGACCCGCGCTACGGCGACGGCACCCTGACCGGACCCTACGACAAGCCGCGCGCGGCAGCACCGCTGTCGCGGCTGCTGCTGCCGGTGACGCTGGTCGCCAGCGCCTGGCTGGCGCAGCGGGCGGCGGACGGCGTGTCGCCCGCGCGGCGGTGGCTGTGGCGCCTCGGGCTGCCGCTGCCGCTGCTGGCCGGCATCGCGATGATCGTGCTGGCAGGCCAGCGCATGCCGCTGCTGCTGCTGCTGCTGGGGCTGCTGGTCTCGGGGCTGCTGCTGCGCAGGCTGCGGCCGCCGCTGCTGGTGGCACTCGTCGCTGCACCGCTGCTGGTGGCGGCGTCGGCCTTCGTGTCGCCGGGCAGCTTCCGTCACCTGGTGCTGCTGTTCGGCCGGCAGCTGCATCATTTCGGCCAGAGCCCCTACGGGCTGATCTATGCGAGGGCGCTGTCGATCGGCATCGCCAACCCGCTCACCGGCCTCGGCTTCGACGGCTTCCGTAACGGCTGCGCCGATCCGGCCTATTTCCACGGCTGGCCGCCCTGGGGCGCCGCTATCGGCGAGGGCGGCGGGGCCGGCATCTGCGTCCAGCATGCCCACAACCACTACCTGCAGGCGCTGACCGATGCCGGGCTCCCCGGCCTGGCGCTGTTCTGCGCCATGCTCGGCGCCTGGCTGATCCGGCTGTCGCACGGGCTGCTGCGGCCGGACGCCGCCGCGGGCGGGGGCCTGCTGCAGGCCTGGCGGGTCGGGCTGTTCGCCGCGGTGCTGGCCAACGAGTGGCCGCTCGCCTCGGCCAGCGCCTTCACCAACATGCCGCTCGGCGGCTGGCTCTTCCTGCTGCTCGGCGCCGGGCTGGCGGACGTCGAGGCCGCGTCCCGTGTCCGGTCCACCCCTCCCCAACCTGGCCCCGAGGCTGGCCCCGCCCCTGGGCCACAGACCGGCCGCCGCCTATATGCAGCCGAACCGCAGAGCGAGACGCACCATGGCTGACACAGCGACAGACACCCGGCCCGACGCGGCCGCCGACCCGGCGCTGGTGCCGGTGACGGTGCTGACCGGCTATCTGGGTGCCGGCAAGACCACGCTGCTCAACCACATCCTCACCGCCCAGCACGGCCGCAAGTATGCGGTGGTGATCAACGAGTTCGGAGAGCTCGGGGTGGATAACGACCTCGTCGTCGACGCCGACGAGGAGGTGTTCGAGATGAACAACGGCTGCATCTGCTGCACCGTGCGCGGCGACCTGATCCGCATCCTGGGCACGCTGATGAAGCGGCGCACCAAGTTCGACGGCATCATCGTCGAGACCACCGGGCTCGCCGATCCCGCCCCGGTGGCGCAGACCTTCTTCGTCGATGACGAGGTGCGCGCCAGGACGCGGCTCGATGCGGTGGTGACGGTGGTCGACGCGCTGAACCTGCCGGCGCGGCTCGCCGACAGCGCGGAGGCGCGCAACCAGATCGCGTTCGCCGACGTGATCATCCTGAACAAGACCGATCTGGTCGACGAGCAGGCGCTGGTGTCGCTCGAGACGCGGATACGCGGCATCAACCGGTTCGTGCGGATCCACCGGGCGGTGCGCGGCGACGTGTCGCTCGCAGACGTGCTGGACCAGGGCGGCTTCGACCTGAACCGGGCGCTCGAGGTGGCGCCGGACTTCCTGGAAGACGACCATCACGACCACGACGAGGACGTGTCCAGCCTGTCCTTCGAGATCGCCGAGCCGCTGGACCAGAACAAGTTCCAGGCCTGGATCGGCGCGCTGCTGCAGGAGCAGGGCGGCAACATCCTGCGCTCCAAGGGCATCCTGCAGTTCGCCGGCGAGACCCGGCGCTTTGCCTTCCAGGCGGTGCACATGATGGCCGACGGCGACTTCATCGGCCCCTGGAAGGCGGGCGAGGCGCACAGCTCGCGGCTGGTGTTCATCGGCCGCGACCTGAATCGTCCGCGCCTGCGCCGCGGCTTCGAGAGCTGCCGCGCGCGATGACCGCCGCCAGCGACCTGATGGGCGAGGCATCGGGCCTCGCCGATCCCGACCATCTGCTGCGCACGCGCGGCGTGCTGCGTCGGGCGGACGGGTTCGTGGTCGGCTGCGCGATGTCGCGCGACAACAGCATGGCCGCGTTTGCCACCGGCGACGGCGAGCTGCATCTGGCGCCCCTGGCAGCCGCGGACGGGGAATGGCGGCGCGTGACGGCGCATGACGGCGCGGTGCTGTCGCTGTCGGCCGACATGTCGGGCAGCGGCTTCCTGACCGGCGGCGACGACAACGCGCTCTGCCGCATCGGCGCCGGCGGCGCGGTCACGACGCTGGCGAAGGGCCGGCGGTGGATCGACCATGTGGCGAGCTTCGCCGAGGCGCCGAGACGCGGCGGCGCCGGGCAGCCGAGGGGACTGATCGCCTCCGCGTCCGGCCGGCAGGTCGAGCTGCGCGACGGCGACGGACGGCTGCTCAAGACGCTCGACCACGACACCACCGTGTCCGGCATCGCCTTCGATGCCAGGGGCAAGCGCATCGCCGCCTCGCACTATAACGGCGCCTCGCTCTGGTTCACCAACGCCAAGGGCGACACGCCCCGCGTGCTGAGCTGGAAGGGCAGCCATATCGCCGTCGCCCTGCATCCCGATGGCGAGGCGCTGGTGACGGCGATGCAGGAGAACGAGCTGCATGGCTGGCGGCTTCCGGACGGTCACAACATGCGGATGAGCGGCTATCCGCAGAAGACGCGATCGCTCAGCTTCTCGCGCAACGGGCGCTGGCTCGCCACCAGCGGTGCGGAGGCGCCGGTGCTGTGGCCGTTCTTCGGCGGCGGGCCGATGGGCAAGGCGCCGACCGAGCTGGCGGGCGTCGCGAATTCGCTGTGCACGCGCGTCGCCTTCCATCCCCAGCACGATATCGTCGCAGCCGGCTTCGCCGACGGCACCGTGCTGATGTCCGACGTCGCCACCAGGCGGGTGCTGCCGATCTGCGATGCCGGACGAGGCACGGTGTCGGCGCTCGCCTTCACCGTCGACGGAGCCGGACTGGCCTTCGCCACCGAGGACGGGCACATGGCCATCCTCGATCTGTCGAAGCGCTGAGCCTCCGCCGCGCCGGCCCTACCGACCGCGCGCACCGTCTCATTTCCCCGAGTTTCGACGAGTTTTGAGCGTTTTGCCGATGCTGTCCAAAACTTTGGACGAATCACGAGTCGATTCTGTCAATGCGTTGAGAGAACGTTTTCGGCAGTGGAACCTTTGCCGCTCTTCGAGACAGATTGTCAGCAGGGCGATGCCGGCGCCTTGCATCGACTGACGTTCGCGTCGGCATCGCCCTTCCATTTGAGGGACGAATCATGACGCTGATCCAGTCGAAGAAAAGCTACGCTGCTCAGGCCGATATCCTGCTCTCACCGGGACCGCATGCGATCCCTACGACCTCCGACGTGGAAGCCGCGCTCGCGGACGGCTTCGAGACGCTCGAGATCGTGCTCGACAGCCACCGCCGCACCTTGTGGAACTTCATGCGGCCGGGCGAAGGATTCGCCTGCTTCACGCCCGAGCTTCTGCGCGACATGCACGCGATGCACCAGTCGGTGCGGCAGCTGCACCAGGCGGCGCTGAGCGAGGGCAGCCCCACGCTGCAATATGTCGTCTCGGCCTCCCGCATTCCGGGCATCTACAACCTGGGCGGCGACCTGGCGCTGTTTGCCGAGAAGATCCGCAGCGGCGACCGGGCGGTGATGCGGAGCTACGCGCATGCCTGCATCGACGTGGTCTACAGCAACTCGGTCGCCTTCGAGCTGCCGGTGGTGACCATCGGCCTGATCCAGGGCGATGCGCTCGGCGGCGGCTTCGAGTGCGCGCTCTCCTATGACGTGATCATCGCCGAGCGCAGCGCCAAGATCGGGTTGCCGGAGATCCTGTTCAACCTGTTCCCCGGCATGGGCGCCTACAGCTTCCTGTCGCGCCGGCTGGACGCCATGCGTGCGGAGAAGATGATCCTGAGCGGCCGCATCTACACCGCCGAGGAGCTGCACGGGATGGGCATCATCGATGTCCTGGCCGAGGATGGCGACGGCGAGGCGGCGGCGTGCGACTATATCGAGCGCAACGCCCGCAAGCACAACGCGCATGCGGCGGTCTATCGCGCGCGTCGGCGGGTCAATCCCATCACCGAGCAGGAGCTGCGCGAGGTGGTCGACATCTGGGTCGAGGCGGCGCTCGGCCTGACGGCACCCGACCTGCGCAAGATGGAGCGCCTCGCGGCGGCTCAGAAGAAGCGGCTGGAGGGTCTGGCGAAGCCTCTCGCGCGGGTCGCCGCGGAGTAGGTCGCGCTCCCGGTGCTACAGTCCCGCATGATCGTCGGCGCGATGGGGTCCCGGCTCCGTCGCGTCGCCGGCCGACGAGCGGGTGCCGGGATCAGTCGCCGGTCCAGCTCGAGGAGTGTTCCGGTTGCGGAGGAGCGGGGAGCTGCTGTTGCACGCGCCCGATCTCGATCCAGAAGCGCCGGACCAGCCGGGCGCCTTCCACCGGCAACGCGTCGACCGGCACCTCGCGACACTGTCCGCAGAGCTCGTGTAGCACACGCGCCCCGACATTGGCGGCGACGCTGCGCAGGGCATGGGCATGGCTGCGGAACGAGACCGTATCCGCCGCCGCCGCCGCGCGGGCGAGCAGCTCGATGACCTCGCTGGCTTCCACAACGAAGCCGTTCAGCATCTCGGACACGAAGTCGGGCCCGCCGAGCGCTTCGAGATCGGACAGGACCTGCGGATCCAGCGGCGGCAGGGCCTGGCGAAATCGCGGGTGCGACTGGATGCTCGACACCGACGGGCTGGCGGCATTGCCGACCGGTGCCGCCGCGTGCGGGACCAGCTCATCGATCCGGGCGATCAGGGCGGCCGGCGACACCGGCTTGGTGATGCAGTCGGTCATGCCGGCCTCGGCGCAGCGACGGGCCATGTCTGGCGTCGCGTCCGCGGTCAGGGCCACGATCGGGACCGGCTTCTGGCCCAGCGACAGAACCCGGTACTCCCGGGCAGCGTCCAGTCCGGTCATGACCGGCATGTTCACGTCGAGCAGGGCCAGGTCGAAGCGCTGCTCCGACAGCGCGATCACCGCCTCCTCGCCGTCGCGCACCACATGCACGCCGTGGCCCGCCCGTTCGAGGATCTTGGCGACCAGCCGCTGGTTGGTGAGGTTGTCGTCGGCAACCAGGATCTCCAGCCGCCGGGTCCGGGCCGGCGGCGCCGGCATGGAGGCCGCGTGGGTGTCGGCGACGTGGCCCAGGCAGAACCGCATCGCGGTGTTCAGCGTGTTCCTGTCGAAATCCGTGCCGATCCAGCTGGTGATGTGGCGGCGCAGCCCGGCTGCCTCCTCCGCCCCGATCCCGTCTGCGACCAGCAGGCGCGGGAGATCCCCCTGCTTGTCGAGAAGCGCCAGCATCGGCGTCAGCCCGGCGAGGCGCCCGCTCCGCGGCTGGCAGGGGAGCATCAGGATGGTGCGGGCCCGCGTCGCCGGATCCGACATCCTCAGCAGGGAGGCGAGGTCGGCGGCGCTGGCTGCCACCTCCACCGGAACCGAGAGCGCCGCCAGGCGGGCGGCGGTCGTCGCGTCCCCGCCGCCGCTCGCGAACAGCACGAGACGGGGCTGCGGCGACAGCGGCGCCGTCCTGGCGGCCTCGATCTCCCCGGTCGCGATGGAGCAGTCGAGGGTGACGGTGAACACGCTGCCCTCGCCGATCCGGCTCGACACCTCGATCGTGCCGCCCAGCAGATGCACGAGCCGCTTGACGATCGCAAGACCGAGCCCGGTGCCGCCGAACCGGTCGATGATGGTCGCGTCGGCCTGGGTGAAGCTCTCGAAGATGCGGCCCTGCGCCTCCTCGCGGATGCCGATGCCGGTATCGGACACGCTCAGGCACAGGCGCGCGCTGTTGTCGGCCAGCGGAGCGGCGGTGACGGCGATGACGATGCCGCCCCGGTCGGTGAACTTGAGCGCGTTGCTGACCAGGTTCACCAGGATCTCGTGCAGGTGGCGCAGGTCGCAGAACACGTGCGTCGGCACGTCCGGCGCGATGTGCACGAACAGCCGCAGCCCCTTCGCCCGCGCCTGGGGCGCCAGCAGCTGGCGCAGGTTGCCGAGCAGGACGCCGATCTCGACCACCGTCAGCTGGACCGGCATCCGGTTGGATTCGATCCGCGTGAAGTCGAGCAGTCCGGTGATCAGCGACGTCAGGATGTCGGCGCCGATCTGCAGCTTGTGCACCAGCTCGCTCTGCTCGCCGTCGAGCGAGGTGTCCCTGAGCAGGGCCGTGCTGCCGAGGATCGCGTTCAGCGGCGTGCGCACGCTGTGGCTGACGCTGGCCAGGAACATGCTCTTGGTCCGGTTCGCTTCTTCCGCGTCGCGACGGGCGGCGGACAGCTTGCGGATCAGGGTGCCGCCATAGGCCGGCACGACGATCAGGCCGGCGAACAGGCCCCAGGGCAGGTAGTCCTGCATGGTCCAGAACGGCGTCGTCCGGCACACGATGCCAAAGCCGGTCAGGGCGGCGCCCATGGCGAGGAACAGGAACCGCATCCCGAAGCGGAACCCGTTGCCGAGGATGACCCACAGATAGATCGGATAGAACACCGACGCGGCCGCGCCGCCTGCGTGCATCTCGAACGAGATCGTCGTGAAGTCGCCCAGAAGTGCCAGCGCCGCGCGCGGGAGGTTCGCGTCGGGGCTGCGTCGGATGCTGGCGAACAGCAGGGTCGTGAACATGACGTAGCCGGCGATGTAGGCAAGCCCGGCACGGAAGCCCGGCGCGTGGACGGCGGACACGTAGATGCCGATGACCAGGCAGAACGTGAACCGGTTGAGGCTCATCTCGAGCTCGGAGCGGGCGATCGCCGCCCTGGTCGAGGCGGCCTCCGGTGCCATGGGCGGGCGGGCCGTCGTTGCGTCAGACATCGGTGACCGCCGCTTCCTTCTGCAGGATGTCTTCCAGTTCGGCCGACGGCAGCGGCCGGCTGAAATAGAACCCCTGGATCTCGTCGCAGCCCTCGCCGGCCAGATAGGTCAGCTGCTCGACCGTTTCCACGCCCTCGGCCACCACCGCCATCTGCAGCCCGTGCGCCAGGCTGATGATCGCCCGCACGATCGTCGCGTCGTTGGAGTCGGTGTGCAGGTTGCGCACGAAGGACTGGTCGATCTTCAGCCGGTCGACCGGAAAGCTCTTCACGTAGCTCAGGAAGGAGTAGCCGATCCCGAAATCGTCGATGGCCATGCCCACGCCCAGCAGACGCAGTTCCCTCAGCACCTGCGCGGCGACGTTGAGATCCTCCACCAGCTCGCGCTCGGTCAGCTCCAGCTCCAGCAGCGACGGATCGAGACCGGTCTCGTCCAGCACCTGGGTGATCAGCTGGCGTGTCCTGACGGTACCGATCCTGACCGGCGACATGTTCACGCCGACCCGCACGGAGCCCAGCCCGCGCTGCTGCCAGCGCACCGCGTCCTGGCAGGCGCGCCTCAGCACCCAGTCGTCGATCTCCGCACCCAGGCCGCCCTCCTCGGCCACCGGCAGGAACTCGTTCGGACCGAGCAGCCCCTGGGTCGGATGATTCCAGCGCAGCAGCGCCTCGACGCCGGCGATCCGGCCGGTGCGCAGGCTCATCTGCGGCTGGTAGTGCAGCACGAACTCGCCCGCCTGCAGCCCCTGCCGGATCTGCCGCTTGAGCCGCAGCGTCCGGCTGACCCGCTCGTTCATGTCGGCAACGAAGAAGCGGTAGCTGTTCCGGCCGCTGCTCTTGGCCTGGTACATGGCGAGGTCGGCGTTGCGCAGCAGCTCCTCGGTATCGATGCTGTCGGTCGGATGCAGGGTGATGCCGATGCTGCCGCTGATCGAGATCTCCTGGCCGCCATGCAGGCTCGGCTGGCTGATCCGCCGGATGATCCGGCCGGCCAGCTCGGCCGCCTGGTCGGGATGATCGAGGCCGGTCTGCAGGATCGCGAACTCGTCGCCGCCGATGCGCGCCACCGTGTCCTGCTTGTCGACGCAGGCGGTCAGGTGCTGCGCCACGTCCTTGAGCAGCATGTCGCCGCAATGGTGGCCCATCTGGTCGTTGACCTCCTTGAAGCGGTCGAGGTCGAGGAAGTGTAGGGCGGTCAGCCCGGCGGACCGGCTGCTCCGGGCCAGCCTGTGCTCCAGCCGCTCGCGCAGCAGCAGCCGGTTCGGCAGGTCGGTGAGCCCGTCATGGCTCGCCACGTGCTGCAGATGCTGCTCGGCCCGCTTGCGGTCGGTGATGTCGAGCGAGGTGGTCAGCACGCTGCCGAGCGCGCCGGCGCCGTCGCGCAGCGGCGACTTGGTGGTCAGCAGGATGCGACGGCGGCCGTGCCTGTCCACGACCTCCTGCTCGAAGGCCGGCAGCGGATTGCCGCTCCTGAACACCAGCGAGTCGAGCGACCGGCTGCGCTGCTCGTATTCCCGGCCGAACACCAGCGAGGGCTGCGTGCGGTCCGTCGCGGCCGGTCCGATGCCACGGCCGCCCGGCAGCGATCCCTCGGCCAGGGCGGACTGGGATGCGTTGACGAACACAATCTGGCCGTGGGCGTCGGCGGCGCTGATGAAGGCCGGCACGGTGTCGATCACCTGGGCCAGCGCCTCGCGGTTGTCGCGCATCAGCTTCTCGCGCGACAGCTCGCTGTTCTGCAGCTCGACCTCGAGCTCGCGCGCGCGCAGCTGGATGATCCGGTGCTGGCGGTGCATCCGCAGCAGGTTGCGGCCGCGGGTGACGAACTCGGCATGGTCGACCGGGCTCTGCAGGAAGTCGGTAGCACCCGCTTCCAGCGCCTGCAGGCGGAACGAGCGGTCGTCATAGGCCGTGATGACCACCACCGGGATGTCGAGGCAGCCCGGGCACGCCCGGAACTGCCGGGTGAACTCCGCGCCGTCGAGATGCGGCATCTTGAAGTCGGTGATGACCAGGTCGGCCTCGTTGCGCTGCAGCCAGTCGAGGGCTGTGCGCGGATCGTCGAAGGTCACCACGTCGGCAGCGTCCTCCAGCGACGCGGCGAGGCGCGCGTAGATGTTCCGGTTGGTGATGCGATCATCGAGGATGGCGATCAGGGGCATGCGGCAGCACTATCTCGAAACAGGCGGGTCGTTGAGCGTTCGCTCTGGCGGCCCATCCGTTCAGCCCTGGCCAGGCTGTCGACAGTATAGTGTCCCGGTCCGCCGGCCCAACGGTTTCGCGACATGACGCCGACTGCCCGGCCGATCGTTGCAGGCCGGGCACCATCACGCGTATTCTTGTTTTGTTCTTGATCGTCGGAGGAAAGCGGAGCAGCCTGCAGCGGGGTTGCGGCCGGAGCCGGAGCCGGAGCCGGCCGGGGCAGGGAGCTCGCACGATGTTGCAGGAGGCGAGGTCGGCGGCGGCCGGACCGGTCCGCAAGGGGCGCGGCGTGTCGGACAATTGCGGCAACCGCTTCGAGGCGCGTCGGACCCGGCCCTTCGACGACGGATGGGCCAGCATCGAGATCGAGCAGCTGGCGCCGCCCGCCGTGCGCACGACGCTGACGCCCGACCGCAGCCGCAGCGCGATCTCGCGCAACGACAGCCCCGATCTCGGCTTCGACCGCTCGATCAACCCCTATCGCGGCTGCGAGCATGGCTGCGTCTACTGCTATGCCCGTCCGAGCCACGCCTATCTCGGCTACTCGCCCGGGCTCGATTTCGAGACCATGCTGACCTTCAAGCCGGAGATCGCGGCACTGCTCGAGCGCGAGCTGCGCCGTCCTGGCTACGAGCCGCGGCGGATGGCGCTCGGCTCCAACACCGATCCCTATCAGCCGGTCGACCGTACCCTGGCGCTGACGCGTCAGGTGCTCGAGGTGCTGGAACGCTTCGGCCATCCGGTCAGCATCGTCACCAAGTCGAGCGGCGTCGTGCGGGATGTCGACATCCTCGAGCGGATGGCGCGGCGCGGCCTGGTCCGGGTCTGGCTGTCGGTCACCACCCTCGATCCGGCGCTGGCACGCCGCATGGAGCCGCGGGCGGCGACCCCGGACCGACGGCTGGCGACGATCGCGCACCTGTCCGCGGCCGGCATCCCGGCGGGGGTTCTCGCGGCGCCGATGATCCCCGGCCTGAACGATGCCGAGCTCGAACGCATCCTGGCCGCCGGCGCTGCCGCCGGCGCCTGCGACGCCGGCTACGGGCTGCTGCGCCTGCCGCTCGAGCTCCGGGAGATGTTCGAGACCTGGCTGCATCAGCACTATCCCCTGCGGGCCGCGCACGTGCTGAAGCTGATACGCGAGACGCGTGAAGGAAAGCTGAACGACAGCCGCTTCGGCCAGCGCTTCACCGGCCAGGGGGCCTATGCCGATCTGCTGTCGCAGCGTTTCGCGCGCGCCGCGCGGCAGCATGGCCTGACCGATCGCAGCGTCCTGGAGACGCGGCATTTCGCAGTCCCGCCCTCGCCGCGCGGCGCGGCGGCCTCGGCGGCACGAGCCGGAGCGGCGCAGCTCGCCTTGTTCTGAGCGGTCGGGAGGTCGGCCGGCACCACCGGCAGCCGCATCCCGCCTCGCGGCTCAGACGACGTTCGCGCTGGCCAGCGCGCAGGGCTCCCCGTCGGTTCCGCATTCCACCTGGAAGGTGGCGTGGCCGATGCCGTAGCGGCGGCTGAGGGTGCTGGCGGCGTCGCGCAGCAGCGCGTCGTCGGGCGCCTGTCCCGGCCGCACCAGATGCGCGGTGAGCGCGGTCTCGGTCGTGCTCATGCCCCAGATGTGCAGGTCGTGCAGGTCGGCGACGCCGGGCAGGCCGCGCAGGTAGAGCTCGACGGCGGCACGGTCGATGCCGGGCGGCACCGCGTCCAGCGCCAGATCGATCGACTGGCGCAGCAGCGACCAGGTGCCGATCACGATGACCACGGCCACGATCAGGCTGACCGCCGGATCGATGCGCAGCCAGCCGGTCAGGGTGATCAGCAGGCCCGCCACCACGACCGCGGCGGCGGTGGCGGCGTCGGAGGCCATGTGCAGGAAGGCCGCCCGGATGTTGAGATCGTCCTTGCGGCCGGACATGAACAGCAGCGCGGTGGCGCCGTTCACCGCGATGCCGATCGCGGCCACGACCATCACGATGCCGCCTGCGACCGGGTCCGGATGCAGCAGCCGCCGCACCGCCTCCCAGGCGATGCCGCCGGTGACGACCAGCAGCAGCACCGCGTTGAACAGCGCCGACAGGATCGAGGAGCGCCGCAGCCCGTAGGTGAAGCGGCGGCTCGGACGGCGGCGGCCGAGCGAGGCCGCGAGCCAGGCGGCGCCCAGCCCCAGCACGTCGCCGAGATTGTGGCCCGCATCCGCCAGCAGCGCGAGCGATCCGGCGGCCACGCCATACACCGCCTCGCCGGCGACATAGGCCAGGTTCAGCGCCATGCCGATCGCGAAGGCGGCGCCGAAGCTCGCCGGCGCGTGCACGTGGCCGTGCGCATGGGTGTGCCCATGCCCATGGCCGTGTCCATGCTCGTGCTCATGGCTGTGGGCGTGGGCGGGAACCGCGTGCGCGTGGTCATGCATCGAAGACATCCACCGTCATTCCCGTCCAGCGCTTGCGTGCACCCGATGCCGGGGCGATATCGAGCGCCACCTCATCGGTGGCTCGTCTTGACGCCATCATGTCCCAGGTTCCCGCATGCTGCGACTCACCGAACTCAAGCTGCCGCTCGATCACGGCCCGGAGGCGATCGTGCCCGCGATCGCCGGACGCCTCGGCGTGGCGGAGGCCGACGTGCTGTCGCACGCGCTGTTCCGGCGCGGCTACGACGCCAGGCGACGCGGCGCCGTGTGCCTGGTCTACACCTTCGACGCCGCGGTGCGCGACGAGGATGCGGTGCTGGCGCGTCACGCCGATAGCAGCCACGTCCAGCGCGCGCCGGACATGGGCTACCGCTTCGTCACCGATGGCGGGGCCACGCAGGCGAGCCGGCCCGGCTTCAGCCGTCCGGTGGTGATCGGCGCCGGGCCGTGCGGGCTGCTGGCCGGGCTGATCCTGGCGCAGATGGGCCTGCGTCCGCTGATCGTCGAGCGCGGCCGGGCGGTCAGGCAGCGCACCGTCGACACCTTCGCGCTGTGGCGCCGGTCCGAGCTCACCCCGGAAAGCAACGTGCAGTTCGGCGAGGGCGGTGCGGGCACCTTCTCCGACGGCAAGCTCTACAGCCAGGTCAGCGACCGGCAGCATTACGGCCGCAAGCTGCTGCGCGAGTTCGTGGCCGCCGGCGCGCCGGAGGAGATCCTGACCGTCTCCAAGCCGCATGTCGGCACCTTCCGGCTGGTGACGATGGTGGAGCGCATCCGCGCGCAGATCGAGGCGCTGGGCGGCGAGTACCGGTTCGGCAGCCGGGTGGCGTCGTTCGCGGTCGGCCGGGACCGCGACGGCGGGCGGCGCATCGAGGGGCTCACCCTGGCGGATGGCAGCAGCATCGAGGCCACGCACGTGGTGCTGGCGATCGGCCACAGCGCCCGCGACACCTTCGAGGCGCTGCTGGCGGCGGGCGTGTCGATGCAGGCCAAGCCGCTCTCGATCGGCGTGCGCATCGAGCACCCGCAGTCGGTGATCGACCGCGCCCGCTTCGGCGACAATGCCGGCAACCCGCTGCTGGGCGCTGCCGACTACAAGCTGGTGCATCACGCCGCCAACGGGCGCGGCGTCTACAGCTTCTGCATGTGTCCGGGCGGTACGGTCGTCGCCGCCACCTCCGAGGCGGGGCGCGTGGTCACCAACGGCATGAGCCAGTATTCGCGCGCCGAGAACAACGCCAATGCCGGCATCGTGGTCGGGCTGACCCCGGCCGACTTCGCGCCCTACGGCGAGGGTCCGCTGGCCGGCATGGCGTTCCAGCGTCACTGGGAGAGCCTGGCCTACCAGGCCGGCGGCGGCGGCTACCGGGCGCCGGCCCAGCGCGTGGGCGACCTGCTTGCGGGCCGGGCCTCGACGATGCTGGGCGAGGTGGTGCCGTCCTATACGCCCGGGGTCACGCCGACCGACCTCGCTCTGTGCCTGCCGGACTACGCGATACCGGCGATCCGCGAGGCGCTGCCGCGCTTCGGCCGCCAGATCGGCGGCTTCGACATGGCGGATGCGGTGATGACCGGAGTCGAGACCCGCACCTCCTCGCCGGTCCGCATCACCCGCGGCGCCGACCTGCAGAGCCTCAACACGCGCGGGCTGTATCCGGCCGGCGAGGGCTGCGGCTATGCCGGCGGCATCATGACCGCCGGGATCGACGGCATCCGGGTGGCCGAGGCCCTGGCGCTCGATCTGGTCGGCGAAGCGCGGGAGCATGCCGCCGACTGAGGCGGCGGTGCCGGCCGGACCGGCACCGCCGTTCGTGCTCAGTCGAACTTCGCGCCGACCACGTCGAGCCTGCTGATCTGCGCCGGGCGCACCAGCAGGTCGTTGGAGCGCTTCATCAGCAGGGCGGCACCCGCACCGGACAGATGCGCGCGGCGACCGGCCTCGCTCGGAAACGTCTCGAAGATCTCGAACACGCGACGGTTCAGCCTGGTGCCGAACCAGGGCCGGGTGCCGGGCTCGGCATTGACGCTGTCCAGGATCTCGAGCAGCAGCTTCTCCACCTCGGCCTCGCGGCCCTTGCGCGCCTCGAGCCGGACATGCAGCGCCTTGGCGGTGCTGGCACCCTTCCTGCCGTCGATCCTGACCGGACGATGCGACGGGGAGGAGAACACGCGCGACAGCAGGAGGCTGACGCCGGCCAGGATGGTGCCGGCGATCACCGGATGCAGGCGCGCCTCGGTGTAGACGCTGACCTTCTGGACGAAGCCCTCGTAGTTGCCCCGCTCCGCCAGATGCTCCGACGGCACGTCCAGCACGCTGCCCTGCTTGGGCCGCCGCGCCGCGCGGCCGCTCGGCGTGCCGGGGATGACGGTCGCCTCCATGATCTTGTCGGTCAGCCCCGGCGCGATATGGCCCAGGGCCGCCACCAGCCGGCCGCCCCCGCCCACGAACACGTCGCGGGACGGCTTCTCGGCGCAGTGCAGGATCGCGCGCGCCACCGCGTCCGGCGCATAGACCGGCGGCACGTGGTGCGGCTCGGAGGACAGGAAGTTCTTGGCGTTCACGGTGAACGGCGTGTCGATCTGGCCGGGCTTGATCAGGCTGACCGAGACCGGCGCGCCCTCATCCTCCAGCTCCATGCGCAGCGCCTCGGTGAAGCCCTTGATGGCGTGCTTGGAGGCGCAGTAGATGCCCTGCAGCGGCACCGAGCGCTCGGAGACCTCGCTGCCGAGATTGATCAGCGCGCCGCCGCGCTGCTTCAGGTGTATCACCGCCTCGCGCGAGCCATAGACCAGGCCCCAGAAGTTGGTCTCGAACAGCGCGCGCATGTCCTCGATCGGCACGCTGTCCGAGGCCCCGTAGAGCCCGACGCCGGCATTGTTGATCCAGGTGTCGAAGCCGCCATAGGTGTCGATGGCGTGCTGCGCGATCGTCCGGACATCCTCCTCGCGGGCGATGTCGGCCACCACGAGGCTGGCGGTGCCGCCGGCGCCGTTGATCTCGTCGACAAGCTGCTGCAGGGCGCCGGCGCTGCGGGCGGTCAG
This sequence comes from uncultured Acetobacteraceae bacterium, assembly GCA_964236105.1. GTDB lineage: Bacteria > Pseudomonadota > Alphaproteobacteria > Acetobacterales > Acetobacteraceae > Lichenicola. Next base: position 296,910 of record CAXSBC010000001.1, on the reverse strand, counting down.
CACCAGCTTGGCGCCGCGCCTGGCGGCCAGCCGGGCGGTGGCGAGCCCGATCCCCGACGAGGCGCCGGTAATGACCACGGTCTGCTCGGCCAGCGGCTTGAGGGTAACGTTCATCTTCATGGAATGCGCATCCTGCGGGTCAGCGGGCAGTTCCGGGACCGGCGCGCCGCCCGATCGGCGACGCGTCGTCCCGCGGGTTCGGGAGCAGGCCGGGTTGCGGCTACTCCGTCTCCTCGAGGGTGATCGCCACGTCGGCGTTGGCGGACAGGCGAACGGTGCCGTCCTCGACCTCGGCGATCAGGCCGATGGAGATGTAGTGGTGCTTCTCGTCGGGCGAGTCGGTCTTGGTGAGCTTGAGCCGGTCGCCCTCGACATGATCGACGGTGCCGACATGCACGCCGTCCGCGCCGATGACCGGCGCGTGTTCCTTGATCTGGCTGAGATCGGCCATGGTGTTCCCTTGCGTTGCGTGTCGAGCCACAACGCAGCCTGGCCGGTCGCGTCGGGGCGTGGGACGCATCCCGGCGATCAACCTGTCGTGTCGGCGCCCGGGATCGCCGGGCGCCCGCGGGTGGCGCCAGGCGTCGGGAGCAGGCCGGCAGCCGGGGCGCTAGCCCGCCTCGGACAGCATGGTCGGCCGCGCCGCCCGGCTGTTCTCGTCGATGTCGGCGAGGCTGATCGGATACTGGCCGGTGAAGCAGGCGTCGCAGTAGAACGGATTGTCGGCGTCGCGGCCTTCGGGCCGGCCCAGCGCCCGGTACAGCCCGTCCAGCGAGATGAAGGCCAGGCTGTCGGCGCCGATCAGGCGGGCCATCTCGTCGGTGTCGTGATGGGCGGCGAGCAGCTTGCCGCGCTCGGGCGTGTCGATGCCGTAGAAGCAGCTGTGGGTGGTGGGCGGCGAGGAGACGCGCATATGCACCTCGGCCGCCCCGGCAGCGCGGACCATCTCGACGATCTTGCGGCTGGTGGTGCCGCGCACGATCGAGTCGTCGACCAGGATGACGCGCTTGCCCTCGATCATCGCCTTGTTGGCGGAATGCTTCAGCTTCACGCCGAGGTTGCGGATCTGGTCCGTCGGCTCGATGAAGGTGCGGCCGACATAGTGGTTGCGGATGATGCCGAGCTCGAACGGGATGCCGCTCGCCGTCGCGTAGCCCATCGCCGACGGCACCCCGGAGTCCGGCACCGGCACGATCACGTCGGCCTCGACCGGGCTCTCGCGCGCCAGCTCGACGCCGATGCGCTTGCGCGCCGCATAGACGCCGTGCCCGTCCAGCACGGAGTCGGGGCGGGCGAAGTAGATGTACTCGAACACGCAGAACCGGCCCGGCCGGTCGCCGAACGGACGGATCGAGCGCACGCCGCCATCGTCGATGATGACGATCTCGCCCGCCTCGACGTCGCGGACGAACTCGGCGCCGACGATGTCGAGCGCGCAGGTCTCGCTGGCCAGCACCCAGGCCGGCTTCTCGCTGCCCGGCTGCTCCGCCTTGTTCTGGCCCGCCTTGTTCTGCCCCGCCTTGTTCTGATCGATCCGGCCCAGGATCAGCGGCCGCACGCCGAGCGGGTCGCGCACGCCGATCAGCGCCTCCTGGCTCAGCACCACCAGCGAGTAGGCGCCGATCACCTGCTTCAGCGCGTCGGTCAGCCGGTCGACCACGGTCGAGTACAGGCTGATGGCGATGAGGTGGATGAACACCTCGCTGTCGGTGGTGGACTGGAAGATGCAGCCGCGCCGCACCAGAGCGCGGCGCAGGTTGCTGGCGTTGGTCAGGTTGCCGTTGTGGCTGACCGCCAGGCCGCCGAACTCGAACTCGGCATAGAGCGGCTGCACGTTGCGCATCACCGTGGCGCCGGTGGTGGCGTAGCGGTTGTGGCCGACCGCGGCATGGCCCGGCAGGCCGCCGATGATGCGCGCGTCGCCGAACACGTCGCCGACCAGGCCCAGGCCCTTGTGGGTGTGGAAGCGGGCGCCGTCGCTGGCGCCCTCCTTGACGAACGAGACGATGCCGGTCGCCTCCTGGCCGCGATGCTGCAGCGCATGCAGCCCGAGTGCCGTCATGGCGCCGGCGTCGTGGGCGTTCCAGATGCCGAACACGCCGCATTCCTCGTGCGGCTTGTCGTCGTCGTGGATGCCCTCAGGGTCGCCCAGGACCGGTCTGTCGACGGACGGGGCGGGCAGGCCGAACGGGTCGGTCATGACGGGCATCTCCTGCCGCGATCCGATGCGCGGCGATCATGTGGCACGATCCTCCCCGGCAGGGGAGCTCGGGAGGTCGGGACGGAACCGGTCCGGCAGACGGCCTGCCACGAAGACCGCGCCCTGCTGGATATAGGGCAGGCTGCGGCTCTGGCGCAGGGTCGCCGACCAGCCCGCGACCGGCAGCAGCGGCACCACCACCAGATAGGCGATCACCAGCACCGCGAAGCCGCGCAGCAGCCCGAAGCCGAAGCCGACGATCCGGTCGAGCCCGCCCAGCAGCGAACCGCGCACCAGCCCGCCGAGGGCTGCCGCGATCAGCAGGAAGGCGATCAGCAGCACGGCGAACACCACCAGGAATGCGATCGGGTCGGCGACCGTGTCGTCGCCGATCAGCCGGCGCGACAGCGGCAGCGCCTGCGGATACAGCCGGATCGCCAGCAGCGCGGCGCCGATCCAGGCGCACAGCCCCAGCGCCTCGCGCACGAAGCCCCGCATCAGGCCGATCAGGGCGGATACCAGCAGGATCGCCAGCACCACCAGGTCGGGCCAGCTCATGAGGCCGGGCCGCCTGGCGGCGATCGAGGCATGGTCCGGGGTCGGGAGCGGGGGTGCGGGATCACGATGGCGGCTATATCGCCCCGCCGATGCCGCGGCGCCAGCCCCGTCATGCCAGATCTGCCATGCCGGAGCCTGTCGGGCCCGGGCGGCATCCGCGCCGCTCAGGGCAGCTTGGTGCTGTCCACGCGCCAGGGCTTGAGCAGCCGTCGCGGCACCTGCCCCTGCGCCTGGTTGAGCTGCATCAGCAGGCTGCCGAGCTGCTCGCGCTTGTGCAGCTCGACCCAGATCTCGTCCGGCGACAGGCCGCAGGCCGCCCACAGCGAGACCAGCGTCGCGAGCACCGTGGCGCTGGCCTGCACCAGCGCCTCGCGCCGGCCGCCGAGCGTGTCCGACACGCACTGTATCGCCTGCTCGCCGAGTTCCTGCGCCAGACGCCTGATCTGCGCCGCATCCTTCGGCGAGGACGGCTCGGCGGAGGCCGCCGCGCTGCGGTGCCACAGCGTGTCCAGGCTGGTCTCGGCGGTCGGGTGCTGGGCCATCGGCTGGAGATGGTGCGTCCGGGATGCAACGCATCCCGCCGCAGCCGGCGGGGCCGGATAAAACGCGCCGGCGGCGCGCTCGCGACCTGCCGCCACCGCTGTCGTCAGGGCCGGATCCGGCGTCCGCGCGGCCGGCTTCACGCAGCCAGCGGGAGGTCGTCGTCGCGGTAGCGCATGAGGGCCGCCACGTGGATGTCGAGGAAGGTGTCGGTGCCGGCCGGCGGGAGATCGAGCTCGGCATTGCCGTTGGTCCAGCGCAGCCCCCCTTCCGTCTGGTGCCAGCCGTTCAGCGCGAGCCCGTCTGCCGGCAGGATCCGCTCGTCGAGGCCGCTCCAGAGCACGAGCCTGTCGACGGCGACGCCGAGGACGCGACGGTCGTCGAGGAACGGCCCCACCACCTCCGCCGGCACCGACGACCGCGACAGCAGCCGCATCGGCCGCATGCCGCGCGGCACGTGGAACATGTGGCGCTGCTGGTTGTGCCAGCACGCGGCGAGCTCCTGCCCGTCATCAAGCAGCAGGCGCAGGTCCGGCTGGTCGGTCAGGGCGACGACGGGGCGCGCGGCATCGAGGCCGAGACCGCGGGCCCGGTCGGCAAGGCGGCTCCAGATCGGCTCGACCAGATCCCGCCCGACCGCCAGCGGGGCTGCGGTCGCCAGGCCGGACCGGGTCCGGACCGCGGTGTCGCCCACGAAGCGGCCGCGGTTGCCGCTGTCGAGGTAGCTCTCGGTGGCGAGGCCTTCGGACAGCAGGATGCCGTGCCGATCGAGTTCGACGTGGAAGAAGTCGTACTCGGCGATGCTGCGGTCGATCAGGATCGAGGCGCCGTTGACCAGCATGCGCGCCGGGGTGAGTCCGGCGTCGGTCAGGATGCAGTGCTCGGGCGTGACCAGCAGGTCGCGATGCGGGGCGCCGGCGGCGAAGGCGTCCTTGAGGATGCGGATCGGGAACGCCTCGTCGCGCCCGCCGAAGTCGGCGGCGCGGATGGACTGGCCACCGGTCCAGCTGAGCGGCCGCGCCACGAGGCGGCCCTGCTCGACGACCGTCACCAGGTCGCCGGCGCGCAGCGTCTCGACCGCGACCTCGCCTGCGGGCGTTGCGATCATCGTGCCGCGCAGGAAGCACGGGACGTAGCCGATCACCAGCTCGCCGGCGTACTTGGAGCTGTTGCCGCCCTCGGCCAGGGCCGCGTTGCCGATGGTGAAGTTGGCCGCCGAGACGCCGGTGCCCATGTTGCCGAAGGTGATGTGGTGGGTGACGCCGGCATTGGTGAAGCTCAGGACGCCGCTGCTGTAGCCGGTGATCGTCGCAGCGCTGTAGGCGACGCCGCTGAACACGATCTGGTTGTTGGCGCCCTGGAAGCCGTTGATCGTGGTCGTGAGGTCCAGCGAGACGCCGCTTCCGTCGAGGATGAGCGTGTTGCCGGCACCCTTGAAGCTGATCCCGCCGGACAGCGTCGCGTTGGCGAGGTTGCTGCCCAGCTCGAGCGTGCCGTAGCCGCTGTTGGCATCCGACGGCCCGTTGCCGTCCGGCGACGTGGTGAGCTTGTTCGCTCCCGTGGTGTAGTACGAGGAGGTCGAGGCCTGCGACGTGTAGCCGATGTCGAAGGCGGTGGTGAGCGTGCCGTTCAGCGTCGGGTTGTAGGTGACGTGCGAGAAATAGCCGGCATTGACGGTGCCGCCGACGGTCAGCTGATACATCCCGAAGGCGACGGTGACGATGCTGGAGCTCGACGTGCTGAAGGCGCTGAAGACGGTGCCGACCGAAACAGGAAAGCTGCCGTTGAAGCTGTAGTCGAACTCGACGCCACTCGTCAGGTCATAGCTGGTTGCCATGATCGTGTTCTCCATCGAGCAGAGCGCGGTTTCGTCTCCACGCGGAAGCGCAAGGCTTAGCGGCGGTGATAGCGATCGCGCAACGAAATTCTAACGCTACGTTAGTCATCGTCCATGGCCGACCGTTCGTCTGCTTTCCTGGCACTTGCCTCGCAATCCGCACGTCCCGACCACCCACCCGCCAGCCTAGACGGAGAAGTATTTCGCCGCCGGGTTGAACAGCACGAGCGCGCTGGTGGATTGCTCCGGATGCAGCTGCCAGCCGTCCGACAGGCTGACGCCGACCCGCTCGGCGTCCAGCAGCCGCAGCAGCGGCTCCTGATCCTCGAGCTTCGGGCAGGCGGGATAGCCGAACGAATAGCGCGAGCCGCGATAGCCCTGGGAAAGCAGCCGGTCCATGTCGCGGTCGTCCTCGCCCGCGAAGCCGAGCTCGGCGCGCATGCGCTTGTGGGCGTACTCCGCCATCGCTTCCGCCATCTCCACCGACAGCCCGTGCAGATACAGGTAGTCCTGGTAGCGGTTCGCCTCGAACCAGGTGCGGGCGACGTCGGAGGCCTTCTGGCCGACCGTCACCACCTGCAGCCCCACCACGTCGCGGACGTCGTCGTCGACGTCGCGCACGAAGTCGGCGATGCAGGCGCCATCCTCGCGCGGCTGCCGGGGGAGCGCGAAGCGGACGGCCTCGGTGGTGCCGTCCGGCTCGAACAGGATCAGCTCGTTGCCCTGGCCTGCCGCCTTCCAGTAGCCGTAGATCGCCTGCGGCCTCAGGATGTCCTGCTCGGCGCACAAGGCCAGCATGCGCTTCATTACCGGCCGCAGCTCCCCCTTGGCCCAGGCGAGGAACTCCTCCAGCGAGCGTCCCTGCTTGCGAAAGCCCCACTGGAACTGGTACAGGCTGCGCTCGTTGAGGAACGGGATCACCGCGTTCGGCGTCGCCTCGACCACGCGCGCTCCCCAGAAGGGCGGCTCCGACACCACCAGCCCGCGGTTCAGCCCGCGACGCCGGGCCTGCGCTGCGGGCAGGTCGATCGGCCGGAAGCCGCGCGCCTCGGCCAGCTCCGGCGTCCGCTTGGCCGTGCGTCCCTTGCCCTGCCGGCGCGACTGGATGGCGCCGAGATAGGTGTCGAGCTCGCCGGTGGCGACCTTGTCCATCAGCGTCAGCCCGTCGAACGCATCGCGCGCATAGGCGACGCGGCCGCCATTGCCGCTGCCGCCATAGGCCGCGACGCACTCCTCCTCGACATAGTTGCGGGTCAGCGCGGCGCCGCCCAGCAGCACCGGGATGTCCAGCCCCTGGCGCGCCATCTCCTCCAGGTTCTCGCGCATCACCACGGTCGACTTCACCAGCAGGCCGGACATGCCGATGGCGTCGGCCTTTTCCGACCGCACGGCCGCGATCATGTCGGCGAGCGGCACCTTGATGCCGAGGTTGCAGACCCGGTAGCCGTTGTTGGTCAGGATGATGTCGACCAGGTTCTTGCCGATGTCGTGCACGTCGCCCTTGACCGTGGCGAGCACGATGGTGCCTCGCGTCTGGCCCTCGACGCGCTCCATGTGCGGCTCCAGATGCGCCACCGCCGCCTTCATGGTCTCGGCCGACTGCAGCACGAACGGCAGCTGCATCTTGCCCGAGCCGAACAGCTCGCCCACCGTCTTCATGCCGTCGAGCAGGATGGTGTTGATGATGTCGAGCGGCGGCATCCGCCCGCGCGCCTCGTCGAGCTCGGCCTCCAGCCCCTTGCGGTCGCCATCGACGATGCGGTCGCGCAGGCGGCCCTCGACCGTGTCGGCGCGCACCTTCTTGACCGCGTCCGCCAACTTGCGCTCGGCGAACATCGCCAGCACCTTCTGCAGCGGATCGTAGTCCTCGGCGCGACGGTCGAAGATCAGGTCCTCCATCACCTGCACCTCCTCGGGCGGGATCAGGTGCAGCGGGCGGATCTTGCTGACGTGCACGATGGCGGCCGTCATGCCGGCGCGCACCGCATGGTCGAGGAACACCGAGTTCAGCACCGCCCGGGCAGCAGGATTGAGCCCGAAGCTCACGTTCGACAGCCCCAGCACGATCTGCACGTCGGGGAACCTGTCGCGAATGGCCTTGATGCCTTCCAGCGTCCACTGGCCGAGCTTGCGGTCATCCTCCATGCCGGTGGCGATCGTCAGCACCAGCGGGTCGATCAGCAGGTCCGATTGCGGCAGCCCGTGCGTGTCGCAGGCGAACGCGACCAGCCGCTCGGCGATGCGCAGCTTGTCGGCCGGCGTCTTGGCCATGCCGTGCTCGTCGATGGTCAGCGCCACGATCGCGGCGCCGAACCTGCGCGCGAGGATCAGGCGCTCGGCGGCGGTGTCCTCGCCATCCTCGAAATTGATCGAGTTGATGATCGGCTTGCCGCCATGCAGCTTCAGCGCGCTCTCGATCACCGGCGTTTCGGTGCTGTCGATCACCAGCGGCGCGTTCACCGAGGCGGTGAAGCGGCGCACCACCTCGTCCATCTCCATGACCTCGTCGCGGCCGACGAAGGCGGTGCAGACGTCGAGCGCGTTCGAGCCCTCGGCCGCCTGCTCGCGTCCGACCGCGACGCAGCCGTCCCAGTCGCCGGTCTCCTGCAGCTCGCGCCACTTCCTTGAGCCGTTGGCGTTGCAGCGCTCGCCGATCGAGAAGTAGCTGTTCTCCTGCCTGAGCGGGGTCTGGCCGTACAGGCTGGCGACCGAGGGGATCCAGACCGGGCTGCGGGCGACCGGGCGCGGCCGGTGCCCCGAGCCCGCGCGGCCGCGCAGCATCGCGTCCAGCGCCTGGATGTGGGGGATGGAGGTGCCGCAGCAGCCGCCGACCAGGTTGAGCCCGTCCTCCTCGATGAAGCGCTCGATCCAGCTCGCCATCTCGGCAGCCCCCAGCGGGTAGTGCGTCTTGCCGTCGACCAGCTCCGGCAGCCCGGCGTTGGGCTGCACCGAGATCAGCCGCGGCCAGTTGGCGGCGAGCCAGCGCACGTGCTCGGACATCTCCTGCGGCCCGGTGGCGCAGTTGAGCCCGATCAGCGGCACGTCGAGGGCGTGGATGGCGGTGGCCGCCGCCGCGATGTCGGGCCCGACCAGCAGGGTGCCTGTGGTCTCGACCGTCACCTGCACGAAGATCGGCGTGTCGGTGCCGGCCTCGAGCCGCGCGATCTTGGCGCCGTTGACGGCCGCCTTGATCTGCAGCGTGTCCTGGCAGGTCTCGATCAGCAGCGCGTCCACCCCGCCGGCGATCAGGCCGCGGCACTGCGCGGCGAGGGCGGCCTCCAGCGGATCGTAGGCGATGTTGCCGAGCGAGGGCAGCTTGGTGCCGGGCCCGATCGAGCCCAGCACGTAGCGGTGGCGGCCGTCGGAGAAGCTGTCCGCCGCCTCGCGCGCGAGCTCGCCGGCGATCTTGTTGATCTCATGGGTGCGGTCGGCCAGATCGAACTCGGCCAGGGTGATCGGCGAGCCGCCGAAGCTGTTGGTTTCCACCATGTCGGCGCCCGCCTCGAAGTAGCCGCGATGGATGTCGCGCACCAGCTCGGGCCGGGACAGGTTGAGCACCTCGGTGCAGTTCTCGCGGTTCCAGTAGTCGGCCTCCACCTGCAGGTCGAGCATCTGCACGCGCGAGCCCATGCCGCCGTCGCAGAGCAGGATCTGGTCCTTCAGGACATCGAGGAGGTGAGGGCGGGTCATTCGGGTCCTGTTCGTGGCGGCCCGCTTCTGCCGGCAGCCCGGCCGGGCGGGATGCGGCGGCGCGTTGGGATGCCTACGTGTTGATGGAAGCGGGGACCGAGGGTTCTCACAAAGCCTGCGGCCGGTGTCCAGCAGGTCGGCCGTCACGGAAAGGATAGCGATGCGGCTCGACGGACGAATTCCGGTGCTGATCGTCCCCGTCCCCGACCGGACGGAGGATGTCGCGGATCTGGCGGAGGGGGATGCGTGCGGCGTGCTCGTGCTGCTGGGCGACGCCGAGGCCGGGTTGCCCGCAGCGGTTCCGGCAGGCTGGGCGGCGGTGCGCCGCCTGGCCGCGGATGCGGCCGCGGCACCGCTCTCGCACACCGCCGGCTGCGCCTGCTGTGCCGGGCGGGCGCCGCTCGCGTGGTCGCTGTCCGAGCTGTTCCGGCAGCGGGCGACCGGCGAGCTGATCCTGTTCCGGCGGGTGACGCTGGTGCTGCGCGCGGCTGCCCTGCAGGCCGCGTCGGACCTGCTCCTGCGCGACCCGCTGCTGGCCGGACGCTACCGGCGCGACGGCGATGAGCAAAAAATTGATTAATCCATGGCCATTGCATGCTAGGGTTGTCCGTGTAAGCCGCATCTGTGGCGACTGCGCGTTTCGACCGGGCAAGCTCCTGAACCCGGCGGCGTCCTGACAAAGGGAATCCTGTGGATCAACGCAACGACGCCGGCGACCTCGGAATCCCGTCCGGAAGCCCCGCTGCCGCCCATGGTGCCAGGGGTCCCGATCCGCTGACGATCCGGCTGCGTGCCACCATGGCGGCTGCCAAGTATCACGGCACCGAGCTCGATCCGAAGACGTTCCAGGCGGAGCCGAACGAGCCGTCGCCGTCGCCGGCGACGCTGGTGCGCTGGCTGAGCGACCAGGGCATGGTCGCGCGCGGCATGCACCTGAAGTGGCGCTACCTGCTGCGCATGAACAACACGCCGCCGATCGTGCTGATGTTCAAGGACGGCTCGGCCGGGCTGTTCGTGTCCGCCGATCTCGGGCGCGGCGTGGTGTGGCTGCGCGATCCGATGGGCGGCGAGAGCGAGCCGCTGATCGCCGTCGACGAGCTGCGCCTGAGCCAGGTCTGGACCGGCGACGTGCTGCTTGTGCGCCGGGCGCGCAGCCAGGCCGAGGCGGAATCGCCGGTGGACGTGCGCTGGCTGACCCGCGTGGTGATGCGCGAGAAGAAGTCGCTGCGCGACATCATGCTCGCCTCCATGGTGCTGTCGGTGCTGACCATCCTGCCGGCGCTGATCATCATGCAGGTGATCAACAAGGTGATCGGCCAGCATTCGCTCGCCACCCTGTTCTCGATCTCCATGATCCTGGTGACCATCACCTTCTACGAGACGCTGCTGAGCTACGCGCGGCGCGAGCTGGTGCTGGTGATGACGGCGCGCATCGACAGCCGCATCAGCATCCACGTGTTCAACCGGCTGCTGGCGCTGCCGCTGGAATATTTCGAGCGCCAGCAGACCGGCCAGGTCATCGGCCGGGTGATGGCGATCTACAAGGTGCGCGACTTCATGACGGGGTCGCTGCTGCGCACCTTCCTCGACATGTTCACCCTGGTGCTGATCCTGCCGTTCCTGTTCTTCCTGAGCTCGACGCTGGCCTGGATGGTGCTGGCCGCCGCCGGCGCCATCGGGCTGATCGTCGTGATCTTCATGGGTCCGGTGAGCTACTATGTCGGCCGGGTGACCAATGCGGAAATGGAGCGCGGCTCGGTGATGTACGAGTCGATCGCCGGCATCCGCACCCTCAAGACGCTGGCCCTGGAGCCGGCGCGCCGGCAGGAATGGGACGAGAAGACCGCCGAGGTCACGCGCTGGAAGCTCGCCGCCGGGCGGATGAGCAACTGGCCGCAGACCATCATCATGCCGATCGAGATGTTCATCAGCCGCGGCGTGCTGCTGGTCGGCGCCTACATCGCGCTCACCGACACCACCGGCAGCTCGGTCGGCGCCGGCGGGCTGGTGGCGTTCATGATGCTGGGCGGCCGCGTCGCCTCGCCGCTGGTGGGCTTCGCCCGTCTGCTCGAGGACTTCACCGAGGTGCGCGCCTCGCTCGGCGAGGTCGGCTCGGTGCTGAACAACCCGACCGAGACCCGCGCGCTGACCACCGGCATGCGGCCGAAGATCCTGGGCGGGCTCGCCTTCATCGACGTGAACTTCTCCTACCCCGGCGCGCCCAACAAGGCGCTCGACGACCTCAACTTCGAGATCCCGGCCGGCACCATGCTGGGCGTGGTCGGGCGCTCGGGCTCGGGCAAGTCCACCGTGACCCGCCTGCTGCAGGGTGTGAGCCGCAGCTACACCGGCTACCTGAAGCTCGACGGCGTCGACATGCGCGAGATCAACCTGAACCATCTGCGCCGCTCCTTCGGCGTGGTGCTGCAGGACAACTTCCTGTTCCGCGGCACCATACGCGACAACATCACCGCCGGCCGTCCCGGCCTGACGCTGGACGACGTGGTGCGCGCGGCACGCCTTGCGGGCGCCGAGGAGTTCATCGAGCGCATGCCGGCCGGCTACGAGACCTTCATCGAGGAAGGCTCGACCAACATCTCGGGCGGGCAGAAGCAGCGGCTGGCGATCGCGCGCGCGCTGATCTCCGACCCCAAGCTGCTGATCCTGGACGAGGCGACGTCGGCGCTCGATCCGGAGAGCGAGGCGCTGGTGAACGCCAACCTCGCGCGCATCGGCAAGGGCCGCACCATGGTGATCGTCTCGCACAGGCTGTCGTCGCTGGTGGATTGCGACCAGATCCTGGTCATGGAGCAGGGCAAGGTGAACGACATCGCGCCGCATAACGTGCTGGTCGAGCGCTGCGCGATCTATCGCCAGCTCTGGCTGCAGCAGAACCGTCACATGAACGCGGACCGCAATGCCGGTCCCGCGCCGATGCTGGCCGAGGGCGACTGATCATGAGCGAATCCACCAGCCTCGTTCCGCACGGCGACGAGCAGAAGGGCACCGCCCTGCGCCGTCGCGGCGGCAACAGCAACGACGACATGCCGCCCGCCCTGCTGGAGTTCCACTCGCCCAGCGCCGCGATGGCGGCGATGCCGCCCACCGCGTCGGCCCGCTACATCACCTGGATCATCTCCTCGATGTCGCTCGCCGGCCTCCTGGTGCTGTCGCTGTTCCCGATCAACCGCGTGGTGACGGCCAACGGCGCGCTGGTCTCGACCGATCCCACCATCGTCGTGCAGCCGCTCGAGACCTCGATCGTGCGCTCGATCAACGTCCATGAGGGCGACGTCGTCCGCAAGGGCCAGGTGCTGGCGCATCTCGATCCCACCACCACCGATGCCGATGTCGCCAGCCTGGGCAGCCAGACCTCGAGCCTGCAGGCGGAGGTCGATCGCCTGACCGCCGAGGTGAACGGCCGGGACTACCTGGCCGACACCGCCAATCCGGCCTCGACGCAGCAGGCGGCGATCTTCCTGCGTCGCAAGTCGAGCTACGCGTCCAAGCTGGTGAACTACGAGCAGCAGATCGCCGGCCTGCAGAGCGACCTGGTCGGGTTCCAGGCGAGTGCCGCCCTGTACACCAGCCGGGTCAAGGTGGCGTCCGACGTGCACAACATGCGCGTCGAGCTGCAGCGCGATCAGGTCGGCTCGCGCCTGAACTCGCTCGCCTCGCAGGACGAGCTGATGGAGCTGGAGCGCTCGCAGATCAGCGCGCAGCAGAGTGCCGCATCGGCGCACAACAAGCTGGTCGCGATGGTCGCCGAACGTGACGGCTATATCCAGAGCAGCAAGGCCGACACGTATCAGGCTCTCACCGACGCGCAGCGCAAGTTCTACGAGGCGCGCGGCGAGTACGAGAAGGCCAAGCTGCAGAAGAGCCTGATCGTGATGCGGGCGGACCGCGACGCGGTGGTGCTCAACATCGCCAAGGTCTCGGTGGGATCGGTGATCACCACCGCGCAGCAGTTCATGACGCTGACGCCGCTCGACTCGCCGCTCGAGATCGAGGCGCGTCTGCCGGTCGATCAGGCCGGCTACGTCCAGCTCGGCGACAAGGCGCAGGTCAAGTTCCAGACCTTCTCCTACGTGCAGTACGGCGGCGCCGACGCCACCGTCACCAACATCAGCTCGGACGCCTTCTCGCAGGATCAGGTGCAGGCCTCCACCGCGGCGGCGCCTGCGAACGGCATGACCACGCCGGGCGGCGCCACGACGTCGTTCTACCGTGTGCGCATGCGGATCGACCGTTATTCGCTGCATGGCGTGCCGCGCAACTTCAAGCCGAGCTCGGGCATGGTTGTCGTGTCCGACATCAATGTCGGCAAGCGCACGATCCTGCAGTACATGCTGAGCACGGTGATCCCGACCGTCACCGAGGGCATGCGCGACCCGTCCTAGCCGGTCCGGGCCGGTGGCGGGCCTAGGTCCCCCACCGGCTGCATCGCCGTCCGCCGCCGGCTGCGGGCGATCCGGTCGCCCCGACCGAAGCGGGCGATCGTCCTTGCGGAGTATGGCTTGAGTCTGATGGCGAACTTCCTGACCCAACGCGCCGCCGCACTGTTCTCGCCGCGCGCCAAGCTGCGCTATGCGCTCAGCCTGATCGAGGCCGGCGAGTCCGGCCGCGCCTTCGCGCCGCTGAGTGCTGCGGCGACTGCGGGCATCCCCGAGGCGCAGTTCCGCGTCGGCCGCGCCTATCTGGACGGCGCCGGGGTTCCGGTCAGCCGCGAGGAGGGTGCGCGCTGGATCGAGCGGGCGGCGGAAGCGGGCTGGGTCGAGGCGCAGGTCGTGCTGGCGACCCTGCATCTGTTCGGGCTGGTCATCGACGCGCCGTCCGGCGGCATGGTGTTCGGCGCCGCCATGGCGCAGCACGAGGTGAAGCCCGACTACGAGAAGTCCGGACACTGGGCGCGTCGCGCGGCCGAGGCGGGCTCGCCCGACGGCCAGGCGCTGCTCGGCTACATCCTGACCTCCGGGCCGCCGGAGCTGCGCGACCTCGATGCGGCCGGCACCTGGTATCAGCGCTCCGCCGACGCCGGCTGCCCGCAGGGCCATCTCGGGGTGGCGCTGGCGCTGCTGCGCAACGCGCTCGATGCGGAAGGCCAGCAGCAGGCCGCCGCCAGCCTGGCCCGCGCGGCCGAGGGCGGACTCGGCACCGCACTCTACCTGCTGGGCGTGATGACCGAACGCGGCGCCGGGGTGAAGCAGGACGTCGCGGCCGCCACCGAGCTGTATCGTCAGGCGGCCGAGCGTCATGTCAGGTCAGGACAGGCCCGCTACGGCCTCGCCCTCACCGAAGGCCGCGGCGTGGAGCGCAACACCACCAAGGGCGAATCCTGGCTGCGCCGGGCAGCCCTCGGCGGCGACGCGGAAGCGGCTGCCCTGGTCGGCGACATCTATTCGCGCGGCGGCGACCTGCCGCCCAACTATGCCGAGGCCGCGAGCTGGTATGGCCGCGCCGCCGCCGCCGGCCATGCCGCGTCGGCGCGTGCCCTCGGCCTGCTGTATCTGACCGGTGCCGGGGTGCAGCGCGACTCCGAGGAGGCGGCCCGCTGGTTCCGGCACTCGGCCGAGCGCGGCGATCAGCTCGCCCATGTGGATCTCGGCAACCTGGTGCTGGCCGGCGGCGGCAGCCCGCAGGACCGTGTCGACGCGCGCGAGCGCTTCGAGCAGGCGGCCGAGACCGGCGACCTGGTGGCCGCCTTCAACTTCGGCGTCTGCCTGGCCGAGGGCGTGGGCGTCGAGCGCAACGACCGTCAGGCCGCTCTCTGGCTGCGCCGCGCCGCCGACGGGGTGGTCAACGCGCAGTACTGGTACGGCCGGATGCTGGCCGAGGGACGCGGCGTCGAGGTCGACCTCAAGGAAGGCCGGTTCTGGATCGCCAAGGCGGCGGAGGCCGGCCTGCCTGACGCCGAGATGGCCTATGCGGAGATGCTGCTGAGCGGCCGGGGCGGCGCGCGCGATCACGCCGCGGCCCTGGAGATGTTCGAGCGCGCCGCCCGGCAGGGGCATATCAACGCCATGTTCTCGGTCGCCGCCATGCATGGCGGCGGTCACGACGTCGCCGAGAACCGTCGGGCGGCGCAGGCCAGCTTCCGGCAGGCGGCCGAGCGCGGACACGGCATGGCCCAGATGATGCTGGGCCGCTATCTCGCGCGCGGCCTGGCCGGCGAGACCGACGTCGCCGAAGCCAGGCTCTGGCTGCAGCGGGCCCGCGCGCAGGGCATCAGCCAGGCCGACGCCGAGCTGTCCCGCCTCGGCACCCGTCCGGCGCCGGTCCAGGCTCCGGTCGCCCGTGCCGCCAGCCATCACTGAGGACGCGGCTCCCGGGGTCTCGCGCCTGGCGGCACCCGGGCGCGCCCGACCCGGGCCGCGTGCGAGCGCATGGCCAGTCGCCCAACACCGCTAGGCCCGCCCTCGTCCGGCGTCGCCGCGCCGGCCGCTGAGCCCGGGTCCCTCCGGCAGGTGACCGACGCCGACCGGGCGGCCTGGCAGGTGTGGGCGCAGGCCCGCGCGCAGGAGGCGTTCCGGCGCGGCCGCCTCGCCGGCGAACGCGGACAGGCGGCCGACGCGCTGCGCTGGCTCGAGCGGGCACGCCGCCTGGCGCCGGAGGCGGCCCAGGTGACGTTCCCGCTCGCCGTCGCGCGCATGGCCTGCGGCGACGCGCATGGCGCGGTCCGGCTGCTGCAGCCGCTGGTGCAGCGCCATGACTTCCGCGAGGGCTGGATCACGCTGGCGGCGGCGCGCCGGGCGGCAGGCTCCCCGGACGAGGCCGCCGCCGCCATCGGCCAGGCCCTGGAGCGGCATGCTCCGGACCAGGCCGTGCTGGGTCTGCTGACCGACATCGCGCGTGCCGGCGGCTGGCCCGGCTGGTGCGGACTGTCCGGCGATGGCCGGCTGCAGCTGGATCGTCCGCCCGCAGCCAGCCAGCGCAACCGCAGCGACCAGCTGTCGGTGCGTCTCGACGGCGTGGCGATCCGGCTCCAGCACCGCAGCGGCGGCGCGATGCTGCCCCCGGGCTGGGCGCAGGGGCTGCGGCTGGAGGTGTCGCGGGACGGCAGGCCGCTGCTCGGCAGCCCGCTCGACATCCAGGCGATCCTGCGCATCGAGGGCTTCGTCGAGGTCGAGGCCGGCGCGCTGACCGGCTGGGTCTGGCATCCGGGCGAGCCGGAGCGGGTGCCGTCGGTGACGGTGCGAACGGGTGCCGGCGGGTCCGTCACCGCCGCCATGGAGCGGTTCGCCGAGCACATCGCCAGCGAGATGCCGCTGGCCCGGCCGCGGCTGCTGCAGTTCCGGGCGGGCGACGGCGTGCCGCTGCAGGACGGGATGCTCAGGGTGCTCGGCAGCGACGGCCGCGACCTGCTGGGCAGTCCGGTCGATCCCGGGCTGGAGCTGCGCGCCGCCGCCGCTGCCGCGCTGCTGCAGGCGCGCCACAGCACGCGCAGCCGGCGCACCGCCGGTGAACCGGCTGCCGCCGCCAGCCTCGAGATGCCGCCGTTCCTGCCGATCTCGGCCTGGCTGATCGGCCGCGAGCCGGCGATCCGGAGCGCCGTGCCGGTCGATGTGGTGGTGCCGGTCTACCGGCATCTGCGCCGCACGCTCGACTGCCTGGAGAGCGTGCTGGCGAGCGTTCCGGCCGAAACGCGGCTGGTGGTGGTCGAGGATGCCTCGCCCGAGGTGGCCCTGGGGCAGGCGCTGTCGGAGATGGCGCAGGCCGGACGCATCCGGCTGATCCGCCGCGAGGCCAATGGCGGCTTTCCCGCCAGCGCCAATGACGGCATCGCCGCCTGTCCGGGACGCGACGTGGTGCTGCTGAACAGCGACACGCTGGTCGCATCCGGCTGGCTCGAGGCGCTGCGACGGGCCGCCTACAGCGCGCCGGAGGTCGGCACCGCGACGCCGTTCTCCAACGACGCCAGCATCCTCAGCTATCCCGACCACCGGGCGCGCAACAAGGCGCCGGACCTTGCCGGAACCCGCCGGCTGATGGCGCTGGCGGCGGCGGCCAACGGCGACGGCGTGCACGACATCCCGACCGGCAACGGCTTCTGCCTGTATCTGCGCCGCGACTGCCTGGACCAGGTCGGGCTGCTGCGCGAGGACCTGTTCGCGCAGGGCTATGGCGAGGAGAACGATTTCTGCCTGCGCGCGCGCCATCTCGGCTGGCGTCACGTGGCGGCACTCGGCGTCTATGTCAGCCATGTCGGCAACGTCTCGTTCGGCGCCGCCCGCACCGAGCTCATGCGGCGCAACATGGCTGTGCTGAACCGGCTGCATCCCGGCTACGACGCGATGATCGGCGAGCATATCGCCGCCGATCCGCTGGCCTCGGCCCGCCGGCAGCTCGATCTGGCCCGCTGGGCGCAGGCGCGGCGGGCGCGGCTGGCGCGCGACATGGCGCCGCGGGCTGCGCTGCTGATCACGCACGCCCAGGGCGGCGGCGTGGAGCGGGTGGTGCAGGAGCGCGCCCGCCTGCTGCGCGCGCAGGGCGTGCGGCCGATCGTGCTCAGGCCGGAGGCGGACGCCGTCCTGCTGTCCGACGCCGGCATCGAGGAGCCGTTCCCCAACCTGCGGTTCGAGCTGCCGGGCGAGCTCGACGCGCTGGTGACGCTGCTGGCCGCGGACGGCGTGCTGCATGCCGAGTGGCATCATCTGCTCGGCCACCACGCGTCGCTGCGCACGCTGTGCGACCGGCTCGGCGTGCCCTACGACGCCTATATCCACGACTATGCCTGGTTCTGTCAGCGGATCGCCCTGGTCGGGCCACAGGACCGCTATTGCGGCGAGCCCGACGTCAGCGGCTGCGAGGCCTGCATCGCCATCCAGGGCAGCAACTTCGTCGAGGCGATTCCGATGCGGGCCCTGCTGGCGCGCTCGGCGTCTGAGCTGAAGGCCGCGCGCCGGGTGATCGCGCCGTCGCAGGACGCGGCACAGCGCATCACCCGGCATTTTCCCAGGGTCCGCCCGGAGGTGGTGCCGTGGGAGGATGACCGTCCCGACCTGTCGCTCGAGCGGCTGGCCGCGGTCTCCTCGCTGGCGCCGCGGCCGGGGGGCGAGCGCGGCCCGCAGCGCCTCACGGCGGCCGAGCAGCTGTCGCGTCCGGCCCGGGTGGTGGTGATCGGCGGCATCGGCCGCGAGAAGGGCTACGACGTGCTGCTGGCCTGCCTCGCCGACGTGCGGGCGCGCGCCCTGCCGCTCGAATTCGTGGTGGTTGGCCATACCCCGGACGACGACCTGCTGATGGAGGCGGGCTGCCTGTTCGTCACCGGCGAGTATCGCGAGGAGGACGCGATCGCGCTGATCCGCGCCCAGGAGGCGGATCTCGCCTTGCTGCCCTCGATCTGGCCGGAAACCTGGTGTTTCACGCTCAGCCTCGCCTGGCGCGCCGGGCTCGCGGCGGCGTCGTTCGATCTCGGCGCGCAGGCTGAGCGCATCCGTCGCACCCGGCGCGGCATGGTGCTGCCCCTGGGGCTTCCGGTGCCCGAGCTGAACATGCTTCTGCTCCGGCTCTGCCGCCCCGGCGCGATCATGGTGCCGCCGCCTCCGGAGGCGATGCGACCCATTGCGGACAGTCGTCCAGCGTCGCACCATCGATCCCCGCAACGATAACCCGCCCGCAGGGGCAGGCAGGAACGGAATTCGCCGATGTCGCAGACCAGTCCGACACCGAACCAGAGACTGGTGACGGAGCTCAAGGTTTCAGCGCACCTGATGCTGCTCGATCCAGGTCTGTTCTGCGTCTTTCACACGCAAGGCGCGCCGCTTCCCGATCCGGCGAGCGGGCTGCCCGGGGTCCGGATCAGCCCTGCGCCGTCGAACGCGGCCGAGTCGCTGTCGATCAGCACCTTCGATGCCGATGGCTGGCTCGGCGAGGGCGGCGCTGCGCTGGTGCGCGTCTCGAGTCAGCCGTCGCAGGTTCTGGTGACGATCTATCAGGCGATGAACAGCACGGCCGAGGCGCCCAAGCTGCAGGTGCTGCGGCTGAGCGAGACCGGCGCGACCCGGCAGGCGCCGGCACAGCCGGCGATCGCCGCCCCGCCGCCCGACAAGGCGGCCGCGAGCCGGCCGGCAATCACCCCGCCGGCTGCGGGCGCCAAGCTCGAGGTCGCCGCCCACGTGCAGCGTCGCGGCGACGTGCTGACCCGGCTGGGCGAGTGGATGGGCGAGCGCGGCAGCCAGAGCTGGATCGAGGGGTTCGCGATCTCGCCAGCCCGCTTCGTCGATCCGGCCGACATCGAGTATCAGGCGGTGCTCGGCAAGGGCTGGCTGTCGCCATGGTCGGAAGGCGGCAGCTATTGCGGCAGCCGCGGCATGGCGCTGCCGATCCTGGGCCTGCGGGTTCGCCTCAAGGGCGAGGCCGCGGAACGCTACGAGGTTCGCGTCAGCGCCAGCTTCACCGACGGCAGCAGCGTGGGCCCCGTGGACGGCACCCAGACCGCCGAGTCGGCCGAGCTCGCGCCGCTGGAAGCGTTCCTCGTCGAGATCCTGCCGCGCGATGGTGCCGAGGCCGGGGACGCTGCGGGAGCGGACGCGTCGCAGCCCGCCGGCGCCACGCGACGCGGCGCCGCCAGGCCGCAGCGCGCGGTGCAGCCCGCCGCGAAGCCGCAGGTCGCCCAGCCGGTCGCGGCCAAGCCGGCGCCCAAGTCGGCGCCCGCGCCGCTGCCGGCACGCGGCACCGCGACCGCGCGCCCCGGCTCGCGCGGCGGCCCGGCCGGAAAGAGCGGAGCCAAGGGACGCCGCTAGGCCCCGCCTGTGCCCGGCCGGCGCCGTCCGGTGCGGTGACGGACTGTTCCGGCTCGGGGAACTTGTCGCCGCACGCATCGATGTTATCGAATGGTCAATGTGTCTCCATGCACATTGACGCAATGCAGCGCACAGTCCTCTCGCATCGGCATCCATCGCCGGCGCCGCGTGTATCGCACCGGGAGCGCCATGCCCTGGTGAGCCTGGACAAACCCGCAGGTCGCCCGTGAGATATCTGTTCGTCCACCAGAACTTTCCCGGACAGTTCCTGCACCTGGTCCGTCACCTGACACGTCAGGGCGGGCACGAGGTGGTGTTCATCAGCGAACCGAACGCCAACGTGCTGCCCGGCGTGCGCCGCATTTTCTACAAGATGCCGCGTGGTGCCGCACCCGACGCCCATCCGGCGGCACAGGAGTTCGAGGTCGCCACCCTGCGCGCGGAGATGGTTGCGCAGACGGCTCGAACCCTGAAGGGCCTCGGCTTCGAGCCCGACATCATCATCGGCCACCATGGCTGGGGCGAGCTGCTCAACATGCACGACGTGTATCCCGACACGCCGATGCTGGGTTATCTCGAGTTCTACTACCATATCGACCGGTTCGATGTCGGCTTCGATCCGGAGTTCCCCGACGACCCCGCGATGTTCCCGCGCGTGCGCGCCAAGAACGCCGTCAACCTGCTTGCGCTCAACAATGGCGGCGCGGGTCAGACCCCGACCTTGTTCCAGAGATCGACCTATCCCGACTGGTCGCACGACCGGATCGCGGTGCTGCGCGAGGGCGTCGACCTGCAGGCCTGCGCGCCCGATCCATCGCTGGCCAAGAAGGATTTCCTGCTTCGCAACGTGATCGTCTCGCCCGGCGAGAAGCTGATCACCTACGTGTCGCGCGACCTGGAGCCGTATCGCGGTTTCCACAGCTTCATGCGGGCCCTGCCGCGCATCCTCGATGCGCGCCCGGACGGGCGCGTGATCGTCGTCGGCGGCGACGGCGTCAGCTACGGCGCGCGCCTGGCGCAAGGGTGCTGGCGCGAGGTGCTGACTACGCAGCTCGGCAACAGGCTGGATCTGTCACGCGTGCATTTCGTCGGCAAGCTCGACTACCAGAGCTATGCCGATCTGCTGAAGCGCTCCGACGTGCATGTCTACCTGACCTACCCGTTCGTGGCGTCGTGGTCGCTGCGCGAAGCGCTGGCGTCGGGCTGCGCCATCGTCGGCAGCGATACCGGTCCGGTGCAGGAGTTCATCCGGCACGGCAAGAACGGGCTGCTGGCACCGTTCCACGACCCGGACGCGATCGCCGACAGCGTGCTGGAGCTGCTGGAGAACCGGCCGCTGGCGCTGCGCCTGCGCCGGGCCGCCCGCCGGGACGCGGAACGCACCCTGTCGATGGCCGACTACCTCGCGAACTACGAGGCGCTGATCGAGCAGACCATCGCCGCCGCCTGAGCGGCGGGCGGGGTTCAGCCTTTCTGTGCGGCTTCGAGCGACTCGCGGATCACCTGCCCCGCCTCCTCCTTGCCGGCCCAGCCGGTGACCTTCACCCACTTGCCGGGCTCCAGGTCCTTGTAGCGGGTGAAGAAGTGCTCGATCACCTGCCGGGTGATCTCGGGCAGCTCCATCACGTCGTGCACCTCGGTGAACTGGGTGTGCATCTTGTCGTGCGGGACGCAGATGATCTTCTCGTCCATGCCGCTCTCGTCCTCCATCCGCAGCATGCCGATCGGACGGGCGCGGATCACCGCACCCGGCACCATCGGCGCCGGCGCCAGCACCAGCGCGTCGGTCGGATCGCCGTCGGCGGCCAGCGTGTTGGGAACGAAGCCGTATGCGGCCGGGTAGGACATCGGCGTGAACAGGAACCGGTCCACGAACACGGCCCCGCTCGCCTTGTCGATCTCGTACTTCACCGACGACCCCTGCGGGATCTCGATGACGACGTTGATGTCCCACGGGACGTCCTTGCCGGGGCTGATCTTCGAGACGTCCATCGCGCGCACCCTGTGCTGGTTCGGGGCCGGACCGTATCCACGGCCTGCCGTTTTGCCAAGCAGGCGCTGCTTGCCAAACCCGGAGCTTTGCGCAATCTGATGCCCGGCTTGTGCGCCCGTAGCTCAATGGTTAGAGCGGGCCGCTCATAACGGCTTGGTTGCGGGTTCGAGTCCTGCCGGGCGCATGCGCCGCTCCGGGCGCCCCAAGCCGTCGCCGCCCAATCCTGCTCCGGGAGCCACGCCATGGCCGCCTACCAGTATGTCTACGTGATGAAGGATCTGACCAAGGCGTATCCGGGCGGACGCGAGGTCTTCAAGGGCATCACCCTGTCCTTCCTGCCGGGCGTGAAGATCGGCGTGCTGGGCGTCAACGGCGCCGGCAAGTCGACCCTGCTCAAGATCATCGCCGGCATCGAGACGGAGTTCGGCGGCGAGGCGTGGGCGGCCGAGGGCGTGACCATCGGCTACCTGGAGCAGGAGCCCAGGCTGGAGGAAAGCCTGACCGTCGGCGAGAACGTCGCCCTCGGCTTCGGCCCGCTGAAGCGGGCGGTCGATCGCTTCAACGAGATCTCCAACCGGTTCGCCGAGCCGATGACCGACGACGAGATGACCGACCTGCTGGCCGAGCAGTCCACCTTGCAGGAAGAGATCGAGGCCGGCGACGGCTGGGAGCTCGACCGCAAGATCGAGATGGCGCTGGGGGCACTCGCCTGCCCGCCGGCCGAGAGCCCGGTGACCAGGCTCTCGGGGGGCGAGCGCAGGCGCGTGGCGCTGTGCCGGCTGCTGCTGGAGAAGCCCGACATCCTGCTGCTCGACGAGCCGACCAACCATCTCGACGCCGAGAGCGTGGCCTGGCTCGAGCGCACGCTGCGCGACTACGAGGGCACCGTCATGGTGATCACCCATGACCGCTACTTCCTCGACAACGTGACCAACTGGATCCTGGAGATCGAGCGCGGCCGCGGCTACCCGTTCGAGGGCAACTACTCCTCCTGGCTCACCCAGAAGCGCAAGCGCCTGCAGCAGGAGGAGAAGGAGGAGAGCGCCCGGAGCCGGGCACTCGCCGCCGAGCAGGAATGGATCGGCGCCAGCCCGAAGGCGCGCCAGGCCAAGAACAAGGCGCGCATCCAGAAATACGAGGAGATGCTCGCCCAGAGCCACGACAAGGCCGGCGGCACCGCAGACATCGTCATCCAGCCGGGCCCGCGCCTGGGCGGCACGGTCATCCAGGCGGACGAGCTGCGCAAGGGCTACGGCAACCGGCTGCTGATCGAGGGTCTCGACTTCAAGCTGCCGCCAGGCGGCATCGTCGGCGTGATCGGGCCGAACGGCGCCGGCAAGTCCACCCTGTTCAAGATGATCATCGGCGACGACATGCCGGACGGCGGCACGCTGAAGATCGGCGAGACCGTCAAGCTCGGCTATGTCGACCAGTCGCGCAACACGCTCGACGACAACAAGTCGGTCTGGGAGGAGATCTCCGGCGGCACCGACGTGCTCTATATTGGCAAGCGCGCGGTGCCGAGCCGCGCCTATGTCGGCGCCTTCAACTTCAAGGGCTCGGACCAGCAGAAGAAGGTCGGCATCCTGTCGGGCGGCGAGCGCAACCGGGTGCATCTGGCCAAGATGCTCAAGCTCGAGAGCAACGTCATCCTGCTCGACGAGCCAACCAACGACCTCGACGTCGACACGCTGCGCGCCCTGGAGGACGCGCTGTCGGAGTTCGCCGGCTGTGCGGTGATCATCAGCCACGACCGATGGTTCCTCGACCGGCTGGCCACCCACATCCTGGCCTTCGAGGGCGACAGCCACGTCGAGTGGTTCGAGGGCAACTTCCAGGCCTATGAAGAGGACAAGCGACGACGCCTCGGCGCCGATGCCACCGAGCCGCACCGGATCAAGTACCGGCCGCTGGCCCGCTGATCACGGTCGCGGCCGCGAGACGGACGCGGCATCGACGGCCGGGCCGCGATGAGCCTGCCCCCGCCAGGACCGCGGCCGCCGCCGATCGGGCGCGTGATCCGCACCGCCCGGCTGGTGCTGGCGCCGGTGGTCTGGGGCGACATGGACGAGATGGCGGCCCTGAAGGGCGATGCCGGCGCCTTCGGCCTGATGCTGGGCGGCGTGCGCCGGCGCACCGAGGCGGAGGCCGAGATGGCCGGCGACCTCTCCTTCTGGGCCAGGCGCGGCATCGGCATCTTCACCATCCGCGAAGAGGGGCGGTTCCTGGGCATGACCGGGCTGCACGAGCGTCCGGACGGACGCGGCGTCGGCCTGCGCTTCGCGCTGTTTCCCTGGGCCCGCGGACGCAGCGTCGCTCGTGAGGCGGCGGCGGCGGCGCTGCGCTTCGCGCACGAGGCGGGCGAGCAGCGGGTGATCGCCGTGGCGCGGGAAACCAACTTCGCGTCCCGCACCACGCTGGGCGGCATCGGCATGACGGTGTGCGACCGCTTCGAGCGGGAAGGCCACTGCATGCTGGTCTATGAGAGCGTCAGGCGATGACGGGCGGACGGGCCCGGCGACCGCCGCGCGCTACGAGGCGCGCGCGACCTGGCGGGTCAGCGCGTTCAGCAGCGCGTCGACGTTGTTGCCGTTATGCGCAAGGTAGCTCGAATAGTCGTTGCGCTGGGTGATGCTGAGGCTGACGCCCTCGGCGACCACGTCAACCACCTTCGGCGAGCCGCTGGCGTCGCTGACCACCCACTGCACGTTGGCCGTCGCCTGGCCCGGACGGGTGATGACGGTGGGCACCGTGCTCTTGCCGTCCTCGGCGGTCGCCTGGCCGACGGCGATGCTGACGCCCTTGTAGTCGCCCAGATGGCCGGTGATGGAGTTGACCAGCACCTGATGGAACAGGGTCAGGTAGCGGGTCTGCTGGGAGGGCGTCGCGGTGCGCCAGAAGCGGCCGAGGCAGAAGCGGCCGATCCCGTCCACGTCCACGTCCTGGTTCAGCAGCGGCAGGACCTGCGCCTTCTTGTCGGCAGCTCCGCCCGAGCCGTTCACCACGCTGGTCAGCCTGGTCCCGAGCGTGCGCACGAACTCCGTGTCCGCGGCCGCCGACTGCGCCCGGGCGGACGAGACGAGCGTCAGCCCGAATGGCGCCAGCATCGGCCCTGCGAGGATTGTCGCGGCGGGCAGGAGCGCTGCGAGCGCGAAGGCAGCCGGGCGGCCGCGGGTGATGGTCTTCAGCATGGCGATCCTGCCCCGATTTAGTGGGAGTACCAGTCCGGAACGGTCGTCCGGTGGTCGTCGCGCATCGCCTGGAGTTCGGCGCTGCGGTGCTGTCGGTAGAGACTGCGTATCGTCGCGTACGGGTCTAGCGCATTCTTCTTCAGCTGGTCGAGGTCGCCCAGCACCTGGGCGCGCGCGTCGATCACGCCGATGCCGTAGAGCGCCCAGTTCAGGGTCAGCAGCCCATAGCCGCGCGGGACGTAGGTGAGCGGCGCCAGGGCGATGTCGATGCCAAAGCCCGCCACGGCGCGCGGGCTGGACGGGCCGAGCAGCGGCAGGAACAGGTAGGGCCCTTCCGGAACGCCCCAGTTCGCCAGCGTGAGGCCGGCATCGGCGTCGTGCGCCGGGTAGCCCCAGCCTTTCGCCACGTCGAGGATGCCGCCGATGCCGACGGTCGAGTTGATCACGAAGCGCGCGAAGGTGTCGCCGGCACGGCGCGGCTTGGTTTCGAACACGTCGTTGAAGAAGACCGCCGGCGAGGCGAAGTTCGCCAGGGCGTTGTGGACGCCGTTGCGCGCCGGCAGCGGAACCGCCCAGACATAGCCCTGCGCCACCGGCCGCAGCGTGTAGGCATCGACCGTGTCGCTGACGCGGTAGAAGAAGCGGTTGGTCGGCTCGAACGGGTCGCGGGCCTGGTCGGCCTCCGCGATCCCGGCCGGATCGCTCGGCCGCGACGCGCATCCCGACAGCGACAGGCAGGCCAGCAGGCAGGCAAGAGCGGTCGACCCTGCCCGTCGGAAACGGCGCTGCTCAGGACGCATTCTTCAACCTCGGCTCGCCTGTGTCGCCGGGCTCCAGATCCCAGGCGCGCAGCTTCTGGTGACGACCTTGCCGGCCTTCCAGAACCCGCTGACCGATCTGTCTAACATGGGTTCGGCCGGGCGCAATCCCGCAGCGTCGCGGGCTGCAGGCCGACGTTGCCGCGCGTGACGCCGGTGCCATAGGATCGCGGCGGTTCCGGGCGTCCTCCGCCGGCGGAGCGCCTGAGCCTTGCGCGTCATGACGCCGCCTACCAGATCGGAACCAGCATGATCGATCTAGACGCCGACACCTCGCTGCGATCCGGGCAGCTCCACGAGACCGGTGGGCGCCACGCGTCTGTTCTGGACGCGCGTCGCAGCGCCGTCCGCGACGGCATGCCGCCGCTGGAACGGTGGCTGACCGGTCCGCGCGTGGCAGGGCTGCCGGCGCCGAGTGCCGATCGCGTGCCGCCGATGCTGTCGTTCGAGTTCTTCCCGCCCAAGACCGAGGCGCTGGAGCAGCAGCTCTGGGCCTGCATCCGGCGGCTCGAGACGCTGCGGCCGAGCTTCGTGTCGGTGACCTACGGCGCCGGCGGCTCCACCCAGGCGCGCACCCACGACACGGTCGAGCGACTGGTGCGCGAGACCGCGCTGACGCCCGCCGCCCACCTGACCTGCGTCGGCGCCAGCCGCGGCGAGGTCGACGACGTCGCCCGGCAGTACTGGGAGTGCGGCGTGCGGCACATCGTCGCCCTGCGTGGCGATCCGCTGGTGAAGGGCGGCCGGTTCGAGCCGCATGCGCAGGGCTACGCCAGTGCGGCCGAGCTGGTGGCGGGGCTGAAGCGGGTCGCCGATTTCGAGATCTCGGTCGCGGCCTATCCGGAGGTGCACCCGGAGGCTGCGAGCGCCGATGCCGACCTGGACAACCTCAAGCGCAAGCTCGATGCCGGGGCGACCCGCGCGATCACGCAGCTGTTCTTCGACGCCGACACCTATCTCCGCTTCATCGATCGCTGCCTCGCCGTCGGCATCACCGCCCCGGTGGTGCCGGGCATCATGCCGATGTCGAACTTCGGACCCTCCAGGCGCTTCGCCGAATCCTGCGGCGCTCGGGTGCCGGACTGGCTCGAGGGCATGTTCGCGGGCACCGAGAACGACCCGGAAACCCGTCGCATGATCGGCGTCGTGGTCGCGGCCGAGCAGGTGCGGCTGCTGCAGGCGAACGGCGTCGACGAGTTCCATTTCTACACGCTGAACCGTCCCGACCTGAGCTACGCGGTCGCCCACATCCTGGGGGTGCGGCCGGTCGCGGCCGAACCGGCGGGCTGAGGCCGCGGGTCAGGCCTGCATGTTGAGCAGGCTGCCCGGCGGGCTGTCGGAGAGCGCAGAGGCGGCGCTGCCGCTGTCGCTGCCGGACACGGTGCTAACCGAGACCACGTTGCCCTTGGCATCCGTCACCGTGGTGGTGACGGAACCGTCGGCGTTGGTGGTGACGCTGGTGGTGCCGCTCGACGCGCTGCTGCCGCCCGATGCGGATGCGCCCGACGAGGAGGATGCGCTCGACGTGGCGGACGGGGCGCTGGATGCGCTCATGGGGCGCAGGGCGACCGCAGGCGAGACCGGGCTGATGCTGCCGCTCATGAGCCGATGATCCGGTTGCTGTGACGAGATGGGCGATCATACCCGCCGGAACCTTGACCGGCCGTTAACGCGTCGCCGGCACCGCCTGCGGTCCGCTCCAGCCGAGATTGTGGATCAGCAGCGCCACCAGTCCCGACCAGCCGGTCTGGTGCGAGGCGCCGACGCCGCGGCCGGTGTCGCCGTCGTAATATTCGTAGAACAGCAGCAGGTCGCGGAAGTCGGCGTTCTCCTGCAGCAGTGCGGAGTCGCCATGCACCGGCCGGCGGCCGTCGGCGCCGCGGGTGAACAGCCCGATCAGCCGCAGGCTGAGCTCGCCGGCGATCTGGCCCAGGGTCGCCTGTCTGTTCGAGCCGGTCGGGCAGGCGATGCTGTAGCCGTCGCCATAGTACTGGTGCAGCCGCAGCAGGCTCTCGATCAGCAGGTAGTTGACCGGCATCCAGACCGGTCCGCGCCAGTTCGAGTTGCCGCCGAACAGGCGCGACCGGCTTTCGGCAGGCGAATAGGCGAGCTCGAACGAGCGGCCGTCCCACTCGAACCGGTACGGCGCCGCTTCATGCGCCTTCGACACGGCGCGGATGCCGCCGGGCGACAGGAACTCGCTCTCGTCCAGCATGCGGCCGAGCGTGCAGCTCATGCGGTGGGTGCGCAGGATCGAGAGCAGCATGGTGCCGCCCTGGCCGACGCGGTCCCAGCTGGAGACGAGCTCGGCGAGGTCCGGCCGGTGGTGCAGGAACCAGCGCATGCGGCCTGCGAAGGCCGGCAGCCGGGCGATCTCGTCCTGGCGCAGCACGATCACCGCGAATAGCGGGATCAGCCCGACCATCGAGCGCGCGCGCAGCGGAATACGCCGGCCGTCCGGCAGCGACAGCGTGTCGTAGAAGAAGCTGTCCTGCTCGTCCCACAGCGCGTTGCCGTCGGCGCCGGCGATCAGCAGGAAATGCTCGAAGAACTTGGTGGCGACATCCTCGTAGACGGGGTCCTGCAGCGCCAGCTCGATCGACAGCCGCAGCATCGACAGCGCGTACATCGCCATCCAGGCGGTGCCGTCCGACTGCGACAGCGTGCCGCCGGTCGGCAGCGGCGCCGAGCGGTCGAAGATGGCGATGTTGTCGAGCCCCAGGAAGCCGCCCTGGAAGATGTTGCGGCCGTGCTCGTCCTTGCGGTTCACCCACCAGGTGAAGTTCATCGACAGCTTGTTGAAGACGCGCTTGAGGAAGCCGTGGTCCGGCCGCCCGTTGAGCTGGCGGTCGGTCTCGAACACCCGCCAGGCCGCCCAGGCATGCAGCGGCGGATTGGCGTCGCCGAACGACCATTCATAGGCCGGCATCGCCGCGTTCGGGTGCATGAAGCCTTCCCGCGTCAGCAGCAGCACCTGGTCCTTGGCGAAGTCCGGGTCGACCAGCGCCAGCACCACGGTGTGCAAAGCGAGGTCCCAGGAGGCAAACCAGGGATACTCCCACTTGTCGGGCATCGAGACGATGCAGGCGGCGTTGAAGTGGTCCCAGTCGGCATTGCGCATGCCGAGCCGCGTGTCCGGCGGCGGCGGTTCGGCCGGATCGCCCTGCAGCCAGCGATGCACGTCGTAGGCATAGAACTGCTTGGACCACAGCATGCCGGCGAGCGCCTGGCGCTGCACCAGCCGGGTGTCGGCATCCGCGGTCGGCTGCTGCAGCACGGCGTAGAACTCGTCGGCCTCGCGTTGCCGGTCCTCGAACACCGCATCGAAGCCGGCGAAGGGGTCGGCGGCGTCGGCGGCCTGGGTCCGGAAGCGCAGGCGAACGATGCGCTCGCCGCCCGCCGGGATCTGCATCTCGTGCAGGGCGGCGCACTTGGTGCCGGTGCGGGCCGGATTGACCGCGGCCGCGTCGCCGCCGACCACGTGGTCGTTGATCCCGTCCTTGAAGAAGCCGGCCGTGTCCTGGTTGTAGAGGCGGCGGGTATTGGTGTCGTTGTCGCAGAACAGCAGGGTGGCGCCGGCCTCCGCCGACAGCCGCATCTCGGGCAGCAGGGCGTGCGTGGCCGCGACCTCGGTGTCGGAGACGGCGCGCAGCGACGGCCTGGCCTCCGTGCCGGACCATGACCAGACGTTGCGCGCCCAGAGCTGTGGCAGCAGCCAGAGCGGCGCCGGCTCCGGCCCGCGATTGACCACCCGGACCCGCATCAGGATGTCGTCGGCGTCCGCCTTGGCATACTCGACGAACACGTCGAAATAGCGGTCCCCGTCGAGGATGCCGGTATCGAGCAGCTCGTATTCCGGCTGGTCCTGGCCCCGCCGCGCGTTCTCGCGCACGAGATCGTCGTACGGGTAGGCGCGCTGGGGATACTTGTAGAGCATCCGGGCGTAGGAGTGGGTCGGCGTGCTGTCGAGGTGGTAGTAGAGTTCCTTGACGTCCTCGCCGTGGTTGCCCTCCTGGTTGGTCAGGCCGAACAGCCGCTCCTTGAGGATCGGGTCCTGGCCGTTCCACAGGGCCACGCCAAGGCACCAGCGCAGATGCGCCTCGCCGTAGCCGGCGATCGCGTCCTCGCCCCAGCGATAGGCGCGCGAGCGCGCCTGGTCGTGCGGCAGGTAGCGCCAGGCATCGCCGTCGGCGCTGTAATCCTCGCGCACCGTGCCCCATTGCCGGTCGCTCAGATACGGGCCCCAGGCCTTCCAGGCGCCGTCGACGCGGGCGGCGAGCAGCCGCCTGCCCTCGACCGTGGCCAGGATGTCGGGACCGGGTTCCGCGGCGCGCGCGGCACTCATGCCGCGAGTGCTGCGACGGCGGCGATGCGGTCGCGCGTGCCGGCATCGGCGAGCCCGTTCACCGCCTCCGGCCGCCAGTGCCGCTGGAACGCCGTCAGCACCTGGCCGAGCGCCTCGTCCATGCCGCCCTCCGGCGCCGGGCCGTAGCCGATACGGCGCAGCGCGGCACGGACGGGCGCCAGCGCCGAGGACCCGGCCAGCACGTCGCCGGTGCCGCTGTCCGGCACGTCGTCCGGGTAGAGGCCGATGCCGGCCCGCGCCAGGGCCGCCCACGGGAACAGCTCGCCCGGGTCCTGCTTGCGGTCGGGCGCCACGTCGCTGTGCGCCACCACGTTGATCGGCGGGACGGCATGCCGGGACAGGATGGCCAGGCACAGCCGGCGCACCGCATCGATCTGTGCGGCGGGGAACGGCCGGTAGCCCCATTCATGACCCGGATTGACGATCTCGATGCCGATCGAGCTGTCGTTCAGCATGGATCGGCCGCGCCAGAACGAGATGCCGGCATGCGCCGCCCGCAGCCGTTCCGGCACCAGCCTGACGATGCGGCCATCCTCCTCGACCACGTAGTGCGAGGAGACCTGCGCCTCCGGGTCGCGCAGCCGGTCGATCGCCGCCTGGCCGGTCTGCATGCCGGTATAGTGCAGCACCAGCGTGTCGACGATCGAGCCCGGGTCGCGCTCCCGGCAGTTCGGGCTCGCCAGCTCCAGGATCGGGCTGTCCATGGCTATAGTCCCCTGTCGCGCTTGATCCGGTCCCAGGCCGCGTTGACGCGCGCCACCCGCTCGGCGGAGCCGGCGATCTCGGCGGCCTTGGCGCCCCGGGCGGCCAGCGAGTCCGGGTGGATCTCGCGCATCAGCCGGCGCCAGGTGGCGCGCACCTCGTCGTCGCTGGCGTTGCGGCGCACGCCCAGGACGGCATAGGCGTCGGGCTCGTCGGCGGACGGGCGGGCAGCCCCGGTTTCGGCGCGGTCCCAGGCGCCGGGGGCGAGGCCGAAGGCGCGATGCACGCGGCCCAGGAAGTCGAGCTCCGGATGGCTCAGCACGCCGTCGGCGCGGCCGATGGTGAACAGCGCCGCCAGCACCTCCTCCAGCACCTGCGTCTGGTCGGCATAGGCCCGGCCGAGCTCCTCGGCGAAGGGCAGGTAGTCGTCGGTGCGGGTGCGTGCCTGGTCGAACAGCCGGCCGATCTCGCGGGTGGATTCGGTGGGGATACGGAACGAGCGCTTGAAGCTGTCGATCTCCTGGCGGTTCACCGGCCCGTCGCACTTGGCGAGCTTGGCCGACAGCACCACCACCACGATCGCGAACAGCTGGTCGCGCTTGCCGGTCACGGCGGCCATCTTCACCGCGAGCCGGAGGGCGGCGCCGTTCGGGTCGGCTGCCGGGCGGGTGCGCGGCTCGCCGCCGAGGAAGCCGTTGCCGCCCCAGGGTCCCCAGCTGCCGGCGGGAGGGTCCAGCAGCGCGCCGCGATCCGCGGCATGACCCAGCGCGGTGCCGACCATGGCGCCGATCGGCCCGCCCATCGCGAAGCCCGTCACACCGCCGAACAGCTTGCCCCAGATCGCCATGCCCTGCCTGTATCACACGCCCGCGCTGGTCGGGCTCCAGGCTTCAACGGCGAAGACGGGCAGGGTTTGCTTCGGGTTCGGCAGGAACTCGGTTTGCGGCGGCGCGGCCGGCTCAGCGGCGGCGCGGACGGTCGTTGCAGACGGTGTGCGCCAGGCGGAGCAGGCGGGTGGCGCTTTGCGGCAGGCCGGCACGGTGCGCCTCCTCGGCGAGCGACAGGAGCTGGTGCGAGAGCAGCAGCGGGCTGACCATCTGGGTCTGGCCATCGACGTGGGCGTTGAGGCTGATCGCGTTCATCGGAGTTCTTCCTCGGCTGGTCGGCCCCATGTTGGTGCCGAGGGTGAAAGTGACGGCAGCCGGTTAACAGCCGGTTAACCGCTGCGGCGTCATCGCCGGGCGACGACGATTTTCGCGGGTTGCGCTCATCGCGGTGCCTCGCCCTGCCGGTTCAGCGCCAGGACGCGCAGCGACGAGGCGAGGCTGCGTGCGGGATCGCGCGCGGCATCCTCGGCCGCGACCAGGGCGATCAGGCTCTGGCCGCGCCCGGCGGCCAGGGCCTCGAGGGCTGCCCAGAACTCCGGCTCCAGCGCCACGCTGGTGCGGTGGCCGGACAGCGACAGGCTTCTCTTGACCAGGCTGTGCTTGACCAGGCTGGGCTTGACCAGGCCGGGCTGGGCCGGGCGGGCGCGGGGCGGCTTGCGCGGCATCAGCCGGCGGCTGCGTCCAGCCGGGCACAGGCCCAGGCGGCGGCCTCGGCCACCACCGGGTCGGCGTCGGCGGTGAGCCCGCGCGCGGCCGGCAGCAGCGCGGGCAGGCCGGAATTGCCGATCGCGATCAGCACGTTGCGCACGAACCGGTTGCGGCCGATGCGCTTGACCGCGGTGCCGGAGAACAGCGCCCGGAAGCCCGCATCGTCGAGCCGCGCCAGCTCGGCCAGGCGCGGCGCCGTCAGATCGTCGCGGGCCTGCAGCCGGGCGGTGCGGCTCACCGCGGCGAAGCGGTTCCAGGGGCAGGCGGCCAGGCAGTCGTCGCAGCCATAGATGCGGTTGCCGATCGCGGCCCGGAACTCGTCCGGGATCGGCCCGGGATGCTCGATGGTCAGGTAGGAGATGCAGCGCCGCGCATCGAGGCGGTAGGGTGCCGGGAAGGCGTCGGTCGGGCAGGCGGCGAGGCAGCGGGTGCAGCTGCCGCAGCCGCCGGCCCGCGGCGGCGTCTGCGGCAGGGCGAGCGTGGTGTAGATCTCGCCCAGGAACAGCCAGGAGCCGTGGTCGCGCGACACCAGGTTGGTGTGCTTGCCCTGCCAGCCGAGGCCGGCCCGCTCGGCGAGCGGCTTCTCCATCACCGGGGCGGTGTCGACGAACACCTTGACCGACGGCTCGAGGGCGCGCGCCTGCTTCACCACGAACTGCGCCAGGTGCTTCAGCATGCCCTTCAGCACGTCGTGATAGTCGCGGTGGCGGGCATAGACCGAGATGCCGCCGCGGTCCGGGCGGCCCTGGATATGGCGCGGGTCCTCGCCGGGCGCATAGGACAGGCCGAGCGCGATCACGCTGCGCGCCTCCGGCCACAGCGCCTGCGGATGGCTGCGCTCGTCCGCGCGCTCGGCGAGCCAGCCCATCTCGCCGTGATGGCCCTGCGCCAGGAAGTCGGCGAGACGGCTGCGCGCTTCCGGGCCGAGCGAGGCGGCGGTGACGCCGAACGCGTCGAAGCCCAGCGCCAGCGCGTGGTCGCGGATGCGGTCGTGCAGGTCCGCGCCGGTCATGGCGCGGTGCCGGCGGCGGGATCGCCCGCTTCCGCCCAGCCGGCGCGGAGGGCAGCCGCATGCGCCTGCAGCCGGCGCTCGCCGATCGCCGCGCGGATGCCCTGCATCAGGCGCTGGTAGTAGGCGAGGTTGTGCCAGGTCAGCAGCATCGGCCCCAGCATCTCGCCGGCGCGGAACAGGTGGTGCAGGTAGGCGCGGCTGTGCCGGGCGCAGGCGGGGCAGGGGCAGTCGGCCTCCACCGGGTCCGCGTCGCCCGCGTGCCGGGCGTTGCGCAGGTTCAGCGTGCCCGAGCCGGTATAGGCGCGCGCGGTGCGGCCGGCGCGGGTCGGCATCACGCAGTCGAACATGTCGATGCCGCGCATCACCGCGCCGAGCAGGTCGTCCGGCGTGCCGACGCCCATCAGGTAGCGCGGCCGGTCGGCCGGCAGCAGCGGCGCCGTGGCCTCCAGGGTGGCGAACATCAGCGCCTGGCCCTCGCCCACCGCGAGGCCGCCGATCGCATAGCCCTCGAAGCCGATCCCCGTCAGCGCGCGCACGCTTTCGGCACGCAACTCCGGCTCGGTGCCGCCCTGGACGATGCCGAACTGCGCGTAGCCGTCACGCGCCACGAACGCCTCGCGCGAGCGCTCGGCCCAGCGCATCGACAGCCGCATCGAGGCGGCGATGGCCTCGACGGGTGCGGGCAGCGCCGGGCATTCGTCGAAGCACATGGTGATGGTGGCATCGAGCATGTGCTGGATCTGCGTCGAGCGGTCCGGCGTCAGGCGATGCTTGGAGCCGTCGAGATGCGACCGGAAGGTGACGCCGTCGGCGTCCAGCGAACCCAGGGAGCCCAGCGACATCACCTGGAACCCGCCGGAATCGGTCAGGATCGGGCCCGGCCAGTCCATGAAGCGGTGCAGGCCGCCCAGCGCCTGCACCCGCTCAGGCCCCGGCCGCAGCATCAGGTGGTAGGTGTTGCCCAGCACGATGCCGGCCCCGGTCGAGCGCACCGCGTCCATGGTCATCGCCTTGACCGTGCCGACGGTGCCGACCGGCATGAAGGTCGGCGTCGGCACCGTGCCGTGCGCGGTGTACAGGTAGCCCGCGCGGGCGGCGCCGTCGGTCGCCTCCGCCTGCCAGGAGAAGCCGCTCATCCGGCGCGCTCCAGCAGGCAGGCGTCGCCGTAGGAATAGAAGCGGTAGCCGGCAGCGACCGCGTGGCGGTAGGCGCCGAGCATCCGCTCCCGGCCGGCGAACGCGCAGACCAGCATGAACAGGGTCGAGCGCGGCAGATGGAAGTTGGTCAGCAGCAGGTCCGCGGTGCGGAAACGATGGCCGGGCAGGATGAACAGGCTGGTCTCGCCGTCGAACGGCCTGACCTGGCCGTCCGCATCGACGGCGCTCTCCAGCAGCCGCAGCGAGGTGGTGCCGACCGCGACGATCCGGCCGCCCTCGGCCCGGGTGCGGTTGATCGCCGCGGCCGTCTCCGGCGACAGGATGCCGCGCTCGGGGTGCATGCGGTGCGCCGCGACGGCGTCCTCGCGCATCGGCAGGAAGGTGCCGGCGCCGACATGCAGCGTCACCGTCGCCTGCCTGACGCCGAGCGCTTCCGCCTGACGCAGCAGCTCGGGCGTGAAGTGCAGGCCGGCGGTGGGCGCCGCGACGGCGCCGTCATGGCGGGCGAAGGTGGTCTGGTAGTCGGCCGCGTCCGCATCGGTGGGGCCGTCCGGACGGTCGATATAGGGCGGCAGCGCCAGCCGGCCGGCCTGGCGCAGGAAGCGGTCGAACGCCTCGGCCTGCACGTCGAAGCGCAGTACCGCCGCACCGCCCTCCTGGCGCGCCAGCACGGTGGCGGTGGTGTCGCCGCCATCGAAGCGCAGGATGTCGCCGTCCCGCAGGCGGCGCGCGTTGCGGACCAGCACGTGCCAGCTGCCGTCGGGCAGGGCCCGGTCCAGCGTGATGCCGATGCGCGCCGCGCCGCGCCGGGCCGCCAGCTGCGCCGGGATCACGCGGGTGTCGTTGGCCACCAGCAGGTCGCCGGGGCGGAGCAGGCCGGGCAGCTCGCGCACGCTCCGGTCGCGGCAGCCTTCGGCGCCGGTCTCGAGCAGCCGCG
The DNA here is from genome assembly GCA_964236105.1 of uncultured Acetobacteraceae bacterium. Classification (GTDB taxonomy): domain Bacteria; phylum Pseudomonadota; class Alphaproteobacteria; order Acetobacterales; family Acetobacteraceae; genus Lichenicola. The sequence continues at coordinate 261,569 of CAXSBC010000001.1, read as the reverse complement.
CGCTGTCGCGCGGCCGCGCCGGCGCATGGGCGATGCGGTCGGACGGCAGCGGGAAGTCGAAGTCGGACGCGAGCAGGGTCATGGCCTGGACGATCTACGTGCTGGCTCGCCGGCCGGCCAGTCCCGGCCGGTCCGGAGGTGGCGCCCGGACCGCCGGAACCCGGCGCCTGATCCTGGCTTGCGTCTCTTCCGGCGGTGCCTGCGCACCGGCACGCACTAGCCGGGATGCCGGCGATATGGTGTCTTGGAGGCCAATGGGCCCGTCAACGATCTCGACCCTGTCGCCTCCTGTCGCGCCGCTCTGGAAGAGCTTCCTCGCCTTCCTGGCGCCGATGATGCTCAGCAACATCCTGCAGGCGCTGTCTGGCACCATCAGCAACATCTATCTCGGCCAGATGATCGGCGCGGACGCGCTGGCGGCGGCGAGCGTGTTCTTTCCGATCATGTTCTTCTTCGTGGCCCTGGTGATCGGCATGGGCACCGGCGCCTCGGTGCTGATCGGCCAGGCCTGGGGTGCGGGCGATGGCGACCAGGTACGCAGGGTCGCGGCCACCGCGCTCACCACGGCCCTGGTCGGCGGGCTGTTCATCTCGCTCGTGCTGACGCCGTCGGCGCGGCTGATGCTGGCCGCACTCGGCACGCCCGCCAGCGTGCTGCCGGGCGCCGTCGGCTACGCCACGGTGATCCTGGCCTTCATGCCGGTGTTCTTCGCCTTTCTGCTGGCGACCCAGCTGCTGCGCGGCGTCGGCGACACCGTGACGCCGCTCTGGGCGCTGGCGGTGTCGATCGTGATCGCCATGGGGCTGACGCCTGCCCTGATCCGGGGCTGGCTCGGGCTGCCGCAGCTGGGCGCGGCCAGCGCCGCCTGGGCGGTGTCGCTGGCCTGGACGGTGACGCTCGGCTGGCTGTGCTGGTATCTGCGCCGCCTGCGCAGCCCGCTGGCGCCCGACCGGCGGTTCCTGCGGGCGATGCGCCCCGACCTGCGCATCCTGGGACTGGTGCTGAAGCTCGGCGTGCCGTCGGCGGTGCAGATGGTGATCATGGCGCTGGCCGAGATGGTGCTGCTGGGCCTCGTCAACCGCTACGGCTCGGGCGCCACCGCGGCCTATGGCGCCGTCAACCAGGTGATGGCCTACGTGCAGTTCCCGGCGATGTCGATCGCCATCACGGTGACCATCCTGAGCGCGCAGGCGATCGGCGCCGGACACCCCGAGCGCCTGCCGCCGATCCTGCGCACCGGGCTGCTGCTCAACCTGCTGCTCACCGGCACGCTGGTGCTGATCGCCTACCTGTTCTCGCGCAGCCTGGTGTCGCTGTTCATCGTCAGCACGCCGATCGTGGCGCTGACCCAGTCGCTGCTGCACATCGTGCTGTGGAGCGTGGTGGTGTTCGGCATGGGCGGCATCCTGTCCGGGCAGATGCGCGCCAGCGGCACCGTGCTGGTGCCGACGAGCCTGTCGGTGCTGGCGATCGTGGCGGTCGAGGTGCCGGTGGCCTGGATCGGCAGCCGGCTGCTCGGCGTCGACGGCGTCTGGATCGCCTATCCCTGCACCTTCGTGGCGATGCTGCTGTTCCAGGGGCTCTATTTCCGCCTGGTCTGGCGGCACAGGCCGATCACGCGGCTCGCCTGAACGGCAGCCGCCCATGGCCGGCGGATCGGGTTGGTGGCACAACCGGCCCGTGACAACCGGCGACGCCACCACGGACCTGACGGGATGAGCGCTGCGGTGCTCGCCAGCCGGCGCCGGCGCTTCTGCACCGGCTCGATCATGCGCCACACCGCGGTGATGGCCGGCACCGGCGCGGTGGGGCTGATCGCGGTGTTCGTGGTCGACCTGCTCAACCTGTTCTACATCTCGCTGCTGGGCGACCGCAGCCTGACGGCGGCGATCGGCTTCACCGGCGCTGTCGGCATGCTGCAGATCGCGGTCTCGATCGGCCTGTCGATCGGACTGGGGGCGGTGGTGTCGCGCCTGATCGGCGCCGACCGGCACGAGGAGGCGGGGGCCGTGGCGAGCTCGGCCCTGGTGCTGATGGCAGCCATCATGCTGCTGATCGGGCTGGTCACGGTGCTGCTGCTGCAGCCGATCCTGCACGGGCTGGGGGCCACCGGCGACACCTTCCACGCGGTCGCCGGCTTCATCCGGATCGTGTCGCCGTTCCTGCCGCTGGTCACGCTGGGGATGGCGTTCTCCTCGCTGCTGCGCGCCATGGGCGAGGCCAGGCGGTCGATGACGGTGTCGCTGTGCGGCGCTGCGGTGTCGGCCTGCCTGGACCCGGTGCTGATCCTGGGGCTCGGCACCGGGCTGCATCTCGGCCTGGAGGGTGCCGCGATCTCCACCGTGGTGTCGCGCGGCACCACCGCCCTGCTCGGGTTCCTGAGCGTGCGCCGGCACGGGCTGCTGCAGCGGCCGCGCCTGGACCGGCTGCTGCCCGATGGCCGTCGCCTCGCCCAGGTGGCGACGCCCGCGATCCTGACCAACCTCGCAACACCCGTCGGCGCCGCCTTCGTCACCCACTCGCTGGCCGGCTTCGGGCTGCAGGCGGTGGCGGGGCAGGCGACGATCGACCGCATCACCCCGGTCGCGTTCGCCTTCATCTATGCCCTGACCGGCTCGGTCGGCCCGATCATGGCGCAGAATCTCGGCGCCGGGCTGTGCGGCCGGGTGCGCGAGACGCTGCGGGCGTCGCTGGTGCTGGTGCTGGGCTGCGTGATGCTGGCCTGGGCGCTGCTGGCGCTGCTGCAGAACCAGGTGGTGGCGCTGTTCTCGGCCACCGGCACCGCGGCCGAGCTGATCCACGTGTTCTGCTCGCTGACGGTGGCGGGCTTCCTGTGGGTCGGCGCGCTGTTCGTGGCCAACGCGGCCTTCAACAATCTCGGCTTCCCGCTGCTCTCGACCCTGTTCAACTGGGGCCGCGCCACGCTGGGCACGATCCCGTTCGTGACCCTCGGCATGCGCTACGGGCCGGTGGGCGTGCTGCTGGGCCAGGCGGCGGGCGGCGTGGTGTTCGGCACGCTCGCCGTGGTCACCGCCTTCGTGGTGACGCGGCGGCTGAAGCCGGAGCGGGCCGGGCTCGGGACCGCGCCGGATGTGCCTGCCGGCACCGGCAAGGCGGCGATGGTCGAACTGTCCGAGCTCGGCACCGGGGTCGAGAAGCGGGCCTGAGTCGGACCGGCCGCCGGTCACTCCGTCTCGTGCGCAAGCGTCCCGCGCATCGCGGCGACCGCGTCCGGATCGACCGCGGACGCGGCATTGCCCCAGCTGTTGCGGACATAGGTGGTCACCGCGGCGATCTGCGCGTCGCTCAGCATCCAGCCGAACGCGGGCATCGCGGCCCCGGTCGGCGCCGCGTCGGTCGCAGCGCTCTTGGCGCCTCGCAGCACCACCCGGATCAGCGAGGTCGGCCGACGGGACTGGATCGACGGCGCACCGGCCAGGGTCGGGAACAGCCCGGCCACGCCCTCGCCGTGCGGCGCGTGGCAGGCGGAACACTCGTCGGCATAGATCGAGGCGCCGAGGCGCATGCCTGCCGCGTCCGCGGCCAGCGGCGCCGCGGCATCGGCCTGGCCCGGCAGGCTCTTCAGGTAGATCGCCATCGCCCGCAGGTCGCCATCCGACATCTGCGAGCTGGACAGCCCCACCTCCTCTGCCATCGGGCCGGACGCGGCGGCGATCCTGTTATGGCCGCTGCGCAGATAGCCGGCCACATCCTCGACCGACCATCGGCCGAGGCCCCGCCGCGTGTCGTTGGTGATGTTGGGGGCGAACCAGCCCTGGATCACCGCGCCCTGCAGCGTGCGCGAGGTGTCGTCGCTGCCCGCGACCGTCTTGGGCGTGTGGCAGGCGCCGCAATGCTCCCAGCCGGTGACCAGGTAGGCGCCCCGGTTCCAGTCGGTCGATCGCCCCGGGTCGGGCCTGAACCGGCCGGGGGTGAAGAACAGCATGTTCCAGCCGATCATCGCCGCCCGGATGTCGAGCGGAAACGGCAGCTGGTTGGTCTCGACCTTGTTCCGGACCGGCGCGATCGAGGTGAGCCAGGCGCGGATCGCCACGTCGTCCTCGCGCGTCGCGTGCGTGTAGTACGGGTAGGGCATCGCGGGATAGATGTGCTTGCCCCCCCGGCCGATCCCGTGCTGCATCAGCCGCACGAACTCGTCGTCGCTCCACGCCCCGATCCTGGTCTCGCGGTCCGGGGTGATGTTGGACGACAAGATGATGCCGAACGGCGTCTGGATCGGCCGCCCGCCCGCGAACGGCTGTCCGCCGACAGCCGTATGGCAGGCGGCGCAGTCCGCCACGATCGCCAGGTAGCGTCCCTTTTCGACCTGCGGGTAATCCTGCTCGCCCGGGGTGGTGGTGCCGGCGCCGCACAGCAGCAGTGCGGCCAGAGCCAGCAGGCCGCGCGCGCTACGCATGGACGAGCGGACCCGGATTCCGCAGATACTGTCTGCGGATCGCGTCCGCGGTGCGATACGCCATCGCCGCGACGGTGTTGGTCGGATTGTAGCCTGCATTCTGCGGAAACGCGCTCATGCCGGTGACAAAGAGGTTGGGAACGTCCCAGCTCTGCGAATAGGTGTTGACCGCGCTGTCGGCCGGCGACGCGCCCGCCAGCACGCCGCCGCAGACATGCGACGTCTGGTAGGCGGTCATGCTGTAGGGGCCCTTGCGCGGCTGCTTCACCACCTGCCTGGCTCCCATGTTCTGGATCACCTCGGCATACTTGTCGGTCAGAAAGGCGCTCATCCTGATCTCGTTGTCGTGCAGGTCCATGGTGAGACGCAGCATCGGCCGGCCGAACCGGTCCGTGTAGGTCGGATCGAGATCGAGGTAGTTCGTCCGGTAGCTGTAGGAGCTGCCATGCACGCCGGCGCCTGCGAACACCGTGCTGTTGTAGCTGTCGCGGAGCGCCTGCTTCCAGCCCGGCCCCCAGAGGGGCGTGCCGGGGGGAACCGGCGTCGTCTCGATCGGCCTGCCGTTGGTCTGCACCTGCCCCATGTAGCCGCCGCCGACGAAGCCGTGCGGCCCATGGTCGAAGTTGTCGCCGTTGAACTCGTCGATGCACATGCCGATCGCACCGGAGGCCATGAACGGATTGAACCGGTACTTGTCCTTGTCGAAGAAGCCGATCGCGCTCGAGACCGTCTGGTGGGTGAAGTTGCGGCCGATCTGCCCCTGGCCGGTGCTGACGTCGTAGGGAACGCCGATCCCGGAATGCAGCATCATCTGCACGTTGAAGATCGAGAACGCGCAGAGCAGCACCAGATCCGCCGGCTGCTCCCACTCCTTGCCGGAGGTGTCCACGTAGATCACGCCGGTCGCCCGCCTGCCGGTGTTGTCGAGCGTGATCCGCGTCGCCTCGCACTGCGTGCGCGCCTCGAAGTTCGACTTGCGGGTCAGCACCGGCAGGATCGTCGTCTGCGGGCTCGCCTTGCTGTAGTTGCCGCAGCCGAACCACTCGCAGAAGCCGCAATAGGTGCAGGGGCCGAGCTTGACCCCGAGCGGATTGGTGTAGGCCTGCGACAGGTTGCCCGACGGCTGCGGGAAGGCATGATAGCCCATCTCGTTGGCCGCCCGGGCGAACAGCGCCGCGCTGTACGGCTGCTGCTGCGCCGGCGTCGGATAGGGTCTCGATCGCGGTCCCTCGAACGGGTTGCCGCCCGGCTGGATGCTGCCGCGCAGGTTGCCGGCCGTGCCGGACGTCCCGCACAGATACTCGAACCGGTCGTAGAACGGCTCCAGATCCTCGTAGCTGAACGGAAAATCCTGGATCGTCATGTCGGCCGGCAGGAAGCCGGCGCCGTAGCGCTCCACCAGATGCGAACGCAGCCGGAAGTCGCTCGGCAGGAAGCGCCATGTTTCGGCATTCCAGTGCGTGCCGCCGCCGCCGGCGCCGTTCGGCAGCATGAACGCGCCCCAGGTGCGGATCGGCAGCGCGTTCTGGCTGGCGTTGTTGCGGAACGTCAGCGTGTTCTGTTCCGGCCGCAGGAACAGCTCGTGGCGGATCCGGTAGCGCAGCTCGTCCGGTGCGTAGGAGGGCGGAAAGCTGGTCGCGGTGTCCCGCCAGGGACCACGCTCGATCGCCACCACGTCGAGCCCCTGGTCGGTGAGCTCGTGCGCCAGGATGGAGCCGGTCCAGCCAAGGCCGATGACCACGACGTCGCGCGCGGGAAGCCGGGTCGCGGTCATGAATGCCAGTCCGGATGCGCGCCGATCCCGATCGGCGGATGGGGGTAGATCTCGTTGTGACGACCGATCCAGTCGCGATAGTCGTATCGCGCGCCCGGAAAGCCGATCATCCTCCAGGCGCACATGTCGCGGTTGCCGCCATAGATCGGATCGGCCAGGAAGCCCTGCTGCGTGTCCTTGATCAGCAGCTCGAAGAAGGCGCGGCCGCTGATCCCGTCCAGCCGCAGCAGACCCAATTCCAGCCCGTGGATGACGCTGTCCTGCTGGCTGCCGCTCAGCTGCGCGAACCGGCGGCCGGCGAAGGCCTGCCTGCAATGGCCATCGAGCGCCGCGAGGCTGGCCCGGTAGCGCGCGGCCGGCGTCAGGGGAGATTGCGGGCCCTGCTGCCTGGTGCCGTCGCTGAAGGGCGGCCGCATGTACAGCCCGCGCGCGCTGCCGTAGCCGCCTGCGAGCTGACGGTCGATGAACACCGCGCAGCCGGCATCCCTGCCCCCCGGCGTGTCGGCGTCGGGCGGGATCAGCCGGTCGACCAGCGCCTCGACATCGGCGCCCTCCTCGGCGGTGAACCAGACCCACGGCCCGGGCCTCGCCGGCTCGGGCGGGTCCGCCTGGTTCGGCGCCCAGGGCATGCCGGACACGATGCTGGCTGCCGATGCGCCGGCGGCGACGGTGGAGATCGCGGTGGCGAGCAGCAGGCTGCGCCGCGTGATCAGGGTCATGCCGCTCGCGCTCCGCCACGTGATCCATGCATGCCGGCAACTCTGGTCTAGCCCGGGAGCCGTGACAACGCCGCAGATCGACACGAAAATACTATTCTCGGACAGGTTCCAGGCAGCGGAGCGCAGTGGTTAAACAGCCGTTTGACAGCGTTCGCCCGACCATCGTCGCGTCCCGACCGGCAGGGCCCCCGAGGAGCATACGCGCATGGATCCAGTGTCTCGCCGCTCCATCCTGGCGGCCACTGCCGGCGGACTGGCCTTGACCGCAGGACGCGCCGCCGCGCAGCCGGCCGGCGGGATCGAGCCGATCCGCGGTAAGGACGGTGCCACCGTCATCGGGCCGCACAATGGGCCGCTGGCGGAGGAGAATCCCGACCTGCAGGCGCCTCCGGCAACCGACCACGGCGACCTGCCGAACCTCAAATGGTCGTTCGCCGACAGCCACATGCGGCTGGAGGATGGCGGCTTTGCGCGGCAGACCACGATTCGCGAGCTGCCGGTCTCGAAGTCGATCGCCGGCGTCGACATGCGGTTGAAGCCGGGCGCGATACGCGAGCTGCATTGGCACAAGGAGGCCGAATGGCAGATCATGCTGAAGGGCAGCGCGCGCGTCACCGCCATCGACGCGAACGGCCGCAGCTATGTCGCGGACGTGGACGAGGGCGATCTGTGGTATTTCCCGTCGGGCCTGCCGCACTCGATCCAGGCGCTGCAGGAGGGCTGCGAGTTCCTTCTGGTGTTCGATGACGGCGCATTCTCCGAAAACAGCACCTTCCTGATCACCGACTGGTTCGCGCACACCCCGAAGTCGGTGCTGGCAAAGAACTTCGGCGTCGCCGAGTCCGCGTTCGCGAACATTCCGCAGAAGGAACTGTACATCTTCCAGGAACCGGTCCCGCCGCCGCTCGATCAGACCCGGATCTCCGATCCGAACGGGACCGTGCCGGCCCCGTTCACCTACAAGCTGATGGCGCAGAAGCCGGTCATGGCCAGCGGCGGCTCCGTCAGGATCGTCGACAGCCGCAACTTCCCCGCCTCGAAGACCATCGCCGCCGCCTATGTCGAGGTGCAGCCAGGCGGGATGCGCGAGATCCACTGGCATCCGAATGCCGACGAATGGCAGTACTATATCGAGGGCCAGGGCCGGATGACGGTCTTCGCTGCCGACGCACGCGCACGCACCTTCGATTTCCAGGCGGGAGACGTCGGCTACGTCGAGCGCTCCATGGGGCACTATATCGAGAACACCGGCACCACGCCGATGAGGTTCCTCGAGATGTTCCGATCGGACCATTATGCCGACGTGTCGCTGAACCAGTGGATGGCGCTGACTCCCGTCCACCTGATCAAGCAGCATCTGCATCTCGACGACGCGACCATCGCCAGGCTGCGCAAGCAGAAGGATCTGGTCACCGGCTAGACCCCGCCACCGGTGGCCCGGGGCGGCCGAGCGGCCGCCTAGCGCCATCGCGCCGTCTTCTCCCGCGACCGTCGTGTCGGCGCGTGGAAGTCGTCCGGCTTGGTTCGCACCCATTCCACGAAGCGGGCCAGTTCCGGATCGGCGCGCAGCGCCTCCGGGTCGGCCAACTGGCGCGCGATCTCGGCCTCGGTGTAGCGGGCATGGATGGTGGAGTGGCAGATCTGGTGCAGCCGCACCGTGCCCAGCCGGGCGCCGCCCTTCAGCTTCGGCGTCAGATGATGCAGCGACGACTTCGCGTGCGGCGGGATGGGCCGGCCGCACAGCGCGCAGCACACGGCCTCGGCCGGCTCGTCCCGGTTCTTCTGCCTCATGCGCCCGAGATGGGGTGCGGGCGTCAGCCCTGGTAGGAGGTGATCTCGATCAGGTTGCCGTCCGGGTCCAGGCAGTAGACCGAGGTGGTCGGGCCCAACGCGCCCAGCCGCGTGACCGGGCCCTCGGTGATGCTCACGCCGCAGCTCGTCAGGTGGTCGACCACGTCGTCGCTCTCCACGGCGGTGACGAAGCACAGATCCTGGCTGCCGGGCAGCGCGTCCTCGGCGGTGGTCCAGCCATCGGCGCCGTAGGGGCGGAGGTTGATCTTCTGGCCGCCGAACTTCAGCGCGCAGCGCCGGTTGCGGCCGTACTCCTCGTGCTCCATGCCGAGCACGCGCTGATACCAGGACGAGGTCTTCTCCACGTCCTTGCAGGTGATGACGAGGTGGTCCAGCCGATCGACGGTGAAGCGCATGGTGTCTAGGTCAGTCCGTCATAGAAATCATGGCCCTTGTCGTCGATGACGATGAAGGCGGGGAAGTTCTCGACCTCGATGCGCCAGACCGCCTCCATGCCGAGCTCGGGATATTCGAGCACCTCGACGCGCCGGATGCAGTCCTGCGCCAGCCGCGCCGCCGGGCCGCCGACCGAGCCCAGATAGAAGCCGCCATGGGTCTGGCAGGCATCCCTCACCGCGCGCGAGCGGTTGCCCTTGGCCAGCATCACGAACGAGCCGCCGGCGGCCTGCAGCATGTCGACATAGCTGTCCATGCGGCCGGCGGTGGTGGGGCCGAACGAGCCGGTCGGCATCCCCGCCGGCGTCTTGGCCGGGCCGGCGTAGTACACCGGATGATCGCGCAGGTAGTCGGGCAGGCCCTCGCCGCGGTCAAGCCGCTCCTTGAACCTGGCGTGCGCGATGTCGCGCGCCACCACCACCGTGCCGGTCAGCGACAGCCGGGTCCTGACCGGATGCTGCGACAGCAACTTGCGGATCTCCCACATCGGCTGGTTCAGGTCGACCTGAACCACGTCGCCGCCCAGGATCTCGTCGGTGGCCTCGGGCAGGAAGTGCGCCGGATCGGTCTCGAGCCGCTCGAGGAAGATGCCCTCTGGCGTGATCTTGGCCTTGATCTGCCGGTCGGCCGAGCAGGACACGCCGATTCCCACCGGCAGCGACGCGCCGTGGCGGGGCAGCCGCACCACCCGCACGTCGTGGCAGAAATACTTGCCGCCGAACTGCGCGCCGATGCCGAGCGACTGGGTCAGCCTGTGCACCTCCTGCTCGAGCGCCACGTCGCGGAAGGCGTGGCCGAGCGGCGAGCCCTCGGTCGGCAGGGTGTCGAGATAGTGCGTGGAGGCGAGCTTGACCGTCTTCAGCGTCAGCTCGGCCGAGGTGCCGCCGATCACCACCGCCAGGTGGTAGGGCGGACAGGCCGAGGTGCCGAGCGTGCGGATCTTGACCCCCAGCCATTCCAGCAGCTTCTCGCGGCTGGCCAGCAGCGCGCGGGTCTCCTGGAACAGGAAGGTCTTGTTGGCCGAGCCGCCGCCCTTGGCGATGAACATCAGATGCAGCTCGTCCGCATGGTGCTCGCCGGGAGCAGCGCCGATGTCGAACTGCACCGGCAGGTTGTTGCCGGTATTGACCTCCTCGAACATGTCGAGCGGCGCCATCTGCGAGTAGCGCAGGTTGGTCTCGGTATAGGTGCGGTGCACCCCCTGGCTCAGCGCCTCCTCCTCGTCGCCCAGGATCCAGACGCGCTGGCCCTTCTTGCCGAACACGATGGCGGTGCCGGTGTCCTGGCACATCGGCAGCACGCCGCCGGCGGCGATGGAGGCGTTCTTTAGCAGGTCGAGGGCCACGAAGCGGTCGTTCGCCGACGCCTCCGCATCGGTCAGGATGCGCGACAGCTGGGCCAGGTGGCCGGGGCGCAGCAGATGCGAGACGTCGCGGAACGCCGCCGCCGCCAGGTCCGACAGCGCCTGCGGCTCGATCCTGAGCACCGTCCGGCCGTCGCAGGTCGCGGTGGAGACGCCGGCGATGTCGAGCCGGCGCCAGGGCGTCGTGTCCTCGCCGAGCGGGAACATCGGCGAGTAGGCGAACGCCCTCGATGGCGCGCTGAGCGGGACGGGCTTGGGCGGCAGGGCGTTCATGGCGGGTTCCGGTTCGGGCGCCCGGCGGAGGACGGTCGTCAGTCGTGTCGGGCGCGGCAGGTCAGCTGGGGGTCGAGCCGCGCTTGCGGAAGGCGTCCAGGCTCACGACCTGCGGCGTCGGATCGGGCGCCGGGCCGGCCGGGGCGTCCGTCTCGGCATCGGGCGCCGTATGCGCCACCAGGGCCGTCGCGGCCTCCGGCGCCGCCGCCCCGGCCTTGGCCGCCTCGGTGGCGGTGAAGCGCAGCACCAGGCGCACGTGCGGGTCGGCGAAGCCGGTGATCGCGCGGAGCGGCACCACCAGCGTGGTCGGCACGCTGCCGAACGACAGCCCGACGCTCAGCGTCTGCGCCGCCTCGTTGATCTTCAGGTCCCAGAACTGGTGCTGCAGGACGATGGTCATCTCGTTGGGATACTGCGCCAGCATGCGCTTGGGCACGATCGTGCCCGGGTCGTCGGTCCGGAAGGTGATGTAGAAATGATGCCCCTCCGGCAGGCCTTCGGCGGCGGCATGGTTGACGGCCTGCACCATCACCTGGCGATAGGCCTGCTCGATCCAGCGGTCGTAGGGCAGGAGGCTGTCGGGCATCGCGGCATCGTCGCCGCTCCCGAACGTCCCGCCGACATCGTCCTCGGCCATGCAGGGCCCCCTCGGTTCGCGCCGCGCGACCTGTCGGACGCCGGGTTTCTGTCGGTGCAGCCTTGCTGCAAACGCTGGTGCCGTGCAAGGCGCCGGGCCCATGGCGGACCGGCGGAAAGTGGGGGGGCTTCTGTTGCCCGGTGCCCCCCCGAACCGCGCTTGTAGCTTATGCAGCTACAGCGAGCGCCTCATGGTTATCATTGGCACTTGTGATATGACCCGATAACGGCGGTATCATGCCGAGCAAAAGGTAGGTCTTTACCACGCGTGTCGAGCCTGTTTCGTCCCCGCACGGACCCTGGCGGGTCTGGTGGAGACGCCGGGCACTGCCCCCGGGTCCACAACGTTTATTCCACGTACCGTTTATCACCATAGCTGAGGTTGCCCTCTGGCATCGCGAGATATAGGCCGCTCCACGCGCGGCGTCCAGGGACTCAATCGGACTTCCGTGCTACCCCCTGGCACCCGATTCCCGCCCCGCGACCCAAGGACGCCGATGCAGAACCTGACGGACAGCCAGCTTCAGGAGATCGCCGAGGCCCGCGCCACCACCGCCACCACGCGGCGCGCCACCTCGCCCGGTCTCGAGGCGGTGCTGTTCGAGCCGATCCCGGTGCTCGACAAGGGCTTCGTGCGCGTCGTCGACTACATGGGCGATGACGCCGCCGTGGTGCAGGGCGCGCGCGTGTCCTACGGGCGCGGCACCCGCCAGGTGCAGAGCGACCGCGGCCTGATCCGCTACCTGATGCGCCACCGCCACACCACGCCGTTCGAGCTCGCCGAGCTCAAGCTCCACGTGCGCGCGCCGATCTTCGTGACCCGGCAGTGGTTCCGCCACCGCACCGCCTCGATCAACGAGTACTCCGCCCGCTACTCGGTGCTGGAGCGCGAGTTCTACATCCCCGAGGTGGAATCCGTGGCCGCGCAGTCGGCCGCCAACCGGCAGGGGCGCGGCGAGGCGATGGCGCCGGAGGCGGCCGCCCGCGTGGTCGAGATGCTGCGCGACGACGCGGCGCGCTGCTACGACAACTATCTGTGGATGCTCAACGAGGGCGAGGACGGTGCCGCCCTCGACAGCACCCGCGCCGGGGTGGCGCGCGAGCTCGCGCGCATCAACCTGCCGGTCGGCATCTACACCCAGTTCTACTGGAAGGTGAACCTGTGGAACCTGCTGCGCTTCCTCAGCCTGCGTGCCGATCCGCACGCCCAGGCGGAGATACGCGTCTATGCCGAAGCCATCCTCGGCGTGGTCAGGGCGTGGGTGCCGAACGTGTCCGACGCCTATGACGACTACGTCGCCAACGCGACCTCGCTGTCCGGCCAGGCGATGGCGCTGCTGCGCGCGGCCCTGGGCGGGCAGGAGGCGCTCGATCCGGCGTCGTTCGGCCTGGGCGGGCGCGAGCTGCGCGAGCTGGTGGAGCAGGTGCCGGAGCTGGCGGCGCGGGTCAAAGGCGTCTGAAACGAAAGTGCGCCGCCCGGGCCGATTGCGCAGTCCCGCAGCCCGGCTAGGCTGATGCCGATGCGTCCGCCCCGCAAGCCCAGCCCCGTGCCGACCCTGCTGCCGTTCATCGTGATGGCGCTCATCCTGCTGGTCGTCTATCTCGGCGTGCTGCTGTTCCCGGCGATCCAGAGCTATGTCAGCCGGCAGGACTGCATCGCCACCGGACGCACCAACTGCGATCCCCGTTCCTGAGCGCCCGGTTCCCCGCCTGTCACCCCGTCCCGGACCGGAGAAGCTCACCGCCTTGGCCGCCATGCCCAGCCCGTCGCGTTCGGTGTTCCGTGCGACGCCGTTCGTCTATGTCACCACGCTGTTCCTGATCTGGGGCTTCGTGTCCTCCGTGATCGACGGGCTGGCGCCGGCGGCGCGCGCGATCTTCCAGCTGAGCTACACCGAGCAGATGCTCACCCAGTTCGCCTTCTTCCTGGCCTATGGCGTGATGTCGGTGCCGGCCTCGGTGCTGCTGGCCCGGACCGGCGGGCCCAACGCCATCGTGCTGGCCCTGGCGGTGATGGTGGCGGGCTGCCTGATCGTGCTGCTCGGCGTCGCCGTCGAGAGCTACGCGGTGATCCTGCTGGCACTGTTCGTGATCGCGTCGGGCACCACGCTGCTGCAGGTGGCGGCGAACCCGCTCTCGGCGGCGCTGGGCAGTCCGCTGCGCTCGCACTTCCGGCTGACCATGAGCCAGGCGTTCAACTCGCTCGGCACGGTGCTGGGGCCGCTGGTCGCCTCGCAGCTGCTGCTGCGCGGCGGGCTGTTCAGCAGCGATGCCGCCATCAGCATGACGCCGCAGGCGCGCGCGATCTCGCTGCGCGACATCGACCACCAGTTCGCGCTGATCGCCACCGTCGTGCTGATGCTCGGCATCGTGATCTGGTCGGTGCGCCACCGGCTGCATGCGCCGCGCGAGCGGCCGGTGGAGGCGGCCCGCCTGTTGTCGGCGTTCCGCTCCGGCTGGGGCCTGTTCGGCGCGTTCGCGATCTTCATCTACGTGGGCGCCGAGGTCGGCGCCTCGACGATCATGGTCAACTTCCTGACCCAGCCCGCCATCCTGGGCGTCACGCCGGCACGGGCGGCGCAGCTGCTCGCCACCTTCTTCTGGGGCGGCGCCATGGTCGGGCGGTTCCTCGGCAGCCAGCTGCTGCGCGTCGTGGTGGCCGGCCGGCTGCTGGGCCTGTCCGCGACCGCCGCCATCCTGCTCTGCCTGACGGTGACCCAGGCGACGGGCATCCCGGCCGCCGCCGCGGCGCTGGGGCTGGGCTTCTTCAACTCGGTGATGTTTCCGACCATCTTCACCCTGACCCTGCAGCGCTCCGACGCGCCGGCCGCTGCGGTGTCGGGGCTGCTCTGCACCGCCATCGTCGGCGGCGCGCTGGTGCCGCCGCTGGTGGGACTGGTGGCGGACCGGGTCAGCATCAGCGCCGCCTTCGTGGTGCCGCTGGTCAGCTATGTGGGCATCGCGGTGTTCGCCCTGTTCGGACGCGGCGAATCGCGCTCGGCGCGGCTGCGCGCGGTGGCCGCCTGACCGCGCGCGCTCAGCCCGGCCGCGCCTTGCCCAGGTGCGGCTGCAGCCCTTCCAGCACCCGGCCGGCGAGCGCCTGGTAGGCGCGGCCGGCCTGGCTGTCGGGAGCGGCGGCCAGGATCGGCGTGCCGGCATCGGCACTGGCGCGTATGTCGAGCAGCAGCGGGATCTCGCCCAGGAACGGCACCCCCAGCGCCTCCGCCTCGGCGCGCGCGCCGCCGTGGCCGAACAGCGGCGTGGTGTGGCCGCAGTTCGGGCAGCAGAAGCTGCTCATGTTCTCGACGATGCCCAGCACCGGCACCCGCGTCTTCTCGAACATCGCCACGCCGCGCCTTGCATCCAGCAGGGCGATGTCCTGCGGCGTCGACACGATCACCGCGCCGGCCAGCGCCACCTTCTGCGCCAGCGTGAGTTGCGCGTCGCCGGTGCCGGGCGGCATGTCCACCACCAGCACGTCGAGCGCGCCCCACTCGACCTCGCCCATCAGCTGGGTCAGCGCGCCCATCACCATCGGGCCGCGCCAGATCATCGCGGTGCGCTCCTCGACCAGGAAGCCGATCGACATCGCCTTGATGCCCCACGCCTCGATCGGGACCAGCTGCTTGCCGCGCACCTCCGGCTGGGCTGTCGCCACCCCCAGCATGCGCGGCAGGCTGGGCCCGTGGATGTCGGCATCGAGCAGCCCGACCGAGAGGCCGGCGCGCGCCAGGCCGATCGCCAGGTTGACGGCCGTGGTCGACTTGCCGACGCCGCCCTTGCCGGACGCGACGGCGACCACCGCCCGCACCTGGGCCAGCAGCTTTCCCGCCGGCTCCGCGTCGCCGCCCGGCGATCCGCCGGCGGCACCGCCCAGGCTGATCGGCCGGTGGCCGCCGCCGGACGGGGGAGCCGGGCGCGGGTCCGGCGCCGGGGCGGCCTGCCGGTGCGCGGTCAGCACCACGGTGGCGTTGAGCACGCCCGGGATCGCCCGCAGCCCCTGCTCGACCTGCCCGCGGATCGGCTCCAGCATGCCGACATTGCTCCGGTCGGCGGCCAGCGCCACCTGCACCAGCCCGTTCTGCACCCGCACGCTCTCGACCAGCCCCGCCGTCACCAGATCCTGGCCGCCGCGCGGCTCGCGCACGGCCTCCAGCACCTGCCGCACCGCCTGCTCGAGCGCGTTTCCGTCCATGTCGGCCATCAGATGTCCTGTTCCCGCCCGGTCCACACTGCACAGGTGGGCCCGGCCGCGCAGAGTGCAGCCCCCGCGCGCCGGCAAACCCGACCGTCGCGCGTGGCGTTGCCTGCGACAGGCCGCCAGCCGCCCGGCATCGCGGCGCGGGCCGGGACCATCGGGCCTGGAACCGTCCGGCGCCAGCTCCTACTGTTTTGCCGCAATGCCATGCCAGGAGGGCCGGATGACCATGATCGCGCAATCCGTCCCGCCGCCGCCCCGGCAGGCGCCCGCCGCCTCGTCGCGCGACCACCGCATCGACGCGCTGCGGGGCGTGGCGCTGACGATGATGTTCTGCGACCACATCCCGCAGAACCTGCTCAACCGCTTCACCCTGCGCAACCTGGGCTTCTGCGACGCGGCCGAGGTGTTCGTGCTGCTGGCGGGCTTCGCCTCCATGCTCGCCTATGGCCGCGCCTTCGAGCGCGAGGGCGTCCTCACCGGGCTGGTCCGGCTCGGGCGGCGGGTGGTCAGGCTGTACCTGTTCCAGATGGGCATGCTGGTCACCACGGTGCTGGCGATCAAGCAGTGGCGGCACTACCACACGGTGCCGGTCGACTTCCTGGAGCCGGAGCTGGCGCACGGCCTGCGCAGCGTGTGGCGGGTGCTGACGCTGGAGGCGCTGCCCGGCAACCTCAACATCCTGCCGCTCTACATGGTGCTGCTGATCCTGTTCCCGGCGATCTACCTCGCGCTCAGGACGAACCGCTGGGCAGCGCTCGCGGTCAGCGCCGCGATCTGGCTGACGATCAACATCGATCCGCAGATCAACCTGCCGAACTGGCTCGATCCGGACGGCTGGTATTTCGACCCGTTCGCCTGGCAGTTCCTGTTCACCCTGGGTGCGTGGGCTGCGATCGAGACCCGGCGCACCGGCGGCGACGTGCCGCGCTCGCGCTGGATCGTGGCGGCGTGCTGGCTGTATCTCGGCTTCAGCGCGGTGCAGGCGTTCCCCTGGTCGCAATGGGGCCTGCCCGATCTGGCGCCGCTGCCGATCGATCCGCCGCAGAAGACGCCGCTCTCGCCGCTGCGGCTGATCGACGTGATGGCGATCTTCTACCTGGTGCAGAGCAGCCGGCTGACGCGGCGGCTGGCCGGCGGCGGCCTGGGCCAGGTGCTGGCGGTGTTCGGGCGTCACTCGCTGGAGGTGTTCTCCGTCGGCACCGTGCTGGACCTGCTGGCCCGGCTGGCGATGACCACCTACGGCACCGGCTGGCCGATGCAGGTCGCGGTCAACGTGATCGGGCTCGGCACGCTCTACCTGATGGCCGTGGCGCTCGACCGTCGCAAGCAGCGCGCCCGGCGCCGCGCAGCCCCGCCTGCCGAGACCGTCTCCGTCCAGGCCGCCGCCGGCTAGGCGGGCGATGTCGCCGGAGGCTTGCCCGCCGGCGCCGGGAATGGCACCCCGCCCGCCATGAGCACCCCTCCGATCCTGCCTCGCACCCATGCCCGCCGCACGGCCGGCCTGCCGCTCCGCCTCGTCGCGTTCGGCTCCTCGACCACCGAGGGCTCCGGCGCCAGCAGCCCGGCGCACAGCTATCCGTCGGTGATGCGGCGCACGCTGCTGCCGGCATTCGGCGGCGGCATCGTGCTCGCCAATCTCGGCGTCGGCGGCGAGAACGCGGTCGACATGGACCGCAGGCTCGAGGCGGTGGTCTCGGCCGCCCCGGACCTGATCGTCTGGCAGACCGGTTCCAACGATCCGGTGCAGGACGTGCCGCTCGAGCGCTTCGAGCGGCTGACCCGGGCCGGCCGCGACCGGCTGGCCGCGACCGGCGCCGACCTCGTGCTGATGGACCAGCAATATTCCCGCAGCCTGGAGGAGTGCCCGGGCTTTCCGGCCTTCCGCGACGCCCTGCACCGGATCGCCGCCGAGGCCGGGCTCGCGGTGTTCCCGCGCTACGAGCGGATGCGAGGCTGGTGCGAGACGCGCTTCACCCGCGACACGCTGTCGCCGGACGGCACCCACATGACCGATCCGGGCTATGCGCTGCTCGGCGAGGCGGTGGCCGGCTGGCTGCTCGACCGCGCCTGACCGGCCCGCCCGCGCCGGGTCTTGCCGCCGGACCGGCCGCGTGAGCAGAGTCCGTCCGGAGCGGCGATGCGTCCGCCACCCCCAGGAGACAGTCCACCTCATGCGCTTGGCGATCTCGCGGTCCGACGGCAGTGCGGCCTCCGTCCGGCTCCGGCTGTTCCGCGCCGGCCTGCTGGCCTCGGCCATGCTGCTCGCGGGCGGCGTTCTGCTGCCGGCGGCGGCCCCGGTGCCGGCGCTGGCGCGCGGCGCCCCGGACAGCTTCGCCGACCTCGCGGCCCGGCTGCTGCCCTCGGTGGTCAACATCTCCTCCACCGAGACCGTCACCGACGACAGCCAGGACGATGACGACGATCCCGGCGACCAGGCCGGCCCCGGCGGCGACAAGGCGCCCGGCGATGGCGGTGGCGGCGGCAAGGAGCAGGACGCGCCGCAGAACCCGGTGCCGGCGATCCCGCCCGGCACGCCGTTCGACAAGTTCTTCCACGACTTCATGAACCATAACGGCGGCAAGGGCGGCAGCCAGAAGGGCCAGGCGGCGCCGGGGCGCAAGATGCAGAGCCTGGGCTCCGGCTTCGTGATCGATCCCTCCGGCCTGATCGTGACCAACAACCACGTCATCAAGGGCGCCGACAGCATCACCGTGACGCTGCAGGACAACACCGTCCTGAAGGCGAGGCTGCTCGGCCACGACGACAAGACCGACCTCGCGCTGCTCAAGGTCGAGCCCGCGCACCCGCTGCCGGCAGTCGCGTTCGGCGACAGCGACAAGGCCCGCGTCGGCGACTGGGTGGTGGCAATCGGCAACCCGTTCGGCCTGTCAGGCACCGTCACCGCCGGCATCGTGAGCTCGCGCGGCCGCTCGCTCGACAGCGGGCCCTACGACGACTTCATCCAGACCGACGCGCCGATCAACCGCGGCAACTCGGGCGGTCCGCTGTTCGACATGGATGGCGGCGTGATCGGCATCAACACCGCGATCTATTCGCCCTCCGGCGGCTCCATCGGCATCGGCTTCTCGATCCCGTCCAACGAGGCGCGCGTGGTGATCGACCAGCTGCGCCAGTTCGGCAAGGCCAGGCGCGGCTGGATCGGCGTGCGCATCCAGGACGTGACCCAGGACATCGCCGACAGCCTCGGCCTCAAGACGCCCAAGGGCGCGCTGGTCGCGGGCCTGGAGGCGGGCGGGCCGGCGGCGAAGGGGGGCCTGAAGACCGGCGACGTGATCCAGCAGGTCGGCGGCCACGATGTCGACGGGCGCACCCTGCCGCGCGTGGTGGGCGAGACGCCGGTCGGGCAGTCGGTGCCGCTCAGCATCTGGCGCGACGGCCGGGCGCAGACGCTGCAGGTCACGATCCGCGCCTTTCCCGAGGAGGCGGCGAAGCCCGCGGCGGCGAGCGCGCCGGCCAAGCCGTCCGGGCCGGCGCCGGTGGACCTCGCCGGGCTCGGCATGAAGCTCGCCGGGATCGACGACGCGCTGCGCCAGAAATACCAGCTCGCCGGCGCCCAGAAGGGGGTGGTGGTGACCGATGTCGGCCAGGCCGGTGCGGCCGCCGATCGCGGCATCCGCGCGGGCGACGTGATCGTCGAGGTGCAGCAGTCCGAGGTGGCGCAGCCGTCCGACGTGCAGGCGCGGATCGACGACGCGCGCCGCCAGAAGCGCCCCTCGGTGGTGATGCTGGTGCAGAGCGGCGAGGGCATGCGCTGGGTGCCGCTGCCGATCGGCGCGGCGCCGCCGCCGGTCACCAACCATCGCAGGGCCCCGGAGTGACGCTCCGCCGGCACGGATGAGTGCCGCACGCGGCGCGGCCGTACCGGCGGGACTGCTGGCGCGGGCGCGCAGCCGCATCGACGGCTGGACCCCGGAGATCCGCCAGGCGATCCGGATCCTGGTCTCGGTGTTCCTGTCCGACGTGGTGGCGCGCGCCCTGCACCTGCGCGAGCCGTACTGGGCGCTGATCACCGCCGTCATCGTCACCCAGGCCCGGATCAGCTCGACGCTGGAGGCCGGCCGCGACCAGATCCTCGGCACGCTGATCGGCGCGGTCGCGGGTGCGTGCGCCATCGCGCTGGCGCTGGTCGGCCTGCCGAAGCTGCCGGTGTTCGCCGTGCTGCTGGTGCCGCTGGCGCTGCTGGCGGCGTTCAAGCCGAACCTGCGGCTGGCCGGGGTGACGCTGGTGGTGACGTTCCTGTTCCCGTCGCAGGGCAGCGCCTTCAACCGGCCGGTCGACCGCGTGCTGGCGATCCTGGTCGGCGCCAGCGTGTCGCTGGTGGTGTCCTACCTGGTGTTCCATTCGCGCGCGCGCAGACAGGCCTTCGAGGCGGCGTCCGCGATGCTGGCGACGCTGGACGACAGCCAGAGCCGCGTGCTGACCCGCCGTCTCGACAGCGCCGAGGTGGACCGGCTCAACGAGGCGAGCACGGACTCGCTGAAGGCCCTGGTGGCGGCGATCGGCGAGGCGCGTCGCGAGCGCCTGACCTCGCTCGAGCAGCACGAGCCGCTGATCGTGCGGCTGGTGCCGATGCTGCGCCGGCTGCAGAGCGACATGCTGTTCGTGGCCCGCTCGATCAACGACACCGTCTCTGGCGACACGCCCGGCGCGGAGCCCGACTCCGCGCTCGCGCCGGTCTCGGCCGCGATCACCGCCGCGCTGCAGGCGCTGCGCGCAGCGCTCAAGGACGAGGCGGCCCGGCACGACCACGCGCCGGACGAGGCGCTGCTGCAGTCCCAGCGCCTGTCGGCGGCGCTGGACCGGCTCGGCGACGCCACCGGCCCGCTGCCGCGCTTCACGCTGCAGATGCTCAGCCGCGACATCGCCGACGTGGCGACCGCGCTCAGGCCGGAGAACAACGAGCGGGAGAGGTGAGGGGCGCGCGGGTCGGATTGTGCGGCGTGACGGCGACGTCGACGCAAGGACGTCCGCAGGCCGGGCGCGTCGACGGCCTTGCGCCTCGGCCCGGACAGTCATCTCGTCGGAGCGGTCGCCGTGGGCGACACCGGGCACGAAGGCGAGGGGAGCGCCGGCGAGGCCGCCGCGCGTCAGCAGGTCGGCGTCGGCAGCGCCCCCTTGACGAGGCCGGACGCGATCATGGCGTCCACCGCAACGGCGGGTTCATGGGGTCGGACGCTTGGCAGCCCTTCCCCTGGTTGATCCAGCCGGGACAGGCGGAGCCGGACGGCGTCACGGCCCGGACGGTCCGGACGGCCCCGACGGCATGTGACCCTGCGTCGCCAGGCCGAGCAGGGCGGCGGCATCGAGCTCGAACAGCGTGCCGACCAGCACCGCATGGGTGTTGTTGCCGCTGGGCCTGGCGCTCGCCTCCTGGTCCGGATGGCTGATGAACTCGGCGAACGGCTTGATCTCGAAGCCGGGCGCCACCGCGATGCGGTAGTTGGCCTGGTAGGACACCTCGCCGCGGCTGGCCTGCCCGCCGCCCGCCTTGGACAGGACGCTGTCGATGCGCTCGGTGATGCGGGAGTTGACCGCGGTGTAGGTGACCGCCACGCCGACCGTGTCGACCGGCCGCGCCCGGAACGGGCCGCGCCAGTACACGCCGCCGAACACCATGCGCTCGATGTTGGGCTGCCCGCTGGCCGCCCAGTCGGCGCCGCCGAACAGCGTGATGCCGCGATCGGACCGGTCCGGCCGGTATATCATCTGCTGGGCCTGGACGTAGACGAGGCTGGATTGCAGATCCATCTTGGTCTTGCCGCCGAACAGCGTGCGGTCACGGCCGGCGGTGTTGAGGAACGGATCGGCGTAGCGGCCGGTGTTGACGAAGCCGCCGACGCTGTAGGCGCGCGGGTAGCGGTCGTTCAGCGTCGTCGTGCGGTAGCCGATCTGGCCCGGGATCGTGGCGCCGTTGGCGTAGTTGAGGCCCCAGTCCGGGCCCGGGAAGCCGCCATGGTTGGCGTCGGCCAGCACCGGCTCGTTCTCGTACACGCCGGCATGGAGGTAGATCCGCGCGGTGAGCCGCGCCTCGAAGATCCCCACCCAGGACGAGGCGAGGTAGGAGGGCGAGCCGCGATCGAAGGTGTAGGCGGCGGGCGTGCGGCACAGGTCGGTGATGAAGGTGCAGTACAGCTCGGAGCCGTCGAACTGCGTGTAGGCCGGAACGCGGCCGATCCGGATGTTCACGCCGCCCCGCAGCAGGTCCTGCTGGTAGGACAGCTCGTTCAGGCGCAGGGCCTGGGTGCTGGCGAACACACGGTTGTTGGCATAGGCGCTGCCGGTATAGGAGGCGAATGGCTGCCCCTGCAGGTCCGACAGCAGCAGGTGCAGGGAGCCGTCGGGGATGCCGGCGATGCGATGCAGGTCGAGGTCGGCGCCGACCGAGCTGTAGCCCTCGAAGAAGCCGCCGCGCTTGATGCCGCCATCGATCGCGCCCATCTCCTCGGACAGGTCCCGGGCGACCAGGTAGATCCCGTGATCGGCCAGCGCGGCGCCGGTCGGGGCGCCGTAGGGCCGCAGGTTGAAGAAGTAGCCGTCCGGGGTGCCGGAAGCGGGCAGCGGATCGGACGGCTCGAGCGGGATCGTGAGCGGGGTCGGCGCCAGCCGATCGACACCGTCGGCCCCGGGCGCGGCGAGGGCGGCCGGACCGGGCTCGAGCGCCAGGGCCGCGGCCAGCAGGGCAAGCGGCGTGCGTATCGGCAATCGCATCGGAAAACGGGCTCCAGGTGAAGGGGATGGCTGGCAGTCAGTCACCCGGTGGCCGGCTGGGCGGCCGCTTCAGGTCGCGGTCTGCCTGCCAGCGCCGGAGGCCCGCATGACGCCCTCATACGGCTCGGCCTCGTCCAGTGCGATCCCCGCGGTAACCCGAACCAAGGCGGTCGTCGTCGCTCCCATCGCCGGATCAGCCATCCCGTGGTAACGCAACCGGACAGGATAGGCCAGACCGCGCTGGACCGCGTCCGCCTCGGCCGCACCCGGAGGTCCGCCGCACCCGGCGATCGGACAGCCTCACGACCCGGCAAGCCGCTCGCCGCGCGTCCTGGATTCTCCCTGACCGCAGGCGATCGGCGGCAGGTTCGACCGGAGCGGACGCTCATGGTCCGTGATGGCGGAGTGAAGCGATCTCAGGCTTCGACTTCGCTCGCCACCTGTCCGTAGTTGAGAACGGCGACCAGCGCGGTGCCTCCGACGATGTTTCCGAGCAGTGTCGGCGTGAAGAAGCGCCAAAGGTAGTCGACAATGCTCGCCTGGTTCGAAAGCACCAGGAAGCTCGCATCGACCGAGCCGGCCACCACGTGGGCAAATCCCGCGAGCGAGATGAGCCAGGTGAGAAGCACGATGACGGTGAAGCGGGCTTCCCCGGCTCCCGGCATGAGCCAGACCAGCAGCGCGATCAGCCACCCCGCGAAGATCCCCTTCAGGACGGTGGTCCCGAACGACGCCGCGACGACGTGCCTGCTGACGGCCGAGAACGCGTCCTTGATGTCCGGGGGGAACAGGTCGCTTCCGGCAAGCACGGCCGAGATGGCCCATGTCCCCGCGATGTTGGCGACGAGAACGAGGACCCAGAGCCGCGCGACGTTGCCGAAGGTTTGCATGGTGCGGTTGTACAGAAGCGGCAGGATCGGGGTCAGGGTGTTCTCGGTGAAGAGCTGCTGCCGTCCCAGCACCACGACGAGGAAGCCCACGGCATAGCCCAGCTTGCTCACGAGGTCCCGCCAGGGCGCATCGGGCAGGTGCGCACGAAGCAGGCCTTCGGTGATCAGGGACAGACCCATCGCGAGTCCGGCCGCCAGGCTGGACAGCAGCAGGGCCGACGGCGAGCGGGCCAGCTCGCCTTCGCCCTCCGCCCTGATCGTCTCGTGGATGAGGGCCGCGTTCGGACGGCCGTGCGCTTCGATGATCTCCCGCTCTGGCTCGGATACGTCCGACAGGCTCGATGCGGCGCTGAGCGCATGCCCCTCGGGGTGGTCCGTCTGGTCTTCATCGGCTTGGCCCATGGGATCGTCCTTCGTCGGCGAGGGCCGGCCCGAGCCGTATCGGGAGGCCTGCGAAGCCCGCAGCCGTTCCTCCCATCCTGGCGGTTCGGCGCAGACCCGGCAAACCTCTGCACGACGGGTGGCACGTGCGCAGGCAGGACGGCCTTGAGCGGCTCCCGGAGCAACCGCCCATCCCGCCCGGCTAGCGCGGCGTCGGGGTTGGCATGTTGCCGGGCAGGGCGGCGGTGGAGGCGCCCGGCTGCGGGGCGCCGCTGGGTGCGCCGGGCGGGACGCCCGCCTGCGGGCTGGCGGCGCCGGTGCGGGTCGCGGTGGCGGCACCCGGGCTCGCCGCCTCCGGATGCGCGTCCAGCCAGGCCAGGCAGGTGCGCAGGATCGGCGCGCAATAGGCGTTGGGCGCCAGGGTCGCGTTCTTCTCGCCCGAATACAGCAGCCGGGTCACCCGGCCGGCATCGAGGCGGATGGTGGCGTGGCAATAGCCGCCGTTCGACAGGGCGAGCCCGCCGACGATGGGCAGCGCGTAGCTCGTCGAGCTGCTCGAGGTGGCGTAGTAGGTCAGCACGTCGGTGGCGCCGAAGCTCGCATGCTGGTCGGGCGCGCCGAGGCAGGATTCGAGATCCACCTCGCTCAGGCCGAGCAGCCTGGTCTGGGCGCGGCCGGCGATGCGGGAATCCTGCACGGCGCAGGCGCCGAGCAGGAGGCCCAGGCAGAGCGGCAGGACAGGCGGGTGCTGCGGCACGTGGTGGCTCCGGCGATCGGGCGCCGCCGCGGGCGCCCGGGCGGTCAGAAGCGGAAGGCCAGGGTGGACAGGTAGTAGGTGCCGTCCGACGCGCCGGCCTTCTGGATCTCGCGCGAGGCGAAGAAGCGCGCCAGATCGTGGCTCCAGGTCAGGTGACGGGTGATGCGCCAGGCGAAGCTCACCTGCGGCACCGTGCCGACATAGCCGCCGCTGTAGCGGCTGCGGAAGGCGTAGGTCCGGCCCGAGCCGTAGACCGTGTCGTTGGTGTTCTCGCGCCACAGGATCGGCACCTTGAAGCGCAGCAGCGTCGAGGCGGACGGGGTGTAGTCCAGCTGCGGCGAGATCGCCACCAGGTTCGACGGCGCGAAGTAGGTGGTGGTGTCGAGGTAGTTGGTCGACGGGTTGTAGGGCGCGATGTAGGTGCCCTCGCTGCCGGTCTTCTTGTTGTAGTTGCCGCCCGAGTAGATGTCGGCCTGCACGCCGAGCAGCGGCCGGCCATAGATGTTCTGGAAGCGGTAGCCGAGGAAGTTGTTGATCGAGAACGCCTCCACGTCCCGGGTCGCGCCGTTGCGCACCGGCCGGAACTCGCCGCCCTGGTAGAGCCCGCCGAAGGAGAACTCGATCGGCCCGGCGCGGCCCCAGATGCGGGTGCCGTAATTGTGGCGGATCGTGGTGCCGGACTGCGTGCTGGTGGCGGTGGTGATCGCCGCCGGCGTGCCGCCGAGCAGGTAGCCGAGATAGAACAGGTCGACGAAGGTGATGCCGGGCTGGTTCAGGACCTTGTAGTCCGGCACCGCATAGGAGCCGTAGCCGCCCCACAGCCGGGCGCCGTAGTTCTCGGTGTCGTGGAACAGCTGCTGCGGTGCCGTGTTGGTCTGCAGGAAGTCCCACGCGTCGAGGCGGAAGCGCGGCCAGACCGCGTAGCCGCGCACGCCGTTCCACGACAGCGGCAGGTCCGGCGTCTCGCGCAGGTAGAGCACGTAGTTGGGCGCGTCCAGGAACTCCTGGCGGCCGAACATCACGCCGGTCTGCGCGCCAGCCAGCCGGGCCTTGGCCTCCACGAACAGCTGCTGCACGTCGAGACGGGTGCGGTAGGTCGTGTTGTAGCCGTAGCCGCCCCAGCCGGCGGCGTCACCGTTGATGAGCTCGCCATAGACCCGCAGATGCTCGCCGAGATGCAGGTCGGCGCCCACGGTGTTGCGCACCGTCAGGCGGCCGGAATCGTCGGGCTTCTGGGTGCCGAGGAAGGGCCGGTTCTCGAACCAGTTCTTGAGCCGGCTTTCCCCGCTCAGCGTGAGGTAGATGTCCTTGCTGTCGTCGAGCGGGATGAACTTGAGCGGATCGAAGAAGTCGGTGCGCAGCCTCGGGTCGCGCAGCGCGCTCCAGTCCTCGGCCCAGCGCACGGCGCCGTAGCGCGCCACCGGCCCGAAGCCCGCCGGCGAGCCGTCGAGCCGGTTGAACACGCCCCAGTCGAAGGTGTGGATGTCCTTGGGCGCCTGCGCCTTGGTCGGGTTGGAGCGCGTCTGCGGCAATGCCGAGAACTCCGGCGTGGTGTGCAGCGTGGGCGAATGGCCCTGTGCGCAGGCCCGGTCGATCATTCCGCCCGTCAGCAGCAGCCCGGCCAGCGGCCAGGCGGCGAGCGGCAGGCGGTGCGTGCGAGGCGACGACCCGGGAGCGGGAGGAACAGGCATGACGAACCCACTCTGACGCTGGTGTTGATCTATTGAACGATGGCTTGGTCGCATAGTGGGATATAGCGGTTAAAGATCGTGCATTGACGCTGCAAGGGCGGAACGTTCCGTGTCATGAGAAAGCTGGCCGTTGTGGCTTCGGTGCCGCATCTCCGTCCGGTCGCGGCCTGATGCCGTTAAATTGCCATAGCCGGGACCCCCTGATAGGACCCTGACGACGGGTCGGGACCAGGGGGATCAAGAGTGGCTTTGTTCCGACGCGATCTGGTCCAGGCCGGTGCGGGCGCCACGGTGGCGGCACTGGCCGCACGCGGCCTGCTGGCCTCGGCGATGGCGGCCGAGCCGCTGCCGGCAGCGGGCCCCGGCGCCTTCGACGGCGCCACCGTGCGCCGCCTGGCGCAGGCGATGTCCCGGCACGGCTATGGCGCGCCGGAGGAGAGGCTGCCGGGTCCGATCAACGCGATGAGCTTCGACCAGTATCGCGGCGTGCGCTTCCGCAAGGACAGCGCGCTGTGGCGCGGCCAGGGGCTCAACTTCCAGGTCGAGTTCCTGCCGCGCGGCTTCCTGTACCGTCCGCGCATCGACATCTTCGAGGTGCAGAACGGCCAGGCCGCCCGCGTCGGCTACAACCCCGATCTGTTCACCTACGAGGACCCGCGTCTGCGCGTTCCCGACGATCTCGGCTTCGCGGGCTTTCGCATCCACTACCCGATCAACCGGCCGGACTATTTCGACGAGATCTGCGTGTTTCTCGGTGCCAGCTACTTCCGCGCCGTCGCCAAGGGCCAGGATTACGGGCTGTCGGCGCGCGGCTTTGCCAACGGCACCGGCGAGAGCCGCGAGGAGTTCGCGCTGTTCCGCGCCTTCTGGCTGGAGAAGCCGCAGGCGGGCATGAGCGCCATCGTGGTGCATGCCCTGCTCGACAGCCCGACCGTCACCGGCGCCTACCGCTTCACCATACGGCCCGGCGACGAGACCATCTTCGATGTCGAGACCGTGCTGTATCCGCGCCGCGCGATCGCCTCGTCCGGCATCGCGCCGCTGACCGGCATGTTCTATTTCGACGCCAACGACCGCCAGCATATCGACGATGCGCGTCCGGCCGCCCACGACAGCGAGGGGCTGTCGATGTGGACCGGCAAGGGCGACCAGCTGTGGCGCCCGCTGGTCAACCCGATCGACCTGCAGTTCAGCGCCTTTTCCGACGTGACGCCGAAGGGCTTCGGGCTGATGCAGCGCAAGCGCGCCTTCGACGACTTCCAGGACCTGGCGCTGAACTACGAGAAGCGCCCGTCCTTGTGGATCGAGCCGATCGGCGACTGGGGCGAGGGCGGCGTCGACCTGGTCGAGCTGCCCACGCCGAACGAGGTCAACGACAACATCGTCGCCTTCTGGCGGCCGAAGGCGCCGCTCGCGGCAGGCGGCGAGTATGCCTACACGTACCGGATGCACTGGTGCTGGGACAATCCCTGGTCCACCGGCCTCGCCCGCGTCAGCCAGACCCGCATCGGCGCCACCGACGACCACAAGGGCCGCTTCGTGATCCTCGACTTCACCGGCGAGGCGCTGAAGGCCCTCGGCGCGGATGCCAGGCTGCATGCCGATCTCGGCGCCAGCGTCGGCGACATCCGCAACGTCGTGGTGGTGCAGAACCCGGAGATCCATGGCTGGCGCATCACCTTCGAGTTCCACCCCGGCAGCGCCCGCAGCGCCGAGCTGCACTGCACGCTGGCGGGCGAGCAGGCGGCGCTGTCCGAGGCGTGGGTGTATCGTTGGACCCCCTGACGGTCCCCCGACCGGCGCTGCCGCCCGAGGCGCCGCTCGCCATGCCGGTGCAGTCGCTGCGCGCGGCGCCGGAGGGCGGCACGCCTGGCGCGGTCCCGGCGACGCGGCCGCCGGGCCTGGCGCTGCGCCGCCTGCTGGTGATCGGGGGTGCCGTGCTGCTGACGCTCGCCGGCGGCTACGAGATGTATTTCGTGCTGAACGGGCAGGGACCCAACACGCTGGGCCTGCTGGTGCTGGCGCTGTTCGTGGTGCTGTTCGCCTGGATCTCGCTCGCCTTCACCTCCGCGCTCGGCGGCTTCGTGTCGCTGCTCGGCCGCGGCGGGCTCGGGCTCGGCATCGAGCGCGACGGTCCGCTGCCCGAGCTCGCCACCCGCACCGCCCTGCTGCTGCCGACCTACAACGAGAGCCCGTCGCGGGTGATGGCCGGCCTCGCCGCCATCTATGAGAGCCTCGAGGCCACCGGCAGGCTGGCGCAGTTCGACCTGTTCATCCTGTCCGACACCACCAACCCGGATGTGTGGCTCGAGGAGGAGGCGGCCTTCCTGCGCCTGCGCGAGGCGACCGGCGGACACGACCGCATCTTCTACCGGAGGCGGGCCAAGAACACCGAGCGCAAGGCCGGCAACGTTGGCGAATGGGTGCGCCGCTGGGGGGCGGCCTATCCGCAGATGATCACGCTCGACGCCGACAGCGTCATGGACGGGTCGACGGTCGTGCGCATCGCGGCCGCGATGGAGCGCCATCCGGCCGTCGGCCTGATCCAGACCCTGCCGGTGATCGTCAACGGCTCCACGCTGTTCGCCCGCATGCAGCAGTTCGCCGGCCGCGTCTACGGGCCGCTGATCGCCTACGGCATCGCCTGGTGGCACGGCTCGGAGGGCAACTACTGGGGCCACAACGCCATCATCCGCACCCGCGCCTTCGCGGGCGAGGCCGGGCTGCCGGTGCTGGAAGGCAGGCGGCCGATCGGCGGCCACATCCTCAGCCACGACTTCGTCGAGGCCGCGCTGATGCGACGCGGCGGCTGGGCGATCCACATGGTGCCGGGCCTGGCCGGCTCCTACGAGGAGAGCCCGCCCTCGCTGACCGACATCGCCATACGCGACCGCCGCTGGTGCCAGGGCAACCTGCAGCATGCCGGCGTGCTGCCGGCGCGCGGCCTGCACTGGATCAGCCGGCTGCACCTGCTGATGGGGATCGGCTCCTACATCACCGCACCGCTGTGGCTGGTGTTCCTGCTCTGCGGCATCCTGATCTCGCTGCAGTCGCGCTTCGTGAAGCCCGAGTATTTCGGCGGCACCAAGCTTCTGTATCCGAACTGGCCGCGCGTCGATCCGGTGCTGGCGAAGTGGGTGTTCATCGGCACCATGGCGGTGCTGCTGGCGCCCAAGCTGCTGGCCTATGTCGCCCTGCTGTGCAACCCGGCCGATCGGCGCGGCGCCGGCGGGGGCGTGCGGGCGCTGCTGTCGCTGCTGATCGAGACGCTGATCGGCGGGCTGATCGCGCCGGTCGCCATGCTGATCCAGACCAGCGGCGTGGTCTCGATCCTGGCCGGCCGCGACTCCGGCTGGAACGCGCAGCGCCGCGACGACGGCCGCATCCCGCTTCGCGTGGTCTGGTCGGGCTACTGGCGCTACATGGCGTTCGGGCTGCTGCTGGCGGCGATCGCCTGGGCGGTGTCGCCGGCGCTGTTCGCCTGGATGTCGCCGGTGCTGCTGGGGCTGGCGCTGGCGGTGCCGCTGGTGTCGCTCACCGCCGGACGCGGGGCCGGCCTGGCGCTGCGCCGCCTGGGCCTGCTGCGCATCCCCGAGGAGGCTTCGCCGCCGGCGGTGCTCGCGCGCGCGGTGCAGCTGCAGGCGGCAGGCCGCGACCTGCAGCCGGGCGAGAGCCTGCACCGCCTGCTGGACGATCCAGCGCTGATGCAGGCCCACCGCGCCATGCTGCCGCCGGCGCGCGTCCCCGGGCGCGATCCGTTCGATCCGCTGCTGGCACTTGGCCTCGCCAAGCTCGACGAGGCGGCGAGCCTCGCGGCGGCTCTCGCGCTGCTGACGCCGCCCGAGCGCGCCGCGGTGCTCGGCAGCGACATCGGCCTCGACCGGCTGCTCGCACTCGCCCGGGTCCCGGAGCCGCCCGCCGTCGCGTGACGATGTCGGTCTCGGCCCCCTCGGCACCGGGGCGGCCGGTGGCGCCTGCCCGATGCTGCGATGACGCCCTCGTTCGTCAGCCGTTATGACTGTCATCGTAGTGAAACATCGATATCACTTAGAAGTTTGCTTGTTTCGGCGGGACGGGACTGCCTAGGTTGGCCAGGGCGGCACGCGGCGCGGCCCCAGGGTCGAGGCGCGGGATGATGCTGCAGTCGGTGCAGGCACGGATGACGAGGCGACGTCACGCCGGCCCGGGATGGCTTGGCTGTCGGGCGCATTCTTGCCCGCCCGCCTCCTGCCTATGATCCATGCCGCCCGCTGCGGCGGCCAGCCTCCCCCGGGATTCAAATCGATGCTCCAAAGTGAAGTGGTCGAGATCGACGGCGTGTTCGTCGGCACCGCCATCCTGCAGTCCAACCGCACCGACCATGCCTTCTTCGCCACCCACGACCGGCTGCGGCTGATGCATGGCGCGGTGCTGCCGAGCCTGGCGGCGCTCCGGCAGCAGGCGGCACGCTATTTCCGCGGTGCCCGCTCCACCGCCGAGACGATCGTGGCCGCCGGCGGCAGCCGCCGCTAGGCCCGCACGCCAGCCGGAATCGGCCGGAGCAGGCCCGGTCGCGAGGGCTCCCGGCGGCGGCTCCATGACGAAGCATGGCAGCCGGCAACGCCGCCCCGGCCCGCGTGTTCATCTCCATCGATGGCGCACTCTTCCTCCTCCAGGCTCGTGATCTATGCCGCCCTGGGCGGCAATCTGCTGGTCGCGCTGACCAAGTTCGGCGCCGCGTTCTGGACCGGCAGTGCCGCGATGCTGAGCGAGGCGATCCATTCGGTGGTGGATTGCGGCAACCAGCTCCTGCTGCTGTTCGGCATGCGGGAGGCGGCACGGCCGGCCGACGCGCTGCATCCGTTCGGCTACGGGCTGCAGCTCTATTTCTGGACCTTCGTGGTCGCGGTGCTGATCTTCGGGGTCGGTGCCGGCGTGTCGGTGCTGGAGGGGATCGACCGCATCCGCCATCCGCATGCCGTTGCAAACGCCTGGGTGATCTACTCGGTGCTCGGCCTCAGCGCCCTGTTCGAGGGCAGCAGCTGGCTGGTGGCGCTGCGCGAGTTCCGCGGCCACAAGGGGCAGCGCGGCTGGCTCGAGGCCGTGCGCCACAGCAAGGACCCGACGGTCTTCACCGTGCTGTTCGAGGATACCGCCGCCCTGCTCGGGCTGCTGGTGGCGCTGCTCGGCGTCTGGCTGAGCCAGGCGCTCGACCGGCCGGCGCTGGACGGGGTCGCCTCGGTGGCGATCGGCCTGATCCTGGCGCTGACGGCCGCGTTCCTGGCCTGGGAATGCAAGTCGCTGCTGACCGGGGAGGGCGCCTCGAACGAGGTCCAGGCCGGCATCCGCCGCATCGCCGGCGAGGAACCGCTGGTGGCGCGCATCAACGAGGTGCTGACCATGCATTTCGGTCCGCGCGACGTGCTGCTGGCGCTCAGCCTCGACTTCGTCGACCGCTGCAGCGCCGTCGATGTCGAGCAGGCGGTGTCGCGGATCGAGCGCCGCATCCGGACGACGCATCCCGAGGTCACCCGCGTGTTCGTCGAGGCCCAGGACCGCGAGGCGCACCGGCTGATGGAGGAGGAGCGCGTCCGCGCCCAGCAGGCGATCGGGGGTGGAACCGCGTGACGCCGGCCACCGCGCGCCGGTGCTGAATCCGGCCTCGCCGCTCGGCCGGCTGCTCGACGCGCCGCTGCGGCCGGGCGCCGTGCGATGGATCGGCCTGCGTCCGGCCCGCCGCGCGCCGATGCGGGCGGTGGAGGAGGCGATGCTCGATCCCGAATCCGGCCTGGTCGGCGACCGCTATGCCGGCAGCAGCGGCCTGCGCCAGGTCACGCTGATCCAGGCCGAGCATCTTGACGCCATCGGCGCCTGGCTCGGACGCGGACCTGTGGCGCCGGAGCTGCTGCGCCGCAACCTGGTGGTCGCCGGCATCAACCTGCTGGCGCTGACCGGCCGGCTCGTGCGTGTCGGCGAGGCGCTGCTGGAAGTCACCGGCCCGTGCCATCCCTGCTCGCGCATGGAGGAGATCCTGGGTCCTGGCGGCTACAACGCCGTCCGCGGCCATGGCGGCCTGACCGCGCGCGTGCTGCAGGGCGGCCGCGTCCGTCCTGGCGACGCGGTGATCCGCGACGAGGCGCCGTCCGCGCCCGCCCGCTGAGGCGCTGCCGCGCGACCGGAACGGCGCGAACGCGGCCGGCGACATCATCCGGCGGCCGGCGGCTCTCCCGGCGCGCCGGCCGCCTCGACCGGCTCCGGCGTCGGCGCGGGGCGCACGCGGACGCGGCGGATGTGGCGTGCGTCGGCATCCAGGACGCGGAACTGGATGCCGCTCTCGTGGCTCAGCACCTCGCCGCGCGTCGGCACGTGGCCCGCCAGCCGGAACACCAGCCCGCCCACCGTGTCGATGTCGCTCTCGCGCTCCTGGTCGGTCAGCAGGGTCCCGAGCCTGGCCTCGAAATCCTCCACCGGCATGCGCGCGTCGATGTCTAGCGTGCCGTCATGCCGCTCGACCAGCATCGGCACGTCGGGCTCGTCATGCTCGTCGGCGATGTCGCCGACGATGGTCTCGACCAGGTCCTCGATCGTCACCAGCCCGTCGATGCCGCCATACTCGTCGATCACCAGCGCCAGATGGATGCGTCGCAGCCGCATCTGCAGCAGCAGGTCCAGCACCGACATCTGCGGCGCGATCATCAGCGGCTGGCGCAGGATCGACTGCAGCCGGAAGCTCTCGCTGGGACCGCCATAGGCGACCAGGTCCTTGACGTGCACCATGCCGACGATGTCGTCGAGCTGCTCGCCATAGACCGGCAGGCGGGAATGGTTCTCCCGCTTCATGGTCACGAGCGCCTCCTCGAAGCTGATGCCGACCGGCATCGCGACGATGTCGGCGCGCGGCACCATCACGTCGTCCACGCTGGTGCCGCGCAGCCGCAGCACGTTGGCGATCAGCACGCGCTCCTGGCGGTCGAGCTCGGGCGGCTGGCCCTCGGTCTGCGGCGCTTCCGCCGCCTCCTGCACCAGGGCGGCGACCCGCGAGCGCAGGTCCTGGTCGCCGCGGCGCCTGCCCCACCATCCCAGCAACCCGCCGCGCAGCCGCGCCCGCCCGCCGGCCTCCGGCGGCGGCTCGGCGCCACTCACCGGATCACCATACGCGGCTTCCACGGATTGGGCACGCGCAGCCGATGCAGGATGCGCGCCTCCTGCATCTCCATGCGCCGCGCCCCGCCAGCGCCATCATGGTCGTGGCCGCGCAGATGCAGCGCGCCATGCACCACCAGATGCGCCAGATGGTGATGCGGCCGGCGGCCTGCCGCCAGCGCCTCCCGACGTACCGTTTCCAGCGCCAGCACGATGTCGCCGCCCGGGATGCCGGCCGGGCTCTCGAAGGTCAGCACGTTGGTGGGCTTGTTCCTACGGCGATGGCGGGCATTCAGCCGGCGCACCGCGAGATCGCGGTCGAGCACCACCGCGCCGGCGCCGCCGGCGGCGATCGCCGCCCGCCGTACCAGACGCTCGACCTGCGGCACCAGCCGGCGCCACCGCGAGTCGACCACCAGCACCGCGAGGCCGTCCGGCGCGTCGCCAGGCCGTGGCTCGGCAGGGCGCAGGCGACGCGCCGCCCGCTTCCTCAGCCGCCGGGCCCGCTTCCTCTGCTTGGCCGACCGCTCGGGCCTGGCCGCCGGCTGCCGCTCCGGCGACCGGCCGATGCTACTTGGGGGTTCCATCGCTCTCCCGGCGCGTCCGGTTCCGGGTGATGTCCCGCCCGGCCGCCGCCCGCTGATCATAGGCGTCGACGATCGCCGCCACCAGCGGATGACGCACCACGTCGCGGCTCTCGAAGCGGGTGAAGCCGATCCCGGGCAGCCCTTCCAGCGTCTCCACCGCATCGCGCAGCCCGGAGGACACGCCGTTCGGCAGGTCGATCTGGCTGAGGTCGCCGTTGATCGCCATGCGCGTGCCCGATCCCATGCGGGTCAGGAACATCTTCATCTGCGCGACCGTGGTGTTCTGCGCCTCGTCCAGGATGACGAAGGCGTGCGCCAGGGTGCGGCCGCGCATGAAGGCGAGCGGCGCCACCTCGATCTCGCCGGACGCCATGCGCCGGATCACCTGGTCGCCCGGCATCATGTCGTGCAGCGCGTCGTAGAGCGGCCGCAGGTAGGGGTCGATCTTCTCCTTCAGGTCGCCCGGCAGGAAGCCGAGCCGCTCGCCCGCCTCCACCGCCGGGCGCGACAGCACGATGCGGTCGACGCGCCCGGCCTGCAGCATCGCCACCGCCTGCGCCACCGCCAGGTAGGTCTTGCCGGTGCCGGCGGGCCCGATGCCGAACACCATCTCGTGGCTGGCCAGCATCTCCATGTAGGCGGCCTGTCCGGGCGAGCGCGGCTCGATGGCGCCGCGCTTGGTGCGGATCGCCGGCAGGTCGCTGAACGGCAGCCTCGGGTCGCCCTCGCCGCCGCCGCCGAGACCGGCGGCGCCGGGCAGCCCGGGGAAGCCGTCATGGTCGCGACGGGGGCTCATGGTGCGACCGCCTGCCGTCCGGCCCTGGACGTGGCCCGGCCCATGGCCCGGCACCTGGCCCGGCACCTGGATCGCGTCGCGCCGCGGCTCCAGCACCGTGCCGTGCAGGTCGGACATGCGGATCGCCGTATCCACGTCTGCCGCATCGACCGGACGTCCTTCCTCGAGCCTGCGATAGAGTGCCGCCAGGGCGGATCGGGCCAGCGCGACGCGGCCTGGATCGCCGCTGACGGCGATGCGGTTGCCACGGCAGGCCAGCCTCACGCCCAGGCCCTGTTCCAGCCGCACCAGATGCCGGTCATGGTCGCCGAGCAGGAGCTGCAGCAGCGTGTTGTCGTTGAACTGCATCGTCGCCGCCCTCGCCTCTGGTCCGGCACCCCCGGGGGCCGGGACGGGCGGGGTGCCGCCGGGTGGGGCGGAGCGGGGCGTGGCGGTCACGATCTCGTTCAAGCGCAGGCTCTCTCCAGCAGAAGGTTCTCGTCGGGGTCACGCGGCGGCAGCAGGGTCGCAGTCAGGGAGTTGGTGAGCATCTCCTCGATCGTCACCATCGCGACGGTGCCGATCAGGGTTTCCGGCCCGCTGGCATGCACCGCCTGCAGGTAGGGGCTGCGGCCGGACAGCTGGCCCGGCTTGCGGCCGCGGCCGGTGAACAGCACCGGCATGGACAGGCCGACGCTGCCCTCGTTGAACCGGTCCTGCTGGGTGCGGATCAGCGCCTGCAGGGTCTGCAGCCGGGCATCGGCGACGTCGTCCGCCACGCGGCCCGGCGCGCCGGCGGCCGGCGTCCCGGGCCGGGAGGAGTACCTGAACGAGAAGGCCTGCGCGAAGCCGACATCGCGGATCAGCGCCAGCGTCGCCTCGAAGTCGGCGTCGGTCTCGCCCGGGTGGCCGACGATGAAGTCCGACGAGAAGGCGAGATCCGGACGCGCCGCACGCAGGCGTTCGACCAGGCGGCGATACGCGTCCGCGGTATGGCCGCGATTCATCGCGTCCAGCATCCGGTCCGATCCCGACTGCACCGGCAGGTGCAGGAACGGCATCAGCTGCGGCAGGTCGCGATGCGCCGCGATCAGCGCGTCGCCCATGTCGCGCGGGTGCGAGGTCGTGTAGCGGATGCGCAGCAGGTCGGGGATCTCCGCCAGCGCCCCCATCAGCCGCGCCAGCCCCCAGGGGCGCCCGTCCGGCCCGTCGCCGTGATAGGCGTTGACGTTCTGCCCGAGCAGGCTGATCTCGCGCACGCCGCCCGCCACCATGCGGCGCGCCTCGGCCAGCACCGAGGCGGCCGGCCGGCTGGCCTCGGCGCCGCGCGTGTAGGGCACCACGCAGAACGAGCAGAACTTGTCGCAGCCTTCCTGCACCGTCAGGAACGCGGTGATCCCGCCCGGCAGCTGCGGCCCGGTCGCATCGGGCAGGAAGTCGAACTTCTGCTCCACCGGGAAGTCGGTCTCGATCACGCTGCCGCCGGCGCGCGCCGCGCGCGCCACCATCTCCGGCAGCCGGTGATAGGTCTGCGGGCCCAGCACGATGTCGACATAGGGCGCGCGCGCCAGGATCTCGGCGCCCTCCGCCTGCGCCACGCAGCCGGCGACCGCGAGCACGGTCGGCCGCCCGGCGGCGGCGCGCGCCTCCTTGATCACCCGCAGTCGGCCGAGCTCGGAGAACACCTTCTCCGCCGCGCGGTCGCGGATATGGCAGGTGTTGAGGATCACCATGTCGGCGGCTTCCGGCGTCTCGGCCGGCCGGTAGCCGAGCGGCTTCAGCACGTCGGTCATGCGGGCGCTGTCGTACACGTTCATCTGGCAGCCCCAGGTGATGACGTGCAGGCGCTTGTCGGGGGCGGGCTCGGAACTGGTCACGGCGTCAGGGATCCCGGCGGCCCGCGGGGAGATCCGCGTGGCAGCGCGGCAGCAATCGGGTCGGACCGGCCTGCGGTCAAGTGCACGGCTTCGTCACGTCGCACCGCGCATCAGGCCTGGGTTCCGTCATGCCGCGTGCCGATGTCCGCATCTCCCGGTCCGACCGCCGGACTCGCCGGCGGGCACGGGCAATCAGGCAAAGGAGGGCCGCCTGGTGTCAAGCGGAAAGGTGGCGTCCGGCAGGTGCCGCCGGACCAGGCGCGGTCGTCGCCCTGCCGTCGTCGGCGCGGTTCTGGCGCAGGCAGGCGGCGCCCTCGGCGATGGCGGTCCAGGCCGCCGCCGACAGCTCCTTGCGCGAGCCGAAGCTTGCCGGATCGAGGGTCGGATGCAGCAGCACGGTGACCCGCATGCCGCGCCAGCGCGCCAGCTTGGCGAAGTGCGAGGCCAGGTCCATGTCGCCGTACCAGGCGAACACCGGCCGGGTCGCGCGGCCGACGGGCAGGCCGCAGAGCCGGTCATAGACGATCGAGATCGGCTGGATGAGCGGCACCGGCATCGGCGTCGCCGCCTCGTCGCTGCCGTTCGGCTTGGCGGCGGCAAAGAAGCTCGAATGGAACGGCAGCACCCGCGAGCCGTCCGAGCTGGTGCCCTCGGGGAACAGGATCAGGTCGTCGCCCGCCGCCAGCCGCAGCCGCATGTCGTCCCGCTCGCGCCCGGTGGCCTTGCGCTGCCGGCTGACGAAGATGGTGCGGCCGAGACGGGCCACGGTGCCCACCACCGGCCAGCGGCCGACATCCTCCTTGGCGACGAAGCAGGCGAACAGCCGGCCGCCCAGCACCGGCACGTCGATCCAGGAGGAATGGTTGGAGACATAGATCACCGGCCGGCGCGACGCGTCCCGCGGCGGCCTGGCCGGCACCGGACCGCCGACGATGCGGATCCGCATGCCCAGCAGCCGGCACACCACCGACCAGTAGGTGCGGGCGAAGCGCTTCTTGCCGTCGCCCGGCAGCGCCAGCATCGTCGACTGCACGCCGCAGGCGATCGCGGTCCAGCCGACGATCAGCACGAAGCGGCGCGCCACGCGGACGCCGCGCGCCAGCCTGACCGACCGGCTGCCTGCCGGCAGCGCGGCCTCCAGGGCCGCATCGTCCGCGGCCATGTCGGCCGGGTCCAGCTGCGACAGCGCGGTCTTCGGCAACAGCCGGGGCGGACGGGACGAACGGAAGGGAGAGAGACCCGGCCGGGTCTGCGACGGAACGGTTCCATCCTGGCCGAGGCTGCGAGGGGCTGCCTGCATGGCCCGACATAGCGTGATTAGGGGCGGGACGACAATGCAACGGGATGCTACAGGACCTCCGTGCGGGAGGAACGACCCGACAGCCGCCCGATCACCGAGGAAGCCGCCCTGACCGCACCTGCCGCGCGCGCCGTTCGCCGCCGCGACCGCGCCGCGACCGCCCGGCCATGTCGGCGCCGTTCATCTGCCGGCGCCGTCTGCGCGGTCCTGCTCGCGGCCCAGCCCTGCGCACCGGCACGCGCCGCCGATCCGCAGCCCTATACCGTGACGCTGGCACCGACCGGCAACGCGGCGCTGGACGCGGCACTCCGGGGCTCGTCCGGCCTGGTGGCCTTGCAGAAGACGCAGGCGGTCAGCCCGTTCGCGCTGGCCGGCCGCGCCCGCGCCGACGAGCCCCGGCTGCGCACGGCGCTGGAAAGCTTCGGCTACTACGCAGGCCAGATCGCCATCAGCGTGGCGGCCCGTCCCGCCGCCGATCCGTCGCTGCCCGACCTGCTCGCCGCCCTGCCGAAGGGCAGCCGGGCCGCCATCCGCATCACGGTGCAGACCGGCCCGATGTTCCGTCTCGGCGCGGTCAGCCTGACCCTGCCGCCGGGCGAGACCCTGACCGGGGCGGAGCAGGCGGCGTTCGGCCTGCGATCCGGCGCGCCGGCGGTGGCCAGCGACGTGCTGGCGGCGCGGGCCCGGCTGCTGACCGCGCTGCAGGAGGACGGCCACGCCTTTGCCGACGTGCAGGCGCCGGTGGCCTATCTGCGCCCGGCCGGCCGCACGCTGGACATCGTCTATGCCGCCGCGCTCGGACCGCGGGTCGATATCGGCGCGATCCGTCTGGCCGGGCTGAAGCGGGTCAACGCGGCCTATGTGCGGCGCCGGCTGCTGGTGCATCCGGGCGAGCTCTACCAGCCCAGCAAGATCGAGGCGGCGCGCCAGGACCTCGCCTCCACGGGCGTGTTCTCCGATGTCGGCGTGACCGCGGCACAGGCGGTGTCGCCGGACGGCAGCCTGCCGCTCACCTTCGACTTCACCGAGGCGCTGCGGCACACGGTGGCGCTGCAGGCCGGCTACTCGACCGATCTCGGCGGCAGCGCCGGCGTCACCTGGACGCATCACGACCTGTTCGGCAACGCCGAGAGGCTCGAGCTGGCGGCCCTGCTCACCGGCCTCGGCGGCACCTCGCAGAACGGGCTCGGCTACGACATCTATGCCGACCTGCTGAAGCCCGACTTCCATCGCCGCGACCAGTCGCTGGACCTGCGCGTCGAGGGGCTGAAGCAGAACCTGCAGGCGTACGACCAGACCGCCCTGCTGGCGCGCGCGGTGGTCAACCGCAAGATCTCGCAGAGCTGGACGGTGTCGGGCGGC
Organism: uncultured Acetobacteraceae bacterium; assembly: GCA_964236105.1. Lineage (GTDB taxonomy): Bacteria > Pseudomonadota > Alphaproteobacteria > Acetobacterales > Acetobacteraceae > Lichenicola. The sequence goes on along the minus strand of CAXSBC010000001.1, from coordinate 222,468 downwards.
CTCGGCGCGGAACAGGAGCGCATCCTGCAGCAGGGCGTGGCGCGCTCCTACACGCTCGCCTTCGTCCCGCTCGCCGCCAACTACGACAGCACCGGCCTCGTCAACCCGCTCGACGACCCGACGCACGGCCTGCGCGTCTCGCTCGACGCCACCCCCTCCTACAGCCTGGGCAGCGGCTCGGGGAACGACGGCGGCACCAACAAGGGCGGCGACAGCTTCTTCGCCATCCTGCAGGGCACGGCGGCGACCTATCTCGACCTCGCCCGCATCGGCCTGACCCGGCCCGGCCGCAGCGTCGTCGCGGTGCGCGGCGTCGTCGGCACCGTGCAGGGTGCGACCACCTACGAGCTGCCGCCCGACCAGCGGCTCTATGCCGGCGGCAGCGGCACCGTGCGCGGCTTCAAGTATCAGGGCATCGGCCCGCTCTTCTCCAACGGCGACCCGATCGGCGGCACCTCGCTCGATGCCGGCACCGTCGAGTTCCGGCAGCGTTTCGGCAAAAGCTACGGCTTCGCCGCCTTCGCCGATGCCGGCCAGGTGGCAAGCGGCAGCGCGCCGTTCGCGGGCAAGCTGCGGGTGGGTGCTGGCGTCGGCGCCCGCTACTACACGCCGATCGGCCCGATCCGGCTCGACGTCGCGGTGCCGCTGAACAAGCCGCCCGGCGGCGACAGCTTCGAGCTCTATGTCGGCCTCGGGGAGGCGTTCTGATGTCGGGTTTCCGCTCCCGTCCGCGCCCGGTCCGCATCGCCGCCTGGGCGCTCGGCCTGCTGGTCGGCTTGCCCGTCCTGCTGGCAGCGCTGGCGCTGGCCGTGGTGCTGGTCGGCGCCAACACCGAGGCGGGCCGCCGCCTGATCGAGCGGCAGGCGGCGTCGCTCAGCGGCGGCCTGATCGGGCTGCAGGGCCTGGGCGGCCGCTTTCCCGACGCGCTCACCGTGCAGCGTCTCGTGGTCAACGACAGCCGGGGCCCGTGGCTGGCCGTCGACGATCTGCGGCTGGACTGGTCGCCGCTGCGCCTGCTCACCCTGAACGCGCATGTGGAACTGGCCGATGCCGGGCGCATCGAGGTGGCGCGCCTGCCGGTGGCGGACCCGAATGCCAGGCCGGCGCCTCCGAAGCCGCCCGGCGCCAGGAGCGGCCTGCATCTCGGCGTGCTGATCGACCGGCTGCATGTGGGCCGGATCGAGCTCGGCGCGGCCGTCGCGGGCCGGCCGCTCGTCGCCGGGCTCGACGGCCATGCCCGTCTCGCCGACCTGGCGCCGATCCTGGATGGCGGTGCGGTCGCCACCCTGCCGGACACCGACATCGCGCTGGCGCTCGTCCGTCTCGATCATCCGGGCCGTGTCGATCTCGCCACGGCCGTGACGCCCGGCCGTCTCGCCCTGCATCTCAGGGCTGACGATCCCGCCGGCGGCCTGGTCGCCGTGCTGGCGCGCATGCCGATCCTCGATCCGCTGCATCTGGCGGTCGACCTCGACGGCCCGCGCGACCGCTCGGCGCTGCGTCTCGCCGCCACCGCCGGCGCGCCCGCGACCGGCGTGCTGACGCTGGGCTCGACCGGCACGATCGACCTGCTGCATCCGCGCTTCGACCTGCAGGTGAGGCTCCAGGCGCCGGCGATGCAGCCGCTGCCGGGCGTGGCCTGGAACCGCATCGCCCTGGACGCGCATCTGCAGGGCACGCCGGCGGCACCCTTCGGCCAGGGCAGCCTGGTGCTCGACGAGCTGGCCGCCGCCGGGGCAGGGATCGGCCGCCTGACCGCCCGCTTCGACGGCGCCGCCGCGTCCGGCCCGGCGCACCTGCATGCGGTCGCGGAGGGTCTGCGCATTCCCGGCCCGAAGCCAGCACTGCTGGCGGCGGCCCCGCTCGTCCTCGACGCCACCCTCGACCCGCACGCGGCCGGCCGGCCGCTCGACCTCGTGCTGTCGCATCCGCTGGCCGGGATCACCGGACGCATCGTGACCGCGGCACCGCTGCACGGGCAGCTCGCCGTCACCCTGCCGGACCTGGCGCCGCTCGCCGCCGCCGGCGGCACCGACCTGCGGGGCCATGCCGACCTTGCCGTCGCCGTCTCGCTGGACGGCCCGAAGGCGGACGTCACCGTCACCGGCCCGGTGGCCATCACCGGCGGCCAGCCGCAGGCGGCAGGGCTCGTCGGCCCGGGCGGGCAGCTCTCGCTCGCCGCCTCCAGGGACGGCGCCGACCTGACCCTGCGCCAGCTCAGGCTGGACGGGCAGGCGCTGCATCTGGAGGCGTCCGGCACCAAGCGCGGGCCGGCGCTCGATGCCCGCTTCTCGCTGGCGCTGCCGGCGCTGCAGCAGGCGCTGCCCAGCCTGCGCGGCGCCATGACCCTGTCCGGCACCGCCTCCGGCCCGCTCGCCGACCTTGCCGCCCATGTGGTCGCCGACGGCACTCCCGGCACCGCGACCATGGCGGCCGGCCCGCTGCACCTGCTGCTCGACGCGCAGCATCTGCCCGCGGCGCCGCAAGGCACGCTGTCGCTCGCCGGCACGCTCGACCACGCGCCGCTGAGCCTCAGGGCACAGGCGGCGAAGCTCGCCGGCGGCGCCCTGCACCTGACCCTGGACGCGCTGTCCTGGAAGAGCGCCAGCGGCCATGCCGACATGACCCTGGCCGCCGGCGCGAAGCTGCCGCTCGGCACGCTCGACCTGCGCATGGCGCGCCTCGCCGACCTGCGTCCGGTGATCGGCCAGCCGATCGACGGCAGCGTGCTGGCGGGCATACGCACCACCCAGGCCGGCGGCGCGCCGCCGCGCGTCAGCCTCGACATCCGGGCCGACGGGGGCCTGCGCAACGCCAGGGTCGGACGGCTGCTGCTCGCCGGCACCGTGGACGACCCGATCGCGGCACCTGCGGTCAATCTGCGGCTGGACGCGTCCGCCATCCAGGCCGGCGCCATCGCCGGCACCGCCCACGTCGTCGCGCACGGCCCGCAGACGGCACTCGACGTCGCCGCGCAGGGCGCGTTCCAGAACGTCGCCGGCGCTCCGGCCCGGCTCGATGCCGCGCTGCGGCTCGACATGCCGCACAAGCAGGTCGCGATCTCCCGGCTGGAGGCTGTCGCCAAGGGCGAGACCGTGCGCCTGCTGGCGCCGGCCCGGATCGGCTTCGGTCCGCAGGTCGAGGTCGATCGCCTGCGCCTGTCGGCGGCACCGCCGGGCGCGGCACCGGCGACGATCGACATCGCCGGCAGGATCATGCCGCGTCTCGACCTCACCGCGTCGCTCGCCAACGTCACGCCGGCGCTGGCCCGTCCGTTCGCGCCCACCCTCGACGCGGTGGGCGTGATCGCGGCGCAGGCCCGCCTCACCGGCACCACCGCCCGTCCCGAGGGCAGCGTGCGCCTGACCGGGGACGGGCTCAGGCTGCGCACCGGTCCCGCCGCCTCGCTGCCGCCGGCGCGGCTGGTGGCGAGCCTGGCGCTCGCAGGCCTCAGCGCCCGCGTCGATGCGCGGCTGGATGCCGGACCGGACGTGGCGCTCGCCGTGACCGGCACCGCCCCCACCAGTGCCGCCGGTCCGCTCGCGCTGCATGCCGACGGCGCCGTCGATCTGGCGCTCGCCAACGTCATCCTCGGCGCCCAGGGCCGCCAGGCGAACGGCCGCCTCACCCTGGCGATGGGCGTGTCCGGCACGGCCGCCGCCCCGCGCCTCGACGGCACCGTGCAGCTGGCCGGGGGCCAGTTCCAGGACTTCGCGCAAGGGCTGCGGCTGACCGACATCGACGCCCTGATCCGCGCCGCCGGGCAGAGCCTGACGATCGAGAGCTTCACCGCCCGTGCCGGCGGCGGCACGATCGGCGCCACCGGCACCGTCGGCGCGCTGCTGCCCGGCCTGCCGGTGGATCTGCATCTGACGGCCAGGAACGCCCGCCCGCTGTCCAGCGACCTGCTGACGGCGGTGCTCGATGCCGACATACGCGCCCATGGCCAGGCCACCGCCCGTCTCGATGTCGGCGGCACCGTCACCGTCGACAGTGCGGCCATCAACATCCCGAACGCGCTGCCGCCGTCGGTGGCGCGGCTGCACGTCATCCGCCCTGGCGACCGGCCGCAGGCTGCCGGGACGGGGGCTGCGTCGGCGCTGGTGGCGCTCGACGTCACGGTCAACGCGCCCGGACAGATCTTCGTGCGCGGCCATGGTCTCGATGCCGAGCTGGGCGGGCGCCTGCATGTCGGCGGCACCTCCGGCGCGCCCGCGGTCGGCGGCGCCTTCGACATGCGTCACGGCACCTTCGACCTGGCCGGCATCTCGCTCACCTTCACCAAGGGCCGCGTCGGCTTCGACGGCACCGGCGTCGCCCACAAGATCGACCCGACGCTCGACTTCACCGCCGAGAGCGTGGTCGGCTCGACGGTCGCCATGCTGAACGTGGGCGGCTACGCGGACGCGCCGAAGATCACCCTGACCTCGACGCCGCCGCTGCCGCAGGACCAGGTGCTGGCGCTGATCCTGTTCGGCCAGGACACCAAGTCGCTGAGCGCGCTGCAGATCGCGCAGGTGGCGACCGCACTCGCCTCGCTCACCGGCTCCGGCGGCGGCTTCGATCCGCTCGGCAGCGTGCGCAAGACGCTCGGCCTCGACCGGCTGTCGATCGGCAGCGGGTCGGGCAGCAACACCAGCGCCGCCAGCATCGAGGCCGGGAAGTATGTCGCGCGCGGCGTCTATGTCGGCGCCAGGCAGGCGACCAGCGGCGGCGGCAGCCAGGCGCAGGTGCAGATCGACCTGACCCGCCGCCTGAAGCTGCAGACCACCGTCGGCACCGGCGGCGCCACCACCGGCGTGATCACGCCCGAGAACGATCCCGGCAGCTCGGTCGCGCTGAAGTACCAGTTCCAGTACTGACCCGTGGCCCGCTCCGCGGAGGGAGATGGGCGATCACGGATTCGTGCAAGACGCTCGACAGCCGGCGTTGGCATTTCGCGGCTTTCGCACGCATGATGCAACGTTCCATGACAGACGGGTTGAGGGTCGGCGCGTCGCCTGCCTCTGCGGGCAGGGTGCATCGTGACCAGACTGCTTCGACGATGATCGTGCACCAGCCGTTCCGAATGGCATCACGACGCGGCGTCGCTGTCCGCTGCCTGCGTACGTATCCGATGGTGCAGGGCGCGTGACCGGCGACACGCTGCCATGCGACGACACGGTTCTGGACCCGGACCCGGACGAGCCCGGCCTGGAGCTGGTGCCGGACGGGCAGCCCGATGAGGCGCTGGCCTGCCTGCGGATACCGGACGCGCTGCCGGCGCCGATGCTCGATCGGATTGCCCGCCTCGCGGTCCGCGCGCTGGACCTGCAGCTGGTGGCGATCTCGTTCTTCGACGAGTCCGAGCAGTGGCTCCAGTGCACGGCCGGGCCGCTCGCCGACGCCGGCGGCGGCACCTGCCTGGGCCCGTTCTGCGCCCACGCGCTCCTCGACGCCGACGTGCCGCTGGTCGTCGAGGATGCGGCGGCTGACGATCGTTTCCAGGGCAGCCCGCTCGTTTCCGGATCGCCCGGCATCCGCTTCTATGCCGGTCTGCGGCTGCGCGACGCGGATGGGCAGGTGGTGGGGATCCTGTCGGCGGTGGATGCCAGGCCGCGGCGGCTGTCCCCGGACGATCACCGGACGCTGTCCGACCTGGCGGCTTCGGTGACGGCGGTGCTGGAGCTGCGCCGGCAGGTGGAGAACGACCTGCATGCGCGCGCGCTGAACCCGCACTGTCCCTGGATCGCGGGTTCGGACGGACGGCTGCTGCAGATGAGCCCGCGTCTGACCGAACTGACCGGACTGTCGACGGACGAGATGCTGGACGACGGCTGGATGCGGTTCGTGCATCCCGAAGAGATCGCCGGCGTGCTGGACTGCTGGAGGACGTCGCTGCACAGCGGAGCGGTCTACGAGCGCGAGTATCGCGTGCGCCTGATCGACGACAGCTACCGGTGGTTCCACAGCCATGCCGAGCCGCGACTCACCCCGTCGGGCAGGATCGTCTGCTGGTACGGCCTCCTCAAGGACGTCGATGATCGCCGGATGAGCCAGGCTCGCATCGAGCATCTCGCCTATCACGACGAGCTGACCGGGCTTGCCAACCGGGTCCAGTTCCGCCGCATGCTCGAGCAGCAGATCGCGCGCGTCGAGCGCGGGGTCTCGTTCGCGCTGCTGCGCCTGGACGTGGACGACTTCAAGGCGATCAACGACACGCTCGGTCATGCGGTCGGCGACCTGCTGCTGACGCAGGTCGCGACCCTGCTGCGCGACTGCGTGCGGCAGACCGACATCGTCGCGCGCGACGGCGACGACGAGTTCTTCGTGGTGCAGACCGATCTGGTCGAGCCCGAGGACGCGGTCCTGCTCGTCGAGCGCATCCTCACCGTGCTGTCGATGCCGATGCGGCTCGACGGGCTGGTGCTCAGCATCGGCGCCAGCATCGGCATCACCCTCTGCCCCCAGGATGGAGCGCTGCCGGACAAGCTGCTGCAGAACTCCGATCTGGCGCTCGCGCGCGCCAAGCAGGAGGCGCGAGGCGGCTACCGCTTCTTCCGGCCGGAGATGGACGAGCGCCTGCGCGTCCGCCAGGCGCTCAAGCTCGAGCTGCGCGACGCGCTCGATCGCGACGAGTTCGAGCTGGAGTATCATCCGCTCGTCTGCCTGCCGGGCGGGCGCATCGGCGGCTTCGAGGCGCTGCTGCGCTGGCGTCATCCGACGCGCGGCTTCGTGTCGCCGACCGAGTTCATCCCGGCGGCCGAGAATACCGGGCTGATCCTGCCGATCGGCCGCTGGGTGCTGGAGCGCGCCTGCCGCGACGCCGCCGGCTGGCCGGACGACATCCACGTCGCGGTCAATCTGTCGGCGGTGCAGTTCCGGCAGAGCACGCTGCCGCAGGCGGTGGCGAGCGCGCTCGCGCTGTCCGGGCTCGATCCGCGTCGCCTGGAGCTGGAGATCACCGAGTCCCTGCCGCTGCTCGACGACGACGCCAATCTCGCCATGCTGCAGCAGCTGCGGGCCCTGGGCGTGCGCATCGTGCTGGACGATTTCGGCAGCGGCTACGCCTCGCTTGGCTACCTGACGCGCTTTGCCTTCGACAAGCTCAAGATCGACCGCTCCTTCACGGCGCGGCTCACCGATACCGCCGGCACGCGGACCATCGTCAATGCCGTGCTGTGCATGAGCCAGGCGCTCGGCATCGCGGTGACCGCGGAAGGCGTCGAGACACGCGAGCAGCTCGACATCCTTGTCCAGGCCGGCTGCGACGAGCTGCAGGGCTTCTTCTTCAGCAGGCCGGTGCCGCTCGCCGCGGTGCCTGACCTGCTCGCCGGCCTCGCGCGCCGCTGCGGGCAGGAACTCTGGTGCGGCCCGACCTAGGGCAAGCCGCCCTGCATGGACGAATGCCGGCCATCTCGTCTCATTGCCTGGTTGTGGGTCAGGCTTGCCGGCCTCATCTTCGCGTCGCGAGACGAAGCGGCGTCCGCGGGAGGCGCGTTGATGACCATCCTTGCACTGACGCGGACGGCCGCGGACGACGTCGACATCTTCCATGCCGCGGTGCAGCTGAGCCCGATTCCCATGGTGCTGGTGGACCCGCATCGGCCCGACCAGCCGATCATCTTCTGCAACCGCGCCTTCTGCCTGCTCACCGGCTACGAGGAGCACGAGGCGCTGGGGCGCAACTGCCGCTTCCTGCAGGGCAAGCTCAGCGATCCCGCCGGCATGACGCAGCTCCGTGACGCCATCGCTGCCCGCGTGGACGTGCAGGTGGAGATCTGGAACTACCGCAAGGACGGCTCGGCGTTCTGGAACTCGATGTTCATCGGGCCGGTGTTCGACCCGTCCGGCACGCTGCTGTTCTTCCTGGGCAGCCAGGTCGACGCGACGGCGCGCCGCGACGCCGAGGAGGCCAGCCGGCGGGCGGCGCGTATGGACACGCTGGGCTCGATGGCCGCCGGCATCGCCCACGAGTTCGCCAACCTGATGACGGTGGCGATGGGCAGCATCGAGTCCGTCGCCAGGGAGCCGCTGACCCAGCGCCAGTCGGAGCGGCTGGAGCAGGCCGCCTGGGCCACCCGCGGCGCCGGCCGGCTGACCCAGCAGATGCTGTCCTTCGCGCAGCGCCAGAGCGTCGAGGCCGACCTGGTCGACCTCAACGGCGTCATCGGCAATATCGACCGGGTGCTGACCCAGCTCGCCGGACCGGGCATGGAATTCGAGATCGCGCTGGCGGACGAGCCGCTGCCGGCGTCGATCGATGTCGGCCAGCTCGAGCTCGCCCTGATCAACCTGGTGCGTAACGCGGCCGACGCGTCCGGCGGGCGCGGGCGGATCTGCATCAGCACCCGCGATGCCGGACCCAGGGCGGACGACCGGCCCGACCGCGGCTGGGTCGAGGTCGCCGTCGCCGATCGCGGCAGCGGCATGCCGGCCGAGCTGCTGGCGCGCGTGACCGAGCCGTTCTTCACCACCAAGGCCAAGGGGAAGGGCACCGGGCTCGGCCTGTCGATGGTGCAGGGCTTCGTCCAGCAGGCGGGCGGCACCCTGCGGATCGCCAGCACCGAAGGGCAGGGAACGACGATCCGGCTGATGTTCCCGCGCGCCGCCGCTGCGCGCTAGATCCGTGCGTCGGCCATGCGCTGCAGCATCGGCACCACCCGCTCGACCACGCCGTCCCAGTCGCCGGGGCGGGTCTGCCGGACGATGGTCATGGACGGATACCACGGGCTGTCGGTGCGGTCGTGGAACCAGCGCCAGCAGTTGTCGTAGCGGTCCATCAGGATCGTCGGCACGCCCAGGCCGCCGGCCAGATGCGCCATCGAGGTGTCGACGCTGACCACCACGTCGAGGCAGCGCACCAGGCTCGCGGTGTCGTCCATGTCGTCCACGAACTCCATCGGATCGGCGAGCGTCAGCCCGTCCGGCGGATCGTGCAGCTCGCGCGCGTATTCGCCGTACTGCAGGCTCACCAGCCTGACGCCGCGCAGCCCGGCCAGCGGCGCCAGCCGGTGCAGGGCCATGCTGCGCTTGCGGTCGACCGAATGCGCCTGCAGGTTCTCGCGCCGCGGCGCCCCGCCCCAGACCAGCCCGACCCGCAGATCCCGGCCGCCCTGTCCCCGGCCCGGGATCTGCAGCGCAGCCGCCGCCACGCGATCGGGATCGGTGTTCAGGTAGGGCGGCGCCGCACCCCAGGGCGTGCGGGTGCCGGCGAAGGCGCGCGGCAGGCTGATGAACGGGCAGTGCCAGTCGGCCTCCAGCCTGACCTCGTCCGTCGCCACCACCCCGGCGATGCCCTCCACCCGCGCGGCCAGGCGCGCGAGGCCGGCCGGCACCCAGGCGATGACGGTGGCGCCGAGCCGCGCCAGCAGCGGCACGTAGCGCAGATACATCAGCGTGTCGCCGATCCCCTCCTCGTGCGTCAGCAGCACGCTGCGGCCGGTCAGGTCGGCGCCGGGCGAGATCGTCGGCAGCAGCCGGTCGAGCGGCAGCTCGGTATGGCCCGGCAGCCGGAACCGCCACTCGTGCTCCTGCCATCCCTGCACCATGCGCCCGGCCTTGAGCAGGCCGATCGAGTGGTTCAGCCTGACCTGGGCGTCGGTCGGCTTGATCTGGATGCTTTGCCGATAGGCCGACAGCGCCTCCTCGAAGGTGCCCTCGGCCACCAGGGTGCAGCCGAGATTGGCCCAGGCCGGCGCGTTGCGCGGATCCTCGGCGACGATGCGGCGGAACAGCGCCACCGCCTCCCCGATCCGGCCCAGCGCGACGAGGATGATCGCCCGCTGGTTCAGCGCCGGATAGCTGACCGGCATCAGCCGCAGGCTTTCCTCCACCGCCGCCATCGCCTCCTCGAAGCGGAACATCTCGTACAGCAGCTGCCCGTAGCCCAGCTGCAGCTTGGCGTCGCCCGGCGTCAGCGCCAGGCAGGCCAGGAACACCGGCTCGGCCTCGCGCACCCGGAACTGCCGCTGCAGCAGCGACACCAGGTCCATGCAGGGATGCAGCGCCGCCGGCCTGGCGGCGGCGACCTCGGTCAGCAGCACGGCCGCCTCCGGCGTCTCGCCGCAGGCGGCCAGGGCCAGCCCGAACAGCAGCCGCGCCTCGAGATCGCCGTCCCGCACGAACGGGCCGACCCGCGCCCGCGCGGCCTCGAACCGGCCTGCCTGCAGCGCGTCGAAGCCCGCCTTGAGCTCGGCGATCCGGTCCGCCGGCGCGGCCGGCGCGGGACGGCGCGCGGGCTGGGTCTTGCGGGCCGGCACGGCCGGCGTCTCAGCCGTCGCCGATCAGGCGCCTCACCGCCGCCGAGATCGTCGACGGCAGGTAGGGCTTGGTGATGTGCAGGTCGAGCGGGCTGCTGCCGGCGGTCGGATCCGGCCGGCCGCTCATGAAGATCACCGGCAGGTCCGGACGCGTCTCGCGCGCCTTCGCCGCCAGCGCCCTGCCGTCGAGCGGGCCCGGCAGCTGGATGTCGGTCAGCATCACCGACAGGTCGCGCTCGCGGTCGAGGGCCGCCAGCGCCTCGTCCGCGTCGCCTGCCTCGATCACTTCGAAGCCATCGTCGGTCAGCACCTCGGCCAGGGTCATCCTGATGAGAAACTCGTCCTCGACGATCAGCAGCCGACGCGCGGCCATACGCGACTCCCCCCCAACGCGCACAGCTCGATCACTGGCGTTCTGACCCTCGACTAGGCCCGAGGCGGCGGCGCCATGCAAGATGGCGGCGGCGCCGTCATCGACGGAAAGCCGGTCGCGGTCGATCGCGTCCGGCCGGGCCCGCGCCATGCGGGCTGCCGGCGCCGCCGGAGCATGATAGCATCGCGCCCGTCTCGACCATCGCGGCGCAGCCGGGCGCGTTCGAGACGCGGCACCAGACCGGAGACCGACGATGACCGACCCGTTCGCCTGGATCGCCGGCTGGATCCACGAGACGGTGCTGATCCCGCTGCTGTGGCAGGCCGGCTGGATGCAGTGGGAAGACACCGCCTTCATGTGGACCCTGTTCGCGGTCTACGGCGTGCTGCAGGTGATCATCAACTACGCCATCTGCGTGCCGGCCGAGCGGTTCTGGCCGCTGGTGCGCTGGGAGCGGCGCGACGCGGTCGGCATGGACGTGTTCTACACGCTGATCGCGCGGATCGGCGTGTTCCCGCTGGTCACCTTCTTCGGCTTCTACTGGATCCAGACCGCGCTGAACGGCTGGCTCACCGACCATGGCTACATCCCGCCGACGCTGGAGAGCCTGGCGCCTGTCCTGATCGGCATGCCGGTGGTCACCTTCCTGATCTATGCGGTGCTGCTCGACGCCGCCGACTACTGGCGCCACCGCTTCAGCCACACCTACGGCTGGTGGTACGGGCTGCACGCGCTGCATCACGCGCAGCGCCAGATGACCTTCTGGTCGGACGACCGCAACCACGTGCTCGACGACGCGATCGGCTATGTCTGGTTCATCGCCGCCGGCCTGCTGATCGGCGTGCCGCCGATGCAGTTCCCGCTGCTGGTGCTGAGCTTGCGCCTCGTGGAGAGCTTCAGCCACGCCAACACCCGCCTCCGCTTCGGCTGGCTCGGCGAGCGCCTGCTGATCTCGCCGCAGTTCCACCGCGCCCATCACGGGCTCGACGCCGCCGGCCGCAACTCCTGCAACTATGGCGGCGTGTTTCCCTGGTGGGACATGCTGTTGCGCACCGCCGACTTCCGCCACGACGTGATCGAGACCGGCGACGCCCGCGCGCCAGAGGCGCTCGCCACCGGCTCGTGGCTGCAGCAGCAGATCGGCGGGCTGGCGCTGTCCTGGCGCCTGCTCACCCGCCGGCGGCGGCGCCACAAGGTCGCCGCGGCGCAGTAGAGCCGCCCGGCCGCGGACCGCCGCGTTCGGGCTGCGGCGGCTAGGCTGCCTTCAGCCGCTTGGTGCAGGTGCTGAAATAGCCGCCGCCCTTCTGGATCCACTTCAGACCGCCATTGCCGCCCGAGTTCTTGTTCGCGTGATACTGGTCCAGGCACGTCTGCATCCGCGCCTTGCCCGGCTTGAGGCTGGCATACTTGCTGTTCACCGCGGTCGGGTAGGTCGCGTTGCCGGTCGGCGCGGCAGCGGCGGCGGTGGTCGCCGGTGCCGTCGCGGTGGCCGGCCGCGTCGCCGCAGCGGCCGGCGATGCCGCCGCCTGGGCGCTGGCGGGTGCCGCGGTCGTGGGCTGGGCGGCGGGAGTGGCGGCCGCGGACTGGGTGCCGGCAGCCGACGCGCTGCCGCACTGGGCGGCGCGGAAGGCCTTCCAGTCCTGGCCGTTCAGCGTCCCGGCCTGCTTGGCCGCCTGGAACTTGAGGCTGCACGCCTTCATGCCGGCCGCCTGCGCCTGTGGCGACGCGAGCGGCAGGGCCATGGTCAGGCCGATCGCCAGCGCGCCGTGCCACGCTGCCTGTATCCGGTATGCCATCGACTCGTTCCTCACCCTGTGCCGGTCACTATGGCCGAGGGCGGCGCGGTTTCGCCAGCGCCGACTGGTCGCGCCGGCCGCGTATCGTTCCGGCCGGCTTTCCGGACGCGGCTGGCGGCCTGCACGCAACCGTCGGTGCCGCCCGGATGTTGCAGGCCGATGCCGCATCCCGAGACATGGCTGAAGGTGCTTCCCGACGGCCTCTGGTGCGAGCCGGGCGGCTTCTTCATCGATCCGGTGAACCCGGTCCCGCGCGCCGTCATCACCCACGCCCATGCCGACCATGCCCGCCCTGGCCATGGCGCGGTGCTCGCCACCGCGGAAACGCTGGCGATCATGGACGTGCGCATGGGCGAGGGCCGCTCCGGCCGCGCGCAGCAGCCGGTGGCACTGGGCGAGGTGCTGACCATCGGCGAGGCGCGCGTCTGGATGCAGCCGGCTGGCCATGTGCTGGGCAGCGCCCAGGTGGCGATGGAGTGGCGGGGTTCGCGCGCCGTGGTGTCGGGCGACTACAAGCGGGTGGCCGACCCGACCTGCCTGCCGTTCGAGCCGATCGCCTGCGACGTGTTCGTCACCGAGGCCACCTTCGGCCTGCCGGTGTTCCGTCATCCGGACCCGCTCGGCGAGGCCCGCAAGCTGCTCGTCAGCGTGGCGCTGTTCCCCGAGCGCACCCATGTCGTCGGCTGCTACGCGCTCGGCAAGTGCCAGCGCCTGATCATGCTGATCCGCGAGGCGGGCTGGGATCAGCCAATCTATCTGCATGGCGCCCTGATGCCGGTCTGCCGCGCCTACGAGGCGATGGGCGTCCGGCTCGGCGACCTGCGTCCCGCCACGGTGGCGGCCAAGGCGGAGCTGCTCGGCGCCATCGTGCTGGCGCCGCCATCGGCGATCGCCGACCGCTGGGCGCGCCGCCTCGCCGACCCGGTGACCTGCCTCGCCTCGGGCTGGATGCGCGTGCGCCAGCGCGCCAAGGCCAAGGGCGTGGAGCTGCCGCTGGTGATCTCCGACCATTGCGACTGGGACGAGCTCTGCCGGACCCTGGTCGACGTCGACGCCCCCGAGATCTGGGTCACGCATGGCCGCGAGGAGGCGCTGATCCACGCGGCGGAGGCGCAAGGGAGGGTCGGGCGCGCCCTGCGCCTGATCGGCTACGGCGACGAGGAGGAGGGCGAGGACGGGCCGCCGGCTTCCGCCCCGGACGCGCCGCCCGGGGCCGCCGCCGGACCGGACGTCGGGCCAGACGTCGGGCCGGACGCATGATCGCCTTCGCCGAGCTGCTCGAGCGGCTGACCCTGACCCCCGGCCGCCTCGCCAAGGTCGCCCTGCTGCGCCGCTTCTTCGAGACCGAGCCGGACCCCGACCGGGGCATCGGCCTCGCAGCCCTGACCGGCGAGCTCGCCTTCGATGCCGCCAAGCCCGGCCTGATCCGGGCGCTCGCCGAGAGCCGCACCGATCCGGTGCTGTTCGCCTGGTCGTACGACTATGTCGGCGACCTCGCCGAGACCGTCGCCCTGATGTGGCCCGAGCGGCCTGTCAACGCGCCGCCGCCGCTGCTCGCCGAGGTGGTGGAGGCGCTCGCCGTCACCCCCAAGGCCGAGCTGCCGCGGCTGGTCGCAGGCTGGCTCGACGCCTCGCCGGCCCCGGTCAGGCTGGCGATCCTCAAGCTCATCACCGGAGCGCTCCGGGTGGGCGCCTCGGTGCGGCTGGCCAAGATCGCGCTGGCCGAGCTCAGCGGCGGCACCATCGCGGCGGACGATATCGAGGAGGTCTGGCACGGGCTGCTGCCGCCCTACGCCGAGCTGTTCGCCTGGGTCGAGGGGCGCGGCGAGCGTCCCGATCCCGCCGGCGCGCCGGTGTTCCGGCCGCCGATGCTGGCCCATCCGCTGGAGCTGCCCGACCTCGCGGCGCTGCCGTTCGCGCTGTTCGCGGCCGAGTGGAAATGGGACGGCATCCGCGTGCAGCTCGTCTCCACCCCGGGCGGACGGCGGCTGTATTCGCGCGGCGCCGACGACATCTCGCAGGCCTTCCCCGAGATCGTCGAGCGCATGGGCTTCGATGCCGTGCTCGACGGCGAGCTGCTGGTGCTCCGCGACGGCCAGGTGGCGCCGTTCGCCGACCTGCAGCAGCGCCTGAACCGCAAGTCGCCGACGGCGAAGATGATGGGCGAGTTCCCGGTCTGGGTCCGCCTCTACGACATCCTGTTCGACGGCGGCGTCGATCTGCGCCCGCTGCCCTTCACCGAGCGGCGCGCCCGGCTGGAGGCGTTCTTCGTCCGCGAGCGGCCCGACCGCATGGACCTGTCGGAGATCATCGAGGCGCCCGGCATCGAGGCGCTGTCGCTGATCCGCGACGGCGCCCGCGCGGCCTCGATCGAGGGGCTGATGCTCAAGCGCCGCGACAGCCCGTATCTGCCGGGCCGGCCGAAGGGGCTGTGGTGGAAATGGAAGCGCGATCCGCTGACCATCGACGCCGTGCTGATGTACGCCCAGCGCGGCCACGGCAAGCGCTCGTCGTACTATTCCGACTACACGTTCGGCCTGTGGCGCCAGCTCGACAACGGCGACGACGAGCTGGTGCCGGTCGGCAAGGCCTATTCCGGCTTCACCGATGCCGAGCTCGTGGTGCTGGACCGCTGGATCCGCAACAACACCACCCAGCGCTTCGGCCCGGTTCGCGAGGTCGAGCACGAGCCTACCCTCGGCATCGTGCTGGAGATCGCCTTCGACGCCGCGCAGCGCTCGGCGCGCCACAAGTCCGGCGTGGCGCTGCGCTTTCCCCGCGTCGCCCGCCTGCGCCTGGACAAGAAGCCCGAGGATGCCGACCGCCTCGACACGCTGACCCGGACCCTTGCCTGACGGGGGCCCGCTCGATGCGGGCTTCTTCCGCCGCCCGGTGGCCGAGGTGGCCCGCGACCTGATCGGCGTCACGCTCCTGCTGGACGGCGTCGGCGGGCCGGTGGTGGAGACCGAGGCCTATGATCGCCTCGATCCGGCCTCGCACAGCTTTGCCGGCCGCACCCGCCGCAACGCCGCGATGTTCGGCCCGCCCGGCCATGCCTACGTGTATCGCTCCTACGGCATCCACTGGTGCCTGAACCTGGTCTGCGGGCCGGAGCCCGGCAGCGCCGTGCTGATCCGGGCCCTGGAGCCCCGCGCCGGCATCCCGCTCATGCAGGAGCGCCGCAACATTGCGGTCCTGCGCGACCTGTGCCGCGGACCCGGCCGGGTGTGCCAGGCGCTGGCCGTCACCGACGCCCTGGGCGGGCACGCACTGGACGCGCCGCCGTTCCGCCTTGTGCGGCAAGAAACGGCCCAGGCCGTGATCGCAGGACCCCGCATCGGCATCACCCGCGGCGTCGAGACGCCGTGGCGCTTCTGGCTCGACGGCTCCGCCTTCGTGAGCCGGATGCCGGCGGGGCCGCGCCGGGCAGCGGTGACGCCCGCGACCTGACGCCAGCGCCCGCCGTCGCGTCGGCCCTGCCCGGGAGCGCCTTCCGGCAGACTGAGAAAGGTGGTGCGCGGCTTGTCTGGCGCTCAGCCATCCGCCCCGCTGCCCGACCCCGTCACCCCCGAACGCGACGGCGCGTCGGCGTTCGGCTCGATGGTGCGGGTGATCGCCGCCACCTCGGCGTCGGTGCCGATCTCGGCCGCGTCCAGCTTGGCGCCCTGGCGCGTTTCCAGCAGCGCGTCCTCGACCGCCTGCGGATCGGTGCGCTGCGCCTCGTCCATCAGCCGCTCGGCCTCGTCGAGATCGCCGTCGCGCTGCGCGCGCATCGACGCGTCCACCAGCCGGCGGGCGATGCCGTGCTTGCCTTCGCCGTAGCTGTTCGGCTCCTGAATGTCGGCCACCGCGTCCTCCTGATCCTCTGACCTGCCCTCAACCGCCCTCGCCGGCGGGGGTTGCCGGTCTCAGGGCAGCACGCCGCGGACCGGCTGCATCGGCTCGGGTGCCGGATCGCCGATCGACTGCAGCAGGTCGATCTCGATCGTGCGCGTGATCGCCTCCATCGGCACCGCATGCGGGCCGGCGAGGAACGGGCTTTCCAGCTCCGAGCCGATCTCGTCGAGGGCCACGAACAGGAACCCCACCAGCGTCGAGCCGAGCGGCGTGATCCAGCCCAGCTCCTGGACCATCGACAGCGGCAGCACGACGCAGAAGATCCGCACCAGCAGGCGCGGCAGCAGCGAGAACTGGATCGCCAGCGGCGTGTTGCGGATGCGCTCCAGCCCGCCCTGGGCGTTGGCGAGATCCGACAGCAGGCGATCGATCTCCGCCTGTGCTGCCGGATGCACGCCGCGCGCCTCCGCCTGCGCCCGCACCGCCACGCCGATCTCGAACAGGATCGCGTTCGCCTGGTTGCGCCGCCCGCGCACCCGCGCCGCCAGCTCCGGCGTCAGCAGCGCCTGCACCTGCGGCGTCACGTCGATGCCCTGCAGCGCGCCGCGCAGCGCATGCGCGAACGCCGCCATCGCCCGGGTCAGCTCGGGCGCGCCGCCGAGCAGCGTCGCCATCTGCCGCGAGAAGGAGCGGCTGTTGTTGGTCACCGACCCCCACAGCGTGCGTGCCTCCCACCAGCGGTTATAGGCGGTGGTGTTGCGCACGTTCAGGAACAGCACCAGCGCCGAGCCGATCAGCGAGAAGGGCAGGGCCGGCTGGTCCATCCAGGGCCGGTGCGCCAGCTGGAACAGCAGCACCACCACGATGTCCCACGCGAACAAGGCCAGCAGCGGCCGCACGCTCTCGCGGATCAGGTGCGCCGCCCCCGCGCGGCGGTCGACGATCATCGGCGGACGCGCGCGGGCGGGTGCGGGATGGCAGGGGGCATGGCGGTCTCCGGCGGTCTCGAGGGCGGTCCGAGAGCGGTTGTCGCTGGATCACATGCCTGCCCCCTCTCGGCAACGCCGTATCGGTCGATCGGACGGCGCCTGGCCGTGCAGGCGGAGGCGATGACGGCGTTGCGTCCTTCCCGGACTCCGCGCGTTGTCGCCGCGCCGATGTGACCGATCGATGACCGGCATGGCAGTCTCACCGCGCCTGGAGCCTTCGAATGAGCGATCCACCGGATGCCACGCCTGCCGCCGATGGCGGTGCCGGTGCCCAGGTATCGACCAGCATCGGCGGTCTCGACGACGTCCTGGCCGGCGGCCTGCTCCGTGATCGCCTGTATCTGGTCGAAGGAACTCCCGGCACCGGCAAGACGACGCTCGCTCTGCAGTTCCTGCTGGAGGGTCGGCGCCGGGGCGAAGGCTGCCTGCTCGTCACGCTGTCGGAGACCGCACGCGAGCTGCGGTCATGGGCGGCCACGCATGGCTGGTCGCTCGACGGCATCTCGATCCTGGAGCTGGAACTCGACGCCGCCGCCGGGTCCGAGCGCGAGCAGACCCTGCTCCATCCGGCCGAGCTCGAGCTCGGGGAGACCATGGCGGTCATCCTGGAGCGGATCGACCGGGACAGGCCGAAGCGGCTCGTGCTCGACAACCTGTCCGAGCTGCGGCTGCTGGCGCAGACGCCGCTGCGCTTCCGCCGGCAGATCTTCGCGCTGAAGGCCCGGTTCGCCAGCCACGGCTGCACCGTGCTGCTGCTCGACGAACGGGCGAACGATGCGCAGGGCCGCCAGCTGCATACGATCGTGCACGGCGTGATCGTGCTGGAGCAGAGCAGCAGCCGGTATGGCGCCGAACGGCGCTCGCTGCACGTGGTGAAGATGCGCGGCATCGCGTTTCGCGGCGGCTTTCACGACTACGCCATCAAGACCGGCGGCATCAGCATCTATCCGCGCCTCGTCGCCCCGGAAAGCGGCGCCGTGTTCTCGCCGGTTTCCGCCGGCACCGGCGTCGCCGAGCTCGACACCCTGCTGGGCGGCGGACTGATGCATGGCGCCAGCACGCTGCTGATGGGGCCGACCGGCACGGGCAAGACCTCCACCGCGATCCGCTGCATCCTCGCCGCCCTCGATCGCGGCGAGCGCGCGGCGGTCTTCATGTTCGACGAGGAGGTCGGCTCCCTGCTCGCCCGCTCGAAGGGCCTCGGCATGGATCTGCCGCAGCACCTGGACAGCGGCCGGCTGCAGATCCGCCATGTCAAGCCGGCCGAGCTGTCGCCTGGCGAGCTGGTCCAGCATGTCCGCGATGCCGTCGAGATCGACGGCGTGCGGACGCTGCTGATCGACAGCCTGAACGGCTACCTGCACGCCATGCCCGACGAGCATTATCTGGTGCTCCAGATGCACGAGCTGCTGGGCTATCTGAGCCAGCACGGCGTGCTGACGCTGCTGATCCTCGGCCAGCACGGCCTGGTCGGCGGGATCGGGTCCGACGTGGATCTCAGCTATCTCAGCGACACCATCATCCTGCTGCGGTATTTCGAGGCGCAGGGCGGGGTGCGTCGCGGGCTGTCGGTGATCAAGACCCGCACCTCGAACCACGAGACGACCATCCGCGAGTTCAGCCTGGGCGGCGAAGGCCTGACGATCGGCGCGATCCTGCACGACTTCGACGGCGTCCTGAACGCCATGCCGGTCTATCGCGGCCAGACCGACGCGCTGCTGGGGACGTCGCCGTCACCGCCGGCCGGCCTGTACGCCGGCTAGGGCAGGCGCATGCAGCTGCGTGTTCTCATCCTGATGCCGCGCGGACGCGATGCGGAGCTCGCAGCCACCCTGCTGGCCAGGCAGGGCATGACCTGCCGCGTCTGCACCGACCTTGCCGACCTCGTCCAGGCGATCGCGGAGGATGCCGGCGCCGCGCTGATCGCCGAGGAGGCGCTCGATGGCGACGACGACGAGAAGGCGCTGCTGCGCTGGGTGGCGGGACAGCCGCCCTGGTCGGATTTTCCCTTCGTCGTGCTGGCGGCACCGCGCGGCGACATCGCGCAGGGCGCCCGGGTGCCGGCCTGGCTGGCGCAGATCGGCAACGCCGTCCTGCTCGAGCGCCCGCTCGGGGTGGCGGCGCTGAGCAGCTCGGTGCGCGCCGCCCTGCGGACCCGCGGCAGGCAGTACGAGACGCGCACCTACCTCGCGGAGCGCGAGCAGGCGGCGGCGGATCTCTCGGCGCTGAACGCCTCGCTGGAGACGCGCGTCACCGAGCGGACGACCGAGCTGCGCACCGCCTATGCCCGTCTGGAGCAGGAGGCTCTCGACCGCGAGCGGACCGAGGCCCGGCTCGCGCAGGCGCAGCGCATGGAGGCGCTGGGCCAGCTCGCAGGCGGCATCGCGCACGACTTCAACAACGTCCTGCAGGCCGTGATGGGCGGCCTGAGCCTGATCCAGCGCCGGCCGGGCGACGTCGAGGGCGTCAGGCGGCTGGCCGGCATGGCCGGCGAGGCCGCCCAGCGCGGCGCCTCGATCACCGGTCGCCTGCTGGCGTTCGCGCGGCGCGACGCGCTGCGGGCGGAGCCGGTGACGCCCGTGCTGCTGCTCGAGGCCCTGCGCGAGATGCTGACGCACACGCTGGGGATCGGCATCGCGATGCGGGTGGAGGCGGACCATTGCCTGCCGACGCTGCTGGCCGACAAGGGGCAGCTCGAGACCGTGCTGGTGAACCTCGCCGTCAATGCCCGCGACGCCATGCCCGACGGCGGCACGCTGACCCTCACGGCCACCGGCGAGACGGTGCTGGATGCGACGGCCCATCCGGCGGACCTGGCCTGCGGAGGCTACGTGCGGCTGTCGGTCGCCGACACCGGCGGCGGCATGAGCCTGGCCACGCTGGCGCGCGCGAGCGAGCCGTTCTTCACGACCAAGCCGCTCGGACGCGGCACCGGGCTCGGCCTCGCCATGGCGCGCGGCTTCGCGCAGCATTCCGGCGGCGGCTTCACCATCGAGAGCACGCTCGGGCAGGGCACGACCGTGAGCCTGTGGTTCCCGCAGGCGGCCAGCGAGCCCATCGCCGGCGGCCGGCCGTCGGCCGCGCTGGCGATCGACGCGCTGTCGGAGCCTCTCCGTGTGCTCATCGTCGACGACGACGCGATGGTGCGCGACGTGCTGGTCGGCGAGATGAGGGAGCGCGGCTACCGGGTCAGCCAGGCCGGCGACGGGCTGGACGCGCTGGCCCAGATCGACCAGGGCGTGTCGCTGGATCTGCTGATCTCGGACTTCGCCATGCCGGGCATGAACGGGCTGACGCTGATCCAGCAGGTCAGGCGGCGGCGACCCGAGCTGCCGGTTCTGCTGCTGACCGGGTTCGCCGACGCGGACGTGCGACTGGCCATGGAGCGGGCCGAGATGGACAATGCCGCCCTGCTCAGGAAGCCGGTCTCCGGCGTGGCGCTGGCGGAGGGCGCGTCGGCGCTGCTGGCACGGGCTGCCGAGCGGCAGCAGGCCCCGCGGCAGGCCCCGCAGCAGGCATGATGACGCCGGCTCGACTGTCGCGATCTCAGGAAAGAACAACGGCTCGATGCTGGAGAAGCAGCATTGTTTTCAAGTCACGGGGTACAGGGATTGCCGCTGGCATTCCGCTCTCGGACTTGTTACTTCAAAGACATGATATCCGCAGAGAAGCCGGCCAATGAGTTGGAGCGCCTGTTCGCCCTGCGCTCCTACGGGCTTCTCGACACGGCGTGCGAGACCAATTTCGACAGCGTGGCGAAGCTCGCCGCCAAGCTGACGGGCGCGTCGGCCTCGATGATCACGCTCGTCGACGGCGAGCGGCAGTGGTTCAAGGCGCGGTTCGCGTGCGACCTGATCGAGACCCCGCGGGACCAGGCCATGTGCGCCCATGCCATCCTCGAGCCGCACGAGGCGCTCGTCGTGCCCGACACGCACCAGGACCTGCGCTTTGCCGACAACCCGCTCGTGCTCAGCGAGCCGAGAATCCGCTTCTATGCCGGCCAGCCGCTCGTCAATCCCGAGGGCCTGGCGCTCGGCACGCTGTGCGTGATCGATCCCGAGCCGCGCGAGCTGACCGAGGACCAGCGCCATACGCTGAAGGTCCTGGCGGACTCGCTGATGACCACGCTGGAGTTCCGCCGTCTTGCGCGCATCGACCCGCTGACCGGCCTGGCCAATCGTGCCGCCTTTCTCATCGCGCTGGATCAGGCGGTCGACAGGCTGACGCGCACGACCCGTCCGTTCGCGCTGCTCTACCTCGACCTGGACGGCTTCAAGCAGGTCAATGACTGCGACGGCCACGACGCCGGCGACCGTCTGCTGCGCGACGTCGCCGCGACGCTGATCCCGGTCCTGGACCAGGACGACGTCGCCGCCCGGATCGGCGGCGACGAGTTCGCGATCCTGAGCAGGCACGGCGCCAAGACGCCCGAGCTTGCCGCCCGCATCCGCGGTGCGATCGCCGACGCGATGCAGGCCCGCGGCTGGATGGTCACGGCCTCGATCGGCGCGGCCACCGTCCGGGCAGCACCCGCCGACGGGACCGCGGCGCTGAAGCTGGCGGACGACGTGCTGTATGAGGCGAAGCTCGCCGGCCGGGACCGCGTCGTCCACCGCTGCTTCGGCTGACCCCGCTCCGCCGGCCTTGAGCGATCAGGCAGGCGCGCTGTTCCGGCCTGGTGTGGTGCCGCCCTCGACCCGCCGGGCCACCACCGCCGTGGCCAGCGCGTTGCCGATCACGTTGGTCGCGGTCCGGCCCATGTCGAGAAGATGGTCGACGCCCAGGATCAGCAGCAGCCCGGCATCCGGCAGGCCGAAGGTCGGCATCACCGCCGCCAGCGACACGATGGCTGCCCGGGGCACGCCGGCGGTGCCCTTGCTGCTCGCCATCAGCACCAGCAGCATGGCGAGCTGGCGCGGCAGGCTGAGCGCCACGCCGCAGGCCTGGGCGATGAACAGCGCTGCGAACGCCTGGAACAGCATCGCGCCGTCCAGGTTGAAGGCATAGCCGAGCGGCAGCACGAAGCCGACCAGGCGCGGCGACACGCCGAAACGCTCCAGCGTGCCCACCAGCAGGGGAAACACCGCCTCGCTGCTGGCGGTGGCGAAGCCGAGCAGGATGGCGGGCACGATCATCCGCAACAGCACGAAGACCGGCCGGCCGAGGCACAGCAGGCCGGCACCCGCCAGCAGCAGCCACAGCGCCAGCATGCTCAGGTAGAAGCCGCCGACGAACGCGGCCAGTCCGCCCGCGAGCCCGAGCCCGCCGCGGGCGAAGGTGGCGAACAGGGCGGCGAACACGGCAACCGGCGCCAGCCGCATCACCATCCCGGTCAGCCGCAGCATCACCGCGGCGAGATCGGCCAGCGCTGCGCGCAGCCGCGCCGAGGCCGGTTCGGCCAGGGTGGCGACGGCGGTGCCGAACAGCGAGGCGAACACCACGATCTGGACGATGTCGTTGCGCGCCATCGCATCGACCAGGCTGGTCGGCACCAGCCGGACGATGACGCCGCGCGCATCGAGGCCGGAGGGCGCGCCGGCATGTCCTTGCGGCAGCGCGTGCGACAGGCCTGCCCCCGGGCGCAGCGCGTCGGCCGCCGCCAGCCCGAGGCCCAGCGACACCAGCGACGCGGTCGCGAACCAGGCCATCGCGATCAGGAAGGCCCGGCCGCCGCCGCCGCCGCGCATCCCGGCGATGCCGCCGGCCAGCGTCGCGAACACCAGTGGCGCGATGATCATGCGGATCAGCCGCAGGAACAGCTCGGCCGCCACGCCGGCATCGTCGCCGAGCGACTGCGCGACCGGCAGCGGGGCCAGGCCATGCAGCGCTGCTCCGGCCGCGACGCCAAGCGGCATGGCCAGCAGGATCGCTGCGGTCGCACCGGACGTGCGCGGTATGGGCGGCGGCATGACGCGTTGTCGCCGATGTCGGGTGTCCGGCAAAGCCGGATGCGGGTCTGCGGCCCGTGGCGCCTGATCAGGGGTCGGGCGGCATCGGTCCGACGCCGCCGCCACCCGTCACGGCGGGATCGACCGAGCCGAGGAGCTGCCGCAGCCCGGCGACGGGGACCCCAGGGCCTTGTTCATCGTCGCCGACGACGCGCTCCACGCCGCCAAGCGGGCCGCAACCAGGTCAGGGCCGGGCAGATGCACCGCATCGCCGTGCCCTGGGCGCGCGCCGGTGGCACGCCCGGGCCTGCAACTCGTGAACGCGGCGCCATTGACCGCTGTCCGGTGCCGCCGTTCTCTGCCCGGCGGCGGCGGACGACAGGCAGGAGGCCAGCATCATGGACGTAAGGGCGGCAGTGGCGTTCGAGGCCGGCAAGCCTCTGCAGATCGAGACGGTGCAGCTCGAGGGTCCGCGCGCCGGCGAGGTGCTGGTCGAGATCAAGGCGACCGGCCTGTGCCATACCGACAAATACACTCTCTCCGGCGGCGATCCGGAGGGGCTGTTCCCGGCCATCCTGGGCCATGAGGGTGCCGGCATCGTGGTCGAGGTCGGCGAGGGGGTGACGACGCTGAAGCCCGGCGACCACGTGATCCCGCTCTACACGCCGGAATGCCGGCAGTGCAAAAGCTGCCTCAGCCGCAAGACCAACCTCTGCACCGCGATCCGGCCGACCCAGGGACGCGGCGTGATGCCGGACGGCTCCTCGCGCTTCTCCTTCAAAGGAAAGCCGATCCTGCACTACATGGGCTGCTCGACGTTCGCCAACTACACGGTGCTGCCCGAGATCGCGCTGGCGAAGGTCCGTGACGACGCGCCGTTCGACAAGATCTGCTACATCGGCTGCGGCGTCACCACCGGCATCGGCGCGGTGCTGTTCACCGCTCGGGTCGAGGCGAACGCGTCGGTCGTGGTGTTCGGGCTCGGCGGCATCGGCCTCAACGTGATCCAGGGTGCGCGCATGGTCGGCGCCGGCCAGATCGTCGGCGTCGACGTCAATCCCGCCCGCGAGGCGATGGCGCGCCGGTTCGGCATGACCGACTTCGTCAACCCCAAGGAGCTGGGCGAGAATGGCGACGTGGTCGGCCACCTGGTCGAGCTCACCGGCGGCGGCGCCGACTACTCCTTCGAATGCGTCGGCAATCCGACCCTGATGCGCCAGGCGCTGGAATGCTCCCATCGCGGCTGGGGCGTGTCGACCATCATCGGCGTCGCTGCCGCCGGGCAGGAGATCAGCACGCGGCCGTTCCAGCTGGTCACCGGCCGCCGGTGGATCGGCTCGGCGTTCGGCGGCGCCCGCGGCCGCACCGACGTGCCGAAGATCGTCGACTGGTACATGGACGGCCGCATCAGCATCGACCCGCTGATCACCCACCACCTGGAGCTCGAGCAGATCAACGAGGGCTTCGACCTGATGACCCGCGGCGAGAGCATCCGCAGCGTGGTGATGTTCTGATGGAGACGGTCTCGGAGAGCCGCTGCTTCGGCGGCACCATCGGCTTCTACAGCCACGCCTCGGAGGAGCTGGACCTTCCCGCCCGCTTCGGCGTGTTCGTGCCGGAGCAGGCCACGCCGGCCTCGCCCCGTCCGGCGCTCTACGCGCTGGCGGGCCTGTCTTCCACCGAGGAAACGTTTGCCGCCAAGTCCGGCGCGCTGCGCCATGCGGCCGAGCACGGGCTGGCGATGGTGTTTCCCGACACCAGCCCGCGCGGCGCCGGCATTCCGGGCGAGGAGGAGGACTGGGATTTCGGCACCGGCGCCGGCTTCTACCTGAACGCCATCGAGGCGCCGTGGGCTGCCAACTACCGCATGGGCAGCTACGTCAACAACGAGCTGCCTGCCCTGGTCGAGCGGCACTTCCCGGTGAGCCGCGACCGGCGCGGCATCACCGGCCATTCCATGGGCGGCCACGGCGCCCTGACGCTGGGCCTGCGCGATCCGGGCCGCTGGAGCTCGGTGTCCGCCCTGGCGCCGATCTGCCATCCGACCGACGTGCCCTGGGGCGAGAAGGCGTTCCGGCGCTATCTCGGCGCGAACCCGATGGCCTGGACCATGCACGACGCCACGCTGCTGCTCGCTGCCGGCCATCATCATCCGCGGCCGATCCTGGTCGATCAGGGCGAGGCCGATCGCTTCCTGTCCGAGCAGCTTCGCCCCGAGGCGCTGGAGCAGGCCGCCGCCCGGGCCGGACAGGCGCTGACGCTGCGCCGCCATGCCGGCTACGACCACTCCTACTGGTTCGTCCAGAGCGTGATCGCCGACCACGTGGCCCACCATGCCCGCCTCCTGAACCCGGGCTGAACCGGGGGCGGGGCGGGTGCAAACTCATGTTGCGATGCAACAGCTTCTGGGCTAGGCCGGCGGCACAGGACCCGGACCCGGTGTGACTCCGGGTGGCTCTTCCGGCCGCCGATCCGCCGGACAACGCGCACCGCATGACACAGGACGGCGCCCCCTGCCGGCGTCCATGCGCGCGCGCCGATTTGCGGACCTCACATGACCAGCCAAGCCGTTTCCCGCTACCGCTCCGAGTGGTTCAACGGACCGGGCGATCTCAGGCGCGAGGTGCTCGCCGGGATGGTCGGCACCTTCGCGCTGATCCCGGAGGTGATCGCCTTCTCCTTCGTGGCCGGGGTCGATCCGCGGGTCGGGCTGTTCGCCTCCTTCGTCATCGGCATCGTCATCTCGCTCACCGGCGGCCGTCCCGCCATGATCTCCGGAGCCGCCGGCTCGGTCGCCCTGGTCGCGGCGGCCCTGGTGCGCAGCCACGGGCTGGACTACCTGCTCGCCGCCACGCTGATGGCGGGCGCGTTCCAGGTGGCGTTCGGGGTGCTGCGGCTCGACGTGCTGATGCGCTTCGTGTCGAGCTCGGTGCGGACCGGCTTCGTCAATGCGCTGGCGATCCTGATCTTCTCGGCGCAGGTGCCGCAGATGCTGGGGGTGAGCTGGCAGACCTACGCGATGATCGCCGCGGGCCTGGCGATCATCTATCTGGCGCCGCGCCTGACCCGGGCGGTCCCGTCGCCGCTGATCTGCGTCCTCGTCCTGACCGCGTTCAGCGTGCTGGCCCCGATGCCGCTGCGCACCGTCGCCGATCTGGGCAGGCTGCCCGCGTCGCTGCCGAGCCTCGTGCTGCCGCACGTGCCGCCGAGCTGGACCACGCTGGGCATCGTGGCGCCGTATGCGCTCGCCATGGCCGTCGTGGGCCTGCTGGAATCGATGATGACGGCCAGCGTCGTGGACGAGCTCACCGACACGACGAGCTCCAAGGCGCAGGAATGCCGGGGGCTGGGGCTCGCCAACATCGCCGCCGGCCTGTTCGGCGGCATCGCCGGCTGCGGGATGATCGGCCAGACCGTCGGCAACGTCCGCTATGGCGGCCGCGGCAGGCTGTCGACCCTGGTCGCCGGCCTGTTCCTGCTGATCCTGATGGTGCTGCTCCGCCCCTGGGTGGCCCGGGTGCCGGTGGCGGCCCTGGTTGCCATCATGATCATGGTCTCGGTCAGCACCTTCTCCTGGACGTCGCTGCGGGACCTGACGCGCCATCCGAAGGTGTCCAGCCTCGTCATGCTGGCGACCGTCGCGGTGACGGTGGCGACCAGCGACCTGGCGGCCGGCGTCGTCGTCGGCGTGCTGCTGAGCGGCGTGTTCTTCGCGTTCAAGGTCATGCGGCTGATGTCGGTGGTCAGCAGCTACGACGAGACGACCGACACCCGCACCTACCGGGTGACGGGACAGGTCTTCTTCGCCAGCGCCGAGATGTTCGCAGACGGGTTCGATCTGCGCGACACCGCGCGCTGCGTCCGGATCGATCTGAGCGGCGCGCATTTCTGGGACGTCACCGCAGTCGGCGCGCTGCAGACCGTCACCACCAGGATGCGGCGTCATGGCATCCGCACCGAGGTCATCGGCCTGAACGAGGCCAGCGCGACCCTGGTCGATCGCCACGGCGCGCTGGTGCATGCGGACGGCTGAGGCTACTCGCCCAGCAGGTGCAGCACCACGCTGCGGCGGTGCGGCCGGCGGCGATGCTCGAACAGGTAGATCCCCTGCCACGTCCCCAGCACCGGCCGGCCCTGGGCGACCGGGATCGTGAGCTGCGTTCCGGTCAGGATGGCGCGCAGATGCGCCGGCATGTCGTCCGGTCCCTCGTCGTCATGCACGTAGCGGCCGGGCTGCTCCGGCGCGATCGCCTCGAAATAGGCGGCGATGTCGGTCTGCACCTCGGGCGAGGCGTTCTCCTGCACCAGCAGCGAGGCGGAGGTGTGCTGGCACCACAGCGTCAGCAGCCCGGTGGCGATGCCCTGCTCCGCGACCCAGGCCAGCACCGGCCGGCTGCACGCGACCAGCCCCTTGCCGCGCGTCTCGATCGTCAGGCTGTGCAGGGCTTGTCGCATGGACGGCTCCTTCGCCGGAGGGTTAGGGGGCAGGGGACCCCGCTCGGCTAGACCAGGAACCCGACGATCCGCTCGGCCTCGCGCACGATCGGCTCGGCGATCGCGTTCGCCCGCACGGCACCGCCTCGCAGCACCCCGTCCAGATGCCCGGGATCGGCCAGCAGGCGGTTCGCCTCGCCCGCGATCGGCGCCAGCGTCGCCTGCAGCTGCGCCGTCAGCGCGTCCTTGAACGGCCCGAAGCCCCTGCCGCCATGCTCGGCCAGCACCGAGGCCACCGTGCCGCCCGACAGGGCCGCCAGCATCGTCACCAGGTTGCGCGCTTCCGGACGGCCGTCGAGCCCGTCCGGCTCGGAAGGCAGCGGCTCCGGATCGGTCTTCGCCCGCCTGATCTTCTGCGCGATGGCGTCGGCGTCGTCGGTGAGGTTGATGCGGCTCTGATCGGAGGGATCGGACTTCGACATCTTCCTGGTGCCGTCGCGCAGGCTCATCACCCGTGCCGCGTCCGGCGGCACCAGCGCCTCGACAGCCGGGAAGAAGTCGACCGCGTAGTCGTGGTTGAACTTCTGCACGATGTCGTTGGCGAGCTCGAGATGCTGGCGCTGGTCGTCGCCCACCGGCACGCCGGTGGCGTGATAGGTCAGCACGTCGGCTGCCATCAGGTTCGGATACACGTAGAGCCCCGACGACACCGCTTCCCGGTCCCGGCCGGCCTTGTCCTTGAACTGCGTCATGCGGTTCAGCCAGCCGACGCGCGCGATGCAGTTGAAGATCCAGCCGAGCCTGACATGGGCCGTCACCGCGGACTGGTTGAACAGGATGTGCCGGTCGGCATCGATGCCGGCCGCCAGCAGGATGGCCGCCTGCGTGCGCGTCTGCGAGCGCAGCAGCGCCGGCTCCTGCCAGGAGGTGATCGCATGCAGGTCGACCAGGCAATACAGGCACTCGTTGTCCTGCTGCAGCGTCACCCAGTTGCGTATGGCGCCGAGATAGTTGCCGAGGGTGGGAAGGCCGGAGGGCTGGATGCCGGAGAAGATGCGCTGCATGGGCGACCTTGTCCGGCTTCCGCCGGCGGCGGGTCAAGAGCGCCGCGCCGTGCGCCTGTCTCTCACGTGCGCGCGAGGTGGCCGCGCAGGGGGTTGTTCGCCATGGGCGGCCGCGCTGGCTCACGCTATGCACGGGGCGTATCAAAATTGGGAGGGGGCATGGACGGGTCTCGGACGGGGGAGTTGCTGCTGCTGACCGGTCCGATGTTTGCCGGCAAGTCCTCGTCCCTGATCGCCCACGCTCTCGCCCACGGCGACGACGTGCTGGTGCTCAAGCCCGCCTTCGACAGCCGCGACGGGGCGGCGATGATCTCCAGCCGCGACGGCTCGCGCATCGCCGCCATGCCCGTCTCCGCCTGGCCGGAGCAGGCCGCGTCCCGTCGGGCGCTGGTGATCGACGAGGTGCAGTTCATGGTGGCGCCGCATTATGCGGGCGACATCGTCGAGGATATCGCCCGGGCGGTCGCCGGCGGCGCGCAGGTGGCGGTGGGCGGGCTCGACACCGACTACCTGCGCCGGCCCTTCGACGTCATCGTCCGGCTGGCACGGCAGGCCGATCGTCGCGTGTCGCTCTGCGCGCGCTGCCATATCTGCGACGCCCCGGCGCCGTGGACGGCCAAGCGCTGCGAGACCGGCCTGCTGCTCGAGCTCGGCGACGACGACCTCTACCAGGCGCGCTGCGATCTGCACTGGACGGCGCCCGAGCAGGCGTCGGATCCGATGCCGGCCGCTGCCCGCCCGGCCAAGGCGGCCGGCTGATGGACGCGTCCGTCCCCGGCGGCAGCCAGGCCCTGCTCGCGACCATCGAGCGCCTGGGCGCCGCGCGCGACACCGGCTGCATCCTGGCGCTGCTGCGCGAGACCGGCCGTCTGGCGACGGAGTGCGACGGGATCTGCCTGATGCTGCGCGATCCGCACGGCCTCTGTCCCGCAGCCGAGGATGCCGGCCCGCCCGCACCCGGGCACGAACTGCTGCGCGACACCGGTCTCGCGTCCCTGGCGATCGAGCAGCGCCGCGCCCTGCTGGTGCCCGACGTCGGCACCAGCGAGCTGCTCGGCCCCGGCCGGTTCCGCGCCAGCACGCTGCGCTCGCTCGCCGTGCTGCCGCTCGGCGCCCCGGCGCCGTTCGGGGTCCTGATCGCCGGCTGGAGCCAGCCGAATGCCGCCGGCGGCGCGCGGCTGGAGGCGATCGAGATCCTGGCGCGCGGCGTCGTCCGCAGCTGGGACGCCGTCAGGCTGATCGAGGCGCTGCCGACCCTGCTCTTCACCAGCCGGTGCGACGGCAGCTGCGAGCCGCTCGGCCTGCAATGGGCCGACTATCCCGTCGAGCCGGATGCGGCCGGAACGGGCCGGGCCTGGCTCGACCGGAGGATGCACCCCGACGACCGCGACATGGCCGGCCGCCGGTGGATCACCGCGCTCGCCGAGCAGCGGCCGTTCGAGATCGATCATCGCTTCCGCCATCGCGACGGTCGCTATCGCTGGTTCAGGACCCGCGCCGTGCCGCTGCGCGATGCCGAGGGCCGCGTGATGCACTGGGCCGGCGCCTGCACCGAGATCGACACGCTGGTCGAGGCGCGCCTGGCCGAGACGGCGCGATGCGAGCAGGCCGAGCGCCGCCTGCGGGAGGCGACCGCGGATCACTGCAGCGCCGCGGCGCGCCGTGCCGAGGCCGAGCGCATCGAGGCGGTGGGCCAGTTCACCTCCGGCGTGGCGCACGATTTCAACAACCTGCTGACCGTCATCATCGGCAACGTCGAGTTTCTCGAAGCCTCCGCCCGTCCCGACGAGCGCGACTGCGCCCGGCTCGCGGCGCTGCGCCAGGCTGCCGAGCGCGGCGGCGCCCTGACCCGCCAGCTGCTGGCGTTCGCCCGGCGCCAGCGCCTGGAGCCGGTATCGACCGATCTGAACCGGGCCGTCGCCGAGCTGCGCGAGCTGCTGCCCGCCGCGATCGGCGGCGGGCTCGAGGTCGAGGCGGTGCTGGAACCCGGCCTGTGGCCGGCCTTCGTCGACCGCACCCAGATCGGGCGCATGATGCTCAATCTGGCGTTCAACGCGCTCGACGCGATGGATGCCGGCGGCACCGTCACCGTGGCCACCCGCAACCGGGCCGTCGATGCCGGGCAGGCCGGCGCGCTCGGCCTGCCCGGCGCCGGCGACTTCGTGGAGATCTCCGTCACCGACACCGGCTGCGGCATGTCCCCGCAGGTGCTGGCACGCGCCTTCGAGCCGTTCTTCACCACCAAGCCGCCCGGCAAGGGCTCCGGCCTCGGCCTGGCGCAGGTCTATGGCTTCGCCCGGCAGTCAGGCGGCATCGTCACCCTTCGCTCGGCGCCGCGCGAGGGCACCTGCGTCGCCATCCTGCTGCCTCGGGCCAGCTCCGAGCCCGATCGCCAGCCGCCGCTCCAGCCCGGCGCGGCCGGCCCTCCCGAGATCCGGCCGTTGCCGGCAGCCCTGCGGCCGGACCGGCTGGTGCTGCTGGTCGATGACGACCTCGCCGTGCGCGAGGTCACCAGCACCATCGTCGCCGAGGCCGGCTACCGCGTGATCGAGGCCGCGAGCGGCCAGGACGCCCTCGACCGCCTGCATGACGCGGGCCCGGTCGATCTGATGGTCACCGACTACGCCATGCCCGGCATGAACGGCTTCGAGCTCGCCTGCGCCGCGCGCCAGTGGCAGTCGGGCCTGAAGGTGCTGTTCGTCACCGGCTACGCCGACCTGACGGAGCTGGGCGACGTCGCCGAGAGCGGCATCCTGCTCAAGCCGTTCCGCAGTGCCAAGCTGCTCGACAAGATCTCGGTCGCGCTGCAGGGCTGACCCGGGGCGCCCTGTCCCCGGAGCCTGGTCGGGGCGACGCCGTCCGGACCGCCGGCCTCAGCCGGCGAGGGCCTCGGCATAGGGCAGCGTCGCCGAGACGTGGACGTCGAGGTAGGTGTCCGCGTCGGCGCGCGGCAGGTCGAGTGCGGCGTTGCCGTTGGTCCAGCGGTGCGTGCCTTCCGGACGGTGCCATCCATCGAGCGCCAGCCTGGCGGCGGGAACCACCGTCGCGTTCAGCCCGCTCCACAGCACCAGCCGGTCGACGGCGACTCCCAGACTGCGCCGGTCGTCGACGAACGGCCCGATCGTCTCGGCCGGCACGGCGGCCCGCGACAGCAGGCGCACCGGCCTGGCGTCCCTCGGGATCCGGAACATGTGGCGCTGCGCGTCGTGCCAGCAGGCGGCGAGCTCGGTGCCGCATTCGAGCAGCAGCCGCAGGCCAGGCTGGTCGGTGATCGTCCGGACCGGGTTGCCGTCGTCGAGCCCGAGCGCGCGGGCGCGTGCGGCGAGGCGGTTCCAGATCGGCTCCACCAGCGCGCGGGCCACCGCCAGCGGCGCCGCCATGGCCAGCCCCCGGCCGCCCGGGACGCCCTCGCCTGCACCGGCGAACATGGCGCGGTTGCCGGTGTCGAGATAGCTCTCGGTGGTCAGGCCATCGGACGACAGGATGCCGTGGCATCCGAGCTCGACATGGAAGAAATCATACTCCGGCAGGCTGCGGTCGATCAGGATCGAGGCGCCGTTCACCAGCATGCGTGCCGGGATGAGGCCCGCGTCGGTGAGGATGCAGTGCTCCTGCGTCACCAGCAGGTCGCGTGAGGGCTGGCCGGCGGCGAAGGCATCCGCGCGGATGCGCACCGGGAAGGCCTCGTCGCGGTGGTCGTGACGCGCGGCCTCCATGCGGCCGTGGCCGGCCCAGGCGATCGGCCGGCCGACCCAGACGCCGTCCTCGAGCACGCTCACCATGTCGCCCGCGCCCAGCGTCTCGACCGCCACCTCGCCGGACGGGGTGGCGATCAGGGTGCCGCGCAGGAAGCAGGTGGCCGTCTCGGTCAGCACGGTGCTGGCCGACGCCGAGCCGTCGGTGTCGTTGATGGCGAGGTCGATCCTTGTCGAGACGGTCCTGCCGCTGAGGACCTCGCCGATCGCGGGGGTGAACTTCAGCGCCTGCAGCTCGCTGGTCAGGCTGGCCGGCGTGGTCACGGCGAGGCTGTAGGTGCCGGCTGCGGTCTCGGTCAGGTTGGCGCCGCTGAGCACGCCGTTCGCATCGCTCGCCACGCCGCCCACGTCCAGCACGATCGTGGCACTGGTCGCCGGGTCGGCGTCGGTCACCGTGACGCCGGAGAACGGCACGATGACGGTGGTGTCGGTGCCGCTTTCGGTGCTGGACAGGCCGGTGATGACGGGCGTGGAGCCGCCGCCGCTGCTGCCGTCGCTGACCAGGCGGATCGACGCGGTCGGCGTGGCCGAGCCGGAATTCTTGACCGACGTGAAGAGCGAGGGGCTGCCTTCGTAGAAGGAGCTCGGGTTCTCGGTCTTCCAGTCGACATAGAGGCTGTTGTAGCTGCCGGTGCCGGTCGTCGACAGGCTGTGCATCTCATAGGAGGTGAAGCCGCTCGCCGTCGGATCGTCGGCGTAGGGAAGCGTTCCCATGTTGGTGAAGGTGTTGGTGCCGCCCGGTCCGGTGACGGTGAAGCTGGCGTTCTGGATGGCCAGCAGGAAGCCGTTGGGATCGTAGGTGGCGGTCCAGGTGCCGGACAGCGTCGCCCCGTCGGCGAAGGCCGCGCCGCTGATGGAGGTGGTGATGCTCTGGTCGGTCACGCTGGTGACGGTGCCGGTGCCGGTCAGGGACAGTACGGTGCCGACGGAGTTCGTGACCGTCGTCGCGGCGGTGCCGCTGGTGGCGTTCAGCGTCGTCGGCGTCTCGCCGGACCAGTCGATGTTCAGGGTCGAATAGCTCGTGTTGCTGCCGGTGGCGGCGGTCAGCTCGAACGACCCGCTCGTCGTGGCGACCTTGGCGCTGGTGAAGCTGGTCGCGACCCCGCTGGTCGGCGTGATGATGAAGCTCGGATTGACGATGGCGATCAACCCGCCGCTGGCATTGTATTCGGCCGTGTAGGTGCCGCTCAGGATGGAGCCGTCGCTGAACACCGCGTTCTTGAGCGTCTCGGTGACATAGGTGTTGGCCATGGAACCCCTGGAGCAGTGCGATCGAGCAGTTGCGGGATAAGATCGTTCCACGATCGAACGATATGATCGGCTTAGCGAATGACCGAGTTGTGGTCACCATAAATTCGCGTCAAAGCGAAAAACATCTCGATAGGTCGGCGTCCGCAGGGCGGAATCGTCTCATGCGCCGGGGTCGTGTCCGGCCATGAGAGACCGGCCTCGGAAGCATCGTCACCGGCCAGGTCCGCAGGGCGCGTCTCACCTCCTGGCATGGCTGCATGGCATGAGCGATCATGTTATCATAACGCAACGAAACTGCAGGCAGCATGCCCGTGTGCGGTGCCAGAATGCCGGCTTGTGCGAACCGCGGCGGCCGGGGCTCAGGATCGACCCGGCACCGTCACGGCACGCCCAGATCAGCCTCCGCCGCGGTGCCGATCGCGTTCTCGAGCCAGCGCTTCAGGCTCATCCCCCGCAGCTCCGCGGCCAGTGCCGCCGAGGCATGCAGCTCCGACGACAGCCGCAGCGTCACCCGGCCGCTGAACTGGCGCTCGGGGAGCTTGGCGTAGCGCTCGCAGGTCTCGACATAGTCGTCGACCGCCGCCTCGAACGCGGCCTTCAGGGCTGCGACGCTGTCGGCATGGAATCCGACCACGTCGGTGATTCCGGCGATCCGTCCCACCAGCAGCCCGTCGGCGGCGTTGAAGGTGATCCTGGCCTGGAAGCCCTTGCAGCTGAGCACCGTCATGGCCGGAACCCGGCGGCGGCGAGATACTCGCGCACGTCGAGGATCTGGTGGCGCCGGATCAGCGGCCCGTTGCGCTGGAACGTGCCCACCACGCCGCGCTGCATGAACCGGATCCTCGCCCCGGAGCCGTCCAGCAGGCGGCATCCGAGCGTCATGAGGAAGCGGGCGATCAGCTCCCATTCGAGATAGTCGGGCACGGGTTCGACATAGATTGCGCGCAAGATCATGCTCTGTTTTCGGGTCATGCACGCATGGTGCGCCGACCCAACCGGGGCCCCAAGCGCGTTCTGGCCGCCTGTATGCAGCCAGGCGTCAGCCCGGCCGGCGGCTCAGAGCGCACCTCCCTTGCGTCCGGCAGCCGCACCCAGCCGCAGCCGCAGCGCGTTCAGCCTGATGAAGCCGGCGGCATCCACCTGGTCGTACGCGCCCTGGTCGTCCTCGAACGTCACAACGCGGGTGTCGTACAGGCTGTTCGGGCTCTCGCGCCCGACCGCGATTACGTTGCCCTTGTAGAGCTTCAGCCGCACCCGGCCGGTCACGCTGGCCTGGCTGGCATCGATCAGCGCCTGCAGCATCCGCCGCTCCGGGCTGAACCAGAAGCCGTTATAGATCAGCTCGGCGTAGCGCGGCATCAGGCTGTCCTTGAGGTGGCCGGCCTCGCGGTCGAGCGTGATCGTCTCCATGGTCCGGTGCGCGCTCAGCAGGATGGTGCCGCCGGGCGTCTCGTAGACGCCGCGCGACTTCATGCCGACGAACCGGTTCTCCACCAGGTCGAGCCGGCCGATGCCGTTCACCCGCCCGAGCTCGTTCAGCCTGGCCAGCAGCGCCGCCGGTCCCAGCGCCTCGCCGTTCACCGCCACCGGATCGCCGTGGGCGAAGTCGATGGTGATCTCGGTGGCGATATCGGGTGCCGCTTCCGGGCTGATGGTGCGCTGGAACACCACCTCGTCCGGTGCTGCCGCCGGGTCTTCCAGGATCTTTCCTTCCGACGAGGAGTGCAGCAGGTTCGCGTCGACCGAGAACGGCGCCTCCCCGCGCTTGTCGCGCGAGATCGGGATCTGGTTCTCCTCGGCAAAGGCCAGCAGCCGGGTGCGCGAGGTGAGGTCCCACTCGCGCCACGGTGCGATCACCGTCACGTCGGGCTTCAGCGCGTAGTAGCTGAGCTCGAAGCGGACCTGGTCGTTGCCCTTGCCGGTCGCGCCGTGCGCCACCGCATCGGCGCCGACCATCTCGGCGATCTCGATCTGGCGCTGCGCGATCAGCGGCCGGGCGATCGCGGTGCCGAGCAGGTACTGCCCCTCGTACAGCGTGTTGGCGCGGAACATCGGGAACACGAAGTCGCGCACGAACACGTCGCGCAGGTCGTCGACGAAGATCTGCTTGACGCCGAACAGCTCGGCCTTGCGGCGCGCCGGCTCCAGCTCCTCGCCCTGGCCGAGGTCGGCGGTGAAGGTGATCACCTCGCAGCCATAGGTGGTCTGCAGCCAGCGCAGGATGACGCTGGTATCCAGGCCGCCGGAATAGGCGAGCACGACCTTCTTGACGTCCTTGATGGCCATGCGGGCTCCTTGGGGGCGATGTGGCGCGGATCGGGCGACCCCTAGCACCGGGTGTGCCACCGGAGAAGCAGGTGCCGGCCGGTCACAAGCAATCGTCAGCCGGCCGCATCGGAACCGGGCCGATCGCAACGGCTTAGAACCGGTTGCATCCCAGCTCCGGAACCACCCAGTGCGCGATCACCTTCTCGCCTCGATGCCGACACTCGTGGCGGGGATTCCGGTCAAGGACGAGGTCGAGCGCATCGGCGACTGCCTGCGCGCACTCGGCGAGCAGCGCGGGGTGGCGCTCGATCATGTCGTGCTGCTGCTGAACAACTGCACCGACGGCACCGCCGACGTGGTCAGACGCCTCGCCCCGTCGCTGCCGTTCGCGGTGCTGTGTGCCGAACGCCGGTATCCGCCGCGGATCGCCCATGCCGGCACCGCACGGCGCGAGGCGATGCAGCTCGCGGCCGGGCTCGCCGGACCGGACGGCATCCTGTTCACCACCGACGCCGACGGACAGGTGGCGCCGAACTGGTTGGCCGCCAACCTGGACGCGCTGGCGCTCGGTCCCGAGGCGGTCTGCGGGCGGGCCGAGTGCAACGCGATCGAGGCCGCCGACATCCCGGCCTACCTGCATGAGGACGACGTCGTCGAGGTCGCCTACGGCACGGTGCTGGACCGCATCCACGACCTCGTCGATCCGGACGCCGACGACCCGTGGCCCCGCCATACCGAGCATTCCGGCGCCAGCATCGCGGTCACCGTGCGGGCCTGGGAGAAGGCGGGCGGGGTTCCGGCGCTGCCTTCGGGAGAGGATCGCGGCTTCCTGGCCGCACTCCGCCGGGTCGATGTGGCGATCCGCCACGCGCCCGACGTGGTGGTGACGGTGTCGGGCCGGACGCAGGGGCGTGCGCCCGGCGGCATGGCCGAGACCATCGCCCGGCGGATGATCCGGCAGGACGAGCTGCTGGACGACAGCCTGGAGCCGGCGGCCGACTGCCTGCGACGGGCGCAGGCGCGGGCGACGCTGCGTCGGCTGTTCGATCGCAGGCGTCCGGCTGCCGTCAGGTCGGGCGGCCGTCAGGATGCCGCGTCCATCGCCGCCTGCGCAGCACTGGCCCGGCAGGTCGGGCTGCCGCCGGAGCTCGTCGCGCGCTGGCTCGAGGAGCCGTTCTTCGGCACCGCCTGGGCGCGGGTGGAAGCGGAGAGCCCGCTGCTGGTGCGCCGCCCGGTGCGCCGCGACGAGCTTGCCGCCCACCGGGAAGCGGCCGATGCGATCGTCCGCGCGCTGTGCAGCGGCCTGCCGCTGCCCGACGGCGCGGCGCTGCTGCCGGCGCACCTGCCCGATCAGGACCCGACCCGCTCCGGAGCCGCCTGAGGGCGGACTGTCGCCCGGCCGGCTAGTTCCGGATGGCGCCGTCGAGCCAGCGGCTGTCGGCCAGCAGCAGCAGCGCTCCCGTCCTTGACGGCGCGCTCGCCAGCACCGTCGCCGGCCGCCGCCGGCGGAGCACGGGATGGGCGGCGATGGTCAAGGCAACCGGCGGATTATTGGGCGTCAGCCGCCCGTAGGCCTTCAGCAGCGCTGCGTGGTCGTCCTGCATCTGCTGACGCAGCCGGCGCAGCGCCGGGGTCGGACCGGTCGGGTCCGGCGCCTCGGCGACCTCGACCGGGGCCGATGCCATGGCCGGCGGCAGCTTGCCGGGCCAGGCCGCCATGACTCGCTTCTCGTAGTCGGCGCCGATTTCCGGCGTCTGCGAATGATACGCCGCCGCCGCGGCCGGCCAGGAGCCGGTCTGGCGATACAGGCTGGACAGGAAGCGGATCGCATAGGCGACGTTGGCGCCGGGCTCGAACGCGACGTCGAGAGATGCGAAGGCGTCGGGATGATACATCAGGTTGATCTGCATGCAGCCGACATCGATCGACCGGATCCCCGCCGCCTGCAGCAGACCCACCGCCGCCACCACCTGCGCCTTGCTCTCGTAGAAGTAGCCGACCCCGTTGACGTTGATGGTCCAGGGCCAGGGCGCCACGCGATGCGTCGCGGGATCGATCCGTCCCGACTCCACGGTGGAGATCGCGCGCAGGACCTGCACCGGCATCGCGGCGGGACGCGGCGCGGCGTCGATGCTGGCGAGGCAGGCCGGCTCCGGACCGGCGGCCGGTCGTCCGCTTGCCGCGACGGCCAGCTGCGGGAAGATCAGGAGACACAGGAACGCGGCGCACTTCATGGTTGTATTATCGGCTAAAGCCGGCCGGATAGCGCGAAGTTTGTTCACTTCCGACGGTAATGGTGCATTAATTCGACAGGACACGCGGCACGACAGGGCGCTCGGCGCGTCACCGGCGCGCATCACCGGCGCGCGTCAGCCGCCGGCAGGATGGCCGCGTTCCAGCCGGTCCAGGCGATAGCTGCCCGGCCTGCTGTCGAGCGTGACCTCGAGACCCTGCGCCGTGCAGGCGGCGATGAGCAGGCGGGCCGCCTCGTCGCCCGTGCAGGGGGTGTTGGTCTCGCCGGTCCAGTTCACCAGCACCAGCATCCCGTCCGGCGCGAGCGCCTTCAGGATGTCCGCGGCCAGGCGGGCATTATCCGCAGGCGACAGGAAATACAGCAGCTCCGACACCAGGATCAGGTCGACGCTGCCCGCCTCCAGCGCCGGGAACTCGTCCGGCAGCCGGCAGCGGCGGAACGACACCCCGGCGAGGGCGTCGCAGCGCGACCGGGCCAGCGCCAGGGCGGTCTCGGCGATGTCGATCCCGAGCAGCCGGTCGCAGCGCGGCGCCAGCGCCTGCGTCATCACCCCGATCGAGCAGCCGAGCTCCAGCGCGAAGCGGAACCGCCGCGTCCCGAGTGCTGCCAGGGTCTCGGCATACTTCGCCCGCTCGTAGGCGCTGGTCTGGAACCCCCACGGATCGGGGTTGGCCTCGTAGAGCCGCTCGAACACCTCGCCGTTCCAGCTCTGGTCGCTCATGGCTGCAGAAACACCTCGTAGGGGGCCGCGAACACCGCCAGCAGCGCGTCGGGCAGACGGAATCCGTCGGGATCGTCGGTGATCAGATCGCCGTACTGGGTCCGGTGCGCCCGGATCGCCGCCTGCTTGTCCGGCAGATGCGGCGTGATGTCGAGGCGCCAGCCGACCGGCGGCCCGCCATCCAGCAGGGCGTCCGCCGCGAGCAGCCAGCCCCACACCGGATAGGCCAGCAGCGCTAGCCGGTTCCGCCGCGCCAGCGCCCGGCCCATCATCCAGGCGCTGTCATGGTCGCAGTGCGGATCGTGCCGCCAGGTCGACAGCACCGTGTCGCAGCCCTGCGCCTCCGCCAGCGCCGACAGCGTCGCGACGGCGCGCTCGAACTCCGGCCCGTCGCGCGGGCTGCGCGTGTCGGGCAGGCGCAGGAACGACAGGCGCCCGGCCGGCAGCCCGAGCAGCGCCACCGCCGCCTGCGCCTCCGCCTCGCGCGTCCGGCGGAGGCGGTCGGCCGGCCAGGAGGGCGAGCCGGGATGCGAGCCCACGCCGTCGGTGACGATCACCACCAGCGGCGGCCGACCGGCGGCGCAGCTCGCCGCGATCAGCCCGCCGCAGCCCAGGCTCTCGTCGTCGGCGTGCGGCGCCAGGATCAGCGCCGTGCCGGGCACGATCTCGTCCAGTGCCGCCATCGGCAGCGAACGGAACGCGGCCTGCGCGGCATCGGCCCTCACGGCGCGTCCGGGTCAGGCAGGTCGTGCCCGACGAACCACGCGGCGGCCTCGGTCAGGGTCTCGTCGGGTGCCGGCTGGCGCAGGTAGGTGGCGAGATCGCGCATCGCCCGTTCCGCCTCGTTGCTGCGCATGAACGCGGCCAGGCCGAGCCCGCGCTGCACCAGGCGGATCACGTCGAGGCCGGCCGCCTCGCAGGCGATGCGCGCCAGGTTGACCGTGCCGGCGACGTCGCCATGGCCGAAGCGGCCGCCCTCGGCGACCAGCGCCGCCCGGCGGGCCCACAACGACGCCGTCTCGCGGGCGATCAGCGCCTCGCCGATCCGCGCGCGCTGGTGCGGATTGTCGTCGCGGCCGCGGGCGGCGAGCTGGTCGCGCAGCAGGTCGACCAGCCGGTCGATGCCGCCCAGCGCCACCGCGATGCCGCGCCAGGCGCCGGCGGAGAACTCCGGCTGCCGCAGATAGTCGCCCGGGCCGCCGATCAGCGCGTCCGCGCCGGGCGTCATGCCGGTGAAGCGCACGCGTCCGGTGCCGGCACCCCGCATGCCGCCCAGGCTCTGCGCGTCGGCCTCGACATCGCGCTCGACGCCGAGCCGCACCAGCAGCATGCGGGCCGCGCCGTCCGGGGACAGCGCGGTGACCAGGGGATGCGTCACGTGCCGCGCGCCCGAGGCGAACCACTTGTTGCCCTCCAGCACGATCCCGTCCGGCCCGTCCCGATAGCGCAGCGGCTCTGGCCCCTCGGTGACCCAGATGCCGCAGAAGCCGTCGGTCCGGATCGCCGAGGCCAGCCGATCGAGCTGTCCCGCGCTGCCGTACTGCACGACCAGCTTGATCGCGTTGACATGCCCCTCGTAGAGACGGCCGAGGGACAGGTTGCCGCGGCCGATCAGCCGGAGCAGCGCCAGCATCCCGAGCGCGCCGTCAGGCTCGGTGCCGAGCCCGAGCCCGCCTGCCGATCGCGGCAGCGGTGCCGCGAGAGCGCCCGACGCGCGCAGCAGGACGAGGCCATCGGCGGGAAACCGGCCCTCGCGGTCGCCGGCCGCGGCTTCCGCCTGCAGAGCCGGCAACGCGTCGCCGAGGCGCTGGAGCAGCGCCGTGGTCGCTGCCCGTGGCGCAGCGGACGCCTGGCCGTCCATGCGTGCGCGATCAGGCGTCGGCGGGATTGGTGTCGCTGTCGTGGATGGTCGCGTTCGGCGCCTCGTTGCGGTCGCCGCTCTGCACCTCTGGCCGGGTCTTGGCCGACGGCCCCGACTTGCCGGCGTCGCCCGTCGGCGCCTTGTGCGTGCCGCCCGGATCGATCGCCTCGATCGGCACGTTGCCCGTCGTCTGTCCCGATGCTGCGGCCATGGAAGTCTCCCTTGCGAGAGACTGACGCGCCCGGCGCCGGTCGGGTTGCGTCACCTTGGCCCCCCCGGGCGGGGATGACCGGCCAGGACAGAGGCCCCGCCGCCAGAAGAACGGACGTCGGGAGACGAACCGCATCCATGAGGAAGCCCACGGCTCTCCTAGAGAAAGGACTGCGCCCGGCTGAGCACCATGCTGCACATGCGGGAGCGGACCTGCCCGCTCATCCCGGCCATCGACACGCTGTTGCCGTTGCCGGTCTGCAGCAGCCCCTGCTGGCCCTGCGCATAGCCCGACGACGAGGTCAGGCCGCGACGGCTGGTCAGGGCGTTGAGCGTGGAGCCGGCATTGCCGCCCTGCAGCGCGTTGGTCTGCATGCAGTAGCCGAGCACCCCGGCGACGTTGCCGGTCGGGGCCGAGGACACCGATGGCAGCCCCCGGCCGAGCAGCCCGCTCAACCCGCCGCCCGCGCCGCCACCGCTACCCAGGCCCGACATCACGCCGCCGAGTGGGTTACCGCCGAACGATGGCAGGCTCTGCGCCTGGGTCCCTGCGGCGGGACCCAGGACGAGCAGGCTGCAGACGAGGATGCGACGAGCGGAGCGGGACATGCTGGGCCTCACGATGATCCGGGATCAACCATCGCGCCGCCGTCCGGGCCAGTCCAGGCGGCGCGAGCGTCTCCGGCAACGCCCCGGCGCGTCAGGCCACCGGCCGCGCGCGGGTGCTTTCGGTGCGCAGCTGCCCGCAGGCCGCCAGGATGTCGCGGCCGCGCGGCATGCGGATCGGCGAGGCGAAGCCCGCATCCATCACGATCTGCGCGAACCGGCCGAGCTGCTCGCGCGTCGAGGGCAGATAGCGGCTGCCGGGCCAGGGATTGAACGGGATCAGGTTCACCTTGGCCGGGATGCCGGCGATCAGCCGCACCAGCTCGCGCGCCTCCGCCTCGCTGTCGTTCACCCCGCGCAGCATGACGTATTCGAAGGTGATCCGGCGCGCGTTGCTCGCCGCCGGATAGCGCCGGCACGCCGCGATCAGCTCGGCGATCGGGTATTTCCGGTTCAGCGGCACGATCTCGTCGCGCAGCGCGTCGCGCACCGCATGCAGGCTGACTGCCAGGTTGATGCCGAGCTCCTCGCCCGCCCGATCCATCATCGGCACCACGCCCGAGGTGGACAGCGTGATGCGCCGTCGCGACAGCGCGATGCCCTCATTGTCCATGACGATGCGCATCGCCTTGGCGACGTTGTCGTAGTTGTAGAGCGGCTCGCCCATGCCCATCAGCACGATCGTGGACAGCAGCCGCGGCGTTTCGCCCTGCGGGCTCGGCCACTCGCCGTAGCTGTCGCGGGCGGCCATGAACTGGCCGACGATCTCGGCGGCACCCAGGTTGCGGGCGAGCTTCTGGGTGCCGGTATGGCAGAAGGTGCAGGACAGGGTGCAGCCGACCTGGCTCGAGATGCAGACCGCGCCGCGGTCCTCGCGCCGGTCGGGGATGTAGACGGTCTCCGCCTCCTGCCCGTCGCGGAAGCGGAACAGGAACTTGCGGGTCTCGTCGCTGCTGGTCTGCACCACCGCAGCCTCGGGCCGCCCGATCACGAAGCGCTCCGCCATCTTCTGCTGCAGCGGCCGCGACAGCGAGCTCATGGACGCGAAGTCGGTGACGCCCTGATGATAGACCCAGTGCCAGATCTGCTTGGTGCGGAACGGCTTCTCGCCGATCGCCAGCAGCGCCTCGGTCAGCTCGTCTCGCGACAGCCCGACGATCTCCCGCCTTCCATCCGCCAGCACCGCCGGTGGCGGTGCGAACAGCGCCGCCTTGGCCAGGATGCGGGCCCGCTCGGCCTCGGAGAGGTCGTGGGCAGCCTGGCTGGCTGGTGTCGGAAGGTGATCGAGAGGGGTCATGCTGCGTCCGGGGGCCGCGCTGCAGATAGGCGGGTGCGTGCTGTGCGGCAAGCGGCATCGCTCCGAGGAACAATTCATTGCGAGGCGCAGGCGGAAGCGTCTATTCGAGTGGAACAGTCACATGGAAGACACGTTTGCCAAGGCAAGTGGCGCAGAGCGCCTGGAGGCTCCGAGATGAACGACCTTGAATACGATGCGAAGCTTCTGGAACTCGACCGCCTGCTGAATGACGATGACGATCTGCTGACGACGCCGTCGCGGATCTGGGACCTGCTCGCGGAGGTCTCCCGGCACGATCTGGAACAGCCGATCCGTTCGGCCTGATCCCGCGGAGTCAGTCGCGCCGGGCGGCGATCAGGAACTCCCGGTTGCCTTCCGGTCCGGTGATCGGGCTGGGTTCGATGCCGAGCACCGACCAGCCGGGCAGCGCGCTCCACCAGTCCTGTATCGTGGCGCAGACCTGCTCATGGATCGCCGCGTCCCGCACCACCCCCTTGCTTCCGACCGAGCCTCGGCCGGCCTCGAACTGCGGCTTGATCAGCCCCACCGCCCAGGCGCCCGGCGCGCACAGGCCGAGCGGTGCCGGCAGCACCGTCCTCAGGCCGATGAAGCTCGCGTCGCAGACCAGGGCGCCGATCGCATCCGGCACGGCGGCCGTCGTCAGGCTGCGCGCATTCACCTTCTCATGCACCACGACCCGGGGATCGCCGCGCAGCTTCCAGGCAAGCTGGCCGTG
Source organism: uncultured Acetobacteraceae bacterium (assembly GCA_964236105.1). GTDB lineage: Bacteria > Pseudomonadota > Alphaproteobacteria > Acetobacterales > Acetobacteraceae > Lichenicola. The sequence continues at coordinate 178,887 of CAXSBC010000001.1, read as the reverse complement.
CCCGACATCCACCGCATGCACGCGGGCAGCGCCGTGCGTCAGCAGCACGTCGGTGAAGCCTCCGGTCGAGGCGCCGATATCGAGGCAGGTTCGGCCGTCCGGCGACAGGGCGAAGTGCTCCAGCGCGTGCGCCAGCTTCAGCCCGCCTCGTGACACCCAGGGATGGTCCTGTCCGCGCAAGGCTAGCGGTGCGTCCTCGGCCAGGGCGTCGCCCGCCTTGGCCACGCGCGCCTCGCCGGTGAACACCAGCCCGGCCAGGATCAGCGCCTGCGCCCGCGTGCGCGTGTCCGCGAGCCCGCGCTCGACCAGCAGCTGATCCGCCCGCTTCTTCATCTCCCTGCCGTCAGGCCAGCCCGGACCGGTCGCCGCTCTGCTCCACGCCCAGTGCCTGCAGTGCGGTCTGGACGACGTGTTTGGCGGACAGTCCGGCCTGGATGATCTGTGCGGTGGGGGTATCGTGGTCGATGAAGCGGTCTGGCAGGGTCATGGGCCGCATGCGGACGCGATCGAGCAGTCCGGTGCTGGCGAGGTGGTGCATGACCATTGCCCCGAAGCCGCCGGCGGCCCCTTCCTCCAGGGTGATCAGCACGGCGTGGTTGCGGGCCAGCTGCTCGATCAGCTCGGTATCGAGGGGCTTGGCGAAGCGGGCATCGACCACGGTGGGCGGCAGGCCGCGGGCGGCGAGCTCGTCGGCGGCCCGCAGCGCCTCGCCGAGCCGCGTGCCCAGGCTGAGCAGCGCGATGCCGCCCTGCTCGCGCCCGTGCTGGCGTCCGGCCTGGCGCAGGATGCGGCCGCGGCCGATCGGCAGGATGGCGCCGCGGGCGGGCAGCGCCTCGAGGCCGAGGCCATTGCCGCGCGGGTAGCGCAGCGCGATCGGCCCGTCGTCGAACGCGGCTGCGGTGGCGGTCATGTGCAGCAGCTCGATCTCGTCGGACGGCGCCATGATGGTCATCCCCGGCAGGCAGCCGAGATAGTTCAGGTCGAAGGAGCCCGCATGCGTCGCCCCGTCGGCGCCCACCAGGCCGGCGCGGTCGATGGCAAAGCGCACGGGCAGCCCCTGCAGCACCACGTCGTGCACCACCTGGTCGTAGGCGCGCTGCAGGAAGGTCGAGTAGATCGCGCAGAACGGCTTGAGGCCCTCGGTGGCCATGCCGGCGGCGAAGGTGACGGCGTGCTGCTCGGCGATGCCCACGTCGAAGAAGCGGTCGGGGTGGCGCTGGGCGAACGCGTCCAGCCCGGTGCCGGACGGCATGGCTGCGGTGATCGCCACGATCTTGTTGTCGTCGTCCGCACACGCGGCGAGCTCGCGGCCGAACACCGCGGTGTAGGTGGGCGGTCCCGGCGGGGTCTTGGCCTGCTCGCCGGTGACCACGTTGAAGCGCGCCACCGCGTGATACTTGTCGCCAGACGCTTCTGCCGGCGCATAGCCGCGGCCCTTCTGGGTGATCACGTGCAGCAGCACCGGGCCGGGCTCGTCGGCGTCGCGCAGGTTGCGCAGCACCGGCAGCAGGTGGTCCATGTTGTGGCCGTCGATCGGGCCGATATAGTAGAAGCCCAGCTCCTCGAACAGCGTGCCGCCGGTCAGCATGCCGCGCGCATACTCGTCCGCGCGCTTGGCGGTGCGCTCGATCGGGTTGGGCAGGCGGCGTGCCACCCGGCCGGCGAGGTCGCGCAGGCTGAGGAACTTCTGGCTCGACAGCAGCCGCGTCAGGTAGGCCGACATCGCCCCCACCGGGGGCGCGATGCTCATCTCGTTGTCGTTGAGGATGACGATCAGGCGCGCCTTCGACGAGCCGGCGTTGTTCATCGCCTCGTAGGCCATGCCGGCCGAGATCGAGCCGTCGCCGATCACCGCGATCACGTGCCGGTCTGCCACCGGGGCAGCACCCTGGCTGTGCAGGATGTCGTGGGCCACCGCCATGCCGAGACCGGCCGAGATCGAGGTCGACGAGTGCGCCGCCCCGAACGGGTCATACTGGCTCTCCGCGCGCCGGGTGAAGCCCGACAGCCCGCCCGGCTGGCGCAGCGTGCGGATGCGGTCGCGCCGCTCGGTCAGGATCTTGTGCGGGTAGGTCTGGTGGCCGACGTCCCAGATCAGCCGGTCGTCGGGGGTGTCGAACACCGCATGCAGCGCCACGGTGAGCTCCACCACCCCCAGCGACGCCCCCAGATGCCCGCCGGTGATCGATACCGCATCCAGCGTCTCGCCCCGCAGCTCGTCCGCCACCTGCCGCAACTGCTCCCCCGACAGGTTGCGCAGATCACGCGGCGACCGAATGCGGTCCAGCAGGGGGTATTGGCCGGGCGTGGTCATCGTGCCGGTGCCTCAGGAACGACGTTCGACCACGTAGCGCGCCAGCGACCGGAGCCGGTCCGCTTCCGGCCCGAACGCCGCCAGCGCGTCCGCGGCCAGCATGGCCAGCCGCTCGGCTTCCGCCCGCGCGCCCTCGATGCCGAGCAGCGCCACGACGGTCGACTTGCCGGCATCCGCATCCTTGCCCGCGGTCTTGCCTAGCGCCTCGGCATCGGCGGTCGCGTCCAGCACGTCGTCGGCGACCTGGAACGCGGCCCCCAGGTCGCGTCCGTAGGCGGCGACCGCCGCGCGCTGCTCCGCCGTCGCCCGTCCCAGGATGGCGCCGGCCTCGGCGCTGTAGCGGATCAGCCGGCCGGTCTTCAGCGCATGCAGCCGCTCGACCTCGGGCAGCGGCAGCGCCCGGCCTTCGCCTTCCATGTCGATCATCTGCCCGCCGACCATGCCGGCAGCCCCCGACGCCTCCGCCAGGGCCGCCACCAGCTCGATCCGCGCCTGCGCGTCCGGATGGGTGTCGGCATCGGCCACCACCGCGAAGGCCAGCGTCTGCAGCGCGTCGCCGGCCAGGATGGCGGTGGCCTCGTCGAAGCGGATATGGGTCGAGGGCCGGCCGCGGCGCAGATCGTCGTCATCCATCGCCGGCAGGTCGTCATGCACCAGCGAATAGGCGTGCAGCATCTCGACCGAGGCCGCCGCCCGCGCCGCGCCCTGGATGGGGGCGCCGAACAGCTCCGCCACCTCCATCACCAGGAAGCCGCGCAGCCGCTTGCCGCCGCCGAGCGTGGCATAGCGCATCGCCTCGACCAGCCTGGCCTCGCCGCCGCTCACCCTCGGGATCAGGACCTCCAGCGTCGCCTCGATCTCGCCGGCCCGCGTCGCCAGGGCAGCGCCCAGCCCGGCTCCCGGCGCGACCGTCGCGGGTGCGGATGCGAGGTGCGGGATGCTGGCGGGTCCGGACGGGATGCCCGATGCGGTCTCGTGCGTGGCGGCGCTGGCCGGCGGCTCCGGCAGGGCGTGGCCGGACGGGATGCCGGAGGCGGTGATGTCGTTCACGCGCGTCTGCCTCCGCCTCAGTCGAGCTTCTGCGTCGCCAGCGCGCCGTCCGCCCGCTCGACGATCGCCTGCACGCGGGCCTCGGCCTCGCCGAGCTTGGCCTCGCAATGCCGGCGCAGGGCCGCACCGCGCTCGTAGCAGGCGATCGCGTCCTCGAGCTTCTGCTGGCCGCCCTCCAGGCCGCGCACGATCTTTTCGAGCTCGCCCAGCGCATCCTCGAAGGAGAGCGACGACAGAGAGTCAGACATCCAGGCTCCAGGGTCCTGAGGGTGGCGGGCAGGGCGGTCGGGTCGAGCGGCCCCCGATTAGCCCCAAGCCCTGCCGGGCGAAAGCCCCTCCGCGACGGGGCCCGGACGTCAGCCGACCGGATCGGGCCGGCGGCGGATCACGAAGCTGAGCACCCCCGCCTCGTCCCCGAAGGCGATCAGCGCGTGTCCGGTCTCGCGGCAGAAGGCGTGGAAGTCCTGCACCGCCGCCCGGTCGGTCGCCAGCACGCGAAGCCGGGCGCCCTCGGGCATCGAGCGCAGCATCCGGTTGGCGCGCAGCACCGGCAGCGGGCAGCTCAGTCCCTTGACGTCCAGCAGCGTCTCCGGGATCGCCGGACGCCCCGGTGCCGGGGTCGATTGTGAAGACTCGGCCATCACGCCATCATACCGGCCATCCTGAAGGCTTTGCGAGGCGGACATGGCGGATTTCCGGATCGGCATCGATTTCGGCGGCACCAAGATCGAGATCGCCGCAATCGCCAACGACGGCAAGGAGACCTTGCGGCGGCGCGTCCCGAACCCGCTGGAATACGACGCCGCGATCCGCGTCATCCGCGAGCTGGTCGAGGGCGCCGAGACCGAGCTGCGCGGCACGGCGAGCGTCGGCGTCGGCATCCCGGGTGCTGTGAGCCCCGATACCGGGCTGGTCAAGAACGCCAACTCGACCTGGCTCAACGGACGCGCCTTCGCCCGCGACCTCACCGCCTCGCTCGGCCGCGAGGTGCGCGTCGAGAACGACGCCAACTGCTTTGCGCTGTCGGAGGCGGTCGACGGCGCCGGCGAGGGCCATTCCATCGTGTTCGGGGTGATCCTCGGCACCGGGGTCGGCGGCGGCATCGTGGTGGACGAGCGCGTGCTGGCCGGACGCCACAACATCGCCGGCGAGTGGGGCCATGCGCCGCTACCCTGGCCGACGGCAGACGAGGTGCCCGGCATCCCGTGCTTCTGCGGCAACCAGGGCTGCGTCGAGCGCTATCTGTGCGGGCCGGCGCTGGCGGAGGATTGCGACGGTCCGGGCCATCGCGACGCCCACGGCATCCCCGCGCGCGCCGAGGCCGGCGACGCGCGCGCGATCGCGGCCCTCGACCGTCATGCCGAACGGCTCGCCCGCGGGCTGGCGCAGATCATCAACATCCTCGACCCGCACGCCATCGTTCTGGGCGGCGGGCTGTCGAACATGAAGCATCTGTACAGCAAGGTGCCGCCGCTGCTGCAGCGCCACGTGATCAGCCCGCAATGCACCACGCCGATCAAGCCGAACATCCATGGCGACAGTTCCGGCGTGCGCGGCGCCGCCTGGCTGTGGCCGCGCGAGACGGTGCGCGTCTACCGCACCAGCGGCAGCTGAGGGGCCGGGATGTCGCCGCAGGTCCGCACGACGAGGAGCCAAGCATGACGACACGCGCACTGGTCGATCCCGAGCTGCTGCCCGGGCTGGAGACGCATCCCGAACAGACGCTGTCCGCGGAGAGCCTGCCGACGCTGCGCCGGCATGATGCGGTGACGCGGGCCTTCGCGCCGGCTGCCGATCCGGCCCTGGCCTCGATCGTCACCCACCGTGTCGGCGAGATCGACGTGCGGGTGTTCACCCCGCTCGGCGGCGACGAGGGGGTCACCCATCCGGCGCTGCTGCATCTGCATGGCGGCGGCTACGTGCTCGGCTCGGCCTTCGGCAACGATGCCGCCCAGGCGGCCCTGGCGGCCGAGCTCGCCTGCGTGATCGCCTCGGTCGAGTATCGGCTGGCGCCCGAGTTCCCGCACCCGACGCCGGTCGAGGACGCGTACGCCGCGCTGAAGTGGCTGCATGACGAGGCGCCGGCGCTGCAGGTCGACCGCAGCCGGATCGCGGTCGGCGGCGAGAGTGCCGGCGGCGGGCTGGCGGCAGGGCTGGCGCTGCTGGCGCGCGACCGCGGCGAGGTGCCGCTGGTGTTCCAGCACCTGATCTATCCCATGCTCGACGATCGCACCGTGACGGCGGAGCCGCATCCGTTCGCGGGCGAGTTCCTCTGGACGCCGGCGCAGAACCGGTTCGGCTGGACAGCCCTGCTCGGGCAGGAGCCGGGCGGGCCCGGCATCTCGCTTTATGCGGCGGCGGCGCGGGCGGAGGATCTGTCCGGCCTGCCGCCGGCCTTCATCTCGGTGGGCGCGCTGGACCTGTTCATCGACGAGGATATCGACTACGCGCGCCGGCTGATCCGCGCCGGCGTGCCGACCGAGCTGCACGTGTTCCCGGGGGCGTTCCACGGCTTCGATGCGGTGGCCTCGGCGCGCTCGGCGCTCGTCGCCCGCAACCGGTCGCGGTCGGCGCTGCGCGGGGCGCTGCATCCGAGGCGGTAGCGCCAGGCCAGGGGCGCTGCCCCTGGACCCCGCTCGAGGCGGAGCCTTGAGAATCCGGGGTTTAAGCGTCTATGTCGCTGGCGAGGTGGCTGGCGTTGAAGTCGGCGCCGGTGACGATGTCGGTCAGCACGGCAACCGCGATCGAGCGCTCGATGCCGGCGGCCTCGGCCTCGGTCAGCAGCTGCTCCAGGCGTGGCTTGAGCCAGTCGTGGGCGGGGGTGTCGGTCATGCGTCGCGTCTCCGTCGGAACAGTTCGTGGCACGCTAGCACGGCCAGCACGGTCAGGCCGCCCAGCACGATCTGCGGCCGCGTCGCCGGGCTGAACGCCATCGCCACCAGCACGGCGAGGATCACCGCGATCGTCGCCCAGGACAGGCCGGGAAACAGCCACATCGCGAAGCGCGGACGCAGGCCCGCGCGCCGCATCGGCGTGCGCAGCCGGATCTGCGCCAGCGCGATCAGCAGGTAGGCGAACAGGATCAGCGCGCCCGACGCGTTCAGCAGGAACGCGAACACCCTGTCCGGCGAGATCGTCGAGGCGATCGCCACCAGCACGCCGACGCCGCTGCCGGCCCCGATCGCCCGCCGCGGCACGCCGCCGCGTCCGGTCTGCACCAGCCAGCGCGGCGCGTCGCCGTGCGCTGCCATCTCGAACAGCACCCGCGACGTCACGTAGAGCGCGGAGTTCAGGCACGACAGCACCGCCACCAGCACCACCAGCGACATCGCCGTCGCGGCCCCGGGGATGCCGAGCCGCTGCATCGCGGCCACGAACGGCGAATGGCCGGGCACCATGGCGCTCCAGGGCACCACGCACAGGATCAGCAGGATCGAGCCCACGTAGAACAGCAGCACCCGCAGCGCCACGGTGTTGGTGGCATGCGCCACGTTGCGGCCCGGATCGTCGGATTCGGCCGCGGCCACCGTGGCGATCTCGCTGCCGGTATACTGGAACACCACCGTCGGGATGATCGCCAGCACCGCGCCGATCCCGTGCGGCAGCACGCCGCCATCGCTCCACAGATGCGTCACGCTTGCCCGGCCTGGCCCGAACGCGCCGCCGAGGGCGGCGATGCACAGGGCCGAGAACACCATGATGGCCAGGATCTTGAGCGACGAGAACCAGAACTCGAACTCGCCGTAGCTGCGCACCGACACCAGGTTGGTCGCCGTCATGCCGAGCACGAGCATCAGGTCGAGTGCGGTGCGCGGCAGCGGGATCCAGGGTGCGAGGATCGCCGAGCCGCCGATCGCCTCGGCCGCCACCACCACCGCCCAGAACAGCCAGTAGATCCAGCCGGCGACGAAGGCTGCGCGTCCGCCGAGGCCGCGCCTGATATGGCCGATGAACGAGCCGGCACCCGGCGCCTCGATCGCCATCTCGCCCAGCATCCGCATCACCAGCAGCGCCACCGTGCCGGCCAGCACGTAGGACAGCAGCACCCCCGGCCCGGAGCCCGCGATCGCGGCCGAGCTGCCCACGAACAGGCCGGCGCCGATCACGCCGCCGAGCGAGATCATCGTCACGTGCCGGCCGCGCAGGCCGTGCGACAGCGCGCCCGCCGGCGGTCCGGCCGCCGCGGCGCCGCTCACCCTGGCCACCGGCATCTCAGCAGCGGGCCGGCTTCTGGCCCGGCACGAAGCTGGTCAGCGTGCCCCGCATCGTGAAGTCGCCGAAATTCATGTCCAGCCGGTCGGAGGCGCCGCCGTCGAAGTAGCGCATGCCGATCTCGTAGTCGGGCGTGATGGCGTTGGGCTTGCGGGCGAAGAAGGCGACATGCACCTGGCCCGAGCCCTGGTCTTGCAGCCCCGGATAGCTCGACTGCGACGGTGCTGCGTGCCAGCCGAGGATGGTGACGTAGCTGTCGGTGGGCCCGTCGGCGCTGGTGCCGTCGAACAGCACCGGGTCGATGCTCTTGCGGCCGGCCTGGGCCGCCTCGATGATCGCCGCGGTGTGCGCCATCGGGAACAGCGTGCCGCGCGGCAGCGTCATGGTGCTGCGGCTCGGCAGGGTGAAGTGGATCACCCCGTCGCCATTGGCATCGAGGCTGGCCTCGCCGCGCACCTGCTGCGTCATGCTGCCGTTGTCGCGCTCCTGCATGTCGAAGGTGAGGTGCCGTCCGTCCTTGCTCTCCAGCGTCGCGTAGTCCGACACCATGTCGCTGGCCTGTCCCTCGCGCGTCACCAGCCGCAGGCGCAGCTGCTGCTGGCTGGCCCAGCCGCTGCAGGCGTCGGTCACCTGGAAACTCATGCTGCCGGACGCTGCCACCGTATCGCCGCCCTGCGACGCGGCGAGGCTGAGGTCGTAGAGCGCCTTGTGCGCCTGCAGCTGCGCCGAGCCACTCATCTGGCCAACGCCCTGGTGGCCGGGAACCGGGGCGGGGGCCGCCAGGATCGTGGCCGGGCTGAGCAGCGTTGCCGCCACCGCGAGCGCCAGCTGCGACGGCGCCCGGCTCTGGATGGTGCGATGATGCATGCGGCTGACGCTCCGGAACTGGCCTTGGCCCAGACTAGAGCATCGCGCGCCCGGGCGGAACGACGGGCCGCGGGCCGGCTCTGTCAGCCGGGCGCGGTTTCGGGCACCACCGGCGAGGTGGCGCCCGGCACGGGCTTTGCCGGCGGCAGCACGGTCTGCAGCGACAGCTCCTTCAGGCGCGCAGGCGGCACCGCGGCGGGCGCTCCCATCATCGGGTCCTCGCCCTGCTGGTTCAGCGGAAACAGGATCACCTCGCGGATGTTGGGCTCGTCGGCGAGCAGCATGACGATCCGGTCCACGCCGGGGGCCGAGCCGCCATGCGGGGGGGCGCCGTAGCGGAACGCGTTCAGCATGCCGCCGAACCGCGCCTCGACCTCGCTCTCCGGGTAGCCCGCGATGGCGAAGGCGCGGATCATCACCTCGGGACGGTGGTTGCGGATCGCGCCCGACGACAGCTCGATGCCGTTGCAGACGATGTCGTACTGGAACGCCTTGATGGTGAGCGGGTCCTGGTTGTTCAGCGCCTCCAGCCCGCCTTGCGGCATCGAGAACGGGTTGTGGCTGAAATCGACCTGGCCGGTCTCCTCGTTCAGCTCGTACATCGGGAAGTCGACCACCCAGCAGAAGCGGAACGCGTTCTGCTCGATCAGCTCGAGCTCGGTGGCGATGCGCGTGCGCACGAGGCCGGAGAACTTCACCGTCTCCAGGCCCTTGAGCCCGTCGCGCGGGCCGGCTGCGAAGAACACCGCGTCGCCCGGCCGCAGGCCGCAGCGGCTGCGTATCGCCTCGCAGCGCTCCGGCTCCAGGTTCTTGGCGATTGGCCCCCTCGCACCCTCGGCGTCGAAGGTGATGTAGCCGAGCCCGCCCGCGCCCTCGGCGCGTGCCCACTCGTTCAGCCTGTCGAAGAACGAGCGCGGCCGTCCGCCGGCGCCAGGGGCCGGGATCGCCCGCACCTGGCCGCCGGCGGCCGCGATCTTCGCGAACAGCCCGAAGCCCGAGCCCGCGAAGGCGTCGGTGACGTCGCTGATCCTGAGCGGGTTGCGCAGGTCGGGCTTGTCGGAGCCGTACTCGGCGAGTGCGGTGTCGTAGGCGATGCGCCGGAACGGCAGCGCGTCCACGCTCCGGCCGTCGCCGAACTCCGCGAACACGCCGGCCATCACCGGCTCCAGCGTCGCGAACACGTCCTCCTGGGTCACGAAGCTCATCTCGAAATCGAGCTGGTAGAACTCGCCCGGAGAGCGGTCGGCGCGCGCCGCCTCGTCGCGGAAGCAGGGGGCGATCTGGAAGTAGCGGTCGAAGCCCGCCACCATCAGCAGCTGCTTGAACTGCTGCGGCGCCTGCGGCAGCGCGTAGAACTTGCCCGGATGCAGCCGCGCCGGCACCAGGAAGTCGCGCGCGCCCTCGGGGCTCGACGCGGTCAGGATCGGCGTCTGGAACTCGGTGAAGCCCTGGTCGATCATGCGCCGGCGCAGGGACGCGATCACCCCCGCGCGCAGCATCATGTTCTTGTGCACGCGCTCGCGGCGCAGATCGAGGTAGCGGTAGCGCAGCCGCAGCTCGTCGCCGTAGGTCTCGTGCCCCGCCACCTGCAGCGGCAGCACTGCGGCGGCGGACTGGACCTCCATCTCCCCGGCCTGGATCTCGATCTCGCCGGTCGGCAGCTTCGGGTTGATCGTGGCCCCCTCGCGCAGCACCACCTGGCCGGTGACGGTCAGCACGCTCTCGACGCGCAGCCGTTCCGCCCGCTCCAGCAGCGCCGACCCGGCCGGGATCACGATCTGGGTGATGCCCGCATGGTCGCGCAGGTCGATGAACAGCAGGCCGCCATGGTCGCGCTTGCTGTGCACCCAGCCGGACAGCCGCACGGTCTGTCCGGCATCGGCGACACGGAGTGCGGCACAGCTATGGGTGCGGTAGGCATGCATGATCGGGCGGTCCCACGGAGCAGGGCGGCAGGAAGCCGGCGCCCCTGCTGCCTGTCAAGCGCCGCTCCGGCCGGGTGCGACCGATGCGGATGCACAGGATGGGGGGACCATGAATGACGCGACATGACGAGGGCGGGAGCCGGATACCGGTCCGGACGCTGCTGCATTCCGACTGGAGCATCTCGGCTGCCGGCCGCTGGGTCGCCCGGGCCGACCGTGGCGAGACGGGCTGGCACGTGGCGGCGCCGCGGCCCGTCGGTGACTGCGCGGCTTTCGTGGACGGGCTCTGGACGCTGTCGGGGCCGGTGCTGGCGGGCTTCGACTTCCCTATCGGCCTTCCGGAGGCCTATGGCCGAACCACCGGCCTCGGCAGCTTCCCGGCCGCCCTGGAGGCGTTCGGCCACGGCGAATGGGCCGACATCTTCCGGGTCGCCGAGACGGCCGCGGAGATCTCGCCCAGGCGTCCCTTCTATCCGCGCGCGTCGTCGGCCGCAGCCAGGCAGCAGCATCTGCTGGACGCGCTCGATGTCACCCACATGGACGGCCTGCGTCGCCGCTGCGAGCGCGCCACGCCGACGCGGCGGGCGGCGAACCCGCTATTCTGGACCCTGGGCGGCTCTCAGGTCGGCAAGGCGGCCATCGCCGGCTGGCAGCAGGTGATCGTGCCGGCGCGTCGGCGCGGAGCGCTGCTGTGGCCGTTCGAGGGCAGCCTGTCCGAGCTCGCCGCCTCGGGGGCCCCGGTGCTGGCGGAGACCTATCCCGCCGAGGCCTACGCTCATGTCGGCGTGCGCTTCCGCCCCGGCATGAGCAAGCGGCGCCAGCAGGATCGGCACGCGGCGACGCGCGATCTCGCGGGCTGGGCCGGCCGGCACAAGGTCGTCTTCGCGCCGGCTCTCCTGGCCCGGCTCGATGACGGCTTCGGCGCCGCCCGCAACGGCGAGGATGCGTTCGATGCCCTGATCGGCCTGCTCGGCATGATCGAGGTGGTGGATGGACGGCGGCCCGAGCACCCGGCGGCGCGCGAGCGGCAGGAGGCCTGGGAGGGCTGGATCCTGGGCCAGGCGGACGGGCCGCGGATGGCGGGCTGACGGCCAACGCGCCCGGTGCTTTCGCAGGCAGGCGGGTGCGTGTATTGCATCCCGCATGTCACGTCCCGCCCGGGCCCGGTTTCCGGAGCCCAAGCTGATCACCGAGAGCGACGAGCTGGCCGCGGTCGTCGAGCGCCTCCGGCACGAACGCTTCGTCACCATCGACACCGAGTTCGTGCGCGAGCGCACCTACTGGCCGGAGCTCTGCGTCGTGCAGCTCGCGGGCGAGCGCGAGGTGGCGATCATCGACGCCGAAGCAGGCGGACTGGACCTGCAGCTGCTGGCGCCGCTGCTCGACGATCCGGCGGTGATCAAGGTGTTCCATGCCGCCCGCCAGGACCTGGAGATCTTCCTCTACAAGTTCGGCCGCCTGCCGGTGGCGCTGTTCGACACCCAGGTGGCGGCGATGGTGGCCGGCTTCGGCGACCAGGTCGGCTATGACAGCCTGGTCTCGGCGCTGACCGGCGACCAGATCGACAAGGCGCACCGCTTCAGCGACTGGTCGCGGCGGCCGCTGTCGCCGGCGCAGGTCGCCTATGCCGCCGCCGACGTCACCCACCTGCGCGACGTCTACGCCAAGCTGGTCGAGCGCCTGCAGCGCGACGGCCGGAGCGAGTGGGTCGCCGAGGAGATGGCCTGCCTGTCGGACCCGGCGACCTTCCGGCCCGATCCCGACACGCTGTGGGAGCGGCTGCGGCCGCGCACCGCCAACCGGCGCATGCTGGGCATCCTGCGCGGCATCGCCGCCTGGCGGGAACGCGAGGCGCAGCGGGTCGACGTGCCGCGCCAGCGCCTGCTCAAGGACGAGAGCCTGCTCGAGATCGCCGCCGCCGCCCCGGCCACCGCCGAGGCGCTCGGCGCCATGCGCGGCGTCAGCCGCGGCTTTGCCGAGGGACGCAGCGGCGTCGGCCTGCTCGAGGCGATCGCGGCGGCGCAGGCGCTTGCCGAGGACGCGCTGCCGCCGGCCCCCCGCAAGGACGGGCCGCGGCCGTCGCCCGCGCTGGTGTCGCTGCTCAAGGTGCTGCTGGCGGCCAAGAGCGAGCAGCACGACGTGGCGCCGCGCCTGCTGGCCTCCTCCGAGGAGATCGACCGGCTGGCGACCGAGGCCGAGCCGCAGATCCCGGCCCTCTCCGGCTGGCGCCGCGAGGTGTTCGGCAACGACGCGCTGTCCCTCAAGGCGGGACGGATCTCGCTTTGCGTGGATGGCCGCCGGGTCCGCCTGTTGCGCACCTGATTCACACGTTTTCCCCAGCGTGCTCCACCGGTTTGTCCACAACATTATGTGGTCGTTCGGTTGAGAGACCCCATCATTTGGATTAGCGTGCCTCTGCGTCTGAAGGACTTGGGGGAGCACGTTGATGGAGTGGACCGACGAGTCGATCACGCGCCTGCGCGGCCTGTGGCAGGATGGTCTGTCGACCGCCGAGATCGGGCGACGCATGCAGATCACCAAGAACGCGGTGGTCGGCAAGGCGCACCGCCTGACCCTGCCGCCACGCCCGTCGCCCATCCGCAAGAGCCTCGAGCTCGCCGGCACCGGTTTGCAGCCGCAGCGCGCCGTGCTTGCCGACAGCCCGCCATCACCCCAGCCGACGCGTCCGGCACCGCCGCGTGCCGCCATGGCCGAGATCAGGTCGGCCGCGCCGGCCTCGGTGCCGGTCCCGGCGGCGGCCGAGCCCGCGCCAGCCAACGTGCAGCCGCTGCGGCCGCCGGCGGCGGACGCTGCACCCGAGACGGCCGCGCCGATCGCGCCGGTTCGGCCACCGGCGCGCCCCGCCGCCGAGGCGGATGACGTGATCGCGCCGGTGCTGCGTACGGTGTCGGCGACGCCGCGCCGTCGCGGGCTGACCTGCTGCTGGCCGCTCGGCGATCCGGGCACCAAGGGCTTCACCTTCTGCGGCGGCGACCCGATGAGCGGCAAGCCGTACTGCGCCGCGCACGCGGCGCTGGCCTACGTGAAGATACGCGACCGCCGCGACAACGTCGCCTGATCCGCCGCCGCCTCGGGCCGCGGGCCCCGCACGGTCAGTCGGGCTGGCCGGGCGGCGACAGCGCGGCGTCGCCGTCCTCGTCGACCGTCGCCGGCAGCAGGCCCAGCGCCCGGAACAAGGGATGGGGCAGGGGGCTGAAGCTGAACAGCGCCATGATCATCGCCCCGGCCAGGCTGGCGACCTGCCGGATGCCGACGGCATGGATCAGGGTGAAGTGCTGGCTTACCCACAGGAAGAAGCAGGCCATGCAGAGATAGTAGATCGCCCAGCTCCGGGTGATCAGCTGGAAGTAGCGCCGCATGTGGGGCACCCGGTAGTCCGGCTGCTGCTGCAGGATCAGCTCCTCGATGATCGACCGGCCGCGCGATCCCGCCGCGAACGCCACGCCAAGGACGGTCTCCGTGACCGCGCCCTCGTATTTCAGCATGAAGGGCTGTCTGGAGAAGACGTCGATCAGCCCGAACACCAGCACCAGGGTGGTCGACAGGATGTAGAGGCGGGGAAAGCCGATCCGCAGCCTGTGCCGGCGGAAGGCGTCCAGCGGCACGAAGACCAGGGTGCCGATGATCGCCGCGCGCAGGCCGATCGTGGCCAGCAGCAGGTAGAACACGATGACGCCGCCGAAATCGAAGGCGGCGGTGCCGAGCAGCCGCTTGACCCTGTCCATGCGCTCTCCAGGGCTCGATCGCCACGCCCAGCCGGCGGCGCGGCTCTCAAGCGATGGCCGAGCCGCTTCGGCAGGTCAATCGCCGATCGTCGTTCCGATCAGGGCGGGGTTCCCGGCTTCTGGCCGGCAGCACTGCCGCCCGGCTGCGTCTGCGACGGCGACGGCACCTGGCCCGGCAGACGGGGCCGGTCCTTCTCCTGGTTCAGCAGCTTGTTGTCGATCCCCTCCACCGTGTTGGTCACCTGGCCCTGGGCAGCCGGGGCCTGCGAGGTGGCGATGCCCGGGTTGCGCGGCGAGATCGGGGTATTGCCGGACTGCCCCACCGACTGGGTCTGCGCCATCGCCGGAAGCACGGCGGTCATCAGCAGCATCATGGATGCCGTCTGCAGCATGCGCGTCATGCGCGTCCTCCCGGTTGGATCGCCACGTGGGCGTCGATCAGCGCGATGTTGCGCAGGTTCGCCTTGAAGGTGGCGTCGAACAGGTCGCCCAGCACCGGCACCGATCCGGCTGCCGCCTCGACCGCCACGTTGCCCAGCATCTTGGCCAACTGCGACTTCGGCAGCCCGAGCTGGTAGGCCTCGTAGACGATGTAGAGCGAGATCGCGGTCATGGCCGCGTCGCCGGCGGCGGGCGTCAGGCCGATCAGGCTGTTCAGGCCGAAGCGGAACCGCGTTCCCGGCAGCCGCAGCGACGAGTCCAGCAGCCAGGCCAGACGCCGGATGCGCGCCAGCCGCCGGGCCCGGTCGGCCGCGTCGATCGGCGCGCCGGCCGGCAGGGCGAAGTCCAGCCGCGCGTCGGGGGGCGCCGACCGGGAGCGCAGGGCGGCGGCGCCCACCTGCGTGAAAAGTCGGCCGGCTTGTCCCAAGGCGGTCATGGATGCGCTCCGTGCTGGATCGGGCTGTGCTCCGTCCCACCGATGATGTGGGCGATGCCGCCCGGCACATCAATCGGCCGCGATGCCGTTTCGGTTCTGGTTCGGTCAGCGGCAGACATGGCGATAGCCGTCGGCGCCGAGATAGGTCGCGGTCGCGGGGTCGTAGCACGCGAAGCTGCTGCAGATGCCGGCGGTCGCATACTGGCGCGGCAGCAGGGTCTGGCCGATCCCGCTCGCCTCGCGCGCGGCCATGCCGCAGAGCGGCGTGTCGGCCGGTGCCGACGGGTCGTTGGTCAGTGCCACGCCGGAGCCGGCCGGCTGCGGCGTCAGCACGATCCCGGCCGGGCCGGCGGCAGGCCTGGCCGGGGCTGCGGCCACGGGTGCCGGCGGCGGGGCAGCCGGCACGTCCTCGCATCCGGCAAGCATCAGGCCGCCAGCCGCGATCAGGAGCACGCCCCGGGCCGTCGCCGTCCGTCCCCGCCGCCACCGCGCGCCAGCCGCCATGATCCGACCCTCGATTGCCATCCGGCTGCAAACGTTGCCGCCGGTGCCGCGTTGCCTCGGCCGACGATGCCGGGAGAACGCCTTGATCGACCATGCGATGCAGCCGCTCGTGCTGCGCAATCCGGACGGCAGCGGACGCGGCACGCTCCGGCATGTGACGGCCACCGTCTCGAAGCTGTTCGGCGAGCGCATGCAGGTCGAAGGCGCCGAGCACCAGCAGCTCTGGATCGACGGGCTCGCCAGCCTGAACGGCGACGGCTTCAGCTACGCCGGCTCGGTGTTCGTCGCGATCCGCATCACCGACGGCGGCATCGGCGCCGAGATCCCGTTCGTGGTGGACACGCCGGTCGAGATGCAGGGCATGTTCATTCCGGCCGACGAGGCCACCGCCGGCTCGAACGATCCCGGCCTGCCGGTGCTGCACTTCACGCACGATCCGGTCGGCTTCGTCGTCTATGACGGAAAGACCTACCGGTAGCGCCGGGCCCGCGTCAGACGTCCAGGGCGCCCTGGCTGGCGGCGTCGCGCTCCACCCGGACGTGCCGCTCGCCGTCGGCGAACACCAGCCCCAGCCTGGCGCCGGGCCGCAGCGAGGCGGCCTGCGTCACCGCGTGGCCGGCCTGGTCGCGCACCAGCACGTAGCCGCGCGCCAGCACCGCGTTCGGCGACACCGATTCGAGCCGGGCGGTCAGCCCGTCCAGCACCGCGCGCCGCTCCCGCAGCAGGGCCGAGAGGGGTGCCACGCCGAGCGGCCGGGCGCCCAGGGCGGCGCCGGAGTCGCGCAGCGCCTGACGCAGGCCGGCCTGCAGCCCGCCGGCCGTCACCGCGACCTGTCCGCGCCTGGTGCCGATCAGCCCGTGCGGCGACGGCATGTGCCGTTCCGCCGCCGCCAGGGCGGTGCGCCGTGCCGCCAGCAGCGCCGGCAGACCGAGCTGCAGCCGGTGTCCGAGCTGCTGCACCGAGCGCTGCCGCCCGGCGAACTGGCCGCGCAGGTCCGGCAGCGCGCGGTGCGCGAGCAGGGCCGCGCGCCGGGCGGCGAGCAGATGCGGCAGCGCGCGCTGCAGCCGCTGGCCGAGTTCCTGCACCGTGCGTCGCCGTGCCGCGAGCTGTCCCGGCAGGTCCGGCAGCAGCCCGCGGGCGGCCAGCGCCGCGCGCCGGGCGCCGAGCAGGTTCGGCAGCGCCAGCTCCAGCCGGTGCAGCCGGTCGTCCAGCCGCTGCCGCGTGTGCCCGAGCAGGGTCGGCAGGTCCGGCAGTAGCCCGCTCGCCCGGTCGAAGCGCAGCCGCAGGCCCTGGGCGAGCCGTGCCAACCCGCTTTCCAGCCGGGCCGCGCGGTGGGCGAGGTCGGCCACCAGCTCGACCCGCGCCGGCACCGCGATCTCCGCCGCCGCGGTGGGGGTCGGGGCGCGGCGGTCGGACACGAAGTCGATCAGCGTGGTGTCGGTCTCGTGCCCGACCGCGGAGATCACCGGGATGCGGCAGGCGGCGACCGCGCGCAGCACCGCCTCGTCGGAGAACGCCATCAGGTCCTCCAGGCTGCCGCCGCCGCGCGCCACGATCAGCAGGTCCGGCCGGGGGATGCCGGTGCCGGGCCCGGTGCGCCGGTCGAAGCCGGTGATCGCGGCCGCGATCCGCGCTGCCGCCCCCTCGCCCTGCACCGGCACCGGCCACAGCAGCAGCGCGCGGGGGAAGCGGCGCAGGATCGTGGTGCGGATGTCGTGCAGCACCGCACCCTGCGGCGAGGTGACCAGCCCGATCAGGCGCGGCAGGAACGGCAGCGGCTGCTTGGCCGCCGCGTCGAACAGCCCTTCCGCCGCGAGCTTGAGCCGCAGCCGCTCGATCCGCGCCAGCAGCGCGCCCTCGCCGGCATAGTCCATGCGCTCGACGATGAGCTGATACGACGAGCGCTCGCCGTAGGACGAGATCCGCCCGGTGGCGATCACCTCGAGCCCGTTCTCAGGCTGCAGCCCGAGACGGGCGACGCCGTTGCGCCAGACCACGCTCGAGATCTTGCCGCCCTCGTCCTTGAGCGAGAAATACAGGTGCCCGGACGGGTAGCGCTTGAACTCGGTGATCTCGCCGCGCACCCGGACTCGCGAGAAGGAGCCTTCCAGCACCCGCTTCACCGCCCCGGAGATCTCCGAGACGCTGTATTCGGGCACGTTGGAGACGGTGGCGGAGGCGGGGGCGGAGGCGGGGGCGGAGGCGGTGGCGGAGGCGGAGGCGGTGGCGGGTTCGTCCATCGCGGCAGGATATGATAGAGCCGCCGGCGTCGCGAGGGGCGGCGACGGGTCCGCCGCCTCGCCCGACCTTGCGGGAGGACGGCCGATGCGTGTGCTGCTGGTGGGCTCGGGCGGACGGGAACATGCGCTGGCGGCGACGCTCGCCCGCTCGCCGAGGCTGGACGCGCTGTTCACCGCCCCCGGCAATCCCGGCACCGCCCTGTTCGGCCTCAACGTTCCGCTTGCCGCAGACAATGTGCCGGCCCTGCTGGCCTTCGCGCAGGCCGAGCGGATCGACCTGGTGCTGCCCGGCCCCGAGGCGCCGCTGGTGGCCGGCCTTACCGATGCCTGCCAGGCCGCCGGCATCGCCTGCGCCGGCCCGACCGCGGCGGCGGCGCGGCTGGAAGGCAGCAAGAGCTTCACCAAGGGGGTCTGCGACGCCGCC
Organism: uncultured Acetobacteraceae bacterium; assembly: GCA_964236105.1. Taxonomy (GTDB): domain Bacteria; phylum Pseudomonadota; class Alphaproteobacteria; order Acetobacterales; family Acetobacteraceae; genus Lichenicola. The sequence goes on along the minus strand of CAXSBC010000001.1, from coordinate 160,728 downwards.
GGCATCCCGACGGCGCGCTGGGAGCGCTTCGAGGACGCGGCCGACGCGCATGCCTTCGTGCGCCGTCGCGGCGCGCCGATCGTGGTCAAGGCCGACGGGCTGGCGGCCGGCAAGGGCGTGGTGGTGGCGCAGAGCGTGGCGGAGGCCGAAGCCGCAATCACGGACTTCATGGAGCAGGGCAGCCTCGGCGCCGCCGGTGCTGCGGTGGTGATCGAGGAGTGCCTGGAGGGCGACGAGGTGTCGCTGTTCGCGCTGTGCGACGGCGAGACCGCGGTGCTGATCGGCGCCGCCCAGGATCACAAGCGCATCGGCGAGAACGACACCGGCCCCAACACCGGCGGCATGGGGGCGGTGTCGCCGCCCGCCTATTTCGACCGCGCCACCCAGGAGACGGCGCTCGACCTGCTGGTGCGGCCGATGCTGCGCGAGATGGCGGCCCGCGGCACCCCGTTCCGCGGCGTGATCTTCGCGGGCCTGATGCTGACCGCGGACGGCCCGTCGCTGATCGAATACAATGTCCGCTTCGGCGACCCCGAGGCGCAGGCGCTGCTGCCGCGCCTGCGCACCGACCTGCTGCCGGCCCTCGTCGCCCTGTGCGACGGCACTCTCGCGCGCGCCGACCTGCGCTTTTCCAACGAGGCTTCCGTCGCCGTGGTGCTCGCCGGCCGCGGCTATCCCGGCACGCCGGCCGCGGGTGCCCCGATCCACGGCATCGAGCGCGCCGAAGCCATGGCGGGGGTGCGGGTGTTCCAGGCCGCGACCGCCCGCGACGCCTCCGGCGCGCTGGTGGGGGCGGGGGGCCGGGTGCTCACGGTGGTGGCGACCGCGCCGGATCTCGCGGCGGCGCGGGACGCGGCGTATGCGGGCGTGGCCGCGATCGAGTGGCCGGATGGGGTGTGGCGGCGCGATATCGGCGTACGGGCGCTGGCGCGGGCGATGGCGGCTGCGGCGGAGGGATAGGACCCAGTTGCAGTTTACAATGATGTAGTAGTTTCCTACGTCGCGTCAGCAACATGAAATCGCTTTTGGCCGGAAGCAGACAGGCAGCTATGGAGCGGGAGATAGCGAGAAGCGGACACTAGCTGCCGAGTGCCCGCGGGCGGCTTTCGACCTCAACCCGGACGTTCACAGCGCACATTAATGGGCCATGAAGCTGAAATTCGGTAAGGGAGGTTAGCAGCAGGTCTGCGTTCATGCTTCTTTTCAAACAACGCAGCGCCAATATTTCGTGCTGGACCTGACCGCCGTGCACCGTAACTCCGGCATGCGGCAAATAATGAGCGTGATTGACGGTATCGGAGCAGCACAAACTTGGTTTGGCCGCCCATCACTCGCTGCGAGCATCCCCTCGACACTACCCTCAACGACGTCTAGAACGTAAGCAGAACTTGAGTGGATCACGTGTGTTTTGAGAAGCTAGAGGTCAACGGCTTATAGGATGGTGAAAGTGCATGCCTAACAGTTTCTTCGAGCAACGGTCTGAAGAGTCGTACGTCAAGGCGCAGATTGTTGACAAGTATTATCGTGCTTGGACAAAGATCATCGCACCGCGCGCGCCATCAGGTAAGCTGGCCTATGTTGATCTGTTTTCGGGGCCTGGCCGGTATAAAGATGGCTCCGCGTCCGTGCCCTTGTTAGTACTTGAAAACGCAATCAGCGATCCAACCCTCAAAGATCGTCTGATCACCATCTTTAACGATGGCAACGAAGATAATTCACGAACACTTGAAGAAGAGATTTCTAAGATTCCTAACATTGGCACACTCAAGTATCCGCCAAAGGTTATGAACCATCTTGTCGGACAAGACATCATTGATCAGCTTACTGATGGGCCTATTATTCCAACTCTGTCTTTCATTGATCCGTGGGGATATAAGGGCTTATCTCTCAAACTAATCAACACCTTCCTCAAAGACTGGGGTTGCGATTGCATATTCTTTTTTAACTACAATCGCATCAATATGGGTCTTAACAACGACATCGTTAAAACGCATATGGCCGCTCTCTTTGGCGACGAACGAGCTACCACCTTGCGCACTGAGATGGCCGCTTTGCCCCCAGCAAAGCGCGAGTTGCTGATCGTTGAACGTATTTCGGAAGCGCTCAAAGAGATGGGTGGCACTTTCACCTTGCCGTTCTGTTTCAAGAACGAGCAAGGCTCTCGTACAAGTCATTATCTTATTTTCGTGTCAAAGCACATTCTTGGTTACAACATCATGAAAGATATCATGGGGCGAGAAAGCTCAAAGACTGAGCAAAACGTTCCATCATTCTCTTACTGTGCTGCTGATAAGACAATGCCAGTTCTGTTTGAGCTTGCGCGCCCGCTAGATGATCTTGAGGGCCTTCTTGTAACTGCGTTTTCGGGCAGAACACTTACTATGAAGGAAATCTTTGATCGTCACCATGTCGGTCGAGCATACCTTGAGAAAAACTACAAAGAAGCCCTGATGTCCCTCGAAAAAAAGGGTCAAATCAATGCTAATCCACCCGCATCTGAACGGCGCGCAAAAACGTTTGCTGACAAAGTAGTGGTTACCTTTCCTGCCCAGGATAAGAGCGAATGAGTAAGTCTAGCATCGAATGGACTGAGTCCACCTGGAACCCTGTTGCCGGTTGTACTATAATTTCGCCGGGTTGCACAAATTGCTATGCTATGCGGATGGCAGCGCGGCTTGAAGCGATGGGGCAAGCAAAATACGCCGGCACCACTCGTATCTCCGGCGGACGTGCCAAATGGAACGGCAAAATATCGGTTGATCAGAAGGCTCTCGTCGCGCCGCGTGAGTGGAAGATTGGACGTATGATCTTTGTCAACAGTATGTCAGACATCTTCCACGAAGATGTGCCGTTAGACTTTGTTAGACAAGTGTTTCAGGTCATGAAGGAGACACCACAGCATACTTATCAGGTCTTAACAAAGCGTGCTGAAAACCTAGAGCGCCTTGGTGCTGAACTACCATGGCCATCAAACGTCTGGATGGGCGTGAGCGTTGAAAACTCTGACTATACTTGGCGCATAGATCACCTTCGACGCACGCCAGCAGCCGTCAAGTTTCTTAGTTTAGAGCCGCTTTTAGGTCCACTTAGCGCCTTGAATTTAGCGGGCATTGACTGGGCTATTGCAGGTGGCGAAAGCGGCCCTGGATCACGCCCTATAGAAGCCGAGTGGGTGCGATCAATACGCGATCAATGTGTTAGAGCGAGCGTCGCTTTCCACTTTAAACAATGGGGAGGCGTGAACAAGAAACGCGCCGGCCGCACTTTAGATGGCCGCATCTGGAGTGAGTGGCCTCGCCAGCGGCAGCGTCTAGTAGAGCAGCACGCACAACTCCTCTGAATGCGGAGGTCCGCCTTAAATTGAAGTATGAGCGATAGCAAATGGCGGCTTCTCGCTCCTACTACTCCTTGGCTGCCGGTCTGCCTTCGGCATGTACGCTGTTCCGAGAGCGTCCGCTTTCTCGACGTTCTACTCCGATGCGGATAGGCGGCTTCCCACCACACCCCGTCATTTGGCAGCCAAGCAGGAGTGTCCGCTTCCGAGATGTGAGTTCAGACGGCTGAGTGTCGGAGATGAGGCGCAAAGCGGACTTCAAGAACGAGCACCCGACCGCTTTTCCCACACCGCCGACAGATACGCTGTCAGCCAGTCGTTTCGCCGCCGGTCCAGCCAGTGCATCACCAGGGTCATGGTGATGTCATGTAGCGGCGCGATGAAGCCGATGATTGCCGGCAGCCGGTCCTGTTCCAGCCAAGCCTATAGATTCGGATCACAGGTCAGGTAGTAGATCGAGCCCGTGAGGAAAGCTGACGGGTAGGGCGAGAAATCTCCTGCTAGTTCTCGAAAACGTCGCTGTCTAGGATCGGGCCAGGGAAGCTCGGGGCGACAGGATGCAGATCTTGGATTTGGCCGGCACCGACCGCCCGACCTCGGCGCCGGGCACGTCATCGCGGCGCCGCACCCTGTGGGCAGCCTGCCTCGCCCACGCGCTGCATGACGGCTACACCGACGGGCTCTATGCCTTCATGCCGGTCTGGCAGGCGCAGTTCCACCTTTCCTATGCCAGCCTCGCGGTGGTGCGGGCGCTCTACTACGTCACCATGGGCGGCCTGCAGCTGCCGGGCGACCGGCTGCTGCGGCCACTCTCGCCGCGCGCGGCGCTGGCGCTGTCGACCCTCGTCGCCGCGGCGGGCTTCCTGGTCATGGCGCTGCCGCTCGGCTTCGCGGGCCTGTGCGTCGGGCTCGTGGCAGCCGGCCTCGGATCGAGCATCCAGCATCCGCGCGCCTCGCAGCTGGTCGCCGAGACCTATGGGGCGGCGTCGCGCGGGCCACTCGGCATCTACAACTTCTCCGGCGACCTCGGAAAGGCGACGCTGCCGGCGCTCGCTTCCCTGCTGCTGCCGCTCCTCGCCTGGCGTCCGGTGCTGGGCCTGCTGGCGCTGCTGGGCCTTGGCGTCACGGCCGGGCTGCTGCTGCTGGCGCCGGCGCGAACGCCTGCGGCAGACGCCGCGCCGGCGCTGGCGGCGGGCGGCCGACGCCGGGCCGGCTTCTGGCTGCTGACGATCATCGGCGCGCTCGATACCGCGGCCCGCATGGGATACCTGCTGTTCCTGCCCTTCCTCATCCATGGCCGCGGCGGCACCTCGGCGACCGTCGGGCTGGGGCTGGCGCTGCTCTTCGTCGGCGGCGCGCTCGGCAAGGCGACCTGCAGCTGGCTCGGGCAGCATCTGGGCGTGGCCGGCACCGTGCTCGCGACGGAGGCGGCCACGGCGGCCCTGATCGCGGCCACCCTGTTCATGCCGCTGGTGCCGATGCTGGTCGTCCTGCCGCTGCTTGGCATCGTCCTCAACGGCACCTCGTCGGTGCTCTACGGCACGGTGCCGGAGCTGGCGCCGGAGGGGAATGCCGGACGGGCGTTCGCCATCTTCTACACCAGCGTGATCGGCTCCGGCGGGCTGGCGCCGATCCTCTACGGCGCCGTGGCCGATCGCAGCAGCCAGACCGTCGGCATCCTCGCCGCCGCCGCGACCGCGGCCCTGATCCTGCCTCTCATCCTCGCCTTGCGGCCCTGTCTGCGGCCGTCCGACGGCGGGAGCCTATAGCGATCCGGCCGCCTTCGCCGGCTGGCGCGCCAGGATCGCTTCGCTAAGGCGCAGCGGCAGCAGGTCCATGAGCCGCGCGCCGGCGGCCATCCACCAGGGGAACACGATGCGACGACGGCCGGCCTCGATTCCGTCCAGGATCAGCCGCGCCGCCCGGTCCGCGTCCATCAGGCCCGGCATCGGGAAGTCGTTCTGCGCCGTCATGCGCGAGCGCACGAAGCCGCAGGCGACCGAGCTCAGCACGATGCCGGCCGGCTGCAGGTTGGCGCCGGTGGCGATCATCCAGCGATCCACCGCCGCCTTGGAGGCGCAGTAGCTCGGCGCCGTCGGGAACGAGACGTAGCCCGCGACCGAGGCGATCGCCGCGATGCGCCCGCGCGTCCCGTCCGGCCCGCGCGGCTGGCGCTGCATCGCGGCCACCGCCGGCAGCACGGTGTTCAGCACCCCGTCGACGTTGGTCGCCAGGATGCGCCGCACCTGCTCGGGGTCCTCCTGCGCAGGCCCGTCTGCCGTCGCTGGATGCGGCCTGCCGGAGATGCCGGCGCAGGCCAGCACCAGGTCGAGCGGCCCGGCCTCGCCGATCCAGGCCTCCATCGCCGCGCGGTCGGCCACGTCGAGCACGCGGGCACGCACCACGGCACCGCGCGCGACGCAGGCGGCCTCGGTGTCCGCCAGCCGGGCCGCGTCGCGTCCGGACAGATGCAGCACCCGCCCGGCGGCCGCGCAGTCGAGGGCGAGCGCCTGGCCGATGCCGGAGGAGGCGCCGGTGATGAGAACCACATTCCGTTTCATGCCGGCCATGCTAGGACAGCCTCCGGCCGCGCGATACGAGGGACGCGCCGGACAACTGCGCCTTCAACGTCGCGGACCGCCCGGCCAGGCGGCCGGGCCTGCCGCCGGGGAGCCTTCCATGCCGCCGTCCGACCCGGGCCAGAGAAGCCGTCCCGCCGAACGACGCGGCCTCTGCCTGGTGATCTCGGCCCCGTCCGGCGCCGGCAAGAGCACGATCGCCAACGCGCTGCGGGCGGCCGAGCCGGAGCTGATGCACTCGGTCAGCGTCACCACCCGCCAGCCGCGTCCGGGCGAGAGGGAGGGCGTGCACTATTTCTTCCGCTCGCCCGAGCAGTTCGCGGCGATGGCGGAGGCGGGCGAGCTGCTGGAATGGGCCACCGTGTTCGGCCGCGGCTACGGCACCCCGCGCGCGGCGGTCGAGAGCTGCCTCGCATCCGGCCGCGACATGGTGTTCGACATCGACTGGCAGGGCCACCGGCAGCTGCGCGCGGCCCTGCCGGCGGACGTGGTCAGCCTGTTCGTGCTGCCGCCCTCGCTGCCGGTCCTGGAAAGCCGGCTGCGCGCGCGCGCCGCCGACGACGGGGGCGAGATCGACCGCCGCATGGCGGCCGCCCGCGACGAGATCGCGCACTGGCGCGAGTTCGACCACGTCATCGTCAACGAGGTGCTGGAGCGCGCCATCCGCGACGCGCACGCGGTGCTGAACGCCGCCCGCATCGCCACCGTCCGCCAGCTCGGCATGGCCGGTCTGGTGCGGGGCTTCGGCTGAGACCGGGCCATGGACTTCTCGAACCTGACCGTGCTGTGCGTCGGCGACGTGATGCTCGACCGCTACCTGTATGGCGAGATGGAGCGGATCTCGCCCGAGGCGCCGGTGCCGGTGCTGCGCCTGACCCGCACCCGCGAGATGCCGGGCGGCGTCGGCAACGTCGCGCACAACATCCTGTCGCTCGGCGGCCGGGCGATCCTGGTCGGGCTGCTCGGCCATGACGAGGCGGGGGCGGCGCTGCGGCGGCTGGTCGGCGCGATGCCCGGGCTGGTCGACGCGATGGCGGCCTCAGCCGCGCGGCCGACCGTCTGCAAGACCCGCTTCATCGCCGCCCGCCAGCAGGTGGTGCGCGCCGACGAGGAGAGCCGCCTCGCGCTGCAGCCGGACGAGCAGGCGGCGCTGATCGCCGCGATGGAGGCCCACGCCGCCGGCGCCTCGGTGCTGCTGCTGTCCGACTACGGCAAGGGCGTGCTGGGCGAGGCGGTGATCGCGCGCGCGATCGCGCTGGCGGCCGCCCATCGGATCGCGGTGTTCGTGGACCCGAAGTCGCGCGACTTCTCGCGCTACCGGGGTGCCACCTGCATCACCCCGAACGCCCGCGAGCTCGGCGCCGCCTCCGGCCTTGCCGTCGAGAGCGAGGCCGAGGTCGAGGCCGCCGCGCGCGCGGTGATGGCGCAGTCCGAGGCCGGCGCGATCCTCGCCACCCGCTCCGAGAAGGGCATGATCCTGGTCGAGCGGGCGGGCGGCACGCACTCGGTCCGCTCGCGCGCGCGAGAGGTGTTCGACGTGTCCGGCGCCGGCGACACGGTGATCGCCGCCCTGGCGCTGGCGCATGCCTCCGGCCGCACGCTCGAGCAGGCGATGCACATCGCCAACGCGGCCGCCGGCGTGGTGGTCGGCAAGCTCGGCACCGCCACCGCCGACATCGCCGAGGTGATGGAGGAGCTCGACCTGCACGACCAGGAGCTCGGCGACCCGACCGGCGAGGGCAGGGCGGGCGAGGGCGGCACGATCGGCGGCCTGTCCTCGCTGCCGCGCGTGCTGGGGCTGGTGGCGCGCTGGAAGGCGCAGGGGCTGGCGGTGGGCTTCACCAACGGCTGCTTCGACATCCTGCATCCGGGCCACGTGGCGCTGCTGGCGGCGGCGCGCGCGGCCTGCGACCGGCTGGTGGTGGGGCTGAACAGCGACGCCAGCGTGGCGCGGCTGAAGGGCCCGTCGCGACCGGTGAACAGGCTGGCCGCGCGGGCGCAGGTGATGGCGTCCGTGCGCCACGTCGATGCGGTGGTCGCCTTCGAGGACGACACCCCGCTCGCGCTGATCCGCGCCCTGCTGCCGGACCTGCTGGTGAAGGGCGCCGACTACGCGCCGGAGCAGGTGGTGGGCGCGCGCGAGGTGCGGGAGGCGGGCGGCCGGCTGCTGCTGGCGCGCCTGCTGCCGGGCGCCTCCACCACGGCCACCATCGCCCGCATCCGGCTGAGCGAGGCGGAGCCGGACGGTCGGGACCCGGGCGTCCGGGATCGGGCCGATGCCGGGCCCTGAGCCTCGCGCCGTCACGGTGGCAGCCGGGACGGCAGCCGGGACCGTCCGGGTGCGCGAGGCGCTGCGCGACTGGCTGTTCGGCCTGGCGCTGCCGTTCTGGTCGAGCGTCGGCCTCGACCGGCCGGGTCCGGACGGCCGCTTCCGCGGCGCGTGCGAGCATCTGTCGCCGACCGGCCAGCCGGTGGATCCCGGCTTCAAGCGGATGCGGGTGCAGGCCCGCCAGCTCTACGTCTTCTCCGAGGCCGCCGCGCGCGACGCGCCGGGGGCCGCCGAGATCGCTGCCGGGCTGCACCGCTTCATGAGCCGACGCGGTGCCGCGGCCGATGGCGGCTGGGCGCGCCTGCTCGATCGCGAGGGACGCGTGCTGGATGCGGCCAACGACCTCTACGACCTCGCCTTCGTGCTGTTCGCGCTGGCGCGCTACCACCGCCTGACCGGCGAGGCGGCGGCGCTGCGCCAGGCCGAGCGGACGCTGGAGTTCCTGCGCCGGCGCATGGCGCGCCCGTCCGGCGGCTTCGCCAATGCCGAGCCGGCCGAGTTCGGCTGGCGGCAGCAGAACCCGCACATGCACCTGCTGGAAGCCGCCCTGGCGCTGCTCGAGACGTCCGGCGACGAGCGCTGGGCGGTGCTGGCGACCGAGCTCGTCGAGCTGTTCGGCCGTGTCTTCCTGGAAGCCGCCAGCGGCACGCTGGGCGAGTATTTCAGCGAGGACTGGCGGCGCGCCGCCGGCCTCGACGGCGAAAAGGTGGAGCCGGGGCATCACGCGGAATGGATCTGGCTGCTGGACCGGCATCAGGCCCTGACCGGCCGGGCCACCGGCGCGCTCATCCGCCGGCTCGACGGCGTCTGCCTGCGCCACGGCGTCGGGCCCGAGACCGGGCTGGTGCGCGACGAGATCGCCCGCGACGGCAGCCTGCGCCTCGGCTCGTCCCGGCTCTGGCCGCAGACCGAGATGCTCAAGGCGCATTGCGTGCTGCACCGGATGGCCGTGCTGCGCGCCGATGCGGACGAGGCCCGGAGCCGGCTTGCCGGCATCGTGCGCACCGCCGACAACCTGCTGACCCGCTACCTGGTCGGCGCCGAGGGCGGGGTGCTGCCGCCCGGAACCTGGATCGACCGGCTCGATCCGTTCGGCCGGCCGGCGATCGACAAGATCCCGACCAGCTCGCTCTATCATGTCATGTCTGCATGGGTGGAGCTTGACCGGCTACCAACCCCCTCAGGACGCCCCCCTGAGCTCCCAGTTTCCTGATCCGGTTTCCAAAGGCCAGCCTTTGGCGGGTCTGGGCAGAGCCCAGCCTTGCCTGGCCCGACAACCCCCGTTATCCACCGCCCTGCACACGTTATCCACAGCCCTGCCGCCGTCGGTTGTGCGCTAGACTGGGAGCGTGAACCAGATCGAACCCGCCACCCGCGAATCCCTGCTCGGCCTGTCGCAGCGCCTGCCGCCCTCGAACCAGGCCGCCGAGCAGGCCCTGCTCGGCGCGCTGCTGGCCAACAACAAGGCCTATGAGCGGATCGCCGAGTTCCTCGCACCCGAGCACTTCATCGACCCAGTGCATGGCCGCATCTACCAGTCGATCGTGCGCCGGGTGGAGGCGGGGCAGCTTGCCGACGCGGTGACGCTGAAGGCCGAGTTCGAGCATTCCGGCATCCTCGACGAGGTCGGCGGCACCGCCTACCTCGCCCAGCTGCTGACCGCGATGGTCGGCATCATCAATGCCGGCGAGTACGGCCGCGCTATCCACGACGCCTGGATCCGCCGCCAGCTGATCGATATCGGCGAGACCGTGGTCAACAACGCCTTCGGGCTGGACCCCGAGCTCGACGGCTCCAGCCAGATCGAGGCGGCCGAGGAGACGCTGTTCAAGCTGGCCACCGACAAGGGCCAGGATGGCGGCTTCATCACCTTCGAGCGCGCGCTGACCGACGCCATCGGCATCGCCGAGAAGGCGTTCATGCGCACCGGCGCGGTCAGCGGCCTGACCACCGGCCTGCGCGACCTCGACAAGAAGATCGGCGGCCTGCATCCGTCCGACCTGCTGATCCTGGCCGGCCGTCCGGCGATGGGCAAGACGGCGCTTGCCACCAAGATCGCCTTCGGCGCCGCCCGCTCGCTGATGCAGGAGGCGCGCGAGACCGGCGTCACGCCGCGCGGGTCGGTGGCGATCTTCTCGCTGGAGATGAGCTCCGAGCAGCTCGCCACGCGCCTGCTGTCCGAGGAGAGTCGGGTTTCGGGCGAGCGCATCCGGCGCGGCGAGATCGGCCAGAAGGAGTTCGACCGCTTCGTCCAGGTCAGCCGCGAGCTGCAGACGCTGCCGCTGCATATCGACGACACGCCGGCGATCAGCCTGTCGGCGATGCGCACCCGCTGCCGGCGCCTGCACCGCACCAAGGGCCTCAGCCTGGTGGTGGTGGACTACCTGCAGCTCATGCGCCCGGCGGTCGGCACCAAGCCGGACAACCGGGTGCTGGAGATCTCGATGATCACCCAGGGGCTGAAGGCGCTGGCCAAGGAGCTGGCGGTGCCGGTGCTGGCGCTGTCGCAGCTGTCGCGCCAGGTGGAGAGCCGCGAGGACAAGCGCCCGCAGCTCTCGGACCTGCGCGAATCCGGCTCGATCGAGCAGGACGCCGATGCGGTGATGTTCGTCTATCGCGACGAGTACTACCTGCAGCAGCGCATGCCCAAGGAGACCATGTTCGACAGCAACGACAAGTTCCAGGTCGCCATGGAAGGCTGGCAGCACAAGATGGAGCTCGCCCACAACAAGGCCGAGCTGCTGCTGGAAAAGCAGCGCCATGGTCCTACCGGCAAGATCGACCTGTTCTTCGAGGGCGAGTTCACCCGCTTCGCCGACCTGGATATCGTGCACGGGGGCTGAACCCGACCCCGTGGCCGGAGCCGTGCAGGCATCGCTATGTCGGTCGACGGGATATGCGATATGCTCTCCCGACCGGTTGGACGGGCCGGTGTCCCGGCCCGATCCGGCGCGAGGAGGGGCAGTCGGTGTCCGAGAATAGCGAGACGGTTCTCCCCGACGTCCAGGCGGCGCCCGTCGATCGGATCTGGCGCATCCGGGACGCGACCAACGCGCGGGCGACGACCGTCTTCAACGCGCATCGGGCCAGCCAGTCCTGGCAGCCGCAGCCGCCGCGCAGGATCGAGGGCCTCCGCCGCGCCGTGCTGTTCATCATGGCCAAGGACGAGGGCGACATCATCGGCCAGAACCTCGAGCATCATTACGCTCTCGGCTTCCGGCGCTTCTTTGTCCTCGACAATGCCAGCACCGACGACACGGCGGCGGTAATCGCCGCCTTCCGCGCCGCCCATGCCGATGCCGAGGTGTTCGCTGCCTTCGATTTCGTGGTCGGTCACTACCAGGCGGCGAAGATGAAGGCGCTGGAGGCCTTTATGCGGGCCTACCTGTCCTACGAGGACATACAGCCCGAATGGCTGTTCTTCGTGGATACCGACGAGTTCATCACCTGCGGCCTGTCGGAGCACGATCGCTACGTGGAGCATTTCGACGCGGTGCTGAACGATCCGTCCAAGACCCTGCTGATTTTCCATTGGGTGCAGTCGGCAAGTCGTGGGGTGATGCAGGACCTCCCGGCGGGGCGGGACCTGTTCGCCGCCTTCCCGCTCGCCTGGCCGGAGATGAAGGTCGCGGTTCCGAAGATCGCCTATCGGCTCGGAAGGGGCCTGGAGCCGATCCAGGGCAATCACAGCGTCGAATCATATGTCCATGACGACGCCTCGATCGCGGTGATGGCGGATCTGGGCTTCTATCTGTTCCATTTCCCGACCCGGACGGTGGCCCAGCTGCGCAAGAAGCTGATCAACGGGAACACGGCCCTCAAGGCGACCAAGGACCGCGACGGCCTGAGCGAGACCGCCGGTCACTGGCGCACCTATTACAGCTGGTACCTGCAGAGCGGCGATGTGGCGATCGAGAACATCATTCGCGAGCATATCGCCAGCTGCAGTCCGTCGCCGAGACGGGACTGAGTGCAAGGCGTCGGGCGGCCCATCCTGCCGGTGCCGCATCCGGCCGGCGACGAACGGGACCGGGAGATGAGGTGCCTGTCTATGGACACGTCATCGGCGTCGGCACGGCCTGCTGGATCTCGCAGCTGATCAGAGACGCGGGCCTGAAGCGGTTCTCCTGTCCGTTCGACTGGATCTTCTCGTCCCCCGCCTCGTCGGCATTGCCTGGAGGACGAGTTCGGCGCTTGCCGTCCGGGAGGTCGCTTCTCCGGCTGCAACCGGTGGCTCTGCACGCTGACGCGTCCCGTGCTGGTTGAACCGCCTTCCGCGGAGCCCGCGTTCGCGGATGGGCGCATCGCTGAGCAGCCGTCGACGACGGTCTGCATTCTTATCCAGCCCGGCGAAGCCCCTCACGAACCGAGGTCAGCAGAGAGGGCCGTTAGGCTGTCGACGTGCGAGTCGCCCTCGACGAGCTGTCGAACGATACCGCCCTGCTCCATGACTGGGTGCGTGACCTCGTGGCCACTCTCGAGAACCGCGACGCCGCGATCGAGGGCAAGGACGTGGCACTCGCGGACGGCGCTGCCGAGGTCGAGCCACGCTCGGGCTGCGCGGCGGCCTGACGCTCATGATCGACCGGCATCCGGCCAGCCGTCTTGATGACCTGCTGCCATGGTCGCGCTGATGGCGCTCGTGGTGGTGGTTATGGGTGTGAAACGAGGCTTATGACTGCGTCGGCGTGGGCTTCACCGGGCGGCCTTTCAGTCGCGCCAGCATGGCCTTGCGGCGCTCCTTGGCCGCGATGTTGATCTGTCGGCCGGACTCGCCGAAGAACTGAGCGATCGAGGTGTTGATCTCCACCCCGCCAGTCTCCGGCGACCACAGCAGGTCGAACCGGAAGCCGAGCAGGTCGTGCGCCTCCACCGCCTGCCGCAGCACGTCCGTGCACATCCGAATCTGCCAGTCCTGCGGCACGGTGAACACGGCCGGCGCGGTCGCCACCCGCTCGGGGTGGAAGCACCACCGGCTGATGCTCTTCCAGCAATCCGGGGCCTCACGGGTGTCCCCCTCCCAGGGCTCGCCCTCGATGCCATCCTGATCGGCGATGTCGATCATGGTCGTGCAGTTGAACCAGCAGTAGTCCAGCCCATCCAGCTGCACCGGCAGATACTCGCCGCACGGCAGCAGCAGTGGGGCCAGCAACTCGCGGGCACGCGCACTCAGAAGCGCGCCGTGCCGGCGAATGCGGCTACGCCGACGCAGTCGAGTGCCAGAACCTTCGCCCCGCCCCGGAGGCTTTCCAGCGGGGCAGGCTGCCAATCGGCGGCGCGCGGCGTGCCGGCTGCTTCCCGCCATCGTTCTCGCTGAGCGTAATCGGTATTGTCACTCGCATAGACGAACTGGCCATAGGCGAGATCGGCTCCTGCCTTGCAGGCGTTCACCGCGCGTATCCGTTCCAGTCGAATGGGTCGGCGAGGTCGGGGCGCGGCGGCGGCGGCCATTCCAGCCTCCGCAGCGTCTGCTCCAGGGCGATTGCCCGCGTGTCCGCCGAACCGTCGACCAGCGTGTTCGACAGCGCGCGGACAACGTCCAGCATCACCTTGCGGCGGCCCCTGCCGTGGCCTCCTTGTCGGCATCTTTCATCCACGCCAGCACCTCCCGGTTAGCCGCCATCCGCCAGCAGCACCTATTGGAGTGGCTCCGGACGCCTGCGGTGTGCTTATGTCAACCAATGATCTGCCTGATCTGCGCACCGTCGGCTAAACGTCCGGTCAAGATCAGGTAGACCAGCGCCGCTACCGCGGCGGCTCGTTGAGTTCGTCCGGCATCGCAGCTCGGGGGATGTCCAGGTGCTGATCCGTCCTGTTCGTTGGAGCCGCCAGGCCTGCCGTCTTGACGATCCTACGCGCGACCGTCATCGGCCTCAGGAGCTGGTTCGTAGGATTGCGATCAGGCATTCCAGAACCGCCGTTCTGGATGTAATCCAAGTCCAATCGCACCGTATGACATCTGCTGGACCAGGGCAGGTGATCGGCACGTCATGAGGTCACGCAGCATGCATCTGATCACCGAGGACAACTCCGACGAAGCTGCCGATGCAATCCGCGACATCTTGATGACCTATGTCCAGTTGGCTGACGGGTGCGAGGGATTTTCGCATAATGCGGACCTCTACATCCGCTTCGATCCGCTCCGCTTCGTGGATGCAGAGACGGATGGCAAAAGCCACTACGTTGACCTCGAACTGCTTCGGTCCGGTTCGGCCATGGCGATAGTCTGCTGGTACTACAACATGTGGAGTGAAGAGCAGCATCTTCGTATAACAGCAGGCGTGCACTTTGAGGTTGCACTGGAAGCCGGACGACTTGCGGCTTCTCCGGATATCGAGATGTTTCTTCGCGAGGCGCTTTCCCGCGACAAGATCCCGACCGACGATCCATGGTTCATGGATGGCGTGGCGTCGCTTTACCGGACACATGTACTCGGCTTCTTTCGGCGCCTCGCCAGCCTCGATCGCTCCGTACGATGAGCGGCGTCCGCTTTCGGAGATCCCCTAGGCGATCGTCTCGAGCTTTGGCGGCAGCCCGTCCTGCGGCGGGGCCAGGACGAACCATTCCCAGCCGCCGCCCACCACCGTCCGGTTGAAGATCACCTGGCCGTCCGCCGTCGCGGACATGAAGCCGCGCTGGCCTCGCACGGCGAAGCGCGGCTCGACCGACTCGGTCACGCCGATCGTCTCGAACAGCGATCCGGAGGCGGCCGTCGGATCCAGCAGCGAGGGCAGCGCCACCCGGATCTCGTCGGTCTCCGTCAGCAGCAGCCACACGATCGTCGTGTTGACCCTGACGAACAGCCCGGCCGTGCCGTCGGCGCGCCTTTGCAAGTAGGCGATCCGGTAGCGGGCGCGATTTTCGGCGCAGACCTGCGCAGGAACATGGCAGAGCAGGCTGCGATCCATGTCGAACGCGACCCAGCTGCCATGGATGGTGCCGAGCAGGAACGTCTGGGCCTCGAAGCGCAGGGCGCGATGATGCGCCAGGATCAGCTCGGCCGCCGCGGTCTCGTCCTGGCTCCTGGATGACAGATGGATCGTCTGCGCCAGCGCCGCGGCCTCCCGCTCGAGACCCTGCGTGAGCAGCGCCCGCAGCACCGGCATGTGAAACATCGTGGTGCCGTGCGGCATGTTCCGCAACGCGACCGGCCGGGACATCGCCGCGCGGCAGCCCATCCGGGGATGGCGCCGCGCGGCTGCGATCAGCAGGTTCTGCGCGCGGATCGGGCTGGCGCGGCGCAGCGGTGCCACGAAGCGCTTGATGGTAGCGACGGAGCCGTGTCGCGCCTCCTCGATCAGCATACGCAGGTTGGCCGATCCGGCGAAGGCGGGCGTCACATGGTGGCCGACCATCGGCACGGGAATCAGCACCGTGGCCGGATGGATCTCCTGCAGGCGTTCGGCGTGATACGCGTCGATCGGCTCGTGCGGATCGGAGAATACCAGGATCCGGCCCGCCACCTCCGACGCGGTGATGCCGTGTCCCGCCATCGACCGGTCCCAGTACTGCTGGAAGCCGGGATCGTGGCCAGTGCACTCGTCGGGATCGATCGACCATTGCGGGCACAGGGCGATCGCATGGGTCAGACCGAACAGGGCCGAGAACTTGATCGCGCCATAGGCCCCCATTGAGCCGCCATAGCCGATCCGGGTCGCGTACGGGGCGATCCGCCCGTCCGCCGCCTCGCGCAAGGCCGCCACCGACATGCGCGGAAACCAGTCCGGCCGTTTCGACATGATGCCGAGACAGGCGATGTCGTTCTTTCTCGCCGGCATGTCGGAGAAGAAGCGGTCGCCGGCGACCGTCGAGACGGCGTCGTTGAACGTGACAAGAAGGTAGTCGGAGCTGCCGGCGTGCCAGAAGGCGATGATGTGGTCGTCCTCGAACACCGCCTCGGCCATCATCCGTTTCCCCGACTGCGCGACCCCGTCGCCCCGGCCTACTGGATCTGTCCCGACAACAGAAACGCGTTTGCCGAGTCGACCAGGATCCGCGCGCTCGCGTAGGTGCCGGCAAGCTTCGTCGCACCGTTATAGGCGTGCATCGTCATCGAGGATCCGGCCTGGAACGAGATCTGCGCCGGGCCGACCTGGTTGACGTCGATGCGGCAGCCGAGCGGAAGCCCGGACGGCACCGTCACGACCGTCGCGGAGGTGGCGGCGGGCTCGATCGTCGTGCCGCAGTCGCTGGTCTGCACCAGGTAGGATGCTGCGACGGGCGCTGAGACGACCGAGGCGCTGGCGCGCAGGCTCCCGCCGATGACGGCGTTGCCGGTGATCGACAGGGCGGTGCCGGTGTATTTGCCGGTCATGTCGAGGCCGGCCAGGATGACGGGCGCATAGGTGCCGGCCTGCAGCGGCCCGGTCTGGATGTCGAAGCAGTAGTCGCTGACGGCCATGGCCGGGCAGTCGAGGCCGCGATGCCAGCCGCCGCCGCCGCTGCCGATGGTGCCGCCCGGCAGCAGCACGACGCTGTTCATGGTGTTGCCGATATTGTCGATATGCAGCCCGGTCTTGCTCCCCTCCAGGCTGTTCCAGACGACATCGGCGGCGCTGTTGTTCTGCAGCTCGATCTCCGCGCCGGCCCAGCTGATGGACTGCCCGGCGCTGATGGAATCCGTCTCGTGATAGCCCCAGAGGGTGCCCCGCCTGACGTTGGCGGCCACGGCCTGCTTGACCTCCTGGGCGACGATGCCGCAGCCGGCGATCGATCCGTCGTTGGTGCAGTTCACGTTGAGCTGGTTCACCAGCAGCGCCTGGCCCTGCAGGCTCGGCATGATGTCCTGATAGACCGCCTGGGAGATGTTCACCGCGGTCGCGGTCGGATTGCGGTAGCCGCCGAACACGCTCAGCTCGGCGGTGGACGCAAAGCCCGCATCGGCGGTGTCGATCACCGACGAGCCCGGCACGAAGCTGACCTGCGGGGCGAGCTCGAACGACACCCCGTCATAGGTGGTGACGGGAGCGGACAGGAAATAGCTGCCCGACGGCACGAAGATCCGCCCGCCCTTGCCGCCATTGGTCCGTGCGGACCAGAAGGCGGCGTTCTGGAACGTGCCCCAGTCGTCCTGGCTCGCAAGCCCGACCGTCGTGCCGGCCGGCGCCGCCGCCAGCCACGCGGCCGACAGGGTGACGGTCTCGGACACGGAGCTGAAGCCGATCGCAGCACCGGCCGGCACGTCCGCCGACACGTTCGCGGTGAGATAGACCATCGTCCCGCCGGCCTGCGGATAGGCCAGCCCGGCCACGACGGCGCCGGCCGGGACGGTGCTGCCCGTCACCGCGGCGCCCTGGGGCACGGCGAACACGGCGGCGAAGTGCAGCTGGTTCGACATGCCGCTCATCCTGGCGGCCGACTGCTGCTCGGCATCGATCAGGGTCGCCACGTCGGTCGTCTGCGAGACCGTGACGGACAGAGCCGGTCCGACCGCGGTGATCGTCGTCCCCGACGGCAGCAGCGGCGAGGTGACGAACGCGCCGGCGCGCAGCTGCGTCATCGGCGCCAGGGTCAACCGGACGTCGCCGCCGGCCTGCGGCTGCAGGATCGTGGCGGTGGCGGCACCGCCGACGGGACTTCCCTGCGCCGCGTAATCGGCGACCGCAGGCCGCTCGCCGGCACGGTCGGCCAGCGCGCGGTGGTTCGAGGTGCCCGCAGCGCTGGACAGGACGAGCGCCCGTCCGGCATCGCCGCCGGCAGACTGCACGGCGCCTCGCGCCAGCGAATAGGCTGCCGCCGCCGTCTGCGTCGCGTCGGGCTTCGGTCCGGCCGCCAGCAGGCCCTGCAGCTGCATCGGCGTCGGGCCGTCGGCGCGTGCCTGGGCAGCCAGCATGGCGGCGATGGTCATGATGGCGAAGCTGATCGAGCGGCGCATGGAAGTCCCGGCTGACGGCAGACGACCGACAGCTTAGGTTGTCCCAAGCTGGCGCCGGCCATGGTTTGTGCCGCATCCCGGCCGGGGTGCCCGGCTGTCACAGACAATCCGACAGTCTCGTGCAGCGGATGATCCAGTCGCGAAAATCGAACCGGAACGATCCCCAGGCGTGCAGGCTGTCCGGCTCGTACCAGGACAGGCCGAGCCGCTCCGCCACCAGCGGATGCACCGGCACCGACAGCCCGTCATTGCCGACATAGTTCCGGCTCAGCCGGTCGCTCCCGATGACCGCGTCCTGCCGCACACCCGGATCGTCGCAGCTTTCGGCGACCAGCCGGCGCAGCATGTCGGCGGTCGGGATCCAGCTGCCGCGGCCGGTCGTGTAGAACAGCTGCTGCGCACGCAGCCGCTCCGACAGGAACGGCGTCATGGCGATATCGCTGTCCTGGTCGCGCTGCCTCCATTGCAGCATGTCGCGCTCCAGCAGCCGGTCGAGGTCCGGCATCATCCTGGCGCTCAGCGTCATGTAGCGGTCGAGGATCTCGTCGTCGGAGACTGCCGACAGCCCTCCATCCGCGCCGCCCAGCTCGCGCCAGAGCCGCGCGGCCAGCATGTCGCTGTACGGAAACAGCGCGTTGCCGCCGGGGCGTGTGTCGGACAGGCTGAACGGATACAGCGCCGAGCAGGTGAGGGCCGGAAACCGCAGCCACCGCGCCGCGCGCGGGACCAGCTCCCGGACGGCGCCGCGCTCCTCCGGCGAGGCCTGGCTGCTCTGCTCCCAGACCAGCCGCACGCGTCCCAGCCGCTCGCGCGCCAGCGTCATGCCGTGACGCGCCACGAAGCCCGACAGGTCGCCGAGGAACACCCGCTCCACCTCGTATTGCGCCATGAGCGGCTCGAGCCGGCTGGCCATCGCGTGCATCTCGTCGCCCTGGCAGTTCGCATAGACCAGGAGGAGCGGGCGCGGGTCCATCAGGGGGTCCAGTCCAGCCAGCGTATCGCGCGCACCGTGGCCTCCCGGTGCGTCCAGCGGTTCTTGCCGACGCGGAAGGCCGTCGCGGGCGAGGCCCAGCGGAGCCCCAGCCGCTCGGCCACGACGGGATGAACCGGATACTGGTATTGCGAGATGCCCTGGAAGCCGCGCGCATGGGCGCGCACAGCGTCCACCAGGCGGTCCGGCTCGCAACCCAGCAGCGCTTCCAGGCGCGCAGCCAGGCCCAGGGCCAGGACCTCGTAGGCCGGACCGTTCGGACTGCCCGGCGCGTGGAACAGCCTGGTATCGCGGAAGGCGCTCTCCAGGGTGGGCGCGAAACGCACCGCGCAGAACGCGTCGCGACCGCTCGCCACCGCCATCTCGTGCTGCCAGCGCGCGTCCAGATCGGCCAGCCCCTCCGCCGAGCGCTCGAGATAGGCGTCGTAGAGCGCGTCGTCGTCGGCCGTGCTGCCCGACAGCTCGGCTGCGAACCGGTCGCTCAGGCGGTAGCGACCATCGGGATAAAGCGCCTCCGGCCGGTTGCGCGGGTCGGTGCCGAGCAGCGGCCAGAAGCAGTCGCCGCCGAGATAGGGAAAACGCGTCATCGCGATCCCGGCGGGAAGGCGAACCGGCGCCTCCCATCGTTCCGCGACCCAGAAGTCGGTCACCTGCTGCCAGAAGCCCGCGAGCCGACCGCCGTCCGGACCGTCGGAGAACAGCAGCCGGTCGCGCTCCTCCCCGGTGCCGACCAGCCGGAGCTCCACCAGCGCGCCGATCGCCGGCGTCTTCTGCAGGAGGGCGATCAGCGGGCTCGCCTGCCAGTTCGCCTCGACGAGAATGAGCCGCCTCGGATCGTCCATCGCGTGCGGTCCGTCCCGTCCGGTCAGGCCCTGCTGCGGGCGATCAGCGTCGCGAGGCTGCCGAGGTCGGCGACCTTCAGCGATGCCTCCATCGGCAGCTGCACGTCGAAGGCGGTTTCGACGCCGGTGAGGACGACGAGATGGCCGATCGAATCCCAGCCCGGCACGTCCTGCGCCGTCGTCGTCCCGGACAGGGTGTCCGTCGGCACGCCGAAAGTTTCGGAAACGACGTCCTTCACCCGGGACAGGATAACGTCATGATCCATGGCTGTGCCCTAGCTGTCCGCAACGAAGGTGACGAGGTCGTCGGTGTCGATGTCGGTCGCGCGCGACCAGCCCGGGGCATCGTCGCGCCGGGCGAAGCCGAGCCGCTCGAACAGGTCCGAGACGACGCCGTTCTTGGGCGACGGGACATGCTCGCCCACGATCCGCGACAGGCCGCGCCGTCGTGCCTCGGTGACGATCGAGCGCATGACGAACTGCTCGAAGCTGCGCGAGAACACCCGGCAGCTCATCAGCCAGCTCTCGATATGCAGCGCGTCGCCGTCCGCCTGCGCGATCACGCTGGAAACCATTCCGTGATCGCCGAACCGATCGGCCAGCGTGCCGACCATCACCAGCGCGTCGTCGCGCGCGGCGAAGGCGCGCACCGCCGCCTCGTCGTACCGGCGCGTGGTCAGGTTGAACTGGTTGGTCTTGTTCTCGAGCTGCGCCACCCGGGCGAGCGCGCCGGGCTCGGCGATGCCGACATGCCCGTGCATGGCGAGCCCCTGCAGGAACGCGCCCA
Organism: uncultured Acetobacteraceae bacterium; assembly: GCA_964236105.1. Taxonomy (GTDB): domain Bacteria; phylum Pseudomonadota; class Alphaproteobacteria; order Acetobacterales; family Acetobacteraceae; genus Lichenicola. Next base: position 139,992 of record CAXSBC010000001.1, on the reverse strand, counting down.
GGTCGGTGTGACGGCCCTGCGCCGCCTGCGCCGCCGCGCGGGCCTGATAGGCGGCGCCGCGCACGAGGTCCTCGGCGCCAAGCGACTGCAGGTCGAACCAGCAGCCGGCCTCGAGACGCTCCACGAAGGCCGCCGGATCGTCCCCGAGCTCGACCACCGTCACCTGCGGCAGCCGCTCGCGGACCAGCGCGCACTCGGCCGGATTGTCGTCGGCGAACACGATGGACTCCAGCCCGAGATTCAGCGTGGCGGCGATGCGCTCCAGGCCGCCCGCCTTGTCCGACCAGGAGCATTCGAAGGCGGCGAAATCCGACCGCGCCAGCACCGCGTGCGGATGGGTGAAGCCGAGGGCGGCGATCGCCGGATCGTTCTTGCTGCATGCCGCCAGCACGATGCCGCGCGCCGCCAGCGCCCTGGCATGCGACTGGAACGCGGCGAACGCCTCGCCGGCCGGCGTGTCCGGACCGAGCGTCAGCCCGTCGACGCCGTCGTCGCCGATCACCCCGCCCCACAGCGTGTGGTCCAGATCGAGCGCCAGCACCTTCTTCGCCCGTCCGGTGGCGGTGCGCAGGGCGGCGCGGAACAGCGGCACGTACTCGACCAGCATCTCCTGCGCGAAGGGCAGCTTGGCGGAGAACCAGCCGCGCGCGTCGACGGCCAGCGGGGCGGTGTCGAGGAACACGATCTCCGGGCCCGCCGCGAGCAGGCCCGCGCGCACCGCCTCGACCTGCCGGTGGGCGCTCGCCGGGCAGCGAAGCTCGGCGATCCCGGTCAGTCGCGCCGGCGGGGGGCCCGGCAGATGCTGGATGATCCTGGCGCCCAAGCGGCCGATGGCGTCCCAGACCGCGCGGAACCCGGCGACGGTCTCGGACACCGCCGCTGTCACCGCCTCGTCGGGCGCATCGAGCGGCAGTGCCGCGACCGCCTCGCGCCAGTCGGTGACCAGCACCGCCAACTGCGGCGGCCGGCGATGCAGCGCCGAGTCCGGGTTCAGCGCCTCCTGCCGCCATGCGCCGAAGGGCGCCTGCTCCACCGACGCGCTCAGCCCTTCCAGCGCGCAGCCGACGGCGATCGCGCGGGCGGCGAGGTCGGTGGTGGCTGAACCGGCGACGACGACGCGCAGATCGGCCGCGTCCGGCGTCATCCGCAGCAGCCGGGTGCCGTGCGCGAAGATGATCGGCAGGGTGGGACGCTCCTGGCCGGCCAGGGCCGCCCTCAGCCTATCGGGCATGAGACGCCGATGCCGTTATGGCCGTTGCACCTTGCATGGTCATCACACCCGTCACGCTGGTTTAACGATTCATTAGCGCAAACGGCAACGAGTTGGCTAGATTGGGCCGATGATGCGCAGCACACCTGCTTCGAGCCGCCCGGACGCGGCATCCGCTCCGTGGCCGCCGCCGAGGTCGGGCGTGCCGTGCCGGCAGGCCGGGCGCGGCCGATGAGCGCGTCCGACGCGGACCCGGGCCAGGCCGCATCCTATCGTCCGCTGACCTATGCGAGCTTCTCCTCGTTCAACGGCATGGCGGGCTCGCGCGAGCAGCCGGCACCGCCTGCCGGCCCGCCCGACAGGCCCGAGCCTGCCGCGCCCGGACCGGATGTGTCGGCGGCTGCGGTCCGGATGTCGGTCGAGGACAGCCTGGCCGCCGGCCGGATCGCCGAGGCCGCCGACGCGGTCGGACGGCTGCTCGCGGCCGATCCGGCGGACGCGGAGGCCTGGCTGCTGCAGGCGCGCGTGCTGGAGCGCCAGGACCGGTTCGACGAGGCGCTGGAGGCCAGCCATCGCGCGGTGTCGCTGTGGCCGGACGTGACGCCAGCGCACCGGCTGCGGCTGCGTCTGGCCCAGCGTGCCGGCGACAGCGGCCTTGCCGTCCAGGCGCTGCGCCACCTGCTGCTCGCAGAGCCCGAGGACCCTGGCCTGAACAGCGAGATGGGCGCCCGGCTTTCGCAAGCCGGCGCGTTCGACCAGGCGGTGCCGTTCCTGCGCGTCGCCGCGCCGAGGCTGCTGCACGAGAACTGCTCGATCTGGAACTACACCACGGCCCTCGGGGCCACCGGACGTCACCAGGAGCTGATCGACGCCCAGCCGCTGCTCGACCGGATGGCGGCCGAGGATGCCGACACGCCGTATCCGCCCTACAGCCATCTCGCCGCAGCCAGGCTCGCAGCAGGGCTCGACGGCGTCGCCGTGATCCGCGCGATCGAGGCGCTGCAGGCCTCGCGCGACTGGCTCGACGCCGATGCCCTGTATGCCCGGCTGACGGACGCGATCGGGCAGAACGAGCCGTTCGCGCTGATCCGGCTCGACCACGCCCTGGCGCGGTTCATCTGCTGCACGAGCCTGCGCGTGCATCTGACGCTGCGGCCGGCCGAGCTGGCCGCGGTCGCCGACAGCGTCTGGCGCGACTGGTTCGACGGCCGCATCGAGACGGCGGGTGCCGCGGCGGTGGCGCGGCTCGCCCGCGGGGTCGAGGCGGCGATCGGCACCGCCGACGTGGTCGGCCTGCCGGACGCGGAGGTGATCCGGCACGACCGCACCAATTTCGGCTTCCTGGCCGAGATGCAGCGGCTGGGGCTGGAGCGCGCCAGGGGCAGCTTCACCTCGTTCCAGTTCGCGACCGCGCTGCACCGGAGCATGCCGTTCCTGCGTCCGCTGCTGCAGGGGCTGCCGTTCCTGGGCGTGGTCGGCGCCTATCCGGAGCTGGCACGGCGGCTCGGGCATTTCTGCGGCATCGCCGACGCGCGCACGATCCTGCTGCCCGATGGCGATGGGGCGGAGCCGCCGGAGACGCGTCTGCAGCGCAGCGAACAGCTCCTGGCCGAGCTGACGGTGCCGTTCCGCGGCGCGCTGTTCCTGGTCGCCGCACCCGGCCCCTGCGGCCTGCTGTTCTGCGGCAGGATCAAGGCGCTGGGGGGGATCGCCCTCGATGTCGGCGCCGTCGCCGCCGCCTGGGCGGGACGGTGAGGGGGCCTTCAGCCGGTGGTCCCGTCCCGGGCCGGCTGCAGGGCGTCGGGTCCGGCCCGGGGCCGTCCGATCGAGCTGTAGGCGAGTCCGGCCGCCTGCATCGCCGCCGGGTCGTAGATGTTGCGCAGGTCGATGACGGTCCTGCCGCGCATCAGGCCGCGCAGCCGGGCCGGCGACAAGGCGCGGAACTCGTTCCACTCGGTCAGCACCAGGATCGCGTCGGCATCGCGGGCAGCGTCGAGCGCGTCGCTGCAGTAGGTCATGCCGCGCCCGGGCAGCAGCGCGCGCGCCGCCTCCATGCCGGCCGGATCGAAGGCGCGCACCAGGGCGCCGTTCTCGATCAGCCGGTGCAGGATCGGGATCGACGGCGCGTCGCGCATGTCGTCGGTCTCGGGCTTGAAGGTGAGGCCGAAGGCCGCGATCACCTTGCCGCGCACGCTGCCGCCGCAGGCCGACATGATGCGCGCCGCCATCGACGCCTTGCGCGCCTCGTTCACCTGCACCGTCGCCTCGACCAGGCGCGAGGAGGCGCCCGCCTCCTGCGCGATGCGCATCAGCGCCAGCGTGTCCTTGGGGAAGCACGAGCCGCCATAGCCCGGCCCCGCATGCAGGAACTTCGGCCCGATGCGTCCATCCATGCCGATGCCGCGCGCCACCTCGTGCACGTCGCCGCCGACCCGCTCGCACAGGTCGGCCATCTCGTTGATGAAGGAGATCTTCATCGCCAGGAAGGAGTTGGCGGCATACTTGATCAGCTCGGCGCTCTCGAGCGAGGTGAACAGGATCGGCGCCTCGATCAGGTAGAGCGGCCGATACAGCCGCCGCATGATCTCCTGCGCCCGCTCGGCCTGCGCCGGCCTGGCGGTGTCGGTGCCGATCACCACGCGATCGGGGCGCATGAAGTCGCCGATCGCCGAGCCCTCGCGCAGGAACTCGGGGTTGGAGGCGACGTCGAACTCGAGCTCCGGGCGCAGCCGGGCGACGATCTCGGCGATGCGCCGGCCGGTGCCCACCGGCACCGTCGACTTGGTGACGATCACCGCATAGCCGGTCATCGCTGCCGCCACCTGCTCGGCGGCGGCGAACACGTAGGTCAGGTCGGCGTGGCCGTCGCCGTTGCGCGGCGGCGTGCCGACGGCGATGAAGATCGCTTCCGCGCCGGCGATGGCGCCGGGCAGGTCGTCGCTGAACGAGAGCCGGCCCGCCTCGATGTTGCCGGCGACCAGCGTGTCGAGGCCCGGCTCGTAGATCGGGATGCGGCCCCTGCGCAGCGCTGCCAGCCGGGCGGGATGGGTTTCCACCACCGCCACCTCGGTGCCGAACTCGGCGAAGCAGGCGGCGGAGACGAGGCCGACATAGCCGCCGCCGATCATCGCGATGCGCATGGCCTGGTGCCTTCCTCAGCCGACCGCGGCGTCGGCGGCAGCGGCAGCCGGCCTGCCGGCGCCGAGCAGCCGCTCGAAATAGTCGATGCTATGCGCGAGCCCCTCGTCGAGCCCGACCTGCGGCTCCCAGCCGAGCAGGTTGCGCGCGCGCGTGATGTCGGGACAGCGCTGCATCGGATCGTCCTGCGGCAGCGGCCGGAACACCAGGCGCGAGCGCGATCCGGTCAGCGCCAGGATCCGCTCGGCCAGTTCGCGCACCGTGATCTCGTGCGGGTTGCCGAGATTGATCGGGCCGGTGATGTCGTCCTCGCTGTCCATCATCCGCACGAACCCCTCGATCAGGTCCGACACGTAGCAGAAGGCCCGGGTCTGGCCGCCGTCGCCATAGAGCGTGATGTCCTCGGAGCGGAGCGCCTGGGTGATGAAGTTCGACACCACGCGTCCGTCGTCGGGATGCATGCGCGGCCCGTGGGTGTTGAAGATGCGCACCACCTTGATCCGGGTGCCGTGCTGGCGGCGATGGTCGAAGAACAGCGTCTCGGCGCAGCGCTTGCCCTCGTCGTAGCAGGCGCGCGGCCCGAGCGGGTTGACGTTGCCGCAATAATCCTCGGTCTGCGGATGCACGTCCGGATCGCCGTAGACCTCGCTGGTCGAGGCCTGGAACACCCGGGCGCCGGTGCGGCGCGCGATGCCCAGCATGTGGATGGCGCCGAGCACGCTGGTCTTGAGGGTCTGCACCGGATCGTACTGGTAGTGCACCGGCGAGGCGGGGCAGGCGAGGTTGTAGATCTCGTCGACCTCGACCATCAGCGGGGTGCTGATGTCGTGGCGCAGCATCTCGAAGTTCGGCGAGGCCATCAGGTGGGCGATGTTGTCCTTGCGGCCGGTGAAGTAGTTGTCGACGCAGAGCACGTCGTGGCCGTCGCGCAGCAGTCGTTCGCACAGATGCGAGCCCAGGAACCCGGCGCCGCCGGTGACGAGAACGCGCTTGGCGACGAACCTGGTCATGCTGCGGGATGTCTCGCGTGCTGCTGGCCTGGGCAACGTAACGGGTCGCCGGCCGGTTTCAAAGCGACCGGGCCGGCCTGGTCGCGCGGGCGCATGGCCGGACTATCGACGCGGCTGCGTTGCCGTTATAGGCACAGCCCATGCGCTCTCCTCCGCCCCGCCCCGCCCTGCCACGCGGCGACAGGCCGTATCGCGGGCGACACCCCGTCCGGCAGGTGCCCGTTCCGGCCCGCCACGCGTGAGGGGCTTCGCCGGCCCGATCTCCGCCCCGATCGCCGCCCTGGGGGGCGGCGTGCTCGACATGATCGGCAGTGCCGGGCGGCTGGCGCTGTTCGCGCTGAACGGGCTCTCGCACCTGCTGCGGCCGCCCTTCTACTGGCGCAACTTCGTGGCCGCCTTCCTGGAGTTCGCCTTCTTCAGCCTGCCGGTGGTGGCGCTGACCGCGATCTTCTCCGGCATGGTGATCGCGCTGCAGTCCTTCACCGGCTTCTCCCGCTTCAACGCGCAGAGCGCCATTGCCGACATCGTGGTGCTGTCGGTGGTGCGCGAGCTGGGGCCGGTGCTGGCCGGGCTGATGGTGGCAGGCCGCGTGGGCGCTGCGATGGCGGCCGAGATCGGCACCATGCGCGTCACCGACCAGATCGACGCGCTCGGCACGCTGTCGACCAACCCGATGAAGTTCCTGGTGGCCCCGCGCCTGCTGGCCGGCATCCTGGCGCTGCCGCTGCTGGTGGTGATCGCCGACATACTGGGCGTGATGGGCGGCTTCATCGTCTCGGTGATCAAGCTGGGCTTCAGCCCGTCCGACTACATCGCCAACACGGTGGCGTTCATGCAGCCGATGGACGTGATCGTCGGCCTGGCGAAGGCGGCGGTGTTCGGCTTCCTGATCGCGCTGATGGGCTGCTACACCGGCTACAACAGCCGCGGCGGCGCCCAGGGCGTCGGCGCCTCCACCACCTCCGCGGTGGTCGCGGCCTCGATCCTGATCCTGTGCTTCGACTACGTGCTGACCGAGATGTTCTTCTCGCGATGAGCGGTCCGGGTCCGGCCGTGCCCAAGATACGCATCCGCGGCCTGAGCAAGAGCTTCGGGCCCAAGCGCGTGCTGGACGGCATCGACCTCGATGTCGATGCCGGCACCTCGATGGTGATCATCGGCGGCTCGGGCAGCGGCAAGTCGGTGCTGCTGCGCTGCATCCTGGGGCTGATCGAGCCGGATGCGGGCGCCATCGAGATCGACGGGCAGGACCTGCGACGGCTCGGACGGCGCGAGCAGGAGGCCGCCCGCGCGCGCATCGGCATGCTGTTCCAGAACGGCGCGCTGTTCGACAGCCTGCCGGTCTGGGAGAACGTGGCGTTCGGGCTGCTGGCCAGGCGCGGGCCGTCGCGGATGAGCCGGGCGCGGGCGCGGGACCATGCCGGCACCGTGCTGAGCCAGGTCGGGCTCGATCCGAGCGTCGGCAACCTCGCCCCCTCGGAACTGTCGGGCGGCATGCAGAAGCGGGTGGGGCTCGCGCGCGCCATCGCCTCGACGCCGGAGATCCTGTTCTTCGACGAGCCCACCACCGGCCTCGACCCGATCATGGGTGCGGTGATCGACGGGCTGATCGTCGACTGCGTGAAGCGGCTCGGCTCGACCGCGATCGCCATCACCCACGACATGGCCTCGGCCACCCGCATCGGCGACCGCGCCGCGATGCTGTATCGTGGCCGCCTGGTCTGGCAGGGCGAGGCCCGCTCGCTGCTGCACAGCGGCAACGAGATGGTGGACCAGTTCACCCATGGCCGGCGCGAGGGTCCGATCGGGATGGAGCTGCGGCGATAGGCTCGGCGCAGCCGTCCGTCGGCCGCACGACGCTGCAGCTGGCGCGGCTGCTGCTGGGCGGCCTCGCCGTCGCGGCGCCGGGCGTCGGCCTCGCGGCGACCTCGGTCCCCGCACCGCTGCAGCCGGCAGCCGCGCTCGATGACGGACGCGCGGGGTCGGCTGCCCTGACCCGGCTGTTCGCACGCACCTGCCTGCGCCATGCCGGCGACGCGCGCGCGCTGCGCTCGGCGCTGGCCGGCCGGCAGTATCGCCCGGCGCCGGACGCGCTCGGGCTGCTGGCGCGCCCGGGCCAGGCGTTCCAGGTCTCCGGCGAGGCCGGCCACCTGATGGTGCTGTCGTTCGACGATGGCTGGTGCGGCGACGGCGGCACCGGGATCGATCCGCATGCCCTGACCCTGCAGCTTGCCGCCAGCATGCGGGACGCGGGCATCGGCATGCGGCTGATGGGGGCGGATGGCGACGGGCGGGAGCAGCGCTACCTGCTGACCCGACCGGCACCGGCCCGTCCGGTCGTGCTGCTGGTGCTGCTGCTGCCGGCCGATCCGTTCGAACCGGGGACGCTGATGCAGGCCAGCCTGTTCGCCGCCCCGATGCCGCCGGAACCGGACCAGAGCCGATGAGCAAGCGTCCGCAGGCCCGCTTCGTCTGCCAGAACTGCGGCACCGCCTGGCCGAAATGGAGCGGCCGCTGCGAGGCCTGCGGCGAGTGGAACACCCTGGTCGAGGAGCCGGCGGAGGCGCGCGCCGCCTCGTCGCGTCCGGTCGCCGCCGGCGCCGGCGGGCGGGCGGCCGGGCGCGTCGGCTTCGTCGGGCTGGAGGGCGCGGCCGAGCCGCCGCCGCGGGTCGGCACCGGCATCGCCGAGCTCGACCGGGTGCTGGGCGGCGGGCTGGTGCCGGCCTCGGTGGTGCTGGTGGGCGGCGATCCGGGAATCGGCAAGTCGACGCTGATGCTGCAGGCCGCGTGCGCCATGGCGGCCGCCGGACGGCGCGTGATGTACATCTCGGGCGAGGAGTCGGTCGATCAGCTGCGCCTGCGCGCCCGCCGGCTCGGCCTCGCCGCCCCCACGCTGGAGCTGGCTGCCGCGATCAACGTCGTCGACATCGCCCAGACGCTGGAGGTCGAGCAGGACGTCTCGCTGGTGGTGATCGACTCCATCCAGACCATGTGGCTCGAATCGATCGACAGCGCGCCGGGCTCGGTCTCCCAGGTGCGCTCGTCGGGCTTCGAGCTGATCCGGCTGGCCAAGAGCCGCGGCTTCGGGCTGATCCTGGTCGGCCACGTCACCAAGGAGGGCTCGCTCGCCGGCCCCCGCGTGCTTGAGCACATGGTCGATGCGGTGATGTATTTCGAAGGCGACCGCGGCCACCAGTTCCGCATCCTGCGGGCCGCCAAGAACCGCTTCGGCGCCACCGACGAGATCGGCGTGTTCGAGATGACCGACCGCGGCCTGGCCGAGGTGCCCAACCCGTCGGCGCTGTTCCTGGCCGAGCGTCGCGGCAACATCGCCGGCAGTGCCGTGTTCGCGGGCCTGGAGGGCACCCGTCCGGTGCTGCTGGAGGTGCAGGCGCTGCTGTCGCCCAACAGCGGCTCCTCGCCCAGGCGGGCGGTGGTCGGCTGGGACGGCGCCCGGCTGAACATGCTGCTGGCGGTGCTGGAGACGCGCTGCGGCCTCAAGCTGTCGGGCCAGGACGTGTATCTCAACGTGGCCGGCGGCCTGCGCATCGGCGAGCCCGCCGCCGACCTCGCGGTGGCGGCAGCCCTGGCGTCGGCTGCCACCAACCAGCCCACCAGCGCCGGCTCGGTGTATTTCGGCGAGGTCGGGCTGTCGGGCGAGGTCAGGCAGGTGAGCCAGGCGGAGGCACGCCTGAAGGAGGCGCAGAAGCTCGGTTTCGAGCATGTCTTCCTGCCTCGCCGGGTGGCGCGCGGCCGCACGCGGCTGGTGGCTCCGGACGGCGTGCGGCTCGAGGAGATCGGCCACCTGTCCGACCTCACCGCCTCGTTCACCGCGGACACCCCGAGCGAGTAGCCACGCCCTGCTCGCGTTTGCCGGCCGTTAACCGGGCGGTGCCATGATTGCGGCCATGCACAGCGATCCATCGCCAGCCGCGCCGGCCGAGACGCTGCATCGCGCCGGCGACACGGCCGCCGCCGAGGCCGCCTACCGGGCCGCGCTGGCAGCCTGTCCGGACGATGCGCGCATCCTCGGCAACCTCGGCGGCCTGCTGAACGAGCTCTGCCGCTTCGACGAGGCCGAGCGGCTGCTGCTGCACTCGGTGGCGATCGATCCGGCCGGCTGGGGCACCTGGTGCAACCTCGGCAACACCATGGTCGAGCTGCAGCGCTTCGACGACGCGGTCGCCGCCTTCTCGAACTGCCTGCGCCTGCGGCCGTCGCATGCGCCGGCCCTGGCCAATCTCGGCGTCGCCCTGACCGCGCGCGGCGCGCCGCGCGAGGCGCTGGTGTTTCTCGACATGGCGGCCAGCCTCGAGCCCGACAATGCCGACACGCGCTGCAACCGGGCGCTCGCCCGGCTTGCGGCCGGCGACTACCTGCGCGGCTTCGAGGAATACGAGTGGCGCTGGCGCACCCGCGCCAAGCCGCCGCACAACCTCGCGGCACCGCTCTGGGACGGCGGCGGCTTCCAGGGACGCACGCTGCTGCTGCACGACGAGGGCGGCTTCGGCGACACGCTGCAGTTCTGCCGCTATGCGCGGCTGGCCAGGGCGCATGGCGGCCGCGTCGTGCTGCGGGCGAGGGCGCCGCTGCTGAGCCTGCTGGCGCGCACGCCCGGCATCGACGCGGTGGTCGAGCAGGGCCGGCCCCTGCCGGCGTTCGACCTGCATTGCCCGATGTTCAGCCTGCCGCGCCTGTTCGCCACCACGCTCGACACCATCCCGCCCGTGGATGGCTGCCTGCGGCCCGATCCCGCCGGCGTTGCCGGCTGGCAGGCGCTGCTCGATGCCGATGCCGCGCGACTGCGGCCCGGCAGGCGGCCGCTGCGGGTCGGGCTGGTCTGGGCCGGCGGCCCGCATCCCTATGCCCGCGAGTCGGCGCTGGCCGATCAGCGTCGGTCGATCCGGCTGGCGATGCTCGCCCCGCTCGCCCGCGCCGCTCCGGACGCGCTGTTCTACAGCGTGCAGAAGGGCGAGGCCGCCAGCGAGGCGGCCGCGCCGCCGCCCGGCATGACGCTGCTCGACCACACCGCGCGCCTCGACAGCTTCGACGACACCGCCGGCTTGGTCGCAGGGCTCGACCTGGTGATCGCGGTGGACACCTCGACCGCGCATCTGGCGGCGTCGCTGGGCCGGCCGGTCTGGATGCTGTCGCGCTTCGACCAGTGCTGGCGCTGGCTCACCGGCCGGACCGACACGCCCTGGTATCCGAGCCTGCGCCTGTATCAGCAGCCGGCGCCGTTCGACTGGGCGACGCCCATCGCCCGTCTCGCCGCCGATCTGGCGCAGGCGTCCGCTCCCGGCCCGCGCGCCTAGCCCGGAGGCGACCGGTCGTGCCGGTGGATCGGTGTCCGGCAGCCGGGCGGGCGGGCGCGATGCCCGGCACGGCCGCATCCTGCGCCGGCGTGGGTTGCCCCTTTAGGCGAACAGCCCCAGCAGTGGATCGCGCGAGCTGCTGGTCGCGTTCGGCGCCGTCGCGCCGACGATCAGCGAGAACAGGTCGGTGTCGTCCGTCGACTGGCCTGCCAGCAGCGCGACCAGCCCGGTCTTCTGCGTGCTCTGGGTGGCGGCCTCGCTGATCAGGTACTGCTCGGCGGTCTTCTGGATGCCGGCCTTGCTGGTCATGCTCTTGATGTCGACCTTGGCGGTCAAGATGCTCACCTGCTGGTCGTAGTCGAGGGCGCCGAAATAGCTGCCCATGCCCAGGCTGGTGGTCACCACCGACAGCAGCTTCGCGTTCGACATGAGCTGGGAGATGCTGGTGATGCTGCCCATGGTCCGGGTGTAGTAGAGCGCATCGTCCATGCCCGCATATTGCTGGCCCATCTTGGTCTCGTAGGCGTTGGTCTCGTAGCTCGACACGATGCCGTCGACGTTGGCGGCGTCGGTCAGGGCAGCCGTCGAGCCGCCCGAGACGGCCGGCAGCACCACCAGCGGGGCGTTGACGGGCAGCTCCGTGGCCAGCCCGGCCAGCAGGGTGACCGTGCCGCCTGCATTGACGCTGCCCACCGTGCCGATGGTCACGCCGCCGCTGGTGACGATCTGACCCGGCGTGAGGCTGGCGCCGGCGGCCCCGAGCGCCAGCAGCTTGCTCCCGGCCCCGGTCGCGCCGACGCTGGTGACCTTGGTGCCGACATTGGCGAAGCCCAGCCCGGTCGCGACCTCGATGGTGTCTCCGGCCTGGATCTTGGTCGCGGCGGCAGCGGTGGCGGTCAGGGTGACGTTGCCGAAGCTGTCGACCGACTTCACGGTGCCGATCTCGGTGGTGCCGTCGGTCAGCACCTGGCCGGCCGACAGCGTCTTGCCGGCATCGCCCAGCACGAGCCGGCCGCTCGCATCGACGGTGCTCGCGGTCGCGGTGGCGATCGCGCTGCCGTAGGAGCGGGCCAGGCTGTTGGTGCCCGATCCGGCCGGATCGATGATGGTGAGGCTGGTGCCGGACAGGGTCGCATCGAAGCCTGCGGCCTTGATCGCGCCCTGCAGCGCTCCGGTCTGCGCCGCGACCGCGCTGCTGCCGGTGCCGGCCGCGACGGCGACCGAGACGATGTCCGCGCGCTTGACGACTTTGCCGCTCGCATCGGTGGCCAGCGCCAGGCTGTAGACCGTGTTGCCGGCGCTGTCGGTCGTGCTGGTCACCGCAGGCGCGCCGGGCGAGCCGCTGACGGTGCCGGTCGAGGAGACGCTGTAGGTGGCGGTGCTGTCGGTGGCCGCGGCAGCGCTGGTGAGGGCGGCGGCGACCGAGCCGGCAGCACTGCCGTCATTGAGCACGAACGACCATTGCACCCCGGGTGCCGCCGCGGTCTGCGCGGTGCTGGCGAGGCTCCAGGCGGTGTTCTGCATGGTGACCGAGGAGGCTGACGCGCCGCCGGTGACCAGCGAGAGCGTGCCGGCCGGGCCCAGCGCCGCGGTCTGGCTGCTGCGGTCGTTGGTGGCGCGCGCGAAGTGCAGATAGTCGGTGTTGGCGGTCTGCTGCACCAGCGAGCCGGTGCTCTCCGGGCTCTGGGTCATGAGGTCGCTGAGCACGGCGGTCCGGCTGATCTGCGCGCTCATGCTGTAGGCGCCGGTCAGCACCTGCAGCGCGCCGTAGTTTTTCAGGATCGCCGACGGCGTGGTGAGGGTGGGGGCGGCCTTGCGGAAGCCGGCGACGGTCGCTTCCAGCGTGGTGTCGCTGGAGACGTTGCGCGCGACCTGGGCCTGCTCGTTCTTGACCGTCGAGAGATAGACCGACAGCGACATCGATCCCGAAATGCCCGACATGGACGGCGTTCCTCGCATGGATGCGGTATCGCCTCGTCTGCAAGGTCCAGGCCACCGCCGGGACCCCGCTGGGTGGCGGGGCGGACGGGCCGCCGGCCGCGGGCCCGGCAGGAACTGCCCAGCGCGACCGGGCAGATGCTGCCGGTCGGCAGATCCTGCCGGCCTGCTCCCGTCTCAGGCCTGCGCGTCCTCCAGCCGGTCCAGGCGGCGCAGGGCCGGGAACAGCCGCATCCAGACGGCGGCGACGATCACGGTGCCGATCCCGCCCAGCGCCACCGCCGCCGTGGTGCCGATCAGGGCGGCCAGGCTGCCGCTCTCGAACTCGCCGAGCTGGTTGGAGGTGACGATGAACAGCAGGTTCACCGCCGACACCCGCCCGCGCATCTCCTCGGGCGTGTTGATCTGCACCAGCGTCGAGCGCACCACCACGCTGACCACGTCGGCGGCGCCCAGCACCGCCATCGCCGCGATCGACAGCGGCAGCGAGCGCGACAGGCCGAACACGATCGTCGCCAGCCCGAACAGCACCACCGAGCCGAACATCAGCGGCCCGGCGCGGCCCGTGATCGGCCGCCTGGCAAGCCACACCGATATCGCCAGCGCGCCGACCGCCGGCGACGCCCGCAGCAGCCCCAGCGCCAGCGGGCTGCCATGCAGGATGTCGAGCGCATAGACCGGCAGCAGCGCCGTGGCGCCGCCCAGCAGCACCGCGAACAGGTCGAGCGAGATCGCGCCCAGGACGGGCGGCCGCGACCAGATGAAGGCGAGCCCGCCGAACACCGTCGACAGCGAGATCGGTCCGCGCGGCTTCGGCGGCTGCTCGAGCCGCACGACGCTCATCGCGCCGCACGCCAGCACGAGCATCGCAGCGCAGACCAGGTAGGCGATGGCGGGCCCGGCCATGTAGAGCAGGCCGCCGGCTGACGGGCCGACGATGGTCACGGTCTGGAACAGCGACGAGCTCAGGGCGGCGGCGCGCGAGAACAGATGCGGCGGCACCAGGCTCGGCAGCAGCGCCTGCAGGCTCGGCCCCTCGAACGCCTTGGCGGCTCCGAACAGCGCCACGATCCCGTAGATCACGCCGGGCGTCAGCAGGTGGCGGACTGTGCCCCAGGCCAGGCCCAGCCCGCACAGCATCTCGACCAGCTGGCAGAGCATCGCCACCCGCCTGCGGTCGAACCGGTCGGCGATCTGGCCCGAGACGAACACCAGCGCCAGCATCGGCAGGAACTGCGCCAGCCCGATCAGGCCAAGCGTCAGCGGCCGGTGGGTGAGCTGATAGGCGTTCCAGCCGATCGCCACCGCCTGGATCTGGAACCCGAGCGAGGAGAAGGAGCGGCTGACCAGGAAGGCGATCAGCCCGGGATGACGCAGGATCGCGGCCGTGTCCCCGGCGGCAGCCGTTCTGGCCGGCTCAGCCAACCACGCGCTCCCGCGGCTGCGCGCGGAAGGCGATGTTGATGCCGATCACGCCCAGCAGGATCACCAGCGCCATCGGCACCATGCTCACCGCCGAGAAGATTCCCATCAGCAGACCGGCCACGGCGCCGAAGCTGAACTGCAGCGTGCCCAGCAGGGCGGATGCGATGCCGGCGTGACGGGCATGCGCGGTCAGCGCCAGCACGGTGGCGTTCGGGGTCAGGAAGCCGAGCGATGCCATCACCCACATCAGCGGCAGGGCGATGACCAGCATGCTGTGCGTCGGGCCGGCGAGCCCGGTCAGCACCACCAGGTTCAGCAGCAGGGCGGCGCCGGTCATGGAGGCGACGCCGATCGCCAGCATCCGGCCGAGGCCCGCCTGCATCACCACGCGCGCGTTCACCTGGGTGCCGGCGATGTAGAAGAAGGCATTGATGCCGAACATCATGCCGAACTCGAGCGGCGAGAACTGCAGGATGCGCTCGAACACCACCGGCGTCCCGGACAGGTAGGCGAAGATCACGAAGCTCGCGAAGCTGCAGACGCAGGTGTTGGCCAGGAACACCCGCTCCTGCAGGATCGTCAGGTAGCGCACCATGACCTCGACCGGCGCCAGCCGCAGCCGCCGCGCGGGCGGCAGGGTGTCGGGCAGGGCGAAGCGCACCGCCACCAGGCCGACGACCCCGTAGAGGGCGGCGATCCCGAAGATCCAGCGCCAGCTGGCAACGCTCAGCACCAGGGCGCCGAGCGACGGCGCCAGCACCGGCACCACCCCCAGCACCAGGGTCAGCTGCGACATCAGCTTGGCGCCGCCATTGCCGGTGGCGATGTCGCGCACGATGGCGCGCGGGATCACCATGCCGGCCGAGCCGCCGATGGCGGCCAGGAAGCGGCAGGCGCTGAAGCTCCAGATGTCGTGGCTGAGCACGCAGCCGATCGAGCCCACCGTGTAGATCGAAAGCCCCACCAGCAGCGGCACGCGCCGGCCCCAGCGGTCGGAGGCGGGGCCCTGGCTGAACTGCCCGACCGCCAGGCCTGCGAACCAGGCGGCCAGCGTGATCTGGGCCGAGCCGCCGCCGGAGCCGAGATCGGTCTCCAGCGCCGGAAACGCCGGCAGATACATGTCGGTCGAGAGCGGGCCCACCGCGCTGAGCGTGCCCAGCAGGATGATCAGCCAGACCGGCATCCGCCCGGTCTGGAGCAGCGCGCGGGTGCGGTCGGCGCGGGCGAGGGCGGCTGCGGTGAGCTCGGAGGGCATCGTCCCGGCGGCCAGCCTAGCCGCCGGTGCCGCCCACGGTGAGGCCGGTCATCTTCAGCGTCGGCTGTCCCACGCCGACCGGCACGCCCTGGCCGTTCTTGCCGCAGGTGCCGATGCCGGGATCGAGCGCCATGTCGTTGCCGATCATGCTGACCTTGGTCATCGCGTCCGGACCGTTGCCGATCAGCGTGGCGCCGCGCACCGGCGAGGTCACCCGGCCGTCCTCGATCAGGTAGGCCTCGGAGGCCGCGAACACGAACTTGCCCGAGGTGATGTCCACCGAGCCGCCGCCGAAATTGACCGCATACAGTCCCTTCTTGACCGAGCGGATCATCTCGTCCGGCGTGTGGCTGCCGTTCAGCATCACCGTGTTGGTCATGCGCGGCATCGGCATGTGCGCGTAGGACTGGCGGCGTCCGTTGCCGGTCGGCGCCACCTGCATCAGCCGCGCATTCATGCGGTCCTGGATGTAGCCGGTCAGGATGCCGTCCTCGATCATCACCGTGCGCGAGGCGGGCGTGCCCTCGTCGTCGACGGTCAGGCTGCCGCGGCGATCGGGCAGGGTGCCGTCATCGACGATGGTGACGCCCGGGGAGGCGACCCGCTTGCCGACCAGGCCTGCGAAGGCCGAGGTGCCCTTGCGGTTGAAGTCGCCCTCGAGCCCGTGGCCCACCGCCTCGTGCAGCAGGATGCCCGGCCAGCCCGAGCCCAGCACCACCTCCATCTCGCCCGCCGGCGCCGGGCGGCTGTCGAGATTGACCAGCGCCTGCCGCAGCGCCTCGTCAGCCGCATGCTTCCAGCCGGTCTCGTTCAGCACCCGGGAGAAGGCGTGGCGGCCGCCGGCGCCATAGGAGCCGCTCTCGCGCCTTCCGTCCTTCTCCACCACCACCGACACGTTAAGCCGCACCAGCGGGCGGATGTCGGCCACCCGGTTGCCGTCGGCGCGCAGGATCTGCACCGCCTGCCATTCGGCCGCGAGCGAGGCCATCACCTGCACCACCCGGCTGTCCAGGCCGCGCGCATAGGCGTCGATCTCCGACAGCAGCGCCGCCCGCGTCGCGAACTCGGCCTCGCGCAGCGGATTGGCGTCGCCGTACAGATGCGCGTTGGTGGCGCGCGGCGTCTCGGCCGCGACCCCTGAGCGTCCGGCCCGGACCTGGCCGACGGTGGCGGCGGCGCGCAGCAGAGCGCTCTCGCTGATCTCGTCGGAATGGGCGTAGCCGGCCTCGTCGCCCAGCACCGCGCGCAGGCCAAAGCCGGACGAGGTGTCGAAGGAGGCGGAACGGATCACCCCCTCCTCGAGGCTGATGAACTCGCTCTCGCGGTATTCCAGGAACAGCTCGCCGTCGTCGGTGCCGGCAAGGGCCGTGCCCAGGACCCGCTCGGCGTCGGCACGGTCGAGGGTGGCGCCGGGACGGCCGAAGAACAGCTGGTCGGTGGTCTGGAGCGCGCTCATGGGGTTCCGATCGTGGCAGCAGCGCCCACGCCGCGCAGGCGGTGCAGGGCGAACAGGGTGACGCTCAGCAGGATGGCGGCAAAGGTCTGGTGCAGCGTGCCGGCCCAGACCGGCACCACCAGCAGCAGGGTGGTGACGCCGAGCAGGTACTGCGCCAGCACCGCCCAGCCCAGCAGCATCAGCGCGTCATGCGCCGGCTTGTCCAGGCGGGAACGCAGCCCGACCAGCAGCGTGGCGCCGACCGCAAGCGCGGTCAGGGTCGCCAGCACGCGATGGTCGAACTGCACCGCGGCCAGGTTCTGGAACCAGTTGCGCCAGAACGGATGCAGGCTGCCATAGCCGCTCGGCACCAGCTGCCCGTCCATGTCGGGATAGGTGTTGTAGACGAAGCCGGCATGGGTGCCGGCGGTGAAGCCGCCCGCGACCACGGTGACCGCCAGCAGGCAGGCGGTGGCGATCGCCAGCCGCCGGCTCCACACCGCGCCCCGGCTCGCGGCGATGGCACCCGCGGTCGGCCAGCGTATGGAGAACGCGGTCCAGAGAATCGCGGCATACAGCGCGAAGGCGAAGCACAGATGCAGCACCAGCTTGGCCGGCGCCACCGCGACGCTGTTCGGGTCGAAGCCCGACGCCACCATGAACCAGCCGATCGCCCCCTGCAGGCCGCCCAGCACGAAGAACAGCAGCAGCCGCCCGATCAGCGACGGCCCGATCGCGCGGGTGACGGCGAAGAACACCAGCGGCACGATCAGCACCAGCCCGATCATCCGGCCCCAGAAGCGGTGGATCCATTCCAGCCAGAAGATGTGCTGGAAGCCCGACAGCCCGAACCCCTGATGCTCCAGGCGGTATTGCGGGATCTGCTGGTAGAGCGCGAATAGATGCTCCCACTGCGCGTGGGTCAGCGGCGGGACGATGCCCGACAGCGGCTTCCATTCCATGATCGACAGGCCCGACCCGGTCAGGCGCGTGGCGCCGCCGAGCGCGATCATGCCGAGCAGCATGAAGCAGATCGCGAACAGCCAGGTCGAGACGCGGCGCCGGTCGCGGTCCGGGCCGGCAGTCGGCCGGCTCGTGCGGCGGCCCGGGGACGTGCGGGACGGCAGCGCGTGCGGCCGTGAGCCGGAGGAGGCGATCGCATCGGAAGGCATGGGCCAGACTAGGGACTGCGCTCATGCTCCTGCAAGAGACGCGGCCGCGATGTCGGACGCTCCGCCTGCCCGGCGTTACAGTCCGTGCGGCCGCGCCGGCTTGTGCCGCGGCCGGTCGCGGTGCTACCGGCCCGGATCATGCCGATACAGCACGACGATCTTCCGGATGTGGCCGCGGCGCCGGCCGGCTCGATCCGGCGTCTGCTCAAGCCCGCGCTGCTGCTGCTGCTGGCGCTGCTGGCGGCGGGGCTGGTGCTGCAGCACCAGGCGGGCAGCGCGGGACAGGGCGGGCTGCTGCCCGGGATCGAGGCGCTGCGCCAGGGCGTGCGCGGGCGCCTGCTGTTCCTGCTGGTCGGCAGCCTGATCTGCGCGGTCGGCATGCCGCGCCAGGCGGTGTGCTTTGCCGGCGGCATCGCCTACGGGCTGGTGGCGGGCGTGCTGCTGTCGAGCCTGGCCACGGTCGCCGGCTGCCTGCTCGGCTTCCTGTGGGCACGCCTCGCCGGACGCGACTGGGCCCGCCGCCGGCTGGACGGCAGGAGCCTGGGCTGGCTCGCCAGGCTCGACCGGCTGGCCACGGACCGGCCGTTCGGCGCCGTGCTGACGATCCGGCTGCTGCCGGTGGGCAGCAGCCTGGCGCTCAACCTGGCGGCAGGAGTGCTGGGCGTGGCGGTGCTGCCGTTCCTGGCCGCGACCCTGCTGGGCAGCCTGCCGCAGACAGTGATCTTCACCCTGCTGGGCAGCGGCACCCGCATCGGCCACGGCCTTCAAATTGGCCTCGCGATCGCGCTGTTCGTGGCGTCCGGCGCGGCCGGGCTGATGCTGATGCGCCGGCAGGACACGGTCGCCTACCTTGCCGCGGACGGGCGGAGCGGCTAGAGCGCGGCTGTACAGGCAGGAGGGGAGCCCAGGCGAGAGCCGGCTCCGGCGGCGGATGGACCTCGCAGGCATGGACCTGAAGCAGCATATCCGCGGCATCCCGGATTTCCCCAAGCCCGGCATCCTGTTCTACGACATCTCGACGCTGCTGCGGAACGCCGATGCCTGGCAGGTGGCGATGGGCCGGCTGGCGCGCGCGGTGGCGCCGGCGCAGCCCGACATCCTGGCCGGCGTCGAGTCGCGCGGCTTCCTGCTGGCCGCCCCGCTCGCCAGCAAGCTGGGCTGCGGCTTCCTGATGCTGCGCAAGCCCGGCAAGCTGCCGGGCCGCACCGTCTCCATCGACTACGACCTCGAATACGGCCAGGACAGCCTACACATCCAGGAGGACGCGATCCGGCCGGGCCAGCGCGTGGTGGTGGTCGACGATCTGCTGGCCACCGGCGGCACCCTATCGGCGGCGATCCGGCTGCTGGGCAAGGTCGGCGCCGACGTGACCGCGGCTGCGGTGCTGATCGAGATCCTGTCGCTGCGCGGACGCGAAAAGCTTGGCGTTCCGACCACGGCCCTGGTCAGCTACGAAACCTGAAGCGCGCGGGGTCGGATCTCCCGGGAGCCTCCAGGCCAGGAGCAGGGCATGACCCAGGACTACGACCTGATCGTCATCGGCAGCGGACCGTCCGGCCGCCGCGCCGCGGTGCAGGCGGCCAAGCTCGGCAGGTCGGTGCTGGTGGTGGAGAAGACCTCCCGGCTGGGCGGCGTCTCGGTGCATACCGGCACCATCCCGTCCAAGACGCTGCGCGAGACGGTGCTGAACCTGACCGGCTGGCGCGAGCGCGGCTTCTACGGCCTGGCCTACCGGGTCAAGCAGGACATCGCCGCCGGCGACCTCACCAACCGCCTGAGCAAGACCCTCGACCACGAGGTCGAGGGCCTCAAGCACCAGTTCATCCGCAACCACGTGCACATGATGCACGGCTCGGCGCACTTCCTCGACCCCAACCGGATCGAGGTGACGGTGGATGCGGGCGAGACGCACGTGGTGCGCGCAGCCCGCATCGTGATCGCCGTCGGCACCCGCCCGCACCGCCCGGACATGGTGCCGTTCAACGGCACCACGGTGGTCGACAGCGACGGCATCATCGACCTGCAGAAGCTGCCCAACAGCCTGGCCGTGATCGGCGCCGGCGTGATCGGCGTCGAGTATGCAACCATCTTCAACGCGCTCGACGTGCGCGTGACCCTGATCGAGCCGCGCGACAGCTTCCTCGACTTCGTCGATCGCGAGCTGATGGGCGAGTTCATCCACCAGCTGCGCGACCGCGGCATCACCTTCCGCATGGGCGACCCGGTCGAGAGCATCACCATGGAGCACGGCCAGCCGATCGTGATGCTGGCAGGCGGCCGGCGGGTGCGCGCCGAGATGGTGCTGTATACCGCCGGCCGGGTCGGCGCCACGGACACGCTGGGGCTGGAGCGCTGCGGGCTGGAAGCCGACGCTCGCGGCCGGCTCACCGTCGATCCCGCCACCTTCCAGACCGCGGTGCCGCACATCTATGCCACCGGCGACGTGATCGGCTTCCCGAGCCTGGCCTCGACCTCGCTGGAGCAGGGCCGCATCGCCGCCTGCCATGCCTTCGGCGAGCGCCTGCCGCCGGCGCCGACCTTCTTCCCCTACGGCATCTACTCGGTGCCGGAGATCTCGACGGTCGGCATGAGCGAGGAGGAGGTGCGTCGGCG
Organism: uncultured Acetobacteraceae bacterium; assembly: GCA_964236105.1. Classification (GTDB taxonomy): domain Bacteria; phylum Pseudomonadota; class Alphaproteobacteria; order Acetobacterales; family Acetobacteraceae; genus Lichenicola. Next base: position 119,481 of record CAXSBC010000001.1, on the reverse strand, counting down.
CCACATCCCGTACGAGTGCGGCCTGGCGCGGTTCCGGGAGACGTCGCGCGGCCACATCATGGGCCTGCAGGGCGGCCTGCTGAAGATGATCGTCTCGCTCGAGACCCGCAAGCTGCTCGGCATCCACATCGTCGGCGAGGGTGCCACCGAGCTCGTCCATATCGGCCAGGCGGTGCTCAACCTCGGCGGCACGCTGGACTACTTCCTGGAGAACACCTTCAACTATCCGACGCTGGCGGAAGCCTACAAGATCGCCGCCCTCGACGCCTGGAACCGCATCACGCCCCGCACCTCAAGCCGCGAGGAAGCCGAGATCGAGAACGCCGAGCAGGCGGACGCGGCGGAGTGATTGTCCGGCGGGCGTGGCCGGGTCGGTGGACGCTGCGACGCGATGTTGCCGTCGAGCCAGTCCGGGCCGCGCGCAACGAGACATAACCGCTCGTGGTCGAGCCGACGTCAAGCAGCCCGATACCGCGCCAACCAAACGATGGTCGCGATCCGACGGAGCGCAGACATGATCGTGAATGCCGTCATTCCGACGTCACGATTATTGATGCCATGAAACACCGTGGGGATGGCGGTGCGAACGAGCGTCTGAGCCTCCCTGGTTATCCTTGGCCGGAACACGAGCCGGACAATGAACCCGATTGCAGAGGCGAGCACCAAGCCGACCGTTCCGGCTTGGCTGCAAAGGCTTCCCAGACCGGTGTGGCTGTTACCAGGTCCCTCCAGGCGATAGAGAAGCTGATCGAATATCTGGTCGATGGTCTGCGAACTGGGATCATGTCTTGCGGCAGGATACTCATGACTGCACTGTCGATACGTGAATCTGCAGACGCCGCAGAAAGGCATGCAGCATGGAGTCGTTGCTCAGCCGCTCTTCTCGCAGAAGCAGTCCGGCGGGTCCGGGCGTCGGACACGTCCGGGTAGGGACTCCATTCCAGGCCGAGAACCGGCTCGTCGATGCGCTTCCACCGCGTTCGCTGCGGCGGCGACGACCCCCTAGTGCGGCTGCGAAACGAACTGCTCCAGCCAGTGGATGGTGTAGTCGCCGCTGCGGAAGCCCGGGTCGGCCAGGATGCGCTGGTGCAGCGGGATCACCGTCTTGATGCCGGCGATCACGAACTCGTCCAGGGCGCGCTGCATGCGGGCGATGGCCTCCGGGCGGGTGGGAGCATGCACGATCAGCTTGGCGACCATGCTGTCATAGTAGGGCGGCACCACGTAGCCGGCGTACAGCGCGCTGTCGATGCGCACGCCGAGGCCGCCTGGCGGATGGAACACGGTGACCTTGCCGGGCGTCGGCATGAAGGTCTCGGGGTCCTCGGCATTGATCCGGCACTCGATGGCATGGCCCTCGAAGCGGATCTCGTCCTGGGTGTAGCCGAGCGGCTGGCCGGCGGCGATGCGGATCTGCTCGCGCACCAGGTCGACGTTGCACACCATCTCGGTGACCGGATGCTCGACCTGCAGCCTTGTGTTCATCTCGATGAAGGCGAACTGGCCGTCCTGGTACAGGAACTCCAGCGTGCCGGCGTTACGGTAGCCGAGCGTCTTCAGCGCCGAGGTGGCGGTCTCGCCGATCGCGCGGCGGGCATCCGCTTCGAGAGCGGGCGATCCGGCCTCCTCCAGCAGCTTCTGGTGGCGGCGCTGCAGCGAGCAGTCGCGCTCGCCGAAATGCACCACGCCGCCATGGGTGTCGGCCATGATCTGCAGCTCGATGTGGCGTGGGCGGTCGAGATACTTCTCCAGATAGACCTCGTCGTTGCCGAACGCCGCCTTGGCCTCGGCGCGCGCCACGCGCCAGGCCTCGTCGATGTCGGCCGCCGACTGCGCCACCTTCATGCCGCGTCCGCCGCCGCCGGCGGCGGCCTTGATCAGCACCGGATAGCCGATCGCGGCCGCCACGGCGCGTGCCGCGTCGAGATCGGCGAGCGCGCCGTCGGAGCCCGGCACCAGCGGCACGCCGAGAGAGCGCATGGCGGTCTTGGCGGTGATCTTGTCGCCCATCATGCGAATATGGTCGGGCGAGGGGCCGATGAAGGTGAGCTCGTGCGCCTCGACCGCTTCGGCGAAGCCGGCATTCTCCGACAGGAAGCCGTAGCCGGGATGGATCGCGTCGGCGCCGGTGAGCTGGGCCGCGGTCAGGATCGCCGGGATGTTGAGATAGCTGTCGCGCGACGCGGGCGGGCCGATGCAGACGCTCTCGTCGGCCAGCCGCACATGCATCGCGTCCGCGTCGGCGGTGGAGTGCACGGCCACCGTGCGGATGCCGAGCTCGCGGCAGGCGCGCAACACCCGCAGCGCGATCTCGCCGCGATTGGCGATCAGGATCTTGTCGAACATCAGACTGGAAACCGTTTGGCCCGACGTCACTCGATGACGGCCAGGACTTCGCCGAACTCGACCGGGGAGCCCGAGGTCACCAGCAGCCGGGTCAGGATGCCGGCGCGCGGCGCCTTGATCTGGTTGAAGGTCTTCATCGCCTCGATGAGCAGCAGGGTCTGGCCGGCGGTGACCGCGTGGCCCTCGCTGACGAAGACCGGCGCGCTGGGCTCGGGCGACAGATACACCACCCCCACCATCGGGCTGGTGACGGCGCCGGGATGCTTGGAGAAGTCGGCCGGATCGTGCGCGATCGCGGCCGGCGAGGCCGCCACGCTGACGGGGAGGGCGCTGGGGACCGTGGCCTGCATCATCTGGGCCGGCGCGCGGACCACGCGGATCCGGCTGTCCTTCTCCGCGATCTCGATCTCGGTCAGGCCGGTTTCCCGCAGGATCTCGGCCAGGACCCGGATCGCGTCGGCGTCCACGGGCAGGCGGCTCATCGTTCGTCCTCGTCCATGATGATGTCGGCCAGCGCGTTCAGCGCCAGGGCATAGCCGCGCACGCCGAGCCCGCAGATCACTCCCACGGCGGCCAGGCTGACATAGGAGTGCCGGCGGAAGTCCTCGCGTCGGTGGATGTTGGAGATGTGCACCTCGACCACCGGCAGGCCGACCGCCGACAGCGCGTCGAGCAGGGCGATCGAGGTATGCGAGTAGCCGCCGGGGTTGATCAGGATGCCCCGGGCGCGGCCGCGGCATTCCTGCACCCAGGAGATCAGCTCGCCCTCGCCGTTGGTCTGGCGGAAGTCGATCGCCACATCCAGCCGCTCCGCCGCCTGCACGCAGATCTGCTCGACGTCGTCGAGGGTCGCCCGGCCGTAGATGGCCGGCTCGCGCAGGCCCAGCATGTTGAGGTTGGGGCCGTTCAGCACGGCGATCAGCGGAGGCGTCATGATGACGCGGCGTTAGCATGCCCGTCACGGGGCTCCAAGTGCGCCTGCCGCCGGCCCGTCCTGCAGGCGGGCGTCGCCGCCTGCCCAGGCGTTCGCTGCAGCGCACAATACAACGCGTCTGTCGCTGCAGTAACACCATCATCTTCTTCAGCAAGCGATACGTTGTTCTGGCGCAGCAATGGTGCGTCGCAGGATTAGACGGGCGGTCCGGCGCCTGTTCATGAAGTAGCACGCGATTGGTGCTTGATATTGGGGACCCGATCGGCCTCTACTCTTCGTGAACGGGATGGGACGGAACGATCGTGCAACCAAGGACGAAGCGCCCCCGCAGCCGAAACGCCCGCACCTCGTGCGCGATCAGGGTCGCTTCGTCGATGTTGGCGCTGGTCGTGGCTGCCGGGATGGGCGTGCCGGTTGGGGCCCAAGCGGCCGGCGTCGCCGCGACGGCTCCGACCGCCTGGGCCGCCTCGGTCCGCAGCAGCCTCGCGGCCCAGGCGCCGGCCGCTCCCGCGGCCCATTCCGTGACCAGCTGGGCGCGCGCCGTCGAGGCCCGGCTGGCGATGCACGCCCACCGCGCGGCGCTGGCCGGGCGGTCTGCGCTGGCGTGGTCGGAAAGCGGCATGGCGAGCTGGTACGGCGGCGGCCACGCCGGCCACCGCACCTCCAGCGGCAGCCGCTTCGACCCGATGCAGCTGACCTGCGCCCATCCGACGCTGCCGCTCGGCACCAAGGTGCTGGTGACCAGCGACACCACCGGCCGCTCCGTCGTGGTGACGGTCAATGATCGCGGCCCGTTCGGCGGCCGCATCGTCGACCTGTCCCAGGCCGCCGCCGCCCGCATCGGCATGCTCGGGTCCGGCACCGCCAGCGTGACGCTGCAGCAGGCGAGCCAGGAGGTGATCGAGGTCGCCCAGGCGGAGGATGCCGACACCAGCGACCAGGCCGTCGCCGCGGCCGGCGACGACGACGCGGCCGTCAGTCCTCAGCGACGTGATCGGCCACATACGCACCGCGACGACCGATAGGACGCGGCGTGCCGGCGGTGCTGTCCATCGCCGTTTGCAGCTCGAGCTCGGCATTCAGCTCGGCGCCCAGCAGCACGACGTAGGCGGTCACGAAGAACCACATCATGATGCCGACGACGGCGCCGAGCGGCCCATAGGTCGCGTCGTAGCTGGCGACATGGCCGACATAGTACGAGAAGCCGGTCGAGGCGAGCAGCCAGAGCAGGGTGGCGACCAGCGATCCCGGCGTGACCCAGTGCCAGCTCGGACTGCGGCGCGACGGGCCGAACCGGTAGAGCAGCGAGAACGACGCGCCGACGAACAGCAGCAGCAGCAGCGGCGTGCCGATTCGGATCAGCGTCTGGGTGCCGGCCTCGACCGCCTCGAAGCCGAAATGACGCGGAATGAAGTCCAGCACCGCCGGCAGGAACACCAGCAGCGCCACCGCCAGGGCCGCACCCAGGATCGCGCACAGCGTCATGCTGAGCGCGGTCAGCTGGAACCGCACGAACGAGCGGGTCTCGGTTTCCTCGTAGGCCATGTTCAGCGCCGCCAGGATCGACTTGGTGCCGGCCGAGGCCGACCACAGCGTGACCAGGGTGCCGATGATCAGGCTGATGGTCAGGGTGCCGCGCGGCTGGCTGACCAGCGTGTGCACCCGCTCCGAGATCAGCAGGAAGGCGGGACGCGGCAGCAGGTTGCGCAGCACGCGCAACTGCGGCTCGACCGTCGAAGGGTCGAACGCCAGCCCGTAGACCGACACCATGGTGCTGATCGCCGGAAACAAGGCCAGCGTCGCGTAGAAGGCGCAGCCGGCGGCGGCGAGGCCGATCCGGTCGGAGATCATCTCCGAGAAGGTGCGCTTCAGCACCCGCTTCCAGCCGGTCCAGGGGATCTGGATCGGCTGCCTGGCGTCGCGGCCGAGTTCGCGTGCGGCCTCCGACGAGATGTCGGGCGCCGTCGCCGGCATCACGCGCTCGCGCGGGCCCTGATCGCCCCGGTGCTCCGCCGTGACCACCAGCGGGCTGTCGGGATCCGATGGTGCAGAAGACCGTGCGGCAGCCCCACGGGTGCCCGCGCCCTGCCTGCCTGCGTCCGACGTCATGGCGTGCTCCCGGCAGCTGTCCGGACGACCGCCGCGGCGACCTGTCACGATCGACAACGCTGTCCGAACCGGACCGGTTGCGAGTGCCGGTCGCCCGGCGGGCGGCTCGGGGGAAAAACTGGAAAATAGCAGTTGCGTCCCAGGGGCACTGGCCTCATATGCGCCCCCACGCAGCAACGCACGTGCCCCTGGCCCTCCGCGGTTACGCAACGACGTCAAGCGTTCTGGCAATCCGGCTCCCTTCTGGGACCGAGTCTTGGTCGCTGGTCCGTTAGACCGTTTCGCAACTCGTCCGTCGCCTCGACAAGGCGGATGACAACTGGAGAATGGGTGCGATGACCCCGAAGATCGCCTCGTTTCTGGCCGATCACGCGCCGGCCACGCCGTGCCTGGTGGTCGACGTGGACCATGTCGAACTGCGCTACTGCGAGCTCGAGGCAGCGCTGCCGCTCGCGCGCATCTACTACGCCGTGAAGGCCAACCCGGCGCTGCCGATCCTGCAGCGGCTGGTCTCCCTCGGCTCCTGCTTCGATGCCGCCAGCTGGGAGGAGGCGCGCCTGTGCCTCGATGCCGGCGCGGAGCCGTCGGCGATCTCGTTCGGCAACACCATCAAGAAGGTGAGCGCCATCGCCAGCGCGTTCGCGGCGGGCATCGACATGTATGCCTTCGACTGCGACGAGGAATTGGAGAAGCTGGCGCGGCACGCCCCGGGTGCGCGGGTCTATTGCCGCCTGCTGGTCGAGAATGCCGGCGCCGACTGGCCGCTGTCGCGCAAGTTCGGCACCTCGGTCGAGCATGCGCGCGCGCTGATGCTGCGGGCGCGCGACCTCGGACTCGATCCGTACGGCCTGTCGTTCCATGTCGGCAGCCAGCAGACCGACACCGCCTCCTACGAGGCGGCGATCGGCCGGGCGGCGATGCTGTTCACCGATCTGGCGGCGGCGGGGCTCGATATCCGCATGGTCAATTGCGGCGGCGGCTTCCCGACCCGCTACCGCGACGACGTGCCGGCGATCGACCAGTTCGCGGCCGCGATCGGCCGCGCCATGACCCGGCATTTCGGCAACGCGCTGCCGGAGATGATCATCGAGCCCGGCCGCTTCATCGTGGGCGATGCCGGCGTCGTGAGCACCGAGGTGGTGCTGGTCAGCCGCCGCGGCCTGCCCGGCGGCGCGCAGGACGCGACTCGCTGGGTCTATCTCGATATCGGCCGATTCGGCGGGCTGGCCGAGACCGAGGGCGAGTCGATCAAGTATCGCATCCGCACCCCGCACGACGGCGCCGCGATGGGTCCGGTGGCGCTGGCCGGCCCGACCTGCGACGGCGCCGACATCCTGTACGAGAAGAGCGGCTACCGCCTGCCGCTCGATCTGGCGAGCGGCGAGCGCGTCGAGCTGCTGTCCACCGGCGCCTATGTCTCGACCTACTGCTCGACCCGCTTCAACGGCTTCGCGCCGCTGCACGAGCACTACATCTGACACCCTGGCAGGGCGGCAGGCCGAGCAGCAGGTTCGGATCGATCGCCCTGCCGCCGGCGAACACCGCAAAGAACAGGTGCGTGCCGTAGGTGACGCCGGTGCGGCCGATCCGTCCGATCGGATCGCCGGCCGCCAGCCGCGTCCGGCCCGTCGCCAGGGCCGGCACCACGCTGCCGAGATGGGCATAGAGCGTGGTGAGCCCGCCCGGATGCGCCACGAACACCTGCAGCCCGCCGATCCCCATCCGCCTGATCCGCGTCACCGTGCCGGCGGCTGGCGCGCTGACCAGGCCGCCGGCGGGCGCTGGCAGATCGATCCCGTTATGGAAGCCGGCCGGCGCCATCGGCCCGACCCGGTGCCGCCAGCCGAAGGCTGAGCTGTAGCAGCGGGCCGCGACCGGCGACGGGTAGTGCCGCCCGCCCGCCGGGTTGCCGGCCCCGTCGCCAGCCGCGCCGGGCGGCGGGAGGGCAGCCGCCGCGGCGGCAGGGGCTGCGAGCAGCAGGAGCGCGAGTGCCGCGCCGCGTGGCGGGTTTTTCATCTGCCGCACTGTTCCACCGGGTGCGGTTATGGCCTAGAGCGGCGATCTGCATGAACGGTGCCGGACCCGGCTGGCGGGTTCGGCCGCTTCGACGCGCCGCGGTCGATCCGGTCGCGCGCGGTTGCCTCTCCCGGGATCCCGATGATGTCGCTCCGCACGTTCGCTCGCCCCCGGCCGGTCGGGCTCGGCCTCCTGCTCGCCGTGACCCTGCCGAGGCTCGCCCTGGCGCATGCGATCCTGACCGCCAGCACGCCGGCCAGCGGCGGCACCATCGCCAGCGGGCACCAGTCGCTCGATTTCCAGTACAACAGCAAGATCGACCACCGGCGCTCCCGCCTGACGCTGACCGGCCCGGACGGCAAGCCGGTGGTGCTGCCGATCTCGGACGCCAGCCTGGTCAACGCGCTCGATGCGACCGTCGACCTGACGCCCGGCGCCTATACCGTGCGCTGGCAGGCGCTGGCGCTGGACGGCCACATCACCCGCGGCGACGTTCCGTTCACCGTGATCGCGAAGTAGGTCCGTCCGGTGTCGCTGCTCGTCGACCTGTTCGGCTATCTGAGCATCGTCCTGCACGGGCTGACCATCGTCGCGCAGTCCATGGCGCTCGGCGGGGTGCTGTTCCTGGTGCTGCTGGCGCGTCCGTTCGCGGGCGAGCTCGCGCGCGGCGAGCGCATCGTGTCGCGGATCATGCGGCTGACCTTCTGGAGCGCCGTCGCCATGGCGGCGGTCGAGGTGCTCGGCAACGGGCTGCAGGTCGCGGTGCTGATGTCGACGGTCGATCTGTCGTTCCTCGACGTGATGCAGGCGAACTTCGCGGTCGCCGCCGTGGTCAAGATCGCGTCCGCGCTGCTGATCGCCGCCTGCACCTTCCGCAAGGCCGGCGGACAGCGCGACTGGCAGGTGCCGGGACCGATCCTGCTGGCGCTGGTGGCGATCGAGCTGGCCGCCGCCACCTCCACCACCCATGCGGCGGCGAGGCTCGAGCAGTCGACGCTGCTGCTGCTGGTGGAGTGGCTGCACCAGCTCGGCGCCGCGATCTGGATCGGCGGCATCCCGGCCTTCCTGATCGCGCTCGCCGAGGTGGATGACGGGGCCGGCTGGCGTCGGGTGGGTGCGCGCTTCTCGCGGCTGTCGATGCTGGGGGTGTCGTGCATCCTGGCGTCCGGCATCACCATGTTCATCGTCTATATCGGCTCGCTGCCGGCCTTCTACGGCACCGCCTACGGCGTGATGGTGATGGCCAAGATCGGCCTGTTCATGGGGCTGCTGGCGCTGGGCCTCGGCAACCTGCTGGTCACCGAGCGGCTGCGTCGCGACCCGACCGCGTCGGTGGTGCGGATGAAGCGCTTCGCCGAGGTCGAGATCGGCGTCGGCTTCTCGATCTTCTTTGCCGCCGCCTCGCTGACCTCGGTGCCGCCGGCCGTCGACCTGAAGCAGGACCGCGTCACCTTCCACGAGATCATCGAGCGCAACAGCCCGGTCTGGCCGCGGCTGCGCTCGCCCGACCACGACGTGCTGGCGATCCCGGCGCTGCAGGCCAAGATCGATGCCGAGGCCGCCACCGCGCACCATGTCTCGGCCCCCGCCTTCGTGCCCGGCGACGGCACCCTGCCGCCGCGCAACGCCGACGACATCGCCTGGTCGGAATACAACCACCACTGGGCCGGGCTGTTCGTGATCGCGATCGCGGCCCTGGTGCTGCTGGCGCATGCCGGCGTGCGTCCGGCGCGGCACTGGCCGGTGGTGTTCCTGGGCCTCGCCGTGTTCCTGCTGCTGCGCTCCGATCCGGAGGTATGGCCGCTCGGCAACGAGGACTTCATGGCCGCCTTCCGCGACGTGGAGGTGGTGCAGCATCGCCTCTTCGTGCTGCTGATCCTGGTGTTCGCCGCCTTCGAATGGTCGGTGCAGACCGGACGGCTGAAGAGCCGTCGGGCCGCCCTGGTGTTCCCGCTGATGGTGGCGGCCGGCGGCGCGCTGCTGCTGACGCACAGCCACCAGATCGCCAACGTCAAGGATGCCGAGCTGATCGAGCTGACCCACACGCCGCTGGCGCTGGCCGGCATCGCGGCCGGCTGGGGTCGCTGGCTCGAGCTCAGGCTGCCGGGCCGCGGCGGCCGGATCGCCGGCTGGGTCTGGCCGCTCTGCTTCATGCTGGTCGGCATCGTCCTGCTCTGGTACCGCGAGGCCTGAGGCCTGCCGGATCCGGTCCAGGGCGCCGTCCTGATCTTGGTCTCGATCTGCTAGACTGGTCGCATGACCGTCTCCGTGATCGTGATTCTGCTGCTCGTGGCCCTCAACGGCGTGTTCGCGATGGGCGAGCTCGCCCTGATCTCGGCGCGGCGGGCCAGGCTCGCGGTGCTGTCGCGGCGCGGCGTGCCCGGCGCCGAACGTGCCCGGATCCTGTCGGAGGACCCGCAGAGCTTCCTGCCGACGGTGCAGGTCGGCATCACGCTGGTCAGCATCCTGGAGGGCACCTTCGGCGGCGCCAGCATCGCCGGCCGGCTGGCGCCCTGGCTGGCCCGGATCCATGTGCTGGCGCCGTTCGCGCACGAGCTCGCGCTGACGCTGTGCGTCATCGTGATCACCGCACTGATGCTGGTGCTGGGCGAGCTGGTGCCCAAGCAGCTGGCGCTGCGCCATCCCGAGCTGATCGCCGCCCGGCTGTCGCTGCCGCTGACGATCCTGTCGCGGATCGCGGCACCCGCGGTGTGGCTGCTCGGACAGTCCTCGTCGCTGGTGCTGCGGCTGATCGGCGTCACCAAGATGGCGCGCGAGACGGTGACGGAGGAGGAGCTCAAGGCGCTGATCGCCGAAGGCGCGCAGGCGGGCGTGCTGGAGATCGAGGAGCGCAACATGATCGAGCGCCTGCTGCGGCTGGCGGACCGGCCGGTGCGCGCGATCATGACGCCGCGCAACGAGCTGGTCTGGATCGAGCGGCACGCCGATCCGGACAGCCTGCGTGCCCTGATCAAGAGCTCCGGCCATACCCGCGTGGTGGTCTGCGACGGCGGCGTCGACAACCCGGTGGGCATGATCCTGGCCAAGGACGTGCTGGACCTGCTGCTGGATGGCGGGCGGCTGTCGGTGGACGCGGTGATGCTGCCGCCGGTGGTGGTGCCGGACACGATCAGCGCCTTCGACGTGCTCGAACAGCTGCGCACGCATCCGCTCGGCATGGTGCTGGTGCTGGACGAGTATGGCAGCTTCGAAGGGGTGGTGACCGCGTCCGACGTGTTCGAGGCCATCGTCGGCGAGCAGCAGGAGGCGGGCGCGGTGCCGCAGCACCATGCCGTCACCGAGGGCATCCTCACGCTGGACGGCGCGTCGCCGGCGGACGAGGTCAAGGACCGGCTGGGCCTGGCCGACCTGCCCGCCGAGGGCAGCTACCACACGCTGGGCGGGCTGATCCTGGCGCTGCTGCGCCGGGTGCCGGCGCTGGGCGACAAGATCGTGTTCTCCGGCTGGCTGTTCGAGGTGCTGGAGATGGACGGGCGCCGGGTGCACAAGGTGCGCGCGAGCCGCCAGGCCCTGGCCGAGAACTGACCCGGCCTAGTGCATCCATTCCTGCCGGATCGCCTGCTCGTCGGTGAATCGCGGCCAGCGTCCGGCGGCGAGCGCGGCCAGCGACGGGGACGGCACGCCGAGCCGCTCGGAATAGATCCACAGATAGGTGAAGGCCCGCCGCACGTAGTCGCGGGTCTCGTCCGACGGCAGGCTCTCGATGAACATCAGCGGGTCGCGATCCTCGTCCATCGAGACATCCCAGCGCGCGACCGCCGTCGGGCCGGCATTGTAGCTGGCCAGCAGCCGGACGAGGTCGCCGTTCACCGCTGTCCGCTGCGCCAGATACGACAGGTAGCGCTGGCCGAGCTCGAGGTTGAGTGCGGCGTTGTGCAGCGCCGTCGCGTTGCCCTCGAACCGCGCCGGCTGTCCGAGGATGAAGCCCGCGGTCACCGGCATCAGCTGCATCAGCCCGTGCGCGCCGGCGCCGGAGACGGCGGAGGCGTCGAAGTTGGATTCCAGGCGGGTGAGGGCATAGACCAGCGCCGGGTTCACGCTGAAGCCGTGATGCGGCGACAGATGCGGCAGCGGAACCCGCGCGGCGTCGCGGGGCTGGCCGTCGCGGCTCTGCAGGATGCCGGTGAGCTGCGACGACAGGCCCGTCAGCCCGGCCGCGTCCGACACCAGCTGGATCGACCGGCACAGCGCCATGTCCGCCTGCACCGTCGGCCACAGCCGGCGCAGCGTCGCCTCCGCGCGGGCCGTCTCGCCGACCTGCAGCAGGGCGAACGCGCGATGTCCGGCGGGCGTCGCGGCAACGGCGTCGACATCGATCTCCGACAAGGTGGGCTGGCCGGCGTCGCTGCCCGGATCGTCGTCGAGCAGGCCGCCAGGGCTGGGCAGGCCGCCCAGGCTCGGCAGGCGCGCCGTCCGGCTCCAGGAGCGCTCCCAGCCGCTGTCGTCGCGGCCGAGCAGGCGGGTGGCGAGCAGCCCGTAGAAGGTCTGCGGGGCTGCGGCGGCGCGCTGCAGCCAGAGCGTGTCGCTGGCCGTGTCGCCGCTGCGCAGATGCGCGCGGGCCGCCCAGAAGGCCGCACCGGCGCGGATGCCGGCGGCGGTGAGGCCGGCGCGGGAGGCCGCCTCGAACAGCGGACCCGCCCGATCCGGATGGCCGGCGCGCCAGGCGGCGAGCCCTGCCACGTAGCCCGCAAGCCCGATCCGCCGGCCGGACTCGTCGAACGCCTGCTGGGCGGTGTCGGCTGCCAGGTCGAGCTCGCCTTCGGTGAACAGGCGCAGGGCGACCTCGGCGCGCAGCTGGGCGGCATAGAGCGTGTCGATGTGCCGGGTGGCCGCGATCAGCCGCAGCGCGCTGGCGGCACCGGCGGCGCCGTCCTCCAGCCGCTCGGCCACCGTGCGATCGAGCAGGGCATTGCGGGAGAAGGCCTGATCGGCCGGATCGGTCTCCTCGGGCAGCGGCGCTGCCGGTGATCCGGTTCCGAGCGTCGCGGCGGACGGCGCCGGCTCCGGCCGGCCGCCATGGCTGACGGTCGCCAGCAGGTCATGGATCGCCGGCGCGTCCGGCAGGTCGGAGAACCGCTTCAGCCACAGATGCAGCTGGCTCGGCGCGAGCCTGGCGTTCGGGGCGAGATATCGGTCGGCGAGCAGCTCGCCGAGCAGGGTGTCGTCGTCCAGTTTCGCCGTCTCCGCGACCGCGGCCGGGATATCGCCGCCCCGCTGCAGGGCGAAGATGCGGCGGATGCGGGCGGCGGTCCCGGCCTCCAGCGGGTGCGGCAGCGAGACGACGCCGTCACGGCTGCCGCCCGGCAGCGGCAGCCGCGGCACCGCCATCGCCGTTTCCTCGGGCGGTGCCGACAGCCCGGACCGTTGTGACGGAGGCTGGGCGCGCAGGGGTGCCGCTGCTCCTGCCAGGAGGGCGGCGCCGGCCAGAAAGGCCCTTGCCGCTAGAGGGGGATGTCGCTGAAGGAACCCACGCATGGCCGGGCGGCTCTAGGGCGCGCCGGCCTGGGGCGCAACAACGGAGTCTCATTATTGTTACGCAAGGCGGCTCCGAGGTGGCAGGAGTGGCGGTTCCCCGCCAAACCGCTCACGCGTCCGTGATCCTGTCACGGGGGGTTTCGGCGCCGTCGAGGGCGGTGCGGAGCCGCAGCAGGTCGATCCAGGCGTCGCGACGGGCGGGCAGGTGGCTGAGCAGATAGGCCGGATGGCGCATCGCCAGCGCGCGCGCATCCGGATCGAGGCCCGGCACCGTCAGGCGCTGCCAGCCGGCGTGAGCGCGGATCTGCGCGTTGGCCAGCAGCTTGGCCGGCCGGGTGCCCATCAGCAGCACATGCCGGGGCTGCGCCAGCACCAGCAGCCGCTCGAGGAAGGGCAGGCAGGCCGACAGGTGGAACTCGCTCGGCTTGCTGTCGCCGGGCGGCCGCCAGGGGATCAGCGGCGTCAGCAGCAGGTGCTGGCGATCCAGGCCGATGCTTTCCAGCATCCGGTCGAGCAGCAGCCCGGACTGGCCGGCGAACGGATGGCCGGCGCGATCCTCCTCGGCATCGGGCACCTCGCCGACGATCATCACGCCGGAGGCGGGGTCGCCTTGCGCGAACACCAGATGCGTCGCGGTGTCGCGCAGGCTGCAGCCGTCGAACGCGGCGATCGCCTCGCGCAGCGCCGGCAGGCTGTGGGCGGCGGCGGCGGCGGCACGCGCGGCGGCGGCCTGCCCGCGTTCGGCCGGCGGCGGCGCCGTCCCGGCTGCGGGTGGAGACGTTCCGACGGGCGGCCTCGGCGGTGGCGGTGGCGCCGGGACGACGGTGCTTGCCGGGCGGGGTGCGGCGGGCGGGCGCAGCCGGTCGACCGGCTCCAGCTCCAGCGCCTCATCCGCGCCCCACTCGATCTGCAGCCTCAGCAGTGCCAGCGCGTCCAAGCCCGAACTCCCGATCGACGTTCCTCCCGCGCCCGGATCCCGGACGGCGGCGCGGACGCGGTTGGCGCCGAACCCCCTGCGCGCTAGCTTGAGCATATGCAACTCCCGCTCGCCCTGCGCACCGGCCTGATCGCGCTGCCGCTGCTTCTGCCGGTCGCGATGCCGGCCGCGGCGGCGGCCCTGGCCACCGGCATCGCCGCGCAGAAGCCGGAGCAGGCGCTCGGCGCCTACCTCGCCGGCACGGTCGCCGGGCATCTCGGCGACAGCGGCGTCGCCGCGGATCGCCTGCTCGACGCGCTGGCGCACGATCCGGGCGAGGCGGCGCTGCTGCAGCCGGCCTTCGTGTTCTCGACCCTGGCCGGACGCAGCCAGGCCGCGGTGCTCGCGCCGCACGTGGAGCCCGGCCTGCTGCAGGAGCTGGTGCTGGCCAACGCGGCGGCGCTGCGCGGCAGCTGGGCCGAGGCTGCGCGCGGCTATGCGGCGCTGCCCGCCTCGCCGCTGAACGACGTGATCAGGCCGCTGCTGCTGTCCTGGGCGCAGCAGGGGGCGGGCCAGACCGATCTGGCACTGCATACCCTGGCGGCGGTCGGCGGCAGCGGCCCGCTCGCCGGCGCCTGCGCGCTGCAGGCCGGAACCATCGCCGAGCTCGCCGGCCGCACCGATGTCGCCTCCAGCCTCTACCGCACCACCCAGGCGATGTTCGGCGGCACCAGCCTGGCGGCGGCGCAGGTGCTGGGCTCCTTCCTGAGCCGCAACGGCCACGCGCCCGAGGCGCAGGCGATGATGCACGAGCTGGTGCAGCAGATCGGCGTGCTCGGACTGGCGGAGCCCGGGCTGTCCGCCTCGCTGGCGCGGCCCGTGGTGACCGATCCGCGGCAGGGGCTGGCGCACGCCTATCTGGCGATCGCCTCGATGCTGCAGCAGCAGGATGCGGCGGCCAAGGAGGCGGTCGCCTTCATGCTGCGCTTCGCGCTCGACATGCAGCCCGACCTCACGACGGCGAAGCTGATGCGGGCCGAGCAGCTTGCGCCGGACCACCCGGATGCGGCGATCGCGGCGCTGGCCGATGTCGACGCCGCCGACCCGCTGGCGCCGCTGGTCCGGTTGCGGACGGCGACGCTGCTGGCGTCGGCCGGACGGCGGGACGAGGCGCGGCGCCGTCTGGAGGCGCTGGCACAGGCCTATCCGCAGCGTCCGGAGCCGGCGCAGTCGCTGGGCGACGTGCTGTCCGACCTCAAGCTCTACGGCCCGGCGGTGGAGGCCTACGACAAGGCGGTCGCCGACCGGCAGCGCCTGTCCGGCGCACCGCTCGCCGGCAACGACTGGCAGCTGCTGTTCTCGCGCGCCGTGGCGCTCGACCGGCAGAACCAGTGGCCGCAGGCGCAGGCCGATCTGGAGCATGCGCTGGCCCTGTCGCCGGCCCAGCCCTTCGTGCTGAACTATCTCGGCTACAGCCTGGTCGAGCGCCACCAGGATCTCGGCAAGGCGCGGCTGCTGATCCAGCGCGCCCTGGACGGCAAGCCCGATGACGGCTCGATCCGCGACAGCCTGGGCTGGGTGATGCTGCGCCAGGACGAGGTGCCCGGCGCGGTGCGGATGCTGGAGCGCGCGGCCGAGCAGATGCCGGAAGACCCGACGGTGAACTACCATCTCGGCGCCGCCTACTGGGCGGCCGGCAGGCGGGTGGAGGCGGAGGACCAGTGGCGCTGGGCGCTGGTGCTCAAGCCCGAGCCGGAGGATGCCGCCCACATTCGCGAGTCGCTCCGCCAGGCCGGGGTCGCCGCGTCGCCGTTCCCCGAAGGGCCCCGTCCCGACGCCGCTGCAGATCCGCGCTGACGCCGTCCATGACGGAGCCGGCGCAGCCGCTGACCGAGCGGGCGCACGCCAAGATCAACCTCTATCTGCATGTGGTCGGCCGTCGCGACGACGGCTATCACCTGCTCGACAGCCTGGCCGTGTTCGCCGGCGCGCACGACCTGCTGTCGGCCGGGCCGCTCGGGGAGGCCGGGTTCCCGTTCGTGCTGGAGGGCCCGTTCGCGGACGCGCTGCGCGCCGGCCCGGCCGACGACGCTCCGCCCGACGACAACCTGGTGCTGCGCGCGGCCCGGCTGCTGCGGGCCGAGCTTGGCGAGCCGGCGGGCGCGTCGCTGCGCCTGCGCAAGAGCCTGCCGGTCGCGTCCGGCATCGGCGGCGGCTCGGCCGATGCGGCGGCGACGCTGCGGCTGCTGTGCCGGCTCTGGGGGACGGTGCCGGATGACGCCCAACTCGCGACCCTCGCGGCAGCCCTCGGCGCCGACGTGCCGGTCTGCCTGTCGCAGCGTCCGGCGCGCATGGGCGGCGTGGGCGAGGTGCTGACGCCGGCGCCGTCGCTGCCCGACTGCTTCATCGTGCTGGTCAATTGCGGCCTCGCCGTATCCACGCCCGCGGTGTTCCGCACGCGGCTGCCGGGCGTCCGGCAGCCGGCCGCGCTGCCCCCCGCCTGGCCGGACGCGGGCGCGATGGCGGCGGATCTGCGGCACCTGGCCAACGACCTGCAGCCGGCGGCGATCGCGCTCTGCCCGCCGATCGCCGACGTGCTGGAGGCGATCGCGACGCGGCCGGGCTGCCTGCTGGCGCGCATGAGCGGCTCCGGCGCCACCTGCTTCGGCCTGTTCGCGACTTGGAGTGACGCCGATGACGCGGCGCGGACGCTGGCCCGGCCCGGCTGGTGGAGCTGGGGCGGCGCCCTGCTGCGGTCGGACGGCCCGGGCGGCTGACAAAGCCTTCATGGTCAGAGCTGCCGGCAGTCCTGTAGGGTGGGACCGGTGCCTTGGCGGGAGAAACAGATGAGCAGACGTTCGGCCCGGATGCAGGTGACGGTCTCCGACGATCGTCAGCAGGCGACGCTCGCGCTGCTGCCGGAGAGCGGCCTCGAGGGCGAGCTGTCCCTGACGCTGGACCAGATCAGCCAGCTCATCGCCTCGCTCGGCCAGGCCCGCGCGGCCATGCTCGACAAGCGCCCGGTGCCGTCGATGGAAGGGGCCTCCTTCACGCCGATCTACAAGACGCAGTGGGCGGTGCAGCCGGAAGCGCTGACCGAGGGCTCGATCATCGCCTTCCAGCACCCGGCCTTCGGACCGGTCGGCTTCGTGCTGCCGCCGAACGACATCGAGAAGGTGGTGCGCGCGCTCACCGTGCATATGGGCATGGTGCACAGCAGCGAGCGGGGGCCCGGCAAGCCCAGCTGACAGGCCCGCCCCGGTCGGGAACGCCTCGACGCCGGGCTGGCTCGGCCGTTCAGGGTCTGGCGGATGCCGCGATGGCCGGGCGGCGGACCGGATCCGTGTCCGGCCGTGCCCGGCAGGCGTCCGCAACCCGCGAGGCGCCCCGTTTCAGGCTGCCGTCACGCGTCCCAGGAAGTCGCGGATCAGTGTCACGATCTCGCCGAACCTGTCCTCGAGCGCGAAATGGCCACTATCCAGCAGGTGCAGCTCGGCATCCGGAAGATCGCGCAGGAAGGCATGCGCGCCTGCAGGCGGGAAGATCGCGTCGTTCGCACCCCAGGCGATCAGCGTCGGCGGCCGGTGCGTGCGGAAGAACTCCTGGAACGCCCCGTAGAGGGCGACGTTGGTCCGGTAGTCGTATAACAGATCGAGCTGGATCTCGGCGTTGCCCGGCCGGTCGAGCAGCGACTGGTCGAGGGTCCAGGTCGCCGGATCGACCCGCGAGGCGTCCGACACGCCGTCGAGATACTGGTTTCTGGTCGCATCCAGCGTGACGATGCCCCGGAGCGCATCCCGCGCGGCGGACGAGCCGTCCGTCCAGTACGCCCGGACCGGATCCCAGAACGGCGACAGGCCGTCCTCGTAGGCGTTGCCGTTCTGCGTGATCAGGGCAGTGACCCGCTCGGGATGCTTCAGCGCCAGCCGGAAGCCGGTGGGCGCGCCGTAATCCATGACATAGAGCGCATAGCGGGCGGCGCCGAGCTGCTCGAGCAGGCCGTCAACCACATCGGCGAAGCTCGCGAAGCCGTACGCATGGCGTTCGCGCGACGGCATGGCGCTGAAGCCGAACCCGGGCAGGTCGGGGGCGATCACGCGGTAGCGGTCGGCCAGCGCCGGGATGAGGTGGCGGAACATGTGCGACGAGCTCGGGAAGCCGTGCAGCAGCACGATCACCGGCGCGTCTGCCGGACCGGCCTCCCGAAAGAAGATGTCGAGGCCATGGACGGCGATGGTCCTGTGGTGGACGGGCCGGATGGTCGCGTCGGTCTGGGTCACGGCGTGGTTCCTTGTGCCTGGGAAGATGGGCCATCGGGCGGCGGAGCGGCGGGCGCCGCGCGGCCGCGCCTGGCCGGCAGGCGCCGGGGCTGGTCGGCGCCGCCATCGGCAGTCACCGGACGGACGGCCAGGCGGGATTGACGATGGATCCTCCCGAAGCGTCTCGGTATGCATCGAATACGGGAGGGACCATCCCGTTTTCCGGAAGAATGGGCATGGACCGGCTTGATGCGATGTCGCTTCTGCTGGATGTGGTCGAGGCGGGCAGCCTGTCGGCGGCCGGCCGCCGCCTCGGCATCCCGCTCACCACCGTGAGCCGCAGGATCGTCGAGCTCGAGAGCCGCCTGAACGCGCGCCTGCTCAACCGCTCGACCCGGCAGCTGTCGCTGACCGACGCAGGCGTTGCCTACGCGGAAAGGTGCCGACGCATTCTCGAGGAGGTGGGGGAGGCCGAGCGCGCCGCAGCGGGCGAGTACAGCGCCCCGCGGGGCGAACTGGTCATCACCGCGCCCGTCGCCTTCGGTCGCCTGCACGTGCTGCCCGTGATGACGGAGTTCCTGCGGCTCTACCCGGAAATCAAGGTCCGTCTCGTCCTGGCCGACCGTCTGCTCCACCTCATGGAGGATCATGTCGACCTTGCGGTCCGCCTTGCGGAGCTGCCGGCGAGCGCGCTGGTCGCCATCCGGCTGGGCACGATGCGGCGCGTGGTCTGTGCCAGTCCCGACTATCTGGCTCGTCGCGGACGGCCCGAGACTCCGGACGCGCTGCGCGACCATGACTGCATCGCGTTCGAGGGGCTGGCCTCGTCGGACGCCTGGTGCTTCGGTTCAGGCCGGTCGCAGGTCCTGCTGCCCGTCCGGTCGCGGCTGTCGGTCAGCACGGCCGAGGCGGCGGTCGACGCGGCCGCGTCGTCCTTCGGCCTGACCCAGGTGCAGTTCTATCAGGTCGAGGAGGCGTGCCGGCACGGGCGGCTGGTCACCGTGCTTGAAGCCTTCGAGCCGCCGCCATGGCCGGTCCAGCTTGTCCATGCCGGCCAGCCCGGGCTGCCGCTCAAGCTGCGCACATGCCTCGATTTCCTGACGCCCCGGCTCAGGCAACGCATGCTGGATTGCGGTCGCCTGCGGGCAGGATGACCTGGACGATGTCGAAGCCAGCGGCCTGCTGCCCGCCCGTGTCAGGCGGTCGCGCTTCCCCGGGGCCGGGTCAGACCCGCAGCGCCACCACCACCCCGCCGACGATCAGGATGGCCGCGGCCAGGGCCAGGATGGTCAGGCGGCGCTCGATGAAGCTCTGCGCCGCCGGCCCGAACCGCCGCAGCAGCGCTGCCACCAGGAAGAACCGGCCGCCCCGGGTGATCAGGCTCGCGAGCAGGAACAGCACGAGGCTGTAATGGGCGGCCCCGGCGGCGATCGAGACGATCTTGTAGGGGATCGGCGTCAGGCCCTTCAGCAGGATGACGCTGAAGCCGTACTGGGCGAACCGGGCGCGGTAGACCTCGAGCGCGTGCTCGCCGTGATAGAGATGGATCAGGCGCATCGCCAGATCGATCAGCTCGGCACCGAGCAGCCAGCCGATCGCTCCGCCGCACAGGCTGGCGACGGTGCAGATCCCGGCCAGGATCCAGGCCCGATCCCGTCGGGCCAGCACCATCGGGATCAGCAGCAGGTCGGGCGGCACCGGAAAGAAGCTGCCCTCGGCCACCGCGATCGCCGCCAGCCAGACGGGGGCGGCGGGCGTCGCGGCCAGCGACAGGATGCGCGCGTAGAGGCGGTTCAGCATGGCGCATTGATCCAACGAAGCGACGGGTGCGGGCGTAGCGGCTCGCAGCCTGCAGGAAAAGAGGCCAGTTGGCGTGGCGTCTCTGGGTCGGCGGGTCAGGCGACCAGCGTCACCGTCGCGCGCAGACCCTGCAACGCGCGATTGGACAGGGTGATGTCGCCGCCCTGGCCGCGGACGATGTTGCGGGCGATCGACAGGCCGAGCCCGGTGCCGCCGGTTTCCCGGTTGCGGCTGGTCTCGATGCGCACGAACGGCTCGAACACGCGGTCCAGCGCCTCGCGCGCGATGCCGGGGCCTTCATCCTCGATCAGCACCACCACATGGCCGTCCTCCGGCGGATGCAGCGTCACCTGCACGCCGCCGCCATAGGCGATGGCATTGCCCACCAGGTTGGCCAGCGCGCGCTTCAGGGCGAGCGACCGGGCCTGGATGGTCACCGCGGGCGGCGGGCTGGCGAAGCCGACCAGATCCGCCAGCCCCGGGCGGCCATCGACCGCGTCGTCCAGGATGGTGGCGAGCAGCGCCTTCAGGTCGAGCGGCACCATCGGCTCGCGGTTGGCGCTGTCGCGGCCGAAGGCGAGGGTGGCCGACACCATCGCCTCGAGCTCGTCGAGGTCGGCCAGGAACTTGGCCTGCAGCTCCTCGTCCTCGATGAACTCCGAGCGCAGCTTGAGCCGGGTGATCGGCGTGCGCAGGTCGTGGCCGATCGCGGTCAGCAGCAGGGTGCGGTCGGTGACGAAGCGGCGGATCCGGCTGGCCATGGTGTTGAAGGCGATCGCGGCGGTGGCGACCTCGGTCGGGCCGTTCTCCGGCAGCGGATCGGCATTGACGTCGCGCCCCAGCTTCTCCGCCGCCACGGCCAGCGTGCGCAGCGGCGCCGTCAGCCGCCGCACCGCCCAGACGCTCAGCAGCCCGGCCAGGATCGTCATCACCAGGAACGCGATCGGCAGCGTCGGCGACAGGAACGGATCGGCGAACGGCATCACGAACCGCACGGTCAGCCAGCGCGCGTCGTCGGGAAGCTGCATGGCGATCGCGTAGCGTCGGCCGCCCGCGAACGGCCCGCCGGGTCTGCCGCCCTGCGGTTCCCGCCAGGGCAGCCCGGTACCGTCCGGCCCGCCGGCGGGCACGCCGTCCCGGTCGATGCCGTACGGGCCCGGCAGCGCGTTCATGCGGACATTGTTGGCGATGATGATCTGCGTCGGCTGCAGCCGCGACGGGACGGGCATCGTCTGCAGATGATGGCGCAGCATGCGCTGGATCGGGTCAGGCGTCGGCTGCAGCGGCCCCAGCACCGGAATGCTGGTCAGGAACGCCCGGAAGCCGGTCGGCAGGTGCAGCCGGCGAAGCTCCGCGTCGCGGGTCGGCGGGTCGGCATCGGCGATGGTGCGGTAGATGCCCGCGACCTGGGCGCCGGCATCGCGCTCGTTGTTCAGGCGCGCGAAGTCGATGCGGTCGAGCGCGTGGATCGCCAGCCCCACCGCCTGCACCACGACCAGCCCGGCCAGCAGGACGAGGGCGGTGCGGGCCGCGAGGCTGCGCGGCACCAGGGACAGGCGGCGGAGACGCATGGCGACGATGATGCGAGGCGCCGTCAGACCCGCTCGACGTCGGCTGCGAGCACGTAGCCGCCGCCGCGCACCGTCTTGATCACCTGCGCGTTGCGGCCGTCATCCTCGAGCTTGCGCCGGAGCCGCGAGATGGCGACGTCGATGGCGCGGTCGAACGGCCCGGCCTGCCGGCCGCGCAGCAGGTCGAGCAGCATGTCGCGGGTCAGCACGCGATTGGCGCGGTCGAGCAGCGCCACCAGCAGCTCGTACTCGCCGCCAGTCAGCGGCACCTCGGCGCCGTCGGGGTTCAGCAGGCGGCGTCGCAGCGGCTCCAGCGTCCAGCCGGCGAAGCGCAGCACGCGGCTCTCGGCGTCCGGCTTGCGCTCGTCGCGCTCGGCGGTGCGCCGCATGACCGCGCGCATGCGGGCCATCAGCTCGCGCGGGTTGAACGGCTTGGGCAGGTAGTCGTCCGCGCCGAGCTCCAGGCCGATGATCCGATCGGTCTCGTCGCCCATCGCGGTGAGCATGATGATCGGCACGTTGCCCTGGCTGCGCATCCAGCGCGCGAGGTCGAGGCCGCTCTCGCCCGGCAGCATCAGGTCGAGCACGACGAGCTGGTAGTGGCCGTTGGCCCAGGCGCGCCGCGCCTCGCGACCGTCGCGCGCCGCGGTGACGCGGAAGCGGTTGCGCTCGAGGAAACGGGCGAGGAGGTCGCGTATCTCGCGATCGTCGTCGACGATCAGGATATGGGGGAGCTGTTCCATGGCCGGCTCAGGCTAGCCTGTTACATGAGCCGCGTGCAGAGGTCGTTGCAATTGGTTGCACGGGTGCCGGTCGACGGTGCCGGCGCGCCGCCATGGAACCACGAGGCGGATCCTTTCTCGCATCGATACGGCTCCGGCGCAGGATGCGCGCGGACGGGAGCGGGACGATCGCGATGCAACGGTGGTCTGCCCCGCGATGATCCGCAACGCGGCCGGAGACATCGCGAACACGCCCAGACGCTGCAGCCATTCGACGGCTCCGGGCTTCCGCCGGGCAGGCGCACGTCCCTGACCCTGGAGCGGTCGCAGGCGATGGCCACGGACGCCGGGATGCCGACCTGGCGAGCGATGTGCTCCGAAGGTCCATGGGTGCCGAACAGGGCGCCTGCATCGCGTCGACCGCGACGGCGCGCCCCGCTACGGCTCGTAGATCATCCTGCGCGTCATCCCGCCGTCGCAGACGAACTCGGCGCCGGTGACGAAGCCGCTCTGCGGTCCGAGCAGCCACGCGGCCAGGGCTGCGACATCCTCCACCAGGCCGACGCGGCCGACGGGATGCTGAGCGTGATCCTGTGGCCGGAGCGTCTCGCCGGCGACGTCGATCCAGCCGGGGCTGATGCAGTTGACCCTCACCGCCGGTCCCAGGCTGACTGCGAGCGCGTGCGTGAGCGCCACCAGGCCGCCCTTGGATGCGGCATAGCTTTCGGTGTCCGGCTCGGACATGCGGGCGCGGGTCGATGCGATCGAGACGATCGCGCCCTGTCCGTCCGCCCGCAGCAGCGGCGCCGTCTCGCGCGCCAGCAGGAACAGGCTGGACAGGTTGGTCGACAGCACCTGCGTCCACTCGTCGAGCGAGAGCGTCGCGATCGGCTTGCGGATCATGATCCCGGCATTGCTGACCAGCCCGTGCAGCCGTCCGGCCTCGGCGGCGATGCGGGCGCAGGCGTCGCGTATGTCGGCCTCGCGGGACACGTCGGCCGTGATCGCCTGGAAGCCGGCGGCGTGCAGGACCGGCGGCGTGCGATCGAGCCCGTAGACACGCCAGCCCTCCTGCAGAAGCCGGGCGGCGATGCCGGCGCCGATCCCGTGCGAGGTGCCGGTCACCAGCGCGATCCGCGAGCCGGCCGGCTCCGGGCCCGGCGCGGCAGGGTCGTGCGTCGCTGGGTCGTGTGCCATGATCGACTTCTCCGCAAACCGGCGGCGGTGCAACGCCGGCGGCGACAGCGGGATGCCTCATGCGGATGTCCGACGCTGCCGGACTGCAGGGAGAACCGATGGCCGAGCCTCGTTCCAGCCGCCGGCTTTCATGCCTGCCGGTGGCGATCCTGCTGATGCGGGCGATGCTGGCGCCGGCCGATGCCGCGCAGGCTCCGACGCCGACCGGGGCCGGTTCGCCGCCTCAAGCCGCCGCGCCCGCGCCCGACGTTCCGGCTCAGACACGGCCTCCCGGACCGCCGGCCGCCCCGCCGCCGATGCCATCGCCGCCGCCGGTCGTGCCAGCCGGCACCCCGGCCGAGATCGACGGCGACCGGGCGGACGCCATCGCGCACGACATCGTCCTGCATCCGCCGCAGAAGCAGGTGCCGCAGCAGGATTCCGCGCATCTGCGCACGGTCAAGCTGAAGCTGGACGAGCTGCTCGACCGCAGCGTCCACGGTGCCGAGAACAGCGAGGTCGGCCGGGTCATCGACGTGATGGTGGGCGACGACGGCAAGCCGGCGGCGCTGGTGCTCGATGTCGGCGGCTTCATGGGGGTGGGCAACCGCAAGATCGCCGTCGCCTGGAGCCTGTTCGACCTCACCAAGCCACGGAGCGAGCCGCTGCGGCTCGCGCTGACGGAAGCGCAGGTCAAGTCGGCGCCGGCATCGGCGGATCCCGGAATGGTGACGGTGGTCACGGGCGCGGACGCGGCGGCGGCCCGCCCCGCTGCCGCGGCGATATCGGCGACGGCGCCGACCGCGGCCGGGATGACTGCCCCGGCCCCCGCGCCGTCCGCTCCGGCGCCGCACGCCGCGCAGGCCGGGCCGGATGCGACCGGGACCCCCGACCCGCCGCAGCCCGATCCTGGTCGTCCGACCCCCGCGACCGGCGCTCCGGACCATCCTCCGCCGGCTGCGCAACCGCGGCCGGACCTGCCGGCACAAAAGCAGCCCTGGCGCGCCGGCACGCCGCCGCCGCCGGACGAGCAGTCGCCTTCTGCCGACGGACGGCTCTGACCGCGCCGATGCACAGCCTGGTGCCGCCTCCGATGGACGTGGGCACGTCCGATCGCGGCCGGACCGCGGCCGGCGACGACGTGGCGGCGGCTGCGACGACAGGGGTGATCGACCGGCGCAGCCAGCGCGGGCTCGACTGGCTCAATTTCTTTGTGGCCAACCTGCAGACCGCCTTCGGGCCGTTCATCGCCGTCTACCTGACCAGCGAGCACTGGACCCAGGGGCAGATCGGCCTCGTGCTGACGGTCGGCTCGATCACGGCGATGGCGAGCCAGGTGCCTGCCGGCGCATTCGTCGACCTGCTGCGCAACAAGCATGCGGCAGCCGGCGCCGCGATCCTGGCGATCGTGGTGTCGTGCCTGCTGCTGGCGCTGTTCCCGGCGCGGCTGCCGGTCACCGCAGCCGAGGTGCTGCACGGCTTCGCGAGCTGCATGCTCAACCCCGCGATCGCCGCGATCACCCTGTCCGTGGTCGCGGCGCACAGCGCGCCGGACGGTCCACGCGAGCGCAGCGCGGAAGCGGCGGCGGCGGCGGCGTCCACCGCGCTGGGCGAACGGTTCGGCCGGAACGCCAGCTTCGGCTCGATCGGCAACGCCGTGGCAGCCGGGCTGATGGGCGGCTTCGGCTACCTGGTTTCGGCACGGGCGACGTTCTTCCTGGGGGCGGTCCTGGCGCTGCCGGGCCTGCTCGCGCTGCGTGCCATCGGACGCGAGCCGGCACGGCCCGGCGGTCGAACGGCCAGCACGGGCAGCGACACCGCAGCGCACCGGCCGCCGCACGGCATCCGCAGGCTGCTGCGTGACCGCCGGCTGTTCGGCTTCGCGGTGTGCGTGATCTTCTTCCATCTGTCGAACGCCGCCATGCTGCCGCTGGCGGCCGGGCAGATCACGCGCGAGGCGGGTCACCTGGCCGAGCTGGTGATCGCTGCCTGCATCCTGATCCCGCAGGTCCTGGGTGCTGTGCTGTCGCCGCGCATCGGCCGCTGGGCCGGGATCTACGGACGCCGGCCGATCATGCTGGTGGCGTTCATGTCGCTCCCGCTGCGGGGCGTTCTGCTGGCGCTGTCGGCGTCGCCCGGGATGACGGTGGCGGTGCAGCTGCTGGATGCGGTCAGCTCGGCCACGTTCGGCGTGATGCTGCCGCTGGTCGCGGCCGATCTCAGTCGCGGCACCGGGCGCTTCAACCTGTGCATGGGGCTGCTCGGGCTGGCGATGGGCCTCGGCGCCAGCTTCAGCACCACGCTCGCCGGCTTCGTCGCCGACCGCTCGCTGCCGGCCGGCTTCCTGGTGCTGGCGGGTGCCGGCCTGCTGTGCGTGCTGTCCGTCTGGCTGCTGTTCAGCGAGACCGCACCTGCCACCGGACGCGCGGCCACGCCGTCCGGGACGGGCCCGGCCGCCCCCCCCACGGACTGAGCGGTGTCAGGCGGACCCGCGGCCGGACGGCACGGCGGGTTTGTGCTTTGCGCCGCCACGCATCACCTTTCCCGCCACGAACAGGATCGGAGGATCGCGATGGTCGAGGACGTCACACCGCAACAGGCCTATCAGGCCTTGTCTGCCAATCCCGACACGCAGCTCGTCGACGTGCGCACCGACGCGGAGTGGACCTATGTCGGGTTGCCCGACCTGTCGCCCGCCGGCAAGCGGGTGCTGCTGGTGCAATGGCAGGCGTTCCCCAGCGGGGCGCCGAACCGCAGCTTCGTCGAGCAGCTCGGCGCGGCCGGGCTGACACGCCAGCACGAGATCTACTTCATCTGCCGCAGCGGCGCGCGCAGCCTGATGGCGGCAGAAGCAGCCGAGCAGGCGGGCTTTCGCACCGTGTTCAACGTGAGCGACGGCTTCGAGGGACCGCCGGATGCCGAAGGCCACCGCGGCACCATCGCCGGCTGGAAGGCCGACGCGCTGCCCTGGCGCCAGAGGTGAGAGGTCCGCCGGCGCGAAATCAGTCGCGTCCGGCCGGCTCCTCGTCGGCGTCGTAGAGCACCTGCAGCACCGCGCACCAGGCATAGCGGCTGTCGAGCGACGTGCCGTCCGGGCCGGTGAGCAGGCCGGTGGGGCCGACCGGCACGTGCGTCAGCGTGACGGCATCGTCGACATTGCCGCCGATGATGCTGATCTGGTTCGGCCGCTGCGAGACCACCAGCCCGCAATGCGCGGGAAAGCCGTTGCGCGTCGGCAGGCTCTCGAACCGGACCGCGCGCGCGGTGCCGCGTCCGGCGCAGACGAGGTCGCCGGGACGCGGCGCGTAGGTGGCCGGGTTCTGCGCGCGCAGGCCGGCGGCCGATCCCGACGCCGCCGCGTTGATGTAGGTGGAATGGTTCGGCGAGTACGGAAACCGGTCGCCGGCGCCAGCCACCCGCATCACGTAGGAGATGAAGGCGGCCGACCAGGCATAGTGGCCGTCATGGTTGAAGTCGAACGGGTCGCCGTTGCTGTCGTGCTTGCCGGTCCAGCTGACCTCGGATTCGTATGGATCCTGGCCAATCCACCAGTATTCGCCGACGCGTTCCCATAGTCCCGGCAGCCGTTCCGGCTTGACGCTCGTGGTGGTGGGATCGGGACGCAGCTCCGGGTCGTCGTCGTCCACCGGCTCGCCGAACAGCCGCCACTCGCGCAGCGCGATCGCGACCGTATCCTGGCGGTCGAACGGCGCGAAGCCGCGGGTCGCGAAGTCCGGCACGTGCTCGTCCGGACCCGCCGGTCCCTGATAGGTGCGATACTGAGCGACCGGAGTGGGGTTCGGCGTCGCCTGCGGAGCGACCGCGGCCGGCGTGTCCGCGCAGCCCGCGACCGACACGGCAAGCAGGAACGGCCGCAACAGGCGCAGCACGGCGGGAGGTGGGACGGCATGCTCGGTCGTCATCGCGTATACTTCGGCCACCCTGCTGTCTCGACCTGCCCGCGGCACGGCCGGTGCGGTAACGCAGGCGGCGGCGCCTGCGATCCCGGCCCGTCTTTGGATGCGGCTACGCCCGGTCCGGGAACAGCGACGCAAGCCCCGGCCCCGAGGCGTCGCAGCGGCCGCGTTCGGTGATCAGGCCGGTGACCAGGCGCGCGGGCGTGACGTCGAAGGCCGGGTTGGCGGCGCCGGTGCCATCGGGCGTCACCTGCACGGTGGTGATCGTTCCGTCGTCGGCGCGGCCGGTGATCTGCGTGACCTCGCTCTGCGCACGGTCCTCGATCGGGATCTGCGCCACGCCGTCGGTCACGGTCCAGTCGATGGTGGTCGACGGCAGGGCCACCCAGAACGGCACGTCGTTGTCGCGGGCTGCCAGCGCCTTCAGGTAGGTGCCGATCTTGTTGGCGACGTCGCCCGCGCGCGTGACGCGGTCCGCGCCGACGATCACCAGATCGACCTCGCCATGCTGCATCAGATGACCGCCGGCATTGTCGGAGATGACGGTGTGGCCGACGCCATGGCTGCCGAGCTCCCACGCCGTCAGCGCAGCGCCCTGGTTGCGCGGCCGCGTCTCGTCCACCCAGACATGCACGTCGATGCCGGCATCGTGCGCCATGTAGATCGGCGCCAGTGCCGTGCCCCAGTCGACGGTGGCGATCCATCCGGCATTGCAATGAGTGAGCAGCCTGACGGTCCGGTCGCCGCCGGCTGCCTGCCTGGCGTCGGCGATCTGCTCGATCAGCGTCAGGCCGTGCTCGCCGATCATCCTGTTCTGCGCGACATCCTCGTCGCAGATCAGGCCCGCCTCGTGATAGGCGACCCGCACGCGCTCGGCGGGCGGGGTGTTGCGCAGACGGGTGAGCATGCGTTCGATCGCCCAGCGCAGATTGATCGCGGTCGGGCGCGTGGCGACGAGGCGGGCGGCGTCGCGCTCCATCGCGTCGCTGCTGCTGTCGGCGCGCAACGCCAGCGCAAGCCCGTAGGCGGCGACGGCGCCGATCAACGGCGCCCCGCGGACCTGCATGCTGATGATCGCGTCCGCCACCTGATCGCACGTGCTCAGGCGCAGCACGTCGAGCGACCAGGGCAGCCTGGTCTGGTCGAAGATGTGCACCGACACGCCATCCTCCGGACTGAGCCAGACGCTGCGGAAGGCCTCGCCGTTGATCTTCATGTCAGCAAAAGACTCCGATACGGGCAGGATCGCGGTCGCAGAAACAACGACCGGTTCCACCGCCTTAGCATTTTCGTGGTCCCGCCGTCTCTTCCGGGACCGACCTGGCGGACGGCCGCAGCCGCGACGACTCGTCCTGGTCGTCCGGCCGCCCGCCGTCGCGCCGGGCGTATCCGACCGCTGAGCGCCCACGGCAGACAAGGAGGTCTTTTGAAAAAACCAGACGCCAGCAAGCCCGATCGTATCGCCGGGCACCACGTCGATGTCGACGCCGATCCGGCAGGTCGGGACGGAACTTTGCCGTAACGGTCGCTTTTGATTGACAGACGCACGTGCGTTTAGGAAGAGCGTGTTCGATATGCGAGCCTCACGCACGAGTCGCACGGTCGAGCGTATTCGATCTGCCGACGCCACCAGCTGGTGAACATGTCGATGACACAGTCGGGACCAGGGCCGTCGACATGCAGGACGCCGCTCCGACGGTCAGGAGATCACGGCATCCGTCGGCGCCTTGCATCGAATGGCGACCGGAGCGGGGCAGGTTCCATCGGTGGCGGCAGGCGTGACATCACGCGGCGGCCTCGCGTCCGAGCAACTTCAAAACTGAACAAAGGATTCTGATCATGAGCAGCGAGACGACAGAGGGCCGCCGCGGTCGCGCGATGGCGGTCCGGGCGGGCGGTCGCCGCACCGCCGGCACCAGCGCGCGCGGCACGGCAGCCAGAACGACGCGTGCGGGCGCCGCCGCGTCCGAGCGCTCGTCGGCGCCGAAGACGTCGGGCGGCAAGTCGAAGGCCGCGCCAAAGACGGCGCCGGCTGCGAAGGGATCAACGACCGGCGGCAGGACGGCTGCCAAGACCACGCGCGCATCGGCCGCCCGCACGACCAAGACCACCGCTGCGAAAACCGCGCCGAAGAAGACCACCCGCGCCAAGGCGGCGCCGACAGCAAAACGCGCTGCGACCAGTCGCACGACCGCACGCGTCGCCACCACCCGGGCCGCCGCCCCGCGTGCCGCCACCCCGCGTGCCGCCACCGCGCGTGCTGCCGCGAGCCGCACCGGCAGCACGAAGGCGAAGGCGAGCCCCGCCGCGCGCAAGGCGCCTGCGCGCACGACGAAGTCTGCGACAACCGAACGCGGCGCCCGGTCCAGCACCGCGGCACGGGCCACGAAGGCCGGCCCGTCGAAGCGTGCGGCCACCGGAACCGCTCGCAAGCCGGCTGCAACGACGCGCAAGACAGCTGCGAAGACCAGCACGGCGCGCACGACGCGGACTGCGAAGAGTCCGGCCGCCCGGCCTGTCGCGGCCAAGGCGCCCGGCAGCACCGCCACCCGTCAGGCCCGACCGAAGCGTGCCGACACGGCACCCGCACGGACGTCCAAGACGGGGGCCAAGGCCGGCGCGCGCAAGCCCGCCGGTTCGCGGAGCGAGGCAGCGGTGAAGATGCGTCGCTCG
The DNA here is from genome assembly GCA_964236105.1 of uncultured Acetobacteraceae bacterium. Lineage (GTDB taxonomy): Bacteria > Pseudomonadota > Alphaproteobacteria > Acetobacterales > Acetobacteraceae > Lichenicola. The sequence goes on along the minus strand of CAXSBC010000001.1, from coordinate 89,546 downwards.
CCGAGTGCGGCAACCCGTCGTGCTGCGGCAGAGCAGCTTCGCGACGCCTCGCCCGTTGCCCATCGCCGCCGCAAGTCGTCCGCAGAGCCTAAGCAGGCCGCGACACCATCCGCGGTTGACGTCGAGACCCACGAGGTCCTGAACGAAAGCCACGAGGCCGACTGATCCATCAGGCTTCGACCGTCATCACTCCCGGCCTGATCGGCGTAGTGCTGATCAGGCCGTCATCTTGTTCGGGCTACGGTCGTCATCGGCTCGGCGATCACAGGCTCACGCAGCCGACATGTGTGTCGAGACGATGCGGCGTGCGCTCAGGCACGCACGATCAGCGCGACGGCACTGGTCGAGACCGATCGCGCCCGATGGCCCTTGGCTCCATAGCCGGGAAGGGCCTGGGCCTGCCGGGCGGCGCCGGCGAGCACCGCCATGATCCGTGTCTGCACGGCGATCGCCTGCTCCAGTAATCGCTTGTTCTCGCTCGTCGCGTGCTGCAGCCGCCTGGCGACCGCCTGATGTGCTGGGTCCTTCATGCCCGTCGGAGCGCCCGACGGGGGCGGCGAGAGGGCATTGAGCGCGTCGAGCGCGGCTCGCTTCTCGTTGACGAAGCTGCCGACCCGGTTGAAGTCGAGATCGACAAGTGCGGCGTTCTCGGTCTCCAGGATCCTCGCGAGACGATCGGCGGCATCATGCAGGGTCTGATTCACTTGTGCGTCTCCTGCATCTTCAGCATCTGCTGATAGATGCTGTCGGCAAGGCCCAGGCCGCCATGACGTTCCACGTTCTTTGCCATTTCGGTGACCAGCATCGGCTTGAAGTTCTCTTCGCCCGCACCGCCACCGAACTCGCCCTTGGACGTGTCGACGGTGGAGAACATCGGCTCGAGCATCTGACCGATCGCCATGGCCTCGAAATCCTGCGCCGCCTTCATCACCTTGGCGTCCGGAGCCGATGGCTGCGTGTTCGCGGTCGCCGTCGACATCGCCTGCACGGTCATCGGACCACCAGATTGGCCTGGAGCGCGCCTGCCGCCTTGATCGTCTGCAGGATGCTGATCATGTCGCGCGGTCCGACACCCAGCGCGTTGAGGCCGCCGACGAGGTCCCGAAGGCTCGGACTCTCCTGCAGGATGCCAAGACGCTTTCCGGCCCCGGTATCGACCTTGACGGAGGTGCGAGACAGCACGGCGGTGCGTCCGCCCGATAACGGTCCGGGCTGCGAGGCGACCGGCGTCTCGCTGATCTGCACCGTGAGATTGCCCTGGGCGATCGCCACCGTGCTGATGCGCACATTGTCGCCCATCACGATGGTCCCGCTCGCCTCGTCGACGACGACGGTTGCCGGCGTGTCCGGCTGGACCAGCAGATCCTCGACCCGTTCGAGCATGTCCATCGTGTTGACGCCTCCCAGCGCCAGCGTCACCGTCCGCGGATCGCTCACATGGGCGATGCTGCCGACACTGGCGTTGATCACCGATGCCATTCGCTCGGCTGTGGTCAGGTCGGGGTTCCGGAGCGACAGGTGCAGCTCGCTGCGAGCACTCAGATCGACGGGAACCTCCTTCTCCACGATGCCGCCATTGGCGATGTGCGCGCTGGTCGGGATGTTTCGCGTGACCGAGGCGGCGGCGCCCTTGGCGGAAAAGGCGCTGCTGACCAGCTGTCCCTGGGCGACGGCATAGACGTCGCCGTCCGCGGCCATCAGCGGCGTGACGAGCAACGTCCCTCCCGAGAGATCCGTCGCATCGCCGGTCGCGGAGACCGTCACGTCGATATGGCTGCCGTCATGCGAGAACGGCGCCAGTTCGGCGGTGACCATGACGGCGGCGATATCGCGGGTCTGCAGCTTGGCCTGCTGATCACGTATGTTCACGCCGAGCCGCTCCAGCATGCTGATCAGCGACTCGCGGGTGAACAGGGAGTTGTTCAGGCGGTCCCCGGTGCCGTTGAGCCCGACCACGAGGCCATAGCCGATGAGCTGGTTGCTCCGGATTCCCTCCACATCTGCTATGTCCTTGATGCGCACGGACTCCGATACTGCCGGCTTGGGCCAGAACAGCGTCGCAGCAGAAAGCAGGATCAGCAGGTAGAGCGCGCGCATCTGGTCCTTCAACGGTCGTCAAGGTTTCCGCTCCTCAATCTACGGCGAAAGAACGAACAATGTCTGAACGGCGCCCCCGACCAGGCGGCTCTCGATGCTGCCGATCACCGGCACGATCGGCATGAGCCTGCCGCCGATCGGACGCGTTCCCCTGCCGGCCACGGTATCGCCCGTCGCGAGCGTGCCGCAGGCGGGTTTCGTGGTTCCGTCCGATGCAGGGGGTGCACCGCCGGCAGGGGTCGGTGCCCCATCCCCGATCGCCCGGGCCGCTCCCGTGGGTGCCGCCCTGATGCTGGCCCTGCAGGAGGACGTCACCGCTGGAACCGGCGATCGCGAGGCGCGACAGCATGCGCACCAGCTTCTGGCGGCCCTGGCCGACCTGCAGCGTGCCCTGCTGTCAGGCGGTGGCGGCGACGCGCTGCAGAGGCTGTCGCTGCTGGCCGAGCAGGCGTCCCAGGCCACCGACCCGACGCTGCGGCAGGTGGTCGCATCGATCCGCCTCCGGGCCCGCCTGGAGCTCGGCAGAGCCGCGAGGGCCCTGGAGGGGCATCCCCTGCGCACCGGTTGACAGCCTGATGACAGCAGGAGTTGGTGCTTGGCTCGTTGGGCAGCGCTCGGTATAAGCCGGCGATTCCTTCACGGCTGCGTTTGCCGCCGCTCCAGGACAGGCGCCTATGATCACCTTGCCCCCTGATTATCGACCCGACACTGATGGCGAGTTCATGAACCCGCGGCAGGTGGAGTATTTCCGTCTCAAGCTGATGAGATGGCGCGGCGAACTGCTGAAGGAGGCGGACGGCACCCTGGCCAGCCTGTCCGAGGGCGGCATCCACGAGGCCGACATCACGGATCGCGCGAGCGTCGAGACCGACCGTGCGCTGGAGCTGCGCACCAGGGATCGTGCCCGCAAGCTGATCGCCAAGATCGGTCAGGCCCTGCTGCGCATCGAGAACGGCAGCTACGGCTTCTGCGAGGAAACCGGCGAGCCGATCGGACTTAAGCGTCTCGAAGCCAGGCCGATCGCCACCCTGTCGATCGAGGCGCAGGAGCGCCACGAACGGATGGAGAAGGTGCACCGCGACGACTGAACCCCTAGAACGGCAGCAAGATGTCCATCAGCTGCTGACCGTAGCGGGGTGTCTGCAGGTCGGTGAGCTGGCCCCTGCCGCCATAGGAGATGCGCGCCTCCGCCATGCGGTCGTGCGTGACCGTGTTGTCTCCGGCAATGTCCTCGGGACGCACGATGCCGCTGACCTGCAGCACCCTCAGCTCGCTGTTGACGCGGACCTCCTGCCGGGCGCTGACGACGAAGTTCCCGTTCGGCAAGACCTGGGTCACGGTGCCTGCAAGTCGCAGGGTCATGGTCTCGTTGCGCTTGGTCGAGCCGGTCGAGATGTTGCTGTTCGTGCTGTTGGTCGAGACGGAGTTGGCACCGGTCGCTGCCTGCACGATCTTCTGCTTGAGGCCGAACAGGTTGGGGATCCCCATGGACTCCGCTCCGGTCCGCGAGGCGGTCGTGTTGTTCTCGAAGTCGGCCGCGTCCGTGATGTCGACCAGAACCGTTATCAGATCGCCGACCTGGGCCGCCCGCTGATCCTTGAAGAAGGACCGGCTGCCCGGCCGCCACAGGCTGGCAAGGTCGACCGGAGCCGGCTGCAGCGGCGGCATCGGCATCGTCAGCGGCCGGTAGTCGCGGGCGGTCGTGGGGTCCGAGATGGGGGTCATGCTGGGTGGCCGGCCGAGGTCCGACAGGCGCGACAATGCGCCGCAGCCGGAAAGAGCCAGAGGCAGTAGCAGCCCGACCATGTTGATCACGCGGCGGTTCATCGGTTTTGCGCCTCCTGCGCATAGTTGCTCCAGCCGCGTCCACCTGCGGATGCGCCTGAGGAAAATTGGGGCAGGCCACCCTGAAGGGCGGTGCTCTGCATGGTCACCGGCGTGGTGTCCGGATCGACCTGGATGTTGGCACTGCTCATGATCTGACCGACCAGGATGGCGTGGGACAGGCTGTTGATCACGTGAATGCGGTCTCCGGACGCTCCGGCTTCCAGGGCGGTCCCGGCAGCCGTCAGCAGGATTCCGCCGCTCTGAAGCTTCAGGACGACCGGTCGTCCGCGCTCGATCAGCATCGGCCGGATCAGCATCTCCTGGAGCAGCGGCACGCCGTCGCCAAGCGGTCGTCGCATGGCGAGACCGACGACATCCTGAACCGTGGTGACGAACCCGCCTCGCAGACCGCTCGACCGGACACGAACCGTCTGCAGATCACCGGCGGCGAGAACGGCACCCGCCGGAAGCGGGTGCGACAACGCGAGTATGTCGATCTGCTGCTCTGCCCGGCCGACCACGCGCAGCGTCGTCGGTTCTGCATCCGGTACTGCGAAGATCAGACTTGCCGAGAAGCGTCCGCTCTGAGGGTCGAAATCGAGGGACTGGATCTCCGGGGTGGCGGCCGCATCGACGGGCAGGGCGGGCGAGGCGAACGCGGCCAGCGACACATCGGCGGTCGGTGATGCCCCGGCACCGAGCAGGGCGGGCTTGAGGAGCGCCAGGATCTCGCCACGGGCGATCATCCTTGCCGATCGCTCGATGGTGAGCGCCTGGTAGCTCGTTCCCGCCTGCCAATCCACGCCGAACTCCGAGGCGATCGCCACGAGCTGGGTCGGCGGAATGACGATGCGCTTGCCCGGAGCAGGCGATGGCCCGATGTCGCAATCCTGTCCTGGCTGCAGATCGGTGAAGAGGTCGGACAGCCGGACGGTTGCGCCGGGGATGGTGACGTGGCTTCGCAAGGTCGCCGCCGAGGCATGCAGACCGGCGAGGACGACAATGACCAGCGTTGCGGCAGCGCCCGATACCCACCTCATTTGAGGTTGGTCAGCGTCTGCATCATGTCGTCCGATGCCGTGATCACCTTGCTGTTCATCTCATAGGCGCGCTGGGCGGTGATGAGGTTGGTGATCTCGCTGACGACATTGACGTTGGAGCTCTCGACGAAGCCCTGCATCACGCTGCCGAAGCCGGACGCGCCGGGGTTGCCGGTCGTCGGATTGCCTGAGGCCGTCGTCTGCAGAAGCAGGTTGTCGCCCTGTGCGTCGAGGCCGGCCTCGTTCGGGAACGTCGCGAGCTGGATCTGACCGACAGTCTGGGTTGCGGTCTGGCCGGCAAGTGTCACCTGCACCTGACCCGAGGCATTGATCGTGACGCTCTGCGCGTTCGTGGGAACGGTGATCCCCGGAGCGACGGCATAGCCGTCCGACGTGACGATGGTGCCGTCGGAGGCCAGCGCCAGTGTCCCGTCGCGCGTGTAGGCGGTATCACCCGACGGCAGCGTGACCTGGAAGTAGCCGTTGCCCTGGATGGCAAGATCCAGGCTGTTGCTGGTCTGCTGCAGGTTGCCCTGTTCGTTGATCCGGTAGATGGCGGCCGTCTTGACGCCGAGGCCGACCTGCGCCCCGGACGGGACGACCGTGCCGCTGTCGGAGCTGTTCGATCCGACGCGCCGCAGATCCTGGTAGATCAGGTCCTGAAACTCGGCACGGCGCCGCTTGTAGCCGGTCGTCGTCATGTTGGCGATGTTGTTGGAGATGACTTCGACGTTGGTCTGCTGCGCCTGCATTCCGGTGCCGGCGATATCAAGTGAGCGCATCCGGCCCTCCCGTCATGCTGTTTCGGTCCGCTCAGCCCTGCGTCTGAACGAGCTTGTCGATAGCCGTCTGCTGTCGCTGCGCTTCGCTCTCGATGAACTGAGTGACGAACTGGAACTCGCGCTGTGTCTGGATCATCTTGGTCAGCTCGGTGATCGGCTGCACGTTGCTCGATTCGACCATGCCCTGGCTGACCTTCGGCTGAGCCGCCGCCGTTGTTCCCGTCGTCGCGCGATACAGCTTGCCGCCTTCAGGCACGAGCTGGTTGGTGTCGTCGACCGTCACGACGCCGATCTGACCGACCGCCCCGTTCTCGGTGCTGACGGTGCCATTGCCGGAGATCCGGATCTTGGTGTCCGACGGCGAAAGCTGAAGCGGATTGCCGCCGGTATCGAGCAACAGGTTCCCCGAGGCGTCGGCGACCCGCCCGTCCGACAGCAGGCCGAAGCGGCCTGATCGTGTCAGTCTCGGCCCCGAGGGCGTCGACACGGTAAAGAAGCCTGGTCCGGTCAACGCGAGGTCCAGCGGATTGCCGGTCTGGCTGAGGCTTCCGTCCTTCTGATCCAGATACGTCGCCCGGTCCTGCGTGTAGGCAAGAGTAACGCCGCCTTGCGGAGCGTTGACGCCATGCTGCTGCGACAGATAGTCGCTGAACAGGATGCGCTGAGCCTTGAAGCCGTCGGTGTTGGCGTTGGCGATGTTGTTCGAGATGACGTCCATGGCACGCTGCTGAGCATCGAGCCTCGACAGTGCGATGTAGGTAGTGTTTTCCATCTGAGTGCCCCAAGCCCAAGGCCATCATCGGCCGCATGGGTTAAGACGGGCTTAAGAGCGCCTCTCAAAGCCTGCCCGGCAGCTGCTGCCTGACCCTGGTCGGGGTCACCTCTCGCGGCTCCGCCTTTCCGGCGGCGCGACGCTGCGGCCAGGTGCGCAGTCCGGATTTGAGCGCAAGAGACGGAGTGCCCGGCGGCAGCAAGATCGCCATGTTCGATCCGGGATCGCAGAGGAGGAACGACGTGAGCAGCATCACTGCCGGGCGCTGGGCGGACCAGTCCGTCCTGGACGATCCGCGCTGGAGGCGAGTCGTGGCGCGCGACAGGTCGGCCGACGGCGAGTTCTGGTATTCGGTCGCGACAACCGGCGTCTACTGCCGGCCCTCCTGTCCATCCCGCGGCGCGAAACCGGAGAATGTCGGTCTTTACGAGACAATCGACGATGCCAGGGCGGCGGGTTTTCGCGCCTGCAGACGCTGCCGGCCGGATGGGCCGTCGCCAGACGCGGTGAACGCCGCGATGGTGACCAAGGCCTGCCGCCTGATCGAGGAGAGTGGGGAGATGCCCTCGCTCCAGGAGCTTGCGACCGCGGTCGACCGCAGCCCAGGCCACCTTCACCGCCTCTTCAAGGCCACGACCGGCCTCACGCCGAAGACGTATGCCGCCGCTCATCGCGCAGGACGCGTCAGGGAGCGCCTGGCCGGACAGGGGACGGTTACGGAGGCCATCTACGACGCCGGCTTCAACTCGAGCGGTCGCTTCTACGCTCAGTCCAGCCAGATTCTCGGCATGACGCCGACACGGTATCGCGCAGGGGGCGCCGACGAGGAGATCCGTTTCGCGATCGGCGACAGCGCGCTTGGCGCCATCCTGGTCGCCTCAAGCACCAGGGGTGTCGCCGCCATCCTGCTTGGCGATGATCCTGACCGGCTGGCCCGCGACCTGCAGGACCGCTTTCCGAAGGCGCTTCTGATCGGGGCGGACCCGGGCTACGAGGCCGCGGTGGCAACCGTGCTTGCGTTCGTCGAGGCGCCCCAGCTCGGACTTGACCTGCCGCTCGATGTGAGGGGCACTGCGTTCCAGCAGCGCGTCTGGCGAGCGCTGCGCGACATTGCGGTCGGACAGACCCTCTCCTACACCGACATCGCGGAGAAGATTGGCAGCTCCAGGTCGGTGCGCGCCGTGGCAGGCGCCTGCGCAGCCAACACCATCGCACTTGCCATCCCCTGCCACCGGGTGGTCAGGAGCGACAACGCGCTGTCCGGTTACGCCTGGGGTGTCGAGCGCAAGCGCGCCATGCTGAAACGGGAAAAGCCGGCCTGATCGACGGGAGCACTCTTAATACAAGAGCCAATGCCGGAGTGGCTTGGAGCACCCGGGCCGGCAGAGCCGTGCCCTGGACATACCGGAGGGATCGAGGCGACCACCATCGCACACGCCGTCGCGGTATGCGGCGCCGATGCCCGGCGGCTTCGCTCTGCCGGTCGCCGATGAACTCGTGGCCGCGACCGGAAGCCGCCGGCAGGTTCTGAAAGGCGTTCCCAGGGTCCCGGCCCGAGACCGCCGTTCCTTCCACTGGCATTAAGCACCTGTTAACCGACCGCAGCCTACCGTGTCACCGGAGCCAGAACGGCTCGGGACGGGAACGGTCGCATGAGCAAAGCGGGATTGGCCGACAGTAAGTCAGGCAAAGGCAAGAAGCCGGCTCTTCTGATCGGAGCGGCCGTTATCATTCTCACAGCCGTCGTCGCAGGGATCTGGTTCAGCGGCATTCTCAGCCACTTCGGTTCGCATGGCGTCAAATCGACCGCCGCGATCGCGGAAAAGCCGACGCTGGTCGATTTACCCGACATCGTTTCCAATCTTGATACCGGCAGTCACCGGGCGAGCTTCATCAAGCTGCACGCAAAACTTCAGGTCGCACACGCGACGGACGCCTTGGCTCTTCAGGCGGCCGTTCCCCAGATCCTGGACATCTTCCAGACCTATCTGCGAAGCACCCGGCCAGACGAGTTGCGAGGAGGCGAAGGCACCTACCGCCTGCGAGAAGCGCTGATGAACAGGATCGATGTCACCGTCGCACCCGTCGAAGTCACCGATCTCCTCTTCACGGAGCTTCTGGTCCAATGAGCGGCATGCAGGACAGCGCGAGCGACGAGGATCTGGCAGCCGCCTGGGCATCCTCGATCGATGAAGAGCCGGGAGACGCCTCCGACGGTCTGGCGGTTCCGGATGCGACACGAATTCTCAACCAGGCCGAGATCGACAGCCTCCTGGGCTTCGAGAACGGCGGTTCGGAGGACATCGACAGCGACGGCATGCAGCGGATCATCAGCTCCGGCCTCGTATCCTACGAGCGTCTGCCGATGCTCGAGATCGTGTTCGACCGCCTGGTCCGCATCATGTCGACAAGCCTGCGGAACTTCACCAACGACAACGTGGAAGTCTCCATCGACAACGTGGTCTCTCTTCGATTTGGGGATTACCTGGACTCGGTTCCGCTGCCTGCGATGTTCGCCGTCTTTAAGGCCGAGGAGTGGGAGAACTACGGCCTGATGGTCATCGACTCCGCGATGATCTACTCGATCGTCGACGTCCTTCTGGGCGGTCGTCGCGGCACGGCGGCGATGCGCATCGAAGGTCGTCCCTATACGACAATCGAGCGCACGCTGGTCGAGCGTCTGATCCGCGTCGTCTTGGCCGATCTGTCGTCCAGCTTCGATCCGCTCTGCGCCATCACGTTCCGGTTCGAGCGTCTGGAGGTCAATCCGCGTTTCGCCGCGATCTCGCGTCTGTCCAATGCGGCCGTGCTCGCGCGGATGCATGTCGACATGGAAGATCGCGGCGGACGGATGGACCTGGTGCTTCCCTATGCCACCCTGGAGCCGGTCCGCGAGCTGCTGCTCCAGCAGTTCATGGGCGAGAAGTTCGGCCGTGACGCGATCTGGGAGACCCATCTTGCCGAGGAGCTCTGGAACACCGAGGTCGATCTCGATGTCGTGCTGGACGAGCAGCCGATGCGGCTGTCCGACATCATCGGCCTGAAGATCGGTAGCCAGTTCATCCTGCGGCAAGGGCGCGAGGCCCCGGTTCAGCTTCGCTGCGGCCAGGTGGTCCTGTTCGAGGGACGCGTGGGACGGCGGAAGAATCGCGTCGCCGTTCGGATCGATCAGGTCGTCGGACGTCTTCCAGGAGGGCCGGATCCGCTCGGCCCGAGGAGAAGCTGATGTCGAGCGGCAGCATGAGCGGCACCGAGTGGCTGCTCGAGATCGCCCTGATGATCCTTCTGGCGGCAACGATGTTCCACGCCTTCCGACTCGAGCGTGCGCTCGGGGTTCTGCGACGGGACCGGGCGGCGCTGGAGGAACTGGTCGCCGGCTTCAACGACAGCACACGCCAGGCAGAGGATGGCATCGAGCGCCTCCGGGCCGCAGCCGACGGCGCCGGACGACAGATCGCCCGCCATGTCGACCAGGCGCGCGGGCTCAAGAGCGATCTGGAATTCCTGACCGCGCGTGGCGAGAAGGTTGCCGACCAGCTGGAGGAGCTGGTTCGGAACGGCAAGCCGTCTGAGACACCGGTTCCCGAGCCCCTGGCTCGCACCTTGTCGCCCGTTCCACCCCTGAGCCTTACCGGTCACCAGGGCGTGGCCGAGCAGGATACGCGTCTACGAAGCCAGGCGGAGAAGGATCTCCTTCGCGCACTCCGGTCAGCGAGGTAACGTCATGCCGTCCTTTTCCCGCCGAAGCCGGCTGCTTCCCCTGACCATGACCGTCATTGCGCTGCTGTTCACCGAGAAGGCCGTCGGCCTGGCTCGTGAAGCAACCAGCGGCGCCACGGCATCGACACCATCCCTCGCCACGCCGCAGGCCAAGCCGGTCACAGCGCTCGTTCCAATCAAGCCGGAACTTCTACCCACGCAAGCGACGCCGCCGACAGCCGCATCCCCCACGGCATCGCCGATCGAGCTCCAGCTTCTTCAGGACCTCCGCAAGCGACGGCAGTCGCTCGACGAGCGCGAGCATCGTCTCGATGAGCGCAACGACCTGTTGCAGTCCACGGAGCTGAAGCTGCAGGCCAAGCTCGACCAACTCACCGCCTTGCAACAGCGGCTTGAGCAGGCCGAAGAGGCGCGACACAAGCGAGACAGCGCAAACTGGTCGGGCCTGGTGAAAACCTACGAGGACATGAAGCCACGGGACGCGGCAGAGATCTTCAACGTTCTCGACGTTTCCGTGCTGCTGGAGGTCCTGGACCGGATGAACGAGCGCAAGGCCGCCGCCGTGCTGGCCGCGATGCTGCCGGAGCGGGCGCGTTTCATCACTCAGATGCTGGCCCAGAAGCGGATCCGTCAGGACGCCATTCCTCCGGCGTCGACACCTCCGTTGCTGGTCGTCGATCACCACACCTGACCGGCCGACAGACGGACGAGCAGCGACGCACGGCAGATCGTCTCGGCATACTGGCCGGTGATGAAATAATGGCGGTTATCCAGGTCAGTGAGACCACTCTTTATTAATCGACGAGTTGGTGATGTCGGAGTTGTCTGCTGGATGTTAAGCTACATGACAGCCATTGGCAGAGATCAGGGCGTGAGCACGTCTTCGAAAGGTGCCGTGGTGTTGGCAACGATCAAAAGCAACTTCGCCCGGCTCATCGAGACATCAGCCACGGCTGTCGATGCTTCGGACGTTGCGTGTAATCCCCTGACCAGCACGCGCTGATGCCAGCGCTTGGCCGCATCTGTTTCGGCCTGGGCGTCATGCTCGCTGTCCTGTCGGCTTCCGCACAGGGCGCCGGCAATCCGGTGGTGTCCTATCAACTCGTGGATCATGGGTCATTCGGCCGGCTGATCGTGCTGGTGCCGAAGGGCGTCATCTGCACCATGTCGCGACGCATGGACAGCGAGGTCATCGACTTCGATCGGCCTGTCCGTCTTCAGGGATCGATGCCGGGCCCTGCGACGGGGATCGTCTCGATCGACATGGCGGCCACGGTCCTGACGATACGGTTGCAGCCGCAAAGTCTTCTCACCGCGACCAGAACCGGGTCTCGGCTCGTGATGGACGTGACCCTGGCGGCGCGGCCGGCAATCGTGCCGGATGTGGTATCCAAACCGGATGCGTCGTCGGCCGGCAAGGAGAAGGCGTCGATCCTGCCAGGCCTGCCATTTCCCCTCGTCGCTGTCGTGGACCGGCCGCAGACACGTCGACAGACGGGTGGACAGGCGGCGGGAAGCCGACAGCCGACGCCGGCCGTGCACGATCGCGCGGTGGAACCGGTCTCCGCTGCCGGGGCTGACCTGCAACGTGCCGCCGGAGACGTGCACACAGGCCCGGTTTCAGTGTCCGCATCGATCACGTCATCGGTGACGGCTCACGACAATCAGCTGATGCTTCCGTTCGATCGGCATGTCGGCGCGGCGGCGTTTCGTCGAAACAACCGGCTCACGGTTGTCTTCGACACAAGTCAGCCCGTCGATCTGGCACCGGTCGTGGCCGATCCGGTCTTCGGCCAGGCGTCGTTCTCCCTGCTTCCATCCGGCGCCGTGCTCACCATGCCGATCAAGCCCGGCCAGCAGGCCGATCTGCTTCGAACGCCCGCCGGCTGGGTCGTCGCGATGGTGGACACCGTCAAGCCCGGCACGCCGATCGAGGCACTCGTGACGTCAGGGGTGGTCACCCTGCCGGTCACCGAACCAGGGCATGTCGTCGTCGTTCCGGACCCGGTCCTCGGCACCGATCTCCTCGTCGGCACCACTCGGCAGGGCGGGCAGGCCATGCCGGTCGCCCGGCATGGGAGCGACTACGCCCTGCAGACGACGTTGCTCGGCGTGGCGGTGGAGCGGCTGTCTGACCGTATCGAGCTGCGCCCGACGTCCGGCGGTTTCGTTCTGGGCTCGTCGCGTTCCGATGACCGGCCCGGGTCAGGGCCCGTGGTGGCGCGAACGGCGTTGTCGCGCACGCTCGATCTTCCGGCGGTCGGCGTCGCCGAACTGCAGCGACGTTACAAGACAGCGCTTGCGGCAGCCGCGGGACTGCCCGCGGCCGATCGACGGCTCGTCCGGCTCGACGCTGCGGAGGCGGCGCTTGCCTTGGGTCGTGGCCGGGAAGCGGGTGAGCTGGCAGCGATCGCCGATCAGGACGCACCGGCCGGACCTGACGGCACACGATCGGCCTTCCTCCGGGCGGCGGCGTCGGTCCTTGCCCACGATCCCGACACCGACAGCCGCCTCTCGGACCCGCGGATCGGCAATACCGACGAGGTCGCCCTGTGGCGGGCTCTGGACCTCGTGCAGCGGCATGCGGACACGGCCGAGACGGCGGCTGCAATCGCACCGCGCCTGCCGCTGCTTCAGGCCTATCCGGACCGTCTGCGTCGCCAGCTTCTCGGGCCGGCCGCGCTGACGCTCGTCTCACGAGGAGATCAGGCACAGGCAGCGCTCGTCGGCCATCTCGAGGGCGATGGCCAGGTCAGGCTGGCGCAGGCCCTGCTCGAGAAGCGGAACGATCAGCCGTCGCAGGCCCTGAAACGGCTGGAACCGCTCATGGCAGATCCCGATCCGGCTGTCGCGGAACGAGCGGTCCAAGAGGCATCGACCCTGCAGCTCGGGCTCGGCCAGATCGGACCGGGACAGGCCGCGGATCGGCTCGAGGCACAGATCCTGAATGCCCGCATGGCCGGTGACGAGGCCTCTGTGAGATTTCAGATCGTGGCGCTGCGTGCTCGACAGAAGAACTGGGCGGCAGCGCTGTCCGGCCTGCGCGAGCTTTCCGTCATCTGTCCCGAAGCGTCGGGACAGGTCCGTCAGGCAGTGGCGGCGATCCTGGGGAAAATCGTTTCGCCTGCGCCGCAAACGTCGGACAGCGCATCGCCGGCCGACCCGGTCGCCCAGTTGACGCTGATCGAGAACAACCTCGATCTCCTGCCGGCAGGGGCGGACAGCACCGAGATCTCGATCGCCCTTGCCACGCGACTGAGTGAGCTCGATCTGCCCGATCGTGCGGCTGCCCTGATGCAGAAAGCGGTCGCACAGACATCCCCGGGATCCGATCGTGCCCGTCTCGGTCTGACGCTCGCACGGCTGCGTCTCGACCAGAGCGACAGTGCCGGCGCCACGGCAGCCCTCGATGCCACCGAGGTGCCGGATCTACCGCAGGACCTGACCAGCGAGCGGATGCTCTTGCGGGCGCGAACCATGGCAGCGGCGAAAGACATCGATGGTGCGCTGCGCGTGCTGGCGCCGCTGCATGGTCCGGAAGCGGAGGAACTTCGAGCCGAAAATCTGGCTGCCAAGAAGGACTGGCTGGGCGAGGAGGCAGCACTCGCCACCCTCGCAGCGCTCAAGTTGCCCCCGACGGGTCGGCTGGGCAGGACGGGAGAGGATCTTGTTCTTCGTCTCGTCGGGGCGGCAGTGCATGTCGGCGATCAGGATGCGCTGCATCGTCTGGCGGCAACATGGGTGCCGCGCTTCCAGACCGCGGACAACCTCAACATGCTCCGTCTGCTCACGGCGTCCAGTGTCGCCAGCGTCAGTGATCTGCCGCGGTCCGCTGCCGACTTGACTGCAACGCAGACCGCGTTGTCGGCCATGACAACGGCGTCCAGCAAGGCGCATTAGCCCAACAACGGGCCTTTTTTGGCCCGATTTGCCTAATTGGACTTGCGTTGCCGGGCAGCAGGACCTATCTCCCGCCCCCTTGGCCCTAGGGGGCGATCCCGCCCAACAGGCCGTCTACTGGTTTTGGGGTACGTGATGAACGCACTTGCTCAACTGGGGATGGTCTCGGATTTTCCGAGCAATATCCAGATATCGCCCGTTTCCTCAGCAGTCCTGCTGGAGACGTCGAAAGACTATTTCGTTGAGAGGGACGGCATGAAGTTTGCCGGGACCCATCTTCTCGTCGATTTATGGGATGCGACCAATCTCAGCGATCCGGATTTGATCGATCAGACCTTGCGGGACGCCGCAGTCACGGCAGGCGCTACGATCCTGCACAGCCACTTCCATCACTTTTCACCGAATGGCGGCGTGTCCGGCGTGGTCGTGCTGGCGGAAAGCCATATCTCGATCCATACTTGGCCAGAGCGGCATTTTGCAGCCGTCGATATTTTCATGTGCGGCATCTGTGATCCGCATCTGGCCATTCCGGTCATGCAACGGACCTTCCAGGCGGCTCGTGTGGAACTAGACGAGCAGAGGCGCGGCCGGGTCGGTTGAGCCGTCACGCCTGCTCGTGAAGACAGGCCGGGCATGCCCGGCCTTTTTCATGACCGTTCCGTTTCCGATAATCCCTGCAGGCCCGCCATGACAAGCCAGATCTGGATCGACGAGACCCTGTATCCGGGGTGGGGACAGCGGTTCCGCGTCAAGCGTGAACTGGCTCGGGTCCGGAGCGCGTTCCAGGACATCGTCATCTTCGAGAGCGAGAGCCATGGTCGGGTCCTGGTTCTGGACGGCGCAATCCAGATCACGGAACGCGACGAGTTCGTGTATCAGGAGATGCTGACGCACGTTCCCATGCTGATGCTGGCCGAACCGCGAAGCGTCCTCATCATCGGCGCTGGCGATGGCGGGGTGCTTCGTCGAGTGCTGCAGCATCCGACGGTGGTTCGCGTGGTCATGACCGAGATCGACGGCGAGGTGATCAGGCTGTCGAAGGAGTTCCTGGCCTCGATCGCAGGCGATGCATGGACCGATCCACGCGCCCAGGTGATCGTGGGGGATGGGATCGAATACGTTCGTCAGGCGGCGAGCGAAAGCTTTGACGTCATCATCGTCGACAGCACCGATCCGGCCGGCGTCGGCGAGGTGCTGTTCACCGACAGCTTCTACGCGAATTGCGCGAGGATCCTCACACCCGACGGGCTGATCGTGAACCAGGGCGGCGTGCCGTTCATGCAGGCTGACGAACTGCGCCAGTCAAGCGAACGACGTGCGCGGTTTTTTGCCCATGCCTCAGCCTATGTGGTTGCGGTTCCCACCTATGTTGGCGGCTTCATGACGCTGGGCATCGCCGGCAATGGCGCCGGCCTGTCAGAACCCCAAGCAGTCGATACGATCCGGGAACGAGCGGCACAGGCCGGCATCCTCGGCACCACCCGCTACTGGACGCCTGAGATCCATGTCGGCGCGTTCAACCTGCCGCCTTACATCGCAGACCATCTCCCTGATCGACAGGGTGACACCCACGCCTGATGCTGCGGCACTAGGTCCGGATCCAGCCGCATGCCCGCCTGTCGACCGGCTGCATGCGGCGATGGCGACGTATCCGGCGATCAGGCCTGCTTGCTGTCCGGCCCGGACTGCACGTCCGTCTTCGCGGCCGGCTCGACGTTCTCCGCGCCGGCGCGGGTTCCACCGAGCGTATCGGCGCCGTTCGCATCGACGGCGTCCGGCTTCTTGTGGTTGCCGGTGTTCTGCTGGCCGTCGCTGTGGAGGATGTTGTCCTCCGTGTGATCCTGCTTCATGGCATCCTCCGGTCTGGCTGATAACGCCTCTCCAGCCCCGAGTTCCAGCTAGCCCGGTGCGAAGCTCTGCACCAGGCTCCCTGCCACGAGGTGCCAGCCGTCGATCAGCACGAAGAAGATGAGCTTGAAGGGCAGCGAGATCGCGCTCGGCGGCAGCATCATCATGCCGAGGCTCATCAGCACGCTGGACACGACGATGTCGATGATCAGGAACGGCAGGTAGAGCAGGAAGCCCATCTCGAAGCCGCGACGGAGCTCGCCGATCATGAAGGCGGGCACGAGCGCGCGCCACGGCGTGTCTCCGGGGGTGGTGGGGGCCGGCAGTCGGGCGATATCGAGGAACAGGCGCAGATCCGGCAGGCGGACGTTGGACAGCATGAAGTGGCGGAACGGTTCGGCGGCCGCCTTCAACCCATCCAGCTCCGCAAGCTTGCCATCCATCAGCGGCGCGATGCCGCCATTCCAGGATTGCAGCAGAACCGGCTGCATGACGAAGAAGGTGAGGAACAAGGCAAGGCCGATGAGCACGGTGTTGGGTGGCGTGCCCTGCGCGCCGATCGCGCTGCGCAGCAGGGACAGCACGATCACGATCCGGGTGAAGGCGGTCACCATCACCATCAGGCTCGGCGCGAGCGACAGCAGCGTGATGAGGGCGGTGAGCTGGACGATCCGGCCGGTGGCGCCGGCCTCGCCCGAGTGGCCGAGGTCGATGCTGACCGCCTGCGCCTGAGCGACCGCCGGCAGCATGAGCAGCACCAGGGCAGTCAGCGCACCAGGGACGAACCGATGGCGCGTCATGAAATCGGTCCCGGCTGCGGCGGCCAGACGAGCATCGTGTCGCTGGTGCCGCCGGTCAGCAGCAACACCTGGCCGGAGCCGCACTGAACCAGATGCAGGCGGCGCCTGCCGTCCAGCCCGAGCTGGCCGACGAGGCGGAAGGGTGTGGAGGCGCTGTGCGGACGCATCGAGGCCAGGAAGCGGTTCCCGAAGCGGAGCAGGACGATCAGCCCCAGGACGAGGGCCAGGGCGCCGAAGACGCTCAACAGGTCTGTGAGAGACATAGCACGGCCTTTTGCCGGTGGACGGGTACGATCATGCCTGCTTTTTACTAACAAAAGGTGAGCAATCCGGCCACGGCGCTGTTAACCAGTTGGAAGGATATGTCTGGCACGGTGTGCCGGTCGGAGCGGATCACGCTCCTGCTGCAGGAGCGTCGCGATGAGCACCGGTCAGACGGATCTTCTGGGCCTCGCGGCGACCCGGCTCGGCTGGCTCGATGACCGCCAGCGCGTCCTGGCCCGCAACATCGCCAACGCCGATACGCCGGGCTACGTGCCCCGTGACGAGCAGTCGTTCAGCAAGAGCCTGAGCGACCAGACGGTGGCGCCGGTGCAGACCAACCCGATGCATCTGGCGGGCAGCGCCGGCACGGCCGGTACGGTCGCGGTTGCCCCCCGGCAGAAGTCGCTCGACGGCAACGCCGTGGCGCTGGACGAGCAGATGACGAAGGTCGCCGACACGGACACGCAGCAGCGGCTCGTGACCACCCTCTACGGCAAGTACATGAACATGTACTCGACGGCGCTGGGGAAAGGCTGATCCATGACCGGGCGAGATCCGCACAGGGAGCGCTGAGCCGATGGACATCTCCAAAGCCCTCGACATCTCGGCATCGGGCATGGACGCGCAGAGCATGCGCCTGCGGGTGATTGCGGAAAATCTTGCCAATCAGGACACCACCGGATCGACCCCGGGCGCGGATCCCTATCGCCGCAAGACGATCACCTTCGGCGAGGCGATCGACCGGGAGACCGGCCAGTCCGAGGTGTCGGTCAAGGAGATCGGCCACGACATGAGCGCGTTCACGACGCGCTACGATCCCTCGCACCCGGCGGCCGATGCGACCGGCTACGTGAAGACGCCGAATGTCAGCAGCTTCGTCGAGCTGATGGACATGCGTGAGGCCGAGCGGTCGTACAGCGCCAACCTGAACGTCATGCAGACCACGCGGTCGATGATGACGCGCGCGATCGACCTGCTCAAATGAGCGACGGCCGCATCCTCGCCACGCCGTCGGCGGCAGCGAATGCCTACGCGCAGGTGCAGAACCAGGGCGGCATCGGCGGCGTGTCCGATGACGGGCTCGCCGCATCGGGATCGGCGTCCGGGAGCAGCTTCGGCGACACGCTGAGCCAGGCGCTGCAGGGGGTGGTGCAGAGCGGTCATGCGGCCGACGCGGCGGCGGCGCAGGGAATCTCCGGCCAGGGCAACCTGACCCAGGTGGTGATGGCCGTGTCGCAGGCGCAGCTCGCGCTGCAGTCGACGACGGCGATCCGCGACCGGGTCGTCCAGGCGTACCAGGACATCATGAAGATGTCGATCTGACCGGCCGGGCGGCCGGCGGGCAGGTCCAACGATGCATCCAGGAGGGACGCAATGCAGGAAGGTGATGTGGCGCTGATCTTGCGCGACATGTTCATGGTGGTGCTGAAACTGGCGGCGCCGGGGCTGATCGCAGCGCTCGTGGTGGGATTGGTGATCTCGCTGATCCAGGCGGTGACGCAGCTCAACGAGACGACGCTGGCCTTCGTGCCGAAGCTGCTGGCGCTGGGCGTGGCGCTGACGGTCGCCGGCCCGTTCATGTATGCGACCCTGACCGACTATACCCACCTGCTGTTCGACCGGCTGATCGCGTCGGGCGGCCAGTGACGCGGATGCGGTTCGCCCGCGCACGCTGATGCACCCCGATCCGCTTCTGGCCAGCCTGCCGGGCTGGGCGTTCGGCTTCGTCATCGTACTGGCGCGGATCAGCGCCGCGATCATGGTGCTGCCGGGCTTCGGCGAGAGCGAAACGCCGACCGTGGTGAAGGCGGGGCTGGCGTTCGGCATCACCGGGCTGATCCTGCCTGGCGTGGCCCCGCTGATCCCGCCCGCCGGGCAGGAGCCGCTCAGGGTGCTGGGGCTGGTCGGCGGCGAGCTGCTGTGCGGGCTGCTGCTCGGCTGGCTGGCGCGGCTTATGGCGCTGGCCCTGCCGATCGCGGGGCAGATCATCGCCGTCCAGATCGGACTGTCGAGCGTGCTGCAGCCCGATCCTGAGCTCGGCGCGCAGACCAGCGGCACCAGCCGGCTGCTGGGCCTGGCGGGGCCGGTGCTGATCTTGTCGACCGGCCTGTATGCGCTGCCGCTGGAAGCGCTGTCGGGCAGCTACCGGCTGTTCCCGCCGGGCACCCTGCTGCCGGTCGGCGATGCGGCCCAGACCGTCGCCCAGGCGACCTCTGCCTGCTTTGCGCTGTCCCTGCAGCTATCGGCGCCGCTCGTGATCGCCGGCCTGATCTGGCAGGTGATGCTGGCGCTGCTGGCGCGGCTGGTGCCGTCGCTGCAGGTCTATTCGCTGGCCATGCCAGGCCAGGTGCTGGGCGGGCTGCTGGTGTTCGGGCTGGTCCTCAAGCAGGTCCTGGATGCCTGGATCGGCAGCATGTCGGTCAGCTTCGCCTCGCTGCCGGGGCTGTGAGCCAGGATGGCTGAGTCCGAGAAGGACGACCGGACAGAGGCCCCGTCGGCGCGGCGGCTGCAGAATGCCCGCGAAAGCGGCCAGGTCGCCGTGTCCCGGGAGCTGCAGTCGCTCACGGCACTCGGCTGCGCGTTGATGGCGTTGCTGGTCACGGGCCCGCATCAGACGGCCCGCTTCGTCGTGGCGATGCGCCACCTGATCGGCAGCGTCGGCGGCATCGACGTCACCGCCGGTGCTGCCGCGATCACGCGCGAGGTGCTGATGCTCGGGCTGGGCCTGGCCGGACCCCCGGTGCTGGCCGCGGCACTCGGGGTGGTCGGGATCACGCTGCTGCAGACCGGCTTTCTGCTGCGTCCGGCGGGCCTGATGCCGCAGTTCAACCGGGTGAGCCCGGCCAAGGGACTGAAGCGGATCGTCGGCGGCGACAACCTGGTCGAGACGCTGAAGGCGATGGTCAAGCTGCTGGCCTTCGTGCTGGCGCTGCGCCATGTGCTCGAGGGATTATGGCCGGTCTTCCTGAGCTCGACCGGCTGGGATGCCGGCACGCTGGCGAACCGGACCGCGTCGCTGGTGCTGCACGCCATGCTGATGCTGCTGGCGGTGCAGGCGGGGATCACCGTGCTGGATGTCGCCTGGGTGCGCTACCGGCATACGTCCGGGCTGCGGATGAGCCGGCAGGAGCTGCGCGACGAGCACAAGGAGAGCGACGGCGATCCGCATGTGAAGGGACGCATCCGGCAGCTGCGCCGGCAGCGCGCCAGGCGCCGGATGATGGATTCCGTCGCCAAGGCGACGGTGGTGATCACCAACCCGACCCACTACGCCATCGCCCTGGCCTACGAGAACGGCGGCAAGGGCGCGCCGAAGATCGTCGCCAAGGGCGTGGATGAGCTCGCGGCCCGCATCCGCGCCATCGCGCAGGACAACAAGGTCCCGCTGGTGGCCAATCCGCCGCTGGCGCGCGCGCTCTATACCGTGCCGCTCGACCAGGAGATCCCGAGGGAGCATTTCCAGGTCGTCGCAGGCATCATCGCCTATGTCTGGCGGCTGCAGCGCCCGCCGCCCGGACCGCCGCCGGTTCGATAAGATTCATTTCCAAAACCCTGGTGTTGCAGGATTTGTGCACTATTTGTTCGCTGCGAACGTGAGTGGACGAACGGCCGGCGCCAGGCCTCTCGTTCAAGCAGGCATCCACAACAGACGCAGATGAATCTGGCACCCGACCGACGAGGACGGCATGCTGCTTTTCGAGGTTCTGGTGCGATACCATCCTGTCAACAGCTGCACGCGCGTGCGTGCGCGACCCAAGGAGCAAAGATGGACAAGAGCAAGGCGCTTGAAGGCGCCCTCACCCAGATCGAGAGGGCCTTCGGCAAGGGCTCCATCATGCGCATGGGCCAGCGTACCAACGACCATGTCGACGTCGTGTCGACCGGGTCGCTGGGTCTCGACATCGCACTCGGGATCGGCGGCCTGCCGCGCGGACGCGTCGTCGAGATCTATGGTCCGGAAAGCTCCGGCAAGACCACCATGGCGCTGCACGCGATCGCCGAGGCCCAGAAGAAGGGCGGCACCTGCGCCTTCATCGATGCCGAGCACGCGCTCGATCCGGGCTATGCGCGCAAGCTCGGCGTCGATATCGACAGCCTGCTGATCAGCCAGCCGGATGCCGGGGAGCAGGCGCTCGAGATCGCCGACACGCTGGTCCGCTCCGGCGCCATCGACGTGCTGGTGATCGACAGCGTGGCCGCCCTGGTGCCGCGCGCCGAGCTCGAGGGCGACATGGGCGACAGCCATGTCGGCCTGCACGCGCGGCTGATGAGCCAGGCGCTGCGCAAGCTGACCGGCACCGTGTCGCGCTCGAACACCATGATCATCTTCCTGAACCAGATCCGGATGAAGATTGGCGTGATGTTCGGCAGCCCGGAGACCACCACCGGTGGCAACGCGCTGAAGTTCTATGCCTCGGTGCGCCTCGATATCCGCCGGATCGGCCAGATCAAGGAAAAGGACGAGGTCGTCGGCAACCAGACGCGCGTCAAGGTGGTGAAGAACAAGATGGCGCCGCCGTTCAAGCAGGTTGAGTTCGACATCATGTATGGCGAGGGCGTCAGCAAGATGGGCGAGCTGATCGACCTGGGCGTGAAGGCGAACATCGTCGAGAAATCCGGCGCCTGGTTCTCCTACGACAGCACCCGGATCGGCCAGGGGCGGGAGAACTCCAAGCAGTTCCTGCGCGAGCATCCGGAGATGGCGGAGGCGATCGAGCAGCGCATCCGCCAGCAGGCCGGCGTGGTCGCCAATGCGATGACCGTTGAGCCCGAGGATCACGAGGCTGCCGAGGCGGCCGACTGAGCAGACGGCACCGCCCGGACGACACGCATCGTATCGTATCGTCCTGGCGCCTGCCGCGGCCGGAAGTCAGGTCATGGCGCGAGGCTGTTCGCGTAGCAGTCGATCGGCCATGGTCTGGAATATCGTTGTGCAGCCGTAGGCGCTGCCGGGATCGTCACCCCGCAACGCCTTAAGCGCCTTCCAGTTGTCTTGAATGATAATCAGTCGCAACAAGCTGGCCATCCTGGTCTTGCCCGGTCCGGCGGCAGGTGCGATTTTCCCCATCGCAGGACTTCATGACGCGAGCCGCGCCGGCTCCGCAGCGAATGGGATGACAAGATGGCCAAGATCAAGGTGAAGGAGCCCGTCGTCGAGCTCGACGGCGACGAGATGACCCGGATCATCTGGAGCTTCATCAAGGAGAAGCTGATCCTTCCCTACCTCGATATCGACCTGAAATATTACGATCTCGGCATCGAGTATCGCGACCGGACCGACGATCAGGTCACCATCGACTGCGCCCATGCCATCCGGACCTATGGCGTCGGGGTGAAGTGCGCGACGATCACCCCGGACGAGGCGCGGGTCGAGGAGTTCAAGCTCAAGAAGATGTGGCGCAGCCCGAACGGCACCATCCGCAACATCCTAGACGGCACCATCTTCCGCGAGCCGATCATCTGCGCCAACGTGCCGCGCCTGGTGCCGCACTGGACGCAGCCGATCGTCATCGGCCGCCATGCGTACGGCGACATCTACCGCGCCGCCGAGACCAAGATCCCCGGCCCGGGCAAGGTCACGCTGACCTACCAGCCGGCCGATGGCGGCGCGCCGCTCGAGCTCGAGGTGCACGACTTCAAGGGTCCGGGCGTGGCGCTCGGCATCCACAACACCAAGGCCTCGATCGAGGGCTTCGCGCGCGCCAGCTTCAATTACGGCATCGCCCGCAAGCTGCCGGTGTATCTGTCGACCAAGAACACGATCCTGAAGGCCTATGACGGCATGTTCAAGGACGTGTTCCAGGACATCTTCGACGCCGAGTTCAAGGGCCGGTTCGACACCCTGGGCCTGACCTACGAGCACCGCCTGATCGACGACATGGTGGCCTGCGCGATCAAGTGGTCGGGCGGCTATGTCTGGGCCTGCAAGAACTATGATGGCGACGTCGAGAGCGACATCGTGGCGCAGGGCTTCGGCTCGCTCGGGCTGATGACCTCGGTGCTGCTGTCCCCGGACGGCAACACGGTGGAGAGCGAGGCGGCGCACGGCACGGTGACGCGCCACTATCGCGAGCACCAGAAGGGCAGGGCGACCAGCACCAACCCGATTGCCTCGATCTTCGCCTGGACCCGCGGCCTCGATTATCGCGGCCGGTTCGACAACACCCCGGACGTGTCCAACTTCGCCACCACGCTGGAGAAGGTCTGCATCGACACCGTCGAGAGCGGCCACATGACCAAGGACCTGTCGATCCTGATCGGGCCCGAGCAGAAGTGGCTCACCACCCAGGACTTCCTCGCCAAGATCGACGAGAACCTGCAGACGGCGTTCGCCCGCGCCTGACAGCCCGCACTGGAGTGGCGGGCGCCCGCGATCCGGGCGCCCGCCGCGTCAGCCAGGGGCCCGGAGGTCCGCCGGCTCGCGCGCTTCCTCCTGGATCTGCTTCAAGGCGAGACGCCAGTACTGGTCGTTGCGGCCGTGCGGCCGGCCGTCCTTCTCCCAGAGATGGTAGGCGCGAAGCCTGACCCGCTCGTCGGTTATTCTGACTTCCTCAGACATTCGCCTGCCTCCCGTCATTCTGTGACAGCTTCAATCCTGAGACCGGCGGCCGAGTTGCACCCGGCTCAGTCGTCGGCGTCGCCTTTTCGATACGGCGACAAGGTCGCCAGTTCCTCCATCTCCCGCTCCCGGCCGCGGCGCTCCTGCACCAGGTAGTCGGCGATGGCGCCGCGCAGGCCGGGATGCTCGATCCAGTGCGCCGAGTAGGTCGGCTTCGGCAGGTAGCCGCGCTGGATCTTGTGCTCGCCCTGGGCGCCGGCCTCGACCCGCGCCAGCCCGCGCTCGATCGCGAAATCGATGGCGCGGTAGTAGCAGAGCTCGAAATGCAGGAACGGCCAGTCGCCGATGCAGCCCCAGTTGCGGCCATACAGCGTGTCGCGTCCCATCAGGTTGAGCGCGCCGGCCACCGGCTTGCCGTCCTGCTCGGCCAGCATCAGCACGACCTTGTCGCCCAGCCGCTCGGACAGCATCGAGAAGAAGCGCTCGGTCAGGTAGGCGCTGCCCCACTTGCGGTCGACCGTGGAGAGATAGAAGCGGTGGAACGCCTTCCAGTGCCTGGGCGTGATCTCGTGCCCCTGCAGGGTGCGGAAGCTCAGGCCGCAGGCATTGGCGTCGCGCCGCTCGCGCCGCAGGGTCTTGCGCTTGCGCGAGCTCAGGGCGGCCAGGAAGTCGTCGAAGCTGCCGTAGCCGGCATTCTCCCAGTGGAACTGCATGCCGATCCGCTGCAGCCACCCCTGCGTGCCGAGCGCCTCGTATTCGGCCTCGCGGCAGAAGGTGACGTGCACGGACGACAGCGAGAGCTCCGCGCAGGCCTGCCGCAGCGCTGCCGCCAGGGCGGCCGCCATGGCGTCGGGGGGATGGCCGCTGTCTGGACGCACCAGCAGGCGCGGCCCGGGCACCGGGCTGAACGGCGAGGCGACCTGCAGCTTCGGATAGTAGCGGCCGCCTGCCTGCTCGAAGGCCTGCGCCCAGCCATGGTCGAACACGTATTCGCCGTAGGAGTGCGACTTCGCATACATCGGCGCCGCCGCCAGCAGCCGGCCGGTCTCGTCGCGCAGCGCCGCATGCTGCGGCAGCCAGCCGGTGCGCCGTCCGGTCGAGCCGCTATCCTCCACCGCCGACAGGAAGGCATGGCTGACGAACGGGTTGTCGTCGCCAGCACAGGCGTCCCATTCGGCCGCGTCGATCGTCGAGATCGCAGCATGCAGGGACAAAGAGAGGGTCGGTGCCGCGTCAGCCATCAGGCGGATATGGCGTGCGTGGTGGCCTGTGTCAGCCGCCGACCTCGAACAGCCCTTCCACCTCGACCGGCGCATCGAGCGGCAGCGACGGCACGCCGATGGTCGAGCGGGCATGGCGGCCGGCCTCGCCGAACACCGCGACCGCCAGGTCCGAGGCGCCGTTCATCACCGTCGCATGCTGGGTGAAGTCGGGCGTGCAGGCGACGAACCCGCCGAGCCTGATCACGCGGCTGACCTGGCCCAGCCCGCCGAGTGCGGCGTCGAGCTGGGCGATGACATTGATCATGCAGCGCCTGGCGGCCTCGGCGCCCATCTCGACGGTGATGCCGCCGCCGAGCTTGCCGTGGGCGCTCAGGCGTCCCTCCACCAGCGGCAGCTGGCCGGACACCACCAGCAGGTTGCCGCTCCGCACCGCGGCGACGTAGTTCGCGACCGGTGCTGCTGCGGCCGGCAGCACGATCCCGAGTGCCGCGAGCCGCTCGGCCGGCGTCGCGCTCATCCGTGGCCTCCGACCAGGCGCAGTGAGGTGCGCTCCGACGGCCTGGGGCGCAGGCCGGTCTCGGGCAGGTCGAGCGGCAGCAGCGGCCGGTCCTCGGCCTGTGCGGCGCTGGCGTGCGGCGCGTCGGGCAGGGCGCGGCCGAGATAGGCTTCGGAGAGCATGCGGAAGGCGTAGTCCAGCAGGGAGGTGGCGTGGGAGATGCCGCCGTCGCCCTCGACGGCGCCGGCCGGGCCGAAGCTCGCATAGGCGAAGGCCTCGACATAGGCCTCGAGCGGCACGCCGTGCTGCAGGCCGAGGCTGACCGAGCGGCCGAAGGCGTCCATCAGGCCGCGCATGGCCGGCGTCTCGCGCGGCGGCGTGATGGCGAGCTCGCCCAGGCTGCCATCCTCGAACTCGCCGGTCTGCAGGAACAGCCGGTGTCCGGCGATCGCCGCCTTCTGGGTGAAGCCGCGCCGGCGGGGCGGCAGCTCGCGACGCAGCGGACCGGCAGGCTGGGCGGCCGGCTGGTGCTCGGGCAGCGGCGTCATGTGGTCGACCAGGCCGGCGAGCGCGCGGTGCATCGCCAGCCACGCATCGCGGCCGGGACGGGGCAGCACGCCGTTGCCGGCGAGGCTGAGCGCCAGGGCCGCCTCCGGGGTCAGGCCGCGGCCGGACAGGCGGGCGAGGGTGCTTTCGGACAGCCGGCCGTCGGGGCGCAGCGGCGAGAAGATCGGCGCCAGGCCGCAGCCCTCGACGCCGAGCAGCGCATCGACCGGCCCGGGCAGCGAGAAGCCGGTCTCGATCCGCCGGCCGGGCGGGGCGGCCTCGCGCACGATCGCGGCGAGCGCCGACAGGCCCGGCACCGCGCAGCGCGACGGCGGCCGCACCAGCGACAGCTGCGCGCCGTCGGCATCGCCGCGCGTTACGCCGGCGGCGGCGGTGGCGAGGCAGCGGGCGACGTCACGGCCGGCCTCGTCGTCATAATCGAGCCCGAGTGCCGCCAGGCAGGCATCGAGGTTGGTCAGCAGCAGGCAAGGGGCGCCGGCCTCGGGCGCTGCCCGTGCGGCGAGACGCAGCGCATGGGCCAGCGTGTGCAGCGCTTCCGCGTAGCTCTCGGTCTCGAAGCCGCTGCCGGGCTTCACGAAGCCGGCGAGGTTGAGCACGAACACCGGGACCGCATCCGCCGTGCCGGCCCACATGGCGGGCCCTGGGGCCGCGCGGCGCAGCAGCAGCAGCAGCCCCAGCCGCCGCCCGAGTCCTTCCTCGGCGCCGCGCAGGGCGGCCAGCCGGTCGATCCACTCGTTCGCGGCATCGGCCAGCGCCGCCGGGCCGTCGCCGGGAACCAGGACGGCCAGGGCCTGCGCCGCCTGCTCGTCCCAGTCGGCCGGCAGGGTGATGCAGCGCGGCG
The DNA here is from genome assembly GCA_964236105.1 of uncultured Acetobacteraceae bacterium. Taxonomy (GTDB): domain Bacteria; phylum Pseudomonadota; class Alphaproteobacteria; order Acetobacterales; family Acetobacteraceae; genus Lichenicola. The sequence goes on along the minus strand of CAXSBC010000001.1, from coordinate 62,810 downwards.
TCGCGTCCGGATCGGCCGCTGCCTGCGCCAGGCGCATGCGCACCCCGTTCCAGCGCCGCCGGCTGCCCGTCGCGTCGGTCATGAGCGGGGCAGGTGGATTGGGGGTCGCTGTGCCATGAGCCGATGCTAGACCGCGGCGGCCGGACGAGGAAGCTGCATGATCGTTCCGCGGCCTCGAAACCGCGGCGGGCTCGCGGCCGTGCGGATGGACCGGAAGCGGGCGCGTGCGTATAGGTGGCGGCCATGACCAGCATCGGAACGCGACTCTTCACCTTCTTCAGGGGCCGCCTGATCGGCAAGGACGCCGATGGTCGCGTCTACTACGAGGAGCGCTCTCCTGGCGGCTACACGCGCCGGATCCGTCGCTGGGTGATCTATCTCCGCGACGACGACGCGTCCGCGGTTCCGGCCGAATGGTGGAACTGGCTGCATCATGCCGACGACGCCCCGCTTCCCGTCGCGGCCCGGCAGCCCTGGCAGCTGCCGTTCCAGCCCAACCGCACCGGCGATCCGGGCGGCTACCGGCCGCCGGGCAGCGACTATCGCGGCGGCCTGCGGCCGCACGCCACCGGCGACTACGAATCCTGGACGCCGGACGCCTGAGCGTGGCTGCGGTGGAGATGGCGCCGATCCCGCCGCGCGGCGGCCGGAGCGACGCGGTCGAGTTCGTGACCGGCCTGCTGGTGCTGGCAGGACTCGTCGGGCTGCTGGCGATGGCGCTGCTCGGCAACGGCCGCAGGAGCGAGACCGGCTATCGCCTCGCCGCACGCTTCAGCCGCATCGACGGCCTGTCGGTGGGCTCCGACGTCAGGCTGGCCGGCGTGGCGGTCGGCCAGGTGGTCTCCGAGCGGGTCGATCCCGGAACGTTCCAGGCCGAGGTCGTGTTCACCGTACGCGACGCGGTCCGGTTGCCGACCGACACTGCCGCGGTGGTGACCAGCGACAGCCTGCTCGGCGGCAAGTACCTGTCGCTCGATCCGGGGGGCGCCGACACGATCCTGAAGCCCGGCGGCCGCCTCACTGTCACCCAGGGCTCGATCAGCCTCGAGCAGCTGCTGAGCAAGTTCATCTTCAGCGTGACCGATGCCCTGGCAGCGCAGAAGAAGGCCGCCCAGCCAGGTCCTGGCCAGACGCCGGCCGGCTCGACGCCGTGACCGGGTCCGCAGCGTCGACGGATGCCGGCGGGCCGGGCATCTGGCCGCAGCCGGACGGCACGCCGATCGCCTGCCGCGAGAAGCTGCGCATCCTGGCGGAGAACCAGGCCGAGCTGCAGACGATGCTGCGCGACGTGTTCGACGACGCGGTGCTGATGGGCGTCGACGAGGCCGCGATGCGCCAGATCCTGATCGATGCGATCGCCAGCCTGACCGGTCCACGCCGCGCCGTGCCGCCCCCGTGAGACGGTCCGCCAGCCCCGCCCCGGGCACCTTCCTGGGTCTCGCCCTGCTGATCGGCCTGCTGGCGCCGGTCCCGGGCCGGGCCGCGAGCTACGTCACGCCGCCGATCATGCCGATCGCCAATGCCTGGCAGGGGCGGTCGCAGGCGGTCGTGCGCGTGCTCGACAAGCTCGACGCGCATGTCGAGACGCTGACGCTGAAGGCGGGCGAGACCGGCAGCTACAAGAGCCTGAGCGTGACCGTGCGCAGCTGCATGGATCGCCCGGACGGGCTGCCTGTGGAGAATGGCGCATTCCTGGACATCCAGGACCGTCGTGGCGGGGTGCAGCCCTTCAGCGGCTGGACCTTCTCCGGCCAGCCGTCGATCGGGGTGTTCGAGAGTCCGATCTATGCGGTGCGGCTGGCGAGCTGCGGCGGCGAGCTGGTGGCGCCGCTGGCGCCGCCGCTGCCCGCGCCGGTCCCGCCGCCGGAGTCGATGGTGTCGAACCCGCCCGCGGTGCCGCCATCGAACCCCGACGCCGCGCCCGATGCCGCCGGCGCCGCGTCCGGCGACGACGCTGCAGGCGACGCCGCCCCGTCCGCGAGCTCGTCCGGCGGCGCGCCGGCAGCCGACGGGCCCGCGGACGTCTCGTCCGACGGCAGCGATGCGGCGCTCCCGGACCCGGTCTACCCGACCGGACCGCCCCCGGTGCCGCCCGGCAATCCGCCGCGCTGATGGCAAATCACGGCCTGGAACCGCCTGCAGCTCCACTGGTTCTCGTTGCATGACCCCTGACGCTTCGAGGCTGCCGGATCTCGCCTTGCTGCCGGTTCCGGCCCGTGCGGCATTCCTGCTCGACTTCGACGGCACGCTGGTCGAGATCGCGCCCACGCCGGAATCCGTCACGGTGCCGGCGGGACTGCCCAGAATCCTGCTGGAACTGCGCCGGCTCTGCGGCGACGCGCTCGGCGTGGTCAGCGGCAGGCCGGTGACGCAGATCGACCATTTCCTGCCCGGCGTGCCGTTCGCGGTCGCCGGAGAGCATGGCATCGCCGTGCGCCATGCGCCGGACGAGGCGGTCCTGCGGGCAAGCCTTCCCGGACTGCCGGCGCAGTGGCTCGTGCAGGCCGAGGAGATCGTGCGCGCCCATCCGGGGGCCAGGGTGGAGCGCAAGCAGGCCGGCTTCGTGCTGCACTATCGCGGCGCGCCGGACGCGGGTCCGGCGCTGCTGGCGGAGGCGGAGGCGCTGCTGGCCCGGGACGGCGGCGGGCATTTCCATGTGCAGCCGGCGAAGATGGCCTGGGAGATCAAGCCCGCTGGCATCGACAAGGCGAGTGCCGTCGCGCTGCTGATGCAGCGTCCGCCGTTTGCCGGCCGCCTGCCGATCTTCATCGGCGACGACGTGACCGACGAGGATGGCATACGCGGCGCCGAGGCGCTGGGCGGGCTCGGCTTCCGCATCCCGGCCGACTTCCCCGACCCCGGCGCGCTGCGCGGCTGGCTCGCCCGGCTGGCCGCGACACCGCAGGGAGCCGACGCATGGGCCGGTTAGTCATCGTCTCCAACCGCGTGCCGTCGCCGCGCGAGGTGACGCAGGCGGCGGGCGGCCTGACGGTGGGGCTCGCCGATGCGATCAAGGGGCAGCCGAGCCTGTGGTTCGGCTGGAGCGGCGGCTCGCACGGCAAGGAGGGGGTCGATCCGAAGCCGGAGGTGAACGAGCAGGCCGGGGTCACCTACGCGACGATCGAGCTCACCGCACGCCAGCACAAGGGCTTCTACCAGGGCTTCTCCAACGGCATCCTCTGGCCGGTCTGCCACTACCGGCTCGGGCTGATGCAGTACAGCCGCGAGGAGCTGGACACCTATCTCGAGGTCAACGCGCTGTTCGCGCGCGTGCTGAAGCCGCTGCTGCGGCCGGACGACACCATCTGGGTGCAGGACTACCAGCTGTTCCCGCTCGGTGCCGCGCTGCGGCGCGAGGGGGTGACGGCGCGCACCGGCTTCTTCCTGCACATCCCGTTCCCGCCGGAGCAGCTGTTCCGCGCGCTGCCGGGTGCGGACCTGCTGCTGAAGGATCTGGGCGACTACGACCTGATCGGCGTGCAGACCGAGCAGGATGCCGGCAACCTGAACGGCGCGCTGGCCGCGGTCGGCATCGAGGCCGAGGCGCGGGCGTTCCCGATCGGCATCGATCCCAAGTCGTTCGCCAGGCAGGCGACCAAGGGCGAGACCAGCAAGGAGATGGGCCGGCTGACCCAGGCGCTGAACGGGCGGTCGCTGATCCTGGGGGTGGACCGGCTGGACTATTCCAAGGGCATCCCCGAGCGGTTCCGCGGCTTCGACCGGCTGCTGCAGCGCTATCCGGCGCATCACGGCAAGGTCTCGTTCCTGCAGGTGGCGCCGGTCTCGCGCGGCGAGGTCGCGGAATACAAGACGCTCCGTCGCCAGCTCGACGAGCTGTCCGGCCACATCAACGGCGAATGGGCGGAGATCGACTGGCTGCCGCTGCGCTACATCACGCGTCCGCTGCCGCGCAAGGTGCTGGCCAGCGTGCATCGCCGCGCCGCGGTCGGTCTGGTGACGCCGTTGCGCGACGGGATGAACCTGGTGGCCAAGGAATATGTCGCAGCCCAGGATCCGGCGGATCCGGGCGTGCTGGTGCTGTCGCGCTTCGCCGGCGCCGCACCCGAGCTCGGCGATGCCGTGCTGGTCAATCCCTACGATCCGGACGAGATCGCCGAGGCGCTCGACCAGGCCCTGAGCATGGGGCTGAAGGAGCGCGTCCGTCGCTGGGAGGCGATGCACGCCGCCGTCACCCGGGTCACCGCCGCGAGCTGGGCACGCGACTTCCTGGCTGCGCTCGGCGCGGTGGATGCCCGGAGTGCTGCGTGACGCCATCGGCAGGGCGGCGCGCCAGCCTGCTCCAGGGCGCGTTCTGGACCGCGGCCGGCCTCTGGGCCATGGGCTGGGTGTGGTGGTCGGAGCATGTCGCCGGCATGGCGCCGTGCGAGCTCTGCTTCTGGGAGCGCTGGCCGTATCGGGCGCTGATCCTGCTGGGACTGCTCTGGCTCGCGCTTGCCGGCGCCGGACGTGCGGCCGCGCGGGCGATGGGCGTGCTGGTGAGCGCCGCGCTGCTGGCCGCGATCGCGGTCGCGGGCCTGCATGTCGGGGTGGAGCAGGGCTGGTGGCGCAGTCCGCTGCCGGCCTGTGCTGCGCCCCACTTCGTCGGCGGCAGCTTCGCCGAGCGGCTGGCGGCGATGCCGCTGCGTCCGGCCAAGCCGTGCGATGCGCCGAACCGGTTGTTTGCTTGGGCGCCGGTGTCGATGGCGATGCTCGACCTCATCTATGCGGCAACTCTTCTGCTGGGCGGCCGGCTGCTGCTGCCGCGCCTGATCGATCCAAGACGGAGACCATGATGAGCGACCTTGCCCGCCCGATGCCGCAGCCCGGCGAGCCGCTGGGTGCAGTGCGCCTCGCGCGCATGATCCGGGTCGACCATGCCGGCGAATACGGCGCCGAGCGGATCTACGAGGGACAGCTCGCCGTGCTCGGGCGCGGCATCCACGGCGACACGCTGCGCCACATGAAGTCGCAGGAGACGGTGCACAAGGAGACGTTCGAGAAGCTGATCGCCAGCCGCCGGGTCAGGCCGACGGCGCTGCTGCCGATCTGGCACGTGGCGGGCTTCGCGCTCGGAGCCGCCACCGCGGCGATGGGCACGCGGGCGGCGATGGCCTGCACCGTGGCGGTGGAGGAGGCGATCGACGAGCACTACGCCGAGCAGGCGGCGTCGCTGGAGGGCGGCGAGGAGCAGGAGCTGCGCGAGACCATCGAGATCTTCAGGCTCGAGGAGCTCGAGCATCGCGATATCGGCCTCGCCAACGAGGCGGAGCTGACGCCGGGCTACCGGATGCTGTCGCGGGTCATCAAGCTGGGCTGCAAGGTCGCGATCGCGGTCAGCGAGGTGGTCTAGCCGGCGTCCGCAGACCGGCGCCCTGTGGCGCCGGTCTGCGTCGGGACTCAATAGCCGTGATGATGATGATGCCAGTGGCGGAAGTGGTGGCGATGGTAGTAGTGCGGGCCGACCTGGGCTTCGGCCAGCGGCGGCGCCAGCATCAGACCGAGGCTCAACAGGCTGCCGAGCAGAATAATCTTGCGCATCATGTCTCCGATCATCGGGGGATATCCTGATCGTCAACGTTGCGAAACGGATTTGGCTGCATCGATAGCAGCGTCTCCAGCCGCGATGCGCGATGCGCGCTGGTCTGGGTGGTCAGGATCCGGCGGCGCGCGGCCTCGGCGACCGCGATCCGGCGCTGCTCCGGCCAGTCCAGCAGCGCCAGCACCGTCTGCGTGTCGTCGGCCAGCATGATCTCGCGGCCGGGCTCCAGCACGTCCTCGATGCCGTCCCACCGATCCGACACGATCGGGCAGCCGCACGCGGCCGCCTCGAACAGCCGCACGCTCGGGCTCCAGCCGGCGCGCCTCATGTCCGTGCGCGTCACGTTCAGGGTCCAGCCGCAGGCGGAGTAGAAATCCGGGTGCGCTTCCGGCGGCAGATGCTCGATGCGCTCAACATTGCCCGGCCAGTCGATCGATGACGGATATTGCGGTCCGGCGACGACGAAGCGGCGCCCGGGCGCACGCCTCGCCGTGTCGATCAGCAGCCGCTCGACCGTGGGCTGGCGGTCGGTGCTGTAGGTGCCGAGATAGCCGAGATCCCATCGGCGCGGCGTGCCGGTCGGGCGATAGCGGTCGGGATCGACCGAGCAGTAGAAGCCTTGCGCGTCGCGGGCGCCGAACCAGTCCTCCAGTACGCGCAGGGTCGGCCCGGCGGTGAAGGAGAGCAGCAGGTCGAAGCCCGGGATCACGTCGCGCGACAGATAGGCGCAGTCGCCGCGCTCCAGGGCCGCCAGCGTGACCGGCGTGTCGATGTCGTAATAGGCGGTCACGCCGCGCGCGGTCCGCTGCACCAGGCGGGCGACGGCGATGCCGTCGGGCACGTAGGAGCCGACGATCACGGCATCGGCGGCGGCGATCGCGTCGGCCTGGGCGGCTAGCCCGTCCAGCCCGTCATAGAGGATCAGGCGGCAGAAGGGCGGGTCCGCCAGGTCGCGGTGCTGCGCGTACCACGGCATGTCGCGCTCGAGGAACAGGATGTCGTGGCCGCGCGCCGCGAACGCCGCCAGCAGCGCGCGGTAGGTGGTGGCATGGCCGTTGCCCCAGGAGGAGCTGAGGCTGAGGCCGATGACGACGAGGCGCATCGGCTCAGCCCGCCCGGCCGGCACGGGCGGCGAGGCGGGCTGCGAGCACCTCCTCCAGCAGCGCCGCTCTGCGGTCGTAGGTGTGGCCGGCGAGGATGCGGCCGCGGGCGCGCAGGCCGATGGCACGGGCACGATCGGGGGTGAGCGTGCGCAGATGCTCGGCCACATCCTGGCCGTCGCGGGCGACCAGGATCTCGCGGTCGGGCTCCAGGAACAGCTCGATCCCCTCCCATTGGTCGGTGATCAGGCAGGCGCCGGCGCCGGCGGCCTCGAACACGCGGGTTGCGGGGGAGTAGCCGACCGCCGCCATGCTGTCGCGCGCGACGTTGAGCACGGCCCGCGCCGAGACGTTCAGGACGTTGTGGGACGCCGTCGGCACGTGGCCGATCGCGCGCACGTTGGGCGGCATCGGCTTGTCGTGCCAGCCGGAGCCGCCGAGCAGGAAGCGCTCGTCTGGCAGCAGGCCGGCCGGTCGGAGGAAGAACTCCTCGATGCGGGCCTCCCGGTCGGGCAGGCGGTTGGCGAGCAGGGACAGGGTGGCGTTCCAGGCCGGATCGGGTGCTGCCGGATGGTGCGTGTCCGGGTCCAGCGCGTTGTAGACCGGGATGCAGGCTGCCGCGCCGAAACCGCGATAGGCCGCGACGACCGGCTCGCCGCCGCCATAGGTCAGCACCAGGTCGAGCGTCGGCAGGGCCGCGTGCAGCGCATGGGCATCGCTCGCGCGCAGCTCGGCCAGGGTGGCGGGCGCGTCGACGTCGAGGAACGCGCGCACGGCACCCGGCCGGCCGGCTCCGAGGATGCCGGCGAGCAGTTCGTCGTCGAACACGCCGACGCCGCTGCACTTGATCACCACGTCGGCCTCGCCGCACTGCCCGAGCGCGTCGCGGACCCCCTCGGATGTGGCCGCGTACACCACCGATCTCGCCCAGTCCGGGGGGTCGATGTCGCGGTTCTGCTGCCGGCCGAAGGCGTCCGGCTCGAAGAAGGCGATGGCGTGGCCGCGCCGGGCCATCGCGCCGAACAGGCCGCGATAGTAGGTCGCGGCCCCGTTCCAGTAGGAGGAGAGCAGGCTCGAGCCATAGACGGCGATCTGCATCAGACGGTCATCCTGCCCGGCCGGGGCCGCAGGGCCGCCGCGATGGCGAGCAGCTCGTCGGCGCGGTGGGCGCAGGAGTGGCGCGCGCGGATGGTGGCGAGCCCGTGCCGGACCAGGGCGGCGCGCAGGTCGGCATCGCCGGCGACGTCGCGCAGCAGCCGCGTCATCCCCTCGCCGTCGCCGGCCACGAGGTAGTCCCGGCCCGGCGTGAACAGCCCCTCCGCATCGTCCCACGGCGCCGACAGCAGCGGGATGCCGCAGGCCAGCGCCTCGAACACGCGGATGGTGGGAATGCCGGGCAGCATCGTCACGTAGTAACGCCGGGGCACGTGCACGGTGACGAGGTGGCGGGCGAACACCTCAGGCGCGCGCGGATTGGGCAGCCAGCCGCGCAGCCGGGCGCCGTGCCGCGCCAGCGTCGCCCGCGCGTCGTCCGGATAGCGCACGCCGTAGATGTCGAGCGCCAGGCCGGCGTCGCGCATCGGACGCAGCAGGAACGCTTCCAGCTCCTCGCTGCGCTCGCCGTCGCCCCAGTTGCCGATCCAGACCCCGCCCTCGCGCGCCTCCGGCTCGGCGGGCGGATGGAACCGACGCAGGTCGGCCGCCTCGTGCCAGACGAACACGCGGCCGCCCCAGCCCCAGCGCTCGTAGATGCGGGCCAGCGTGGCGCCGAAGGCGAGCACGCCGTCATAGCCGGACAGGTCGAAATGCCGGATCGCCTCGGGATCGCTGACCGCGCGATGATGGGTGTCGTGGAACAGCGCCAGGAAGCGGCCGCCCTGCGCACGCCTGCGGCCGATGGCGGCCACCAGCGCCGGCGGGTTCCATTCATGCACCAGCACCAGGTCGGCGCCGTCGAGCATGGCGTCGAGGTCGGGCGCGTCCGGCGGGTAGAGCCCGGCCCGGAGCTCGGGATAATGCGTGGCGAACGCCGCCAGCCCGTCCTCGCCGCCATCCTTGATCAGGTTCTCGCGGCTCCAGGAGCCCTCGGGCTCCCAGGCCCTGACCGTGTGGCCCTTCGCCTGCAGCTCGCGCAGCACGCCGCGCAGGAAATGCGCGTTGCCGTGGTTCCAGCACGAGGAGAGGGAATGGGTGAAGACGACGACCTGCACCGCTCAGGCGATCCGTCTGGTCGACGCGGCCGGACGATGCAGCGCCAGGGTCGCGTCGGCCATGGCGGCGGCGGAATAGCGCAGCGCCCGCCTCCGGGCGGCGTCGGCGAGCGGCGTCGGATCGTCGAGCGCCTGCGAGAGTGCTGCCGCGAAGCCGGCGCCGTCGCCGGGCGGGACGAACAGGGCGGCGTCGCCCCACAGTTCGCGGAAGCTCGGGATGTCGGCGAGCACGAGGGCCAGGCCCGCCTGTGCGGCCTCCAGCACGGCAAGGCCGAACGGCTCGTAGCGCGCGGTGGAGACGAAGACGCGAGAGCCGGCAAAGGCCGCGGCAAGGCCGGTCTCGTCAAGGCTGCCGCACCGCACCAGCGCGTCGGTGGTTGCGGTCTGCCCGTTCGGCCCCTGGAAGCTGCCGGCGGCGTGCACCGGAGCCTGCAGCCGGCGGGCGCTAGCATCGAGGGTGGCGACATCCTTGGCCGCGTCCCAGAACCGCCCTGCCGCCAGCACGACGCGCGGCCGGGCGCCGGCGGGGGTGGCCGGCTCCGGCAGCGGATGGCGGCCGTTGGGGATCACCGCGATCGGGCAGGCGCTGCCATAGGCGGCGAGCACGGCATCGCGGAAGGCGTGGCTGGGGGCGACGACGTGCCCGGCGCGGCGCAGGCCGGCGGCGGTGGCCTCGATCCGCCAGGCGAGGTCGGCGGGCGGCGGCCCCTGGCGCAACGCCTGCCACCAGGTCAGCAGGCACGAATGCAGCACCGCCGTCACCGGCACCGGCCAGACGACGCCGGCGCCGATCAGGCCGGGGGCGTGCAGATGCACGGTATCGACCCCGAGGCCGCCAGCCAGATCGGCCGTCTCGGCGGCGGCCTGTTCCAGGGCTGCCGGATCGGGAGCGGTCCAGTCCAGCGGCAGGTCGGTCTGGTGCAGGATCAGGCCCGGGATCGCCGCCGCCTCCATCTGCTGCGACAGGGCCGGCGCCGGCCCGAGCACCGCGAGATCGACGGCGATCCCGGCCCGCGACCATTCCGCCGCCAGGGTCAGGCTGTAGCGCCAGACGCCGCCGACGGCGTCGGTGGTCACCATGATGCGCATCCGTCAGCTCAGCGCGGGCAGCAGACGGATTCCAGCTCCGCCAGCGGCATCGGCGCGTCGTCCTGGATGTCGGACAGGCGCTCGAACAGGCCGAGATAATGCGCGTGCGCCCGTTCCCAGGCGTGGGCGTCGGGCAGGCCGAACAGCTTGCGGTAGTCCGGCGAGCTCGGATACGGATAGAGCGGCACCGGATCGTTGGCCCACACGCCCGCGGCCAGCAGCCGCTCGCGCCAGGCCACAACCAAAGCGGGATCGTCGCCGCTGACCTGGATCAGGTTGGCCTGCACGAAGGCGACATGGCGCTTGGCCAGGATCAGCCGGTCGGCGAGCTCGTCGGTGGAGAGCTTGCAGTTCTTGTCGAGCTCGGCGCGGCCTTCCACGGTCAGGCTCTCGACGCCGGCCTCGATCGACACGCAGCCGGCGCGCCCGAGCAGCTCCAGCATGTCCGGCTTCCACAGGTCGATTCGGGTCTGGATGCCGAACTTCAGGTCGCGCCCGACCAGCGCCTCCAGCAGCGGGCGGTTGGGCAGGAAGATCTCGTCGATGAAATAGAGATAGCCGACGCCCTGGGCGCGCAGCGCGTCGATCTCCTCGAGCAGCGGGGCGAGGTCGCGGCGGCGATAGGCGTCGCGGAAGTCGATCTTGGCGCAGAACGAGCAGGAATAGGGGCAGCCGCGGGAAGCCTCGACCTCGGCGCCCGGACGCTCGTGGCCGGAGCCCTCGTGCGGCTGCTCGAAGCGATGATGATGGTGATGGTGGCGCGCGATCCAGCGATCCGGCCAGCGCAGGGCCGGCAGGTCGGTGAAGCGGGTGGCCTGCGGGCCGCCGGTGGCCTGCACCGTGCCGTCGGCACGCAGCACCGCCGTGCCGGGCACGTCGCCGGGGATGCCGCCATCGGCAAGAGCGCGCACCACCTCCTCGCATTCGCCCCGCACCACCACGTCGGCGCCGAGCTTGCGCAGCGTGGTGTCGGGCGTGGCAGAGCCGTGCGGGCCGACCGCGACCAGTCGGGCGTCCGGACAGGACACGCGCAGCGCGTCGAGCAGCAGGCGGGGCAGGCGCAGCTCCGGCTGGGCGCAGCGCCAGAACAGGTAGGTGGGCGCCGTGGTCACGACGATCATCTCGGCGCCGAACCCGGCGCAGGCGCGTGCCATGGCGGCGATGTCGAGCGCGTCGAGCAGCCCGTCCTGCATCAGCGTCTCGTGTCCGGCGCGGTCCAGCAGCGCCTTGGCGGCGCCGAGCTCGATCGGCAGGTGCGGCGCGCGACAGCCGAAATAGATGCTGTGCTCGAACGACCAGGGTGGATTGAGCAACGCGACCTTCATGCAGCCCCTCCCATGACCGGCACCGGCGCGCTGGACGCACGGCCGACCAGATGCGGCCGCTCGGTTTCGATCCAGCGCTTCAGCCGGGCGACGCCGTCGCGCCAGCCGAGCGGCGGGCGCAGACCCAGCGCCTCGCGAGCGCGCCTGGTGTCGGCAACGAAATAGCGCTGGTCGCCGGTGCGCCAGGGGTGGAACGCGCGCTGCACGCGCTGTCCGGTCAGGCGCTCGATCTCGTCGATCAGCATCAGCAGGGTGATGGCGTTGTCGGGCCCGCCGCCCAGATTGAACGCCTCGCCCTTGACCGCCGGCGCGTGGTCGCGGGCGGCGAGATAGGCCGACACCGCATCCTCGACCTCCAGCACGTCGCGCACCTGACGGCCGTCGCCATACAGGCTGAGCGGCTGGTCCTGCAGCGCCGAGAGCAGGAAATGCGCGAGCCAGCCCTGATCCTCGGTGCCCAGCTGGCGGGGCCCGTAGATGCAGCTCATGCGCAGCACCACCATCGGCAGGTCGAAGGAGCGCGCGTAATCGAGCACGTACTGGTCGGCAGCGCCCTTGGAGCAGCCGTACGGGGTGTGGAACGAGAGCGGCCGGTCCTCGCCGATGCCGGCGGCGCGCAGGCCCGGATCGATCGGCAGGTAGGCGTCCTCGTTGTGCGACAGCCGTATGTCGGCGAGGTCGCCATAGACCTTGTTGGTGCTGGCGAACACCAGCGGCACCGGGCCTGCGCCGCGATCATGCTGGCGGCGCAGCGCTTCCAGCAGGTTGACCGTGCCGCGCAGGTTGATCTCGAAATCGGCCAGCGGGTCGAGCAGGCTGGTGGTGACCGCGACCTGACCTGCGAGATGGAACACGCTGGAGGCGTCGCGCGCCGCATCGGCCACGGCCCCCGCATCGCGCAGATCGGCGATCGACACCGAGAGCTTGCCGCGATGGCGGCGTCGCAGCCAGTCGAGATTCTCCTCCACGCCCGGACGGGCGAGGCTGTCGAGGATCAGCACGTCCTCGCCGTTGCGGGCGAGGCGGTCGGCGAGGTTGCTGCCGATGAAGCCGGCGCCGCCGGTGACCAGCGCCGGACGGGCGCCGGCGAGTGCGGGTTTCGGCAGGCCGGCGCCGGCAATCTCGCGCACCAGCGGCAGCCCGCCGCGGGCGAGCATCCGGCCGAGCAGCTTCGGCGCGCCGGATTCGGTGTGCAGGCCGAAGTGATAGTGCCGCTCGTCGAAATGCAGCCCTTCCTGCACCGCCACGTCGGCGGCCACGTCCTGCAGCCCGTACCAGTAGACGCGCTCCACCGGCAGATCCACGACCTCGACGAAGCGGGCGAGCTGGGCGAACGGATCGTTGCGCCAGGTGGAGTAGCCGGTCTCGGTGATCCACAGCTCCAGCTTCGGATTAAAGGCGTGCACGGTCTCGCGGACCGAGGCGATCAGCGTCTCCCAGCCGCGCCAGGAGCGCGCCTCCGCATCCCAGGTGCCGGGAAAGCCATGCAGCCCGACGGCGTCAAGCACGCCCAGCAGGCCGCGCTCGCCCATCAGCCTGAGCCAGTTCAGGTCGGCGGGGCACGGGCCGCCCAGCACCGCCTTGAGGCCGCGCGACTGCACCCAGTGCGCGGCAGCACCCGCCATCTCGCAGAACAGCAGCCAGTCATGGTCCTGCTGCCAGTCCCAGTCGAGCAAGTTGTTCGGCTCGTTCCAGATCTCGATCGCCGGAAACAGGCCGTGGAAGCGGGTGATCAGCGCGTCGATGAAGTCGGCATAGGCGGTCAGGTCGCGGGGCGGACCGTTGACGCGGCCGGTGCGCGACAGGCTGGGCGGGGTGAAATGGACGCAGGGCAGCAGCTCGACCTCGCGGGCCAGGCGCGGGACCAGCCAGCCATACCAGGCCTCGCCGCCGTCATTGAGGTACTCGGCCCAGGAGATGTGCGTGCGCAGGCGGGTGACGCCGAGGGCGCGCATCCGCGCCAGGCTCTGCTCGACGCGCGCATGCTCGCCCGGATGGAACCACTCGACCAGGCCGAGCGGGCCGTTCCTGGTCTGCACGACAGGCATCGTTGCCGGTGCTGTGGTCACGCGACCAGCCCGCGCGCTTCCAGCTCGCGTCTGGCCTCCTGCACCCGGTCGGTCGCCTGCTGCCGGCGCACCCAGTCCATCTGCTCGCCCAGCGCGTTGTCGAAGCTGCGGGCGGGCGAGAAGCCCAGCGCCTCGCGCGCCAGCGTGATGTCGGAGAAGCAGTGCCGGATGTCGCCGGAGCGCGCCTTGCCGACGAACTCGGGCTCCAGGTGGGAGAGGTCCATGGCGCGGGCGGCCTCGCGCGCCACCTCGGCGATCGAGACGTCGCGGCCGCTGCCGATGTTGAACACCCTGCCGGCGGCGGCGGGATGGTCGAGGGCGAGCAGGAAGGCCTGCACCACGTCGTCGACATGCACGAAGTCGCGGCGCTGCTCGCCATCCTCGAACACCAGCGGCCGCTCGCGATGCAGCAGCCGGGAGGCGAAGATCGCCAGCACGCCGGTATAGGGATTGGAGAGCGCCTGGCCGGGGCCGTAGACGTTGAACAGCCGCAGCGCCACGCCCTCGATGCCGTAGGCGGCAGGAGCGCACAGGATCATCTGCTCCTGCATGTACTTGGTGATGGCGTAGACCGAGGCGAGGCGCGCGGGCTTCCACTCCGGCGTGGCGGCCGGCTTCAGCGGCAGCCCGTCGGGGCCGAGCGGGTCCCAGCCGGCGCCGGGCTGGCGGGCGGGACGCAGCACGTCCTGCATCACGGTGCCATCGGTCGCGGTGTAGAGCCCTTCGCCATAGACCGACATCGAGGAGGCGACCACCACGCGACGCACCGGCTTCTCGATCAGCGCCTGGCACAGGCAGGCGGTGCCGAGGTCGTTGACGCCGACATAGCGCTCGATCAGGTACATGCTCTGGCCGACGCCGACATCGGCCGCGAGGTGCACGACCTTGTCCACGCCGCCGAGCGCTGCGGTCAGCCTGGCGGAGTCGCGTATGTCGGCCCGGACCAGCTCGACGCCGTCGGGCACGGCTTCCGCGGTCGGGCCTTCGGGATGCACCTGCTCGATCAGGCTGTCATAGACCCGCACCGCGTCGCCGCGCGCCAGCAGCGCGCGCACCACGTGGCGGCCGATGAAGCCTGCCCCGCCCGTGACCAGAACCCGTTCCGCCATGCGCCGTCCGCTCCCGCCCGGCAGTCCGGGTTGCGCATCTTCCGGAAGAAGAAGCCGCGGGGCAACCTCCCGCGGGGTCCGGGCCGCTCAGAAAAAGCGCAGCTCGACGGTCACGGCGCCGTCCTGCGATCCGATCCGCAGCGCGCAGCGGTCGAAGGCGGGCAGGCTCATGCCGAGCGGCGGGTTGCGCGAGAAGCCGATGCCTTCCCTGGGGATCCCGAACAGGCCGCGACGCAGATGGCCGAGGTCGGTCTCGTCCTGATACACGGCGACGGCATAGGTCCCGGACGGGATGCCTGGGATCGTGGCGGTGACGGAGCCCGGACGTGCCGACACGATCGCGTGATAGCGGCAGATCTCGCCGAGGAACTCCGGCTGCGTGCAGACGCCGATCCTGACATGGCCCTGGCCGTTGCGCAGGCCGGCGACCGTCACCGTCAGGCTGGCGGCCTGTGCGGCCGAGACCAGGGCGAGCAGGAGCGGCAGGGCGCCCGCGAGGCGGCGGAGCGTGCCGGCAGGCCGGATCACGATCACGACGCCGCCGGATAGGCACGTCCACGCCAGACCGCCGGCCGGCCGGCGCGCGCGCGCAGCAGTGCGGACCATTGCAGCACCAGCAGCGACAGCACGCCTGCCGGATGCGCGGCCACGCTGCGCAGGCTCTGCTTAAAGCGCCGGGCCAGCAGCAGCCGGAGCGCCACGTTGCAGGCGACGGCCGCCGCTGCCGGAGGGCTCGGCGCCAACAGCAGCAGCGGCAGCGGCAGCACATGGCCGCCGCCGAGCAGGATCGTCCAGACCGGCAACGCCACGGGCGTGGCCATGCCTTCCGTCGCGTTCTTGCTCAACCCCTCCCACAGGCTGCGGGCACTGTCGTACATCCGGCAGCTGGCGAGCTCCGTCGCGTCGAACAGGCCGGTCGGCAGGCCGTGGCGGCGGAAGGCGCGCGGCAGGGTCAGCCCGTCATGCAGCGAGGCACGGATCGCCGCATGGCCGCCCATCGCGTGGTAGGCGTCGGCGCGGGCGATGAAGAGCTGGCCGCAGCCGGCGGCAAAGCCGGGCTGCGTCTGGCCATGGTCGAAGCGCTGCGGCCGGTAGCCGAGCAGAAGCAGGTGGATCAGCGGCAGCAGCAGGCGCTCCGACCAGCTCCGGGTGATCTGCCGCGGCACGCCGCTGCCCAGCGCCACCGCCGGGTCGTGCTGCATGAAGCCGGCCAAACACGACAGCGCGTCCGGCGCCAGCCGCACGTCGGCGTCGACGAACACCAGCAGCGCGTGCCGGGCCTCCGCCGCGAGGCGGGCGCAGGCATGCTGCTTGCCGGACCAGCCGGCCGGCAGCACGCCGCCGCCCGTCAGCACGCGGAGCCGGCCGTCGGGGATGGCGGCCAGGATCTGCGGGGTGGCGTCGGTCGAGCCGTCATCGAGCACCAGCAGCTCGAACTCGACGTCGCGGCTCGCCAGCACGCAGGCGACGGCGGCGGCGATGTTGCCGGCCTCGTCGCGGGCCGGGATCAGCACCGAGACGCGCGGGCGTCCGGTGGCGGGGGAGGGGCGGCGCAGCCGTCCGAGGTTGCTGACCGCGACGGCAAGCGGCAGGGCCGCCAGACCGAGTGCCGTCCAGCCGGCCGCCTGTGCTGCCCGGCTCACGCCTCCTCTCCGTGCGAGGCGCTGAAATCCTGGCCGGCGAGGCGGGCGCGTAGCCGGCGCCAGGCATCGTAGGGGCCGCCGACGCCGGCACGCCCGAGCAGCAGGCGGGTGAAGCGTGCCGGCTCGCGCGCCTGCGCGTCGGCCGCCAGCGCGTCCATGGTCTCGGTCAGGGCGCCCTCCAGGCGGATGGTCCAGTCGGCCGCGCGCAGGCCGGGCGCGCCGGCGAGCGGCGTGCCGACGCGCAGCAGCAGCTCGGGCCGGCTCTCGTTCCAGAACACGTATTCGATGGCGAGCGGCACCAGCATGGCATCCGGCAGCAGGGCTGCGAGATGGGCGATGCCGGGGCGCAGCCGCACCGGTCGCGCGCGCGGGTCGGTGAAGTCGCCCTCGGCCGTCACCCACAGGATGAAGCGGCCCGCCGGGCCGCCCGGATGGCTCAGCACCTGGCGGCCGACGGACAGGAACCGGCGGGCGCCGGCGGTGCTGTGCTTCTCGATGCCGAAGATGCCGAGGCGGCGGAAGAAGCCGTAGCGCACGAGCGCGTCCTCCTCCATCGGGCCGAAGCTCGGGCGTCCGCGAAAGCGCAGGTCGGCAAGCAGGATGTAGACGGCCGGGTCCCACCAGGAGGGGTGGTTGCTGTAGATGATTAGCGGACGGTCCCGGGGCAGGCTGGCGATCTCCATCCCGGAGATGCGCATCGCACGGAAACGCCGGCCGGCCGACCAGCGCAGATAGAACGCGAACAGGCGGAACAGGACCTCCGAGCGGACGCTGATCGGGTCTGCCGTCGTCAGGCGCTCAGCCTCGCGTCCGGGTCGTTGCGGCGCAGATCCTGGTCGAGGCTGTCGGCGGCGATCCAGCCGGACATCATGACCATCGGCATGCCGGGGCCGGGATGGGCGGCGCCGCCGGCGAGATACAAGCCGGCCAGGTCGCGCGACCGGTTGCCCGGCTTGAACGCGCCCAGGAAGCGGCCGTGGCTGGCGAGCCCGTAGATGGCGCCGTCGAGCACCCGGTAGCGCTCGTGGATGTCGGCCGGGGTCAGGATGCGCTCGACGCGGATGCGGGATTCGAGGTCCTTGAGGCCGGCGGTGCGGGCGAGCTTGTCCAGGATCACCTTGCGGTAGCCCGGGAGCATCGCGTTCCAGTCGTGATGCGGACGCAAATAGGGGGTATGCACCAGCACGTAGAGCGATTCCCCGCCGGGTGGTGCCACGCCGGGCTCGGTGCGGGCGGGAGCCGCCACGTAGCAGGTGGGGTCCGGCGCCGGCTCGCCCTTCTTGTAGATGTAGTCGAACTCCTCCTCCGGATCGCGGGAGAAGACGAAGTCGTGGTGCAGCAGGTGGTCGTAGCCGCGGTCGAGGCCGAGATACAGCACCACGCCCGAGCAGGCCGCCTCGCGCTTGCCCTGCCGCCTGGTGAAGCTCTTCTGCGCCGCCCCGCCCACCAGCTCGCGATAGGTGCGTATGCTGTCCATGTTCGACACCACCGCCGAGAGCGGCACCGTCTCGCCCGCCTCGGTGACGACGCCGCTGGCGCGGCCGCCGGTCTGGGTGATGCTGGCGATGCCGGTGCCGGTGCGGAACTCCACGCCCAGCCGCTCGGCGAGTGCCATCAGCGCTTCCGGCACCGCGCGGGTGCCGCCGATCGGATACCACACGCCTTCCTGGACCTGCATGTGGGCGATGGAGCACAGCACCGCCGGCGCCAGATAGGGCGAGGAGCCGACATACTGGGTGAAGTGGTCGAGCATCTGGCAGACGCGCTCGTCGCCGACGCGCTTGCGGATCTGGGCGGCGACGGTGGAGCCCATGCGCAGGCTCATCACGTCCTTCAGCGTGTCGAGATCCATGTTCTTCTTCAGATCCATGGTGTCGGCGATATCCTCGACCGACTTCCAGAAGAAGAACTTCCGGCTGACCTCGTGCAGCTTCTCGCTCACCGACAGGAAGTCGCGGTAGCCCTGCTCGGTGTTGCTTTCGCCGGCCCCCGAGAAGCCGCGCAGGCGCAGCGCCATGGCGCTGATGTCCTCGTCGAGATCGAGCACGGCGCCGTCCTCGAAGAAGCAGCGCCACTGCGGATCGAGGCGGCGCAGGTCGAGCCGGTCGGCCATCGATTCCTGCGCCTCGGCGAAGATCCGTGACAGCACCGACGGCACCGTGAGGATGGTCGGCCCCATGTCGAACCGGTAGCCGCCCTCCTCGTGCAGGGCCGCCTTGCCGCCGAGCCAGTCGTTCTTCTCGAACAGCACCACCTTGTGGCCGCGTGCGGCCAGCGTGCAGGCGGCGGCGAGGCCGCCCAGCCCGGAGCCGATGACGCCGATCGGATCGGTCAAGCGAGGCCTCCTTCGAGCACCGACTGCCGGGGCGCGCCCGGGGTTCCGGTCCATTCCATGGTTGTCGAGACCGGCTTCAGGCCGAGATCCTCGGCCAGCAGCCGCGAACTGATGCGGGCGCCTTCGAAGATCACCGGCAGGCCGCTGCCCGGATGGGTGCCGCCGCCGACCAGATAGACGCCGTCGAGATCCTCGTAGCGGTTGTGCGGCCGGAACTGCAGCATCTGCGTCAGCGAATGCGCCAGGTTGAACACGGCGCCGCGATGAACGCCGTGATCGGCGTCCCAGTCCGGCGGCGTCATCATCTTCTCGAACACGATGCGCTTCTCGATGTCCGGCACGCCGGCCCGCGACAGCCGGTCCAGGATCAGGCGGCGATAGCGCGGCGCCGCCTCCGCCCAGTCGATGCCGCCGTCGCGTTCGTGGCCGACCGGCACCAGCACGTAGAGCGTGGAATGATTCGGCGGCGCCAGGGCCGGATCGGTGATGCAGGCATTCTGCAGGTAGAAGCAGGGCTCGCCCGGCGGCACCAGCCCTTCCTCCACGTCGTGCAGCGTGCGCTGGTAGTCGTCCGACAGATAGATCGTGTGGTGCGCGAGGTTCTCCAGGCGGCCTTCGATGCCGAGATAGAGCATGAAGGTCGAGCAGGAGAGCTTGGCCTTGGCAATGCGCTTGTCGTTCCAGCGCCGGCGCTTGGCGTTGGGCACCAGCGTCGACATCGCGTTGAGGAAGTCGGCGTTCACCACCACCGCGTCGGCCTGGGTGGTGCCGGCATCGGTGCGCACCCCGACCGCGCGCCTGCCCTCGAACAGGATCTCGCGCACCGGCTCGCCCAGGCGGAACTTGGCGCCCATCTGCCGCGCCGCGTCAGCCATCGCCCGCATCACGGCGCCATGACCGCCGCGCGGATGGAAGATGCCGAACTCGTATTCCATGAAGGCCAGGATGGTGAACAGGCTCGGGCAGCGATATGGCGACATGCCCAGATACTTGCTCTGGAACGAGAAGCCGAGCCGCACGCGCGGGTCCTTGAACCAGCGCTTGAGGTCGCCGTCGACCGAGGTGAACGGCCGCAGCAGGCGCAGCGACTTCAGCACGTCCGGCTTCAGCAGGTCGGCGGCGCTGTTGAACGGGCTTTCCAGCACCGGACGGAATGCCGCGAGCTTGGCGCGGCTGTCGGCGAGGAAGGCTGGAATGTTGGCCGCATCCTCCGGACAAAGCCGGGCGACGGACTCCTGCAGGCGGGGAATGTCGCTGCTGGCGGTGATGCGGCCATGGCCCTCGAAGATGACGTCGTAGTGGGTGTCGAGCCTGATCAGCTCCACGGCATCGTCGAGATTGCGGCCGCAGCTCGCGAAGATGTCGGCCAGGACACGCGGATACAGGAAGAAGGTCGGGCCGATGTCGAAATGGAACCTTCCCTGTTGCGTCGAGGCCTCGACGGTTCCGGACCGCCCGCCGACCTTGTCATGGCGCTCGAACACGGTGACGTCGGCACCGGCCTGAGAAAGCAGCATCGCCGCTGCAAGGCCGCCGGGACCGGCACCGATTATTGAGACAGGGCGCATCATTCGGATCGTAAGTTACACGCTTCGTTCTCCTGCACCAGTCACGCCGGCGGGCTTTCCTGTCACATAGCTGACAGCACGGTGCCGGCTCCCCGGTGGCCTCGCCGCGATGCGCTGCAGGGCCGGGGCATGGCATCGATCCCGGTCCCGGCTCCGCACCCGATCCTTGCCTTTGGTTGCGGTTCATCCCATCACAAGCGCCGGGGCGGCCCGAAAGCGCGCCGCGCCGCCAGCCCGCCTTCCTCCCGGGACATGGAATGCCGATGCCGGACTTCCGCTCGATCTACCGTCACGGCTTCGCCCGCATCGCCGCCTGCACGCTGCCGGTGAGGCTGGCCGACCCGCTGCGCAACGCCGAGACCACCGCCGACCTCGCAGCCCAGGCGGGCGAGGACGGCGCGGTGCTGGCGGTGTTTCCCGAGCTCGGCATCTCCGGCTATGCGATCGACGATCTGCGGCTGCAGGACGCGCTGCTCGACGCCGTCGAACAGGCGCTGGCGCTGCTGGTCGGGCGGAGTGCCGCCCTGCTGCCGATCCTGCTGGTCGGAGCGCCGCTGCGTCACCAGGACGCGGTGTTCAACTGCGCGGTCGCGATCCATCGCGGCCGCATCCTCGGCGTGGTGCCCAAGTCCTACCTGCCGAACTACCGCGAGTTCTACGAGCCGCGCCAGTTCGCGCCCGGCGTCGGGCGGGTCGGGGAGATCATCCGGGTCGCGGGCGCGTCGGCGCCGTTCGGCACCGACCTGCTGTTCGAGGCCGAGGATCTGCCCGGCTTCGTGCTCGCCGCCGAGATCTGCGAGGATGTGTGGGTGCCGCTGCCGCCCTCCACGCACGCCGCGCTGGCGGGCGCCAGCGTGATCGGCAACCTGTCGGCCAGCAACATCACCATCGGCAAGGCGGAGACGCGCCGGCTGCTCTGCCAGGCGCAATCGGCCCGCGCGCTCTGCGCCTATCTCTATGCGGCGGCAGGCGAGGGCGAATCCACCAACGACGTCGCCTGGGACGGCCAGGTCTCGATCTTCGAGGCCGGCGCGCTGCTGGCCGAGAGCGAGCGGTTCCCGTCGGGGCCGCAGATGGCGACCGCCGACATCGACCTCGATCTGCTGCGCCAGGAGCGGGCGCGGATGAACACCTTCGACGCCAACCGGGCCGCCCATCGCGACGGCCGTCCGGCCTACCGGCGTATCCTGCTGCGCCTGGATCCGCCCGGCCACGCCCTCGGCCTGCGCCGGCCGCTGGAGCGGTTCCCGTTCGTGCCCTCAGATCCCGGGCGCCTCGAGCAGGACTGCTTCGAGGCCTACAACATCCAGGTCTCGGCGCTGATCCAGCGGATGCGGGCGATCGATGTCAGGCGGCTGGTGATCGGCGTGTCGGGCGGCCTCGATTCGACTCAGGCGCTGATCGTCGCCGCCCGGGCGGTGGACCGGATCGGGCTCGGGCGCGACGCGATCCTGGCCTACACCATGCCGGGCTTCGGCACCGGCGACGACACCAGGCGCAACGCCGTCGCCCTGATGACGGCGCTTGGCGTCACCTGGCGGGAGCTCGACATCCGGCCCTCGGCCACCCTGATGCTCGAGCAGATGGGCCATCCGTTCGGCCGCGGCGAGCCGGTCTACGACGTGACGTTCGAGAACGTGCAGGCGGGCCTGCGCACCGACTACCTGTTCCGGCTGGCCAACCAGCATGGCGGCATCGTGGTCGGCACCGGCGACCTGTCCGAGCTCGGGCTCGGCTGGTGCACCTACGGCGTCGGCGACCACATGTCGCACTACAACGTCAACGCCGGCCTGCCGAAGACGCTGATCCAGCACCTGATCCGCTGGGTGATCTCGTCGCGCCGCTTCGACCAGCCGGTGCTGGACACGCTGGATGCGATCCTGGCCACCGAGATCTCGCCCGAGCTGGTGCCGGCCGGCACCGACCGCGCGATGCAGAGCACGGAAGCCAAGATCGGGCCCTACGCGCTGCAGGACTTCACCCTGTTCTACCTGCTGCGCTACGGCTTCCGGCCGTCCAAGGTGGCGTTCCTGGCGCTGGCGGCCTGGGAGGATGCGGGTCGGGGCGGCTGGCCGCCGGGCTTCCCGGAGCAGCGGCGCGCCGAATACGGGCTGGCCGAGATCCGGCACTGGATGACGGTGTTCCTGCAGCGCTTCTTCGCCTTCAGCCAGTTCAAGCGCACCGCCGTCCCGAACGGGCCCAAGGTGTCGACCGGCGGCTCGCTGTCGCCGCGCGGCGACTGGCGGGCGCCGTCGGACGCCAGCGCCCGGGCCTGGCTGGACGAGCTGCTGGCGAACGTGCCGGCGGATGGGCAGGGGGGCTGAGCCTCCGGCCGGCCGCGACCGGCCAGGGCCCGCCGCCGGCAATCACGGATCGCTGGCCGCCTCGGGCCCGTCGGCGCCCACCACCGGCGCCAGCACGTCGGCCACCGCCTCCTTCTTGGGCTGCGGCAGCAGCTTCATGGTCAGGATGAACGCCGACAGGCACAGGCAAATGATGTTCTGCACGATGATCGCCCACTGGCCCTGGAGGATGCCGTAGATCAGCCAGGTGATGAAGCCGGCCACCGTGATCAGGTACATCTTCAGCGAGATGCCCTCGGTGGAGCGGGAGCGGATGATGCTCCAGGCCTGCGGCACGTAGCTGACCATGGACAGCGTGGCCGCGAACAGGCTCACGATCGTAACAGCGCTCATCGACGTGGTTCCTGTCGTCCGTTCGGGGGGCCGGTGTTCGTAACGCTCCGGGACCGATCAGGATTGCCCGAAGCCGTGCCGCAGCCAGTCGGCGGTGCCGGCGAGGCCGTCCTGCCACTCGATCCGGGGCGACCATCCGGCGTCGCGGCGCAGGCGCGTGCTGTCGAGGATGTTGACGGCGACATCGGCGCTGCGTCCGGGCCGCAGCTCGAGGATCGCGCGGCGGCCGGTGACGCGGGCCGCGTCGTCGATCACCGACAGCACGCTGCGGCCGATGCCGCTGCCGACATTATACAGCCGGGCGCCGTCCGCCTCGGCGAAGGTCGCGATCCGGATCGCCGCGACCACGTCGTCGATATGGACGTAGTCGCGGATCGCGGCACCGTCCCCCCAGACCGGGATCGCCGCGCCGCTCAGCAGCCGGTGCAGCACCGAGGCGACCAGCCCCTGCTCGCGCAGCGGATGCTGGTGGGGGCCATAGGCGTTGCCGATGCGCAGCACCCGGTACTCCAGCCCGTAGAGGTGGTGATACAGGGCCAGATACTTCTCCACCGTCAGCTTGCCGATGCCATAGGCCGAGATCGGGTTGGTGGCGGCGTCCTCTGCGATCGGCGCGTCGCCGGCCGGGCCGTAGACGGTGCCGCCGGAGGAGGCGAACACCACCCGCCGCACCCCCTGGCGGCGGCAGGCCTCGAGCAGGCGGACCTTGGGCGGCAGGCCGTCGGCAACGGCCTGCGCCGGACTGTCGTTGGAGCTGTTCGGCAGGCCGGCGCCGATCAGGTCGAACAGATGGGTGTGGCCGGCGACCAGCCGGTCCGGATCGTCCAGCCGCTCGATCGCGCCGTGCCGCCAGGCGATGCCGGCCGCCGCCAGCACCGTGGGCGGCGCCGGGCTGCGGCCGAAGCCGGTGACGCGCGCCCCGTCATGGGCGAGCGCCAGGCAGAGGTTGGTGCCGATGAAGCCGCCGGCGCCCAGCACCAGGCAGGCCGCGTCGGCGAGCGGCCGGGTCAGCGCCGCTGCCTGGTGTCGCGCATGCGCAGGCGCAGCCAGGGGTGCCGGGTCTCGACGAACTCCACCATCAGCGTCTTGTTCGCGTCCTGCTCGGTGATCGCGTTCACCATCGAGCCGGGATGGACGCGGTAGCCGGCAAGCTCCTCGGGCACGGCGAGGCCGAACTGGCCGAGCTCGACCAGCCGGCACCACAGGGTGAAGTCCTCCCAGCCCATCGCGTCGCGGCGCACGTAGTAGCCGCCGGCCGCGGCCCAGGCCCATTTGGCGATCATCGCCATGGCATCGATGTAGTTGCCCGACGCCAGCTGGAACGGGTCGAACGACGCCTCGCCCATCAGCTCCTCCCTGGCGCCGAACTGGCGGATCAGCGGATAGGCGAAGGCGGCAAGCGGCTCGGCGTCGAGCGCCGCGAGCAGCCGGGCGCAGGCGGCGGGCTGCAGCCGGTTGTCGGAATCCAGCACCATGATCCAGGCCGTCTCGGCCTGATCGAACACCAGGTTGCGCGCCCCGCCCAGCCCGGCGTTGCGCGCCGTCCTGAGGATGCGCAGCCGGTTGAAGCGCATCCGGTTGCGCTCGGCCCAGTCGAGCAGCAGCGCCACCGAGCCGTCGGCGGAGCCGTCATCGACCACCACCAGATCGATCGCCTCAAGCGTCTGGGCGCTCACCGAGTCCAGCGCCTCGCCGAGATAGGCCTCGTAGTTGTAGGAGGTCATGCCGACGGTGACGCGGGCCTCGCCGAGCGCGTCGAAGGCGAACAGCAGCTCGCTGTCCGGGATCTCCGGCAGCGCCGCGCCGCGATAGGCGCCGCGGCGCAGGGCGAGCTCCGAGGCCCGCGCGCCGGCGGCGGCGCCATCGAGCCCGGCGAGCAGCTGCGCCCACAGCTCGGCCTGGCGCCGGGGCCCGAACTGCCAGAGCACGTCGTGATAGGCGGCGCGCGCCACCTCGCGCCGCCGCTGCGGCTGGTCGACCAGCGCCAGCAGCACCTGCTCCCAGCCGGCCGCGTCCTGCGGCAGGAAGCCGGTGACGCCGTCGCGCACGGCCCGCCGGAACGGGCCGGTGGGGGAGGCGACCAGGCAGACGCCGGCCAGCGCGGATTCGAAGTATTTCAGCTCGCTCTTGGCCTCGCAGAACGGGTTGCCCTGCTCCAGCGGGCAGAGCGAGACGTCGAAGCGCGCGAGCTCGGCCGGCAGCTCGGCCAGCGGCACCATGTCGCGCCACTCGATCCGCGCGGCAAGCGGCACCAGCTCCGGGAACTCCTCGATCAGCACCAGCCCCTCCTGGCTGGCCGGATCGCGGAACAGCACCAGCAGGGTCTCGGGGCGCTGCTCGAGCACGCGGGCGAGGGCGCCGGCGATGGTCGCGAAATCCTTCTGGTGGGTGCGGGTGCCGCCGGCATAGCCGAGCCGGACCCGGCCGTCCGCGGCCTGTTCGGCCCGCAGCCGCACCGCGTAGCGCGAGGCGCGCTCGGTCGCGGCGTCGAAGGTGTTGGGCAGCACGTGCACGATCGGGTGCAGCGCGCCGACCGGGACGGCAAGCTCGTCGGTCGTGGTGATGCACAGGTCGCAGCCGGTCAGGGTGCGCTGGATCCCCTGGAAGTAGGCGCGGCTCTCGACCTCGGTGACGAAGGTGGTGCGGATGCCGTCGATGATCTCGGCCACGGCGAGCGACGGCTTGACGATCAGGTCGTCGACGTCGAAGGCGACGCGGGTGCGGGCCTCGCGCGCCATGCCCAGCATGATCCGGATGTGGCCGCTCCAGGCCGCGCGCCAGAGCACGACCAGGTCGGCGGCGCCCAGATTGCCGGGATTGACGTCCGGGATGTCGACCACCTCGACCTCGTAGCCGGCGGCGGCACAGGCGGCGGCGTTGCGCTGGGTGCGATAGACCGCACCCGGGGTGCCGGGCTCGCCCGCGATGAACAGGATGCGCCGGAGCCTGCGCCAGGGTGGCGTCGGACCGGGTGCGGCGGCCGCCGCCGTCACCGGCAGGTCAGGCCCCCCGGGGGCGGGTCCGGATGCCGCGGCGGCCAGGATCGGCGGCGTGATGGCAGGGGGCCCGGCGGCGTGCGCCGGCACCGGCGTCGGCGGGGCAGGCGGCGTGGCGGTGCCGGCCTGGAGCTCGCGTCCGGCCTGTCCCTGCAGCAGCGTTCCGACGGTGCGCAGCGGCCGGGTCAGGCGCCAGGAGGACGAGCGGCGCAACTCCGCGATCTCGTCACGCTGCGCCAGGAGCGCCTGCTGGCGGATGGCGGCCTCCTCACGCAGGCGGTCGAGGCGCTGCTGCGCCGCCTCGCGCTCGTGCTGTGCCCGCTGCGCGGCCTGGAGCGAGGCGGACTGCGCCAGGGCCAGCTGCTGCCGCGCCGCGTCGAGTGCCGCTTCGGTCTGCGTCCGCAGCGCGGCCTCGGACAGCAGGGCGGCGCGAAGCCGGTCGGCCTCCATCGCCAGCCGGTGGCGGTCGGCCTTGCTGTGGGCCAGATCGTCGCGCAGCCGGTCGTCGCGGATGCGCAGCGCTTCCAGCGCCTGGCGTGCCTGCTGCGCCTCGGTGCGCTGGCACATCCCGTCCGCCCGTGCCGCGGCGAGCTCGACGGCCAGTGCCGCAGCGCCGTCGGCGCGTCCGGCCAGCCGCCGCTGCTCGCGACGGTCGACCACCCGTCCATAGTCCGCCTCCCAGCGCTCGCCCAGCAGCGCAAAGCGGTCGCGCAGCCGCACCGTCGCCGCCGGATCGTGCGACAGGTCGAACAGCGGCGCCAGGGCGGCCGGCGGGGCCGTGCCGGGTGCGAGCACGCCAAGCCCGTGGCCGTGCAGGAACTCGAAGCTCGGATGCCGGCCGCGCATCTCGGCCCAGAACTGCCAGACCCCGAAATCGGCAGCGCGCACGTTGGTATCGTGGAACAGCACCACAGCCTGCGGCGACAGCTTGGGCAGCCAGCTGCGATAGTCCCCGGCGACGTCGTCGAGCCGGTGCCGGCCATCTATATGGAGCAGGTCGATGCTGCCATCGGCGAAGCCGGGCAGCGCCTCGTCGAAGCTGGCGCGCAGCAACCGCGAGAAGGCGCCGTAGCGGGCGTCGTGGAAGGTCAGCAGCTCGGCGAAGACCTGTTCGTCGTAGAAGCCGGCATGCTCGTCGCCGGTCCAGCGATCGACCGCAAAGCAGCGGGTCGGCAGTCCCGCGCGCAGGACAGCCTCGCAGAATGCGGCGTAGGAGACGCCGGCATGGGTCCCGAGCTCGACCAGCAGGCTCGGCCGCAGCGCCTGGGTCAGCCAGGAGGCGAAGGGCAGGTGGCCGTACCAGGCGCTGTCGACGCCGATGCGGGCCGGCCGGAGGAAGATCGGGTCGAGGGCCGGATCGAGCAGCGCCTGCAGATCACGGCTCGGTTCGCCCACGCCCAAGGCGCTGGAATCGCTGGCGATCATGTCGGGCAGGGCCGCTGCGTCGCGGGATCGGGTATCGACGGACATGCGGCAGTGGGGTGACGCACGGGCACCCGCACGTCAATCTCTAACCCGTTGCAGCCGAACGTTTCGGCGAAAGACGGACCGGTTTCGACACAAAGCACGCTGTACTGTGACAGTCCGCGACGGCTGGCACAAAAGATCGGCGTTATTGCAATTGCAACAATGACGCGTCGGGTGATTGCGGCAAGAACATGTTGAAGCGTGGGTTCATTCAACTTTAAGTCAGGCGGCGCCAACCCGTTTTTGGTTGCACTGCGGCATAATCGTCGGTATCAAGGTAAGGCACGCGTTGGTCAGGCAGCAGCTTCGCAGCCGCTGCTGGTAGAAAAGGGACTTGATGATGGTCAATATGGTTACCGTTGCCGGAGCTCACGGGGCGGTTATTCCCGTCACTGTGAATGGCAGCCAGGCGTTCACTCTGGCTCAAGCCTACGCAAGCACGGTGAATTTGGCGTCGAGCAAGGGCGATTTCACTGCCACCGAGAGCGCTGGCAACAGCATCCCGGTCGCCGGCTCGCCGACCACGACCGTGAACGAGCTTGTTGCCACCAGCGGCGGCTCTTTCACCTTCCCGTCGGGCTACAACTATTTCACCACCGACACGACCCAGAATGTCTTCATCGACGCCTCCTCGGCGGCGCCGGGCATCACGCTGAACACGCTGGTCGGCACCGGCGGCGCCGACTACATCGCCGGGAACGAGGGCGGGCAGTTCATCGCGGGCGGCGGCAACAACCTCTTCCTCAATTCCGGTGCGGGCGCCTATCAGGTCGCCACCAGTGACGGAAATGACAGCATTTTTGCTGGTTCGGGCAACACCACGGTCGCGGCCGGCACCGGCAGCAACCTGGTCAGGCTTGGATCCGGCACCGACAACGTCCTGTCCAACGGCACCGACCGCATCTACGCCGGTACCGGCAGCGACAGCGTGATCGTGACCGGCAGTGGCACGGCAATCTACGGCACCAGCGGCAGCCTGTTCGTCAACGACACTGGCATGGGCACCAGCATCTCCGGCGGCACGGGCACGGCGACCGTCCACGGCGGCATGGACGGCTTCTACAACCTCACCGGCACGTCCACCGTCTTCTCCGGCACGTCCGACACGATCTCCGCGTCCGGCAGCACAACGGTCTACGACGGAACCAGCTCCAACACCCTGGTCAACGAGACCGGCAGCGGCTCGCTGCTGTTCATCGGCGGCAGCGGCACGGCGACGGTCAATTCCGGCTCCGGGGCAGCCACCGTGTTCGGCTCCGCAGGTTCCAACATCAGCTACACCGGCCAAGGCGTGCTGGTCGCCGGCAACGGCAACGAGACGCTGAACGGCTCGGGCAGCACTCAGGGCTTTGCGGCCTTCGTGTCGAATGCCGGTCCGATGGGCCAGGACAGCATCGCAGGCGGCACGGGTGCCGACACGCTGGTTGCCGGCCCTGGCATGGAGACGCTGGGCGGTGGTTCCGGCGCGGCCAACCTGTTCGTCATCGCCGCGAACGGCACGATCGGTGCGGCAAACGTCACCATCAGCGACTTCGGCAGTGCGACCGGCAACCTGGTCGGGCTGTTCGGCTACGGCTCGAACGAGGTGGCCAACGCGCTGAAGACCGCCACCACGAGCGGCAGCAGCACCACCATCACCCTGGCGGACGCCTCCAAGGTGACCTTCCTGAACGTGACCAGCCTGAATTCGAGCAGCTTCTTTGGGAGCTGATCCCGCCTTTCTGCTTCGGGCCTTTCGGCCCGACGACCATCGTGCAAAGAAGCCGGGCCCCTGTGGCCCGGTTTTTTTGTGGCTCCTCTCCGGATGACGGACCTCATGGACGGTATCCCCCCGCCTTCTCCCTTTCTTCCGAGCCGGCAGCCGCGGCTCGCGAGATGAACGAGCGAGACCGGCTGCAGCGGGAACTGGCCACAGCCCATGCCCTCCTCGACGCCACCCGGGCCAGCCTGCAGTTGCAGGGCCTGCGTGGCGACGGACTGCAGGCCGGGCTCGACGGCGCCCATCATCGGATCTCGGAGCTGCAGCGCTCCGTGTCGTGGCGGCTGACCACGCCGCTCCGCTACATCCGCGCCCTTGCCGCCGGACGCCTGCCAACCGGCCATAGCTTCGCCGAGGCGGCCGCGCATCTTGCCGAGATCGTCGCCGCGGAAGGGGCGGCAGGGCTGGGTCGGCGGACCAGGCGGCGGCTGGCCGCGCCGGTGACCCGATGGAGCCGGCGATTCGCCGGGCCTGTTCGGACCGCTGACAGCCTGCAGGCCACCGGCGATCCCGCAGACGCCTCCATCCATCCCTATGCGGCGTCGCAGCCGAGGACGGGGCTGGCGTTCCTGAAGCCCTCGATCCTGATCGTCGCCGAGCTCGCCGTGCCGCAATGCGCGAAATACCGGGTCTGGCAGAAGCAGGAGCTGTTCCGGTCCCTCGGCTGGAGCTGCCGCGTGGTGGGCTGGCGCGACATCGATCACGCCACGACGGCGCTCCAGCTCTGCAGCGCGGTCATCTTCTACCGGGTGCCCGGCGAGCCGGCGGTGCTGGCGATGATCGACGAGGCGCACCGGCTCGGACTGGACCCGTGGTGGGAGGTCGACGACCTCATCTTCGACGAGACGCTCTACGGTCGGAACAGCAACCTGGCGGCGCTCGAGCCGAAGCTGCGGCGCGAGCTTCTGGCAGGCGTGCGGCTCTATCGCAAGGCGATGCTGCGGTGCGGCCGGGCCATCGCCTCGACCGCCCGGCTCGCGGACTGCATGCGCGACGCGGGCATCGCGCGGACCGACGTGATCGAGAATGCCCTGGACGCCGAGACGCTGGAGATCGCCGCCGGCCTGCGCGACCGGCCTGCCGCGCCGGACGGCGGCCCCGGCGAGGATGGGCCGGTGACGATCGTCTATGGTTCCGGCACCCGGACGCACGATGCCGACTTCGCCTGCGCCGCCCCGGCCATCCTGGCGCTCATGCAGCGCCATCCCCGCCTGCAGCTGCGGATCGTGGGCGACCTGACGCTCGCAGACGGGTTCGCGGCCTTCGGCGACCGGGTGCAGGAGCTCGCCGGCACCGGCTACCGCGCCTATCTCGGCCTGCTCGCCGAAGGCCACATCGCCGTGGCGCCGCTCGAGGCGACGGTGTTCAACGACGCCAAGAGCAACATCAAGTTCCAGGAGGCGGCGATCCTGGCGATCCCGTCGGTCTGCTCGCCGCGCCAGGCGTTCGGCGAGGTGATCCGGCCGGGGATCAACGGACTGCTGGCGGAGACGGCGGCGGAGTGGGAGGCGGCGCTGGAGCGGCTGATCCTCGATGCGCCGCTGCGCCGTCGCCTGGGCGGACAGGCGCTGATCGACGTGCTCGCCCGCTACGCGCCCGACCGCATCGCGCACGAGCAGGTGGCGCGCCTGGCCGGCCGGCCGACGACACCGCCGCGTCAGGCGCTGCGGATCCTGTCGGCCAACATCTTCTTTCCGCCGCAGAGCTTCGGCGGTGCCACCATCGTCGCCCAGGAGATGGCGACCCGGCTGGACGGCGCAGACGGGGTCGAGCTCTGCGTCTTCACGTCGCGGCCCTCGATCCCCGGCCGGCCGAACTCGCTGCTGCGCTACGACTGGAAGACGATCCCGGTATTCGCGACCAGCCTGTCGTCATCGGGCGATCAGGTGGTGCAGCTCGACAACCCGTCCATGGTGGCGACCTTCGCCCACGTGCTCGACGCGGTGCAGCCCGACATCGTGCATGCGCACTCCATCCAGGGCTTCGGCGCCGCGATCCTGCGCCTGTGCCAGGAGCGCGGCATCCCCTACGTGGTGACGCTGCACGACGCCTGGTGGCTGTGCGACCGCCAGTTCATGGTGCGCGGCGACAACCGCTACTGCTTCCAGACCCGGATCGACCTGCGCGTCTGCCAGGCCTGCCTGCCGACGGCTCGTCATCTGGACGAGCGCATGCGGATCATGATGGGCGTGCTCGCCGGCGCCAGCCTGCTGCTCTCGCCGAGCGAGTCGCATCGGCGGCTCTACCTCGCCAACGGGCTCGAGGCCGCGCGGCTGCGGGTGAACCGCAACGGCATACGCCTGCCGACGACACCGCGCACGCCGCGTCGCCCGGGCGCTGCCATCCGGTACGGCGTGGTCTCGGGCGCGGAAGCGATCAAGGGCTTCCATCTGGTCAAGGCGGTCTTCGAGACGCTGGACTCGTCCGACTGGGAACTGGTGCTGGTCGACAGCACGCTCAATCTCGGCTTCCGCTCGATCGACGTCTCCGCCTGGCGGGCACGCGGCACGATCACCGTCGTGCCGGCCTACAGCCAGGAGGGGCTCGACGCGTTCTTCGACGGGATCGACGTCCTGCTGTTCCCGTCGCAATGGAAGGAGAGCTTCGGTCTCAGCGTGAGGGAGGCGCTGGCACGCGACGTGTGGGTGATCGCGACCGCGGGCGGCGGCCAGGCGGACGATATCGAGGACGGCGTCAACGGCCGGCTGATCCCGCTCGACGGACGTTCCGACGGGCTGCGCGACGCGGTCCTCGAACTGCTTGCCGATCCGCAACGTCTCGACGGCTACCGCAACCCGCACGCCGCATCGATCGCGAGCTACGACACCCAGGCGGCCGAGCTGCTCGCGATGCTGCGCGAGACGGTCCTCAGCCACGATGCCTCCGCAGCAGCGAGCGAGCCGCTTCCGGCTGATCCCGGCTGATCGCCGCATACAGCGCCCGCATCCTCAGGCTCTGCGTCGGACGCGGCGCCACGTGCGGCGCACCGTCTGCGAGATGCCGGTCGATCCAGGCGGGGGCGAAGATCCGGCTCGAGGCCACCGCGTCGCGCCACAGCGCGATCCACGGCACGCCGGCGGGGTTGTCGCGCAGCAGCTCGATCTTGATGAACGGCACCGATCCCGAGCGGATCACCGACAGGAAGTCGACATGCATCGCGTTGCCCGGCACCAGCCGCCGCAGCCGGCGGCCGGGCTGACGCCAGCATGCATCCCAGCGCAGGCCGTCGGCGGGGATCGCGGCACCGAGCCCGAGTTCGCCATGCAGCACGATCTCGGGCTTGCTCATCGCCGCGAAGGGCTGGCGCAGCACGCGCGCGACCGCGGGCGAGGCGAAGGCGCGCGCGCTGAAGCACAGAAACCATGATTGCAGATGCCAGCGGCATTCGTGCGATTCGACCATGCCCCAGACATCGGCGCCGCGCGACTGCATGGTCTCGAAGATCGGCGCGAGCGGCTGCAACGGTCCGAACACGCTGTCGTTGGCAAGCAGGATCGTGTCGGCCCGGTCGGCGCAGCCCCTGTCCACGAGGTCCTGCCAGGCGCCGAAATCCAGTCCGGCATTGTCGCGGAACTGCGGCACCGCGCCAATGCTGTCGAGCGCCGCGCGGTCGCTCCGATGCAGCACATCCATGCCGGACAGGGCGATGTGGGTGATGAAGCCGCACGAAGCGAGTTGCTGCAGATAGTGCACGACGTGCGGAGCGATCCGCTGCCGGGCGTCATGATGTGCGAAGAGACAGATCCGCCGGGTCATATTTTTACACAAAGCCGGATTATGTTGCAAAATTTGCAGTCGGGACGAGCAGTGTAGTGACGACACGACAGCCTTGCTGTGCTGGCAAGGCAGAAACGCCAGTATCGGGATGGTTTAGCTCTTGGCGGTTGCGGCATAGCAGGAGTAGAAGCCGGTGACGACAACAGGCTGCATGCGCGCTTGCGAATCGCGTGCGGTGTCGTGTTGGTTCGAGAGGGAGCAACCCAGTTCTATGAGCAAGGCCTTCATTGCCGGTGTCATCCAGGACTCCGTCGACTGCACCGGTGTCGCCGCCAATCAGGCGGCTGCCGATCTGATCGCCGCGATCGTTCGCGAGATGAAGAAGGAAGGCGGCTTCACGCTTCCGTCGTTCGGGACCTTCACGGTTCGCAAGACCAAGGCCCGCAAGGCGCTGAACCCGCGCACCGGCGAGCCGGTCAAGGTCAAGGCCGGCAAGACGGTCCGCTTCAAGGCCAGCCCGAACCTGAAGAAGGCGGTCTGAGGCGTCAGTCCGCTTCCGCGTCGGCGCGACCTGTCCCGGGGTTGCGCCGACCGGTCTGACGCGCCGGCCTGGCTGGGGCGGGAGGATTCGAACCTCCGTATGGCGGAATCAAAATCCGCTGCCTTACCGCTTGGCGACGCCCCATCGCAGCGGTTCTAGATAAGGTTCGCCTCGGAGATCGTAAAGGCCTGTCGCCCTGTCCTCAGGTCAGCGGATCGACCGGTCCCGGATCGAGCGGCAGGCTTTCTCCGGCAATCGAGGGCGCCTGCATCGCGGTGCCGCGATCGAACAGCGGACGCTCCAGCATCTGGCCGAGCCGCTCGGCCCGGTCCAGCGCCTTGTCGAGTGCTGCCATGGTGCCGGACAGGTCCGGGCTGTCGTCGCGGTCCCAGGCACGGACGGTCTGCAGCCAGACCACGCTCAGTCCCTTGACGCGCAGCTGGCCGACGACCCCCGTGGTATCCACCCCGGCGGTCTGGGCGATCCAGGCCAGGCTGTCGTCGGTCGCGGCTGCCAGCAGCAGCAGCAAGGCAGGATCGAACGGTAGCGCCCGCAGCACCGCCTGCACGCCGCCGCGATACTGCTGCAGCACGTCGATGCGGCGCATCAGCAGGTCGAACAGCCGCTCGCGCGTGGTTCCGGTCGAGCCGTCATCGATCAGGGCGGCGCGATCGGCCAGCATGCCCAGCCGCAGCAGCACGGTGCTTCGCATCGGAAAGCGCACCCGGGCCTCGTCCAGCGGCAGCCCGGCGTCGCGGGCGGCGTCGACGACCGTCAGCCGTCGCCAGCCGATCGCCTCGGTCCGCGCCATGGCGGCCTGGATGAGGGCGGAATCGAACGGCTCGTGTTCCATGGTCGGTCCTTCATCCACCGCAGCGCCGGACGCGGCATGGCGCGGCTTCATGGCGGGATGAGGCAAGTCGCGTCAGCTTGCAAGCGCCCGCGAGCGGTCGGTCGCGGCATGCACCGCCTCCTGCATCGCCTGCGGCCAGGCGGCGTCCGCCATCAGCACCGACAGCGCCGCCTCGGTGGTGCCGTTCGGGCTGGTGACGGCGCGACGCAGATCGGCCGCATCCTCGCCGGACGCGGCGAGCAGGGCGCCGGCGCCGACGACGGTCTCGCGGGCGAGCTGCCGGGCCAGCGCCGCGGGCAGGCCCTGGGCGACGCCGGCGGCTTCCAGCAGTTCGGCCAGCAGGAACACATAGGCCGGGCCGCTGCCCGAGACGGCGGTGACCGGGTCGAGCAGCGCCTCGTCCTCGACCCAGGCGACACTGCCGGCAGCCCGCAGCAGCCGGTCGCACAGCGCGCGCCGCTCGGCCGGAACATCCGGCTCGGCGACCGCCACCGAGATGCCGCGGCCGATCGCGGCGGGCGTGTTGGGCATCGCGCGCACGATGCAGGCGGCCTTCGGCAGCGCCTGGCGCAGCCCGGCGAGCCTGCGTCCGGCCATGATCGACAGCACCACGGCATCGCCGATGAACGGCGCTGCCGCCCGCATCGCCCCGTCGGCAAGCTGCGGCTTGACCGCCAGGATCACCGCCTGCGGCCGGAAGCCTGCGGGAATGCCGGCGACGTCCCCCACGGCCAGATGCGGGCCAGCAGCCGGCGCGCCGCCGAGTGCCGGATCCACCAGGACGGAGGCCGACAGCCCCTCGGCGTCCCATCCTGCGAGCAGGGCGCCACCCATCCGGCCGCAGCCGATCAGCAGCAGCGGCGGGATCGGCGGCTGCTCGGCGGCGGGCGCGGTCATCGCCGAGGGTCCGCCCTCAGGCCTCGCCGGCGCATTCCAGCATGGCGCATTCCAGCGCCTCGGTCGGCGACTTGCCGCCCCAGAGCACGAACTGGAACGCCGGATAGAAGCGCTCGCACTCGGTGAGTGCGATGTCGATCATGTCCTCCAGGCTTTCCACCGAGGCGCCTGGCGCGCCGCGCAACAGCACCGAGTGGCGGAACAGCGGCATGCCGTCGTCGGGGTCCATGCCGAAATGGCCGATCCAGAGCCGCTCGTTGGCGAGGGCGAGCAGCTCGAACAGGTTGCGGCGCTGCGCGCTCGGAACCTTGAGGTCGAAGGCGCAGGTGAAGTGCATCGCGCTGATCTCGCGCGACCAGGAGAAATACAGCCCGTAGTCGCACCACTTGCCGGGCGCCTCGGCCGCCATCTCGGTATCGGTCCGACGGTCGAAGGCCCATTCGTAGCCTCCGACGATCTGTTCCATGACATCGAGCGGGTTGGACGCCGGCTGGCTGGTGACGGTGTCGAGAGCAGGCATGCGGGGCTCCCCATCGGTGGAGGGTGGCCCGGACGGCGCCGGGCCCCTCGTGTCTGCGGACCGGACGAGACCTCGGCGGCAGGCTGCCCGATCCTCGCGAATCAGGGGCCTGCAGGGTCGAGATCCATCCGAACCGAGCCTATGGGTGTGTTGGCCGGGCTGCAAGCGCCCCTGTCGGCAAGGCCACGGGACGGGCCTGCGTCGCGGGCTCAGCCCGCCGGCGGAAGCAGTCCGGCCGCGTCGTCGCCACGGGGCGGCGGACCGCCGGGGGCGCCGCTCGCGCCATGCTGGTCGGACGCCGTCGCCTCGGGCGCACCGGCGGGCGGGCGCTGCGGTTCGAGGGCCGCGATCCGGCTCTCCAGCAGCGCCAGCCGGGCGGTGGCCGCTTCCTGCGCGTCGCGCGCGTTGGCGGCAAGCTCGCTGACCGCCTCGAACTCGTCGCGACGCACCAGCGACAGCGAGGACAGCGCCTCGTCGACCCGGGCGCGCACGAGGGCGCCGAGCTCCTCGCCGATGCCGGCCAGTGCGGAGAAGGCACCGCCGGCGACACCGGCAAAGTCGTCGAACAGACGCGAGCGTTCGGCCATGGTCTCTCTCCTCGATGAGGCGGCGCAGGCTGCACCGGCTCCGAATGCCTTGAATAGCCCTTTCTCCATATGGCGCTGGCCCGGCCCGGTTTCACCGGGCGTCTGGCCCGGCAGCGGCCTGCTCCGGTATAAGCGGCGCATGATCCTGCTCACCGGCGGCGCCGGCTTCATCGGCTCGTGCCTGCATGCCGCCCTGCAGGCGATGGGCCGCGAGACCGTCGTGCTGGACCGGCTCGGCAGCGACGGGAAGTGGCGCAACCTCGCGCGGCATCCGCCGCAGCGGCTGCTGGCGCCGGACGAGCTGGATGGCTTTCTCCTCGCCGCCCCGCCGCTCGAGGCGGTGGTGCATCTGGGTGCCGTCAGCGAGACCACCGCCCGCGACGCCGACCTGACCTGGCACACCAACGTGACGCTGTCGCAGCGCCTGTGGTCGTGGTGCGCGCGGCACGGGGTGCCGTTCCTGTATGCCTCCTCCGCCGCGACCTACGGGGCCGCGGACGGGGAGGGCGCGTTCGCCGACGATCCCGCCCGGCTGGACCGGCTGCGGCCGCTCAACCTGTATGGCTGGTCCAAGCACGCCTTCGACCTGTGGGTCCGGCGTCAGCTTACCGCCGTCGCGCCTGCGCCGCCGCAATGGGCCGGGCTCAAGTTCTTCAACGTCTATGGCCCCAACGAGTATCACAAGGGGGTCATGATCTCGGTGGTGAAGACCAAGCACGACGAGGTCGCGTCGGGCGGGCCGGCGCGGCTGTTCCGCTCGGACCGGCCGGAGCTCGCCGACGGCGCGCAGGCGCGCGACTTCATCTGGGTCGGCGACGTGGTCGAGGTGATGCTGTGGCTGCTCGGCACGCCGGGGGTCAGCGGGCTGTTCAATGTCGGCACCGGGGTGGCGCGCTCCTATCTCGATCTGGCGCACGCGGTCTGCGACGCGGCCGGGGTGGAGCGCCGGGTGGCGTTCATCGACATGCCGGACGCGTTGCGCGGGCAGTACCAGTCCTATACCTGCGCCGACATGACCCGGCTGCGCGCGGCAGGCTTCCCGGGCCAGTTCACCACGCTGGAGGAGGGGGTGCGGCGCTATGTCGCGCGCCTGGGCTCCGGCGATCCCTATCTCTGAGCGTCAGGACCGATCCCGACCATGCTGCCCGTTCTGATGTTTCCCGAGTTCGATCCCGTGCTGGTGCAGCTCGGGCCCCTGGCGATCCGCTGGTATGCGCTGGCCTACATCGTGGCGCTGGTGATCGGCTGGCGGGTGATGCGCCGGCTCGCCGCCTGGACCCCGACCGTGGCGACGCCGCTGCAGGTGGATGATTTCCTGACCTGGGCGACGCTCGGCGTCGTGCTCGGCGGACGCATCGGCTACGTGCTGTTCTATCAGCCGAGCCTGTACTTCTCCCATCCCGCCTCGATGCTGGAGCTGTGGCACGGCGGCATGAGCTTTCATGGCGGCATGCTGGGCGTGGTGGTGGCGCTGGTGATCTTCACCAGGCGGCAGGGCATCAGCCTGCTGGGCTTCGCCGACCGGCTGGCGGCGGTGGTGCCGATCGGCCTCGGCCTCGGGCGGGTCGCGAACTTCATCAACGGCGAGCTGTGGGGCAGGCCCGCGCCGCCGTCGCTGCCATGGGCGATGATCTTCCCGCGCGTCGACGACGTCCCCCGCCATCCGAGCGAGCTCTACGAGGCGCTGCTGGAGGGGGTGCTGCTGCTGACGCTCATGATGCTGCTGGCGCGCCGGCAGGCGATCCGCGAGCGCGCCGGGCTGCTGACCGGCCTGTTCCTGCTGGGCTATGCGATCCTGCGCGCCTTCGCCGAGCATTTCCGCCAGCCGGACCCGTTCCTGAACTACCTGGCGTTCGGCACCACCATGGGGCAGCTGCTCTGCATCCCGATGGCGATCGCCGGCATCGGGCTGATCCTGTATGCCCGCCGCGGGCCGAAGCTGCTGGCGATCCCGGTCGCGCTGCAGGACGCGGCTTGAGCGGAGCCGTCCGCGGGGATGCCGCCCCGGAGCGGCTCGACCGCTTCATGGCGCGCGCCAACGCCGCCTACTACGCCACGCGCGATCCGTTCGCGGACTTCATCACCGCACCCGAGATCGCCCAGGCCTTCGGCGAGCTGCTGGGGGCGTGGGCTGCGGTGACGTGGCAGGCGATGGGCTCGCCGGAGCCGGTGCTGCTGGTGGAGGCGGGGCCCGGACGCGGCACGCTGATGGCGGACGCGCTGCGGCTGGTCGGGCGCGTGGCGCCGGCCTTCGCGGCCGCGCTGCGTCTGCACCTGGTGGAGACCTCGCCGCGCCTGCGGGCGATCCAGGCGCAGGCGCTCGATGCGGCGGTGGCGGCGCCGATCGCCTGGCACGACGCGCCGGGCTCGCTGCCGGACGGGCCGCTCATCCTGATCGCCAACGAGTTCCTGGACGCGCTGCCGATCCGCCAGCTGGTCAGGACCGCGGCTGGCTGGGCCGAGCGACACGTGCAGGCGGGCGGGTTCGTGCTGCATCCCGCCCTGCCGCCGCCCTGGCCGCTCGCAGGGCGTCTGGCGGCGCCGGGCGAGGTGGTGGAGCTGTGCGAGCCGGCGCTGGCGATCATGCGATGGCTCGCGGGCCGCCTCGCCGGGACGCCGGGGGCGGCGCTGTTCCTCGATTACGGGCCCGACCGGGACTGCGTCGGCGACACGCTGCAGGCGCTGCGCGACGGCCGGCCGGCGGCGCCGCTGTCGGATCCGGGCCGGGCCGACCTGACCGCGCATGTCGATTTCCCCGCCCTGCGCGCGGTCGCCCTCGCCGAGGGCGCCGCCGTGCACGGGCCGCGCGGGCAGGGGGCGTTCCTGAGCGAGCTCGGGCTGTTCGCGCGCACCGAGCGGCTGGCGCGCGGCAGGCCGCCTGAGCAGGCGCGGGCGCTGCTGGATGCGGCGCACCGGCTGGCCGCTCCGGACCGGATGGGACAGCTGTTCAAGGCCATGGCGGTGTGCCACCCGTCGCTGGGCGTGCCGCCCGGGTTCGGGATGGAGGACGCAGTGTGAGCGAGGCGGCATGAGCCAGGCAGGACAGGATCAGGCGTTTGCGGACGGGGCGGCCTCGCACCCGCCGCATCTCGACAGCCCGCTGCTGTCGCCGCTGCCGCACGGCTTCTTCACCCGCGCGGGCGGGGTGTCGCAGGGGCCGTTCGCCAGCCTGAACTGCAGCGTCAGCAGCGGCGACGCGCCGGAGGCGCTGCGCGAGAACCGGCGCCGTGTCGCCAGAGCGATGGGCGTCGACCCGGAGCGCCTGCTCGGCGTGACGCAGGTGCATGGCATCGACGTCGCGACGGTGTCGTCGCCCTGGCAGCCCGGCGCCGGGCCGCGCGCCGATGCCATGGTCACCGACCGGCCGGGGCTGGCGCTCGGGATCATCACCGCCGACTGCGCGCCGGTGCTGCTCGCCGACCGCGCGCGGGGCGTGGCGGGTGCGGCGCATGCCGGCTGGCGCGGTGCGGCTGCCGGCATGCTGGAGGCTGTCGTGGCAGCGATGGAGCGGCTCGGCGCGCGGCGCGAGCGGATCGTGGCCGTGGTCGGGCCCTGCATCGGCCAGGACAGCTACGAGGTCGGACCGGAGCTGCGCGACGCCGTCGCCGCCGCGACGCCCGCCGCGTCGGAGGCGTTCTTCCGGGCCGGTCGGGGCGACCGGCTGCAGTTCGATCTGGCCGGCTACTGCGTCGCGCGCCTGGTCGGGCACGGCGTCGGCACCGCGACCGCGCTCGGCTGCGACACGCGGACCGACGAGCAGCGCTTCTTCAGCCATCGCCGGCGCACGCTCGCCGGCGGCGGGCCGATCGGGCACCAGATCTCGGTGATCGCGCTGCCGGCGGACAAGGATGCCGGCCGATGACCGCCCGTCTGCTGCCGGCCGCAGCCCTGCGCGCCGGCCTTCTCGGTGGCCTGCTCGGGGGCCTGGCCGCCTGCGGCGATCTGCCGCAGCCGTTTGCCGGCAATCCCGGCGCGGAGGCGCTCCGGCTGGCGGCGCCGCCGCCGTCGCGGCTCGACATCCCGGCACCGACCGGCGCGCTGCTGGCCGACGCGCAGGCGCTGGCCTGGAGCCAGGCGCTGGCCGACTCGCTGTTGCGCAAGGAGGTGCCGGCGGTGGCGCAGCCGGTGCGCGCCGGCGACTGGAACCTGCGGGTCATGGCCCGGCTGCAGGGCGACCAGGTGGTGCCGACCTTTCGGATCATCGGCCCGAACGGCAGGCTGCGCGTGTCGCAGGACGGCGCTCCGGTGCCGGCGGCGGCCTGGGCCAGCGCCGATCCGGCGCTGCTGCGCAGCAGCGCCGAGCTCGCGGCGGCGCAGGTCAACAGCATGCTGACCGGCATCCAGGCGGCCCAGGCGCAGGCCGATCCGAACAGCCTGCTCAACCGCCCGACCAGGATCTACTTCTCCGGCGTCACCGGCGCGCCCGGCAACGGCGACGCCGAGCTGTCGCGCCAGATGGCGGTGCTGCTGCCCGACGCGCACGACACGCTGCAGGACAGGCCGGCCGGCGCCGACTACACGGTGGGCGGCCACGTCGCCGTCTCGAAGCCCGACCGTCCGCATGACGGCGTGCAGCATATCGAGATCGTCTGGACCGTGCAGAACGCCAAGGGCCACGAGGCCGGCAAGGCGACCCAGCTGCACGACGTGCCGGCGCACTCGCTGGACGGGTTCTGGGGCGACATCGCGACGGCGGCGGCACAGGAGGCGGCAGGCGGCATCCACGAGGTGATCGCCAACAACGAGGGCCGTCCGCACGCGCCGCCGACCGGCTCCTGAGCGACATGGAAGGCCAACAAATCGTGCCCGCGGTTCCGCGTCACGGTGACAGGAACGGGGGTGGTTGCTAGAACCCGGCCGGTCCCGGAGCCCCCCGCCCATGAAGATCGTCGCCTGCAACAGCAACCGGCCGCTGGCCGAGGCGGTTGCCACAGCGCTCAGCCTGCCGCTCTGCAAGGCTGTGGTCCGGCGCTTCGCCGACCTGGAGATCTTCGTCGAGATCCAGGAGAACGTCCGCGGCGAGGACGTGTTCGTGGTGCAGAGCACCTGCTACCCGACCAACGACAACCTGATGGAACTGCTGATCATGATCGACACGCTGCGCCGGGGCTCGGCGCGGCGCATCACCGCGGTCATGCCGTATTTTGGCTACGCGCGTCAGGACCGGAAGTCCGGACCGCGCACGCCGATCAGCGCCAAGCTGGTGGCCAACCTGATCGTCGAGGCCGGCGCCAACCGCGTGCTGACGATGGATCTGCATGCCGGACAGATCCAGGGCTTCTTCGACATCCCCGTCGACAACCTGTTCGCGGCCCCGCTGTTCGTGCGCGACATCAGGGAGCGCTACGGCGTGCGCGACCTGATGATCATCTCGCCCGACGTCGGCGGCGTGGTCAGGGCGCGCCAGCTCGCCAAGCGCCTGAACGTCGACCTGGCGATCATCGACAAGCGTCGCGAGCGGGCAGGCATGTCGGAGGTGATGAACGTGATCGGCGACGTCTCGGGCCGCCACTGCCTGCTGATCGACGACATCATCGACAGCGGCGGCACCTTCTGCAACGCCGCCGAGGCGCTGATCGGCCGGGGCGCCACCTCGGTCGGCGCCTACGCCACCCACGGCGTGCTGACCGGCGGCGCGGTGTCGCGCGTGGCCGCGTCGCCGATCGAGATGATGACCATCACCGACAGCATCGTCGGCACCGAGTCGGTGCGGCTGGCGGCCAACGTGCGGCAGATCACCATCGCCCAGCTGCTCGCGACGGCGATGCGGGCGGTGTCCGACGAGAGCTCCGTCAGCTCGCTGTTCGATTGAGGAGCGTGCCATGACCGCAAAGCTGGCCCCGCGCCCGTTCTGGTACCTGCGCCACGGCGAGACCGACTGGAACGCGCAAGGGCTGAGCCAGGGGCGCTCGGACATCGCGCTGAACGCCACCGGGACCGAGCAGGCGAGACGGGCGGCCGGGATCATGGCGGCGCACTGGCACGACCACGCGCCGATCACCCGCATCGTGTCCTCGCCGCTGATCCGCGCCTACCGCACCGCCGAGATCGTGGCCGACGCGCTCGCGGGGGAGGGCGCCCGGCTGCCGCTCTCGACCGATCCGGAGCTCCAGGAGGTCTGCTTCGGCGAGCAGGAAGGCCGGCCGATGGGCAGCTGGTACGACGACTGGATCGCCGGCACCTACACGCCGAAGGGGGCGGAGGTGTTCCAGGCGCTGGTGTCGCGCGCGGTCGCCGCGGTCGACCGCGCGACCGACGGCGGCGGCACCCCGCTGGTGGTCTGTCACGGCGCGATGTTCCGGGCGCTGCGCATGGCGATGGGGCTGCCTGCCAACGTCAGGCTGTCGAACGCCGTCCCGCTCTGGCTGACGCCGGGCGATCCCTGGGTGCTGACCCAGGTCGGCTAGCGCGGATCTTCAGCTGCCGGTCCGCACCAGGTCGCGAACCAGGATCGCCGTTATCGCGGCGATCGGGATCAGCATCTGCACCGGACGCAGGCTGGCAAAGAACAGCGGCACCTCGCCACGACGCGCGGCCAGCGGGTCCAGAACCGCCAGGCTGAGATAGCCGATCAGCAG
Organism: uncultured Acetobacteraceae bacterium; assembly: GCA_964236105.1. GTDB lineage: Bacteria > Pseudomonadota > Alphaproteobacteria > Acetobacterales > Acetobacteraceae > Lichenicola. The sequence continues at coordinate 20,212 of CAXSBC010000001.1, read as the reverse complement.
CAGCACCGGTGCCGCGCGCAGCGACACGCTCACCAGTGCGGCAATGCCGAGCAGGAACAGCCATAGCATGGTGGCGATCTGCGGGATCGTCGGGCCACCCGGCGTGCGGAAGCTGAGGCCGCGCCTAACCCCGGCCAGGAAGCACAGCACGGCACCCGCCCACACCACCGCCCCGTCCTCGGCGAGGGCTGCCGCCGGGCCGTGCAGCAGCCAGGCGGCCAGTGCGCCTGCCGCGACCGGGACCATGGCGGAGAAGCCCAGCAGCAGGCTCAAGGGCGGCGTATGCCGCGGCTCGGTGACCTTGAACTCGAGCGCCGGCTCCGTTCCGCTCATGGCATGATGTCGAGCAGCGCCTGCATCGACAAAGGCCGCCGCGGGTGGGTGCGCAGCACGGTGGCGGCATTATCCATGACAGGAGCATCCGATTCGAAGGGCCATGCTGCCAACGCGCCGAGCGGCCGTCGGAGCCTGGCCACACGCAACTGTCAGCCGGCGAGGCCCTCGAACAGCCGTGCCACCGCTTCCGCGCCGGGGTCCGGCACGTCGCGCAGCGCGTCGGACGGCACGTAGCTGGCGCGTCCGGCGCCGGCCCGGACCATGCCGCGGGTGGCGTCGGCGCCCGCCCGCGCCGCCGCCGCGGCCGCGCGCAGGCCGCCTTCGGGCAGCGCATCCAGGGCCGGCTGCAGCGCATCGATCATCGTCCGGTCGCCGATGTCGGCGCCGCCATGCGCCTTCATCCGGTCCAGCCCCTGCCGCAGCGATTGCGCCCAGCCCGCCCCGTCGCCGCGCGCCGTGGCGGCGGCGGAGAACAGGATCGACAGCAGCACGCCGCTGGAGCCGCCGGCGCTGGAGGCCAGCAGCCGGCCGAGCGAGGCCAGCAGCGCCGCGTCGTCGGCGAGCGGCAGCCGGTCCAGGGACGCCGCCACGGTCCGGCCGGCGGCGGCGAAGGTGGTGCCGGTATCGCCGTCGCCGATCCGCGCATCGAGCGCGTTGATCGCGGCCTCCATGCCGGCGAGCAGCGCTGCGGCGCGGCCGATCAGCGCCCGCCGGTGCGGCGCGTCGGAGGCCGCGGCGGCGAAGGGTTCGGGCAGCGACGGTGCCGCGATCCGGCGCGGCGGCGACAGCGCACGCGCGGCCGGCCAGGCGGGAAGTGCGACCGGCGTCTCGAGAACGGCCCGGCGTTCCGGCGTCAGGCGCAGCACCGACAGCGAGAAGCCGTTCATGTCCAGGGCGGTCATCACCGGCGCCGGGCCGAGCAGCAACGGGGTCCGGCGGGCGAGCGGCGTGCGTCGGAACGCGTCGAGCAGCAGGTTCATCTCGAGCGGCGGCACGGTGCCGAGATTGTTGAGCAGCAGCGCCAGCGGCGCGTCCGGCGCCCAGCCGCGCGCGTCCAGCGCCTGCTGCAGCCGGTCGGCGGCGAGCCGCATCAGCGCGTCGGCGGGCCGCATCGCCAGCGTCTCGGCGCCGGGCTCGCCATGGATGCCGAGCCCGATCTCGATCCGGTCGGCGCCGAGGCGGCTCGCCTGTCCCGGCCCGTGCTCGACGACGTAGGGATCGCAGTCCGAGAGCGACAGGCCGATCGAGGCGATGTCCGATGCCGCAGCGCGGGCGGCGGCCGCCACCTCGGCGAGGCTGCATCCGTCCGAGGCGAGAGCCCCGGCGATGCGGTGCACGAACAGCGTGCCGGCGAGCCCGCGCGGGTTCGACCGGCCGGGCAGGGCAATGTCGTCGCCGACGATCACCGTCTCGACGGCAAGGCCCAGCGTGCGCGCCTGTTCCGCGGCCAGGCCGAAATTGAGCCGGTCGCCGGTGTAGTTCTTGATCACCAGCAGGCAGCCGGCGGCACCGGTGACGGCCAGGATCGCGGCGAGCACCGCATCCACCGGGGGCGAGGCGAAGATCTCGCCGCACACGGCGGCATCCAGCATGCCCGGACCGACGAAGCCGGCATGGGCCGGCTCGTGGCCGGAGCCGCCGCCCGACACCACGGCGACGCGGGCGCGGTCGGGCTCTGCCCGCAGCACCACGCGGTGGCCCGGCCCGTCGCCGAGCCTGGCGAGGCCGGCGCCGGCGCTGGAGGCGAGGAAGCCGTCGATCGCCTCGTCGACCAGCGTGTCGCGCGCGTTCAGGAACCGCTTCATGGTTGCTCCCCGTGCTGCAGGCCGGACCGTCGCCCCGGACCTTGCGCTCCACAGTCGGACGTGTTGCGGACCACGTCCATTGCCACTAGAAGACCCCGCGCGCGCCGGCACCCCTGGAGGCCGGCGCGCTTGTTGTTCAGGAGCACGAAGTGACCAATTTCACGACGATCGAGGCGTCGGTGCGGGCGAGGGCAGGTAAGGGGGCAGCGCGCGCAACGAGGCGGGACGGGATGGTCCCGGCCGTCATCTACGGGGCCAAGCAGGAAGCGAGCCTGATCGCGCTCGACCCGCGCGTGGTGCTGCGCGAGCTGGTCCGCACCGGCTGGCGCTCGCGCCTGTACGAGATCAGCGCCGGCGACACCCCGGTGCGCGCGCTGATGCGCGAGGTGCAGCTGCACCCGGTGAGCGACCGGCCGATCCATGTCGACTTCCAGCGCTTAGCACCTGGCGAGCATATCAAGGTGGCGGTGCAGGTCGCCTTCACCGGCGAGGAGAGCTCGGTCGGCATCAAGCGCGGCGGCGTGCTGAACGTCGTCCGCCACACGATCGAGGTGTCGGTCGATCCCGATCACATCCCGACCAGCTTCATGGTCGACCTGTCCGGGCTCGACATCAACGACAACGTGCGCTGGTCCGACATCACCGGCACCGAGAACGTGACCCCGGTGATCACCGACCGCGACTTCGTCATCGCCACCGTGGCGGCGCCGACCATCGTCGCCGAGCCGGAGCCGGTCGTCGCGGCGCCGGCGCCGGCGGCACCCGCCAAGGGCACCAAGGCGCCGGCGAAGCCCGCCGCCAAGCCTGCCGCCAAGAAGTAAGCCGTCCGGTGCTGCTCTGGACCGGGCTCGGCAATCCCGAGCCCGGGATGGCGCGGCAGCGGCACAATATCGGCTTCATGGCCATCGACGCGATCGCGCGGCGCCACGGCTTCTCGGCGTGGCGCCGGAAGTTCAAGGGCGAGATCGCCGAAGGGCAGATCGACGGCGCCAGGATCCTGGCGCTGAAGCCGCTGACCTACATGAACGCGTCCGGCGACAGCGTGCAGGCGGCGGCCTCCTTCCACAAGATCGAGCCGGCCGGCATCGTCGCCTTCCATGACGAGCTCGACCTCGCGCCGGCCCGGATCAGGGTCAAGCGGGGCGGCGGGGCCGCCGGCCATAACGGCCTGCGCAGCATGGACAGGATGCTGGGCACGCCCGAGTACTGGCGGGTGCGGCTCGGCATCGGCCATCCGGGCGCCAAGGAGCGGGTCCTGGGGCATGTGCTCGGCGACTTCTCCAAGCTGGACCAGGGCTGGCTCGCATCCCTGCTCGATGCGGTCGCGGATGCGGCGCCCCTGCTGGCCAGCGGCCTCGGCGACGCCAGGCCCGAGCCGTTCATGACACGCGTGGCCTTGCTGGTCGGCGACCAGACATAGAGGATCGAGGCTGATGGGTTTCAATTGCGGCATCGTCGGGCTGCCGAACGTCGGCAAGTCGACCCTGTTCAACGCGCTCACCGCCACCGCGGCGGCGCAGGCGGCGAACTATCCGTTCTGCACCATCGAGCCGAACATCGGCCGCGTGGCGGTGCCGGATCCGCGCCTGCAGGCGCTGTCGGCGATCGGCAGGTCGCAGAAGATCGTGCCGACCGGGCTGGAGTTCGTCGACATCGCAGGGCTGGTGCGCGGCGCCTCGCGCGGCGAGGGGCTCGGCAACCAGTTCCTCGCCAACATCCGCGAGGTCGACGCCATCATCCACGTGCTGCGCTGCTTCGAGGATGACGACATCACCCACGTGGAAGGCTCGGTCGACCCGATCCGCGACGCCGAGACCGTCGAGACCGAGCTGATGCTGGCCGACATGGACAGCCTGGAGAAGCGGCTGCTGCCGCTGCAGAAGAAGGCCCGCAACAACGACAAGGAGGCGGCGGCCCAGGTGGCGGTGATGGAGCCGCTGCTGGAGGTGCTGCGCCAGGGCCGTCCCGCCCGGAGCGCGATCCCCAAGGGGCAGGAGGAGGCGGTGCGCCGGCTGCAGCTGATGACGGCCAAGCCCGTGCTGTATGTCTGCAACGTCGAGGAGGCCGCGGCCGCGAGCGGCAACGCCCAGTCCGGGCGCGTGGCGGCCATGGCGAAGGCCGAGGGGGCGGCGTCGGTGGTGGTGTCGGCGGCGATCGAGGCCGAGGTCAGCCAGCTCGCCGACGCCGACCGCACCGAGTTCCTCGAGGGGCTCGGCCTGTCCGACAGCGGGCTCGACCGGGTCATCGCCGCCGGCTACCGGCTGCTGGGCCTGTCCACCTACTTCACGGTCGGGCCGAAGGAGACGCGGGCCTGGACCATCACGGCCGGCACCAAGGCGCCGCAGGCGGCGGCGGTGATCCACAACGACTTCGAGCGCGGCTTCATCGCCTGCGAGACCATCGCCTATGACGACTACGTCGCCTTCAAGGGCGAGGCCGGCGCCCGGGAGGTCGGCAGGATGCGCGTCGAGGGGCGCGAGTACGTGGTCAAGGACGGCGACGTGCTGCTGTTCCGCTTCAACGTCTGACAGCGCGTCCGCACCGCCGCGCTCAGCTCCGGAAGGAGCCGGCGCGGCCGGTCCTGACCGGCGCCCGGAAGCCGTCCAGCGCCACCGCCCGGCCGATGCGGGCGACCAGGGTCAGGCCGGTGCCCGCATTCACCCGCATCTCCGGCTCCGCCCGCCTGGGCTCGCCGTCGCCGTCGGCCTGCACCGACAGGATCAGGAAGCCGTGCTCGGCGCGCCGCTCGATGTCGGCGACGGTGCGGCCGACGAAGCGGCTGCCCTCCTCGACGGTGACCACGTCGAGCTCCAGGCCCAGCCGCTGCAGGCTCGCCTCCGCCTCGCCGCTGTCCTGCGGCCGGCGGAGCGCATCGGACAGCTCGGGATACAGGATGATCTCGGCGATGCGCTCGGCGCCGATATGGGTCGGCAGCACCACCCGGTTGGCGCCGGCCTGCAGCAGCTTGCGCTCGGTCGACGGCGCCTCGCCGCGGGCGATGATGCTGAGCTCGCGGTTCAGGCTGCGCGCACTCAGCGTGATGAAGACGTTGGCGGCGTCGTCCGGCAGCACCGTGGCCAGCGCGCGGGCGCGCGCGATGCCGGCGCGCCCCAGCGCCTCCTCGTCGGTGGCGTCCGCCTGCAGCCAGAGGTAGCCGGCGGCGGTGGCGCCGGACAGCCGGTCGGGGTTGCGCTCCAGGATGACGAAGCGCACCCGCCCGGCGGCCAGCTCGCGCGCCAGCATCTGGCCGATGCGGCCATAGCCGCAGATGATGACGTGGCCGGACAGGCTCTCGATCTGGCTCTTCATGCGACGTGTCCCGAGGATGTCGTTGAGCTGGCTGAAGGTGATGAACTGCACCAGCGCGCCGGTGAGGAAGATCGTGCCGGAGCAGCCCAGCACGATCAGCCCGATGGTGATGGCGCGCAGCGCGGCCCCGTGGATCGGGTGCACCTCCTCGTAGCCGACGGTGAACACGGTGAGCACGGTCATGTAGAGCGCGTCGCCGACGCTCCAGCCGCGGGAGATGTAGCCGGCGATCGCGCCGGCCATGACGACGAGCACGAAGGCGACGCCGCCCAGCAGGTTGCGCAGCGGGCGGCCCAGAGGCGAGGTCATGCGGCGACGCGTCGGTCGGGCCGGACCTCGTGCGGGCGTCCGCCGCGACAACGCGGCTGCCGGCTCCACGGCTCCGTCCGGTGCAACATCTGGCTGACCCCGCATGCAGGCGATGACGGGCAGTATCCGCACGGGCGGCGCGGTTTCCAACGTGTATCCTGCCGTGGTCGTTCCGCACGCGGCACGGCTTCTCCAGTCGGGCAGAGCGGGCGCATGATGGGCGCCGGGAGGAAGCGGGCATGGCAGGGGACGGGGAGATCTATGCAGCACTCGATGCGATCTTCCGCAACGTGTTCGACGACGAGGCGCTGACGCTCACGCCGCAGACCGCGGCGGATCAGGTTCCGGGCTGGGATTCGATGAAGATGGTGTCCATCATCCTGGCGGTGGAACGGCAGTTCGGGATCACGCTCCGCTCGCGCGAAGTCGACCGGCTGCGGACGGTCGGCGACCTGGTGGACGTGGTGAGGGCCCGGCTGGGCTGAACGCAGGCGATAAGGATTCAGCATTTGAGCGCCAGCCTGAGGAGCGGACCGGCCCTGCCCGAGCGGCCGGACTGGATGGACGGCGCCGCACGGACAGCGAGGGTGGCGGCGCGCGTGCTGGCACGGGCGGATGCCGGGACACGCGACCAGGCGCTGGGTGCTGCGGCGGCGGCGCTGCGGGCCCAGGCCGGGCCGATCCTGGCGGCCAACGCGCAGGACCTGCAGGCGTCCGGCGCGGGTGCCGCGTTCCGCGACCGGCTGACGCTGACGACGGAGCGCGTCGAGGCGATGGCGCGCGGGCTTGACGAGATCGCGGCCCTGCCCGATCCGGTCGGCCGGGTGCTGGCGGAGTGGACGCGGCCGAACGGGCTGCGCATCCGCCGGGTGGCGACGCCGGTGGGCGTGATCGGCATGATCTACGAGAGCCGGCCGAATGTCGGCGCCGACGCGGCCGGGCTGTGCCTGAAGTCCGGCAACGCCGTGATCCTGCGCGGCGGATCGGAGAGCCTGCACAGCGCGCGCGCCATCCATGCCGCGATCGCGCAGGGGCTGACGCAGGCCGGGCTGCCCGGGGCCTGCGTGCAGCTGCCGCCCGATGCCGACCGCGCACACGTGGCGGCGATGCTGGCCGCGTCGGGGCTGATCGACCTGATCATCCCGCGCGGCGGCCGGTCGCTGGTGGAGCGGGTGCAGCGCGAGGCGCGCGTGCCGGTGCTGGCCCATGCGGACGGGCTCTGCCACACCTACGTGCATCGCTCCGCCGATCCGGCGATGGCGCGGCGTGTGGTGGCCAACGCCAAGATGCGGCGCACCGGCATCTGCGGCGCCACCGAGACGCTGCTGATCGATGCCGAGATCGCGCCCTCGCTGCTGCCGGCGATCGTGGCGGACCTGCAGGCGCTGGGCTGCGGCTTCCGTGCCGATGCCGCCGCCCGCGCGATCGTGCCGGCGCTCGCCGCCGCGGGCGGGGAGGATTTCGACACCGAGTGGCTGGATGCCCTGCTGTCGGTGGCGGTGGTGCGGGACGTGGAGGAAGCACTGGCCCACATCGCGCGGCACGGCAGCGCGCACACGGAGGCGATCATCGCCGAGGACGCGGCCGCGGCTGCCGCGTTCCTCAGCGGCACCGACAGCGCGGTGGTGATGTGGAACGCCTCGACGCAGTTCTGCGACGGGGCCGAGTTCGGCTTCGGCGCCGAGATCGGCATCGCCACCGGACGGGTGCATGCGCGCGGGCCGGTCGGGCCGGAGCAGCTCACCACGTTCCGCTACGAGGTGATCGGGACCGGCCAGATCCGGCCGTGAGCGTCCGGCCTTCGAGGGGTTCGCGGTGAGCGCCGTCCCGGCGACCGGCGACCGGCGGCGCCTGCGCGTGGGCCTGCTCGGCGGCTCGTTCAATCCCGCCCATGCCGGGCATGAGCGGGTGGCGCGGCTGGCGCTGGCGCGGCTGCGGCTCGACCAGGTCTGGCTGCTGGTCTCGCCCGGCAACCCGCTGAAGCCGCAGGCCGGCATGGCGCCGCTGGCCTGCCGGCTGGCGAGCGCGCGGGCGATCGCCGACGGGCGGCGCATTCTCGCCACCGACATCGAGCGCATCGTGCGCACCCGCTACACGATCGACACGGTGCGCGGCCTGCAGCGGCGGTTCCCCCGCATCGCCTTCGTCTGGCTGATGGGCGCCGACGGGCTGGCGGAGCTGCCGCGCTGGCGGCGCTGGTCGGCGCTCGCGCGCGCCGTGCCGATCGCCGTGCTGCCGCGCCCGTCCTACAACCACCGCGCGCTGGCAGGCCGGGCGGCGCAGCGGCTGCGGTCGGCACGCCGTCCGTCGCGCGAGGCGCCGGTGCTGGCCGATCGTCCGGCGCCGTGCTGGATCTTCCTGCCCACGTCGCAGACCGATATTTCCGCAACCGCCCTGCGTCGCGCGGCAAGCGGCACTTGGCCAGGACGCGCTGCGGGCCGATAAGCTGTTTTTCCAGGGGAGGATGGGCGGAACAGGGTGGTTCGGTCCGGCTCCGACACGGGAGATGCGTCATCGCCAGGAAGCCCATCGCCGATACCGGCAAGCCGGCGCGCGCCGCCGGGGCGTCAGCCGGAGCCTCCCTCGCCGAGGCGGTCAAGTCGCCCGGCACCCCGCGCAAGAAGGCCGCCATCGCCGGGCCGAGCCCGCGCGGCCAGAAGGTGGTGCGTGCGCCGCTCGACGCGTCGGTGCTCGAGACCTATCTCGGCGTCATCACCGAAAGCCTGGCCGACGACAAGGGCGAGGATATCGTGACGCTCGACCTGACCGGACGCGCGTCGTTCGCCGACCGCATGGTGATCGCCACCGGCCTCGCCGACCGCCAGATCAGCGCCATGGCGGCGCATCTGGAGACCAAGCTCGAGGAGGTCGGGCTCAAGCGCATCCGCATCGAGGGCGCCGGCGGCTCGGACTGGGTGCTGATCGACTGCGGCGACATCATCGTGCACCTGTTCAAGCCCGACGCGCGCGCGCTCTACGCGCTGGAGCGGATGTGGGGTGCCGAGCTCGACGAGCCGGCCGCCCTGTCCGACGACGGCGGCGAGATCTAGCGCCCTGCGCGGCCGGTGCGGCTGATCGCCGTCGGACGGCTGAAGGACGGGCCGGAGCGGGCGCTGCTGGAGCGCTACGTGCAGCGTCTGTCGCCGAGGCTGGAGCTGGTCGAGGTGGCGGAGGCGCGCGGCTCGCCTGCCGAGATCAAGCGGCGCGAGGCGCAGGCGCTGCTGGCGGCCCTGCCGGCGAACGCGCTCGCCGTGGCGCTCGACGAGGGCGGCGAGCAGCCCTCCAGCCTGCTGCTGGCCGCGCGCCTGGAGGCCTGGCTCGGCAGCGGCCGGCCGCTCTGCTTCCTGATCGGCGGCGCGGAAGGGCTCGATGCGTCGGTGCTGGCGCGGGCCGAGGCCAGCCTGTCGCTGGGCCGGCTGACCTGGCCGCACATGCTGGTCCGCGGGCTGCTGGCCGAGCAGCTCTACCGGGCCCGGGCGATCAGCACCGGGCATCCGTATCATCGCACCGGACGTCCGTGAGCCGGGACCCGAGCCGCATCGGACGCGTCCTGCTCTAGGCCGGGCAGGCGCGCGCCAGCTGGCGCACCAGGGCGAAGGCCGCGTCCTCGTCGATGCGGAAGTTGGCCCGGTCCGGCGGCTCGTCGGGCAGGGCGACGTCCTCGACATGCTCGGCCGGCAGGAAGTGGAGCTCGTTCGGCGCCTCGAGGTAGCGCGGCGCGCTGTAGATATCGAGGTCGTGCCGGTTGGCGAGGTTCCAGCGGCCGGTCATCACCAGGCCGGGCCGGTTGCAGATCCAGCGATACTTCGCCAGCGCCGCCCCCCAGGGGGCGACGAAGAACTGCGCCCGCCGGCACCAGATCAGGCTGTGCGCCACCGGCCGGCCGACCGTGTCGATCAGCACCAGGCCGAGTGCGGCGCAGGTGCCCGCCACCCGGGCCGCGATGGCGCGTTCCGCCTCGACCAGCGGCACGGCGCCCGGACGGTCGTCGCCGACGCTGCGGTAGGTGGCGCCCTCGGCCGCCTGGTTGTGGCCGTCCAGCACGATGACCGGGGCGGGGCCGGGGATCGCGGCGAGCTCGGCCACCAGCCGGCACACGAAGTCCGCCTGGTCCTCCGGAGCCCGGTTGCCGACGCGCAGCCCGATCAGCACCACCGGCGTGCCGGGCGGAACGGCGTCGGCGGCGGCGCGCGTCGCCTGCCAGGCGGGGTCGCGGTCGATGGCGTCCATCACCGCGACGCCGACGCTGCGCCGCACCTGCATCGAGGTGAACTTCATCGGCCGCGACGCGGTCTCGTAGACGCTGCGCACGGCGTCGTCGAACCCGCCCCGGCGGCGGATCACCCGGCCCTGCAGGGCTGGATGGATCTGGTCGATCGGGCCGTACATCTCGGCCTGGAGCTGGGTGTCGAACACCATGCAGTAGGGCAGGTGCGTTTCCGGCACGTGGCGGGTCAGCCAGTCGAGCCCGGACAGGTCCTGCCAGACATAGTGGCCGATATGCAGGCTCGGCTCGCCGCGGAACACCTGCAGCAGCGGGCCCGGGCCGGCGGCGGCACGGCGCCCGGCGCCGCGGGCGATGCTGTCGCCGTAGAGCACGAGGTGGCGCTGCAGCAGGCCCACGAAGTCGAGGCAGTACAGGCGCAGCCGGTCAGTGGCGGCACCGTCGGCGCAGACCATCAGGTCGATCGCGGGGACGTAGAGGCCGAAGGTGCGGAAGTGCCATTCCAGCGCCACCACGTAGAAGGTCAGGTCGTGGCGGAGGTCGTGCAGCCGATAGGCGAAGCAGAGATTGTCGATGGTCAGCGGCTGCAGGGCGGTGCGCACGCGCGTCCCGTCGATCGGCGACGGCCACCCGGTCTCGCCGTCACGCAGCTGCTCGGCGAAGCTTTCATGCAGCGACTGCAGGCAGGCGGCGCGCAGATGCGCCGGATCGAGCACGAACTGCCCGGCCCGGGTCCGCACCACATGGCCGAGGGTGGGCGGCAGCGCTTCCGCCAGCGTGCGCATGGTGGTGCGGGTGGGCAGGCCGGCCTCCGTCCTGCTGTCCAGCATCAGCGCCAGCAGGTCGAGCCGCGTCGCCTCGGCCAGCCGGAAGAACCGAGCCGGCGCCGGCGGCAGCGTCGGCTCGGCACCGAGCAGCATCGCCTGCCACAGGACCGCGAACAGCGGATGCAGGGCGCGCGCCAGCCGGCGACGGGCGGCGGCGGGCAGCTGCCCGGCGCTGCGGCCCTGCACGCAGCCCTCCTGATCGAGATACCAGGTCGCTGCCTGCACGCCGTCATCGTGCTCGAGCTCCAGCAGCAGCGTGGGGAAGAACAGCGTGCAGACGCGCACGGCCCGCCATCCCGTCGGCAGCGCGAGCGGCCGGGCGCCCTCGCGCACGATCAGGCCGGTGCGGCCGATCGCGAGCTCCGGCGGCTGATCGGGTCCGGTGGGCTGCGGCGCGACCGCGAGCGTGTGGTCGGCGGGCGGCGATGCGGGTGCCGCATCGAGCGCGGATGCATCGAGGGGAGGCCGGAGCGGGTCGGCGGCGAGCCGGGCCAGGGCATGCCGCAGCTTGGGCTGCAGCGACAGGAAGGCCGCCACCGGCTCCGGCTGGCCGTCGGCGAGCCGGGCCGGGGTCAGCCAGTCGAGGATCGGCCGGATCGTGTCCGCGATCCCGGCCCGCCACTCGGGCGGACCGGCTTCGAGTGCCGTGCCTAGATAGCCGAGGCTGCGGTCGAGCAGCCAGAAGCCGGCATTGCCGTCCGCGTCGCGCAGTTCGAGCAGCAGCAGCGGCTCCAGCAGGCGGGAAAGGGCGCCCGCGCTCATCCCGTCGCCGAGGCTGCGCACCGGTCGGCCGTCCCGGTGCAGACCGTGCAGGATGCCGTCGCGGCGCAGGGCATAGGCGCCGTCCTCGAGGATGACGGCATCGGGCGGGCGCGGCGCGTCAGGCAGCATCGTGGGTCATCGCCATCCGGCAGCTCGGCTGGAAGGTGACCCGATCCGGCTGCCGCTGTCCATGCAGGACCGCCGGAAGCCGGCTAGTGGCCCGGCACCTCCCGCTGGTCCCTTGCAGGCGGTGGGGTGTCCGGGCCGTGGCCGCCGCCGGGGCCCGGATTGCCGCGCGGTTCGGGACCGCGCTGCGGACCGGGCTGCTGCTGCCCGCGGCCGGGCTCGATGCCGCGGCCGCCGGGCGCGCCGCCGCCGGGCCGGCCGCCGCCATAGCCGGGGTCCCGACCCTGCTCCTGCATCCTGCCGCCGGCATCGCCCGGCGGGCGATCCGGTCCTGCCCGGTCCGGGCCCCTGAAATCGCCCCGCCGATCGTCCTGGCCGGGTCCGCGACCCTCTCCGCCCGGACGCCCGCCGCCGGGGCCATCCCTGAAGTCGCCGCGCCGGAAGTCGCCGCGAGGGCCGCGCTCCCCGTAGCCGCCCGGGTCGCCGTGGAACCGGTCGACCTGGCTGTAGAAGGGGCGGCCGCGATAATAGCGGCCCCAGTAGTTGCCGACGTCGAAGCCGACGAACGGCAGGCCGACCTCGGCGCCGTAGCCGGGCAGGGGCTCGGGCTGATCGTCATAGACCACCTGCAGCCCGACGCCCGCGATCCAGCCGCGCAGCCCGCTGGTGGCGACGTCGCACCAGCTCCAGCCCTGCAGGCAGCCGAAGACCTCCGCCCGCGTGCCTGGCGGCAGCGAGGCCAGCAGCGGGTAGTCGACGCCCGGTCCGGCGCGGAGGTTCATGCCCTGGTTCAGGTAGGCCGGCGCCGCCTGCGCGGCGGTGGCCAGTGCCGTCAGGCCGAGCAGGACGGCGACGCCTGCCCTGGCGGAAGCGCGTAATCGCATCTCGATCCCCGGACCGTTGGAAGCGTCAGCTATCGCCTCCGATTACGGCAGGAGTAGGGAGCCGTCGAGGCGTCCCGTCGGAGGGCTCAGCGCAGGCCGCGGTTCGGCGCGTCGTCGGACAGGGTGGCGCTCGACAGATCGGTGCCGCCCGCCATCACCGGCATCTCGGCGACCTCGATGGTGTCGCGCAGGTCGGAGGGCGCGCGGTTGCCGACGCGCGGCACGATGACGTCGCTGCGCGCGGTGATGATCCGGCCGCTCCGGTCCGGCCGGGCGTAGATGAAGCCGTAGGTCGGGTAGATGCTGCCGAAGGTGTTCCGGTGGCCGAGCTCGACCCGGACCGCGGTCCAGTCGTTGTTCTCGGACACGTCGACGACGGTGACGGCGCGGCTGATGCCGCGCGCGTTCCAGTGCGACTGGTCGATTTGGATGGTGCGGCTGTCGATCACGTCGGTCACAACCGCGACATGGCCCAGGCGCATGCGCTCGTTGGCGCGGAAGTTCAGCACGCTGCCGGCTTCCGGCGCCGATCCGCGGGCATAGACGCCCTCGGCATTCCGCCACCAGTTGACGGCGTTGCCGCTCAGCACGACGTCCGAGTTCGACCGCGCGAACGCGACGCACTGGATCACCGGCGCGCCGCCGGCGGACGCGTAGTGGCGCAGGGCGTGGCGGTGCGACGCGCCGTGATGGTGCAGGTGCGCCTCGGCGGTGGGCATCATCAGCATGCAGGAGGCTGCCAGAGCCATGCCCTGGATCAGCTTCTTGATCACCATCGCCTGCAGCATCGGTCTCAGCCTCACCATCTCGTGAAGGGCTGGTAACAATGCGGACGTAAAACTGACAAGGCACCGAAGCGAAAACAGCGCGTCCCTGCGTGATTTTGCCGAAAACCGCTCAGGATCGAGCGGTGATTTAGGAATATCGTCTCAGGTATCGCGCCATGGGCGGCGTTCGCGAGCTTCTATGCCATATCGAAAACGAACCGAGTGGATTTTGTTGCATGGCTGCCACTTCAATCATGCATTCGTGCCTGAAAAGCCACATCGGCCGATAGCGGGTCGGCCTATTTGGTGGTGATCAGCATCACCTCGACGAGCATGCGCGGATCGGCGAGCACCGCCTGCACGCAGGCCCGCGCCGGCGCCTCGCCGCTCGGGATCCAGTCCCGCCAGAGCGTGTTGAAGGCGTCCCGGTCGGCGATGTCCTTGAGCCAGATCTGCGCCTGCAGGATGCGCGTGCTGTCGGTGCCGTGCTCCTCCAGCAGCGCGTCGAGCTGCGCCAGGATGTCCGAGGCCTGGCCGGTCACGTCCAGCGACAGGTCGCGCGCCACCACCCCCTGGGTGAAGATGAAGCCGTGATACTCGACGGCCTTCGACATGATCGGGTTCGGCGCGTTACGGAGGATCTTCGCCATGATGGTGCTCCAGCAGCTCTGTGGTCGGGGCCGAGGGATGCATCCTCGGCACGCGGTCGGCAAGCCGGGCGTGGCGGCGCTGCGACGCGCCAGCGGCGACGGGCGCCGCAGCGTCCCGCCGGTCCGGGCCCCCATCCTGCCGGGCGAACAGGGCGACGCGGTCGGGCGTGTCGAAGTCGGCCAGCACGGCGGGATCGTCGGTCTCGAGGCCCAGGCTGCGGACGTGCGGCGCGTCGAGCAGGCGACGGGCGCCCCTGTCGCCCGACAGCGCGCGCAGCTGCGCAAACATCCGCCGGTCCCACAGCACCGGGTTGCCGCGCACGCCCCGGCACAGCGGCACCACCGCGTCCGGCGGCGGCTCCGCGCCGCGATAGGCCGCGAGCAGCCGGTCGAGCAGGCTGGAGGAGACCAGCGGCATGTCGCCGAGGCAGACCAGCACGGCTCCCCATCCGGCGGCATCGGCATGCGAGATCCCGCATCGCAGGCTGGCGGCGAGGCCTTCGGCATGGTCGCCCGCGACCACCCAGGCGACGCCGGGACAGGCCGTCCGGATGCGGTCCGCGTCATGACCCAGCACCAGCAGCACCTGATCGAGGCGGCTGGCCTGCGCCTCGGCCGTGGTGCGCGCGATCATCGTCCTGCCGTGGGCGTCGTGCGCCAGCAGCTTGTCGTGCGGCGCCGCCCGTCGCCCGGCACCGCCTGCCAGCACCAGTGCACCGACCGGCGCGGTCATCGCGGCCGCTCGCGGTCGCCCACCGCCGCGCCGCGCCGGACCGCGACGATCTCCGCGATGATCGACAGCGCGATCTCCGGAGCGCCGATCGCGCCGATCGCCAGCCCGACCGGGCCGCGCACCCGGGCCACCGTCCGCTCGTCGAAGCCCGCCTCCCGCAGACGCGAGCGCCGCGCCGCCTGGGTCTTTCGCGAGCCGAGCGCGCCGACATAGAAGGCGGGCCCGTTCAGCGCCGCGTCGAGCGCCGGATCGTCGAGCTTGGGGTCATGGGTCAGGGTCACGATGGCGCTGTGCCGGTCCACCGAGAGCGCGCGCAGCGCCTCGTCCGGCCATGCGACCACCAGCTCGGTGCCGGGAAACCGCTCGGCGGTCGCAAAACTCTCGCGCGGGTCGATCACCGTGACCGCGAGCCCGACCAGGCGCGCCAGCGGCGCCAGCGCCTGGGCGATATGCACGGCGCCGATCACCAGCAGCCTGGGCGGCGGCGCGTGCACGTGCAGGAACCAGCTCTCCGAGCCGACCGCCACGATCCCGCTGCGCTCGCTGGCGGCCGCGTCGGCCGCCGCCGCGATCAGCGCCTGCGGCAGGTCGGGATGCCGGCGATCCGCCGGCGCCAGCGTGCCGTGATGCTCTTCCAGCAGCAGCTGCGCGCCGTCCGGCAGCCGTGTCGCCAGCACCGCCAGGCGGCGGGCGGTGCGGGCGTCGGCCAGGCGCTCCAGGGTCTGCGGCGTCACGCATCCGGCTCCGGAGCCGGGGCGATCGGCTCCACGAAGACGCCGATGGTGCCGCCGCAGGCGAGTCCCACCGACCAGGCGCTGCTGTCGCTGACGCCGTAGGACAGCAGCCGCGGCCGGCCATCCGACAGCGTCTCCAGCGCCGCCTCGACCACCGCCGCCTCGACGCAGCCGCCGCTGACCGAGCCGGCGATCCGGCCGGTGGCGCTGATCGCCATGCGGCTGCCGGCGGGCCTGGGCGAGCTGCCCCAGGTCTCGGTGACGGTGGCCAGCGCCACCCTCTCCCCGTCCCGGCGCCAGAGCGCTGCCACGGCCAGCAGGTCGCCAAGCAGCAGGGCGGCGTCCGGCGTCTGATCGGTCATCTCGTTCAACTCGCGGCTGATCGCGGAACCCCGGTCTGGATCGTCCGCGTGGCACAGGCCATAACCTCGCAGAAGTGGGGGGAAGGGTCGGTTCATGCCATCGCCAAAACATGAGATCGTCGTCGTCACGCCGTTCGCGCAGAACTGCCAGATCCTGTGGGACGACGATGATAGGCGCGGCGTGGTGATCGATCCGGGCGGCGACGTGCCGCAGATCCTGACGCGGATCGCAGCCCTGGGCGTGACGATCGAGGCGATCCTGCTCACCCATGGCCATCTCGATCATGCCGGGGGTGCGGCTGCG
Organism: uncultured Acetobacteraceae bacterium; assembly: GCA_964236105.1. Classification (GTDB taxonomy): domain Bacteria; phylum Pseudomonadota; class Alphaproteobacteria; order Acetobacterales; family Acetobacteraceae; genus Lichenicola. The sequence continues at coordinate 4,079 of CAXSBC010000001.1, read as the reverse complement.
CTGCGGGACGCGCTGCCGGCGCTGGCGGACGGCGCCCGGGTGCCGGTGATCGGACCCGACCGGCGGGACGCGTTTCTGCTGGCCGGCATCGACGCGCAGGCCGCGTCCCTGGGCATCGCCGACATGCACGACGTCGAGCCGGACCGCTGGCTGGAGGAGGGCGAGACGCTCTCCTATGCCGGCTGCCGGCTCACGGTGCTGCACGTGCCGGGACACACGCCCGGCCATGTCGTGTTCGTCGAGGAGACGCAGCGCTTGGCGCTCGTCGGCGACACCCTGTTCCGCGGCTCCGTGGGACGCACCGACTTTCCGTATTGCGACGGCAAGGCGCTGATCGCCGGCGTGACGGCCAAGCTGCTGACGCTCGGCGACGACATGGCGATCGTGCCGGGCCATGGTCCGGGCTCGACGATCGGGCAGGAGCGGCGCAGCAACCCGTTCCTGGCGTCCTGAGCCGCCGTCCTGAGCCTGGCGACCCGACCCGGGCCGCCGGCCGGTCCTGATCGGCAGCGAGCTGCATCGTCACTCCTCGTTCGGGAGCTGGCACCCGCTCTCGGTGCCGCGGGTGACGGTGGCGCTCGACCTGATCCGGGCGATGCGCTGGATCGATCCCGCCTGCTATCTCGAGGCGCCGCTGGCCGAGCCGGAGGCGGTGGTCCGGTTCCATGATCCGGGCTATGTCGCGGCCCTTCGGCTGGCCGAGGCCGAGCAGCGGGTCAGCGATGCCGTGCGCGACCGCTATGGCATCGGCGTCGGCTCGAACCCGATCTATCCCGAGATGTATCGCCGGCCGATGACCGGGGCCGGCGGGCTGATGCTGGCGGCACGGCTGACCGCGTGCGGCGGCATCGTGCAGTGCCTGGCCGGCGGCACCCATCACGGCCGGCCGGACCGGCCATCCGGCTTCTGCTACCTGAACGACGTGGTGCTGGCGCTGCTGGTCTGGCAGGAGCTCGGGCTGGACCGCATCGCCTATGTCGATCTCGACGCCCATCACGGCGACGGGGTGCAGGACGCGTTTGCGGACGACGACCGGGTGCTGACGGTCAGCGTGCACGAGGAGCGGCGCTGGCCGTTCACCGGGCTGGCGGAGGACCGGGCGGGGGGTGCTGCGCGCAACCTGCCGGTTCCGGCCGGGCTGAACGACAGCGAGATGCGGGTGCTGGTGCAGCAGGCGATCCTGCCGCTGGTGCGGACGCATCGGCCGCTGGCGATCTTTGCCCAGTGCGGCGCCGACGCGCTGCTGGAGGACCCGCTGTCGCGGCTGGCGCTGTCGAACAACGCGCTCGCCGACGCGGCGGCGGGCCTGCGCGACCTAGCGGCGGAGCTTCGCGTGCCGCTGATCGTGACCGGGGGCGGCGGCTACAACCCGTTCTCGACCGGCCGCTGCTGGGCGCTGCTCTGGGCCGTGCTGAACCGAATCGCGGTGCCGTCTGCGCTGACGACCGAGGCGGAGGCGGTGCTGCGCGCGCTTCGCTTCCCGCACAGCACCGGCCGCAATCCGCCGGCGCACTGGTTCACCACCTTGCAAGATGCGCCGCGCGAGGGTCCTGTGCGGCCGGGGATCCGGCAGCTTGCCGGACAGGTTCTGGAGGAACGACCGTGACGCTTTCACGTGCCGCCGTGGCTTGGCTGGCCGGTATGCTGCTGATGACCGCTGCCGATCGGGCGCTGGCACAGGATGCGGAGCCGACCAGGGCGCAGCCGACGCTGAAGCAGGAGACGCTGACCATCACCGGGCAGGACAAGGTGTCGCACCCGATCTCGGTCGAGCTGGCGCAGACGCCGCGTCAGCAGGAGGTCGGGCTGATGTTCCGCACCTCGATCCCGGCGGGTGGCGGGATGCTGTTCGTCTGGCCGCAGCCGCAGCAGAGCGCCATGTGGATGAAGAACTGTCCGGTGCCGGAGGACATGGTGTTCATCGGCGAGAACAACCGCATCACCCATATCGCCGAGGACACGGTGCCGTTCAGCCTGGCCAACGTGGACAGCCACGGCATCGCCAAGGCGACGCTCGAACTGCAGGGCGGCATCACGGGCAGGCTCGGCATCCGCGTGGGTGATCTGGTGCAGAGCGCCTCGCTGGGCGCGGCGTCCGGGCCCTAGCCGGTCAGGAGAAGCCGGCGCTGCTACCAGCTCCGGCGTTCCAGGCAGTTCGGTTTGTTCAGCGGGCTCCGGTGCCGTCGCCGTCGCGAGGCTCGCCGGTCGGCTCCTGGACGTGGGCCTCCAGGAACCAGAGCTGCTTGTCGATCGCACGGCTGACCTCGGTGAGCAGGTCGGCGGTGTCCGGATCGCCAGCCTCGTCGGTGTCGTCGATGTTCTCGCGCACCGAGTTGCCGAACACCGAGTAGCGGTCGATGAGGGCGGCCAGGTGGTCGGCCACCTTGTAGATGTCGGTCGGGTAGGGCGCCAGCTGGCTGTCGCGGGTGATGTCCTGGGTGGTGCCGAACGCCGTGCCGCCCAGTGCCGTGATGCGCTCGGCCATCTTGTCGTTGAGGTCGTCCTGCTCGGTCCGGAAGCCGTCGAGCATCAGATGGACGCCGATGAATTGCGGGCCCTTCAGGTTCCAGTGCGCCTGCTTGGTGATCAGGGACAGGTCCAGGCCATCGGCCAGACGCTTGTTGAGGACGTCGATCGCGACGGTGCGGGCATTGGATTCGAGCTTGGTGCGCGTCGGGTGCAGCCGCTGCTTGGTGGCCATCTGAGGGGAGCCTCTCGTGCTTGGATTGGGAGTTCGGGCGCCGGGCTTCTCGGCCGTGACGCCGGGCCGCCTGAGAACGCGGTGTCCGTGGGAAGGTTCAGCCGGCGTTCTTGCGCTCGTCCGGCGGCGACGCCACAAGCCGGCGGACAGGTTTCGGTGGGAGTGCCGCCATGACGATACTGGTGACGGGAGGTGCCGGATTCATCGGGCATCACGTGACGCGGGCCCTGCTGGAGCGGGGCGAGCGGGTGGTCGGCTTCGACGATCTCAACGACTACTACGATCCGGCCCTGAAGCGGGCACGGATCGAGAGGCTGTCCGGCGACGGCGACTACCGGTTCGTCAAAGGCGACATCGCCGATCGCGCGGCCATGGCCGCGCTGGTGGCAGAGGAGCCGGGGATCCGCCGGATCGTCCATCTCGCGGCCCAGGCGGGCGTGCGACATTCGATGGTCGATCCGTATGCGTATGTGCAGGCCAACGTGGCCGGGCATGTGACGCTGCTGGAGGCCGCGAGGCGGCTGGAGCGGCTCGAGCATCTGGTGTTCGCCTCATCCTCCTCGGTGTACGGCCTGAACGATTCGCTGCCCTTCCATGAGACCGACCGGGTCGATCTGCCGAACTCGCTCTACGCCGCGACCAAGCGGTCGGGCGAGCTGATCTCGCATGCCTATGGCCATCTCTACGGCCTGCCGCAGACCGGACTGCGCTTCTTCACCGTGTATGGCCCGTGGGGCCGGCCGGACATGGCCTATTACGGCTTCGCCCGCGCGATCGCCGCCGGCGAGCCGGTGACGCTCTACGAAGGAGACGGGCTCGCCCGCGACTTCACCTTCATCGACGACGTGGTCGACGCGCTGCTTCGCGTGCTGGCGCTGCCGCCGGATCCTGCGGTCGAGCGGGTGCGGATTCTCAACATCGGCAACCGACGCAGCGAGCGGGTGTCGCACATGGTCCGGCTGCTGGAGCAGGCGCTGGGTCGGACGGCGGACATCCGCATGGCGGCGCGTCCGCCGGCAGACCTCGTGGCCACCTGGGCCTCGGTCGACGCGGCGGAAGCGCTGACTGGATGGGCGCCGCGCATCACGCTCGATGTCGGGATCCCGCGGTTCGTGGACTGGTTCCGGGACTATCATCACCTCGGCTGATGCCCTCGCTCAGCGGTCGCCGTACGGGAATGTTCGGGCGATTGGCCTTTTGCTGTTGACCGCACCGCCGGGCGAGCCTAAATCCCCGTCACCGCAGCGGTGCTGCCAAAAAGGGCTTGGCCCCGGACGGTGGTTCTGCTAGCTTCCTCGCCTCGCTGGAGGCAGGTTTGCTGAAGCGTCTGTTCATTGACAGTCGAATATGTTTGGAAGGGATATGTTGGCGGCGCTTT